>CAWDZD010000054.1:0-407777 GCA_963806465.1 uncultured Alphaproteobacteria bacterium | reverse complement strand
GCTCGCTCGAGTTGGCACGGAGGGGGACCTCCGGCCAGTCAGTTGCCCGGCATCGCCCGCAACATGGAATGGCCAAACGCGGACGCGGTCGACTTATTCGCATCGTCCTGCCAGGCTCTTGCCTCGAAGGCAACGATACGCCGGCCCTGCTTTACGGTGGAGCGTAGACGTAGCTGTCCACTGCGCGACCGGGCCGCAAATAGTTGATCGTCAACCCGATCGGCTTGGGCCGCTCAGCGGCGCTGAGTTCACGGGTCACGCCGATGATCGCGGCCGTTTCCAGGAAAGCGCCGGTCATGCCGCCATCAATTGCTGGCAGTATTGGACTGCCGATGATCTTGGGCGAGAAAGGCATCATCCACGTGCCGTCATTCTGCAACCGTACGCCCAAGAAAGCGTGCGAACGGACTATGGGAGGGGGGGCTGGCGGGATCTAGGGGCCTCCAGCGTCGGTTCGGGGAAGGCTTCCTTCGGCCAGTCTGTCAGCACATGAGTCCGGTTCGCGCAGATCATGAAGCAGGCGGTGGCGGTCGCGATCGGGTCATCCTCTGGCACCTGATAGGCGGTGGAGTGCACGGAGGGGATGGAGCGCGCGACGCGCGTGCAAACCGAATGCGCTCTTACGTCGAGGCCGGCTATTGCCGGCTTCTGGTAGTCGATGCGCAAATCCAGCGTGGCGATCGCGCGGGTGCCGTCGAGCGCGAGCTCTACCGCCATGCCGCAACTCTCATCCAGCATCGCGGTGATAACGCCGCCATCAGAACCTCCCTTTCGGTGTCTCCAATGAAGACAAGACGGAGGGGGCCAGCTCGTCCATGCCTCGCCCGGTGCAGCGCGGTCGAGCTGCTGGCCGCTGATATGGCCATAGACTGAGGAGTGGAGGCGACGTTCGGCCACTACCGCCGCCAGCTCATCAAAACGGAGTGCGGCAGTTAGCAGGCCATAATCACCTTTTTAGACGAACGCCGTGAGCAGCGCAAAGTCCGATGACGAGAAGCGGCGACCCGGTTGAAAACGCTCGCCCGCTTTTCTCGGTCTCAATTACCTTCGTTGGACATCTTTTGCAAGCCAGCCACTTGATGCGGTGTTGCTGGATGGGAACCTGAACGGAGCCTTACCCAATGTCTCCTAATTGCCCGAAGCGGAAGTGTCGAACGACCAAACGAATGTCTGATGTTGGGGGTGAGTGGGGTAGGTCAAAGGATAGAGCAGTCACTTCCGCTTGCGACCCAACTGAGACATACGAATGCATCCACGGGGCTTGGAAAGTTGCACCAGATTTCACGACCCTCCTCTAAACGTAATGAGAAACCTCGGTCTAATGGCGTGATCTTGTGTGAGAATAAGTCATGGGCGCCGTCCTCTTCCCCGGGGGATCACATGACAATTTGCTCGATAAAGCGTCGGGATTTCATCAACCTCCTCGGCGGCGCGGCGGCGCGTGGCCGCTTGCGGCGCGCGCGCAGCAGCCGGCGATGCCAGTGATCGGATTTCTCAGCAGCGCGTCGGCCGCGACTGTACGGGACGTGGTCGCGGCGTTCCGCCAAGGCCTGAGTGAAGTCGGCTATGTCGAGGGCCAAAGTCACGATCGAATATCGCTGGGCGGAGGGTCAATACGATCGGCTGCCGGCGCTGGCGGCCGATCTGGTTCGCCGTCAGGTGGCCGTGATCGCCACGAGCGGCACGCCTTCGGCACTCGCCGCCAAGGCGGCGACCACGACAATTCCGATCGTCTTCGATTATCGGCTACGACCCGGTCCAGTCCGGCTCGTCAGCAGCCTGAACCGGCCTGGCGGCAACGTCACGGGCGTGACCATCTTGAACGTGGAATTGGGATCGAAGCGGCTGGAGCTGCTGCACGAGTTGGTCCCGACGGCAACCACCGTCGCGCTGCTCGTCAACCCGACCAATCCCAATAATGCCGAAGCTCAGTCGCGAGTTGCAGGCGGCGGCCGGCAACTTCGGGCTTGCAGCTCCATGTCCTGCAAGCGAGCACCGAACACGACATCGACACGGCCTTCGCAGCTTGGTCCAACTGCGGGCAGGCGCGCTCATGATCGGTACCGATCCATTCTTCATTTGCCGGAGCAAACAGCTCGCCGCGCTGGCGGTCCGCCATGCGATTCCCGCGATCTTTGCACTTCGCGAATTCGTCGCAGCCGGCGGCCTGATGAGCTATGGAGGCAGTCTTGCGGACGCGCATCGTCTGGTCGGCATTTACGTCGGCCGGGTTCTCAAGGGCGCGAAACCAGCCGATCTGCCGGTCTTGCAATCCGACCAAATTCGAGCTGGTCTCAACCTCAATACCGCCAAGGCGCTCGGCCTCACCGTCCCGCTTTCGTTGCTGACGCGCGCCGACGAGGTGATCGAGTGAGTTTTTTGGTTCCACTTCCGCCTGGTGAGCCCATTTCGACGTTTACGCAACGCTACAACACAAAGTCTGAAAGGTTGGGGGCAAAAGCGGGAAGTAGGGCTAGAAAGAGTCAGGCCTCAAACGACGCAATTGACCCGAACGGAGACATCGACGGACCACCCAACCGGCGGGTGCCTCAGCCACTGCCGCGTGCTAATCTGAGATCGTGCAATGCCCTGTCCTGAGCCTTAGGGGAGGCAATGAGGCGGCGCGACTTCGTTACCCTGATCGGCGGCGCGGCGGCTGCATGGCCCCTCGCCGGGCGCGCACAGCCGGCGGGGAAAGTACCAACCATCGGGTTCCTAGGCACCGACACTTCGGGCTACATTTCATGGTCAGCCGCTTTCGCGGAGCGACTGAAGGAACTCGGTTGGATTGAGGGTCGAACCGTCGCGATCGAGTACCGCTGGTCGGAGGGACGCCCCGAGCGCGTCGCCGAGATCGCGGCCGAGTTCGTGCAGAAAAAGGTCGACCTTATTGTCGGATATGGAGCCGCCGTCACCACGTTAAAGAAGGCGACAGCTTCCATCCCCATCATTTTTGCACCCGCAGTTGATCCAGTTGGCGTCGGCCTCGTCGCAAGCTTCTCCCACCCGGGCGGGAACGTCACGGGACTCTCCCTCCAGGCGACCGAGGCTGCCGGTAAGCGGCTCGAACTTTTACGTGACGTCGTTCCCAAACTTGGCCGGTTGGGAATCTTGTTTGATGTCGACTACGCTGCAGCCGTGCGGGAGAAGGGCGAAGTTCAGGCTTTGGCTCGCTCGGTCGGCCTCGAAGTCGTGCCACAAGAGATACGGCGAGCGGAGGATATCGCATCCGCGTTCGACGCTCTCAAAGGCCAAGTGGACGCACTTTATGTAACGGAAAATGCTCTGATTTTTACTAACGGTAAGACCATCAGCACGCTCGCGCTCAACGTGCAGCTGCCGACGACCTGTAGTAACGCGAATATCGCGAGAGCCGGGGCTCTCATGTCTTACGGACCAAACTTTCCAGCTCTGTTCCGCCGTGCCGCCGAGATTGCTGATAAGAATTCTACGCGGGACAAAGCCGGGCGATATCCCGGTCGAGCAGCCGACCAAATTCGATCTCGTTATCAACCTCAAGACCGCCAATGCACTCGGCCTCACCATTCCACACAACCTGTTAGTGCTTGCTGACGAGGTGATCGAATGAGGTGACCGTGGATGTCGCCTTCTGGCCCTTCGCGTCATTTCGCACTCACGCCTTGAATCGTAGCTCTTGGAGCTACAACGGACATCGGGCGGCGGAGGCAGGAAATCCATCGGCAGCGTTTGACCCACGCTCCGACCTCGGCAACCGGCAATCCAATTGCTTTGTAGTTCGAAAAACTTTTGTGAAGGAAATCCTACGCCGCAATGAATGCGGATCACTGCTTCGTGTCAGGCGATTACCGGAAATCGATAGATGACCGAAGTGACATGACGTAACATAACGCCTGATGCGTTCTCGCTTGGCTCCAAGGTGCTGCATTTACCGGCGAAGGAGGGATCATGACTAGGACAACCAGACGAACCTTTACCGCAGCCTCGTTGCTTGCGACGCCAATGCTATTCCTGCGAGGAAGTTCGGCGTCGGCTCAGCTATCTGAGATGCCGCCGACGCCAAGGTCGGAAGCGGAACAGATCGCCCTCGATGCCTACGTCTATGGCTACTCGCTGATCACCACTGAAGTGACGCGGGTGCAGATGTCCAACGTCGACAAGATCGAGGGCATGCACGCGCCGACCGGGCAGTTCGCCAACGTCAAACGCTACCCACCGGCGGACTTCCGCGGAGTTTCAGCGCCGAATGCCGACACGCTTTATTCGGTGGCTTGGCTCGATCTGACCGAGCCGCAGGTGTTCAGCCATCCGGACATGGGCAAGCGCTTCTATCTGTTCGAGATGACCGATCTCTGGATGACGGATTTCGAATTCGCCCGGCACCCGCACCGCCGGCGGCAAAGCCGCCAACTACTTGATCACCGGGCCGGGCTGGACTGGCGAGGTGCCGACCGGGATGAAGCAGATCAAGTGCGCCACGCGTTACATGGTAATTCTTGGACGCACCTACGCCGACGGCACCGATCAGGACTATGCGGCCGTCAATGCGTTGCAGGCTCAGTACAAGATCGTGCCGCTCAGCGCGTATGGCAAACCTTACACTTACAAGACGCCGCCGGTTAATCCGAACCCCGGCATCAGCATGACCGACAAGCCGCAGTCGGTGATCCTCGACATGGATACCTCGACCTATTTCAACATGATGGCGAGGCTGATGGGCGGCGCGGCCCCTCCGGCGCCCGAAGATGCGCCGATACTCGCGCGCATGGCCAAGATCGGTCTCGTTCCCGGACAGCCGTTCGACATGGCAAAGCTCGATCCGGCGCGCAGGCCGCCCTCAAGGACCTTGGCAAGACCGCACTGCAGCGCATCGAGGCCAACAAGGACAGCCTGGGCGCAATGGTGAACGGCTGGGTCATGACCAAGGGCCTTGGCGTCTACGGGACCGACTACATGAAGCGGGCCGTGGTGGCCGCCTTCGGTTGGCCAGCCAACCTGCCGCAAGATGCCGTCTACCCCTACACCGAAGTGGACAGCGACGGGCAGGAAACTCTCGGGCGCGAACAAGTACACGCTGACCTTCGCGAAGGGCGAAACGCCGCCCGTCGACGCTTTCTGGTCGATCACGATGTATGAGATCGACCAGGGTTGGTGGTTCGTTCCCAACCCGCTGAACAAGTTCACGGTCAGCCCGCGCAACAATCTGAAGTACAACGCTGACGGTTCGCTGACGCTGTACTTCCAGAACGAGTCGCCGGGCAAGGACAAGGAAGCGAACTGGCTGCCCGCGCCGAAGGGCGATTTCATCGCCGATGCTGCGCATGTACTGGCCGAAGGAAAACGCCCCTTCGATCCTCAACGGCACGTGGACGCCGCCAGCAGTGGCTAAAACATAGTCTGCCTTCAACGCTGATGTCGCCTTTTGGCCCAAAGCGTTGGTTCGCTGCGTCGCAAACATACGTCCGAGTCGGGGGTAAAGCCGACATGCCGACATCGCTCAAACGACGCGATTGACCCAAAAGATGGGGTAATCGGCCGGCAGCTTGTGGATAGCTGAAGATTTTGGGTGCTGCGCTTCAGGCTGATGGTGAAACGAGGTCCGTGTTTACGGCCTCAAGCATCAGAAGGAGAAGCGCAGCATGGACCATTTTGCTGGACTGGACGTTTCGGTCAAGGACACCAGCGTCTGCATTGTGGATGACACGGGCAAGATCGTTCGGGAAGTGAAGGTGGCGAGCGAACCTGAAGCGTTGTTGGCGGTGCTGAAGAACCCCGCCTACCACTTCAAGCGGATTGGATTGGAAGCCGGGCCGCTGTCGCAATGGCTGTTCAGCGCTCTCGCCGAAGCAGAGTTACCGGTGGTCTGTGTTGAAACGCGGCACATGCAGGCGGTGCTGAAGGCGCAGATCAACAAGACGGACCGCAACGATGCGCGCGGCATCGCGCAGATGATGCGGGTGGGGCTTTACCGTCCGGTGCATGTGAAGACGTTACGCAGTCAGAAACTGCGGATGCTGCTGACCCATCGCAAGCTGCTGCAGTCGAAGGCGATCGCTATCGAGAACGACCTACGCGGTACTTTACGCAACTTCGGCCTCAAGGTCGGAATGGTCGGGAAGGTGAAGTTCGAGGCCCGCATCAAGGAGCTTGTCGAGAACCTCCCCGACTTGGCCGAGTTGGTCGAACCACTGCTCATTGTCCGGCGGGTGCTACGCGAACAGATCGTCATCCTGCATCGCCGTTTGCTGGCCATCGTCCGGGATGATGAGGTGTGCCGGCGCCTGATGACGACCCCCGGTGTCGGCCCCGTGGTGGCGCTGACCTATCGCGCCACCGTCGACGTGCCCGCTCGCTTCCGTAAATCCAAGGCAGTCGGGGCCGTGTTTGGACTGACGTGCTCCAAGTATCAATCGGGCGAGATCGATCGGAGCGGCAGAATATCACGCTGCGGAGATGAGATGATGCGGGTCATGCTCTACGAAGCAGCTCAGAGCATGCTGCGTTCGAAGAAATGGTCCTGGCTCAAGGCCTGGGCGATGCAGATCGCCAGGCGTCGCGGGATGAAAAAGGCGATCGTGGCGCTGGCACGCCGGTTGGCCGTGATCATGCACCGCATATGGGTTGACGGCACCGAGTTCCGCTGGACCCGGGAACAAGCCACAGCAGCAGCATGAAAACCGTGCAGGATCAAATCGCGATAGGAGGAAACTCGAGCTCCACCGAGCGGTGGAATGATGTCCCTCGCGGGACGATGGATGAGGTGAGTTCGCATGTCCGCTTGGACCTGCCGTCCGTCTGACGGCAAGGCCGCCCCAAAGATTGTTCCACCTCGTCTTCGAATCCCATGATGGAAGGGCCTTGGTGCCGATTCCGAAGAGAAGCACGAGCCCGTGAGCGACATCGACACTGTAGTGGTGGATAGTCTGAAAGTGCTTGACCCCAAACGGCCGATTAGAGAAGCGGACATAGTGGCGGATGGGGTGTTACTCGAAAGCGAAGACACGCTTCCAATCGTTCTTCATGTCGACCACCGCCCATTTGTTCACCGCTGCGGCGTCGAGGCCCTTGTCAAGGCGACCGAAAGCCGTGTCCCGGTCGTAGGCGTATTCCCGTTCCGCATCGGTGTGATGCACAAACAGGCCAAGGCGGACGCCACCGGACATCGTCGTCCACTGCAGCATTTCGATGTCGCCATCGGAATTGCCGAAAACCGCTATAGGACGGCGGCCGATGAACTCATTGATGCCGACCGGCTTGCCAGCCTTGTCGTCGATGAAGTTGAGTTCAGGCAAGCGAAAAAGCTCCGGTCTGCCGTCGCGCATCTGGAACTGCGTCTTGATCGACGATCCAACGACTTGTTCCGGCGGCACGCCATAGACCCGCTCGGTCCATGGACGCATGAACTCGATGCCGCCACCTGACACAATAAAAGTCTTGAAATCGTTTGCGCGCAGACACGCGAGCAATTCGATCATAGGTTGGTATGAGAGTTCGGTGTATGGGCGCTTGAACCTCGGGTGGAGCGCCGTGGCAAACCAATCAACCACGATCTTCTGAAATTCCTCGGTGGTCATGCCAGCATGGGTCGCCATAACCAGCTCTGCCATCCCGTGCTCGCCCAACTCGGCCAGCGTCTTCATATCGCCTTCGAGCGCCGCTTTGAACGGCTGCGTGTTCTTCCATTCTGGATGGAGGGCCGCCAGTGCCTTCACGCGGTCGAGCCCAAAAGCCAGTTGGGTGTACATCGGATGTTCCACCCACAGAGTGCCATCATTATCGAACGTTGCGATACGCTCAGCGGGCGGCACAAAATCCGCCGAACCTTCTCGCGTCACGGCGGCAACGAAATTCAGGACCGCCTGTTTCGTAGCGCCCTCGTTCCAAGAGGGTAATATGTCGCCTGACGCCGCTGTCTGCGCGCTTGCTGAAATGGACAAGACCGGAAGCGCGGCAAATGCAGAAAGCAGCACCCGACGGCTGACCCCCGAGAAGTAAGGTTTCGGCGACATGGTTGATTACCTTTCGACACTTACGTCGGATGCCCTCGTCGGGCGTTCGCGGTCCCCGTCTTTTCCCGAGGGCGCCTTACTAGGGCGTCAAGTCCAACGCCTTGAGTTCCTTTCGGGCCGTACCAAAACTGCCAAGTTGATAGACCGACGCCGACGCTGGCGAGAACGTGAACGCTTCGAACGGCTCGGCAAGCATCGCGTTCAGGTAGGTTTCGGTGCCAACCCCAATTGTGACGTGCGGATTGAATTTTTTACCAGCCGCGATCTTCACAAAGTTGGCGACGTATTCGATTAAGAACGGTTGAATGTCGTGGCCGTCCTCGGTGGACATGAACGCTGCGGGCGTGCCCGTTTTCACCGTGAAAGGCGTAACTGCGTTGATCAGTTCTTGTTGCAGTCTGTGCAAGTCGGCCGTCGGCTCGACGACAATACCTGCAAGGCCAACCGGCGGTGAGGGGATATAATAATACTTGAATGCCTTTAGCTTCAAGCTAGTCGGCTTCTCACTCGCAAAAACCTTGTTCGCTGCCGCGTAAACCTTGTCGAGGTCAGCGGTGCTGACGAACTGCTGCAACATCGTGACGTGAGGGTGGTGCGTCGCGTCGAGGGCAAAGCCCTTCGGAAACGCCTTGAGCAGGCGAGCATTGGCGGCCTGCGCGTGCTGGATCATCGTCGCGTCCGGCTCCAGCGCAATGTCGATAGCTGTCACCGCGTTTTGCTGCGCTCTAGCCCCGCCTGCATGACAAAACAGAACGACTACGCAGACCGCAAGCGCGGCAACCACCCTCACAAATCTAACCATATTGCCGTCCCTTAATTTTCGCCGGTTGGACATTGCAGCCCGTCTAGAAAGCATTGCGCAGCCCGGTGGTATCTGCATCGCCGACGACGCCTATCGGCAGGTGCGCGGCAAGGTCGACGCGAACTTTCAGGATTCCGGCGAGCAGGACCTTAAGAACATCGCGCGACCGGTGCGCGGTCTATCAATGGCAGCCCGATACCGCTGTGGTCGCCGACGGCGTATCTGCAAATCCGGCTCAGCCGGACAAACCTTCGATCGCAGTGTTACGCTTCCAGAACATGAGCGGCGATCCCGAACAGGAATATTTCGCTGACGGCATGGTCGAGGACATTTCGGCCGTCTGCGGCTCTCTCTGTGATGTTACCCAGGCCGTTATCCAGGCCTCATTCTACGGTTCCAAAATCTGGCTAAGTGTTGGAGCGGGTGAAGGGAATCGAACCCTCGTCATAAGCTTGGAAGGCTTCTGCTCTACCATTGAGCTACACCCGCGCCGGCGACCGCGGCCACTTCATATAGCATTTGCGCCTGTCGGCAAAAACCTGCGGGTACGCGCTCCCAAATGGCGGGCGGTGGAACGCTGCGCTGACCCCGCACGTTTGTCACCCGTTGGCCGTTCCTA
This sequence comes from uncultured Alphaproteobacteria bacterium, assembly GCA_963806465.1. GTDB lineage: Bacteria > Pseudomonadota > Alphaproteobacteria > Rhizobiales > Xanthobacteraceae > BOG-931. The sequence continues at coordinate 398,368 of CAWDZD010000054.1, read as the reverse complement.
TAACCTCACGACAACCTGCGGGGGCGCGGCTTTTGACGCGGCAGTCTCAAGTCTCGCGGACAATGGGAGGATGACCATGCAAGGCATAAAGAGCCGAGCGCGTTCCTGGTTTGCCGGATGCGCCGGGCTGGCGATAGCGCTTTCGCCTGTGGCCGCACTGGCGCAGTCGACCGATCCGATCAAGATCGGCGTGATCGGCGAAGAATCCTCCGTCGCCGGCGCCTCGTTGACCAAGGCCGCGGCCATGGCCGCCGATGACATCAATGCCCACGGCGGTATCAACGGCCGCCAGGTTCAGGTGATCACTTACGACGATCACTCGTCGGCGTCCGACGCGGTGCGCGCCTTCCAGCGCGCCGTCAGCCAGGATAAGGTCGTCGCCGTCATCGGCAGCTATATCAGCGAGGTGGTGCTGGCGCTCGAGCCCTGGTCGGCCCGGCTGCACATGCCGTTCATCACGCCCGGCGCCGCCAGCAATCTGATCTCCAAGGCCGTCCACGACGACTACGACCATTACAAGTACACGTTCCACGGCTGGCTCACGTCGGCTTTCATCGCCCAGGCGATCTGCGATTACACCAAGGACCTGTTGGTCGATCCGTTGCACATGAAGACGGCCGTGGTCATGAGCGAGGATGCCGCCTGGACCACGCCGCTCGATGAACGCTATCTCGAATGCCTGCCCAAAGCGGGACTGCAGGTGCTCGACCATATCCGCTTCAACCCGGACACCAGCGACTTCACGCCGATCTTCCATCAGATCGAGGACAAGCACCCGGACGTGATCATGACCGGCATCAGCCATGTCGGCGTGCAGCCGACGGTGCAGTGGCACGACCAGCAAGTGCCGATGCCGATGGTCGGGCAAAGCTCGCAAGCCACCACCAGCACCTTCTGGAAAGATACCAACGGCGCCGCCGAAGGCGTGATTACCGGAACGGCTGCCGCCACCGACGTCGCGCTCACCCCTGTGACGATCCCGTTCGCCGAGGCCTATGTGAAGAAGCACGGCGTCACGCCGGCCTATGTCGGCTATTCGGCCTACGACATGGTCTATGTCATCGCCGAGGCGATCGAGCGCGCCGGCGGCTCGACCGATCCCGAGAAACTCGTCACGGCGCTTGAAGCCACCGATCATGTCGGCAGCGTCGGCCGCATCCAGTTCTATGGCCGCGACAACCAATTCACCCACGCCATGAAATACGGGCCCGGTCTGGTCACAACTATTGCCATTCAATGGCAGAGCGGCAAACAGGTGTGCGTCTGGCCGACCGACAAGTGCAAAGGCAAGGTCAGCTTCCCGTCGTTCGTCAAAACGCCGAGTTGAGGCTGCGGCGACAAAAGCCAAAGTCGGATCGGGCTCTCGACTCGATGGTCGCGTCAGGCTGAGCTAATCTCCGCCATTCGACTGGCTATTGGGGTGGTGGGGCAAGGTCGATGCGGGCAGTCCAGATCCTTGTCGACGGATTTGCGATCAGCTCGTTGTACGGCCTCGCCGCGGTCGGCTTCACGCTGATCTTCGGCGTTTCCGGCGTACTCAATCTGGCTCACGGCGGCATCATGGTGGTGGCCGCGATCGTCGGCTGGGCGGCCGCCGGCGAGCTTGGGCTCGGCACCTATGCCGGCACATTGATCGGCGTCGCCGCCGGCCTCGTCACGGCTTACGCCACCTATTTGATCGTGGTCCGGCCGATTCAGCGCTCGCGCGCCATCCGCCCGGAAGAGACCGAGATCTTTGTCCTGACCGGCACGCTGCTCTGGGGCATCATGATCCAGGTCGGCATGGCCTATCTGTTCAGCGACAATCCGGTGACCATCCGGCCGCTGATCGCCGGCGTCGTCAATGTGTTCGGCGTCCGCACCCCGGCCAACGAAATCCTGATCGCGGTGATCGCCTGGGCGACCATCGGCCTGCTTTGGCTTCTGGTGAATCGCACGCGGACCGGCAAGGCTTTGCTCGGCGCCTCGATGAATCCCCGCGGGGTCACGCTGCTTGGTTACGAGCTGACTGAGCTTTACCTCGTCGCCTGGGGAATTTACGGCATCCTCGCCGGCATGGCCGGCGTGCTGCTGGCATCGTTCCTCGGCGTCAGCACGACCAACGCCGGGCAGCTGACCGCCAGCGCGTTCTCGATCGTGGTGCTCGGCGGCCTCGGCAGCGTTTCCGGCTCGCTGATCGCCGCTTACGTGGTCGGCTACTTGGAAACGATGACGGCGTATCTGATCGCGCCGACGCTGCGGCCGATCCCCTCGCTCATCCTTCTGGTCCTTGTCGTCTATGTGCGGCCGCAGGGCCTGCTCGGCCGGCGATAGGGAGCGAGCCGTGGCCATCCTTCGCTCGCGCATCGTGTGGATCGGAGCGGCGGTGATACTGATCGCTGCGTTACTGCCATTCTGGCTGTCCGCTTATCTGCTCGGCATCCTGACGGCGGCATACTATTTCGGCGTTTTTGCCATGGCCTGGGATTTGCTGTTCGGCTTCGCCGGCGAAGTCAATTTCGGCCCGACCTTTCTGATCGGGCTCGGCGCCTACACCGCCGCCATTCTCAACACTTTCGGCCTGCCGATTCCGCTCTGCGTCATTGCCGCAGCATTTGCCGCCGTGGTCGGCGGCATCCTGCTCGCGGTCCCGGCGCTCCGTTTGCGTGGTCCTTATTTCGGACTGGTCACGCTGGTGGCGGTGTTGCTGTTACAGAATTTCGTCGTGATCTTCGCCGGCATTACCGGCGGCGAGATCGGCATGACCGTGCCTGACGTGCTGTCGATCGATGCCGATGTGAATTATTGGTACGCGCTCGCGTTCCTGGTGCTGTGCGCCGTGCTGCTGTTTGGCCTGTCGCGCTCGGCGGTCGGGCTGATCTTGCAGGCAAGCGGCCAGGACGCTGTCGGCGCCTCGGCGCTCGGCTTCAACGTCACCAAGCACAAGATTGCGGCGTTTTGCGTGAGCGCGCTGTTCTCCGGCACCGCCGGCGCCATGCTGATCTTCTACCTGGGCACCGCCTCGATCGACACCGTGGTCGATGTCGCCATCGCCGTGCAGATCATCATCGCCGCGGTGCTCGGCGGCCGCCGCACCATCCTCGGCGCCGCTCTGGGCGCGGTGTTCCTGATTGTCGCCAACGAATTTCTCCGCCCGCTCGGCCAGCTCAATACCTTCGTCGTCGCCGCCGTGGCGCTTGCCGTCATCCTGTTCTTTCCCGAGGGGCTACTCGGCTACGCGCTGCACCGCGGAGAGCGCGAATGAGCGGCGACGTACGTCTGCAGGTCAGCGGCCTCGGCAAGCGCTTTGGCGGCGTCGTCGCCGTCAAGAATATGAGCTTCGATCTGCGCGCCGGCGAAATCACCGGCCTGATCGGGCCCAACGGCTCCGGCAAGTCGACGGTGATGTCGCTGATCATGGGCCTGATCCGGGCCAATGCCGGCGCCATCAAGCTCGATGGCGTCGACATTGCCGGTTGGCCGGCGCACCGCATCGCGCGCTCCGGCGTCAGCATCGTGTTCCAACACTCACGGCCGTTGCAGCGCCAGACCGTCCTGGAAAACGTCAAGCTCGCGTTGTTGCCCGACTCGCTCCTGCGGCTCGCGACCGAAGCCTCGGCGGCCGAGCGGGCGCGGGCCATCGCCGAGCGCGTCGGGCTCGGCGGCGTCCTGAACCGGCATCCGTGGACGCTGCCATTCGCTGACCTGCGCCGCATGGAGCTCGCCAAAGCGGTGGCGCGCGACCCCAAAGTGGTGCTGATCGACGAGCCGTTCGCCGGGCTGACGACCGCGGAGATCAAGGTGTTTTCCGACCTGATCCGCACGCTGCGCGACGAGGGGCGCGCGGTGCTGCTGGTCGACCACAGCGTCAAGAGCGTGGCTGCGCTCGCCGACCGCGTCATCGCCATGTATCTGGGCGAGCGCATCGCCGAGGGCAGCGCCGACGAGGTGATGCAGAACGAAACCGTCCGGCGAGTCTATATCGGCGGCAAGATCGAAACGGTCGAGCGCAAGGCCGCCGTGTCGCCGAAGGCGCTACGCTCCTCGCCATTGACGCCGTCGAGGTGCTTTACGGCAAGGCCAAAGCGCTCGACGGCGTCAGTCTGCGCGTGCAGCAGGACGAGTTTGTGTCGATCGTCGGCCTCAACGGCGCCGGCAAGACCACTTTGTTCAACGCGATTTCCGGGCTGGTTCCATATCGCGGCGCCATCCGCTTCGACGGGCGCGATTTGCGGAATCTAACCGCGGCGGCCATCGCCCGCGCCGGCGTGGTGCATTGTCCGGAGACACGCGAATTGTTCGGCCATATGAGCGTGCGCGAGAATCTCGATCTGGGCGGCGGCCACTTGAGCAACGCTGAACGGCAGCGGCAACTGATTTGGGTGTTCGACCTGTTCCCCATCCTCGAGCAACGCCAGACCCAGGCGGCACGGACGCTATCGGGCGGCGAACAACAAATGTTGACGCTCGGGCGCGCCCTGATGATGCAGCCGAAGCTGCTCATTCTCGACGAGCCGACGCTCGGGCTCGCGCCGGTGATCCTCGGGCAGCTTTCCAAGGCGATCGAACGATTACGCGGCGAACGCTCGCTGACGCTGCTTCTCGCCGAGCAGAACGTGACGTTCGCCCTGCCCCACTCCGACCGCGTCTACGTTCTCGATCACGGCCGCATCACCTGGCAAGGCGACCCGACGCGCTTCGCGAGTGAAATGAGCACCGGATATTTGTAGACGCCATCACGCCAGCAGGCGGCGGACGGCGGACGCCCACCCCGCGAGCTTTCGTTGGCGCAGCGCTGGATCCATCTGCGGTGTGAAACGCCGCTCGGATTGCCACAGACTCGCGAAGCGGGCAGGCTCTGGGAAGAACCCGGCACGCAAGCCGGCCAGATACGCCGCGCCAAGCGTCGTCGTTTCCTTGATCCGTGGCCGGTCGACGGGAGCGTCGATCAGATCGGCGAGACGTTGCATGGTCCAATCGGACGCCGCCATGCCGCCGTCGACCCGCAAAATCTTGCGCGCGCTTTCCGCGCTGCGCCAATCGGCGTTCATGGCGGTCAACAGATCGGCGGTCTGGAAACACACGCTCTCCAGCGCGGCTTGCGCCAGTTCCCGCGGTCCCGTCGCCCGGGTCAGGCCGAACAGCGCGCCGCGCGCGTCCGGCCGCCAGTAGGGCGCGCCCAGGCCGACAAAAGCCGGCACCAGAAATACCTCTTGCGTCGGGTCGGCGGCCGCGGCGAGCGGGCCGGTCTCGTCAGCGCTTTGCACGATGTGTAAACCATCGCGCAGCCACTGCACGGCGGCGCCAGCGACGAAGATCGATCCCTCGAGCGCATAAGTGCGCTTGCCGTCGAGCTGATAGGCGACGGTCGTCAACAGCCTGTTGTTCGACGCAACCGGTGTATCGCCGGTGTTCAACAAGGCGAAACAGCCGGTGCCGTAGGTGGATTTGATCATGCCGGGCGCGAAGCACGCCTGCCCGATCAACGCCGCCTGCTGGTCGCCGGCAATGCCGTAAATCGGTATAGCGGCGCCGAACAGGTCTGGATCGGTCACGCCGAAGTCGGCCGAGCAATCGAGCACTTGCGGCAGCACCGATTTCGGAACACCGAGCAGCGCCAACAGCTCGTCATCCCAACGGCCGCGATGAATGTCGAACAGCAATGTGCGCGATGCGTTGGTGGCGTCGGTGGCGTGAGCTTTGCCGCCGGTAAGACGCCACAGCAAATAAGTGTCGACCGTCCCGAACGCGAGCTCACCGCGCGCGGCGAGCTGTTCGATGCCGGGTTCTTTTCGCAACAGCCAGGACAATTTGGTGCCGGAAAAATAGGGATCGAGCAACAGCCCGGTCTTGGCCGCAAACAACGGCTCGCGGCCGTCGTCTTTGAGGCGCGCGCAAATGTCCGCGGTCCGCCGATCCTGCCAGACGATGGCGCGGTGCACCGGCCGGCCGGTGCTGCGGTGCCACAACAGGGTCGTTTCCCGCTGATTGGCGATGCCGATGGCGACAATGTCCCTGGCGCCGGCGCCGGCGTCGCGCATGGCGCTGCGGCAGGTGTCGAGCGTCGTCGCCCACAAATCTTCAGGCTCATGCTCGACCTGCCCGTCGGCCGGGAAATATTGCCGAAATTCCTGCTGGGCGACGGCTGCCACCGAAGTATCGGCACGAAACAGCATGGCGCGGGTCGAGGTCGTGCCCTGGTCGATCGCAAGCACGTATGACGCCACTCGCACCTCCCCTGACGCCGCCTCGCGACATTATTAGATCTCGGCAGCAAACAATTAATCCTCAGAAACCGCCCGCCGCGGCGCCGGTCTTTAAGCGATCAAAGTAACAATTTACTAGCAATTTCAGCATACAAGCGCACCATCAGAGCGAGTGCGCCATGTTCAAATTTGCTGGAAGAACGCTGGCAACGGAGTTTGCCCGCGCGCGCGTACTGGTCGCAGATTTCCGAACCGATCGACGCGCCAATGTAGCGGTGATGACCGCGATCGCGGTGATTCCGATCTTCGCGGCCATCGGCTGCGTCGTCGATTACACGATGGCGACCACGGTCAAGACCCGGCTGCAGGCAGCCGCCGACGCGACCAGCCTCGCTGTCATCTCTGTCAATTCGTCGGTCGTCGCCACCGCCAAGAAAATGACGGGCAGCGGCGAAGTGTCGGGCGACTCGGCCTTCATCAACAACTTCTTCACCAGCGATCTGTCCACGCTCGCGAACTATCCGACGCTCTCGCTGACGACAGCGAGCGTCGTGAAGAATGGCCAGGTATTGACTGCAACGGTCGCCTATACGGCGGAAGTTCCCACCTACTTCATGGGCATATTTGGCGTTGGCTTCAAGAACATCACGGTGAGCGGCACGTCCAAATCGACCTATACGTTGCCGACCTACCTCGACGTCTATCTCATGCTCGATGTCTCGGGCTCGATGGGCTTCCCGTCGACCTCAGGCGAGCAGACCAGACTAATGGCCATCAATCCCGACTCGTATGGCCAGTATGCCGGCGGCTGCGCCTTCGCCTGCCATTTCACCGGTGCCGGTACCTGCAAGGATGTTGTCGTCAGCGGCACCAATGAAACGACCGGCACCTGTGGCTGCCCCGATTATGGGACACGGACCGACAATGGAAAGTGGATACAGGCGCAAGTCACGCAAATCGCGCCGACCGGGCAGACCACAAACAATCTTTGCAAAAGCTATGACCTGACCCGCACTGCGGGAAATTCCGCCAATACGCCAGTGACGTTCTGTCCGTCCGCGGGAACCTCGGCCTGCATTCAATTGCGCCTCGACGCCGTCGGCTATGCCGTGACTAATTTGCTGCAAACCGCTTGGAACATGGAACAGGTCCCCAATCAGTTCCGGGTGGGGCTGTTCCCGTTCATCGTGAATTTGCCGACAGCAAATCCGTCTACGAGCTGTCCGAATTTTCCGCCTTGCCCCTTGACCACTACCCTGAACGGGTCCGCCAACAGCGCGGGCACCATCAATTGGGCTGCCCAGCAAATTCCGACCGTCCTGGATACCGGCAACCCTAGCGGTTCGTTGGGGTCGGGCGGCACAAATTTCGGCAACGCCTTTACCAGCCTGACCACGCTGATCAAGAATACCGGCATCGGCACCGGCGCCGGCCCGACCAACACACTGCCCTACGTGTTCCTCATCACCGACGGCGTCAACAACTCGCAACTCTACCAGCCCGGCTTCACAGGCAGCAATCCAGCGCTGTTCAGCACCACATATTGCACGACACTAAAGAACCTGGGCGTCACCATCGCGGTTCTCTACATTCCCTACCAGCCCCTTCCGGCAACCAAGCAATACACGGCGTCGTGGGCGACCTCCGAAGACACCGCCGTCAACGGCATCATTCCGTCCGACCCCGGCAACCTGCAAAGCTGTGCTTCGCCCAACTTCTTTTATACGGCGAACACGCCGGCCGACATCAACAACGCGCTAAACACGATGTTTCAGCAGGCGGCGAGCACGGCGCACGTTACGCAATAACGCGAATGCCCGAACGTAGCCGTTCGAAGAACGGCGGCGGAGCTGGCCATGCGGTCCGGCACTTCGGCGGAGCCGTCAAAATGCCGATGTCGCCGGCATCGACGTCTTAAATGCTAAGTTAACAAAAGCTTGGATGGCCGCAACGGCTCGGTCACGACCGGTCGTTATATTTAATCTCAACTCAAACTCTGCTCCGGGCTAAAGGCGCGCCTCGAAGGAGCAGCGGCCCAAGCTCTTCCACGCTCGTCGCTCCGACGCCGAGCCCTTAGAGTGAGACGCAACGATGACAGGGCACTTCGGCTGAAAAACAGCAGTGCTTCAGCTTCCCGTCATTGCGGGCGAGAGCGGCTCTATCAAAGCCTTGTAAGATTTTCGGAGGCGAGCAGAAACCGGCCGCGCTCAACTCAGCACGACGTAACTGGAGTAGGCGCCTGGGGGTACCATACGCACTGATTGCCTCGCGGCGTAACGTACAGATTGTCCGACAGCGTCAGCGAGCCGGTTATGAAATAGCCAAACATCGGCGTGTAGGTATAGGTGACTTCGCTGAAGATCAGATAACTGAAACTCCCCGACGGCGGCGAGCCCACCGCCGTCAGGATATTGGCCGGGACGGTGATGGAAGAGCCTTGCGCGCGAGCCGTACCGTTGAGGGAATAGCTCCAGCTGATGGTGGCATTATTCTTCGAGTTGATCTTGACTTGCGAAACGGTGACGACGGCCGACCCGCTTGGATATGGCGACATCACGACGGATGTTGCCCCGGTGATGGCCTGCAGATCGGAGGTCTGCACCGACTGATACTGATTGGTGATCGAGGCCAGCGTGTAAGTGGCCGAGTGGACTTTCATGTAGACGGCGATCGCCCGTCCCGCGTCGATGGTGCCAAGAAACGCGAGCAAAAGCACCGGCAGTACCATGGCGAACTCGATTGCGGCCACGCCCCGTGTCGACGCAACAAAACAGCGATATTGGCGTCTCAATTTTTCCATGGATCAATAGGGCTCCACGCGGAACGCGCTGACGCCCACGATCTCGGTCATGCTGTTCGGAAGATTCGACAGCGTGAAGCCCAGCGGTCCGCTGACCGTCGACATTGGATAGATCAATTCGATGACCATAACCTGGCCGGGCGTGCCTGGCGCGTACGTAAAGGTGTTGGTGACCTGGCCGGAGCCATTGAAGGTCAGCGTCGGCGGGGTCGTGCTGGCGCCACTGAAGGACGAATAGCTCGCCACATTGACCTGCAGCGACGTGCAATTGATCAGTGGCTGCATCATCGGGCAGATTTGGCTGATCAGTTGGCTGGAGGTCAAACCGGCGCCAGAATTGCTGTTCTGCGCCTGGCCGGTCATGAATAGCCTGGCCGCCTCCGAGGCTCCGGCTTGCAGCGCCTGCTGTGCGAACAGCACCACCATCGTCTGCAGCAGGCCGACGAATACGGCGATGAAGGCCGGCGCAATCAGCGCGAATTCGACCGCCGTTGCTGCCCGCCGGGCGCGGCCAAAGCGCGAAAGATGCCGCGCATAGCGCCTGGACCATTTGGCTGGATGTTTGAGCATGCCGAATGCGTCCTGTTCAGCAATCCGGCCCTACCGGATCGATCGTGAGGCCGACCAGGAGTTCGCCAGTGCCAGGCGAAATCGGTGGTTCCAGCCCTCTACCAATGAATTGAAGGCATTGATTTTTCGTTGCCCAGACCTCGGAGACACGGGCCTGCTATCGTTAACGGCCGATTGCCCCATTGCGGCAGCGGCTCAGCCAGCCCGGTCAACTATTGCTCGAGCACGAGCTTGCCGTCGCTATATTCAAAGCGCCGCAGACGGGACAAAAACGACAGGCCGAGCAGATTGTCGCTCAAAGCCTGGTCTGGCAGCACCAAAGCGGCAACGTCGTGGAGTTGAAGATCGCCGACCTCGACCACGTCGAGACGAGCGGGCGCTCCGCGCACCACGCCGTTTGCCGTCCTGACCTCGGCGACAAACGCGTTCTGCGCCGGATGAATGCCGAGACGGGCGGCGTCGCGCGCCGTCAGCGCGATGACGGAAGCACCGGTGTCGACCATGAAGTCGATGTGGCGGCCATTGACGCGGGCATCGACCTCAAAATGGCCGCGGCCATCGCGCGGCACGACAACCGAGCGCGAATTGGAGCCCGCCGCGGCCGGCGTCGGCGCCGGATGAGCCTGCAGCGCCAGCGGCGCCGGAGCGGCGCCGAACTGCGAGACATAGCGCGGAGCCAAAATCGCGGCGGCAAGCGCCAAACCGGCGAAAACAAAGATTGAGCGCATGAGATCGGCCAATTGGTCGGCAGCATCTCATCATGCGCGAGCGAATGGCTTGCTAATGGAGCCGATGCTCCAGGCGACTTTGCCGCGCGATGCTCAGCGGCAGCTTGACGATTTCGTTCACATTTGAACTATTTCCTCAAAATAATAGCGCCCGCCCCTTCGATTTCGGAAGGCAGCAAACACTGCAGCGGCGATCCTCTTTAGCAGATGGTCCGTTGTGACTTCGTCTCCCATTTCAACTATAACCGGGGGTAAACTGCTGAAAGTCTGAGCAAAAATTGGCGTCGTTTTGCAGGGCTACAACATCGCGGCATAACAACAGATTTCGCGACGGACCTAGGTTGCCAAACCCGTTTTGTTTTGGTTCCGAATGAGAGAACGCACATCCGGCCCTATACAGATGCTTCTGCGGCCGATCCGCCAAGGCTTTGAAATACAATAAGAAAATTGGGTTCGTTTTCCAATTTTATTTACCGACACAACTATTAATTGTATTATTTACCTGTTTCTAGCGAGAAGGTTTCGGATCGCTCGCGCTCGTCGAGCTGCGGCGCGTCTTTCATAGCGGTCGAGCGAAAGAAGATCCGGCACCGCGCGGCGCAAAGCCAGGGCCTCTCGTTCCGGTTCTGAATTAGTCGTGGTCGCTTCAATTGCGCTCTCCTCGGCTGCCGGCGCCAACTCGATCTCTTTTAGATTTTTGCCTGCTGAATGAGTGCGACCTTAAGTTCACGAATCTGCGCAAGGTCGAACTCAGCTTGGGCGGCCGTGCGAGCGTACTCGAGACTGATCGCGTCTATGGCATCGCCAGCAATCGCACGAGCCAAACACTCGATGCGGCTATCCAATTGGCTATTTGCGCCGATCCGCGCGGAGAGACCGTGGCGGTAAGAATTTTTGCTCGCGCGTCGCTTGCCGGCGATGGAGCGAGGGCCCGTGCTCTTGGCGGCATTGCGGCGATTTGCCGCCGTTCGGTTGGCACTCGCCATTACTACGCAGCCGAAGACTTTTTCCCGGAGCCCTGCTTGAGCGCTAGAACTTTGCCCTCGATGATTCGATCACTGCTGTCGCGCAAAAGCTTGGCGAAGTCGCGTCTGTATTCGGCAATGCTGCGCAATGCCTTGTCGCGTCGCGAACTCGAGCGAAACCAAAAGCCGGTCCAAGTATTCAAGTTCTTCGGCCAAGTCTTTAATAGCTACGGCATCGATCGCAGATTCATCAAGCTCGTACTGATTTAAATCGGCTAAGATCTCCTTCTTTGCTTGTGAATTCTTCGAACCATTCACGAGCTCGACGTCGGGTATCGGCAAAAAACTCAAGTGCGTCCTCCCCATGATCCAAAACCTCGCAGAGGACATCATACAAAGCCCTGCGAAATTTCAGCTTGATGATATTCGCCCGACAGCGTCGCAAGCGCCCTATCTCCCAGATCAGATTGGCGAAGTCTAAGATGTACATGCGTTCAATGATTCCGCGCGGCCTTATCTCATGGCAAAGAGCCTCATGGATGCCATCGAACTCGGCCTGCGATTCTGTAATGAGCAGTGGAGGCGTGGGGAGCCGTACTATGCGCGGCCGCGTTGCTTTAGACATTGACTGACTCCACTAAAAACTGACGCGACGACTGGCAAAGCGTCTGAACGCGAAAGTCTAAGGAGCAAAGAAAGAACGGAATAGATACGCGGGTTGGGCCGCGATCTGATGCGCTTCCTCGGTTGTGGGGATTTGTCATCCTCGGCATTCCTCTTCTCAATATGAAGAACATGCCCAGGAACCAACAATGTAGCCTCACCAGCGGGATGCGTCAACATCGATCAGTGTGCGTTTGGCGATTGACGACGCTCGGCCACTGCGCCATGGGCGTCCGCGCCACGCTCGGGTCGGTAGACGGCGCTTAACCCAAGCTACCCGACGACCGGCGGTCTGCGGACGTAACGCCGGCTCTCGCAGATGCGCGGCAATCTGAAACGGTACGGGCGCCGATTGAGGTTCAGGGCTAAGATCGCGGACGATCGACTGACGTAATACTGATCCGCCGCTATCCGCACCGACGCTGTGGAGCTAGCACGCTTTCAGGCGAACACTGGAGGCCCCCGGCGAGGGGCAGTAAAAGACGTTGTCGGATGCATAGCGGTACCCAAAGGGGCTGGTGCTAAAAGGCAAAAAAACGCCCGGCGTTGCATGGCTGCTGCGGAAATCGTGAGTACTGACCCTGAAGATTTGTTTCGACTGAAGGCCATCAGGCTCAGGCCTTTTTCCGGTGTCGCTTTCGCAATCTTACACCCGGACCGCCGCCGTTCTCGTCGATGAATTCGACGCCGGCGACTTCAAATGCCTGCCTAAGCACGACAAGAGTTGCGTGACGTGTCTCCGTCTCTCCTCCCTCAAATAGCCGCACCGTGGCCACTCCTATCCTGGCAGCGTCCGCCAGCTCCTGCTGTGTCCAGTCAAGCAAGCCTCGGGCTGCTCTGCATTGGGAAGCTGTGATCATTGGCCTGCAAGGACCAAAGCCAGCGAGTTGGGTCAATTCGATTGTTTTTCAATTGACATAGTATACGATTGTTTTTATATAATGTAAGCTATTTTCAATTGAGGAGATTTCCCATGCCGAATGCAAGGACGATTTAGCCCCGCTACTTCATCGGGGGCTCTGATGCCCGGATCATTATGGGCAAGGACGAGGCCGCCCTGTTGCGCCTTTGGCGCGAAAAGCGCGGCGAGGCTGAGCCGGAGGACCTGTCGGGCAACCTCATCGTTCAGCTCGGGGCCGTAACCGAGGAACTCAACCGGCGCTGGTACGAGACCAATACCGGGCAGGTCATCACGGATGTGCAGAAGCATGTCCGACATCCAGGGCTCCGCTGGATGGCCGCTACTCTCGATGGGTGTGTGGAGGCAAGCGGAGCGGTATTCGAAGCCAAGTTCATGCTGCCGTGGTCATTCTCGGAAGAAGCCACCGCCGAAAAGTACATGCCGCAGCTCCAGCACAATATGTGGGTGATCGCAGCAAGATCGGCGGTGCTTTCGATCATTACCGGTGGCGGCAAATGGGTCGAGATCAAGACCCATGCTGATCCGCTCTATCAGCACCTGATCGTCACTGCCGAGCGGAAGTTCTGGCGGTGTGTCGAGAGTGGCGAGCCCCCTACCCTCTTTGGCGTCGAACCGCCGAAGCCGCGGATCGAGGCGGTCCGTATTGTCGACATGAGCTCCTCGAATGCCTGGGCGGAGTTCTCCGCGGTATTTGCGCGGACACGGTCGGCGCACTTGGAACATGAGCAGGCCAAGGCTGAGCTCAAAAGCCTGATGCCCGATGATGCCCAGCAGGCAATTGGTCATGGCGTGCGGGCCAAGCGGTCGAAATCGGGAGCTATTAGCTTCGACCTCGTCAATGCGGAGGACGGCCGTGCAGCGGTCTAGCAATTCCATTGGTACCTTGGCGGCGGCTTTGGCCAAAGCCCAAGCCCAACTTATCAATCCCGAGAAATCAATGGTCGCAACCATCGGCTCGGATGGATCTGGCAAAGGCGGACAGATCTTTCGCTATGCACCGCTGTCGAGCGGCCTCGATATCGTGCGCAAGACTTTGGGGCAGCATGAGATCGCCACTATTCAGACCACCGCGGTCGATCAAACTGCTGGTATCGTGAATCTCACGACAGTGCTGGCCCATTCGTCGGGGGAATGGATCGCTTCGGATTGGCCGGTTTGCGAAATCGCCTACATGGCGACCCCTCAGCGGATGGGAGCGGCGCTTACGTACGCCCGGCGTTATGCCTTATTCACGCTGGTCGGAATTGCCGGAGAGGACGACCTTGATGCACCCGACCTTGCAAAGCCGACCTCAAGGACATCGGGAATAGAGAAGCAGACCGGGAAGGAGCGCGGTCGGCTGAACTCTTGGCGGCGACACAATCCTGCCCCGCGAACCATTCGCCGCGATGCAAAGGTCCGCTCGAAGTCCAACTCGCCCGCGCTTGGACCCGAGACGTCAGCCGAATTGCGAGACAGCCTTGTTGCCGAACTTAGCCATCTTGGCTGCGCGGACGACGCTGCAATTTGGGCGCAGCGGTCACTCCCTGAAAAAAACAGGCTAACGGCACCAGACGCCCAGCGTGTTGATGAAGCCTTCACGGCGAAACTGGCAAGCTTTGTGGTAAGTGCCGCCGATCCGTTCAACACGCCCGAGCAAACTGACCAGCCTTCGACACCACATCCTCCGAATCCGAACGGGCCGGAGAAACGTTCTCGCTCCAACTTGATCGATAAAGGCGCACTGGCATTGCCCGAGCCACGCCGAATTCGCGACCGGGACCACGTAAGATATGTGGCCAAGCAGCCCTGCTTGATTTGCGCGCGGCACCCATCGGATGCCCATCACCTCCGCTTTGCACAAAACCGTGCGCTCGGCCGCAAGGTCAGCGATGAGTTTACGGTCCCCATGTGTCGGGGGCATCACCGCGAGGTCCATCGCAGCGGCGACGAAGTTGCGTGGTGGGGAAGAGCTGGAATTGATCCGAGCGTTGCGGCGCGCGCTTTATGGCTCGATACACATCCGCTTTCCGCTTAACACGCAATTGAGCGACCCCAGATCGCAATCCTCCCCAATCGGTCTAGGCGAACACACGCAGCGCTGCCGTTGATCGGATGATTTTGGGCCGTGTACATTTAATTGAGGCCAGTGACTTTGTCCGTTATGCCGCCCATTACGGACTTAAGTCGGACATCGCGACATGTCAGAGAAGGGCCATTATCGGACATTCCGTGATAGTTATACGACTCGCCGTCACCACGCCGCCAGCGCGTCGAGAAGTATCGTTCTGTGGTTTGGACAGCGGGGACGCCAGCTGTTGTCAAATATTAAGCGTGCCGGCAAGCGTTTGGTCCGTTGCCATGCCGCCACGTTCCGCGAAGAACGCACGGATGAATTCACACTCATCGGCGGTCAATGTGCGTTTCCCGCTGGCGTTGCGTGCTAACGGCGTACCCGCCTGCGCGTCTTCGGTCATAGCTCCGCAGGCCTGCTCGGTCAGCGCGTCGGAAATACCGCAATGAACCAAAAGACGTGCAGTTGAGCCGCTGGGCTTCTCCACCAGCTGTTCGTATTTAATCGCAACGAATGGCAGTCCGCGTTCTCGCAGGCGCAGATAGGTATGAGCGCAAACCAACCAGACAAGCATGGGCTGGCCCAGTCGATGGAGCCGTTGATATTTCTCGGGTTCCGATTGCGCATACGGGAAAGCGCGGTCAAACACACGCTTGGGCAGTGGCACCGCACCGAACACTCGGATGTATGAGTTGACGCAATCGATCGCGTTCCGGTACATGAAAATGAAACCCGCGGCCGGATACTGTCGGTAGATCAATTCTGCAATTCCGACACATTGCGCACGGAACTTGACGACCAGTCGCTCGCGCGGCCTCGGCGACCGATCAACCAGGCGAACTGTGCTAGCAAGCAGCTGGATTGCCTCGTCATCGGCGAGACGACCTTCTCCATGAAGGTAATTTATCGCGGTAAAGACGTCCGGCTCTGAAAGGCTGTAAGTGTCGTCAAGACGGCCAAACATCTTACTCATCAGCGTTGAGCCGCAACGCCCTACGGAGAAGATGAAGACGGGATTTGCGGAGCGTCCATGCGCCCGCGCTGCGATCTCATGGACACGATCATACGGTATGGCGATCAAGCGCGTCGCGGCTTCGTACTGGGCCTGATAGTAAAATGGCCGCGCGCTTAGCTCGATCTCTGGCGGAGTCTCGGCGAAGATCATGTACCGGTTCAGGTAGTCCACGCAGTATGGCGCCACATGACGGTTATCGGCCACAGTGGCGCACAGATCTTCATTGGTCTCGACTTCGCGCAAATGGAAGTCGTCGAGACTGGCCATCTGCGTCCAATCAGTTCGCTTGCGACCGAGGATTTGGAGCAGGCGAGGTCCCATCGCCGCGCGCTAATTGGCTCCCACACGGCCCGATTTATCTCGAATGCCGGCGGCCAACGCGCGGCCGCCTGTCTTCGGCATCCAGAGAAAGAAACGTAAATCGGAGTGAGGGCGAGCCCCAGCCATGTGATCTGCTGTCGCATTATCACCGTCGCCCCAGCGTTGCTCATAAGTCCCTACGACCCGATTCGTCTCATTAAATTTTGGCAATGAATTGCGTTAAGGCATGCCTGGGTCGCACGCATGGCGACCGGCGCGGGCTACCTGGCGATGAAGACCAGGTGCTGGGCGTGCCTGCGATGAACGAAGCAAGCGCCCCTGCTGAGCCCATATCCACTAACGAGCGGAATTAGGACTTAAGCGATGATATCCGCTGCAAATATTCCAAGTTGCCGATGTCGCATGTGGGTCATCAGCGGAAATGACGGCAATAGCTTTTGATGTCGGCTTCACCCTCAACATCAGACATTCGTTTGACAGTTCTGCACGTCAGTTTCGGGCCAATCGCTGCCATGTCGCTCGGACTACGAGGGCGGAGGTTACGCTCACTGGACTGCATCGACCGCCCAATTAGCTGCCTAAGAATAACTTGATTTCCTCGAAGAACCGCTGCGAAGCCTGCTCTTTTTCCTGGAATAAATGGTTTTGGCCCTGGAGCGCGACAAATCGAGCGCCGGGAATGCCATCGGCCAGCACTCGCCCAGCCTCGATTGGACAAACAAGGTCGCCGCGCACATGCATCACGAGTGTCTTCGCGGTGACCTTTGCGAGTAGATTGGTGATGTCGATGTCCCCCACGACGTCGAAGTAACGAGCGGCACATTCGGGTGATGTCGTCCGGCGTTGCAGTTCGTTGAAAGAAGCCGCCTGTTCTTGCGTCGCACCTGGGAGGAACAGGCCCGTAAACATTTGTCGAAATGACGGGTTGTCTGTGCCCCAACCGAGGCGCATCAAAGTCGTCATTGCATTGCGCTTTTCTTTTTCTTGCGGCGCGCGCCTCTTTCCACCAAGTGCAAAGCCGCCATAAAGCACAAGGTGGGATACCCGCTCCGGGTGCCGCACGGCGTAGCTGACAGCAACGGCGCAGCCTTGCGAGATTCCGATCAGCGGGAAACGCTCAACCCGAGCGGCATCGACCACCGTTTCCAGGTCGCCCACCCAGGCGTCGAGGGAAAGCTCATCGACGTCCCAGTCGGACATGCCGTTGCCGCGCGCATCATATCGGATCAACGTGTGGTCGATAGATAGCCCACGAAGGACGTGTCGCCACACCGGGCTTTCCCAATCGTATTCGAGGTGGTTCATCCAATTCGCCGACTTCACCAGCGGCGGCCCACTGCCTGAAATTGCGTAGGCCAGACGCACCCCGTCAGGTGTCCGGCAATATTTGATCTCCTGGCTGGATTTTAATTGGCCAGGAGTTCCCTCAGTTTCATCGACCTCAACCGAAAATACCTCGATTGGCTTTGTTATGTTCTTGAGATTTTGTGGACCCATTTGCCGATAGGCAAGTTAGAGTTTGCCTTCGATCTGGTCGAACGCTTGACGCGAAATGCAAATTCCACCTGCTTCAGCAATACCTTCTCAATGACAACGCGGAATTGGAAGTCGAGGGTCTTGGTCTGGGAATTGGTATTGCGAAGGCGGGTGCGGGCAGGGTTGTTTTAAAAGAGGTAGCTGCTTGTTGCGCCGGCTGATCGAGCGCACGCCTATACCAGCACTTGCGCTGAGTGGCCCGATCCAATCGGTAATACCAACGGGTTCCTTCGCGGGCAGGAGAATTCGGTGCGGCTAGACAATCTTCGGCGCGTGCAGCAGCGGCCGGCAAAGTGACGCCTACAACTGATGTCGACACTAGGGCAATAAGAGTTTTTGAACCGAACGATTTTCGGCGTTTCGCCATCACGACGCTTGGCCCATATTTCCCGGGGGTTGAACTGGTGAAAGCCGCGTTTCCTTAGCCGACCGAGTTAGATGCCCTCTCGACCCTTTAGATCATACCGCTGGGGAAGCTTTCGATTGTGGCGCTTCGCGCCTTTCGCGCGAGTTCCATTGTTCAACGAACCATTTGTTCGGACCTGTTGCGGACGAGCAACACGATGCTTCAATGCTGCGTAGTGATCATCTCTTCAAGAGCGCGACCGTCTTTGACAAGATGCGCCGCCCTTCGGCGACGAGCTCCTCGGCGCGGCGAAGATCGTCTTAACTCTACTGTCCGGCCCACTTCTGCTTCGCGCCAAAAGCTGACGCCAGGTCCTTATGAGAAATTGGTCGTGATGGGCCAGGAGCGTCACTTCGCGACCGCAGCAACCGACCATTCGATCGCCTGATCGGCAAGCGCAGACCTTCTGCCAACGACGTGCCACACCTCCGTAGGGCCCGCCCCCTTGACGTCCATCAATCCCAGCGCCTCGCAGTCAAACGAGTGCTTGATCAAGTCGTAGGTGCTGCGCGTGATCTGAACACAGCGGCTGCGGCCATGAGATTCCATGCGGCTCGCCAGGTTGACCGTCTCGCCCCACAGATCATATATGAATTTCTTGCGCCCAATGACGCCGGCGACGACGGGACCCGAATTGATTCCGATCCGAAACGCCAGCTGACGGCCACCGAACCGGCGCTCTGCAATGACGGCCTGCATATCAAGCGCGAGGTTGACGAGGGCGACGGCATGGTCAGGCCTCGAGCCCGGGACGCCGGAGGCGACCATGTAGCAATCGCCAATAGTCTTTATCTTTTCCAGGTCGTACTTCTCGACTAGGCCGTCGAAACACTGAAACACTTCGTTGAGCAGATCGACCAGTTGTAACGGCGTCATAGTCGCTGCCATCGGCGTAAATTCAACGACGTCCGCAAACAGAATGCTTGCCGCGGTATATTCATCTGCGATCGTCCGTGGGGCCGCTTTGAGCGCCTCGGAAATCTCTTTTGGCAAAATATTGAGCAGCAGCATCTCGGCACGCTGTTGGAAGAAATTCCGCCGATCGACAAAGTAGTAGAGCAGACCGAACGCAATTGAAATCACCGCACCGATGTTGAGTATGTAAAAGAGGGCAATGAAGGCTTGAGGCAGGTTCGCCTGCGGCAGATAAGGTTCAAGGATTGCGCCGACGATCAGCAAAGCGATGAAGCCAGCGATCCAGAACAGCGTGCCACGCAGATCGTCGATCAGAAGAGCGCTGAGCGGCGACAACGCCGCCCACACCACGACTGCGCTCGACTGCCGAAATCCACCGAGGCTGATCATCACGAGCCACGGTAGAATCAAGACGAGAAGAAGCTGGGTAAATCGATAAATCCCGAGGTTGCGCGTGTGCGCGAAGATTAACGTGTTGATCGGCGTAATCACGGAATAGAAGCCGGGAACTGCAGCGGCGAGCGGTGCGCCGACAGCAAGGTAAATTGCGCTCCACGCGATGGTTAAGGGCAACGTCCCGCCAAACAGCACAACGGCGACCCGCTTGCGCATTGCGGTCTCATCATTGTCCCGAGCGTCAAGGCCTATGCTCCCCGCAAGATCGAGCAACCGCTTGCTGCGAGCAAGTATCCGATGGCGAACCGCCTGCCGCATCACATGCTCTGTGCGATAAAGTCGCCTTTTCCCCAAAGTGCTTCGTTCGGATTTATTAAGGTGGCTCCTTCGCTCTAGGCCGAGCAGGTGCCCCTTCGCCTCATCGATGAAACATCATACCAGCTTAAACGAGTGCTTTGGTAGCGATCGGAAACGTCTTCCTGCAAAATAGGATGCTCGTCAATGTCGCTGTCGGGTCATTTTCGACCGAGGCAGCGAACTCTGCCGCCCCGCCCACTTCCGCTTCACTCCGAAAGCTGACGTCAGGTCCTGATGAGAAATTGGTCGCGATGGGCCAAAGTCAGACATCGCGGCGAGCGGCTACAACAATATCTTACCGACAAGCCTATCTCACTTAGATGCTCAGAAGCCGCGTTGGCGAGCGGTGATGCGCAGCAGTCTGTTTAATTATGACCAGTAGTCGATCTCCACGGCGATCAGCGTTTCAATAAGTCCGGCTAAAACGGCCATTGCGGCCGTATTAGAAAAGTGAACTGCGTAAGGTGGCGTGGCGGGCATGGTGCCATAAAGCTCGACCGTGCAGACATACCCATCATCGCCGGCGTTTACAATTTGCATCGGTCGTGCGGGCAATAGTTGATGAAATAAATTCAGAGCCTCATCAACTGAGGCAGTCCAGGGCGGTGGCGTTCTTTCGTTTGAAGGAAAAAGGTGTAGGGCTTTCGCAATTTCGCCGTCGAGTTCTGGGCTCGGAGCCTTCGCGCGCTCTTCAGTTTGGCCAGCAGCAATCGCAGTTCCTCAATCGTGGCCACTTAGCGGTCCTCAGTTATCGCTAACTTGCCGTCCCACTCATCTGTGCTGGAGGAGATTTCGGGCTATGATGAGCTGCTGAATTTCGCTTGTTCCATCGAAAATTCGAAATGCCCTGGAGTGCCGAAACAAACGTTCCACTGTCGTGCCACGAATGACGCCGAGACCGCCAAAAATCTGCACTGCCTGATCAATGATGTCGAATGCAGTCTCGGTCGAGTAAAGTTTGGCAATTGCAGCTTCGCGCAAAATGCTTCGCTCGGTGGCATCGTGTTGCCAAGCGGCACGATACACGAGAAGTGCAGCGGCATCTATGCCGACCGCCATGTCGGCAAGCTTGGCTTGGATAAGCTGGTGTTCTGAGATCGGCTTTTTGAAGGTATGGCGATCGACGCTCCGTTCAACGGCTTCCGACATAGCGCGTCGCGCAAAGCCCAGCGTGGCTGCACCAACCGTCGGTCGGAACAGTTCAAGCACGTGCAATGCGATTTTGAACCCCTGCCCCAATTCGCCGATCAGGCGGTGAGAGGGGACGCGGCAATCCGTGAGTGTCCAAGTTCCCACGGTGTGGGGAGGCAGGACCGAAAGACGTTCCTCAAGCTCGATGCTGCCGTCATCTCCATCAACCGCGAACGCTGCTATTCCGCCGGCACCCGCCTGTCCCTCGATCCGGGCGAAGACAACATACAGGTCTGCCGAGCCACAATTTGAGGTCCAGGTCTTGCGGCCGTTGATAACGTAATGATCGCCGTCACGGTAGGCAGCAGTTGTAATCGCCGCGGCATCCGAACCGGCGTCAGGCTCCGACAAAGCAAACGCAGGCAGGAGCCTGCCAGCGAGGTAGTTGGGCAACAACTCGTCTCGCAGCCCCTGCGATCCGTAAAGTGCGATCGGAAGGATGCCGAGCCACGGTTCGGAGAGGGCAACATCGGCAATCGCTGACGAGAAGGCGCTAATTTCGCGCATCAGACTTACGCGACGAAGACTAACCTTGCCTTGCTGACCGGACGTTTGCGTCGGAAGGGTGTTTCGCAACCAACCTGCAGTGGCGAGACGTTCAAATATCTGCCGTGCCGCTTTGCCGTCGCCCCCCTCGTCGGGTTCAAAGCCGCCAAGTTCAGCACGCACCCAGCGATCGAAGCCGCGCGCAAATTCAAAGCAGGACGAATTCAAAAAAGGGCCAAGACAAATGGCTCAGATCATCCATAGGGCTAGCATCGGAGGACGCACGATGGTGGTCAATACCGCTCGAATGTCTCACTTGGGTCAAATGCGTCGATTGAGCTGTCTTCACATGTCGGCTTCACCCCCGACTTCGGACGTATGACTGCGACGCAGCGAACCGACGCTTTGGGCCAGAAGGAGACGTGGCGTTCTAGCCGGGTCCTGTCGCGAAACTACTGACTGCGGAGATCGCATGCCGCAGCGGCGCACTCGTTCAGAAGGCGGCAGCTGTTCCACAGGCAGATGGATGGTCAACCGCAGCCGCGTTCCGTACCGCATCAAATTGCCCCTGATTACGGCAGGTCAAATACCTGCGCTGCCAGTTCAGCGATTTTCGGATCGAGCGGCCGCGGCTCCAAGCTTACTCCCTTTCCCAAGCGGGCAATTAGGATTTTGAATGCGGCAAGCCGTCCGAACAACTTGTCGTTCGCTGGCACCAGATACCAAGGCGCCCGTTTGGTCGACGTTTCTTCCATCATATCTTCTATTGCGACTTCGTAGTCCGCCCAGCGTTCCCGGTTGCGAAAGTCCTCGTAGGAGAGTTTCCACCGCTTGAGCGGGTTGGTCACCCGGTCTTTGAACCGGCGGATTTGTTCGCCCGGCGAAATGTGCAGGAAGATCTTCACTATTCGGATGCCGTCCTCAACCAGCAAACGTTCAAATTGATTGATGTCTTCGTAACCCCTGCGCCATTCACGCACTGTGGCGAAACCTTCCACGCGCTCTACCAGAACCCGCCCATACCAGGAACGGTCGAAAACGACGATCTGGCCGTGCTCCGGAAGCTTTTCCCAGAACCGCTGAAGATAATGCTTGCCTCGTTCGTGCGAGGAGGGTGCGGAAATAGGGTGAACCTTGAAGCTGCGAGGATCTAAGGCCCATCCGAGGCGACGCACGACACCACCCTTGCCGGCTGTATCCCATCCCTCGAGCACCACGACGGCCCGCTCGCGTGTCCCCAGGTAGGCCTGTTGGATCGCTTGAGCAGTTGATTGCATCGACACAAGCTGACGCTCGTAGTCGGCAAACTCGACTTTCCCATGTTTGGTAATCGAGCCAAGGCAGGGGCGCTTTGAAACGATGAAATCCCCGGCTTTCACGCCGCGCGATCCTCCAATAAAATCCGTTTCACCCTATTGGCTCCGCACTATTGATTAGGTCAAGGTCGCAACAAGGGCTGACGGTGAAGAATTCCTCACCTGGTACGGCCATCGTAATATTAGATCAATCAAGCAGATGGTGGAACTGCAAATGGCATCATTAGACAGCGCATGTATCAGTTTTGCTCTTGGCATCCCAATTTTTACAAGCCTCTTGTTAGGTTCGAACTACGCGGCTGCGCAGACAGGCACGGCGCCAACGGTCGCATCGATATGTGTGCCGTGTCACGGTCTCGATGGCATTGGGCATGATGTGGAAATTCCAAATATTGCTGGCCAGCATAGTAGCTACCTGCGCAATCATGATGGCCTTCAAAAAGCGAGAACGTAAGCACCCAGAAATGAGATCCATCGCTCCAGCATTGTACGAGAAGGAAATTGATGAATTAGTTGTATATTATTCAACTTTGCCTGCGCGCTGACGAAACCGCCTCGATGAGGCCATCGAGTGGGCTCGCTATTTCCTTCTCTTATCCTTCTGGCTGCACGGATCACCTGAGTATTTTCTACCTCGTTTCTGCGGTAAGCCCAAACAGCGGCCACTTCCGCAATGGGTCTTGGTTGTTTCAAAACATTTTGACGAATTGGGCAGGGAACTAGGCGAACCGGCGACGCCAGCTAATTTTCTGGCTTTTACTATGCCTGGATCGCAGCCATCAGCGGCTGAATGCCCATGATGTTCATCACCCGGGTGAGATTGTAAGCGAGAACATGGAGTGCCATCTCGGTGGCGACCTTGGGTAGACGCTTCATCAGGAAGTGCGTCGCCCCCATCCTCATCTTCAGCGTGCCAAAGGGATGCTCAGCCGTCTCGCGACGCTGGCGCATAGCGTGCGGGTTCTTATCGAGGCGTTTCTGTACGGCCTCCAGCACATGCTCATGCTCCCAGCGCGTGATCCGTCGCTCCTTGCCAGTGGTGCAGCGCTGTTTGATAGCGCAGCTCTGACAGGCGTTGGTCCAGTAGCGGTGCAGAACTAACCCCTTCTCCTCATTTGTGAAGTGGTAAGCGAGCTTTTGTCCAGCCGGACAGCGATACACATCCTCGTCGCTAAGATAGACAAAGTCCTGCTTGCCGAAGCGACCCTTTGCCTCAACCCCAGAAGTCACCGGCTTTGGCAGCGTAACCGTGATGCCAGCTTCTTCGCACGCTAAAATCTCATCACTGCTGAAGTAGCCACGGTCGGCAACAGCTTCGAGTTTATCGACGCCAAGGGCTTCCTTGGCCTGGCAAGCGATGTTGGCGAGTTGCGCTCGATCTGAGCCATCGTTCGTAACCTCATGAGCGATGATCAGGTGATGTTTGGTATCGACTGCGACTTGTACATTGTAACCGACCACACCGGAGCCGCGGCCACTGGTCGCCATCGAACGGCTGTCGGGATCAGTCAGCGAGATCTGCTGATCAGGTGATGCCAACATCAGCTTCTCCATCGCCGCCAGGCGCTGCATCTCGCTTTCCAGCTTGACCAGCTTCTCCTTCAAATGGACTGTCTTCGCCGCTAGTTCCTCGGACGGCTCCTGCAGGTCGGCCGTGTCGAGCTGCGCTAGATAGCGCGCTACACTCTTCTCCAATTGTGCACGCCGTCGCTCCACTTTGCCGCGCGTGTAGTTCTTGTCGCGAGTATTGACGGCTTTGAACTTACTCCCATCGATCGCAACGCTCGCGGTCGTCAGCAGGCCCATCTGGCGGCACAGTTCGACGAATTGCACGCAAACCTGCTTGATCGCTAGCCCATTATCCTTGCGAAAGTCGGCAATCGTCTTGTGATCAGGAATAAGCCGACACGTCAGCCACATCACTTCAACGTTGCGTCCGGCCTCGCGCTCCAGCCGCCGGCTCGACTGAACACGATTGACATAGCCGTAAATGTAAAGCTTCAGCAGCACGGACGGATGATATGAAGGCCGGCCAGTAGCCTCGGGATCAACCCCATCGAACCCCACTCCAGGGAGATCAAGTTTGCCAACGAAGGCATCGATCGCCCGAACCGGAGTGTCCTGATCAATCCAGTCCTCCAGGCATTCCGGAAACAGCGTCGCTTGGCCCCGATCAATCCCCTCCACGAAACGCCTCATCCGATCCCTCCGCAATTCGCGTCGGAATCATACATCGCGAATCAAATAACCAAGTGCGTTTTCACAACAGGCTAGGTCAAAAAGCGAAGTGACAGATTTCCCGCGCCAGGTCTGCTGTTCTCCCAAAACCCGACTCATGCACTGCAACAAAGTCGGGGCAGTTGTGGGTTGCTTGGTCACCCACGGCAATCGACCATCTTGTAATCCGGATAGCCTAATGGAATTAGGCCGGGCCGAGCGGCGCCCCATCCCCCGACGCCCCAGCTGCTTAAAAGCCTAAGCTGAGGCGACAAACCGAGCGACCTCAAGCGGGCCAACTGCTTGGGGTTCTTGTTTTGATGCGGCTTGTAACGGCCGTTTAGCCGTATTGAGCTAGATCAAAAGGACGTGTGCAGCGGGGTCTAGAATATTATTGCGCCTAAGTCCTGGAAAGGAGGCGCAGCATGACCGTAAAACATCTCCTTGAACAAAAGGGCCTAAAAGTTTGGACTATTGATCCGGAGGCCACGGTACTGCATGCCGTTGCAAAAATGGCTGAAAAAGACATCGGTTCTCTGGTCGTGATGGACGGCGAACAATTGGTCGGCATCATCACCGAGAGACACTATTCGCGGAATGTCTTTCTCAAAGGCAAAACTTCCCCCACCACGCTTGTCAAAGAGATCATGGAGAGAGACGTAATCCATGTTCGGCCGGAACAGTCGGTCGAGCTATGCATGGCCCTGATGACCGACAAGCGTGTGCGTCACCTGCCCGTGCTCGAGGGCAAAAAGGTGATTGGCATTATCTCCATCGGCGATTTGCTGAAGAGTATAATTTCCAAACAGAAATTCGTTATCGATGAACTTGAGCGCTACATTCATGGTTAGAGCGGCTCGGAACGTGTGAGCGCCAACCTTACAAGCCAGTAACGAAACGGGCCATGATGACGATAGTCAGGACTTGCATCACCCCCTGCGCACCGACGACAAAAAGGAAATTGCGCATCACGAGGTTGATCTTGGCTAGGTCAGGATCAGGCCGGCGCAACTGGAGGCAAACCCACAGATTGGTCGGCAGCAGGTAACCGGTGCCCTGGATCGTCATCAGAACAACCAGAGTGAGCGCCCCCGCGACCCACCCGAATTGCGGCCAGGGAACATCGAGAAAGCCCAGATCCTTGGCGAGAAACCAGCCGGTCGTGCCGGTGATGATTGACAGCGTCGGCATCAAAAAGAGCGTCCGCGGTACCAGCCGGACGATGATTTCACGGCGCACGGAAAGGCCAACCTTGCGCAGGATCGGCCCAATCACGAAGCCCATGAACAGGTCGATGCCGGTCCACAGCACGCCGCAGATGACGTGAACGAAATTGAGGAACCAATGATCGCGGCTCGCGATCGCCACCGTCATCACGCCAAGCGCGACCACGGCATAACCGAGATAGTGCCAGCGGATAAGTTGTCCGGGATCGGTATGGGCAATTGCAGTCATCGGCCCAGCGATCTGATTTTCTCGAGGTGGATCCGCCGCCGCGCGGTCGCGTTTGGACGAGCACTATCTCCCGCAGCCTACGCCGCGGACCTTGGTTGAATAGACTACCACATTAACGAGCATGTGCGGGAGAATCATCTCTCCATGTCAACCTGTCCATGTCGGCTTCGGGTCACAAGCAGAACTGACGGCTTTAATTTTTGACGTCTGCTTGACCCCCAACATCAGACATCCGTTTGATGGTTCCGGACGTCAGCTTGGGGCCAACAAGAGACATTCCTCCGTCGCTCTTGAAGCGCCAGTTGGTCACGGAAATCCGTAGTGAGACGTGCTATCGTTCGCAGTGACCCGATGCATGTCAGAGGGGCGGATGGCGAACCAAATTGCGAGGCGGAAATTCATTGTCGTGTTCGGCGGCATGGCGTTCGCGTGGCCGCTTGCCGCGTACGCGCAGCAGAAGGCGCTGCCGGTTGTGGCGTTTGTCAACGGCTCGTCGCCCGATGCCTCTGCACACTTGGCGACTGCGTTCCGCGAAGGCCTCAGCGAATCGGGCTACGTCGAAGGCCAAAACGCGATGGTCGAGTACCACTGGATGGAGGGCCAATACGATCGCTTGCCAGCGCTTATGGCCGATCTGGTTCGCCGCCATGTGGTTGTGATCGCCACGCCCGGCAGCACGCCTGCCGTGCTCGCGGCCAAAGCTGCGACGGCGACCATCCCGATCGTCTTCGGTGTCGGCGTAGACCCAGTCCAGCTTGGTCTTGTTGCCAGCCTGGCCCGGCCCGGCGGCAACGCGACGGGCGTCAACTTTTTCGTCGACGAGGTGGTAGCTAAGCGGCTGCGACTCCTGCATGAGTTGGTGCCCAAGGCCGTTCGCGTTGCCGTACTCGTCAATCCGGCCAACGCTTCAACCGCCAAGTCCACGCTGCGGGCCATTCAGGAAGCCGCCCCCACCATGGGGCTGCAAATCCAGATATTCAACGCCGCCACGATCGGCGAGATCGACGCGGCCTTCGCCGCCATTGCGCGCGAGCGCCCCGATGCGCTCTTTGTCGGTCCCGATGGGTTCTTCGTCAGCCGCCGCATTCAAATTGCCACCTTGACTGCACGCGAAAGGATTCCGGCGGCTTATTCGAGCCGTGATGATGTCGCGGCCGGCGGTTTGATGAGCTACGGAACCACCACCGCTGACATGTTTCATCAAGTCGGCGTCTATACCGGCAGTATCCTCAAGGGTACGAAGCCCTCCGACCTACCGGTGCTCCAGTTGACCAAGTTCGAGTTCGCCATCAACCTTCAAACCGCGCGAGCGCTTGGCATCGAGGTGCCAGCAACTGTGCTCTCAATTGCCGACGAGGTGATCGCGTAGCGATCCGCCGAATGTCGCTTATGGGTCATCGTAGAAGTTCGACGAAAACGCAGCCGGAAGTGCTGAGTCTTGATCCGCCGACGACTGATAGACGACGCCGCTTACGGCCTCCTATTTCAGCGCCTTCACCACCGGGCCGGAGGTCGGGTCGGTGACGCCGAGCCCGCCACCAAGGTCTTCAAGGGTGTCGCGGAACGAGTTGAGCGTCGCGATCATGCTGGCGCGTGCGTTGACAATCGCATCCATGTCGGTCCATTCGGCGATGACGCAGAAAGTATGCTCGCCAGTCTTGATGATATTGACGTGACTAAGCCCAGGCCAAGCAAACGCAACTTCGTTGTGAGCATCGAGGAATTGCTGTTCGCGCCCCGCCTTCACCTTGAAACGCACGGCATTGAACGCAGTCATGGTCTGCCCGTTTTGGTGATGCGGCGCGAAACGCACAAGGGTCTACGCCGCAGCAAGCGTGTTGAAATCCCGCCGTCTCATAGTTCGCCTCTAGCGAAGACGCAAGCCCACCACACCACCCACATGGGGCTGTATTACGCGTCGCAGCAAAATTGGATCGCCCATGTCTCTCTTGGGTCAAACTGGGACATGGCGCACCCTCGAGTTTGAGTCCGCTTTGCCTCTCAAAGCCGACATGGATCCGGGAGCGGCATAAGGCACCTGACAGAGGCCGGCGTCACGGGTGACAGCGCAGCAATCCGCTCCAGTCGCAGTAGCCATAGCCGATGCGGCAGCAGCCGAAGGATGCCGCCGAGCAGAGGTAGAATTGGTAATCGAAGCCGCAGTGGTCGGAGCAATAGGGACGGCCACTGATCGTATCGATGGCGCAATGATTGCGAAATCGCCGCGGCAACAATTGCGGCCATTGCCAATCCGCCTGGGTGACGGCAGCGCGCTGCGGCGGAACGATCGGAGGGGCGGCGATGCCGGAAGAGGTTGCAGCCACGCAGGCGAACAAGGCAAACGCCAGAGCCAGTCCAACAACTTTCATGTCACGCTATCCGATGAAACGATTGACGGGGCATCAGCCGCGGCTTTTGGTTCAGCGTCGATCGGCGGTGACGGCGCGGGGCGCTTGAGCGGCAGGCGAACGACGAAACGCGCGCCATGGCCTTCCTCGCTCGCCACCTGAATGCGGCCTTCGTGCAGGTCGACCGCCATCTTGGCGAGATAGAGGCCGACGCCGGTTCCGACGATGCCGGACACGTTGCCGCCGCGGTAATAGCGCTGGAACAGCCGATCAAGGTCGCTCGCCGGGATACCGATGCCGCGATCGGTGATGGCGACCACCGCCTCATTGGCATCGGTCGCCGCCTCGACCTCGATGACGCCGCCGTTCGGCGAGTATTTGACCGCGTTCGACAGGAAATTACTGAAAACCTGGAACAACAGCTTGGCGTCGCCGACGATCGGCATCGGCGCACTACCAAATCGCTCGGCGATATCCGCACCCGGCACCATCTCGCGGTGCAGTTGGCAGACTTCGCGCAGCAACGCCGTCAGGTCCATCCCGGCGGGATCAAAATAAAGCCCGGCGCCGCCGTCGATCAGGCGGCCGGAATTGAGCAGATTGTCGATCAGGTGGGTCAGCCGCAGCACCGCGGCGCGAATCTTGCCGGCGCGCTCGCCGGTCTCGGCGGTCACGGCCCCCTCACGCATCTTTTCCAGACGCCGCGCGTGGCCGTCGATGATGGTCAGCGGCGTGCGGAATTCATGCGACGCCATCGACACGAAATTGCGCTGCGCCAGCGCCAGCCGTTGCTCCTGCGCCAATTGCTCCTCGAGCATGGCGGCCTGGCGGGCCAGCGTGCGCTGGCTGCGCATCAGCTCGAGGGCGTTATTGCGAAACACCACGGTGGCTTGCGCCATCTCGCCAATCTCGTCGCGCCGTTCCGTCTCCGGAATGTCGATGTCGGTATTGTTCGCCGCCAAGCGCCGCATCCGGTCGGCAAGGTGAAGCAGCGGCGACGAGATCGAGCGGCTGACATGAATGAGCGCGGCGACCACCATGATGCCGGCGATGACCATGCCGAGCAGGATGAGCCAGAACGCCTGCCGATAAGCGACGCCGAGACGATCGCTCGCGGCCTGGGCGTTGGCGACCGCCCGGTCGGTCAATTGGCCGAGCGTGTCGCTTGCCGCGTCGTACGCCGCGCGCGAAGCCCCGGCGTAGATCGCGAGCGCCTCGGTCTTGCGGTTGGCATGCGACAGCGCAACGATCTGGTTGACGTCGGTGCGATAGTCGTTCCAGTGCTGCTTGAAGCGGCCGTATAACTCGTTCTCGGCGGCGTCGCGTCGTATCCGCTCGAAGCTGCGCTCAGCCTCGGCGATGGAGTGGTCGAGCGCCGCCATTTGCTGTTCGGTCGCTGCGACGTCAGCGGGATCCGACGACAGCAGGCTATTGCCTTCGAAGGCCCGGAAATCGGAGGTGAAATTGTTGAGATCGCCGAGCGCGCGGGTATTCGGCAGCCACACCTCGGCGACGTCGGCGGACAGCCGGTTGAAGTTGCTCAGGCGCCAGATGCTGAACATGCCCAGCACCACGACCAGGAGGAAGAACAGCAGGAACACCGCCGTGAGGTGAAATCGGATCGAATGCGGCTGCCGCATGAGCACCGACCGTCGGTGGTTGTGGAGCCTCAAAGCCGATCGAGCCCGGTCCAAGGCAATACATTTTATCGATTGATCTATATATGAACGAAGCCGTGCCGGAAACCCGAAAGCAGAGCTGGCGCGCGAACTTGCGGATTTTTTGATGAGCGAAGGTCAACGGAAAATACTGTGCATCGAGGATGACCGCGAAACCGCGGCACTGATTGCCGAAGAGCTGGTCGACCGCGGCTATGCGGTGACCGTGGCGCATGACGGCCGCGAAGGGCTTGCCGCCATTCTCAAGACCATGCCCGATCTGGTGCTGTCGGACATCAGCATGCCATTGATGTCCGGGTTCGAGCTGTTGGAACGCCTGATCGATCTGGCGCCGCGGTTCGCCAAAATGCCGTTCGTCTTTCTCACCGCCCTGACCGACCGCGACAACGAACTGAAGGGGCGGCAATTGGGCGCCGACGACTACGTAACCAAACCGATCGACTTCGACGTTCTCGACACCATCATCACTGCGCGGCTCGCCGGCATAGCGCGCACCGGGCTGTGGCCGAAGCTGGTCGAGCTCAACGATCGCGAGGTGGAAGTGCTGACCTGGGTCGCTCGCGGCAAGACCTCGGTCGAGATCGCGCAAATTGTCGGTCTGACCAAGCGGACGGTGGATTTCCACATCGATAATGCCCGCGCCAAGCTCAGCGCCGCCACGCGCACCGAGGCCGTCATCAAGGCCACCACGGGAAAGTTGATCGAGCCGTAACGGCTACCGGCACGTCAGGTGCAAAACGTATCCGACGAAGCGCCACGCCGGCCGGGTGCGATCCCGGACTCGCCCTGTTCCAGCCGGTAGCCCACGCCGGATTCGCTGACGATCAAGCGCGGCTGCGTGGCGTCGGTCTCGATCTTTTGCCGGAGCTTGCGCACCAGAATGCGTAGATACTGAATGTTGCCGGCATGGCCGCCCCAGATTTCCCGGATCAGCTGCTGGTGCGTCACGACGAGCCCAACATGCGTGGCAAGCCCATGCAGCAGCGCATATTCCTTGCGCGTCAATTGCACCCGCTTACCGTCAAGGGTGACGACGCGGGACACCAGATCGATCGACAGCGGGCCGGCCCGCACCACCGGGTCGCGGTTGGTGCTGCGCAGATGCCGGCGCAGCGCGGCGTCGCTGCGCGCCAACAGTTCTGAGATTCCGAACGGCTTGACGACATAGTCGTCGGCGCCCAGGCGGAGCAAACGGACTTTCTCATGCTCGTCGGTATGGATGGACAGAACGATAACCGGAATATTCGACCAGGACCGAATGCGCTCGAGCACCTCGGAGCCTTCGAGATCCGGCAAGTTGAGGTCGAGGATGATCAAGTCGACCGCGCCCATGGTCGCGGCCTTGAGCCCGGCGGCGGCGTTTTCGGCCTCGATCACGCTAAAACCGTGGAGCTCGAAGCCGGCGCGCAGAAAGCGCCTGATCTGCGCCTCATCGTCGATGACCAATACCTTAGTCATCCAGGGCGCCCACAAGCGCCGGCGTATCGGCGGAAACCGTCGGCAGCCGCAGCGACATGGTCGCGCCGAGACCAGGCCCCCGGCTTTCCGCGTGGAGACTGCCGCCGTTGGCGGCAATGAAGGTTGAGGCAATCCACAGGCCAAGCCCCGAGCCGCTGGCGCCGACCGCACGGCCGCGGCCGCGGAAAGAGCGCCGGCCGAGCTGGCCCTTCTCGTCCGCCGTCAGGCCAACTCCCTGATCCTGGACCGACAGGATCACACAGCCATCGTCGCAGCGGCTGTTGATCTTGATCTCACTGCCGGGCGGCGAGTATTTGGCGGCATTTTCGAGAAGCTGGCCGAGCGCCTGTTCGACCAGCACGGTGTCGACATGGACCAGCGGCAGCTCGCGGGCGATGTCGAGCGTGACCCGATGCGCAGCGAGTTTTCGCTCCTTCTGCTTGACCGCGGCGCCGACGATATCCGTGGGGTCGGTCCACAACAGTTGCGGGCGCACGCCCTTGGCGCTGATCCGCGTGGCATCGAGCAAATTGCGGATCTCGTTGTCGAGCGACCCGGCCTGTTCGTTGATCGCTTCGACCAGTTCGCGCGACTGCCGATCGTCGCGGATTGCGGGAATGCGGTTGAGGACGCTGCAACTGCCGAGGATCGAAGCCAGCGGCGTGCGCAGCTCGTGCGATACGCCGCCGATCAGCGCGTCGCGCAGGATTTCGGTTTGATAGTTGATGGTCGCCTGTTCGATCGCTTCCTTGGTCTTGAGATGCTTGAGCGTCAGGGTCGCTTCATCGAGCAGCGATTCGACGCGCCGCGCCACGACTTCCGCGGGCTCCCCGGCGCCATCGCCCAATTCAACGGCGATGGCGCCATAACCCAAGATTTCGGGAGCGATGAGACGCACCAGCCAGCCCCGGCCGCTGCGCGGATCGCGCAGGGTTGAAGCGGCCGACGCGCCAGCGGCGATCAGCTTCACCGCCTCTTGGCGTATCTCTGGCGGAACGGCGGCCGTATCACCGGCGGCATGGTCGTCCTGCTCGGTCGCAATCAGAACTGCGCGATACCGTAGCGTATTGGACAGGTAATCCTGCACGGCGAATATCAGGTCGCGGCCGGTCAGGCAGGTGGCCAGGCCTTGCGAAAAAGCGTGCAGTTCGCCGATCTCCTTTTCGCGGCGGCGAAGCGCGACCGCCTCGTTCTTGAGCCGCGCGGCAAGATTGCTGGTGACCACCGCAATCAGCAGGAAAAGAATGAGATCGACGACGTTCTGCGGATCGCGGATCCAGAAGCTGTAGAGCGGCGGATAGAAGAAGAAGTCCGCTGCCGCCGCACCGGCGAAGGCCGCCAGGATACCCGGTCCGACCCCCCATTGTGTCGCCGCCACCACGACCGGCAGCATGTAGATGAGCGAAACGAGATTGAATGGAACGAAATAGTTGATGACGACCAGGCTGACGGTCGCCAGCCAAACCAGCGCAAATGTGGCGCCCGTCGGCATGGCGTTGGCGGCGATGACGTTCAGCCAGCGCGTTTGACGCCCGGCCCGTTTGATCTCATCGCCGCTTTTTAGCTGAAACACGGCCAGATCGCGCAGGCCGCGTCGTTCCTGAAGACTTGACACCTGTATTGCCTTTCCGAAAGCGCTCAGTTGGCCCCCTCTGCACGCACCCGGCTGGCATTAATCACAGTGAACATTCCCAACGCCGACATAGGAAGTCGAGATGATTTGCAGGTCTGAAAAATATAAAAAACATAAACGCCAAGCCGCGCCAGAGGGCGCTTGCACACAATTAGAGCCGGAGAGCAACGGCTCTGAGTACATATTGTGCACGCTTGTTCCGCGAAGAAGCGATGGTTTTCGACTCTGCGACGCAAGCCCACCGAAGGGCTTGCGTCGCTTGGCGTCGGGCATCCACGGCGCTCAGAAGTGGATGATCACATCGGCGGCGCCGACAATTGAGTAGTCACGGGTCGGAGCAATCCCCGAATTGGCGTTGCCATTGAACGCCGGCGCGTCCAGAGACTTGTAGTAAGCGATTTCCGGACGGAACTCGATCTGCGGCGAAAGCCAGTGCTGCCAGCTTCCCGCGACGTCTACGTAGCGGGTGGCGACGCCGGTACGTTGGCCGTTATGGTCGTCGAACCACTCGGTGCGGAGCGAGAAGTTATTCAACTTGTTTGGCGAATAGTTGACGTAGAGCAGGAAGGACTGCTCGTCGGCCCGGCAAGCCAGCACCGCGGCATTCGGACAAAACGCGGCGCCCGGCGCATTGTACGGAATAAATTGCGGACTGAAGGGCGTGCCGCCGCCGGCGATAATAGCCGCAGCGGTCGGATTGTTGAGATTCGGCACATTGTTCTCGTGGATATTCCAGCTTTCGACGGCGATGTGCCAGTTGTCGTTGAGCTTGTGATAATAAGTGCCGCCGATCCATTGCAGGTTGTTGTAGCCCCACTGGCCGCCGTTCAGTGCGTCACCAACGATGTTAAGGTCGTCCCTGCCATCATCGCTGGTCCAGCGGACACCCAAGGTGACCGATGGTACGGCGCCAGGATCTTTGGGAAAGGTGGCGCCGGGATAGAGCGCATTGCCCGGCATGAGATTGGTCAGATTCTGACCCGCGTTCCACGGCATGGTATCGCTGCCGACCGTCAGGCCGGTCTGAACGATCCAGTTCTTGGTCAGCGCCGTCGTCACCTCGATGCCGGTGTTGGTGTAGTTGTCGAACGTGTAGGTCAGCGAGTGCACATAGGTGTAGTTGTTCGGCGCCAGCTGCGCCTCGATGTCCGGGATCGAGATGAAGCGGCCGATGCGCACATCCATGCCCTGCATCACCGGGAAATAGATGTCGGCATAGACCATCGGCAAATCGATGCCGTAGACGAGGTTGTGGTTGAGCAGTTGTTCGCTGAACAGACCATAAGCGGTGGTGTAGCGATAGTTCTCGCCGTACAGCGCCGAGACGCGGAAGCCCCAATCGATGTGGTTCTGCTGCACGGTGTCGGCGAGCCGCTCGATATAGACGACGGCCTGGTCGAGCTGGAATGTGTTGGGCGTATAGTCATAGGCGCCCGGCGCATTGCCGCCCGGCTTGACCGTGTTGGTGCTGATGTTGCCGCCGGCATTGATCCAGCCATAGACCTGGACGTGGCCGTCGCTCATTGCCTTCCCTAAGCCGGTGTTGGCGATCGCCACCATCAGCGGGCTGTCGACCGAATTCGGCCGGGTAACGCCGATATTCTCGGTGCCGCCGTACGGCCATTCGGTGAACGGCATCGGCGGACTGGACTGTGGCGTCGGCGGCCAAGCGGCGTCCGAGCGGCGACCGGGCGGCGCGGAAGGATCCGCCGGCGCCACGCCCTTGCCCCACTCGAGCTGATAGTAGCGGAGGAACCGCATCGCGACGTTGTCACCGAGATAGTCGTCGAGGCATTTGTAATTGACGTACGGATCGCACGGGCCGTACGCGCTCGACTTGAGCGCCATGATCGCCTTGCTCGGCGTGCAGTTGTAATCGACGTACGGATCGCAGGCGGGCCCCTCGACCCATCCGGTCGGCAGTCCATTCGACCAGGCACCGAACGCGTCCGCCGCCATCGCGCGGTTTGAAGCGGCGACTGCCAGCAACAGCAGCACGCCGAGCAGAAACACTCTTCGCATGACCCCATCCCCTTTTTCTTATCGTGTCTGAGATGACGTAACGTCGCGTTGCGCGTATCTGCACGACTTCTCAGCCACCGATCCCCGACACCTGCGATTTTTCGCAGTGGAACACCACCGAAGTCGATATTGTCCGAGTCGATTTTTAATAACCAAAAAGTAGCGTCGAAGCCGACACAGCGACGGTTTTGCACCGATATCGCTCAATTGAACTTGCCGAAGCTCAATAAGGCAGCGATCGCAAACCCGCAGTCATGTCGGCAAATTCACGACGACCATCGTGTCGAGAATTGGCAGAACTGCAAGCGATTGCGGTGGAAAGCGCGAGTCGTCGACAGCGCAAATGCGCCGACTGTGATACTTCGGTAACAGTAGCCAAAATTAGTAGGCTTTTTGGTTCAGTGCCCACAATCAACTGATCGACATGGGTAATTGACCCACAAGTGCGGTGATATTTTTTCTATATCTCGATTGACGACAACCAATCTCGATTAAATACCACGCCTGCCGCTAGATTGACGGCCATGCAAGCCGCAACAGAAAGCCCCCCGCCGCCGGACACGGGCGTAGCGCTAAGCGCAAGCTTTCGCTTCGTGCCGCGCGAGCTCGCGATCAAGTGCCGCCAGTTGATCGAGAGCTACCACGCGATCTACGGCTATGTCGGACTGCCCGACATGCTGTGGCTCTCCGACGCGCGCGACATCATCGAGAGTCATCGCGATCTGATGCGCGTTTTTACGAAAGCCTCGAAAGCAAGAGGCGCTAAGCGCGCCAACGCCTCGTTTCTGTTGATCGCCACCACGATCGTCTCGCTGGAAGTGCTGGCGCGCGATTTCTCCGGTTGGGGCAAACGCTTTCCGGCGGCGCAGCGCGAGGCGGAGAAAGTGCTCGGCGAGCTGCCGCAGTTGCGGCGCACGTGGCTGATGGATCTATACCTGTTTCCGCCACTCGGCGTTCGCCGCGAGTTTACGGATGCTCTTACCCCAACCCCGACAGGCGCGCAGAGTTAAGCGAGGCGCATCAGTCAACGCGCCCATGGCGGCGGCTGACCTTGCAGCCGCCCGCCGAGTGCCGCGCGATTATTTGTTTCTGCCTGAGCACGTTTGTCGGCGAGTTGCGTCAGGCATTTTTCGTATTCAGGATTTCCCGGCTGCAGGCCGTAGGACTGGCACTTGGCGGCGTCCTTCGCGGCCGCATCCGCCTGGCCCTGCGCTTCCGTCTCGGGCGAATGAGTGGCGCAGCCAGAAAGAAGAAGGGCCGTCAAAATCAATAACCTACGACACACGGCTTGCCTCGCGTTCAAACGCAGGCAAGTTTAATCATCCGTCAGCGCCGGATTGCAAGGCGTCTTTTTGTAAGACTCTTCTATCGCCGGGTCGGCCGCACCTTCAGAACGTCACCAGATCGCAACCAGAAAAATCAGCGCGAACGGCGTCGCCGCAAGCCCGAAATAGACCCAGGTCTGATAAGCGTTTCTGTCTTTGGGCGCCCAGAAGAGCTGCACCGCGACCCAAATGCAGACACCAAGGCCAAGCGCCAGCCGCACCAGATCGCCGGGCGTGTCGTAGACCGTCCAGATCGTCTCGCTTTGTGGCAACGCCACGCGAACCGTGATGGCCAAAAGGCTGGCGATAAACACGAGCCGGAGCACCGAGCCGAGCACACGCAGGCTCAACGGTATGTCCGATGCCGCCGCCGTCGGCGCAGCCAAGTCCAGCCGTTTTGCCCCTTCGATTGGCAGCGATGTCATTGGATTTCCTCCAATGGTTATTTTGGGGCTCGAACCTGAAGTCCCTTGTAAGGGCAATATAAGCGCTTCTGAGCGACAAAATATAGAACGCATATAAATGCGGCGCATTCAGCGTATAAAAAACATAACTTGCGATCGCGCTGAAGCATTTGATCCAGAGGGTTTTTTGCTGGAAGCGCTTTCAAACCAAGCATTTGCACATGGCCATGCCCGAAAAATAGGCCGGCCTGGTTGGCTGGCATTATGGCCACCGGCAGGGCTGAAGGGGACCCGTTGGTCGCGCGTTTTCCGCGCTGCAATATCGATTTTTTAGGCGGCTTACCGGCCAATCGGGAGAATCACTGCTTCGGCCGGATTGTCGTACCGTTGATGCCGGCCGTGGCCGCTTTCGGTCCGCCGATCTGAGAGGGACCGGAATTGTGGTGCGTCAGTCCAGTGCCGGTGATTGCGCCGCTTTTGGTGGCCGGCGGCGTGATGAACGGATTTGGATTCGGGACGTGACGGTCGGCGCTCCCTTCGACCTTGGTGAGACGGCTGCCGCCCGCTCCCGGCACCACCGCTGTTCCGGCAGGCGTGTTATGCGGAACGGCGAGAGAGTTTGGATGCACGCTGTCGTGCCGCTCTGCATCCTTGTGCTGGGGAATTGGAACGCCGATTGCGTTGCGCACCACCGGATGCGGCGGCCGCGGCACCGACAACATGCGGCGATGAAGATTGCGTGTCGCCAACGACTCGATAGCAGACTTGCCCTCGCCGGTCTTGCTTTTCTTGTCGAGGCGCCGCGACGGCGCGATGCTGGTATCGACAGCACCCATTTCCGAGCCGCCCGGCGCCGACGGGTTGGCGTTCTTAATCGTTTCGTTGCTCGCCGGCGGGCCGCCGGGGGCTTTGCCTTCCTCGCCCCGCGGAGCATGAGCGTCCGGCTTGGCCGCGACGCCGCCTGCGTCCTCGCCCGAGGGACCGCGCGCGGCATTTGATTCCCCCGATGTCGATGCCTTGCCGTCGCCATGCGCGGCGGAACCTGCGTCCTCGGCAAAACCCGGTCGCATCATCAGCGCGCCGAGCAGCACGATCGCCGCGAGGCGACATCCGATCTTCAATGTGCGACATCGGACCATTGTCGTTACTCATTCGCCGGCGCTGCGTTGGACACGGTCTGCGGCGGAGCCGCACGGCCGCCTCCCAGGAACAACGTCTGCAACGCCGGCACCACGACAAGCAGAATGATCGGGCCGATGAACATGCCGCCGACGACGACGGTGGCGAGCGGCCGCTGCACCTGGCTGCCGATGCCGGTCGAGACCGCCGCCGGCAACAGGCCGATGCATGCCGACAACGCCGTCATCAGCATCGGCCGCATCCGCTGCTCGGCGGCGTGAAACATCGCCTCGACCGTGCCCATGCCGCTGGCTTTGACCTCGTTGTAATAAGTCATGATCAGAATGCCGTTCATCACCGAGACGCCGAACAACGACACGAACCCGACCGCCGCCGAAATACTGAAATCCAGGCCGGAAAAATACAGCGCCACGATACCGCCGCCGGCCGCGAACGGGATGCCGAGAAGCGCCATCAGACTGTCGCGCAGCGAATTGAACAGGCCGTAGAGCAGCACCAGGATCATCAACAGACTGATCGGCACGATGATTGCCAAACGCGCTTTGGCCTGTTGCAGTTCCTCAAACTCGCCGGCCCAGACGATGCGATAGCCGGTCGGCAGCTTCACCGCCTGCGCGATCCGCTGCTGCGCCTCCGTGACGGTGCCGCCGAGATCGCGGCCGCGAACGCTGAACTTGATCGGAATGAAGCGTTCGTTGCGTTCGTGATAGATATAGGAAGCGCCGGTATCGAGCGAAATATCCGCAAGCTCGCTCAACGGCACATAAGCATTGACGCCGCTTGGCGTCTGATAGCCGACTTTGACGTGGCGCACGGTGTCGATGACGTCGCGGTATTGCGGTGCCAGCCGGACAGTAACGTTGAATTGCCGGTCGGCCTCGAGCAGCGTCGTCGCCGGAGTGCCGCCGAGCGCCGCCTGCACGACATTATTGACGTCGCCGGAATTGAGCCCGTAGCGGGCCGCCCGTTCACGGTTGACCTTGACGTTCAGATTGGGCTGGCCGAGCACCGGGAACACGCCGAGATCGGTCACGCCCTCGACCTTGGCCATTTCCTTCATCACCTGCTCGGAAATCTGCTCCAGTTTCGCCAGATCGCGGCCGATGATTTTGACCGAATTGGCGCCTTTGACGCCCGACAGGCCCTCCTCGACGTTGTCCTGGATATACTGCGAGAAATTGAAGCCGATGCCGGCGAACTCGTCGGAAAACTCCGTTCTGCAGGTCGTTGACGAGCTTTTCCTTGGTCATGCCCGGCGCCCACTCGTCGAACGGCTTGAGCGGCACGAAGAACTCGGCGTTATTGAAGCCGGAAGCGTCGCTGCCATTGTCCGGCCGCCCGTGCTGCGACACCACGGTGATCACTTCCGGATGGCGCAGCAGAATGCCGCGCATCTTGTTGACCAGCGGCATGCCGGCTTCCAGCGATATGGTCGGCGGCATGGTGGCGCGAATCCAGAGGTTGCCCTCCTCCAGCGCCGGAAGAAATTCCGTCCCGAGCCGCGTCAGCAACAGCCCAAAGACCGCGAGCAAGACGACCGCGATCATGACCATGACGGCCCGGTGCGCCAGCGACCAGCGCAGCAGCGGCGAATAGACCCAGCGCAGCGCACGGACGACAATCGTTTCGGTCTCTTCGATATGCTCGGGAAGCAGAATGGAGGCCAGCACCGGCGTGACCGTGAAGGTCGCCAGCAGCGCTCCGAACAGCGCGTAACCGTAGGTCCGCGCCATCGGATTGAAAATCTGGCCCTCGACGCCCTGCATGGTGAATAACGGCACGAACGCGGCGACGGTGACGGCGGTGGAGAAAAACACCGCCTTGTCGACTTGCAGCGTGCTGGCGAAAATAATGCGCAGGCGGTCGGTCCACGCGCGGCTGTCGGATCCGCCTCGGGTCGGGTCTTCGCCGTAACGACCTTCGGCAAGGTCGCGCACGATCTGCTGGCGGTGCTCCGGCGCTGCCTTGAAAATTTCTGAAAATATTCTCGACCAGGATCACCGCGGAATCGACAATGATGCCGAAGTCGACGGCGCCGACCGACAGCAAATTGGCGTCCTCGCCGCGAAGGACCAGAATGATGATGCTGAAGAACAGCGCGAACGGAATATTGACGCCGACGATGATTGCGCTGCGCAGATTTCCCAGAAATATCCATTGGATCAAAAATACCAGGATGCAGCCGAAGATGAGATTGTGCAGAACGGTCTTGGTGGTGACCGAAACCAGTACGGTGCGATCGTAAAACGGCACGAGCTTCACGCCGGGCGGCAGCGTTCCGTCGTTATTGATTTTTTCGATCTGCAGCCTTGATGCGCGGCGCGACGTCGTTGGTGTGCAGCGTGCGGTTCATCACCACGATCGCGGCGACGACATCGTCCTCTTTGTCGCGGCCGGCTTTGCCGAGCCGCGGCATGTAGCCGACTCGGACATTGGCCACGTCCCTGACTTTCACCGGCACGCCGTTGGTTTGCGACAGCACGATGTTCTCGATGTCTTCGACGTGGTAGCCCTGAGTCAGGTCTTCGTTGCCGCCGCTGTTGAGGAGGCCGATGCCGCGGATATTCACCGACTGCTGGCCGAAATTGATGGTGCGGCCGCCGACATTGACGTTGGCGTTGCCGATCGCCGCGATGACCTGGGGCAGCGTCACGCCGTAGGCGTCGAGCTTGTGCAGGCCGACCTCGACTTCGAATTCCTTGGTCGTGCCGCCCCAGGTATTGACCTGAACGACGCCGGGCACCGTCAACAGACGGCGCTGCACGATCCAGTCCTCGATGGTGCGCAGGTTGGTCAGACCGAAGTGCTCCGGGCCGGTCACCTGATAGCGATAGATTTCGCCGACCAGGCTCGATCCCTGAATCGAAGGCACCGCATTGCCCGGCAGGTTGACGTTCTGCTGCAGGCTGATCGCCGCCTGCGTCAGCGCGAAATAATAGTCGACGCCGTAATTGAATGTCACCCGCACGAACGACAGGCCGTAGAACGAGGTCGAGCGGATGATATCGACCCCGGGCGTGGAGGCGAGCCCGACCTCCATCGGGATCGTGTAGTAGCGTTCCATCTCCTCGGCGGAGAGGCCGTTGGCCTGGGCGGTGATCTCAAGGATCACCGGCGCCGGATTGGGATAGGCCTCGATGTTGAGCTTGGTGAAGGCAATCACCCCGGCGCCGACGAAGACCAGCAAAGCCAACAGGATGATCGGACGCCTGGTCAGTCCGAATTGCAGCACGCCTTTGAGCACGGGCTATCTCTTCAGTCCGACGCCGACGCGGTAGCGAGCGCATTGCTGAGGAACAGCGCGCCTTCGGTAGCGACCAGTTCGCCGACCTTTACGCCTTCGAGGATCTGCCGGAAGCCGTCGTGGATCTGGCCGATCTTCACGGTTCGGCGGTTGAAGCGGCGGCGATCGGCGGTGACCCACACCGTCATCGTACCGTCGCCCTCGCGCACGACGCCGTCGGACGGCACGCCCGGCGAGCGCGCCGGCGGACCAACCGTGATGACGAACGTGGCGAACATGCCCGAGCGCAGTTCGTGCTGGGGATCGTTGATTTCCGAGCGAACCAGAACCCGGCGCGTATTGGGATCGACGCTGGCGCCGATGGTGGTGATCTTGCCGTCGAACACATGACCGGGAAACGCACTCACCCTCACCTGCAGCTCCTGTCCGAGACGAAACGCCGGGCTGTCGGCCTCCGGCACGTCGGCCAGCATCCACAGGGAATTGATGTCGGACACGATATACGGCGCCGGCGGGTTGGCCGGTTGCACGAATAGCCCCGGCGCCGCGTTGCGGGTCGTCACCCTGCCGGTGATGGGACTGGGGACGATGAGCGTCGGGTCGGCGGTGCGCCCGGCGATGATGCGGTCGATGTCGGCATCGGACTTGCCGAACAGCCGCACCGAGTCGCGCGCCGCCCTGCAGGTTGCCCTCGGCCGTCTGCTGGTCGGACGTGGCCTGATCGACATCGCGCTGCGCTACCGCGAGCGTCTTATAGAGCTCGCGCAGCCGGGTCAGGCTCCGTGTCGTCAGCTCGAGAACGCCCGCCGCGGCGATGAGAGTAGAACTCCGCCTGCAGCAGATCGGGGCTGTCGATGGTAAATAGCGTTTGCCCCTTCTTCACATCGTCACCGACCGAGGCGAACAGTCCGATGATCCGCCCTTGGTAGGGCGTGAAGACCTGCACCGACATGTCTTCGTTGAAGTCGATGCTGCCCACCGCCTCCTTTTCTTGCGGAAAATCGCGATC
Organism: uncultured Alphaproteobacteria bacterium; assembly: GCA_963806465.1. GTDB lineage: Bacteria > Pseudomonadota > Alphaproteobacteria > Rhizobiales > Xanthobacteraceae > BOG-931. The sequence goes on along the minus strand of CAWDZD010000054.1, from coordinate 355,609 downwards.
TTCAATCGGCTCGACCTTGACCGAAGCGAGTTGCGAGTCCGAAAGGTCCACCGTGTCCTTGGTTGGCGCAGGCGCCGGCGCAGTCTTGCTCACCTCGGCATTGGCCCGCGTCGCCGCGCTGGCCTCGTGCTTTGTGCCCTCGCTCCAGCGCCATGCGCCATACGCCGCGGCCGCGATGACGATAAGTGCGATGATCGCAACTCGGCCACGGGTCATGCGGGGAAACATCTGTGAAACCGCGTCCAAACTCGTCGGGATTGCAGCGAAATGGCCACCACGCGGCTTTGCCGTCTACTGTCATTAATCACAGACTTCGACTAATTACCGCATCGGCGTTTAGATTAGTCGCCGGTCACCACGACTCATCGCAGTTTATCATCCCGATACTATTTCGCTATTTCTCGTCAATAACGCTCGATCGACCGCTCCACTGTCGGGGATCGCATGTGAAATCTCGATGACCACTGTGAAAGATACCAGTGCAAATCCGGGCTAAATCGTCAACACTGTGGCCGGGTGGGCACAGCCAACAAGCACCGGTTCGTCGATAATAAAGGCGGCAGTCACGTGCAGACCGCTGCCACGCGTCGCTTCAATGTTTCTAATGATTTTAAGTCAAAGATGTGCGGTCCGTGGGTAAGGGGGTTGAAGGCAGGCGCGGCCGCCGTCGCGGCGGCGTTGCTTTTGGCGAGTTGCGCGGTCGGCCCGGACTTTCTTAAACCCGCGCCGCCCGAAGACGCCCGCTACACCAAGGAGCCGCTGACGTCGCGCACCTCGTCGAGCGACGCGCCGACCGGACGATCGCAACGTTTCGTCCAAGGCCGCGACATGCCGCAAGAGTGGTGGGTGCTGTTTCGATCGCCGGCGCTCAACGCCCTGATCGAACGCTCGCTGAGCAACAATCCGTCGCTGCAATCGGCGATGGCGACGCTGCGTTCAGCCCGACAGATGGCGTACGCGCAGGAAGGCAAGTACTTCCCGCTGGTCAGCGCCAATTTCAACCCGACCTACACGCGGACCCCGGGCACGATCACCCCGGTTCTCAACAGCAGCGCCAATCCTTTCGCGCTGTATACGGCGCAGCTTGAGGTCTCCTACACCTTCGACGTCTGGGGCCTTAATCGCCGGACGGTCGAATCCCTCAAGGCGCTGGCCGATGATCAGCGATTCCAGGTCGAAGCGGCCTATCTGGCGCTGACGTCGAATGTTGTCGTCGCCGCGATCAACGAAGCGGCCCTGCGCGGCCAGATCGACGCCGCCAACGAGCTCATTGCAATCAATACCAAGATGCTCGTCACCCTGCAGACGCAACTTCATGCGGGCTACGCCAACCGCAACGACGTCGCGCTGCAGGAAGCCGCGCTCGCCCAGGTCAAAGCGACGTTGCCGCCGCTGCGCAAAGCTTTGCAGATTCAGCGCGATGCACTCTCCGCGTTGCTCGGCGCTTATCCGAGCCAGGAGCCGCGCCAGACTTTCAAGCTCGCCGATCTGCATTTGCCGGAAGAGCTTCCGGTCAGCCTGCCGTCGCAGCTGATCGAGCAGCGGCCGGACGTGCGCGCGGCGGAAGAGCTGTTGCACTCGGCCAGCGCGCAGATCGGCGTCTCCATCGCCAACATGCTGCCGAATTTCACCATCGCCGCCAATGGCGGCTACACCAATACGACGCTGGCCGGATTGTTCGCGCCGGAGAATTTGTTCTGGACCGTCGCCGGCAACGCCACGCAAACGATATTCGACGGCGGCATTCTGGTGCACCAGCTGCAAGCCTCGAAAGACACTTACAACGCCGCCGCCTGGGGCTATCGCGGCACCGTCATCGGCGCGGTGCAGAACGTCGCCGATGCGCTGCGCGCCGTGCAGAACGATGCCGACGCGCTCAGGGCGGCCCGCGATTTCGAACGCGCCGCCAAGATCAGCCTGGACCTTGCGGAGAAGCAGCTGCAGGCCGGCAATGCCAATATCCTGATCCTGCTGACGGCTCAGCAGACCTATTTGCAGGCGGTCAATCAAGTGGTGCAGGCGCGCGCGGCGCGGCTTGCCGATACGGCGGCTCTGTTCACCGCGCTCGGCGGTGGCTGGTGGAATCGCACGCTGCCACCGCCGGAGAAGACACTTAATGTCGGCACCGGCGAGGCTAGACCCGTGGTCGAGCGCCGCGAGGGGCTATTCGAGATATTCTTCCCGCCGCAGCCGGATTAGCCAGTGGCCGCCAGGCGCGGCCGTGCCTCGCCAAACTTGCCGACACGACCGATCATACAGTCCGCATATTCATCACACAGGCGCAGCAGGACCTCGCCGAGCTCAGCCCGGGCTTGATCGCTCAGTTCGACCAGCGGCAAGCGAACGGCGGGCGACATGAGCCCGAGCAGTGCCAGGGCATGCTTGACCGGCACCGGATTGGTCTCGCGAAACAGCGCCGCGGTCAGTTGCGCGAGCGGCCGCGCCAGCCGCTGCGCGCGAACCGATTGCCCGTGCTTCCACGCCAGAAACATGGCGCGACATAGCCCCGGCGCCACGTTCGACGTGACGGAGATACAGCCGTCGCCGCCGTGTGCGAAATAGGCCAAGGCAAGCGCATCGTCGCCGGACAGCAGCCTGAAGTCCGTGCCGACGAGCGGGCGCAGCCGCGCCGGCCGCGTCGCATCGCCGGCGGCGTCTTTGAGACCGATGACGCGCGGCAGCTCTGCCAAGCGCGCGACGGTCTCGTCGGCGAGGCCGCACGCCGTTCGCGACGGCACGTCGTAGAGGATGATCGGCAACCCGGTGGATTCGGTAATTTCGCGGAAATGGGCGTAGAGCCCCGCCTGCGTCGGCTTGTTGTAGTACGGCACCACCGACAAAATCGCATCGGCCCCGGCCGCTTCGGCGTCTCTGGTCAGTTCAATGGCGCGCGCGGTCGCGTTAGCACCCGCTTCGGCGATGACCGGAATGCGACCGCGCGAGCGCGCCACCGCGATCCGGATCAGCTCACCCTGCTCGCTCGGACTCAGTGTCGGCGCCTCGCCGGTCGCTCCAGCGACGACGAGGGCGGTGGCGCCATCGGCGATCTGCAGATCGCACAGTCGCTCAAAGGCGGTTGCATCGATGTTGCCATCGACGTCGAAAGGCGTCGGCAACGCGGGCGCGTATCCCGACAGTTTCGAAACGTGCCGGCCGACGGTGGACATCGTTGTCAGGCGATACGGCGGGAGTGCCGGATATCAAGTGCAGTTTGGCGACTTGCGGCAGCGCCCGCACTGCGGCTCATGTCGAGCTCGAGATTGCCGGAAACCATCACCACGGCACGCCTCTGATAGCCAGTTTCGGATCGCGCGTATCGAAGCGCCGCATCCCGCGTGGCAAAAAGGCCGCCGGCCATTCGCCTTTGGTCTTGAACCACCCAGTTGCCGCGGCGGTCCTGACCGATCATGAAAACCGGCGGCCGAAACAACGAGGGAGGTTCGTTCTCGTGTCCTTGTTTCATCGACGTTCCCATTTGAAATTGCGACGTTTGATTGGAATTGGCGGCGGATAAGCCGGTATCAGCCCGGCGAGATTGCGGAGCGCCTTGTCGAGCCAGGCGGCCAGCGGATTGCCGCGATTCTCGATATCGAGCTCGAAGCGCTCGGCAAACAGCATGGTCGCGTAGCCGATCGGCGCGCTCGCTCTTGCGGCGAACCGCAGCGCCGATTTCTTGAAGATGAAGATGCCCCCGGTTCGCCCCTCCGCCTCGCGGACAATCCACAGGCCGCGCTCGTTTCGTCCGATGAAGAAGAACGGAATCGTCTCGCTCAGCACCGTGCAATCCGGCCGACGCGGAAATTCGGCGACTGTTCCGCTGGTGCCCGACCGCTTTCGGCGATCAGGACTTCGATCGCGATTTGACCCGCGATTTTGATCGCCGGCTGCCCGATCGCCTTTGACGACCAGGCATATGCCGCGCAGTAGCGAACGATCCGCTGCGAGGCGTGAGACGGTCTCGGCCATAGTCGCACTCACGTCCCGGAGAAACCGCGGCTTCCGACGTTGGCCGCGGCCGCGATCGCAGAACCTCGGTGCATCAGCCGCCGGCACCGAGCGATGTCGTGTGTGGAGCGGCGCAGTATGGTCGCGGGCACTGCTCGCCTCGATCGGTCGGCCAGATAGGCATCCAACGCTTGCCCAAGCCGGTGCCAGAAGCCTTCACGCCTCGGTGCGCCAGCGGCGGCACGGGGCGGTTCATCAATAGGAAGGGCGCTCATCGCGGTCTCTCCTGTGTCAGTTTTGTTGCTCCGAATCTGCGCCGCTTGGCGTATGAATTCGAGACGGGGCGGAGAGCGTCGGCATAAAGTCGGCATAGGAGCGTTAACGAAGCGGATCGTGCACCGCTCGCTCGGTTGACGAACACCGCAGCTCCTCCCGTCACGCCTTATTGAAGTCGAGGCAGCGGCATTCAAGTGCGAAGTGGAAAGCGATCTGCTAGCGTGTTTGCGATCGGAGCAGCGCGATGAAATATTTTATTTCTATTCTTTCGCCAGCCGCCGCTGTCATGCTTTGGAGCTTTGCGATGGGGAGCGAGAGTGCGCCTCCGCAAGATTTTGCACGCACACGGATCGTCGGGCACGCTCCACAAGAAGCCTCGATCGCAACGAAAACGGCGATGGGGCCAACCAGCGCCCCGCAAAAGCCGGGAGGCACCGGCCAAGAGTCGCAACAGACTCCCAAAGTCCACAAGAAGACCAAACACAATGACACGGCGTCGTGACGGGTAGCGCCGGGCCAACTCTCGTTGCCCTGTCTAGCGGCGCGCCCGCCGACATTTTCGGTCAAGTTATTCAGCGCCTTAACTCCAAGTCATAGTGCCGTTGCGCGGACAATCTTTATAAGATTCCTATACGCCTTCGCGCCGCGCCCTCTCGAATTCCTATGCAAGGCGTGACAGCTAATCGCCCGTCAAACCGGGCAAATCGGGACGCGTTTTGACCTAGGTCAAGAGCGAGCCGTGCGGGCCGGTTTCTGCTGGCACCTATAGAATCCCACAGCCGGGAGCACTTCCATGATGGACGTCGTCATGCTGGCGGTCGGAGCTGCCTTTTTCGCGCTGTCGATCGCCTACGTCTACGCCTGCGACCTGCTCTGAGGATAGTTGCGATGATCTTCGACTTTGCATTGGCTGGCGCCGTCACGGCGGGGCTCCTGGTCTATCTGACCTACTCGCTACTCAAGCCCGAGCAGTTCTGAAGGGCAGCGCCATGACCGTCCTCGGCTGGGTCCAGATAATCATTTATTGCGCCATCATCGTTGCCACGACGCCGGTGCTCGGCGCTTACATGACTCGCGTGTTCTCCGGCGAGCGCACATTTCTGTCGCCGCCGCTGCGGCCGGTCGAAATCGCGATCTACAAGATTGCAGGCGTCAACGAACGCAGCGAGCAGCACGCCGTCACCTACACCATCGGCATGCTGCTGTTCCATGCCGGCGGTCTCGTCATCCTTTACGTACTGATGCGCGCGCAGGCGGCGCTGCCATGGAACCCGGAGGCGCAGCCGGCCGTCGCGCCGGACTTGTCGTTCAACACCGCGGTGAGCTTCATCACCAACACCAACTGGCAGAATTACGGCGGCGAAAGCACGCTGTCCTATCTCGTGCAGATGCTGGGGCTGACCCATCAGAACTATTTGTCGGCGGCGACCGGCATTGTGCTCGCCGTCGCGTTGATCCGCGGCTTTGCGCGGCATTCGATGCGTACCGTCGGCAATTTCTGGGTCGATGTCACGCGTTGCACGCTCTACGTGCTCATTCCGATCTGCGTGCCGTACGCGCTGTTCCTGATCTGGCAGGGCATTCCGCAGACGCTCGGCCACTATGTCGACGTGACGACGCTGGAAGGGGCCAAGCAGACTATCGCGGTCGGCCCGGTCGCTTCGCAGATCGCCATCAAGATGCTCGGCACCAACGGCGGCGGATTTTTCAACGCCAACGCCGCGCATCCGTTCGAGAACCCGACCGCGTTTTCGAACTTCGTCCAGATGCTGTCGATCTTCGTCATCGGCGCCGCGCTGACCAACGTGTTTGGCCGCATGGTCGGCGACCGGCGCCAGGGCTGGGCGGTATTCGCCGTCATGGGGGTGCTGTTCGTCGCCGGCGTGGTCGCTTGCTATGCCGCGGAAGCGCACGGCAACGACGCGCTCAATGCGCTCGGCCTCACCGGCGGCAACATGGAGGGCAAGGAAACCCGCTTCGGCATTGCGGCGTCCGCGCTGTTCGCGGTCATCACCACCGCCGCCTCGTGCGGTGCGGTCAACGCCATGCATGATTCCTTCACCGCGCTCGGCGGCATGATCCCGCTCATCAACATCGAGCTTGGCGAGATCATTGTCGGCGGCGTCGGGTCCGGTATGTACGGCATGCTGCTGTTCGTCATCCTCTCGATCTTCGTCGCCGGCCTGATGGTCGGGCGCACGCCGGAATATGTCGGCAAGAAGATCGAAGCGAAAGAAGTCAAGATGGCGATGCTCGCCATCCTGGTTCTGCCGCTGATGTTTCTCGGCTGGACCGCGGTCGCGACGCTGGTGCCGTCTGCGGTGTCAGCGACCAACAACCCCGGACCGCACGGCTTTACCGAAATCCTCTACGCCTACACGTCACAGACCGGCAACAACGGCTCCGCTTTCGCCGGGCTGAGCGCCAACACGCTGTTCTACAATCTCACCGGCGCTGTCGCGATGTTCGTCGGCCGGTTCTGGATGATCATCCCGACCATGGCGATTGCGAGTTCGCTGGCGGCGAAGAAATCGATCCCGCCGTCGGCCGGAACGTTCCCGACCACCGGCGGTCTTTTCGTCGGTCTGGTGGTCGGCGTCATCCTGATTATCGGCGGCCTCACATTCTTTCCGGCGTTGGCGCTCGGCCCCATCGTCGAGCAGCTTTCGATCAATGCCGGCATCCTGTTTTCGGCGGCGAATTAACGCGGAACCACGGCAATGGAATCGTCGATCTTACGCAACGCCAGACCGGTATCGGCACTGCTCGATCCGAAGATCATCGTGCCCGCGATCGGCTCCGCCTTCGTCAAGCTCAATCCGCGCACGCTGATGAAGAATCCGGTGATGTTCGTGCTTGAAGTGGTTGCCGCGCTGACCACGGTGATCCTGGTTCGCGATCTCGCCACCGGAGGCGCCAATATCGGCTTCGAATTTCAGATCATTGTGTGGCTGTGGTTCACGCTGCTGTTTGCCAATTTCGCGACCGCCGTCGCCGAGGGCCGCGGGAAGGCGCAGGCCGAAACGTTGCGGCGGCAGCGCAAGGAGACCCAGGCGAAGCTCATCACCGGCGACGGCGATCACCAGAACTACCGGCTGGTGCCGAGCACCGGCCTGAAAGTCGGCGACCTGGTTCTGGTCGAGGCCGGCGACCTGATCCCCTCCGACGGTGAAGTGATCCAGGGCATGGCGTCGGTCAACGAAGCCGCCATCACTGGCGAATCGGCACCGGTCATTCGCGAGTTGGGCGGCGACCGCTCGGCTGTGACCGGCGGCACCCAGGTGCTGTCCGACTGGATTCGGGTGCGCATCACCGCAGCGCCAGGCTCGACTTTCCTCGATCGGATGATCCGGCTGGTCGAAGGCGCCGAACGGCAGAAAACCCCGAACGAGATCGCGCTCGACATTCTTCTGGTCGGCCTGACCATCATCTTCGTGTTCGCGACCGCGACTATCCCGAGTTACGTCGCCTATGCCGGCAGCACCATCTCGGTCGTCGTCCTGGTGGCGCTGTTTGTGACCCTGATCCCGACCACGATCGGCGGGCTGTTGTCGGCGATCGGCATCGCCGGGATGGATCGCCTGGTGCGGTTCAACGTGCTGGCAACGTCCGGCCGCGCGGTCGAGGCCGCCGGCGACGTCGACACCCTGTTGCTCGACAAAACCGGCACCATCACGCTGGGCAACCGCCAGGCGACCGAATTCAGGCCGGTACAAGGCGTCAGCGAGCAGCAATTGGCGGACGCGGCGCAACTGGCGTCGCTGGCCGACGAAACGCCTGAGGGCCGCTCCATCGTCGTCCTGGCGAAAGAGAAGTACGGCATTCGCGGCCGCGAGCTCGCGGACACCCACGCCAGCTTCATTCCGTTCACCGCACAGACCAGGATGAGCGGCGTCGAAGTCGGCTTGTCGTGGGTGCGCAAGGGCGCGGTCGACGCCATCCTGAACTACCTCAACAGCTCACCGACCGCCGTCGGCGCCGGCGGCGCCGTGCAGGCGCTCCGGCCAAACTTGAGCGCCGAGACTGTACGCGAGGTGCAGGCGATCGCCGACACGATCGCCAAATCCGGCGGTACGCCGCTTGCTGTCGCCAAAGACAACCGGTTGCTTGGCCTCATTCATCTTAAAGACATCGTCAAGGGCGGTATCCGCGAGCGATTTGCCGAGCTCCGCCGCATGGGCATCCGCACCGTCATGATCACCGGCGACAATCCGATGACGGCCGCGGCGATCGCGGCGGAAGCCGGCGTCGACGATTTCCTGGCGCAGGCGACGCCCGAGGACAAGCTGAAGCTGATCCGCGACGAACAGGCCAAGGGCAAGCTCGTCGCCATGTGCGGCGACGGCACCAACGATGCGCCGGCGCTGGCGCAAGCCGACGTTGGCGTTGCCATGAACACCGGCACGCAGGCTGCGCGCGAAGCCGGCAACATGGTCGATCTCGACTCCAATCCGACCAAGCTCATCGAAATTGTCGAGATCGGCAAGCAGCTGTTGATGACCCGCGGCGCTCTGACGACGTTCTCGATCGCCAACGACGTCGCCAAATATTTCGCCATCATCCCGGCGATGTTCGCCACCTTCTACCGACCGCCGGGAGCCGCGCATGGCCCGCTGGAGAAACTCAACATCATGGCGCTGTCGACGCCTGAGAGCGCCATCCTGTCGGCCATCATCTTCAATGCGCTGATCATCATCGCGCTGATTCCGCTGTCGCTGAAGGGCGTGCGCTATCGTCCGATCGGCGCCGCTGCGCTGCTGCGACTCAACCTTTTGATCTATGGACTGGGCGGCGTGATCATTCCGTTCTTCGGCATCAAGGCGATCGATCTTTTGGTGACCGCCTTGCACCTCGCTTAAGAAGAGAGGCCTCACATGTTGCGCGAGATCCGTCCGGCGATCGTGGTCCTGGTCGCGCTGACGCTCATCACCGGCTTGGTTTATCCGCTGGCGATGACCGGCATTGCCAAGGTCGCGTTCAATCGTCAGGCGGAAGGCAGCTTGATTGAGCGCGACGGCAAAGTCGTCGGCTCGGCGCTGATCGGCCAGGAATTCAAGAGCGACAAATACTTCCACGGCCGGCCGTCGGCGACCACGACGCCCAATGCCAATGACCCGAGCAACCCTCTGCCCGCTGCCTACAACGCCGCCAACTCTGGCGGCTCGAACCTGGGTCCTTCAAACCAGGCGCTCAAGGACCGCGTGGAGCGCGATATCGGCGAGCTCAAGAAGGAAAACCCGTCGGCCCCCGTTCCCGTCGACTTGGTGACCACGTCCGGCAGCGGGCTCGATCCGGACATATCGCCGGAGGCGGCGTACTTTCAGGTGCCCCGTGTTGCCAAGGCGCGCAACTTGGCCGAAGATAAAGTGCGGCAGCTCGTCAGCGATCACATTGAGGAGCGCTTTCTGGGTGTTTTAGGCGAGCCGCGCGTCAACGTGCTGCTGCTTAATCTTGCGCTCGACCGCCTGTCGGCCGGTTAGAGCAGCAGAGCCGCAATGTCGAGCGATCAGAAACATCGAGCGACCCGAAACGTCGAGAGATCTGATCAGTGATGGCGGATCAGCGACGCGCATCCGAACATCGGCCCTCCCCGGAGGCGCTGCTCGAGGCGGCGCGCCGCGAAGACGGGCGGGTCGGCAAACTGCGCATCTTCGTCGGCGCAGCGCCGGGCGTCGGCAAGACCTATGAGATGCTGCAGCAAGCGCATGCGCGCCTGAAAGACGGCTACGATGTCGTGGTCGGCGTCGTCGAGACGCACGGCCGCAAGGACACCGAAGCGCTGCTGGAAGGACTCGAGATCATTCCGCGTCGCCACATCGACTATAAAGGACAAGCGCTCCAGGAAATGGACCTCGATGCTATCATCGCGAGGCATCCGCAGATTGTGCTGGTCGATGAGTTGGCGCACACCAATGTCGACGGCAGCCGCCACCCCAAGCGCCATCTCGACGTCGAAGAGCTGATGAGCCACGGCATCGACGTCTACACCACCGTCAACATCCAGCACATCGAGAGCCTCAACGACGTGGTCGCGCAGATCACTCACGTGCGCGTGCGCGAAACCGTTCCGGACGCCGTGTTCGATCGCGCCGATGCGGTCGAACTGGTCGACCTGACGCCGGATGATCTGATCCAGCGACTGAAAGAAGGCAAAGTCTACGTCCCCAAGCAGGCCGAGCGCGCGCTCGAGCATTTCTTCTCGCCGGCCAATCTCACCGCGCTGCGCGAACTCGCTTTGCGCCGGACCGCCGATCGCGTCGACGAGCAATTGCTCACCGAAATGCAGGCCCATGCCATTCAAGGGCCATGGGCCGCCGGCGAGCGTATTCTGGTCTGCATCAGCGAGGATCCGCGCGGCGCCGGCCTTGTGCGCTACGCCAAGCGCGTTGCCGATCGGCTGCACGGACCGTGGGTCGCGCTCTATGTCGAGAGCCGGCGCAGCCTGCAGCTGTCCGACGAAGAGCGCGATCGCATCGCCGACACGCTCCGGCTCGCCGAAGCGCTTGGCGGCGAAGCCATCACGCTGCCAGCCGGCGACCGGCAGATTGCCGACGATGTCATTGGCTACGCGCAAGCCAACAACGTGACGCAGATCGTCATAGGCAAATCAGCGCGCACACGCTGGTTCGAGATGCTGCACGGCTCCGTCGTGCATGACCTGGTGCGCCGCTCCGGCAATATCAGCGTCCACGTCATCGCCGGCGATACCGTCGCCGGCGAGCCGATCTCGAAAAAATCCGTGCGTGCAGCCGAGCGCGATGACGCTTTCAATCCCCAGCCCTACTTGGCGGCCCTTGTCGCGGTGGCTTTTGCGCTTGGCTTCGGGTTGTTGATCGAACGGTGGGTCGGCGTCGGCAACGTTGATCTGGTCTTTCTGACCGCAATCGTCGCCGTGGCTGTTCGCCTCGGCCTGTTGCCGTCATTGTTGGCAAGCTTCGCGTCCGCCGTCGCCTATAACTTTTTCTTCCTACCGCCGATTTACACTTTCACGATTGCCGACCCCGCCAACGTCATCGCTTTCGGCCTTTTCACGCTCGTCGCCATCATCGTCTCCGGCGTCGCCGCGCGCGGCCGCACCCAGGCCAATGCCGCGACCGAACGAGCGCGCGTCACCGAGTCGCTTTACTCGTTCAGCCGCAAGCTCGCCGGCGCCGGCACGCTTGACGACGTGCTCTGGGCGACGGCCTACCAAACCGCGCTGATGCTCAAAGTGCGGGTGGTGCTGCTGTTACCCGAGAGCGGCACGATCGCGGTGCGCGCCGGCTACCCGCCGGAAGATATCCTCGACAATGCCGATCTGGCCGCCGCCAAATGGGCGTGGGAGAACGATCGCGCCGCCGGCCGCGGCTCCGACACGCTGCCGGGCGCCAAACGTCTGTTCCTGCCGATGCATACCGGACGCGGCGCCATCGGCGTCATGGGGATCGACAGCGACAAGCCAGGGCCGTTGTTCACGCCCGACCAGCGCCGGCTCCTCGACGCGCTGCTCGATCAAGGCGCGCTCGCGATCGAGCGGGTGCGGCTGGTCGAAGACATGGACCGGGTCGAACGCGTCGCTGAAACCGAGCGGCTGCGCTCGGCGCTCCTGACCTCCATTTCCCATGATCTCAAGACGCCGCTTGCAGCGGTGCTCGGCGCCGCCAGCGCGCTGCGCGACATCGGCCCAAAGCTCAGCGATGTCGAGAAAGCCGATCTGTTGGCGACCATTATCGATGAATCGGAACGGCTCAACCGCTTCATCGCCAACCTCCTCGACATGACCAAGCTCGAATCCGGCGCGGTGTCGCCCAACGTCGGGCTGCACGATATCGGCGAGATCGTCGGCAGCGCGCTGCGGCGCGCCAGCCGCATCCTGTCGCATCATCACGTCGAGCTCGAACTGGCGCCGGATTTGCCGATGCTCGAAGTCGACGCCGTGCTGTTCGAGCAGGCGTTGTTCAATCTGCTCGACAACGCCGCGAAATATGCACCGACGGAAACGACGATCCGCATCCAGAGCTGGCGCACGCGGGATTCGGTTTGCCTGCGCGTGCTCGACGAGGGCAGCGGCATCCCGGCCGGCGACCTCGATCATATCTTCGACAAGTTCTATCGCGCGCAGAAGACCGATCAGGTTCGCGCCGGCACCGGCTTGGGCCTCGCCATTTCGCGCGGCTTTGTCGAAGCCATGCGCGGCACCATCGCCGCGGCCAACCGCACCGACCGTAGCGGCGCCGCCTTCACCATAACCTTGCCGATTCCGCGCGAGCGGCAAAACCTGGATGCCGCCGCATGAGTGCCGCCCCGCTCCGCGTTCTGGTGGTCGACGACGAGCCGCCGATCCGCAAGCTCCTGCGCATGGGATTGACCGCACAAGGCTATCAGACGCTCGAGGCGCCGAACGGCAAGGCCGCGCTCGATCTTCTGAGCCAATCACCGGACTTGATCATCCTTGATCTCGGGCTGCCCGACACGCAGGGCCACGACCTGCTGCGCACCATCCGCGCCCGCAACGAGAGCGTCCCGATCGTCGTATTGTCGAGCCGTGGCGACGAAGCCGGCAAGGTGCAGGCACTCGACCTCGGCGCCGACGACTACATCACCAAGCCGTTCGGCATGGACGAACTGCTCGCCAGGATGCGCGCGGCGCTGCGCCACCAATTGCAGACCCACGGCGAGCGGCCAGTCTTCCGGGTCGGCGATCTCTCGGTCGACCTGGTTCGCCGGATCGTCAAAGTCGGCGACCGCGAGGTGAAGCTCTCGCCCAAGGAATACGACTTGCTTCGCGTCCTGGTTCAGCACGCCGGCAAGGTACTCACGCACAAATTGCTGCTTGGCGAATTGTGGGACGATTTGACCGACGCCCAGTATCTTCGGGTCTATGTGCGCCAGCTCCGGCAAAAGATCGAGGCCGATCCCGAGCAGCCGCAATATATTCTCACCGAGACCGGCATCGGCTACCGGCTGCGCGCTCCGGATTGAGTGCCCGTCATCGCCGCTTCATCTTTCGCACTCTTTGTAATGCCATGAAAGTTTCAGACTTCCTGTCGCCGGCGGATGTGATTACCGACGTCGCGTTTGCCGATAAGCAAAAGCTGCTGGAAGACCTGGCGCGCCGGGCCGCAACGATCGTGGATGTGCAGCCGGCCTTGATCCTCTCCGAACTGGTCAAGCGCGAGCAGCTCGGCTCGACCGGAATGGGTGGCGGCGTCGCGATACCGCACGCGCGATTTCATCAGGTCGCCAAGCCCTTCGGCATGCTCGTTCGCCTCAAACGGCCGATCGCGTTCGATGCCGTGGATGACCGGCCGGTCGACACGATCGTGCTGCTCTTGCTGCCGGACGCGCCCAATGGAGAAAGGCTTGGCGCGCTGGCCTGCATTGCGCGCAAGCTGCGCGACCCCGCCATCATGGCGGCCTTGCGGCGGGCCCGCGACGGGGCGGAAATCTACCGCATGCTCGCCGCCGACTAGATGAACTACGCACTGCACTGCGTGCTATTGCCAGTTGGAGGGCCTCAGTCCATACCTCCCGCGGCGCGATCAAGCATGGAGGATGACGGCCATGGCCGATGAGCTCGTGTTCTACACCAATCCGCAATCACGCGGCCGCATGGTGCGGTGGATGCTTGAAGAAGTCGGTCAGCCGTATCGCACTGAGGTGCTCGACTACGGTACGAGCATGAAAGCTCCCGCCTATCTCGCGATCAATCCCATGGGCAAGGTGCCGGCGCTGGCACACGGCGATGCCGTAGTCACCGAATGCGCCGCGATCTGCGCGTATCTCGCCGACGCGTTCCCGCAAGCCAAGCTCGCGCCACCGCCGGGCGATCGGTTGCGCGCTCCTTATTATCGATGGATGTTTTTCGCAGCCGGACCGATCGAGGCGGCGGTGAGTAACAAAGCGCTCGGCCTGGTCGTGCCGCAGGAACGCGAGCGGATGATGGGCTATGGTACCGTCGACCGCGCCCTGGCAACGCTCGAGGATGCGGTATCGCAGGGTCAATATTTGGTCGGCGACAACTTCAGCGCCGCCGACCTCTATGTCGGGTCGCATCTCGCATTCGGCATGATGTTCGGCACGATCGACAAGCGGCCCGCCTTCCAGCAATACGTTCAACGCCTCACCGTGCGCCCGGCTTTCATGCGTGCGCAAGAACTCGATAACGCGCTCATCCAAAAGGCGGCGAGCTGAGGAGCGATGCATCAGGGCAGCCGCATCAGCGGCTCGCCCATCCGCACCGGCGCGCCGTCGCGGATGGTGTCGCACAGTACGAAGCCTTCCGGCGCAAAGACGATAATGGTCGAGCCGTGCTCGAACCAGCCAAGCTCATCGCCTTTGCCCGCTTCCGTAGCGCACGCCATCACGTTGGGACCGCGGTGCTTGAGATTGAGCGGTCCGTCGAGGCAGTGCAAACGAATGCTGGCGACTAAAATGGCGGCCACTGCCACCAGCGTCACCGGTTGACCATTGGCCGTGATTTTGGTGCACACCACGGCGCGTTCATTCCGGCAGAATAGCCGTTCGACGCGCTTGAGCGCGATCGGATTGACGTTCCAGGTATCGCCGGAAATGTAGATCACCTGTTCGATGCGGCAGTCATGCGGCGCATGGAAGCGGTGATACATGCTCGACGTCAGTCGCAGCGTCGCATAGCAGCCGTTGCGATGAGCCGCTACCAGGTCGCGATCGCCAAGCAGATCATCCAGTGAATAGGGAAAGCCCTTGGCTTGATAAAGCTCGGTGCCGGCGATGCTGCCGCAGGCGCCGACGATCGCATCGCACGGACTGACCAGGATGTCAGGTCGGCCATCGATTGGGCGCGCCCCCGTCTTGAGCTCGCGGGTAAAGCAATCGTGCATGCTGCGGAACTGCGTCTGTTTCGCCTCCTGCAAATCGAGGTCCGAAAACAGCCGCCAGACGGCGATCGAGACGTCGCGCACCAGGGGCTGTTCGATGCGGCTGAACCAGCCCATGAACTGCGTCGCTAGTCGGCGGGGGATGCGGTTGGTCAGGAGGAAATTGATGTCCTCCTGTTCCAACAGGCGCAGCAGCTGGGAGCGTACCGTCATGGCATTGTCAACTCCGGCGCGTACACCGCAATTCGCGCGCAGTGACCGGAACCATTGGGGTCACAACGACTTAGGTCGAAACGCTGTGGATCAGGACGAGCCATGACAGCCTGGGCTACTACGACGATGGCGTTCTATGGGGTCGGCGGCGCGGCGGTCGCGACCTCTTTGTTCAAGCTGCGACGGCGCTACGAGCTGTCCAAAGCGAAGCATCGGTCGCTCGCCGGCCATTCGCGCATGGCGCGGCGTCTGGCAGCGCTGCTGCCGTTTTACGAATACGACGAGGCGCGCTTCTTTTGCTCCGACGGTGCGCCGGCCGACGTCGCACAATGCCGCCGCGCCGGCTTCGCGCGTTTGTCTGCGCTTTATAGGACACGCTTTGCCGAGACCATCCGGCGCACGCAAGAGGCCGCCGCAAGCATTTCCGACCTGCAATTCACCGGCGCCTATCGGGTGCCGTTTCAATATAGCCGTTACGTCCGTCAGCACCTGCCGTCCGGCGCCTTCATGCAATCGAGCGCCGGCGTGATCGTCACCGATCTCGACGGCAACCGCTTCCACGATGTCACCGGCTCGTACGGCGTCAACGTCCTCGGCTACGACTTCTACAAGGGCGCCATCGAGCGCGGCGCAGCGCGGGTGCGCGAACTCGGTCCGGTGCTTGGCCCATATCATCCTCTTATCGTCGAAAACGTGAAACTGCTGAGGGAGATTTCCGGCCACGACGAAGTTTCGTTTCACATGTCGGGCACCGAAGCCGTGATGCAGGCGGTGCGGCTGGCGCGCTATCACACCCGCCGCGCGCATCTGGTGCGGTTTTGCGGCGCCTATCACGGCTGGTGGGGCGACGTGCAGCCGGGCATCGGCAACCCGGTGCCGGCGCACGAGACCTATACGCTGCAGGACATGTCGACCGAGGCGCTGCGCGTCATTCGCACGCGGCGCGACATCGCCTGCGTGCTGATCAATCCGCTGCAGGCATTGCACCCGAATGCTTCGGCGCCGAGCGACTCCTCGCTGCTCGACAGCGGGCGCCGCGCGCACTTTGACAAGGATGCCTACAGTGCGTGGCTCAAGGAGCTGCGCGCGGTGTGCACCGAACGCAACATCGTGCTCATTTTCGACGAGGTCTTCGTCGGCTTTCGCCTCGCCGCCGGCGGCGCGCAGGAGTATTTCGGAGTGCGCGCCGATCTCGTCACCTATGGCAAAACGTTGGGCGGCGGGCTGCCGACCGGCGTGGTGTGCGGCAGCCACGAACTGATGAAGCGTTTTCGCGACGATCGCCCGGCCGACGTCTGCTTCGCCCGCGGCACGTTCAATTCGCACCCCTACGTGATGGCGGCGATGAACGAATTCCTGCGCCATCTGCAAACGCCCGAGGGCAAGGCGGTCTACCGGGACCTCGATCGGACTTGGACCGAGCGCGCCCAGCGGCTCAATGAACGGCTGCGCGCCGAAGACTTGCCGGTCGAGATCGCCAACATCTCTTCGATCTGGACCGTCTGCTACACCCGGCCGTCGCGCTACAACTGGATGCTGCAATATTACCTGCGGGCCGAAGGTTTGGCGCTGAGCTGGATCGGAACCGGGCGGCTGATCTTCAGTCTCGATTATACCGAAGCCGATTTTGCCGCCGTGGCCGACCGCTTTGTCGCCGCCGCCAAAGCCATGCAGCAAGACGGCTGGTGGTGGAGCGATCCGGCGCTGACCAACAAATCGATCCGGCGAGCGATTCTGAAGGAAACCATCGCCCGCCGGTTGTTCTCCCGAAGCTCTTAACATTGTCATTGCCGGGGACGGAACGCGTCGAAGCAAACCAGGACTTTTTGTTTGGTCGTCTGGATTGCTTCGACCTTGCTCCTCGCAATGACCGAGGTCAGGTGAGCCGCGGCAACTCCTCCGGCTCCTCTTCTTCCTCTTCCCACTCGGAAACCTCAACCGCGATGCCCGGATCGATCAACTCGCCGCGCATCAGCGCCAGCGGCGCCTTGTGGTAGAGCTTGATGTCGTGGAACGGGTCGGTGAGGATCTTGGTCGCCCAGACCAGTCCAGTCTGCACGTCCTTGACGAAGAACAACTGCACGGTGCGGAACAGCACACCGCCGATGCCGATGACCAGCCAGATTGCCGCAACCTGCCGGATGAAATCCATCTTGCCTGCGGCCGGGGTGAAAATGCCGAACAGCGTCGGATCGACATAGAGCACCAGCGGCGACAGCGCCCAGATCGCGAGCAGCACCACCTTGCGGCGCAAGTTGTAGCCGACCTTGATCTCTTCCTTGTGTTCGTGGCTGGCGTGATTGACGGTGTCGTAGGACTTGGGCTCGAAGAAAAAGTGCCCGCATTGGCGGGAGGTCATCGCCACGAGCCAGCCGGCCAGCGCCGAGATGGCGGGATCCTTGAAGATCATCACATAGGAAAACAAAAAGCTGATGGCGCTGACAAAATGCAGCGACTGGTTGATCCGGCTGTGATGATAGTAGCGATGATCGTCCCAGCGCTGGATACGCAAAGCCTCGCGAAAGCCGTCCATCTTAGTCCCCCGTCATGAGGTCATTCGTTCTGGATATGGCGATTCGGTGAATCCCAGATGACAGGCGAACAAACTTCACCTGACGGGACCGCCGAGGCGACGGTGTGCCGTGGTCAGGAGGCGCGCGCCGACGGATAATTCTCTTGCGCAAAGCGCGGGCGCCCGACCTCCGCGCCGCCCTCTTTGGCGAAGCGGATAAGGGAAAAATGCCCGAGTGGCGGCATGGCGCGGCGCTCGACCAGCCGCACGCCGGGGGTCCGCTCGGCCCATCTAGCGTAGCGCTCGAACGAGAATTCCGTCCGCCAGCCAAGCTTGCGCGCCGCCGGCGCAAACCAATGCTCAAGCGCGCGGCGCATCCCCGCCTCGGCGCCGACCCGGCTGACCAGAATGATCTCGCCGCCGGGCTTTAACACCCGCGCAAACTCGTCAAGCGTCGCTTCCGGATTTGGCGCGGTCGTGACCACGTATTGCGCAACGACAACGTCGAATGAGTTGTCAGGAAAGGTCATGCGCTCGGCGTCCATCACCCACAGCCCCTCGACGTTGCTGAGCCCGAGCTCCGTCACCCGCTCCTGCGCCTTGCGCAGCATCTGCTCGGAAATGTCGACACCGCACAGCCGGCAGTCCCTCGAATAGTGCGGCAGAGCAATGCCGGTGCCGACACCAACTTCAAGGATGCGTCCACCGACGCGCTCGGCGGCGGCGATCGCGGCGTCGCGGCCGCGCTCGAACACCGCACCGAATACCAGATCATAGACCGGCGCCCAGCGGTCATAGGCCTTGGTGACTGTTTGCTTGTCGAGATCGACATTCGAGAGGCTGGTCATAGCTAATCCTTTTGTTGCCACCCTGTCATGAAAAGTCCGCCGCGCCCGCTTTATCCGGCGACGGTTTCGCTGACCGCCATCGCGGTTTCGACTTCGCGGCTGTTGCCGTTCGTCACCTTGCGGACGTGACTGATGAATTGCCGCGCGCTGTTTTCCCAGGAGTAATTGAGCGCGAAATTGCGGCAGGCGTCGCGCGAGAGCTGCAATGCCTCCATGCAGGCGCGACCGAGGTCCTCGTCCAAGACGCCGATCGGCTGATCGCCGACGACGTCTTTCGGACCGGTGACCGGAAAAGCGGCGACCGGAACGCCACTGGCCAGCGCCTCGAGTTGAACGATGCCGAATGTATCGGTGCGGCTCGGAAAAACAAAAACGTCGGCCGCCGCCAAATGCGCGGCCAGCGTGCCATTCTCGAGCGGGCCGAGAAATTTCGCGTCGGGAAAGTCGCGCTTGAGTTTCGCTTCTTGCGGCCCTGAGCCGACCACCACCTTGGTGCCGGGAAGATCGAGCGACAGGAATGCTTCCAGATTCTTTTCGACCGCGACCCGTCCGACCGTCATGAAGATCGGACGCTCGAAGCCGAGAGCGATGGCGCGATCGGGGCGGAACAGATCCACATCGACGCCGCGGGTCCACATGCCCAGATGCTCGAAGCCGCGTTGCGTGAGCTCGCTCGTCAGCGACGGCGTCGCCACCATCGTCACCGTTGCGCCAGCGTGGAACCATCGAAGAACTGCGTAGATCCAGCTTTCCGGTATCGGCGATCGGGCCGAAATGTATTCCGGAAAGCGCGTCGTGTAGCTGGTGGTGAACGGCCGCCCGCGGCGCCGGCAATAGGCGCGCGTGGCGAACCCGATCGGCCCTTCGGTCGCGAGATGAATGGCGTCGGGGTTTGCCGCTTCGATGCGTTCGGCAATGCCGCGGCGACTTGGAATAGCGAGGCGCAAACCGGGATAGGTCGGTAGCTGAAACGAGGGAAAGCCATCCGGCGACAGAAACTCGATCGTCACGCCAAGTTTGCTCGACGCACGCGCCAGCGAGCCCAATGTACGCACCACACCGTTAACCTGCGGAAGCCACGCATCGGTGGCAACAAGAACCTTCATTGGGCTTGCGGCTAAAAACCGCCCCTTGTTGTTAACGAATCGCTTGCGACAACCATTGCCATTTCTTATCTCAACCGTGTGACGGTGACGCCGCGGCGCCGTCCAAATGCCTTCGAGCTGTAACATTGCTGTTACACTCAAATGACAATTTCCGCCGCGAATCGCGTTGGGGGCGTTTTTTTGTTGAATTACATCGCCCCTCAGCAGAAGCCAAACACGACGAGCGCCATCGCGCAGACTGTCAATTCCAGGCTTTTAACGTCAAGGCTTTTTACATCAAGGCTCGGCCGCAGCACGATCAGCGCGGCCATCAGCCTCACAGTCTTGGCTGTCGCCTCCTTTGTCCTTTATAGGCTGCTGCGCGACGCCGATTTTGCCAAAGTCGTTGCGACCCTCAAAGCGCAGTCGTTTCAGAAAATCGCGACCGCCGGCATCTTTGTGATTGCGGGCTACATCACGCTGACCTTCTACGATTACTTCGCGCTCCGCGCCATCGATCGGCACAAAGTGCCGTACACCATCGCTGCGCTGGCGAGCTTCACGAGTTTCACGATCGGTCATAGTCTGGGCGCGGCGGTCTTCACCGGCGGACTGATCAGATTTCGCATCTATTCGGCCTGGGGCCTGACCGTCATCGACATCGCCAAAATCGCGTTCATCACCAGCATGACTTTCTGGCTGGGCAACGCGTTCCTGCTCGGCGGCGCCACCGCTTATATGCCGGAAGCGGCCGCCGCCGTCGATCACCTGCCATTGTGGATCAATCGCATCTTCGGGCTGACCGCATTGTTAGCCATCGGCTGTTATCTGCTTTGGCTGGCGCCAGGGCCGCGCGTCATTGGCCGTTCCGGATGGCGCATCGTGCTGCCGAATCTGCGGTTCACCCTCGTACAGATCGGGATCGGAGCGCTCGACCTGACCCTGATCAGCTTGGCGATGTATACCGTGCTGCCGGCCAATCCCCCGGTCGGCTTTGTGACTATGATGGTCACCTTCTTGACAGCCACGCTCCTGGGGACGGTCAGCCATGCGCCGGGCGGCCTTGGCGTCATCGAGGTCACGATGCTCATCGGTCTTCCGCAATTCCAGCGCGAAGAGCTTTTGGCGGCGTTATTGACGTTTCGTGCGCTCTATTTCGTGCTGCCACTGTTGCTGGCCGCATTTTCACTCGGCGTGCGCGAACTCTATCTGCTGGCACGCCCCGCCGCGGCGCGCAGCGATCACGGTGCGTAACGGAACCCGGAACCTTGTAAGGCGGATACCCCCAAGTTAGGGTTTTCGCGCCGCTAAATCATGATCCGATCGAGGTGAATCGGATCATGATTTAGATGTTTAGCGGAGCATGATCTTATCCGAAAACCGGCTTCCACTTTTCGGGATCATGCTCTGAGTGGGGTTGGTTGTGACGCGCGGAGTGCTCGTTTCGGGGGCTTTTAAGAAGTCGCAATCGTCGGCGGCGGCACGAGTCCGGAGCGCGGTCGCGGCGACGGCTGTGGTGGCTTCGGTTTTCGTGCTTGCTGCGCCCGCCGAACTCGCAGCCGAAACGATGGAATCGGCGCTGGCGCGCGCCTATCAAGGCAACCCGCAGCTCAACGCCCAACGCGCTATCGTCCGCCAGAGCGACGAAGGGGTCCCGCAAGCTCTGTCGGGATATCGGCCGACGCTCTCGGCGACGGCCTCGGTCGGCGAACAATACACCAACGAAGCCGGCGTATTTCCGCCAGTGCCGCCGCAATTGCCCAACGGCATAAACTTCAACGTCAAGGGTTACACCACCCAGCGTTCGGTTGGCGTCGCCGGCGGGCAAACGCTGTTCAACGGTCAGCAGACCGCGAACAATGTGCGCAAGGCGGAAAGCCAGGTTTCCGCCTCGCGCGAGACGCTGCGCCTGATGGAAGAGTCGGTGCTGCTCTCGGCCGCAACCGCTTACATGGACGTATCGCGCGACACCGCCAATCTCGAGGTGCAGCAAAACAACATTCGCGTCCTGCAACGCACGCTCAAGGATACGCGCAACCGCTTCACCGCCGGCCAAGTGACGCCGACCGACGTCGCTCAAGCGGAGGCGCAATTGGCCGCCGGTGAAGCGACCTTGGCCGGGGCAGAGTTGACGCTGATGACGACCAAGGCCAATTATCGGCGCGTCATCGGCGTCGAGCCGGCCAGCCTTTCGCCTGCGACGCCTGTTGATCGGCTGGCGCCGACGACGCTGAATGCGGCGGTCGCGGCCGGCCTGGCCGAAAACCCGGCGGTGACCGCCGCGCTATACGGCGTCGATGTCGCGCAGCTGCAGGTCAAGATCGCTGAGGGCGCATTATGGCCGACGCTCGCTCTGCAGGGCAGCGTGCAACAGCAAGCTTTTTCTAATATCCTGACGCCAAATTTGTTTCTCGGCACGGTCGGGCTCAACCTCTCGATTCCGATTTATCAGGGCGGCGCCGAATATTCTGCCATCCGCCTGAACAAGGAGACGGAGGGGCAGCAGCGGCTGAACGTCAATCAAGTTCGCGACCAAATCCAAGCCAACGTCTTTCAATCTTGGGGCCAGCTGCAGGCGGCCAAGGCGCAGGTTGAAGCCGCGATCCGTCAGAATGACGCCGCCGAGCGCGCGCTCGAAGGCGTGCGCAACGAAGCGCAGGCCGGCCAGCGCACCACCCTTGACGTGCTCAACGCCGAGCAGGCGCTCGTCAATGCCCGCGTCAGCCTGATCGTGGCGCAGCACGATCGCGTCGTCGCCTCGTATAGTCTCGTGTCCGCGGTCGGCCGCCTGTCAGCGCAGGAACTGCACCTGCCGGTCTCGATCTACGATCCGATGGTGCACTACCAGCAGGTGCGCGATGCCTGGTATGGCCTGCGCACACCTGATGGCCGCTAAAGCCGCAAGGCTTGTTCCGCGGCGGGCTCAATCTTCGAAAACATAAGCACCCGGCGCATCGGCAAGCGGCGGGTGGTCCGACTGCGGCGCGCCCATCGCCGGCAAGGTCGTCGGATCGCCGGAGCGATCCACGAGCCAGCCGACCCATTCCGGCCACCACGATCCGTCCTTGGGCGGGATGCCGGCGTGAAAACTGTCCGGATCGAGGTAGCGGTCGCTGGGTCGCTTGGTGCCGACACGGAAGCGGCGCCCGGCATGTCCCGGTTCCGAGACGATACCGGCATTGTGGCCGCCGCTGGTGAGCAGATACGTCACGTCGCTTTCCACCTGCTGATTGATCTTATAGGTCGACCGCCAAGGGGCGACATGGTCGCGCTCGGTGCCGACGGCGAAAATCGGCGCGCGAAGGTCGGCCAACGAAACCGGCCTGCCGCCGGCCGCGAAACGGCCCTCGGCGAGATCGTTGTCGAGAAACAGCTTGCGCAGATAGTCCGAATGCATGCGGTACGGCATCCGCGTCGTGTCGGCGTTCCAGGCCATGAGGTCGGTCATCGCCTCGCGCTCGCCGAGCAGATATTCATGCACGACGCGCGACCAGATCAGGTCGTTGGAGCGCAGCATCTGGAACGCGCCGGCCATCTGCCGACCGTCGAGAAAGCCCTGCTCCCACATCATGTCCTCAAGAAAGGCGATCTGGCCCTCGTCGATCAGCAGCGTGATCTCGCCGGCGTCGGTGAAGTCGGTCTGAGCGGCCAACAACGTCAGCGTTGCCAGCCGCTGGTCGCCGTCGCGCGCCATCGCTGCCGCCGCGATCGACAGCAAGGTCCCGCCGAGGCAATAACCGACCGCGTGCACTTTCCGACCCGGCACGACGGCATTGACCAGGTCGAGCGCGTTCATCACCCCGAGCGTTCGATAATCTTCCATTCCCAGATCCCGATCCTCCGGGCCGGGATTCTTCCAGGAGATCATGAACACCGTGAAGCCCTGCTCGGTGAGGTGTTTGACCAGGGAGTTATGCGGCGACAGATCGAGGATGTAGTATTTCATGATCCAGGCCGGCACGATCAGGATCGGCTCCGGCCGTACCGTGTCGGTTGCCGGCGCATACTGAATCAATTCAATCAGCCGATTGCGGTAGATCACCTTGCCGGGCGTTTTCGCCACGTCGCGGCCGACGACAAAATTCTCCGAGCCGACCGGCTTTTTGCCGGCAAAGACGCGCTCGGCATCCTCGATGAAATTTTGCCAGCCGGTCGCGAGATTGGCGCCGCCGGAGGCAACCGTCCGCGTCAGGATTTCCGGATTGGTCAACGGAAAATTCGACGGCGCCATCATATCGAGGATTTGCCGCGCGGCGAATTCGACCAGATTTTCATGTTGCTTGGAGACGCCGCGGATTCCGGTGGTGGCGTTGTGCCACCACTGCTGCTGCAGCAGAAAGCCTTGATAGAACAGGTTGAACGGCGATTTGTGCCAAGCTTCGTCGGCAAACCGGTGATCCTGCGGCAGCGGCTTGATGCAGTCCTCGGTTTGCCCTCCGCTAACGGCGTGCTTTTGCAGGTAGGTGCCAAACCGCATCGCTTTGCGCAGCGCCTTGTTCAGAAGCAGAATGCGCTTGCCCGGCGCGTAGGCAAGGTGAGCGGCCCAATCCAGATAAGCTGCGGCGAGCGCCGCCGGTGAAATTCCCGCGGTGAAACGCGCCGTGGCCGCATGCAGGGCGCGGTCGGTAATGTCGGTCAGCGCCGTCACGCTGTATGAATCGCGGTCGTGCTGCTGGCTAGGACGGCGCCCGTCGGTCGAATTTTGGACAAACTGAACCGGCCCGTCCGGCGGAATCACCGACGGCATCGGGTTGGCGCCGGCGCTCTCCGCCAAAGCCAATAACTCTCGCGAACCCGGTGGTGCGGCCATGGTACCCTTCACGCTTTCTTTGAGAACAATTCAAATATCGCTTGGTTGCGTGACCGCACCATGATCCAGATCAATTGTCGCTGGCCGAGAGCTAGCCGGGGACGCGATCGCGCCCCCGATTGCCCTATTGGCGCGGATAGATGATGATCGAAAGATATTGCATTGGCGCCTCGATCAACTCCTCCGGCCCATGCCGCGCCGCGGCGTCAAAGAACAGCGCATCGCCCGGTTCCAGGACGTATGTGCCCTCGGCGTGGCGGTAGCGTACTTTGCCCGACAGCATGTAAATGAATTCGACGCCGGCGTGGCGAAAGTTCGTATAGGGCTGGGCGTCGCGCTTGAGCGTGATGAGGAAGGGTTCGACCGCAATGCTGCCGGCGAGCGAATGGCCGAGCAGATCGTAGAGGTGGCCGGCTTTGGTGCCGCGGCGCTCGATCCGCACACCCTGCCCGGCCTTGACAAACGAACAATCGCGACGCTCCTCCGACTCGGCGAGCAGACTGCTCATCGACACATTGAGGGCCCTGGCCAAGGCGTTGAGCGTCGACAGCGACGGCGAGATGCTGCCGTTCTCGATCTTCGACAGCATGCCGGCGCTGATTCCCGCCATTAGACCGAGCTGAGAAACAGTCAGCTCCATCGATTTGCGCAGCCGCCGCACCTCAAAGCCGATGCTGGCCTCGAGCGCGCGGGTCGAGAGCTCGCTCGGCGCCCGCGAGCCGGTCCGCAGACTATTGTCGGTTTCCAAGGCACGCGTCCGGCGCGCCGTCTTGCGCACCAGCGGGCTGACCGCCGGACGCTGTTTGGTTTTGTTTCGCCGGGCCATCGGGATTGCCTCTGCGGTTCTCGATCCGAGCTGTCGGGGATTGGGACGCTGATTGACACTGACCGGCGATTCCCGGCCGCACGTTCCCTGAACCTATATCATTGTTTTTTTGAAGAGAAAAAAGCTGCGCGCCGGCAGCGATGACAGTGGCGATGAGGTCGTTTAGCGTTGTCTGCTGGGTGCCATTACACGCCAAGCTGTGGCAATTCGGTTCCGCGAACCGAACCGGCCTACCGGCTGCGCAGGCGGTGCGCCGGTATCGCGCCCGGCAAGGAGCATTTGATGTTTCCTGTAGGGAAAAAAAGATGCTTGAGGGTTGACACCGCGGCACACCGGCGTAGAGGTAATTTTTTGGCAATCGCCACCATGTGATTGGAGCTTTCGGCTATGTGCGGCATCGTCGGACTCTATCTGAAGGACCGCACTCTTGAGCCCGAGCTCGGCGCGTTGCTCGCCGGCATGCTCGGTACATTGTGCGATCGCGGGCCTGACTCGGCGGGTTTCGCCGTCTATGGCGGCGCCGCGCCGGGTGCGATCAAGCTGACGGTCCGCGGCCCGCGCGGCTCCGACTTCGCCGCTATCGTTCGCCGCCTCGAGGCCCGCGGACCAAGCATCCCTTATATCGTTCGCGACACCCACTTGGTGTTGACCGTGCCGACCCCGCAGGAAGCGGTGGTGCGCCGCGGCATCGCCATGATGCCGGAGCTGAGCGTGGTCGGCAGCGGCCGGCGCATGGAAATCTTCAAGGAGGTCGGCAGGCCCGATCATGTGGCCGCGCGGTTCGGCCTCGACACCATGTCGGGCACACACGGCATCGGCCACACCCGGATGGCGACTGAGTCTGCGGTCACGACCGACGGCGCGCATCCCTTTACCACCGGCCCTGACCAGTGCCTGGTGCATAACGGCTCGTTGTCGAACCACAACGCGCTCCGCCGCGAATTGAGCCGACAGGGCCTTTCGTTCCAGACCGAGAACGACACCGAAGTCGCGGCCGGCTATATGAGCTGGCGGATGCGCGAGGGGGCTACGCTCGAACAAGCGCTGAATTTATCGCTCGCCGCGCTCGACGGCTTCTATACGTTTGTGGTCGGGACCGAGACTGGCTTCGGCGTGCTGCGCGATCCGATCGCGTGCAAGCCGGCCGTGATGGCGGAGAACGACCGCTGGGTGGCGTTTGGCACCGAATACCGGGCGCTGGTGGACTTGCCCGGTATCGACGCGGCGACGGTATGGGAGCCGGTTCCCGCGAAAACGTATCTGTGGGAGCTGCATTGATGCGCACCGTCGATCTCGCACAGACTTCGCTGCGCGAGCTCAATGCGGCGCTCCACAGCTTGCGCGCCGACACCAACGAAACCCACTGGCGCGTACTCAATCCGCGCGGCCAGCATGCGATTGCCGCTGGGATCGATGCGCCGATCACGGTCGAGATCGAGGGCCATGCCGGCTATTACTGCGCCGGCATGAACAAGGAAGCGACCATCGTGCTGCACGGCAATGCCGGCCAAGGCATCGCCGAAAACATGATGTCGGGGCGGGTGCATGTGAAAGGCAGCGCTTCGCAGGCGGCCGGCGCCACCGGCTGCGGCGGACTCCTGGTCGTCGACGGCAATGCGTCGGCGCGCTGCGGCATCTCGATGAAGGGCATCGACATCGTCGTCAAAGGATCGGTCGGGCATTTGTCGGCGTTCATGGGCCAGGCTGGCAACCTGGTGGTGCTCGGCGATGCCGGCGAGGCGCTCGGCGACTCGATCTATGAGGCGCGCTTATTTGTTCGCGGCTCCGTCAGCAGTCTTGGCGCCGATTGCGTGGAAAAAACGCTCGAGGAGCGTCACAAAGCCGAGCTCGGCAAATTGCTGGAAGCGGCCGGTCTCAATGGCGCGATTGATCCCGGCTCATTCCGCCGTTACGGCTCGGCGCGCCGGCTCTATCATTTTCATATCGATAACGTCGGATCATACTGATGGCGCCGCCGGACCGTTGGATCCATACCCCGCCGCGGCCGTCGGCCACGTTCGACGAATTTTCGCTCGCCGAGATCCGGCGCGCCGCCTCAACCGGCATTTATGACATTCGCGGCGGCGGCGCCAAACGCAAGCTGCCGCATTTCGACGATCTATTGTTTCTTGGCGCCTCGATGAGCCGCTATCCGCTCGAAGGCTATCGCGAAAAATGCGGGACCGATGTGACGATCGGCGCGCGGTTTGCGAAGAAACCGATCGAGCTGAAAATCCCGATCACCATTGCCGGCATGAGCTTCGGCTCGCTCTCGGCGCAGGCCAAGGAAGCGCTCGGCCGCGGCGCCAGCGCAGCCGGCACCTCGACGACCACCGGCGATGGCGGCATGACCGCCGAGGAGCGCCAACATTCCAGCATTCTCGTCTACCAGCTGTTGCCGTCGCGCTACGGGATGAATCCCGACGACCTGCGCAAGGCCGACGCCATCGAAGTCGTCGTTGGCCAGGGCGCCAAGCCCGGCGGCGGCGGCATGCTGCTTGGCCAAAAGATCTCCAAGCGCGTCGCCGAGATGCGTGTGCTGCCCGAAGGCATCGACCAGCGTTCGGCCAGCCGGCATCCGGATTGGACCGGCCCCGACGACCTCGAGATCAAAATCCAGGAATTGCGCGAGATCACCGACTGGATGAAGCCGATCTACGTGAAGGTCGGGGCATCGAGGCCGTACTACGATACGGCGTTGGCCGTTAAATCCGGCGCCGACGCGGTTGTGCTCGACGGCATGCAGGGCGGCACCGCGGCGACACAGGAAGTCTTCATCGAACATGTCGGCATTCCGACGCTGGCCGCCATTCCGCCGGCGGTCCAGGCGCTGCAAGATCTCGGCTTGCACCGCAAGGCGCAACTCATCGTTTCCGGCGGCATCCGCAGCGGTGCCGATGTCGCCAAGGCGCTCGCGCTTGGCGCCGACGCGGTATCGATCGGCACAGCGGCTCTGGTCGCATTGGGCGACAACGATCCGCATCTGGAAAATGACTATCGCGCGCTCGGCTCCACGGCCGGCTGCTATGACGATTGGCATGAGGGCCGCGATCCGGCGGGGATCACGACACAAGACCCGGTGCTCGCATCCCGTCTCGATCCCGTGATCGCCGGCAAAAAGCTCGCCAACTATCTATCCGTTCTCACACTCGAGGCACAGACCCTGGCGCGCGCCTGCGGCAAGTCGCACGTGCACAATCTCGAACCTGAAGACCTTGTGGCGCTCACGATCGAGGCCGCCGCCATGGCGCGCGTGCCGTTGGCGGGCACTGACTGGATACCGGGACGGAGCAAAGGGTGAGTAGCGGCGCCGCCGCGAGCTTAAGAGGGGGAGTTAGCGATGTCGTCCTGGGGCAAAGTCGCCAAAGAAAAGAGCATCCGGTATTTCCTGATTTCGTTCGTCGATCTGTTCGGCACGATGCGCGCAAAAATCGTACCGGCGAGCGCCATCGACGACGTCGCGCAAGCTGGCGCCGGTTTCGCCGGCTTCGCCACCTGGTTCGACATGACGCCGGCCGATCCGGACATCCTGGTCTTTCCGGAGCTCGACACGTTGATCCAATTGCCGTGGAAACCGGAAGTCGCCTGGGTCACCGGCGATCTCGTCATGGGCGGCGCGCCGGTCGATCAAAATCCGCGGCAACTGCTCAAGCGCGTCGCGGCGCACCCCGACGCCAGCGGCCTCGATCTGAAAACCGGCGTCGAATGCGAATATTTCCTGATCGCACCGGACGGCAGCACCATTTCCGACCTCGCCGATCAGCAGAGCAAGCCGTGCTACGATCAGCAGTCGCTGATGCGGCGCTACGACGTGGTCGCCGAAATCTGCGACGCCATGTTCGGCCTCGGCTGGAAGCCCTACCAGAACGACCATGAAGACGCCAACGGCCAATTCGAAATGAATTGGCAATACGACAGCGCGCTGCGCACGGCCGACAAGCACGCCTTCTTCAAATACATGGTGAAATCGATCGCGGAGAAGCATGGGCTGCGCGCCACCTTCATGCCTAAGCCGTTCGCCAATCTCACCGGCAACGGCTGCCACATGCACACCTCGCTCTGGAGAGGCGACCGCAATGTCTTTGCCGATCCCAAGGGCGAGCTTGGCTTGTCAGTCGAGGCTTATCATTTCATCGGCGGGGTCATGCATTCGGCCGAAGCTTTGTGCGCGATCTCCAACCCGGCGGTGAATTCGTATAAGCGGATCAACGCGCCGCCTACCCTCTCCGGCGCGACCTGGTCGCCGAATTCCGTCACCTATACCGGCAACAACCGCACCCACATGATCCGCATTCCCGATGCCGGCCGCTTCGAGCTGCGGCTCGCCGACGGTGCCGCCAATCCTTATCTGCTGCAAGCCGCGGTGTTTGCCGCCGGGCTTGACGGCATGCGCAATAAACGCGATCCCGGCCAGCGTTTGGACGTCAATATGTATACCGACGGCCACAAGGCGGCCGGCGCGAAGACGCTGCCGCTCAATCTGCTCGACGCACTGCGCGCGCTCGAGCGATCGACCGTGCTCAAGGACGCGCTCGGTCAAAAAACCCTCGCCTCTTACATCAAGCTCAAGACCGACGATTGGAACGCCTATTCCCGCCACCTGACAGATTGGGAGCGCCAGACGACGCTCGACTGCTGAGCGCCTTCGGTGTGCCGGAATGCATTATTCGGGATGGACGCTCGCCTGGAACGCGCTCAGCGGTCACAAGAATTGGCGACCGGCGTGGCGCGACGCGTCGCCGAAGGCGTCCTATGACGTTGTCATCATCGGCGGCGGCGGCCACGGCCTCGCCACCGCGCACTACCTCGCCAAGGAGCAGGGCATCACCAACGTCGCCGTGCTTGAGAAAAACTGGATCGGCTCCGGCAATGCCGGGCGCAACACCACCATCATCCGCTCCAATTATCTGCTTCCAGGCAACGAGCGCTTCTATGAATGGTCGATGAAGCTTTGGGAAGGCTTGGAGCAGGACCTCAACTACAACACGATGGTCAGCCAGCGTGGCATCATCAACGTCTATCATTCCGACACCCAGCGCGACGCCTATGCCCGTCGCGGCAACGCGATGCGATTGCACGGAGCCGGCGGCGAGCTCCTTGATCGCGAACAGCTCCGGGCGCTAGTGCCTTATCTGAACTATGACAATGCGCGGTTTCCGATTCACGGCGGGCTGATGCAGCGGCGCGGCGGCACGGCGCGGCATGATGCGGTGGTCTGGGGTTATGCGCGCGCAGCGTCCGACCGCGGCGTCGATATTGTGCAGAATTGCGAAGTCACGGCTATCAAAATCGAGAACGGCCGCGCCACCGGCGTGGAAACGACCCGCGGCGCGATCCGCGCCAAGAAAATCGGCATTGTCGTCGCCGGCAACAGTTCGCGCCTTGCCGCCATGGCCGGACTGCGTCTGCCGATCGAGAGCCACATCATGCAGGCTTTCGTCAGCGAAGGCGTAAAGCCGCTGATCGACCACGTCATCACTTTCGGCGCCGGCCATTTCTATATCAGCCAAAGCGACAAAGGCGGCCTCGTGTTCGGCGGCGATATCGACGGCTACAATTCCTATGCGCAGCGCGGCAATTTGCCGACCGTCGAGGATGTCTGCGAGGGCGGCGTGGCGCTGATGCCGCTGGTTGGACGCCTGCGCATTGTGCGCTCATGGGGCGGCCTGGTCGACATGTCGATGGACGGCTCGCCGATCATCGATCGCACACCCATTGACGGCCTCTACCTGAACGCCGCTTGGAACTATGGCGGCTTCAAAGCGACGCCGGGATCGGGCTGGTGCTTTGCCCATCTGATCGCGCGCGACGATCTGCACCCCGCGGCCTCCGCTTTCCGTTTCGATCGATATTTCAAAGGCGACGTGATCGACGAACGCGGCGCCGGCCCGCAGCCCAATCTGCATTGACCGGCGATGCGCATCCCCTGCCCTCATTGCGGCCTACGAGACGTGCGCGAATTTACCTATCTGGGTGACGCGACGCCGCAGCGGCCCGATCCGGACGGTGCCGACGCCGTCGATCGGTTCAACACCTATGTCTATCTACGCGACAATCCGGCGGGGACGCACCGCGAGCTCTGGTATCACGGTGCCGGCTGCCAGGCATGGCTTGCCGTCGAGCGCGATACCCGCACGCACGCCATCGCCGGCGTCCGCTCCTACAAGGCCGGCGTATGAGTGCGCCCGCCTCTTCGTCGCCCGACACCGCGCAACCGCACCGTTTGAGCCGCGGCTTGATCGATCGCTCGCAACGCTTACGCGCACGTTTCGACGATAGAGAAATCGTCGGATTTGCCGGCGATACTTTGGCGTCGGCGTTGCTGGCGAACGGCGTCCGTTTGGTCGGCCGAAGTTTCAAATATCATCGCCCGCGCGGCATCGTCACTGCTGGACCGGAAGAGCCGAATGCGCTGGTCGAATTGCGCGACGGCGCCCGCCGCGAGCCCAACACGCGGGCAACGACGATCGAGATGTTCGATGGGCTCCAGGCGGCGAGCCAGAACCGCTGGCCGTCGCTGCGCTTCGATCTACTCTCGCTCAACTCGCTGCTGGCGCCGTTCTTCCCGGCCGGGTTCTATTATAAGACCTTCATGTGGCCGCCCTCCTTCTGGGAGCGCGTCTACGAACCACTGATCCGTTCGGCCGCCGGCATGGGCCGCGCCGCGGCTGAGCCCGACCCCGATCATTATGAGCAGGCTTTCGCGTTCTGCGACATCTTGATCATCGGTTCGGGGCCCGCCGGGCTAGCCGCAGCGCAAAGCGCGGCGCGCTCGGGCGCGCGCGTTATTGTGTGCGAGCAGGATTTCGCAATCGGCGGGCGGTTGTTGTCGGACGACCGCGAAGTCGACGGCGCGCCAGGACATGTTTGGGCGCAGAGTATTGCCGCCGAATTGCGCGGCCAGTCCAATGTGCGGCTGATGTTGCGCACGTGCGTGTTCGGCATCTATGACGGTCACACCTTTGGCGCGCTGGAGCGCGTTGCCGATCACCTTTCGGTGCCGCCGCCGTACCAGCCGCGCCAACGGCTTTGGCGGATTGTCGCCAAGCGCGCCATTCTCGCCGGCGGCGCCATCGAGCGGCCGCTGGTCTTTCCGGGCAACGACCGGCCCGGCGTGATGATGGCGTCGGCGGTACGGAGCTACCTTAATCGCTACGCCGTGCGGCCCGGAGAACGCGTGGTGCTGTTCACCAACAATGACGACGGGTGGCGAACCGCCGAGGCGTTGCGGAAATGCGGCATGGAAATCGCCGCTCTGGTCGATAGCCGGCCCGATGTGTCCGACGGCCTGAAGGCGCAATGCCCGGACGTCCGCGTCATCACCGACGCTCGCGTGACTGCGACAAAGGCCGCGCCCTTGCTGCGCGAGGTCGCCGTCACCACGCGCCGCGGCACCGAGCGCATTGCCGCCGATACGCTTTCGATTTCCGGCGGCTGGAACCCCGATATCGGCCTCTGCTGCCATCACGGGAGCCGCCCGATATGGGATGACGAATTGGGCGCATTCGTGCCCGGACAGATGCCGCCCGGACTTACCGCGGTCGGCGCGGCGAATGGCAAGCTGCTTTTGCACCAATGTCTTGTCGAAGGCGCCGAAGCTGGCCGCGCCGCGGCCGCGGAAATCGGCTTCACCATGAGTGCGCCAAATCCTCCCATGGTCGACGACGAAACCCTCGCCGTTGGCGCGTTCTCGCACGTCGGCGGCGGCAAGGCGTTCGTCGATTTCCAGAACGATGTCACCGCGGACGATATCGCTCTTTCCGAGCGCGAAGGCTTCCGCTCGGTCGAGCATCTTAAGCGCTACACCACGCTCGGCATGGCGACCGATCAAGGCAAGCTCTCCAACGTCAACGGTCTCGCGATCATGGCGGCGCTAACCGGTCAGGCGATTCCCGCGGTCGGCACGACCAGCTACCGGCCACCTCAGGTGCCCGTGGCCATCGGCGCTTTCGCCGGCCATCACCGCGGCAAACACTATCGGCCGGCGCGGTTGACGCCCTCGCATCAATGGGCGGCCGAGCAAAAAGCCATCTTCGTCGAAGCCGGCGCCTGGCTGCGGGCGCAATATTTTCCGCGCGCCGGCGAAACGGACTGGCTCGATACCGTCAAGCGCGAAGTGGCGACGGTGCGCTCTGCCGTTGGCTTCTGCGACGTCTCGACCTTGGGCAAGATCGAGGTGCACGGCCCGGACGCGAGCGCCTTCCTCGATCGACTTTACATCAACACGTTCTCGACCCTGCCGGTCGGCCGGGCGCGCTATGGCGTCATGCTACGCGAGGACGGCCTTGTGCTGGATGACGGCACCACGTCACGCTTGGCGGAAGAGCGTTATTTCATGACCACGACCACAGCGAATGCCGGCCGGGTCTTTCAGCACATGCAGTTCTGCCATCAAGTGCTGTGGCCACAGCTCGACGTGCAATTCGTTTCCGCCACCGACGAGTGGGCGCAATACGCGGTTGCCGGGCCGCAGGCGCGGCAGACGCTGGCGAAGCTCATCGACCCGCCGTTTAGCATCGCCAACGCCGATTTTCCCTACATGGCTGTCGCCGAGCTGGAAGTGTGCGGCGGCATCCCGGCGCGTCTTTATCGGCTCTCGTTTTCCGGCGAGCTTGCCTATGAGATCGGCGTGCCGGCGCGCTACGGCGAGGCGCTCGCCGGCGCGTTGATGCAGGCCGGCGAGACCTTCGGCATAACGCCGTACGGCACCGAGGCGCTCAGCGTTATGCGCATTGAGAAGGGTCACGTCTCAGGCAACGAAATCGACGGTCGCACCACGGCGGACGATCTCGGCCTCGGCCGCCTGATGTCCGTGAAGAAGGACTTCATCGGGCGAGTCATGGCGGGGCGGCCGGCCCTGATCGATCCGCGGCGCCAAAAGCTCGTTGGTTTGCGGACGCGTGATCCGAGGCAGCGGCTTTACGCAGGCGCGCACCTCCTGCCGGTCGGCGTGCCGCTGGTCGCCGACAACGATCAAGGCGTGATCACGTCGGTGGCCTATTCGCCGAGCTTGGGTCACTGGATCGCGCTTGGCCTGCTTGCCGGCGGCATGGAACCGAACGGCCAGACCATCATGATGGTCGACTTTATGCGCGACAGCTTTATCGAAGCCGAAGTCTGCGCACCGGTTTTCATCGATCCGAAAGGAGAGCGGCTCCGTGCCTGATTTCGCGCTCACGCCGCGCTCGGGCCTGGAGCATGTCCTGCTCCCGGGAACTCACGGCGCCCACCGTGATGCGCCGGGCGTGGTCCTGACGGTGCGCACGAACCTGGCGCTCGTCCTGGTGATGGCTCGTAAGGGCAAGACCGAAGATCTGCGGCGGCGGGTGCAGGATCGCTATGACTTGACGTTACCGTTGACCGCCCAGCGCGTCGAAAAAAGCGGCTTCAGCTTCGTCTGGGCCGGCCCTGAGCACTGGCTCGCCGGCACATCGACCCAAACGCCGGCAGCGTTCGAGGCGATGCTGCGAACCGAGTTGTCGGGTCTCGCTTCGGTGGCGAACCAGACGGATGGACGTTGCGTTTTCCAGGTCAGTGGACCGAAAGTGCGGGATACGCTCGCTCACGGGCTTCCGATCGACATCGATCCGCGGGTTTTCGGCTCCGGCGATACGGCGTTGACGCTGGCCGGTCATATCAACGTGCATTTGTGGCAGCTCGATCTTTCGCCTGCCTACCAATTCGCCGTGCCGCGGAGTTTTGCCGCCAGCTTTTGCGAGTGGCTGCTGGCGGCGTCGGCGAAATACGGCGTATCGGTTGTTCAAGGCTGAGCTTCACGTGGCGCGGCCATTCCTGCACCTAAGACGCAAGAATTGCGGCTAAGCTCCACTACTACGCACGATATTCGGCCAATGCCTGCCGACGAAGAAACCAATGCGCCGGCTGAGCAATCTTCGCTAAGTCCGAATAAAATAGGAATTTTCAGTGCTACGAACAGCCAAGGAGCGGACGAAAAGCACCGTGCGACTATCTCATGGTCACGCGACTCGGCCGCGGGTGAAATACAGCGCCGCGTAGCTGCAGGTCGCAGGGTCGTCGTAGTGCCCGACAAAGCGATCGATGATCGCGTCGGCTTTCGCTTCCGAGCCGACGATGCGAGCGATGTGGGGGTGGGCGGCCTGAAATTGCGTCTGCCAATTTTGTCGCCGTTGCGAGTTGATGCTGCCGACGACCGTGAATAACGTGTCGGTCTCCATTTCGACGCTCACGTCGCGAAAGCCAAGCGAGATCATGAACGACGCCACCTTGCGCCCGATATTGACATCGACCAATGCGGCCATGACATCGCGAACCTCACGCTCGAAGTCAGGCGCAATTGGATAATGTTCGATGCCGAAGCCGACGTAATCGCAGGAAACAACGAAACCGCCCGGTTTGGTGACCCGCTTCATTTCCGAGAGCGCGCTGCGCGGTTCTCTCAACCACTGCAGCAGATACTTGCTCCAAACCAGATCAAAGCTGGCGTCGGGAAATGGCAGCGCAAAAACGTCGCCGCTCTGGAATTTGAGGTTGCGGATACCCTCCTCATGGGCCCGCGCCCTGGCGAAATCAAGATATTGCTCCTGCACATCGACGCCGACGACTTCGGCTTGCGGGAACGAACGGGCGATAAGCCTCGACATCGACCCCGACCCGCAGCCGACGTCAAGCACGCGGCTATGGGACGACACCGGAAGGTGCCGCAAATGCCCCGCTATGTTCGCGAGCCGCGCCTGCAACTCGAGGCGTTCGCATTCTTCGTCGCTGTGAATAACGTAGGGCAACGACTGCTCGGACATTTCGGATCATCCCCCGTTTAAGATGTGGAACATACGGATACAACCGTTGGTAACAAGATAATTTTTTCGGGAAAACGCGAAGAAAAGGCGGAAGAAAAGGCATATGGAGCGCGGCAACCAAGCGCTTTTACGTCTTCGCACCCGGTAAATTCACGGGGTGACGTGCACCTCGGCAGGCCGGGCGGAAAAAGCGCCTGATACATCTCGGCAAAGCCGGCAAGCGCGGCAGCCGACTGTCCAAAAATTGGGCAGGCGGAAAGCCTCAGGTCTTGCTGAACACGAGGCTAATAGGCGCCAAATGCGCGTCCGGACTTTTGGGCCGAGTGCCGTTAGCCCTTACTGGAGGAAGGTACGAACGGTTTAGCTCACGCCGCCGCGCCGCGCGATCCGGTCCGCGCCCCCAGCTGCTTTTGCCCGTCAAGAAATGCGACGATCGCAGCAGCGACGATCGCGGGCTGCTCCACGGTCGAGGCGTGACCGGAGCCCGGAATGACCATGAGTTTTGCGCCGGCAATCGCGCCCGCGATCCGCGCCGCCATTGCCGGCGGCGTCCCGACGTCCTCGTCGCCGACCGCGACCAGGGTCGGCACGGCGATGTTGTGCAGCTCCGCGTAAATGCTTTCGCGCCCGAATACGCCGGCCGCGGCCCGCCAGATCGACCGCCGGTTAGTGGTCAGCTGTTGCCGCCACTCAAGAACCTCCTCGGCGCGCGCCGGATCCTTCAGCGTGGATTTCCCGTACAGCGCCGGCATGGCTGGCTTGACCACCGCGGCAAAACCGAAGCACCGAACGAGGAGATTCAACATCTGGTATTTCAGCTTCTGCGGCTCGGGATCGGCGGTGGTATTCAAAAGCACCAGCGAGCGGATCAGATCTGGCCGGCTGATGGCAAGACGCATGGCCACGATGCCGCCCATGCTGAGTCCGCAGAAATGCACCGGACCAAGCCCCAGCGCTTCGATCAGCGCGGCGGCATCGTCGGTTACAGTCTTCATTGACCGCGCGGCCGACATCGTCGGCACTACGGCCCTGCCCGCGATGGTCGTAGGCAATACAACGATACCGGTTTTTCAAGGCCGCGATTTGCGGGGCGAACAGCGTGGTATTCCAAAACAGTCCGTGACTGAACACGACCGGTGCGCCGGAGCCCCCGGTATCTTCGTAGTAAAGCGCCGTGCCATTCGCGCGGATCATCGGCATTGATCTACTTGCTCCCGAGCGCCTCGATTATCTTGAAGCAAACCTTTTCGGCAGCGATTTTCGCCGGTCGCGCTTGCATATCGGTAAAATTTGTTCTGCTAATCGCGCACACGGTCAGTAATTCATTGACCGCGCGCATTCATTTTTCCCGGAGCTGAAATAGGATCTGTAAACCATACGGTGTTGGCGAACCCCGCGCTGCCGCCGTTGCTGACCAACGGCCGCCCTCTCCATGGGGCGAGAAGGCGCCCTTATATTGCCGCGGCTTTTCCTGCCTCCTGCCCACCATCTATTTGATCGACGGTTTGGCTCCGGCTTCGACATAGACCGTGTCGGTCGGCCCGTGCCCGGTAATGTAGACGGTGACCGGCTCGGCCTTGGTTTCGGCGAAATGCGGCTCGCCGGCCGGCTCGGTGTAAAAGCTCCCCGTCGGCAGCGATTTGAGCGCCGCTGGGTCGCGACGGACGCCGTAACCGAAATACCAGGTGCCGGAAACAACCACGGCAACGCGATCATCGCGGTGGGTGTGCGCCACAATTACCGTATTGGCGGGAATATGCAGCGCGATGGTGTAGATGCCGGGCTTCGTTGGATCGCCGAGCAGCACGCTCGTTTCGATGCTATCGACCCCCGATGTTCCAGCGCCGGCGGCGCCGTGCGGCAGGCCGGCGACGTCGGCGGGCGTCAGCCGTTGCTTGCTTTCGCCGATCTGCCGCGGACGCCGCAGGAATGCGCTGATGGCGTCCACGGTCGCCGCCGGTTGCTCTTCCATCAGCCAGTGACCCGAGTTGGCGATGACGCTGCCGGTGACATCGAGCGCGACGAACCGCATTTGATCGGCCATGGCGGTGCCGAATGATTTCTCGGCACCGATGGCGAGTATCGGCATGGTCAGCTTGCCGTTGGCCACGAAGGCTTTGTTGTCCACAGCGTCGCGGGAAAACGCCGCGAATTGCTCGAACGCGCAGTGCATCGCGCCCGGCCGCGCATAAAGTGCCGCATAGTGTTCGCGCGTCGCTTCGTCGATCGCGTTCGGATTGGCGGATAACTCGTCCCAGAAGCGATCCAGATAGATGCGCTCGCGCCCTTGCACCAAACGCTCGACGTCCGGTCCGCGGAAGTTGAAATGCCACAGCAGCGGACTTTGTATGATTTGTTCCCAGTCGCCGATGCCGGGCAGCGGCGCGTCCATCGCCACCCAACGGGTGACGCGATCCGGGAACAGCGCGGCAAACGCATAGCCAACCATGTTGCCGATGTCGTGCGTGACCAAATCGGCCTGCCGGATGTCGAGCTTGTCGAGAATAGCGGCGATATCGGCCGCCTGGTTTCTTTTGTCATAGCCGCCTTGCGGGTGCGACGAGAGTCCCATGCCCCGCAGGTCGGGAATGATGACGGTGTGATCGCCGATCAGATTGCGAGCCAACGGCGCCCACATGTCGCCGGTATCACCGAAGCCATGCAGCATCACGACCGCCGGCCCCTGGCCGCCGACCCGCACGTGCAGTGTCGCGTCGCCCGATGCAATTTCGATCTCGCGGAGTTCCGGTGGGAATGGCACAACGGCGGCCGCGGCCTCCAGCGAAATGAATACGATCGACATCACGATCAACAAACGGCCCAGCATCGCGGCAACTCCCATCATGAATTGGCGATCGACATTATACGCGGGCGCCTGCATCATTGCGGTGACGCTGAAGCACCACGCCCAATCCTTTTTTTGACCCTTGACCCTCGCCGCGCTATGCCATGTGGCAGTGCGGCATGTCGCCGAAATTTTGTTGGCTGCCGGAACCGCGAATCCGCGCTGGTTTTGGTGGATCGGGCCGGGAAGCTTAGCCTTTTCTCGGCGAATGCGGCGGAACTCACCGAGACTTTAATTTCCGAGGGCTGGTCAGGGGCTGCTCCTTGTTTGTTAAACTGGACTAACATTGCAGTCGCTGAAAAAACCGCTATTGTCTTTTGTTGGTATAGAGGGTGGCATGCGACCTAAGGGGCCCAATCCTGTTGATGTGTTGGTCGGTTCGCGGATTTGGCTATTGCGCAAACGGCGCAAGATGAGCCAGGCGGAGCTTGGCAAAGCGCTGGGCGTGACCTTTCAGCAAGTCCAGAAATACGAAAACGGCAAAAATCGTGTTGGCGCGAGCCGGCTGCATTTGGTGGCGACCGCGCTGGACGTTCCAGTCTCGGAATTTTTCGCCGGCGCGGCTGAGACCACTCGTACGTCGTTCGCGACAAAGTCCGTCGCGTTCGACCCACAGGCGTTTCGCATCGCGGAAGCCTTCGTAAAAATCTCCGACAAGGAGCTGCGCGCCTCGCTGATCGATCTGGTCGAGGCGATGGCGCGAAAATCCGCCTATCGCAACTGACGCGGCGGTGCGCGCCGCCAGTCCAAAAGCGGCGGGAGGTGCGAACTGCGGTGCCTGCCTTCGCCGAAGTCGCCCTCAAAACCACGTTGCAAGAAGTTCGCGAATCAGTCCTTGCATTCTTCAGTGGACATCGGGCGGCTGCAAGATGTCCGATCGCGACGATCTTGGTCCCCCGACGATCTTGGTCCCCCTATGTCGAATATAGCGCTAGGCTAAGAAAAATGCCCTGTGCGCAAGACAGCGAATTGGGTCAATTGGGGCAACGTGATTGCACGTGTACTCAATTCTGTGATTTTTGGGGACCGGTGAGCAGTGCGCGGCGTGGCGTCGCCAAGGCTCCTGGCGGCTGCCAGCCAGAGGCTCTTAACCTAGCCGTTTTTATTGGCAAGGCCTGATCACGGCGACGTTCATCTCCACGGGGGAGACGGCTTGGCAAATCCTAACATGAACCTGCGCGATCTGCTGATCCTTGTCGCCGATCCAAGTTCATACATGTCCGCGCTCATCCATAGCATGCTGCGCGGCTTTGGCTCCAACAAGGTGCTCGTGGTTCGCAATTCCGTCGGTGTCTATCACGCGATGACCGCCCAACGCATCGACCTTCTAATTTGTGATGCAAGGCTTCCTCTCCATGGCGGCTTGCAGCTTACACGGGCCCTTCGCAGCAAGACGGACGACGAGCATAGAACCATTCCGATCTTAATGATGACCGCCGATTCCCGCGAATCAACGATCAAACAAGCGCGCGACGCGGGTGCCAATATGGTCATCGCAAAGCCGCTGTCACCCGCACGCCTCTACGATCGATTAGCCTGGATTGCGTTCAAACCGCGCAAGTTTGTTGATACCACGACTTATTTCGGACCGGATCGGCGTTTCAAGATCGAAGGCTATCCTAGCGGGATAGGCCGCCGAAAAGGTGACAATGTGACCGAGGCCGCGCAGGACAGTGCTCCTGCACTTGCGCAGGATGATATCGACAGCTTATTCACCGCGGTGCGGTCAGGACAAGAATGATGAAAAAAGCGTCCAAAAGAAACGTAGTGGCTCAGTCGAAAGCGGGGGCTCAAACAGAATTGGCTGAGGAATTGGAGGTTAGGATATTCGCGCTTGAGACGCGTTTCCAAAAAATGGCGAGACGCGACGGCGGCATGCCGCGCGACAAAGCCATCGAACAGGCCCAGATGAAACTCGAAGAAGCGAAGGCTCACTTCGACGAATGGCTTGCTGGTGTACTGAAGGAATTCGAGAGCCTGATCAGGAAAGTTGAAGGCACTAAGGCCGGCGCCGATTGGATGAAAACCGCAAACTTCCACGGTCGCGAGTTGCACGACAGCGCGACAACTTTGGGCTTTGAACTCATCGCCTTTGTCGCCGGCTCGTTATGCGAAATCCTGGATTCGATTGAAGCCGGCAGGGAATGCAACATGGAGTCGATCACCTGCCATATTGAAGCTCTTCTTCTGGCTGGGCAAGCGTCTTATCGGCACTTGAAGCCGGAGCAGGTACCGGATTTGACCGAAGGTTTGCATCGGGTCGTGAGACGGGTCACGGCCCAGCCGTCGACGTAGCAGATCCCCGGCTCGGCGATCGCTGCCGTTTCGATCGCTTCTTTCACAGGATGGCAGCCAAACACAGGTCACCTTATACCGGTTGTTTATTTGCAGAACCCCAAAATAGCCTTGGCCGTTTCCGCCGACGCGAGCCGAACCCAAGGTGCCCCCTTTCTGAAATGCAATTGCTGGCACCCGTCGGCAGCTTGGCCGGTTTTTCCGAAGCGAGCGCCGCGGTAGGTTTGGCATCAAAATGGTCTCTCCCGGCCAATGGAGGGGGATGAGAGACGTCTCGCGAAAAAGGCGTCGTTGAAATGTGATGCAGCTTTAAGATGCACACCGCCCCCTGAAATCTGCAAATACAACTGTTGGTCATGGCAAGTGGGGCTTTTACCGGCGTGCATGTTCAACTACCGTTTTTTTGGTGGTTGATTCGAAAAATAAAAAAGTGGCCACATACCCGATCAGCCTGCAGAAGACGCCGTGTTGCAAACTGAATGAGGTGACCTGCATCCGGCAAGGAGACCGGGATTTACGCAACAATATACTGCCGACGCTCATTAGATTTCTCGCGGATGCCCGCGCACGTTGAAACTGGGAATTTAAATGAACGTTCGAGCGAGGTCGACAGCCGGGCGTGCGTCCTGATCCCAACAATCAGCTGCTTTCCGCAATTTGTGCGGTCTATGACCTGCGGCAGTCGCAGGTCGCGCACGCCGATCCGGCCCTCGATGCCCGCAACGCCTTGCAACGGGCATCGGCCCGGCGGATCATTTTCCACGAGCATGATCTGCACGATGACGTTCCCGTCATTTGCGATGGCTGGGCGGCTTCCGTCGTGATGCTGTCGGACGGCCGGCGCCAGATCCTGTCGTTCCTGTTGCCCGGCGACATGGTTTCCACGGTTTTGTTGTTCGATCCGCGGCCCAACTGCGTGATCGAGGCCATCACCGACGTGCAGTATCGCATGTTCAAGCGTGCCGACCTGAAAGAGGCCATGCTCAAACATGCCGATGTGTTCGAGCAAATTTCAAAAGCCTGGATCGAAGAAAAACACCGGGCCGAT
Source organism: uncultured Alphaproteobacteria bacterium (assembly GCA_963806465.1). Taxonomy (GTDB): domain Bacteria; phylum Pseudomonadota; class Alphaproteobacteria; order Rhizobiales; family Xanthobacteraceae; genus BOG-931. Next base: position 313,290 of record CAWDZD010000054.1, on the reverse strand, counting down.
CAGCTGATCGTCGACCTCGGCCGCCGCACTGCCGATGAGCGGATCGCTCGGCTGATCCTCAATCTATGGGAACGACTCGCCGAGCGCGGCGTGACCAAAAAAGAACCGATGGAAATGGAATTTCCGCTCCGCCAGCATCACATTGCCGACGCCACCGGCCTGACGCCGGTTCATGTCAGCAAGGTATTGTCCGAGTTTCGCCGCAACGACCTAGTGAAGATCAGCGATCGCTCACTGGCGATCCTGGATCCGACCGGGTTCCGGCGCGTCGCCGATATGCGATAAGCGACTTCCGGGCGTCATTGTTGTCGAGACCTTTGCCAATACTACGCGGATTTTCGCTATTAATATAAAAAACTGTCTAATCGGCGTCTGACGACGACATGGTCCGCGGCGCCGGGTCACGTTCAGACGCCGCTTTCACGGGCGCAGCCGATAAATCGCCCGCACTGATCACCCCATCCCGATGCAGATCCCGTCGCAGTCGTTCCATCGCATTTTCGACGACGCCAGTTTTGTGGCGCTTGGTCGGCCGCAGATATCCGAGTTCCACGAGTTTCGCGATCACCTCGGGTGAGGCGACGGGCCGACGAAACTGAATGACAATCCCCATGCGTGCTGCGCCCAGTCGATTCACGTTAACCACTACCATGCCGTGGCGAGGAGTGACCAGCGTCAGCTTCGGCGCGCGCAGCAAACCAGCCCGGTTGCGGAATGCGGTGGCGTAGAGGATGCCGGGGGAGCGACCCCCGGCTCCTCCGCCTAACAATGGACGCGCTACTTGACCAGCACATGTGGGGAGCGACCCCGTGCATCAAGGATCGTCAGCGTCCAAGGTCAGACCTACCCGATGTGGGCTTGGCCAAGCTAGGGAGGTTTTATGGGCAAATTGGGACAGCTTGCCGAGTGCGCGACATTTTCGTGGCCCCTCTCCCACTGCCGAACCCGCTACCCACATATCCCGCGATTGCGTACGCCAGGGAGAGCCGCATGACACCGCAAGAGCGACAGCTGGTGGATGAATTGTTCGATCGTCTGGCCGGATTGGAGAATAACCCTCGCGACCCAGACGCCGAGCGCGTCATCGCCGATGGCGTGAGACGGGCGCCGCATGCAGTCTACGCGCTGGTGCAGACGGCGCTGGTCATGGACGAGGCGCTCAAGCGCGCCAATGCACGCATCGAGGAGCTGCAGGCGCAGGTCGGCCGCGAGGAGCAACCGCAATCGGGCAGCTTCCTCGACAGCATGCGCGATGCCGTGCTCGGACGGCGCGACCCGCGAGGCTCGGTGCCATCGGTGCGCGCGCAAGCGCAATCTTCATCCGTATCGCCCCCGCCCTATCAGTCACAGGCCGGATATCCCCCACAGACGCCGCCCTATCCTGCGGGTCCGGGCATGGGCCCGGCCTTTGGGTCGGGCGGATCGTTTCTCGGCACGGCCGCATCGACGGCAGCGGGGGTGATCGGCGGCGGGCTCCTGCTTAACAGCATCCGCTCGATGTTCGGCGATCATGCCGGCTTGGCGCACGCCGGCGGGATCGGCCCGATTGGCCACAGCGATCTGGCTCAGAAGCAGCGGGACCAGGACCAGGACCGGGACCAGGACGAACAGGACCAGGCCGACCAGGACCAGGACCAAGATCAGGACCAGGATGATGACAGCGACGATTTTGGCGGTGACGATAGCGACTTCGCCTAGAGCATGATCGCGAAAAGTCGAAACCGGTTTCCGGTCAAGATTGTGCTCCAATGCAACACCTAGACCACGCTCCGATTCAACTGATCGGATCGTGGTCTAAGACCTCACCGCCGCTTTTTGCGCCCGACCCGTTTGCCCCGGCGAGCGACAGCCTTGATCAGGCAGGCCGCACAACGGCAGCCTTTGCTTTGCAGGAAGTATTCGAAATATTCCGGGCCGTAATTGTAGGTAAGCTCTTCGCCTGGCGCGATCAGACGCAACGCCACGAACACGATCCGGCCCTTACGCGTGATCGGTTTGGCATTCGGCCAGCAAGAATGGTTCATGTAACGCGCAACGTTCCATCGCGGCGATCCGTCGATGGTCCAGCGGCTGTTAAGCTCGAACATATATTTGGCGCCCAACCGCTCCCGCCGATCGGATTCTTCCGTGGAAATGCGCGGGCCCCGATAGGTCGCAATATAGGCCCCCCGCTTGATGGGCTTGACGGCAAAGAGACCAAGTCCGGTGGTCGAACGACCAATGCGAAAGGGACAAGAGGGCATCGCGCAAGATTCACCGCAAAATTCGGCCGATGTCATCCGCAATCTTAGGGCTGTGGCAAGACCCCTGCGGCTCCTTCCACAAACCAAACAGCGTGCTCATTTCGGCATCAAGTCTGCCATGACCGCTTGCGCCGCGTTGTGACCGGGCGCGCCGGTTACCCCGCCGCCGGGATGCGCTCCGGAGCCGCACAAATAGAGCCCGGGAACCGGCATGCGATAGGCAGCATATCCCAGCATCGGGCGCAGCGAATAGATTTGGTCCAAAGTCAGCGCGCCATGGAAGATGTCGCCGCTCGGCAGGCTGAAGATGCGCTGCAGATCGAGCGGCGACAGGCTCTGACGGCCGATCACGCTTGCTCTGAAGCCCGGTGCGAAAGTCTCGACCGTGTCGATCATCAGGTCGGCGACGGTTTCGCGGTGTTGCTCCCACGACGAGCCATCGTCAAAGCGCGGAGCGACGTGCTGGCAGAACAAGCTCGCCACGTGAGCGCCGGGCGGCGCCAGACTGTCGTCGAGCACCGACGGAATGAGCATCTCGACGATCGGCGCCCGGCTCCAGCCTTGCTGCATACAATCGCGATAGGCCCGGTCCATGTAAGGGAGGCTCGGCGCCAAAATAATGCCGGCGGTGAGATGGTCGCCGGCGCCCGGCAGGGCGGAAAAATCCGGCAGTTCCGACAGCGCGACGTTAATGCGGAAAGTACCAGAGCCGGCTTTCCAGGCTTTCATCCGCTTATCGACGGCAGGCGGAACCACCTCGCCTGGCAGCAACGCGTGGAAAAGCTGTTGCGGATCGACATTGGCAATGACCGCGCCGGCGCGCACCGGCGTGCCATCGGTGAGAACGACGCCGGCCGCACGGCCGCGCTCGATAATAATTTCGCCCACCGGCGAGCTTACGTCAATGCGCACGCCGTGCGCAGCGGCCGCGCGCGCCATCGCCTGCGTGATCGCGCCCATGCCGCCGATGGCGTGGCCCCACGCGCCGCGTTTGCCGTTCACTTCACCAAATACATGATGCAGCAACACGTAGCCTGAGCCAGGCGTATAGGGGCTCGCCAAGTTGCCGACGACCGCGTCGAAACCGAGCAAAGCTTTGATCGGATCGGTATCGAACCAGCCATCCAATATGTCACCGGCCGATTTGCGGAGCAGGCGGAACGCAGTCCCGAGACCGTCGCTCTGCCACAGCTTTTTTCCGAGCGCGGCGAACTTGCCGAGGTCACGCACGCTCTGCCCGATATTCCCGAGCACCAGATTGGGCGGTGCCTCGAGCACGGTGCTGCGCAGCGCGGCCGCAATCCGACCGATCTCGTCCTGATAAACCGGATAGCGTTCGGCGTCCGCGGCGCTGAATTTCGCGATCTCACGCTGGGTGCGCCCGTCGGCGGCGAGGAGATAGCGCCCATCCGGAAGCGGCAGGAAGTTCTGGACGCGGCGCTCGACGATGCGCAAGCCATGCTGCCCCAATTTGAGGTCGTCAATGACGTTGGCTTGCAGCAAGCTGACGGTGTAGGCGGCAATGGAATTGCGAAAGCCGGGATGAAATTCCTCGGTCACGCAGGCGCCGCCGACAACCTCACGGCGCTCCAGCACACGCACCCGCAAGCCGGCCATGCCGAGATAGGCCGCGCACGTCAGTCCGTTGTGACCGGCGCCGATGATGATGGCATCGAGTTCCGACATCGCTCAGTGGCCTGAATGGCTTAACGGCAAGAGCATTGCAGGTTTGGTATTGTACTGGAGACGAAAGGGTAACAGGCCAATTGCGATTGGTGCAATTCGATGAAAGATCGTCGCTTGCCGTTTGCTCATCATCCGGTCGCGCGAGATACTAAATAGACCACGTCGCGTGAACTCGATAGCGTCCGACCGGACGTGGGCGATTTTCAGCTAACGGAGATTGGCGCAATGAACGACGGCGTCCAAATGCTTGCAAAGAGAGATTTACGGCGGCTGCTCGGCAAGGCCGCCGTCATCACCGGCGCCGCGCGCGGGATCGGGCGCGCGGCGGCGGTCGCCTTTGCCCGCGAGGGTGCGGATGTGATGGGCATCGATATTGCCGGACCCGTGAGCTCGACGCTCGAGGTCGCGCCGGCGACGCGAGACGAATTGTCGAAAACCGGCCTCTTGGTTGAAGCCGCTGGCGCGCGCTGGTGCGAAGCGCGCCTCGATCAGCGCGACTTGCCGGCTTTGCGTAGCGCCGCGGACAAGGCGCGCGCCACCTTCGGCCGGCTCGACATCCTGATAGCGAATGCCGGTATCCAGGGATTCAAGCCAATCTTGGACTGGGAAGACGCCGACTGGCACGACACCATTGACGTCAATCTGACCGGCACCTGCAATGCCGTTCGCGCCGTCGCGCCGCACCTCGTCAAAAACGGCGGCGGACGCATCATCGTCATGTCGTCGACGCAAGGCAGACATGGCACCAAATACGGCGCCGCCTACAGTGCCTCGAAATGGGGCATTATCGGGCTGATGAAATCAGCGGCGCTGGAATTTGGCGAGTACAAGATCACCGTCAACGCCGTCATTCCCGGACTCATCGACACGCCGCTGACCCGCCACCGCGATCGTTATGCGCAAGCCGCGGATGATTTCGAATCCAGAGAACCGGCAGCCGTCTTGGAAGCGGAAGCAAAGAAAAAGCTGATCGCCAAGTCTCCGCTTGGCGTTCCCTGGATCGAGCCCGAGGCGGTTGCCCCAGTGCTTGTGTTCCTGGCCTCGGACGAGGCCTCGATGGTGAGCGGCGCGACCTACGACGTGACCGGCGGCGACAGCGCCAACTACACCGCCTGACGAAGCCTCGCCGTCAAATACTACCGGATAGACATTCTGATGCACCATGCGAAAGGCTGAACGCTGAACCAATGGATGGCGCTGTCGCCACCCAAGCTGGTCAAGGACCATTTGAATGTGAATCAGAAGACGATCGACGCGTTGCGCAGGGACAAGCCGATCATCGCAGCGCCTCGGCGCCGAGGCGTCCCGTCGGCAGATTGATATTCATCGGTCTGTTCTTTTGTTGCCGTAATTCGGGTCCCGTGACCGGAACGGACCGCATTTGGCCTGGGTGCCGAAACGCTGATCGAAGTCGACGGTGCCGCCGTCCACCGGGATGCGCGTTGGTGGCAAGCCGCGGGTATATTGGTTGACGATGACCGTCTTGCCGTCCGCCGTCATCGAAACCTTGATCGGCTCGAGCGACTTACCCTTGTTGGCACCGCTCAGATCGAGCGTGTAATAACCGATCACCGGCCGCGCCAGCGCTTGCGCGAGCGGCGCTTTACCGAACACGATCGATTGGGGCACATACAGCTCCATCGGCGCATCCTCGCCCTCACAAACCAGCATGCGGATCAGGTGTACGTCAGAGCCTGGGTCTTTCCCGGCGGCGGGGAGCGTGAACGTTGCGACAAGCAGAGCCAGTGCCGTCATGCGCGTCATGATGGGCCCTCCCTCGCGCGGGATGCTGGTGCGTCCGACAGTGATTTCGTCAGGGCAAATCGAAACCAACACTCGCCGTTCAGTGCTGCATGTGCAAATCGATCAAATCGGCCGCAGGCATCATGTTGGCGTTCAAATTCGCCATGATCCAAAGCGAGCCGGCGACGATCAACGTGACAATCAGCATGCCGAAAGCCAGGGCCAGTACGTTGTTGGTATTGTCCGAGCCGGTCGTGATGTGCAGAAAGAACACGATATGGACTCCCATCTGGGCGATGGCCAAAACGGCGAGCCCGAGCGGCACGCCCGCAGGCCATAGCAGCGACGTGTTGGCCGCCCAGAACGATGCGACCGTCAGCGCTACGGCGAGACCCAAGCCGATGCTGTAGACCAACAAACCGGAGCGCACGTCGGTCGGCCTTTCAGTCAGTGCCGGCAAGCTGCCGTCGCCCGGCGGGCGATCACTGCGAATGTCGGTCATGCGAGGCTCCCCATTAGGTAGACCACGGAGAATATCCCGACCCAAATGATGTCGAGCGTGTGCCAGAACATGCTGAAGCAGAACAGCCGCCGCACCACCGTGGCGCGATAACCTCTGGCCGCAACTTGCGCCATCATCACCACCAGCCATAGCAAGCCGATGGAGACGTGCAGTCCGTGACAGCCGACCAGCGTGAAGAAGGCCGAAAGGAAGGCGCTGCGTTGCGGGGTCGCGCCGGCAGCCGCCATGCTTGCGAATTCCTGAAGCTCGAGCCCCAGAAACGCCGCGCCGAGCACGAACGTGACCGCGGCGCCGACATAGGTGCCGAGGCGATGTTGCGACTTGATCGCCAGCGACATCAACCCGCAGGCATAGCTCGAGAGCAGCAGACAGGCGGTTTCGATCGCGACGCGGGTCTGGTTGAACAACTGGGCGCCGGTCGGACCGCCGTCGGTGGCGTTCACGAGCACCGCATAGCTCGCGAACAGCGCGGAGAACATGACGATGTCGCTTAGCAGAAAGATCCAGAAGCCGTAGGCGACAACGATCGGCTTTGGCGCCGGACCGGCATCGGCCACCAGCGCCGCTTCATGGGGCTCTTCGAATGTCTCGACCGCGATGCTCATCAGGCGGCACCGGTCTGGTGGGCGCGGTCGGCCCGCGCCACCTCCGCGGCCGGTATCTCGATTTCCTCGGTCTCGCGAAAAGCGAAGAACAGCAGCGTCACGAATGCGCCGAACGCGCCGAGGATCGCCATCCACCAGATATGCCAGATCAGCGCGAAGCCGGTGATGACGGCGAAGAAAGCGATGATGAAGCCGGTCGGGCTGTTTTTGGGCATCTCGATCGGCTCATAGTTGGGCGGCCCTGCGCTTGTCGGCTGCCCCAGGCGCGCGCGTCGTTTTTGAATCCAGAATGCGTCGACCCCTTCGACGCGCGGCAGCACTGCGTAGTTCCACGGCGGCGGTGGCGACGGCGTCGACCATTCCAGCGTCCGCCCGTTCCATGGATCGCCGGTCGTATCACGCAACGCGTCGCGATCACGTATTGAGACGATGAGCTGGACGATCTGGCAGACGATGCCGGCCAAGATCACGAGCGCACCTAATGCCGCTACAATCAGCCACGGTTGCCAGCTCAGATTGTCGTAATGCTGCATGCGGCGGGTCATGCCCATCAGCCCGAGCGCATAGAGCGGCATGAACGCCAGATAAAATCCGACGAACCAGCACCAGAATGCTCCGGCGCCCCAGCGCTCGTTGAGCCGGAAGCCGAACGCTTTCGGGAACCAATAATTGTATCCCGCCATTGCGCCGAAAAAGACACCGCCGATGATCACGTTATGAAAGTGCGCGATGAGAAACAGGCTGTTGTGCAGAACAAAATCAGCCGGCGGTACAGCCAAGAGCACCCCGGTCATGCCGCCGATCGCAAAGGTCACCATGAAGCCGATCGACCACAGGATTGGCACATCGAAGCGCACCCGGCCGGCATACATCGTGAACAGCCAGTTGAAGATCTTCACGCCGGTCGGTACGGCAATGATCATCGACATGACGCCGAAGACGGCGTTGACGTTGGCGCCGGCTCCCATGGTGAAGAAGTGGTGCAGCCAGACCAGAAACGAGAGGATGCAGATTGCCATGGTGGCGGCGACCATCGAGCGATAGCCGAACAGCGGCTTGCCCGAAAAGGTAGCGACGACCTCCGAGAAGATGCCGAAGGCCGGCAAAACGAGGATGTATACCTCCGGGTGGCCCCAGACCCAGAACAGATTGACGTACATCATCATGTTGCCCTGCCCGTCGACGGTAAAGAAATGGAAGTCGAGATAGCGGTCGAGCAGCAGCATGGCGAACGCCGCGGTGAGCACTGGGAAGGCGGCGACGATGAGCAGATTGGTGGCAAGCGCCGTCCAGCAGAATACCGGCATGCGCATATAGCCCATACCCGGTGCGCGGATTTTCAGAATCGTGGTGACGAAGTTGATGCCCGTCATCAGCGTGCCGATGCCGGAGATTTGCAACGCCCACAGATAGTAGTCGGGGCCGACCCCGGGCGAGTATTGCAGCTCGCTGAGCGGCGGATAATTCATCCAACCGGTCTTGGCAAACTCGCCAATGAACAGTGAGAGGTTGGTGAGCAGCACGCCGGACGCGGTCAGCCACAGGCTCACCGAGTTCAAGGTCGGAAACGCCACATCGCGGACACCGAGCTGCAGCGGCACTGCGAAATTCATCAGCCCGATCATGATCGGCATCGCCATGAAGAAGATCATGATGACGCCGTGCGCCGAGAAAATCTGGTCGTAGTGCTCGGGCGGCAAATAACCTTGCGCGCCACCGGCGGCCAGCGCCTGTTGCGAACGCATCATGATGGCATCGGTGAAGCCGCGCAGCAGCATCACCAGCCCCAAAACGCAATACATCACGCCGATGCGTTTGTGATCGACGGAAGTCAGCCATTCGCGCCACAGATAAGGCCAATGGCCACGCACCGTGATCCAAAGCAGAATCAAGAGAATGGCGAAGACCATCAGGGCAGACGCGAATAGCGGGATCGGCTGATCGAAGGGGATGACGTTCCAGCTGAGTTTGCCGAGTAAGTTCAAAGCTCAACCTCCGCGGATCAATGATGCTCGTGCCGCTGCGGCGCAGCGAGCGGCGGCATCGTTCCGCCAGCAATCGTCGTGAACAGCCCGGGACTGACGGACCCGTAGGTGAATGGCGGCACCGCCTGGCTCGGCTTCTCCAGCTCCGCGTAGCTGTGCGGGTCGAGCGCCAGGCCTGCGCCTTTGGTCTTGGAAGCCCACGCCGCGAATTCATCCGGCGGCACGGCGTGGACGAGAAAGTGCATGTCGGAAAAACCGTCGCCGCTAAAATTGAACGACCGGCCTTGGAAGACGCCCGGATTATCCGCCTGCAAATACAGGCGCGTCGTCATTTTCCCCATCGTGTAGATTTGGCTGCCGAGCTGCGGCACGAAGAAGCTGTTCATCACGCCGGACGAGGTCAACGCGAAACTGAGCGGCGTGCCGACGGGGACGGTGAGCGTATTGACGCCGGCAATATCCTGTTCGGGATAGATGAACAACCATTTCCAATCGAGCGAAACGACCTGGATCGGAAGCGGCTTCGCGGACGAGGCGAGCGGCTTGCCCGGGTCGAGATCGTGCGAGGCGACCCAGCACAGGCTGCCGAGCAGCATCACCGTCATCGCGGGGATCGACCACACGATCATTTCCAGCCGGCCAGAATATCGCCACTCCGGCCAGTAAATTGTGCGGGTGTTCGAAGCGCGAAACCAGAAAGCCACGCCAAGCGTAGCGACGATCGTCGGCACGACGATCACCAGCATGATGCCGAGCGAGTTGAAGAGAATGAGCCTTTGGGCGGACGCGACCGGCCCCTGCGGATCGAGGACGCCTTGCGAGCAACCGCCGAGCGACGCCACCGCTATCAAGGCAAAAGCTCGTCCGCCGTCGCGCAAGCTAGGCCTCATCCGCTCTGCGATAGAAGCGCCTTCAGAGTAAACCCGGAAAACCTAACCCGTGTGACCGCGGCCGTACAGCCGTGGCGGCATACCAATCGCGGCGGGCGTTGTTGCGTTCCCCCGCTCGCGAAGCACTGCAACCTCAGGAATTTAGCTGCATTACTGGAGCATGACTTGGAACACTAAATTGAAATGCGAAAAAGCGTCAGAGGATATGGTAGAATCCAGAGCCTTGGTTTGGCGCCCAAAACGTCGTTTCGGATGTCCCCCAGGTTTAGGGGCAATCTTGCCATCAATCAGTACTCGAACTTGAGTTTGGTTCCAACCATGTCAGTCAGTGCCGACGCAGAACAAAGCTCCATTCGCAAACCGCTGCCGCGAGATGCTCTGCGCCTGGTCTTGGAAACCGCGCTTGACGCCGTCGTGGTCATGAGGTCCGACGGCGTCGTTGAGGATTGGAACGATCGCGCGGTAGGTGTGTTCGGCTGGTCGCGCGACGAGGCGGTCGGGCGGACTATGGCCGACCTTATCATCCCGGAGCGTTACCGCGACGCCCACCGAACCGGACTGCAGCGATATCTCGAAACCGGCAGGGGCGACGTTTTGGGCCGGCGCATTGAAGTTTCGGGGCTTAGAAAGAACGGCGAGGAATTTCCCGTCGAGCTGTCGATTTCGCCGGTTCGAGGAAACGGCAGCATGCTGTTCGTCGGTTGCTTGCGCGACCTTACGGAGCGCAATGCGCTGCGCGCTGCACGTGGCGACGTGGCGCGGGTTACCCAGCGAATGGCAATGGGCGAGATGGCGGCGTCCATCGTCCACGAGATCAATCAGCCGTTGGCGGCGGTCGCGGCAAACGCCAATGCGGGCTTGCGGTGGCTGGCGGCCTCGCCTCCCAACCTCGACGAAGCACGCGCGGCTTTGAAGCGCATTGTCAACGACACTTATCGCGCGCACGAAGTGATTGACGGCATCCGGCTGATGTTTCGGACCGATGGACCGGCCAAGGCATTGCTTGATATCAACCACCTCATTGGCGAGGTCCTTGCGCTGATCGGAGGCTACATTGAGAATCATCGCGTCTCGGTTCGCACTGAACTGGCCGATCAACTGCCGCAAATCCCGGCCAATCTGGTCCAATTGCGGCAAGTCTTGGTGAATTTGGTCACCAACGCCGTTGACGCGATGGACAGTGTCGCGACCCGTCAACGCCTGCTGCGTATCAAGACGGAGCTCCACGACAAAAACTATTTGCTGATCGCGGTGGAAGACTCCGGAACAGGAATCGATCCGAAAAACGTCGACAGCATCTTCGAGCCGTTCTTTACCACCAAATCCCACGGCATGGGCATGGGATTGTCGATTTGCTGGTCGATCATTGAAAATCACGGCGGGCGTCTGGCGGTTGTCCCGGCAGAGCCCCATGGATCGATCTTTCAGGTATTTCTGCCGATCGACCTATCGCTTTAAAACGATGCCGGACCAAGCAGGGCGCGGCCGCCGTCGGCGCATCGCTTGGTTTTGCAACCGCGCCAGCCTATCCGGCCAGTCTGAAATAAAGCAGCGGCAGCTTTTCCGGCAACCGATCGATCCGATCGAGCTGAATGACATTGGAGCGGCCGAATATACGGGTCAGGTAGGAGTCTCCACCGGCGTCGAGTCCCACGCAAAACACGTCAATGCCATGGTGGCGCAGCGACAGAACCGCACGACGAGCGTCTTCGACGAGATAGCGGCGGTCGGCGATATCGACGTCGGACGGCTCTCCGTCACTGATCAACAGCAAAAGCTTGCGGTATGATTGACCGGCGACCAGACAGCGCCCGGCGTGGCGCAGCGCCGCGCCAATGCGGGTGGAAAACCGCCCGGTCACACCCGCGAGCCGCCGCTTCGCCGCCGTGCCCCAAATCGTATCGAAGTCCTTTAGTCGATAATAGTGCACGTCCTCTCGCGTGTCGGAACAGAAGGCATGGATAGCAAAAGGATCGCCCATGCCATCCATGGCATACGCGAGCAGCGAGCTGGCGTCGCGCTCGAGCTCGAGCACGGACTGGCCGCTGCCCTTGACGACATCATTGGTCGATTGCGACGCATCGATCAGCAACAGCACCGAAAGGTCGCGCCAACGGCGCTCGAGGCGCGCGTAGATATTCGGGCTCGGCGTCAGTCCCGCCCGCAGGTCGATCGCCGCCGTGATCGTGGCTTCGATGTCGAGCCGGTCGCCTTCGCGTTGACGGCGCACGCGCACCGGGCGGCTGACCTTGGCGGCGCGAACCAGCGCGGCGATACGATAGGCGGTCTCCGGATAGCGTTCGAGGATCGCCTCGATCTGTTCGGCGCGGCCGTCGGTCGGATTGTATTCCAGCACGGTCGTCCAGTCGCCGCGCTCGCGACCGATCATGTAATCCCATTCCGGATAGCGTGCGACCGGGATGCCGACTTCGGTATCCTCCCCCACCAGGCGCGCGAAATTGGCCGTCCCACCGCCTGCGCCGGCTTCCCGTTCCCGATCCGCAGCGTCCGCCTCTGACTGTTCGAAGCGCACGGCCTCGTACACGGTCTCGCCCATCGCCGCCGCGGCCGCCGGAAAGTCCCAGAGCCCCTGATTGTCGTCGCGATAAGCCGGCTCGACGACATAGGTCCTGGGATTGAATTGAACGCGCATCTGCCCGAGATCGTTGCCCAAGAGGCCGCCGATGCTGCGGCTGATCGCGGGGTCGGTCCAGCGCACGCGTTCGGCCAAGAACAAATCCCGGCCCTTGTTCACCCAGGCATGAGGATCGAAATAGCTCGGGTCGAGCAACGCACGGGCAAGCCGCGCCATCAGAGCCGGCGCCGTGACAACGCCGCTTGCCTCGGCGAGATGGAAGGGCAACCAGAACCGGCGCAATCCTGGAAAACGGCCGATGGCCAGCTGCTCGACTCGCGCATCCTCGATCAACGAAATCAGCGCAATCTGCACCGGCTTTAGTCCGCCCAACGCCAGCTTGCCGGGCGTGAAATGAAAATGCGCCATGATATGGGCGAGCGCCGCGCGGAACAGATCCTTGCCGCTTTGCCCATCGACACCGCGCGACGATTGCGGCACCCGGACAATCCCACCGTCGAAACAAGGACGCCGCGGCGTGTCGAAGCCGGCAGGCGGCAAGATGCGAATCGCCGGAGTGGTCCGCCACAAAGCCGCAACGAAGGTTTTGAGCTCGCGCTCGACATCGGTGAAGGCGACGGCATCGGCGCCGTGCTCGAGTGAATGCAGCGACCGGGTATCGAGCAAGGCGAAGAATTTCAGCCGGCGTTCCGGGTCGTTTTCGGCGGCGCGGATGCCGCCGAGCGCCCAGGTTTCGAACGAGCGAAGATCGAGGCTGTCGAGGAGCCGCCCCGATCGCTCCAGCAGCAGGCCGACGGATTCCGGCGCGCTTTCAGCGACGCGCCGGATGACGCGAAGCCATTCGGAAAAAGCCTGACTGTTCCCGAGCCGCCGCGCCGCGTGCGGGGCGGAAACAAAAAGCGTGAGCGCGGCGTTGCGGCCCGCCAAACGGGCGAAATCGGGAGCAAACGCCGCAAGCAACATCACCGCCTCGGGCCGGGCAGTGGCGGCCACGGACGGCGAATTACGAATGAAGCCCATGGCCGCGTGGGAACCGATGCACGCGTTGATGGTGCGGCATGCCGCCACCCAATCGTCCAGCAGCGTGGGCGGCATGCTCGCCCTCGCCTGTCGCCACACCAATTCCAGCGTGCCCGCAAGCTCCGGCTGGTCGCCGAGAGACGCAATCAGCGTTTGCTGCTGTTCTGAGAGGGTCCGGGCCATAGACCGTTAGATCGAGGCGGCGATCGCGGCCGTCAGCGCCCCTCGGATATCGGCGTCGTCGGTGATCGGCAGCACCAGCGCGATCTGGCATGCAGCCTCGATCGAAACGCCATGAGCAATCAGCCGTCCCGCCTGGATCAGCATGCGGGTCGACGCGCCTTCGTCGAGCCCGTGGCCCTTGAGATTGCGCGAGCGCTGACCAATTTCCACGAGCTTTCCCGCGACCGCGGTATCGATTTTCGCCTCGTGGGCGACGATCTCCGCTTCGATTGCGGTCGGCGGATAGCCGAAGTCCATCGCACCGAAGCGCTGCTTGGTCGACTCTTTGAGGTCTTTGAGGACGCTCTGATATCCGGGGTTGTAGGAGATGACGAGCTGAAAGTCGGGATGGGCTTTCACGAGCTCGCCGCGCTTTTCGAGCGGCAGAACGCGGCGGTCGTCAGTCAACGGATGGATCACCACCGTGGTATCCTGCCGAGCCTCGACGATTTCGTCGAGATAGCATATCGCGCCGTGGCGAACTGCCATGGTGAGCGGGCCGTCATGCCAGACCGTCCCCTGGGCGTCGAGCAGATAACGCCCCACCAGATCGGAAGCCGTCATGTCCTCGTGACAAGCGACCGTGACCAGCGGCCGCTCGAGGACGAACGCCATGTGCTCGACAAACCGCGTCTTGCCGCAGCCGGTCGGCCCCTTGAGCATGATCGGCATGCGCTCGGCGTAAGCCGCCTCGAACAGCCGCACTTCATCGGCGATGGCGCGGTAGTAAGGCCGTTCGCGGATCCTGAACTCGTCAAGCTCCATGCCGTCGGAACCTATGCGATCGGCGTGCTCCGCTTTCCCCGCCGCGAAGCGGGGAAAGCGCGAGAGCGCAGACGCCGCGCATCAGCGATGCGCCGCCGTCTTCTGGTTTGGAATGCCTTCGATCGGGCACTCGTCGGTACCGACGGTCGGACGCGTGAGCGCCTCCACCATGGTACGGGTACCTTCCGGATCGGTGATCCACTTCTTATAGAAGTCATACGGGCAGATCGCCTCGCCGCGCACATCCTCGCGTGAATTGATCTTGCCGGTGTAGCCACGATGCACCAGCTTGAACAGGTGGTTCTGCGCCTGCATGTTGCGGCGTGCATCGCGGATTAGCGATTTGGAAAGCTGAGCATATTGAATGCCCATATCCTCTTCGCCGCATTCGCCGAGCGTGCGGCCGTCAAAGCCGATGATCGCCGAATGTCCGAAGTAGGAATAGACGCCGTCAAAGCCCGAAGCGTTCGCCACCGCCACATAGACGTTGTTGGCCCATGCCATGGCTTTCGCCATCAGCACTTGCTGATCCTTGGCCGGATACATGTAGCCTTGGCAGCGCACGATCAGTTCGGCGCCCTTCATTGCGCAGTCGCGCCAGATCTCCGGATAATTGCCGTCGTCGCAGATGATCAGGCTTACCTTCAGTCCCTTGGGACCTTCGGAGACATAGGTGCAGTTGCCCGGATACCAGCCTTCGATCGGAACCCATGGCATGATCTTGCGATATTTCTGAACGATCTCGCCCTTGTCGTTCATCAGGATCAGGGTGTTGTACGGTGCCTTGTTGGGATGATCCTCGTGCCGCTCGCCGGTCAGCGAAAACACGCCCCAGACTTTGGCCTTCTTGCAGGCATCGGCAAAAATCTTGGTCTCTTCGCCGGGCACGCTTGCAGCGGTGTCGTACATCTCTTTGGAGTCGTACATGATGCCGTGCGTGCTGTATTCCGGGAAGATCACCAGATCCATGCCGGGCAGGCCGATTTTCATCCCGACCAGCATTTCGGCGATCTGCCGCGCATTGGCCAGCACTTCCGCCTTGGTATGAAGACGCGGCATCTTGTAATTGACGACGGCAACGCCGATCGTGTCATTACTGCTGCCGATGTCACCGTGAAGCATGTTGATCTCCTTAGGCTGTTTCGTTGGCTCTCGCGCTCAGGGCCGCTTGCTGGGGCTCGGGCTGCGTGACTTGCTGAAAGGCCGGCTTAAAAGCACAAAAAAAGCCCGCTCCGCCACAGCCGTGGTCGTAGCAGGGCGCCCTTGCCCGTCGGATTTATGCGGCGCCATTGCCGCGCCCCCTGAACAGGAGCTCTAAAAAACGCTATCCGAGAATATCATGTGAGTCAATGATAGCAGCCGCCACAGCGCCCATCGAAACACGCTGGCTCATCGCTTGCCGCCGCATGAAATGGTAGGCCTCTTCCTCATCGAGCTTGCGCTTCTCCATGAGAATGCTCTTGGCGCGCTCGACGCTGCGGAACGATCTTAAAGTTTCATCGAGCTTGTCGATGCGCGCGCGCAGCCGCTGCTCATAAAGGAACTGCGCGCGCGCGACCGCAAGGCTGGTCAAGACGGTCGCGCTGGTAAACGGACGGTGCAGGACCGCATGCGGCGCACAGTTGCGCAACAGCTTCAATTGCGGCGGCTGCATCGCGTGCGTCACGACGACCAAAGCGGCGAACGGTTGGCCCGGCAGCGGCAAGCATTGCGGCAAGTCGGCGGCGAGCTCGCAGAACAAGACGTCGGGCCCCTCAGCAAAGCGCGGGGGAAACGGCCAAATGCGCCGCACGCTGCTGCGGGTTCGCGACAGCTCTCGCGCCAGCAACTCGCCGTCCTCGTCCGGCGGCACCGCCACGACGATGTCGAGCGACGATATCTCCGACGCGGCATTGGGCGGTTCGCGCATTTGGCCCCTGCTCGCAGACTTGGACGGTTGGTCTTGCCGCCGGCTCATGGCGAGATCCTAGAGCGCCTGCGTGACACGCCCGATCAGGAACGGATCCGCCCAGACCGGCATCGTCGATTGCTGCATGATTTCGAACTGGCCGCGGCGGTCCACCCGCCCCACCCGAGACCACAAATTGGTGTGACTGGTGGCGGCGTTTATCGAGATGCGGCCTTGCGGCGCATCAAATTCGGACCCCAAAACGCTTTGTTTGATGAGATCGGTTTCGATCGAATTCGTTCGCGCCAGCGCGTTGGCGAATAGATGGACCTGGAAATAGGCCGCCTCGGCGCACATGTTGGTAGGCTCGTCGTCACCATATCGTGCGCGATAGCGTCGCACGAAAGAGTTGTTCTGGTCGCCGGCGACGGACTGAAAATATGAGGCGGCCGTGATGTGGCCGGCGGCGACGTCAAATCCCATCGCGCGCACCTCGGATTCGGTTGTGGTCAGGCTCGCAATCGGAGACACGCTGGCGTCGAGCCCGGCTTCGGCAAACGCCTGGTAGAGATAAACCGTGGAATCTCCCACCACCGTGGAAAAA
Source organism: uncultured Alphaproteobacteria bacterium (assembly GCA_963806465.1). Lineage (GTDB taxonomy): Bacteria > Pseudomonadota > Alphaproteobacteria > Rhizobiales > Xanthobacteraceae > BOG-931. The sequence goes on along the minus strand of CAWDZD010000054.1, from coordinate 296,520 downwards.
ATGACATCAGCGCCGACGCTCTTGATGTGCTGCATCACTGGCCAGAAGTCGCCCGGCTTGGCGCGGAGATTGAGATAGGTCTCGCCGGCGACGGTGCAGCCATGACTGCGCAACAGCTCGCGCATCACCCGGTTCGATTGACGCGGGTAAACGTAATCCGATCCGACAAAATAGAACCGCCGGCCGTAGGTTCGGGCCAGATAGGAGCACAGCGCCACGCTGTTCTGATTAGGAGAAGCGCCGGTGTAGATGACGTTCGAGGAGAATTCGAACCCCTCGTATAAGGTTGGGTACCACAGCAATCCATTCAGCCGTTCGACCACCGGCAGGACTGCCTTGCGGCTGCTCGACGTGTAGCAGCCAAAGATCATTGTGATGCCGTCTTCGATCATCAGGCGCTTGGCGCACAAGGCGTAGGCCTGGGCCTCGGATTGCGGATCGTAGATGACCGGCACGATTTCGCGGCCATTCACCCCGCCGGCCCGGTTGATCTCATCGATCGCGAGCAGGGTGGCGCGCAGCTGTGTTTCCTCGATGACAGCCAACACGCCGGATTGAGAGAACAGAACTCCCACCCGCCAAGGCGCAGAACGACCTTCTTGGCACTGCGTCAAAGCCGCCTCCGTCACCGAGTGGGCCAACGCGGACGCATTCGAGGGCGCCGACCGACGGGGTGCCGCGAACGAGTAAATGTCGTCCCCGGCAAGTTGGCAAGCGCCCAAGCATCATTCGCCCATGCAGGAATAATGCCAAGGTGGAATTCGCGGCGGCGCGCCGGCGACGGGCCGGCGCCAACTCTTGTTCAGACCGGCAGGAACTTTCCTAAACTTGTGGATTCGCCAGCCATAGCAGCCGCTTGGCGGTTATCACACCGACAGATGCCGTTGCACCACATCGGGCGTAAGGTCGCCGATATCGCCGCTCGCCACGATCCGGCCGGTTTCCAGGATCGCGAACTTCTGCATGATTGCGCGAACGAATTCCAGATTCTGCTCGACGAGGAGAACAGCGCAATTACGCTCCTGCGGGATCCGCCTGATGATCGGCTCGATCTCTTCCACCACGGATGGCTGCAAACCTTCCGTCGGTTCATCCATGAGTAGCAGCTTCGGTTCCTGGACCAATGCCCTGGCAATCGCCAGCTGTTGCTGCTGGCCGCCCGATAGGGTGCCGCCCTTTTGGCCGACTAAAGGCTTTAGCGCCGGAAAGTATTCGAAGACGAAATCGGGCACCTTCTTCTGCTTGCGGCCCTTTCCCAGAAGCGCAAGGTAGATGTTTTCCGCCACCGTGATGTCGGCGATGATATCGCGACCTTGCGGCACGTAACTGACGCCAAGCCACGTGCGACGGTGCGACTTCAGGTGGGTGATTTCCGTGCCGTCGAGCAAGATCGACCCGAGAGCCGGCGAATTGATACCGGTGATGCTGCGAAGCAACGTCGTCTTGCCGGCTCCGTTGCGGCCAAGAACGGCAAACAATTCGCGGTCAGCCATTTCCAGCGAGACGCCGTGGAGAATATGGCTGGTGCCGTAGAACGTATCGACGTTGCGAACCTGCAGCGTCACTGGAACTTGCCCTTTCCCAAATACACGCGGCGGACCGTTTCATTGTTCATCACTTCGTTCATCGGGCCGTCGGCGAGCGTTTGTCCCTGATGCAACACGGTGATGCGCTTGCCGATCTGACGAACGATATGCATGTCGTGTTCGACCAGCAGCACGGTGTGGGTCTTCGCGATCTTGGTGATTAGTTCCGCCGTCTTGCGTTTGCCCTCTTCGGTCATCCCGGTGGTCGGCTCGTCGAGCAGCAGCATCTTTGGATTCGAGGCGATCAGCATGCCGAGTTCGAGCCATTGCCGCTCGCCATGAGCCAACGAGTCCGCGGGATCGCTGGCTTTATCGGCCAGATCGACAAATTCAAGTATCTCCCAGATGCGGTCTCGCTCCGCGCCGCTCAGCCGCTGAAGAAGCGTGGCGAACACCCGCCGCCGGCCCTGCAGCGAGACCATGATGTTGTCGAACACCGACAGCGTCTCGTACATGTTGGGGACCTGGAACTTGCGACTGATGCCGGCCTGGAAAATGTCGTCCGGGGCCCAGCCGGTGATGTCCCGCCCCGCGAAGTGGATCGAGCCGGCGGCGGGCTTGAACTGACCCGTTATCATGCAGATCAGCGTCGTCTTGCCGGCGCCGTTCGGACCGAGCAGAACACGCAGCTCATTTTCTTCGATGCTGAAGTCGAGATTATTGAGGATGGTGAAGCCCGACACGCGCGTGGTGAGGCCCTTGACTTCGAGGAGGTTCGCCATCCCTTCGCTGTCCTGTTCTCGCTTACAACACCGTTCCGCGATCAGCGCACCGGCTCGTCGACTTGCGGGCCGCCCGGTCTCCAATCCAGCTGACGGTCGTGGGCCTTCTGATCCGACTCTTCCATGATCTGATGCATCGTCGCGCCCTTCTTTCGCCGGCGCAGCCAATTGCCGATCGTACCGACAATGCCGTCGCGCATCACCAGCACCACAAAGATGAAAAGGCCGCCGACGATGATCTGCCACCATTCGGCGAGCTTGCCGCTGAGGAAAAACTCGGCACCCTTGACTAGAAAGGCGCCAACGAACGAGCCGATCAGCGTGCCGCGGCCGCCTACCGCGGTCCAGATCACCCCTTCGATCGAAAATACCGGCCCAGCGTCGAGAAACGAAACGATGCCGACCCAGGCGGCGTACATCGCGCCCGCAGCCGCCGCCATGAATGCGGAAACGCAAAACACGAAGATGCGGTAGTTGGCGACGTTATAGCCCATGAATTCGGCGCGCACGTCGTTGTCGCGGATCGACTTCAGGACGGTGCCGACGCGCGAGTGGGTCAGCGCGCGCGATGCGATCAAAAACGCGACGGCAACCGCCAAGATGAACCACAGAAACTCCGGCGTGGCGTAGTTGGCGTAGTCGGTAATGCCATTGAAGCCGCCGGTATACGCCTGGTACTCGACGATGAAGTCTTGCAGAATCAACGATTCCGCGAGCGTGATCACGGCGCAATAGACGCCGTAGATGTGGCGCTTGAACGTGATCACGCCGAACAGAAAAGCGAGCAGGGTCGGAAGGACTAAGGCCGCGACGATAGCCAGCGGCAAGCTGTAAAGCGGCGTCATGAAGTCCGGCACGCTGGTCAGGCTGTTCCATTCCATAAAGTCCGGAATCTTGCCGCCATAGCGGGTCGGGTGGGTCAGCGCGTAATTCAGCTTGAGCGACAACGCGACCACATAGGCGCCGATACCGAAATAGACCGCTTGGCCGAGGCTCAGTATGCCGGCGAATCCCCAGATCAGATCGATGCTGAGCGCAAAAATCGAATAACAAAGAAACTTGCCCAGTAGCGACAGCACATAGGCGTTGCTGCCGTAATAGGGATAGGCGCCGATCAACGCCACCGCGGCAGCGCCGCCAATCAAGGCCCACAGCGGTATGAAGGGCGGCGCCCGATATTGCCGGCGCTTGGCCGACGCGGCTTCCTTGACCGCATGCAACTCGGACAGCTCGTCTCGAACAACCGCATCAGCCATGATCGTTCATCCGTCAGCGTCGTTCGTAGTAGCCGAAAATGCCTCTTGGCACGATACGGATGATAACGACGATGAAGACAAATACCAGCAGCCGGCCGATGACGTTGTTGAAGATGAAAGACAGAACCGTTTCCGATTCACCGATCAGAGCGCCGCCGGTGAGCACGCCCCACAGGCTGCCAACGCCGCCAAGCACGAGCACCATGTAAGAATCGACCGCGTAGGGAAATCCCATCGTCGTCGAGACCGACTTGATCGGCGCCAGCACCGCGCCGGCGATGCCGGCAAGGCCGCAACCGAAGGCAAAAATCGTCATGTCGACCCGAGCGGTGTCGATGCCAAGACAGCCGGCGATCGTTCGATTGCGGCGGACGGCGCGAACCTTCAAACCGAGGCTGGTCTTAAAAATCACGTAGAACACAAGCAACAGCAACAGGATCGCCATGATGATGAGGAACAGGCGGTACCACGGGAACGGCAACCGCCCAATCATGCGGAAGCCGCCTTCCAGGATCTTTGGCGCACCGACATAGTAGAGCTCGGGCCCGAAGATCAGCTTCACCACCACTTGCAGAATGATGCCGACGCCCCAAGTGGCAAGCAGCGTTTCCAGTGGTCGATCATAAATCCATTGGACGATACCCCGTTCAATGATCAGTCCCAGAAGCCCGACGACCACAAACGCCACCGGTATGGCGATGAACGTATTGCCGCCGAGTTTGCCGACGATCGCGGCGGTGTAGGCGCCGACCATGATCAGTTCGCCGTGGGCCATGTTGATGACCCCGGCAACGCCGAAGATGATCGCCAGGCCCAGCGCCGCGATGACGAGGATCGCGACCACGCTGAACCCGCTGAGGAACTGAGTGATGATCGACTGGGCCATTCCGCTGATCCGAAAGGCAACGCCTTTTTATCGCTTGGCAGTTTATCGTTGGCCGTTTTGCTTGCGGGGGCGTTTTGCGGCGCCCCCGCAAGTGTCTCGCTTCACGTGGCAGAAGCAAGCCTAGAGATTAATCGTTCCGGACCGATTCTTTTCCTCAGCCCACGGTTTCTTGAGCCGCTCCAGGACCCGTTTGTCGGTGAAGTCGCAGGTCTTGTCCGGATAGAGATAAGGCACCCACGGCTGTGGCCTGATCCAGTCTTCCGACTTCCACACCACGTCGAACTGCCCCTGTTCGTTGGCCTTGCCGATGCGGGCCCAGAGCCAGGTGTGATGGTTCTTCTCGTCAATCTTGACCTTGCCTTGCGGTGCCTGGAACTCCTGACCCGGCAAGCCTTCGAAGATCAGCGCATCGGCGTCCGTCGACTTGGTCTTCTCGAGGGCTTGAGCGAGGAAGTAAGTTTGGAAGTACGCCGCTTCCATCACCGCATTGGTCACCGCGTTCTTGCCGTATTTTGCCTTGTAGCGTTCGACAAAGCTCTTGTTCTGCGGCGTGTCGACGCTCTGGAAGTAATTGAACGAGGTGTAATGGCCAACCGCGTTCTCCGGTCCCATCGCCGCGATTTCCTGCTCGGTCGTGATCGGCGTGCAGATCGGAATGTCTTTGGCCGTGATCCCGAACTCCTTGAACTGCTTGTAGAACGCAACGATCTGATCGCCGACCAGATCGGAAAACACGATATCCGCTCCGCTCGACGCGATCTTGTTGATGTTGGTCGAGAATTCCGTCGATCCGAGCGGCGAATACTCTTCGGCAACGGTCGTGCCGCCGTGTTTCTGCAGCAGCGCCTTGACTTCGCGGTTGGTCTCTTTGGGATAAATGTAGTTGGCGCCGATCAGATAGAATTTCTTCCGGCCCAGGGTATTGATGATCCAGGGCACGAAATCGTCGAGCTGTTGGTTCGGAACGGCCCCGGTATAGAAGCAGTTCTTGCTGCATTCCTGGGCTTCGTACAGCGTCGGATAAAGCAACACGCCGTTATACTGTTCGAAGATCGGCAGCACCGACTGACGGCTCGCCGAGGTATAACAGCCGAGCACGGCTGCGACCTTGTCCTCGAGCAGGAGCTTTTTCGCTTTTTCGGCGAAAACCTGCACCACCGACTGCGGGTCCTCGACGACCGGCTGAAGCTTCTTGCCGAGCACACCGCCTTTGGCGTTGATTTCTTCGATCGCCAGCAATTCGGCATTGTGCAGCGACGTCTCGATGATCGCGATCGTGCCGCTCAACGAGTGGAGAATGCCGACCTTGATGGTGTCGCTTTCCGCCGCCTTGGCGATGTTTCTGACAAAATGGTAGGGGGCGACGCCGCTTGCGAGAATACCGGCTAGCCCTCCGCCGGTGGTCTTCAAGATTCGCCTTCGCGTGATGCCCATATCTCCCTCCTGTTGAGCCAAAAAAAAGAAAACGCCCCACCCTCTCCGCTAGGAGATGGTGTGGGGCGTCCATGCCCGATATCCGCGGCAACGCTGCCGCACGCCCGCGAACTAAATCAACGCTCTCGCCAGGCCGGCGCCGCGATGTTCGGTTCGTTAGGTGAAAGCATAAGCCAAATCTTTGGTATTACGCAATACGCTTTACTCGTTTCAGGCGATCTTAATGCCGGAAATAATTGGCGTTCTGACGCTGTGAAACTGCCGCCCGCGACCTCGCGCATTCGTCCGAGCGCGCGCGGGTACTCCCTCACGGCGGGGCCGCTTGCTCGGTAGGTTGGTGGCGGTCGCAAGCGTTTCTGCGCTCGGATCCACACGCAACCTTGGCCTGATTTCTGCTGCCAATCCTGCTTCAACGATCGGAATGCTGTTCCTCTCCGTCGCCGCGCATACGTCTTTTTCGTTGTCCTCCGCCGCGTTCGCAGCCGCGAATTTAATCCTCATGAATAACCGAACAGCCTCAATGACCGAGTGCGGACCGCAACAGCCGGCGCCGCGAAAAGGATGGACGCGAATGCCGACATAATAAATCATGTGATTGGCGCCGTTGCTCTTAAAGGGCCTCGTTCCCGTCGGAGCGCGGCTGGTCCGCCCGGCGAAGGATCGGACGTCGATAGGTCTCGTCCAGGAGAATTTCGAGGCTGCGGATCGAGCAGGTGCTCGGCAGCCGTCTTGACCCAGCCTTTGCTGAGCGGATTCACCAACTGGAGCACCGCGGCGCCGTCGATCTCTTGACCATGCCGGCGGCGGATGTTTCGCGACATCGCTTGCGCGGGACTACCGAGGGCGGCACCGAAGTGGCGATTGCTTTGCCGCGTGATCAGCGGCTGTTCGACGGCGCTGTGCTGGTGCTGGAGAATGACCGCGCCGTAGTCGTCCGCGTGGCACAGCAACGCTGGTTGCGCTTGCAGCCACGCACCGTCGCCGATGCGATCGAACTCGGCTATCTCGCCGGCAATCTGCATTGGCGGGTGCGTTTCGCTGGCGAAGCGGTGCTGGTCGCCATGGAAGCGCCGATGGACGACTATCTGGCCCGCCTTGCCGCTCTGATCGGCACCCGCCGCATTACCTACTCGCTCGCCGACGCCGACGAGACAGTGTCTTGATCGACCTGCTCACAATCCTTCAGCACGCCGACTCTGCGTTCCCGAGCGGAGGCTTCGCATTCTCCAACGGCATCGAAGGGCTCGTGGCCATGAATGCCGGCCTCGATCGCGGCCGCTTGACTGATATCGTGGCCATGGTCGCGCGTCATCGCTGGGCGACCTCGGACCGCATCGCGGTTGCGCTTGCGCATCGTGCCGACGGCGATTTGGACGACATTGCCGAGATCGATCGTGCAGTCGAGGCGGCGACGTTGGCGGAATCGCTGCGCACCGGATCGAAGCGCAACGGCAACGCTTTATTGGCCGCTCACACGCGGCTCGCCACGAACGGTGCAGCGGAACTGCGCGCCCTGATCGAAGCCGGCAAGACGCATGGGCATTTGGCCGTGGTGCAGGGTTTTGTCTGGCGCGCGCGCGGCTTGAGCGAAGCCGATGCGATCGCCGTTTCCGGTTATTCAACCGCCGCCGGCCTCATTGCCGCGGCGGTGCGTCTCGGGTGCGTGGGCGCCGTCGAAGCGCAGGCGGTGCTGACGGCGGTATTGCCGGAGATCGATGCGCTTGCGCTGCCGGTGCCACCCGACCCGGCGATCGAAAGTTTCATGCCGTGGCTCGACGCCGCGGCCGCGCGCCACGCCCGCGCGCATTTGCGTTTGTTTGCCAGTTAGGGGGAGTGCGATGCTGCTCACGCCGACCGAGATGGAACGCCTCACGATCTTTTCGGCGGCGGAGCTCGCGAGGCGGCGCCGCGCCAAGGGGCTCAAGCTCAACTATCCGGAAGCCGTCGCTATCATCACCGACGAAATCCTGGAAGGCGCGCGCGAGGGCAAGAGCGTCGCCGACCTGATGTCGTTCGGCTCGACGATCCTGACGACGGGCGAGGTGATGCCCGGTGTCGCCGCCATGCTGCCGATCCTGCAGGTGGAAGGCGTTTTTCCCGACGGCACCAAGCTTGTGACCGTGCACGAGCCGATCCGGCCGCGAGCCGGCGCCGCCGCTGATACACTCGAGCCCGGCGCGGTTCTCGCCGCCGATGGCGAGATCGAGCTGTCCGCCGGTCGCCCGCGCACCACGCTCGCGGTAGTCAATACTGGCGACCGCCCGGTGCAGATCGGTTCGCACTATCACTTCTTTGAGGTGAACAAGGCGCTGGAATTTGATCGGGCGGCGTCCTTCGGCATGCGCCTCGACATTCCGGCCGGCACCGCCGTTCGCTTTGAGCCGGGCCAGAGCAAAGAGGTGGCTTTGGTCGGTTTCGGCGGCCGTCGCGAACTCTCCGGCCTCAACGCCTTGACCGACGGCCAAGCGAGCGATCAGGCGGTGCGCGAGGCGGCGCTACGCCGCGCCCGCGAAGCCGGCTTCAAGGGCGCGTGAGGCTGTTGCCATGGTTTCAATCGCACGAAGGGACTATGCGGCGCTTTATGGTCCGACGGTCGGCGACGGCGTGCGACTCGCCGACACCTCACTGGTCGCCGTGGTCGAGAAAGACCATGCCGTCTATGGCGACGAATGCCTGCATGGCGGCGGCAAGACGTTGCGCGACGGCATCGGGCTCGCTGCCGGCGTCACCAGCGCGCAAGGCGCGCTCGACCTGTTGTTATGCAATGTCCTGGTCATCGATCCGGTCATCGGCATCGTCAAAGGTGATCTGGGCATCAAGGACGGCCGCATCGTCGGCCTCGGCAAGGCCGGCAATCCCGCGATCATGGACGGTGTCGATCCGCGGCTGATTGTATCGGCAGCGACGACGGTCCGTGACTGCGAGGGCATGATCGCCACGCCAGGCGCGATCGACGTTCACGTGCATTTCGATTCCGCCGGGCTGTGCGAGCACGCGATCGCGTCCGGCATCACCACCATGCTGGGCGGCTCGCTCGGGCCAATCACCGTCGGCATCGATTCCGGCGGCCCGTTCAATGTCGGCAAGATGCTGCAGGCCGCCGAGCATTGGCCGATCAATTTCGGCTTTCTCGGCCGCGGCAATTCGCACAAGCCGGCTTCGATCGTCGAGCAGATGCAGACCGGCTGCGTGGCCTTAAAGATTTACGAAGATTGGGGCTCGATGCCGGCGACCATCGACGCGTGTTTAGCCGTCGCCGACGATCTCGATTTTCAGGTGCAGCTGCACACCGATACGCTCAACGAATCCGGCTTTGTCGAGGATACGCTCGCCGCCATTCGCGGCCGCGCCATACACATGTATCACACCGAAGGCGCTGGCGGCGGCCACGCGCCCGACATCATCCGTGTCGCCGGCATCGCGAATTGCCTGCCGTCCTCGACCAATCCGACCAATCCCTACACGGTGAACACCTTCGACGAACACCTCGACATGACGATGGTGTGTCATCACCTGAACCCGGCGATTCCCGAAGACGTGGCGTTTGCCGAAAGCCGCATCCGCGCGCAGACGATCGCCGCGGAAGACGTGTTGCACGATATCGGCGCCATCTCGATGCTCGGCTCCGACAGCCAGGGCATGGGCCGCATCCACGAAGTGATCTGCCGCACCTGGCAGCTCGCGTCAAAGATGAAGGATCAGCGCGGCGCGCTGCCGCAGGAGCGGACCGGCTTCGGCGACAATGCCCGCATCCGCCGTTACATCGCCAAATACACCATCAACGCCGCGCGCACCTTCGGCATCGCCGACTATATCGGCTCGCTGGAAGACGGCAAAATGGCCGACGTTGTGGTGTGGCGGCCTGCCTTCTTCGGCATCAAGCCCGAGCTCGTCATCAAGGGCGGCTTCATCGCCTGGGGCGCGATGGGCGATTCAGCAGCTTCGCTGATGACCTGCGAACCGATCCTGATGCGGCCGCAATGGGGCGCCTTCGGCCGCGCCGCGCCCGCCTTGTCGGCGAGCTTCGTTCATCCGCTCGCCATCGCGCGCGGGCTTCGCGCCGAGCTTGGCCTTTCGAAAACACTGCTGCCGGCGCGCGGCACCCGCAAGCTTTCGAAATCCGACATGCTGTGGAACGATACCTGTCCGGACATCCGCGTCGATCCGCAGACCTTCGATGTCTATGTCGACGGCGAGATCGCCACCTGCGAGCCGGCGCGCGAGTTGCCGCTGGCGCAGCGCTATATGCTGCGATGACGGACATGCACGATCGCCTCGCCGTTACAACGTCATCGAAGGCGCGAACCGTCGGCGCGGCGCGCGTCGGCATCGGCGGCCCGGTGGGCTCCGGCAAGACGGCGCTGATCGAGCGCTTGATCCCCATTCTCGCTGGACGCGGCGTCGATCTGGCCGTCGTCACCAACGACCTTGTCACCAAAGAAGATGCGGAGCGGCTGCGCCGCTCCGGTTTGATCGATCCGCAGCGGGTGTCTGCGGTCGAAGCCGGCGCCTGCCCACACACCGTCATCCGCGAGGATCCGACGCTCAACATTGCCGCCGGCGACGATCTCGAGCGTAGATTTCCCGGCGTCGAGCTGATCATATTCGAATCGGGCGGCGACAATCTGGCGTCGACTTTCTCGCTCGATCTGGTGGATTGGTGGATTTTTGTGATCGACGTTGCCGGCGGCGACGATATTCCGCGTAAACGCGGTCCAAGCGTGCTGCGCTGCGACCTATTGGCGGTCAACAAGATTGACCTGGCGCCGTTCGTCGGCGTCGATCTCGAAGCGATGCTGGCTGAAGCGCGCGCGGTGCGCGACGGCCGTCCGATTTTGGCGACCAACGCCCGCACCGGTGACGGCGTCGCGGCGGTTGCCGACGCCATGAGCCAGGCGGTTTTGTTTCGCTGATTGCGAAAGGCGGCTTGCCGTGTTGGACACCACCAATATGCTGCTTGGTTTGGTCCGCGTTTCCGGCCCGGTCGAAGCGTCGCTGCACTTCTGCCACGGCGGCGGGCGCACGGTGCTGGCGCGGCAGCGCATCCCCTACCCGTTCCATGCGACGCGGCCGTTCTATCTCGACCAGGCACGGCGCGATATTGCGACGCTCTATCTGCAATCGGCCGCAGGCGGCCTTTATCGCGGCGATGATGTTGCGTTGTCGATCATTGCCGAGCCGCACGCGGCGGCCCACGTGACTACGCAGGCTTCGACCATTGTGCACCAGACGCATCAGCACGCCGTCGTGCAGCGTACCCATTTGCAGGTGGGCGAACATGCCTTTCTCGCCATGACGCCGGACCCGCTGGTGCTGTTTCCCGGCGCCGAGATTTGCTGCTTCACCGAGGTGACGCTGGCGACGACCGGATGCGCGATCCTGATAGACGGCTTGGCGCATCACGATCCCGACGCTCGGGGCCGGCCGTTCGCCGCCTATAGCAATAATGTCGTTGTGCGCAATGCCGCCGGTTCGGTCCTGGTCGCCGATCGCGGCTCGCTGTCCGGCGAAGCGATGATCGGACCAACCTCCCCGCTCGGACCGTTCCGCGCCGTCGGCACCGTCTTGGTGCTTGGCGACGGATCGGAACGTTGCGACGCCGAGCTGTTGGAGCGTCGCGTTGCTGCTTGCGGCTGCGTGGCTGGTTTATCGAAGCTGCCGAATAATGCCGGTATCGGCGGTCGCGTCCTTGCCGCCAACGGCGGCGCATTGGTGCGAGGATTGGAGGCGGCATTTGCCGTGGCCTTCGAAGCGCTGATGGGCGTGCAGCCCGCGCGACGGCGCAAATAGCCCTTGATTTAGATCAAGGCAGATCAACCGCTCTCGAAATAAAATTTCTAAGCTCGCAACGATCGGTCTGTTGGCTTCTGTTTGCGGGTGGCGGCGCGGTTACGGGGGTAACGCGCCGTCGGTACTCCCTCACAAGCCCCCAGTCGAGAGGAGGGTCAAATGCTGGATTTCCACAAAGGCCACTCGCCCCTCCAGGCCATTTGGCAATGGTGTCGCGCGCTCACCGGCTCGCAATCGAGCTTCGGCAATTGCGGCGGCGAGGGTATCGAGCGCATGGCGCACGATCTCGGAATTTCCACGACTGAGCTGCGGGAACTCGCAAGCCACGGATCGGGATCAACCAATCTTCTGTCGCAGCGCATGGCGGCGCTCGATCTCGACCAGAACGAGGTCGCCCGCACCGAGCCGGGGACAATGCAGGACCTGCAGCGCGTCTGCACGATGTGTAATTGCCATCATCGCTGCGTGCGCGAACTCGCCCGTGATCCGCTCGATCCCGCATGGAAAGGCTACTGCCCCAATGCGCAGACACTCACGGCGTTGAGCACGCAGCCCTGGGCCGTGCGGCAGGAATGGTAGCGGGTTCGCACAGGCAGGCGAGGAATTGCGATGCAGCAGGACATTCCAGGCACGACGATTTTCGATGGCGACGAGGCGCAAAAGGGATTGGCGCTCAATCGCATGTGCTTCTCGTTCAACAGCGCCGAAAATCGCGCCGCCTTTCTGCGCGACGAAGACGCCTACTACAACAAATACGGCCTCAATGAGCAGCAACGCGCGGCGGTGAAGAGCCGCAACGTGCTGAGCATGATCGAGGCCGGCGGCAACGTCTATTACTTGGCCAAGCTCGCCGGCATTTTCGGCCTCAATGTGCAGGATATCGGCGCACAGCAGAGCGGCATGACCGTCGAAGCGTTCAAGTCAAAACTTCTGTCAGCGGGGGCATAATCATGGCTGTCATCGTCGGCGGCGTAGGCACGACGCACGTTCCTTCGATCGGCAAAGCGATCGCCGAGAAAAAACAGAACGATGCGTATTGGAAGCCGTTCTTCAAAGGCTTCGACTATGTGCATTACTGGCTGACGCGGACCAAGCCCGATGTCGCCGTGGTCTTCTACAACGACCACGGCCTTAACTTTTTTCTCGACAAAATGCCGACTTTTGCCGTCGGCGCCGCCGCCGAATATCGCAGCGAGGACGAGGGCTGGGGCATCCCGGTGTCACGGCCTATTCCCGGCGACGCGGCGTTTTCCTGGCATCTGATCAATGCGCTCGTCGCTGACGAATTCGACGTGACGACGTGCCAGGAGATGTTGATCGATCATGCGGTGACCATACCGATGGCGCTGATGTGGCCGGGTTCCGCATCCTCGATGAAGCCGTGGCCAGTGAAAATCGTTCCAATTCAGATCAACACCGTGCAGCACCCGCTGCCGAATTTGGCGCGCTGCCTCAAGCTCGGCCGCTCGATCGGGCGGGCGATCGAGTCTTACGAGCGGGATTTGCGGGTGGTGGTCGTCGGCACCGGTGGGCTGTCACACCAGCTCGACGGCACGCGCGCCGGCTTCATCAACAAGGAATTCGACAAGCTTTGCCTGGACAAAATCGTGGCCGAGCCGGAAGCGCTGACCCGCTACTCTATTCACGATTGGGTCGAACAATCCGGCTCGCAGGGTGTGGAATTTCTCAACTGGATGGCCATGCGGGGCGCACTGACCGGGCGGGTGAGCGAACTCAGTCGCAACTACCATATTCCGATCTCCAACACCGCCGCGGCGACGGTCGTCTACGAAAACGGCACGGAGGTACGAAGCAAGGCGGCGTGATTGCGGCCGTTTTCCCTTCGCTGCCGCCGGCTGGCGCGCCTCGATCCGGATCAACGTCAGTGAGTGTCCCAGGCTTGTCCGATGCAATGGCAACCCATCGCTTCCGCGCCGTTTGATCGTGACCTGGAGCTCGCCGTGATCGATAACGATGGCCGGCACGCCCTGACATTCGCGTGCCGCCGCACGGCGGATGGCTGGATCGGCGTTCAAACCAGGCAATCAATCGACGTTCGTCCGACGCACTGGCGGGAATGGAACGAGGCTTAGCTTGAAGGTCAACTTGAAGGTTTTGGCCACGGCACTTGCAATCACGCCAATGGTGCTGGTCGGGTCGGCCTCGCTTGCTAATGACAATGAGCCGGGCGCGCTCGAGCGTGACGGCTTGGCGCTGGCGGAGCGAATGTGCGCCCAGTGTCATGCCATCGGCAAGACCGGGACCAGCGCGCACATCGGCGCCCCCGCCTTCCGTCAGCTCGACCGCCGCGTCGACCTGGACGCGTTCGCACGCCAGTTGCGCGAAGGGCCGATCAGCGGCCACCCCGACATGCCGACGTTTCGTTTCAGTCGCGAGGACGCTCGCGCTTTGACCGCGTACCTGCGATCGATCCAGGAATAACTTGGAAGAATAGCTTGGAATAAGACGACAGAGTCACGCTTGATCGGCATTGATCGGTCGCGACGCAAGTGATCAGTTTTGCCCGCACGCCTCGCGAATCTTGTCCACCAGCGCGTCACCGAGCAAAGGCTTCTCCACAATAGGAATTTCAGCTTTCGCCGCACGTGCGCTCACCGCAGGATTTGGCTGGCTGGTGAGAAGCAGCATCGGCGTCTGCACCGCCAGACCCCGCAATGTCGCGATCAGTTCCATTCCGCTCATTCCCGGCATTCTTTGGTCGATGACAAAGCAGTCGCAGGCCAAGTCGCCGCTGTCGAGAAGGTCGGCTGCTCCACCATAGGTGCGGACGCCAAATCCCTCCAATTCGAGCGAAAATTTCAGCGAACCGCAAACCGCCGAATCGTCGTCAACGATGACGACCATTGGGGGCTTGCCTGCGAATGGAAGTCTCGCCATCGCCGCTCCGGATTGCACGTGAACCCTCGCTTGTTCGCATCAACTTGGTGTTTGAATGCACCAAGATGATGTGACCCGCATTGATGTGGCTCAAATCGGGGCGGCGACCGCCATAGCTACTCGGAGCCGGCAATCCCGGCGAGCAGCGCCATGCGCACCAGGTCGGATAGGCTTCCGGCCTGCATCTTGTTCATCAGGTTGGCGCGGTAGATCTCCACGGTACGTGGGCTGATCCCGAGATCGTAGGCAATCTGCTTGTTGGCCCGGCCTGCCACCAGCCCGTTAAGCACGTCGCGCTCCCGGTTGGAAAGAGTAGTCAACTTATTTTCGATCTCCGTGCGTTCGCTGTTGCGCTTCTTCTCGCCGTCCTGCCGTTTCAGCGCCGATCGTACGCTTGCCAGCAACACCTCGTCGTCGAACGGCTTTTCCAGGAAGTCGGACGCCCCAACCTTCATGGCTTCGACCGCCAGCGGAACGTCGCCGTGGCCGGTGATGACAATCACCGGCACGTCGATCTTGAGCTCTTTCAACCGCCGCAACAGATCAATTCCGCTCATCTCCGGCATTCTGACATCGGTAATCACGCAGCTCGCATGCGTGTCGGGGAGCGCATCCAGGAAGGTTGTGGCGGACGCGTAGCTCACAACGTCGATCTGCGCCGTGCGCAACAAGAAAGCCAGCGACTCGCGAAGGCCATCGTCGTCGTCGATGACGCACACCTTGCCCTTTTCAGACGGCATCGCCGATTTCCTCCTTGGTCACGGCGGGCAAGGTGAAAGAAAACACCGTGCCGCCGCCCGGATTCGGCCGCGGGGCGATTGAGCCGCCATGCGCCTCGACGATGCTACGCGAGATCGACAGCCCCACGCCCATCCCCTGGCGTTTCGACGTGACGAACGGTTGGAACAGTTGCGCCGCGATCTCGGGAGCGATCCCCGCGCCGGTGTCGGCGACGCTGATCTCGACCATGTTGTCGGGCCTCGGCGCCGTCGCGATCACGAGCTCGCGCCTGTCCGAGTCTTCCATCGCATCGATGGCATTGCGCATCAAATTGAGCAAAACCTGTTGAATCTGCACTTTGTCGGCAAGTACGAAATCGGTCTTGGGATCCAACTCGAAACGAACCCGCACGCCTTTGTCCTTGACGCCGACCAGCGCCAGCGCGCTTGCCTCCTCCACCAGCTTCTTGACGTCCTCCACCCGCCGCTCGCTGTCGCCGCGGGCGACAAAATTGCGCAGCCGGCGGATGACCTGCCCGGCGCGCAGCGCCTGCTCGGCCGCCCGGTCCATGGCGTCGCGCAGCGTCGCCGAGCGTTCGTCGGTGCTTTCTTCGAGCAGCCGCCGCGATCCCTTCATATAATTGGCGATTGCCGACAGCGGCTGGTTAAGTTCGTGCGCCAGCGCCGACGCCATCTCACCCAACGCGGTCAACCGCGAAACATGAACGAGTTCGGATTGCAGTTCCTGCAGCCGCATCTCGGTTTTTTGACTTTCGGTGAGATCGCGGATGAAGCCGGTGAAGAAGCGCTGTTGGGCGATTTTGGTTTCGCCGACCGCAAGCTCGAGTGGAAACGTCGAGCCGTCCTTGCGCTCGCCGACGACGACCCGGCCGATGCCGATGATCCGCCGCTCGCCGGTGAGCTTGTAGCGTAGCAGGTAGCCGTCATGATCCTCCCGGTATGGCGCCGGCATCAAAATCTTGACGTTTTGTCCCAAAGCTTCCTTGGCGCTGTAGCCGAACAGCCGCTCCGCGGCCGTGCTGAAGGATTGCATGATGCCGCGCTCGTCGATGACGATCATGGCATCGGGAACAGTTTCGAGAATGGATTTCACGTGCGTTTCACGGGCCAACGCCTGTTCGGCGTTGAGTGCCGCGGCGAGACGCGAGCGCCGCAGCAGATCGCCGCGCCATGACGCGCCGACGCCAACCGCTATGAAAACGATGGCGTTGATGACATCCGCGTTCGACAGCGATCGGTCATCGGCGACAAAAAACAAACCCAGCAGCAGGCCGAGGAACGTGGCGAAAATGCCGGGTCCCCATCCGCCGACCGCCGAGGCGATGAGGATTGCCGGGAAGAAAAATAAATAAGACGCTTCTCCTGCAAGCACCGAGGCCAGCGCGACCCGCATGATCAGGGCGACGGCGATTGCGACGGTTGCGATGCCGTATTGCGCGGCGACGCCACGCCACGTCCAGCGGCTCGACGCCGCCTCGGCGACGGACGGTGCTGTGTTCGGGAGGGCTTTAGTCATCGCAATGTCGATATGGTCGCGACTTATGACTTTTCATGACCTCCGGCGGCGCCGCAGCCCTCGCCGACCTCCGGAAAACCCCTTAGGGGGATTATCTGAATTTCTCGGCCTCCAGCCGAGGGTTAGCAATACCTCCCGATATTACCGGAGGTAAAGAGCCATGTTCTCGCAGCCCGCCGTACGCACCGATCCAATCCGTTATCCGGTTTCGACACGCATCGCCCCACCGGCGCAAAGTCGCGCCTCCGACGACCTCAGCGAGACCAATCCGCTGACGCGTGCCATGCAGATGATGGGCACCGCGATGTCGTTTCCGCGCAATACCGAGATTTTCGGTGAGAACGAGCCGGCCGATTACATCTACCAGGTGATCAGCGGCAGTGTTCGTACCTACAAGATCCTCAATGACGGCCGTCGTCAGGTCGGCGGATTTTATCTGCCCGGGGATATTTTTGGGCTGGAATTCGCCGACGAGCATACTTTTTCGGCGGAGGCCATTGCCGACACCAAGGCGATCTTGGTCAAGCGTAGCGCGCTGACGGCATTAGCCGCCCGCAACGCCACGATCAGCCGCGAATTGTTAGCCATCACCGGCGGAGAGCTGCGTCGCGTGCAAGATCATGTCCTGCTGCTGGTCAAGAGCGCGCAAGAACGTGTCGCAAGCTTCCTCCTGGAAATGGCCGAGCGAGCCCGCGCCGGCAATACTGTCGAGTTGCCGATGTCGCGCCAGGATATCGCCGATTATCTCGGCCTCACCATCGAGACCGTGTCGCGGACGCTGACCGGCCTGGAGAGCGCGGCGGCGATCGAAGTACCGACTTCGCGCCGTATCGTGTTGCGCAATCGCGCAGCGCTGAGCCAGCTGAACGGCTGACGGCTCGGCGCATGGGAGGATCGGCCATGCAAGTCCGTGATGTCATGACGCGGAACGTGATTTCCGTTGCCGCCAACGAGACAGTAGTCAACGCGGCGCGGATCATGCTGCAAAACCGGATCAGCGGTCTGCCGGTCGTCGACGCCGACGGCGACCTGGTCGGCATCGTGACGGAAGGTGATTTTCTTCGCCGCGGCGAACTCGGTACCGAGCGGCGACGGCCGAAATGGCTCGAGTTCCTGCTGGGCCCCGGACGGATGGCGGAGGAATACGTTCATGCCTCCGGAGGGAAAGTCGAAGACGTCATGACCTCCGAGCCCGCGACGGTTGCAGAAGACGATGCGCTCGGCACTGTGGTGCAGCTGATGGAGTGTCAGCGCATCAAGCGCCTTCCAGTGCTGCGCGACGGCAGGATCGTCGGCATCGTCAGTCGGGCCAATCTGATGCATGCGCTGGTCAGTCTGGCGCGCGATACCGCCGCGCCCGTCGGCGGAGACTCCGCGATTCGTGATGGCATTCTCGCGGCCGTCGCCAAGCAACCATGGGCGCCTCGGGTCAACGTCGTGGTCAAGAACGGCATCGCGGAGCTGTGGGGAACGATCACCGACGAGCGCGAGCGGCAAGGCTGTATCGTCACGGCCGAAAATGTCGCCGGCGTCCGCGAGGTGCACGATCATCTGGTCTGGGTTGAGCCGGTGTCCGGCATGTCGTTTCCCTCGCCGGAAGACGAAGCCAAGCTGCGCTCGGTCGCGTCGCAGAGTGCAGTCCATTAGCGCACGAGCCCGAAAAGTGGAAAACCGGTTTTCGGAAAAGATCACGCTCCAACGCAAAATCTAGACCGCGCAAGCGGGATATTTGGAACACGCTATCTCGTGGGGGACAAGTCATCATGCCTAAGATGAAGTTGCCAGTTAGCCAGATCAGCGCCTGCTCGCTGCTCGCGGTCATTGTGGCCGCGGCCGTGCTGCTGCCAGCCGCCGCGCGTAGCGAAGAAGCGCTTTCACCCGCGGCGCAAAGAGGCCTCGTCTTTGTGCGCGCCCACTGCGCCAAATGCCACTCGGTCGATCGCGTCGGCCCGAGTCCGCTCTCGGTTGCGCCGCCGTTCCGCAAGCTGCAAGAGCGTTATCCGGTCGAAACGCTGCAGGAGTCACTGGCCGAAGGCATCGTCACTGGCCATCCGTCGATGCCGGAATTTGCGCTCGATCCCGGGCAAGTCGGCGATGTGATCGCCTACCTGAAGTCGCTGGAAAATTAGTCGCCGCGGATCGCGAATTGTTTTCCGCTCGTCCCCGCGGACGCTGCAAGCGTCACGCCGGACAACCGCAAATTTGAATCTATCGGGACAAATCCCGGGCCTTTGATCTGCGTCAAGAGCGTAACCGAAGGTACATGCTTCTTATAGGCGCTTCGTCGGGCTCGCTAGCTCGCGAATCTTTGGGGTGATCCATGGCGCAATCACAAGCACCGGCAAAATACATGACACTTGGCGAAGGCGGCACGGCAGCTGCCTTGGCTGCGCTGGCGTTTTGCTCAATCGTGGTCGCGGCCAAGGCTTACACACCCGAATACGCCTTCCACGCTTACCTGTTCGCCGCCGGCAGCGTTGCCGCGGTGTTCCTGATCGTCAATCGCTACTTCGAGCGCGGCCATGGGCCGGTGCCGCTCATGATCGACGGCAAGCCGAACTACAATATGGGGCCGGTCAAATTCGCCACCGTCATGGCGGTGTTCTGGGGCATCGCCGGTTTCGCCGTCGGACTATGGATCGCGCTCGAACTTGCCTTTCCGGTGCTCAACCTCGACCTTTCATTCCTGTCGTTCGGGCGCTTACGGCCGCTGCACACCTCCGCCGTGATCTTCGCCTTCGGCGGCAATGTCCTCATCGCCACCTCGATGTATGTCGTGCAACGAACCTCCCGAGCGCGCATGGTCGGCGACATCGCGCCGTGGTTCGTGGTGCTCGGTTACAACTTTTTCATCGTCATCGCCGGCACCGGCTATCTGCTCGGCATCACTCAATCGAAGGAATATGCCGAGCCCGAATGGTATGCCGATCTGTGGCTCACCATCGTATGGGTCGTGTATCTGCTGGTTTTTCTCGGCACCATCATGCGGCGCACCGAGCCGCATATCTATGTCGCCAACTGGTTCTATCTCGCCTTCATTCTTACCATCGCGGTTCTGCACCTCGGCAACAACGCCGCCGTGCCGGTGTCGATATTCTCGCCGAAATCGTATGTCGTCTGGTCCGGCGTGCAGGATGCCATGGTGCAATGGTGGTATGGCCACAACGCCGTCGGCTTCTTCCTCACCGCCGGCTTCCTCGGCATCATGTACTACTTCATTCCGAAACGCGCCGAGCGGCCGATCTACAGCTATCGCTTATCGATCATTCACTTCTGGTCGCTGATCTTCCTTTATATCTGGGCCGGCCCGCATCACCTGCATTACACGGCGCTGCCGGACTGGACGCAGACGCTCGGCATGACCTTCTCGGTGATGCTGTGGATGCCATCCTGGGGCGGCATGATCAACGGCCTCATGACGCTGTCCGGCGCGTGGGACAAGCTGCGCACCGATCCGGTGCTGCGCATGATGGTGCTGTCGGTCGCTTTCTACGGCATGTCGACCTTCGAAGGGCCGGTGATGTCGGTGAAAGCGGTGAACTCGCTGTCGCATTACACCGACTGGACCATCGGCCATGTTCATTCCGGCGCGCTCGGCTGGGTCGGCTTTGTCTCGTTCGGCGCGATCTATTGCCTGGTGCCGTGGCTGTGGAATCGCCCGCTCTATTCGCTGCGGCTGGTGGGCTGGCATTTCTGGATCGCGACCATCGGCATCGTCCTCTACATCACCTCGATGTGGGTCGCCGGCATCCTTCAAGGACTGATGTGGCGCGCCTACACCAGTCTTGGCTTCCTCGAATATTCGTTCATCGAGACGGTCGAGGCCATGCATCCCTTCTACATCATCCGCGCCATCGGCGGAGCACTGTTCCTGATCGGCGCGCTGATCATGGTCTTCAACCTGTTGCGGACGGTTTATCCGCGAGAACTGTCCACACCGATCGCGCGCTTGGCGCCCGCCGAATAGAGGATCGATCCATGTCGCTAGCGACCAATCTTTGGCGGAAACACTGGCTGCTCGAGCGCAACTCGATCCTGCTGCTGATCGGCATCCTGATCGTGATCGCGGTCGGCGGCTTGGTGGAAGTGGTACCGCTGTTCTATCTGAAGAGCACGATCGAGACCGCGCCGGGCATGCGGCCCTACACGCCGCTCGAGCTCGCCGGCCGCAACATCTACGTGCGCGAAGGCTGCTATCTGTGTCATTCGCAGATGATCCGGGCGCTGCGCGACGAGGTCGAGCGCTACGGCCATTACTCGCTCGCCGCCGAGAGCCAGTACGATCATCCGTTCCAGTGGGGCTCGAAACGCAACGGACCCGATCTGGCGCGCGTCGGCGGCAAGTATTCCGACGACTGGCACCGCGACCATCTCTTGGATCCGCGCTCCGTCGTGCCCGCCTCGATCATGCCGGCGTATCCCTGGCTGTTCAGCACCGATCTCGATTTCAGCCACATCGCCGAGGACATGAAGGTGCAGGCGCTGCTCGGCGTGCCGTATAGCGACGAGATGATCGCCAGCGCGCTGGCCGATGTGCGAACGCAGGCCACCAACGACGCGCCCGACGCCGCCGCGCTCCTCAAGCGCTACCCGAAAGCGCAGGCGCGCGATTTCACCAGCAACCCCGGCCACATTACCGAGGCCGATGCGCTGATCGCCTACCTGCAGATGCTCGGCATGCTGGTCGACTTCAAGCTCTACGACGACAAAGCCAACATCCGCTGAGGAGAAAACCGTGGCGCCGACATACGAATTTTTCGCGCACATCGCGCAGACCTGGGGGCTGGTCTATTTCGTCGTGCTGTTCGTCGCCGTGCTGATCTATGCGTTGTGGCCGTCGCGCCAGAAGCAATTCGACGAGACTGCACGCCTGCCGCTACGGGAGGACTGAGCGATGGCGGAGCAAGAAAAATCTGCGCCAAAGCCCGGGGCCAAAGTCGGAACCACCGGCCACGAATGGGACGGCATCGAGGAGCTGAACACGCCGCTGCCGCGGTGGTGGCTGTGGCTGTTCTACGCCACGATCATCTGGTCGATCGGCTACTGGGTGGTTTATCCGGCTTGGCCGCTGGTGTCGTCCTACAGCAAGGGCGTGTTGAACTGGAACACCCGCAGCGCCGTCGCCACTCAGCTCGCCGAACTGCAACACGAGCGCAGCGCGATGATGGCGAAGCTTGCATCGGCGTCGCTCAACGAGATCGAGTCGAACCCGCAATTGCTCGATTTCGCCCGCGCTCTCGGCAGGCGGGCATTCGCCGACAATTGCGCGCCGTGCCATGGCGCCGGCGGCGCCGGCAGCCGAGGCTATCCCAATCTCGACGACAACAAGTGGCTGTGGGGCGGCACGCTCGAGCAGATCGCGCAGACGATCACCCATGGCATACGCGCCGGCGACGACGCCGGCCACCAGGGCTCGATGCCGGCGTTCGGCCGCGACGGCCTGCTCAAGCCCGATCAAATCTCGATCGTCGCCGATTACGTACGCTCATTGTCAGGTCTGCCGACGACAACCGGCGCCGACCTCGCGGCCGGCGCCAAAGTCTTCGCTGATAATTGCGCCGTCTGCCATGGCCCGCAGGGCAAGGGCAATCGTGAAGTCGGCGCGCCCAACCTCACTGACAACATCTGGCTCTACGCGCCGGACAAGAAGACGATCATGGAGGGCATTACCAACGGCCGCGGCGGCGTCATGCCGGCCTGGGGCGGCAAACTCGACGACGTGACCATCAAGGCGCTCGCCGTCTACGTCCACACGTTCGGCGGAGGAGAGCAGTAAACCGTGCGCCCCACGAGCGATATGGCGCTGGCCGCAATGCACGGTGGTTCGCCGCAACCGGCCCGGCATGGGTTGGCCGACGAGGCGGCGCGCACGCCGCTGATGCCGGGCGCGGATTTCGACGACCCAGGGGACGAGGGGCCGCTTTATGCCGCGCGCCAGAAGGTCTATCCGCAAAGCGTCAAGGGCACCTACCGCCGCGTGAAGTGGGCGGTGCTGTGCATCACGCTCGGCATTTATTATCTGCTGCCGTTCGTGCGCTGGGATCGGGGACCGAACGCGCCGAGCCAGGCAGTGCTGATCGATTTCCCCAGCCGCCGCTTCTACTTCTTCTTCATCGAGATCTGGCCCCAGGAATTCTACTACCTGACCGGCCTTCTCATCCTCGCGGCGATGGCGTTGTTCCTGATGAACGCCGTCGCCGGGCGGCTTTGGTGCGGTTATCTGTGCCCGCAGACGGTATGGACCGATCTCTTTCAGACTATCGAGCGTTGGACCGAAGGCGACCGGCGCGAGCATCTGCAGCGTGACCGGCAGCCTTGGAGCATGGAGCGGATCGCGCGAGCCGGCGCCAAACATTTCCTCTGGCTGATGATTGCCTGGTGGACCGGCGGCGCCTGGGTTCTCTACTTCGCCGATGCGCCGACGCTGGTGAAAGACCTCGCGACGTTTCAGGCGCCGCTGATCGCCTATGTGTTCATCGGTTCGTTGACGTTCACGACCTACGCGCTTGCCGGCTGGATGCGCGAACAGGTGTGCGTCTATATGTGTCCGTGGCCGCGCATCCAGGCGGCACTGACCGACGAATATGCGCTCAACGTCACCTATCGTTACGATCGCGGCGAGCCGCGCGCCTCGGTGAAAAAGGCCGCGGCGTTGCACGAGCAGGGCCTGCCGGCCGGCGACTGCATCGATTGTCTGCAATGCGTGCATGTCTGCCCGACCGGCGTCGACATCCGCGGCGGCCCCAATCTCGGCTGCATCCAATGCGGCCTGTGCATCGACGCCTGCGATGCGGTGATGCAGAAAATCGCGCGGCCTACGCGGCTGATCGCCTATGACACCGATATCAACATCAAACGCCGGCAGCATGGCGAACAGCCGGCCTATCGCATCGTCCGCGGCCGCACGATCCTCTACGCACTCATCATCGCCGTTGTCTGCGCCGCGATGATCTTCACGTTGGCGACGCGGCGTAGCGATAGCGTCAGCGCGCTGCATGATCGCAATCCGCTGTTTGTGCGCCTTTCCGACGGCTCGTTGCGCAACGCTTATACGTTGCGCATCCTTAATAAGAACCTCGAGCAAAAAACCTACGTGCTGTCGATCGCCGGCCTGCCCGACGCCGACATTGACGTGATCGGCAGCTCGGGCTTTGCCGGCGCCAATCCGCTCATCGAGGTCGGGCCGGATCAAACCCGCGAAGTGCGCGTCTTGCTGACGGACCGAGACCCGCTCGCCAAAGGCGCATCGATCCCGATCGTCTTCAGCATCGTGCCAAGGGCCGGCGGCTACCCGGCGAGCGTCAGCGATCATTTCTTCGGACCATGAGGCAACGCATGTCGAACGACTTCTTCGCCGACGACGCCAATGCCTTCACCCCGCTAGACCGCGGTACGGGCAAGCAGTCGCGTCAGCTCACCGGCTGGATGGTGTTCTGCCTGATCGCCGCCTTCTTCGCCGTCATCTTCGGCGTGAACGCCTACATGGCGCACATGGCCATCTCGACGTTCGGCGGTGTCGAAACCGAAAGCTCGTATCACGCCGGCCAGACGTTTGAGCGCGACGTCGCCATGGCGAAGGCGCAGGACCAGCAGCATTGGCAGGTCGACGTCAACGTGACGACGGCAGCGGAAGGCGGCGCCATCCTCGACATTGTCGCGCGCGACGCTGCTGGCACGCCGCTTACTGGCCTCGCCGCGACCGCGCTGTTCGCCCGTCCCACCGACCGGCGCCTTGATCGCAACCTCGCCGTCAGCGAGAGCGCGCCCGGCCGCTTCCGCGGCAATGTGGACATCCCGGCCGGCCAGTGGGACCTGGTAATCGACCTCTCGCGTCAAGGCGAACGGCAGTTCCGCTCCAAAAATCGCGTCGTGCTGCATTGAGTGCATGCGATGGCTGATGCCCTCGATCTTTCGCTGTTCGTCGAACGGGGTGACGCCGGCGCCTCACACATGACGCTGGCCG
The DNA here is from genome assembly GCA_963806465.1 of uncultured Alphaproteobacteria bacterium. Classification (GTDB taxonomy): domain Bacteria; phylum Pseudomonadota; class Alphaproteobacteria; order Rhizobiales; family Xanthobacteraceae; genus BOG-931. Next base: position 271,729 of record CAWDZD010000054.1, on the reverse strand, counting down.
TGGAAGGCGTCGCCTGTGCTGGATGCATCCGCAAGATCGAGAGCGGGCTCGCCAAGCTGCCGGGCGTGATCGACGCACGGCTCAATTTCACCGAGCGCCGCCTTGCGGTCGATTGGCGCAACGACGAGATCGACGCGGCGCGCATCATCGAAGCCATCGAACAGATCGGCTATCACGCCCATCCGTTCGCGCCAGAGCGGACCGATGCCGACGAGAGCGCGCAAGCCAAGCGGCTCCTAAGATGCGTGGCCGTGGCCGGCTTCGCCGCAATGAACGTGATGCTGCTATCGGTGTCGGTGTGGGCCGGCAACGTCTCCGACATGACCCAGGAGACCCGCGATCTGTTCCACTGGCTCTCCGCCCTGATCGCGTTGCCTGCGGCCGCGTATGCGGGCCAGCCGTTCCTTTACAGCGCGTTCCGGGCATTGCGCACGCGGCACGTCAACATGGACGTGCCGATTTCGATCGGCGTCACCCTGGCGCTCGGCCTCTCGGTCTACGAGACCGCGATCCATGCCACGCACGCGTATTTTGATTCCGCCATCATGCTGTTGTTCTTCCTGCTGGTCGGCCGTTATCTGGATTTGGCGATGCGCCGCAAGACGCGGCTGTTCGCCGGCAATCTTGCCAGCATCAAAGCCGACTTCGCGCACCGCCTAGACGCAAGCGGCGAGCTCATCCGGGTTCCGGTGGCGGCCTTGTATCCAGGCGATCGCGTGCTGGTGCGTGCCGGCGAACGCGTGCCCGCCGACGGCACCGTGATCAACGGCGCCTCGGAAATCGACGAAAGTCTGGTGACCGGCGAGACGCTCTACCGCGCCATTCGCCCCGGCGCGACCGTCTATGCCGGCAGCATCAACGTTTCCGGAACGTTGACGGTGCGCGTGACGGCAGTCGGCGCCGGCACATTGGTCGAGGAAGTCGAGCGGCTCTTGGAAAAAGCGACGGCTGTACGGTCGCAAACCGTGCGGCTTGCCGATCGCGCCGCGCGGCTTTACGCACCGCTGGTGCACACGGCAGCGGCGCTGACTGCAATCGGCTGGCTGGTCGCCGGCGCCGGCATCCATGACTCCATCGTCATTGCCATCGCCGTTCTTATCATCACCTGCCCATGCGCAATTGCGCTCGCCATCCCCGCCGTGCAGGTGGTCGCCGCCGGCGCGCTGTTCCGCTCCAGTGTCATTCTCAATGGCGGCGACGCCATCGAACGGCTGGCCGAGGCCGACACGATTGTCTTCGACAAGACCGGGACGCTGACACTGCCGGAGCCGCGCGTCGACGCCGGCATCGATATCGATCCGGCGATACTTGAACGGGCGGCGCGGCTGGCGCTGTCGAGCCGCCATCCGCTGGCGACCGCGCTCGCCCGCCTGGCGAGCGACCGCCGCCCCTATCCGGGCGCGGTCGAAGAGCCCGGACATGGCGTGCGCGCCTTCATCGATGGCAAGGAAGCCCAACTCGGCAACGCGAAATTCTGTGGCGTCGTCGAGGACGCGCATCCGGTACACCGCGCCGACGCATCCTTCATCAACTTCGCTCATGACGTCAGCGTCGCGACCATCGCCATTCGCCAGGCGTTGCGTTCCGACGCCGTCGCCGTGACCAGGGCGCTGCGCGAGCGCGGGCTCGATCTGATCGTACTCTCCGGCGACCGGACTGCTGCAGTCGGGCCAGTGGCGCAAGAGCTCCGTATCGACAATTGGCGCGCCGGCCTGACGCCAACCGAAAAAATCTCCGCCATCGAAGATTTGAAATCGCGGGGTCGCCGCGTGCTCATGGTTGGCGATGGATTAAATGACGCGCCGGCGCTTGCCGCCGCTCACGTTTCGCTCTCCCCGATTACCGCCGCGCATCTCACCCAGGCGCACGCCGACGCGTTGTTCCTTGGCGAGCAGCTCAAGCCGGTGCTGGCCGCTGTCGTCATCTCGCGGCGTGCCCGCGCCTTGATGAAACAGAACCTCGCTCTGGCAGCAATCTATAATGTCTTCGCGGTGCCGCTGGCGATCGCCGGCTTGGTGACACCGCTGATCGCCGCCGTCGCTATGTCGGGCTCCTCGCTGCTCGTCACCGTTAATGCGCTGCGCGCCCGATTCCGCCGGGGGGCCACGGCATGAATGTGCTGGTCTATCTTGTACCGGTGGCGTTGATGCTCGGACTGACCGGGCTGATCGCCTTCCTGTGGTCGCTCAAGAGCGGCCAATACGACGATCTCGACGGTGCCGCGGTCCGCATCCTGCCCGATGACGACATGCCGTCACCGCATCAGTCCACGGACGTTGGTTAGTAAAACCTGAACACGCCCCATGTTCGTCATCGTACGCTGCAGGAGGGCGTTTGATTCAAATCAAAGCTGACGCGCAGGCGCAACGGCATGGTGATGTCGCGAGAAGGAGCAGGCCATGCCGATCGTTGACGCTTTCATCGTTGCAGCCATCTTGACCGTATTCATTATTTTCGGGGTGGTTCTGGCTTGGGCTGAATACCAGACCAGGCGCTTGCCACCGGCCGCTCAACAAAGCAGCGCCGCAGACACCAAGCGCGAAGCGACCACCATCCATGCGAAAGCCGCCTAACGGGCAAACTAGGCGTGTGCCGCCGACCGCTGCTCTCTGAACGAATATTATGAGTGGCGGACAACCCAGCTGCCGCCGACCTTGACGTGGGAGCGCTTGACCGCCGCCCACGCAATCCGATGCGCAGCCTCCTCCTGCCCGGATTCACCCGCGTGCGCGACAAATCGCCGAGTCAATTGCGAACTCGACGCCAGCCGACATTCAGGCATGAAGCTTGACAGTTCGTGGAAAAATCGGCGGACTTTCCCCGCGATAGAGACAAAGAGGGAGGAGACCATGCGCTACATCGCCGGCTTTTTGTGCGCGTTCCTGTTGCTCCTTCCCACCGCACGAGCCGAAATGTCGGGCGGCAAGGTCAAGATCGGCGTACTCACCGACCTATCCGGGCCCTACGAGGCGGGCGCCGGCATGGGCGCGGTCGAAGCTGCCAAGATCGCTGCAGAAGAATTCGGTTACAAGATCAACGGTGTGCCGATTGAGATCATCTCCGCAGATCACCAGAACAAGCCCGACATCGGAGCGAGCATTGCCCGGCGCTGGTTCGATCTCGAAGGCGTCGATGCGGTCACTGATCTAGTCAACTCGGGCGTAGCGTTTGCCACGCTCGAGGTAGCCAAAGCCGCCAATAAGGCCGTCTTGCTGACCAGCGCCGGATCCGCCGATTTTACCGGCAAAGCGTGCGCGCCCGACCATTTGGTGCACTGGGTTTACGATACCTATCAGCTTGGCGCATCCATCGGCCAAGCGCTTCCGCAGCTCGGCAAGACCTGGTTCTTCATCACCGTCGACTACACCTTCGGCCGCGCGCTGCAGGACGGCTCGACCACGGCTATCGAAAAGAACGGCGGCAGGGTTTTGGGCTCGGTGCGGCATCCACTCGGCACGACGGACTATTCCTCATATATGGTGCAGGCGCAGGCGTCGGGCGCAGAGGTAGTGGCGCTGGCCAATGGCGGCGACGATGCCATCAACGCGGTGAAAGGTGCGCGTGAATTCGGCATCGCTCAGAAACAGAAGGTGGTGCCGTTCGGGCTAAACTCGCTCACCACCATCCGTTCTGCGAGTTTGGAGTTGGCGCAGGGCATGATGTTCGTTTCGGTATGGCTTCCTGATCGCGACGACGCGGCGAAGGCGTTCTTCGCCAAATTTCTGGAGCGCCGCAAGACTGCGCCGGGGAGCTTCCAGGTCGGCACCTACTCGGTGGTGCGGAGTTACCTGAAGGCGGTGCAGGCGACCAACTCGGACGACCCGAAAACCGTCATCGCCAAAATGCGCGAGACCAAGATCGACGACGCGTTCACTTCGAACGGAAAACTGCGGCCCGACGGCCGTATGGTGCACGACGTCTACGTCGTGCAGATCAAGTCGCCCGCCGAGTTCGAAGGGTGAGTGGGACCTTTTGAAGCTCGTGGCGACGATCCCCGGCGACAAGGCGTTCAGGCCGTTGGAAGACGGTGCGTGCCCCGCGCTCGCCCACTAGCCTTGCGGACCTTGGCGCAGCGCCGCTTGCGAAGCGACCACACCTTTGGGGTCTTACGGGGCGCTTCAAACGTTCAACATGGCGGGCGGAGGTCGCCCATGGGTTATTCGGGTCGTTTAAAGCATCCAGCAGCGACGTCCGCTATTACCTGAACGCCGACATTCGCTTGTGCTGCAATATCTGTCGCACCGGGCGGCTGCAGGTGACCACGACGAATGCCGAACGCGCGTGAACGTAGTTGAGCAATGTGAACGATCGAATGGAGACTTAACCAAAATGACACCGAACGCTTCGGCTGACGGGCCGCGCATATCAACGTCCGCCATCACTTATCTCATGCGTCCGCGAAGTGTCGCGATTGTTGGCATTTCCGCCAAGCCGGGTTCGGCCGGTCGTGTGGTTCTGGAGCTCCTAGACAATAATAAGTTCCTCGGTCCGGTTCATCTTGTCGGTCGTAGCACGGCGGATATCAGTGGCCGCCAGCTTTTTGCGAGCGTGGATGATCTTCCGCAGGGCATCGATCTCGCCGTACTTACGTTGCCGGCGGCCGCCGCGCGTGAAGCAATAGAAGGCTGTGTGCGGCGTGGGGTAAAGGCCGCGGTGATTTTTGCGTCCGGCTTCGCCGAAGTTAACAGCGATGGCACCGATGAGCAGGCGCGTATCGGCGAGATCGCGCGCGCCGGTGGGCTGGCTCTTCTCGGACCGAACTGCCTAGGCTACATGAATTTTGTGGACGGGTTTGCGGCAGTCTTTGTTTCCGCACAGCCCACACCTCGGTTGCCGGACGATACGAGGGGTGCCGTCGCCATCGTAGCGCAGAGCGGCGGTCTCGGCAGCCACTTGCAAAGCGGATTAAACGGACGGGGCGTTCCAGTCTCGTGCTGGATTTCGACCGGAAACGAGGCTGGCCTCGGTCTCACGGATTTCATCCGGTACCTGCTCGAAGATCCGGTTACGCAGGTCATCGCACTGTACGCTGAGGACATACGGCGTCCCAAGGAATTTATCGACGTCGCCCGCCAAGCCTTACGGTGCGGCAAGCCGATCGTGATGCTGCACCCCGGCCGCGGGGCAAAGGCTCGGGAGGCGGCGCGTTCGCATACAGGCGCCCTTACCGGCGATTACGCGGTCATGCGCACGCTCGTCGAACATGCGGGCGTCGTCGTTGTCGACACACTCGACGAACTGATGGATGTGAGCGAGCTTCTCGCCCGTTCCCCGAAACCGTCGAAAGGCGACCTCGGCGTCCTCACTTTTTCCGGTGCATTCTGCGGCATTGCCCACGACTTTTGTGAAGACATCGGTGTGCGTCTACCGCCGCTGTCACAGGCGACGCTAGACTTTCTTACGCCCATCTTGCCGGCATTCCTGCCACCGAAGAATCCGCTCGATCTTGGGACCCAGACAATCCAGCAGCCGGAGCTCATGCAGATTTGCGTCGAGGCGCTACTGCGCGATCCGGCCATTGGTGGTCTCGCGATTTCGATTCCGGCCACCAGCCCGCGCCACTCCATCATCTACATCGATGGCATCGTCGCCGCGACCAAGACGAGCAACAAGCCGCTGGCGCTTGCAATCCTCGGGGACGCGTCTCCACTCTCGCCCGAGTTCACCACGATCGCGCGGAAAAACAACGTTGTATTGTCGCGCTCGTCTGACCGAACACTTCGCGCGATTGGCAAAGTCATCGGCTACGGCAATCGCAATTCCGCATCAGTGGAGCGCAAAGGCGCTCCCATCGGATCTGTGTCGATCCCGGAGCTTGGCCAGGGCCCGCAGCCGGAGTGGCTCGGCAAGAAGGTGCTGGCCGCTGTTGGCATGCGGATTCCCGCGGGAGAGCTTGCCCGCAGCGTCGACGCCGCGATCGGCATTGCCAACCGTGTCGGTTATCCCGTCGCAATGAAGGCGCAAGCCGGGAAGCTCGCGCACAAGACTGAGGCCGGGGGTGTCGCCCTTGGAGTTGCCGACGCCGATGCCGTGCGCAGGATCTGGGCAGAGTTGCATGCCAATGTGCAGCGCGCGCAGCCGGGGCTCAAACTCGACGGCGTACTCGTGGAAGCAATGTCACCGCCTGGCCTTGAACTCGTCGTCGGCGCGCGACGTGACGCGCGTTGGGGCCCTATCGTGATACTCGGGCTCGGTGGCATCTGGGTCGAGGCACTTGGCGACGTGCGGCTGATGGCACCAGATCTCACCGATGACGAGATCATCGAGGAACTCGGCAAACTCAAGACGGCGAAACTGCTGCAAGGCTTTCGCAATTCTCCGCCGCTCGACGTCAAGGCAGTGGCCGCTGCTGCTGCGGCGCTCGGGGGCCTGATGCGCGCCCGGCCTGACATCATCGAGATCGATGTTAATCCGCTGATGGTCCACGCCGACGGCCTTGGCGCCACGGCGCTGGATGCTCTGATCGTCACTGGCGGCGGAGAGCCGAGCGCTTCCTAATTTCGCGGTAGCGCTACGGTGCTTGAGACGGCTACCGGACCCATTCAACCGCCTTGCAAAGGAAGTCAGTCATGTCTTCTAATCTGGTCACTTACGAACTCGAAGGCGCGGTCGCGATCATCGGACTGAACCGCCCCGAAAAGCGCAATGCAATCAACGACGATCTCGTTCTGCAATTGCGCGACGCGGTTGTGCGTGCCGGCGATGAAGCCAACGCAGGCGTGATCGTCGGCCACGGCGTCAACTTCTCCGCCGGCCTTGATCTTGCGGAACTACTCGAAAAACTCGACCCCGCGACGCCGCGGCCGCGCAAGAAACGCGATCACGCATGGCATACCGTTTTCGACATTATCGCGCGTGGCCCGATTCCTTTTGTCGCCGCATTGCATGGCGCCGTGGTTGGCGGTGGCCTTGAACTCGCAGCCGCGGCTCATATCCGCGTCGCCGATCGCACAGCCTTCTTCGGTCTTCCGGAAGGCCAGCGCGGGATTTTCGTCGGCGGCGGCGGTTCAGTTCGCGTCCAGCGTATCATCGGCTATTCGGTGATGGCGGACATGATGCTTACCGGCCGTCTTCTGTCAGTCGACGAGGCTGAGAAGCTCACCATCGTGCGCTATGTGGTCGAGCAGGGTCGCGCTCTGGCGAAGGCGAAGGAACTTGCCGCACGCATCGCCCAGAATACGCCACTGACCAATTGGCAGATCACGAACGTGCTGCCGCGCATCAACGATTTGTCGCACGATGACGGTCTATTTATGGAATATCTCAATTCCTCCATGCAACGGCCGCCCGAATCAATGCAGCGGTTGCGCGATTTTGTTGAAAAGCGCGCGATCCCGCTTCAAGCGCCGGATGGGAAGGCGTGATGTGCCGAGTCGTGTGGGCGACTGGCATTAACGAGAAGGAGGAACGATGCCGCAATTCCTGGCGACCAACCTCATCCACTCCAAAATGGAAGTTTCAAATGGCAGCGCCCCGCGCGGCACCAGGCAGAACATAGTCCTTGGAGCAAAAGAATGGCACTGCATGACACGGCGATCGTGGGCTATGCGGAGACGAAGATTGTCGAAAAAAGCGACCGTGACATCTGGGAACTCGGCGCCGAAATCCTCGAAGCCCTTCTCGACAAGACTGGTTTCGAAAAAGCTGAGGTCGACGGTCTTATTCTATCCTCCTCCATGACCGGCGCCGGCAACTGCTTCTGGTCGCAAACGACGGCGGACCAACTTGCGTTGGAGATCGATCACTGCCAGACGGTCGATATAGGCGGCTGTTCGCCGCTTGGTGCGCTCGCGCGCGCGGCGGCAGCAATCGACGCTGGCTTGTGCCGCACAGTGTTGTGTCTATATGCCGACACCCAGGCTGCGGAAAACAACCAACGTATGCGCTCGTTTCAGGGCGAGTGGACCGCGCCGTTGGGATATATTGGTCCGCCAGCAGCCTTCGGTCTGCTCAGCCGGCGCTACGAGCATCAATTCGGCCTCGACTACAGGTCACTCGGAAAGCTCGCGGTGGCGCAGCGTGGCCACGCCATCCTCAATGAGCTTGCAGTCGAGAAGTTGCGCAAACCGATCAGCATCGACGACTATCTCGAGTCGCGCATGATTGCCGATCCCATCCGATTGCTCGACAGCGTGATGGTCTGCGACGGCGCAACTGGGCTGCTCGTGACTGGCCGCAAGGAGGCGGAGAAAAGAGGATTCTCGAAAGTCGTCGTACCGATTGGCTACGGCGAGCGCACCAATTACCGTGCGAGTGAGGCGATCGTCGACCCGACCGAGAGCGGACACTACATCGCCGGCCAACGAGCCTTCGCGCAATCCGGCCTCGAGCCGGCCGACATCGCATCGTTCCATCCCTATGACGATTTCATTATCGCGATCATGCTTCAGCTGGAGATGCTCGGATTCTGCAAGCGCGGCCAGGGCTGTAGTTTCATCAACGAACTCAATTTCACTCATTCCGGTGACCTTCCGCTTAACACCGGCGGCGGACAGATTTCTGCTGGTCAATGCGAACTCGCCGGTGGCGGGACCAATCTCGTCGAGGCGGTCCGGCAGCTGCTCGGTGATGGCGACAAGCGGCAAGTGAAAAACACGACAAATGCCATGGTCACGGGAATCGGCGGCATTCCATACGGACGCAACTGGAGTAGCAGCGTCGTGATGATCCTGACCCCAAACGCATAGGGTGAAATAGTGGCTCGCTTGAACGACACGCTTAGCATCCTTCGAGAGCCGCCCAAGCCACGCAGTTTCTCTAAGGCCTATTGGGATGCTACGCGGGAAAAGCGATTGATCGTCCAATACGACAAACGCAGCGGAAAGTATCAATTCTTCCCTCGAGCTACGAGCATCTACGACGGCCACAGGAATCTTGATTGGCGGGAGGTCTCCGGCAAGGGCGAGATTTTTTCCTACACCATCGCCTATCGTGCACGACCGCCGTTTCAGGGTCATGAACCGTTTGTGATCGGCCTCGTCACGCTGGATGAACGTGTCAACGTGATGGCCAATATCGTTCATTGCGACCGCGATCGCCTGAACATAGGTCTTCGCGTCAAGCCGTTCTGGGCGCCGCTCTCCAACGGCACACACCTGCTGATGTTCGAACCGGACTAGAGCCTGGTCGCGATGAGTTCAGGAAAGCCGAACAAACCAAACGATCCGGGCGCCCGGTGTGATCTCGTTCAGGCCGCAAGATGGCGGGCTCTTATACCTTTCATCCTTGCGCAATAGTTTCGCGCCCCTGGTCGGCTCTCAGTATCCGTATGTGCCTCTGATACAGCGGCATGATCACCAGCGTTGCGATCAGCCCGACGATGAGAGGCAGCGTTGCGATCAGAAATATCTGCTGTGCCGGCAGTTTCGCGCCGAACGCGAATCCGCCCAGCAAAGGCCCGAGGGCGCCGCCGATCCGCCCAATCGCGAAGTTCGATCCCACCCCCCACGCTCGAATATAGGTCGGATAGATATTTGCTTCGGTCGCGATATTCCCGAACTGCAATCCGAGAATGCAAAATCCGGCGCCAAACAGGAGCGCCAAAAGGAAATAGGGCGAAAGATTCGGAATGCCGATACAGGCGGCGATTGGTATCGAGCAGGCAAAGAGAATCGGCACCGGGATGAATCCGTATTTATCAAGGAAGCGCATCGAGATAAGACCCGCCAACGTTCCTCCGAATTGAAAGAGCGTCGTCGCAATCGCCGCCTGGGCTACCGGGATGCCCGAGGCCGAAAGCACCGTCGGCATCCACTGATTGAAGAAGTAGAAACTCATCACGGCGACAAAATTCGAAATCCAGAAGAGTGGCGTTAGTGCCGCAAGCCGCCCTTCAAGCAAGGCCGGCATCGAAAAGCGCGAACGGTTCTGTTCGCCGCTGATGACAAACTCGGTGTCGGGATCAATCACGAGATCGGGGCGCAGTCGCTTGAGCAGCGCGATCAGCTCGTTACGGCGCCGCGGGCGCAAAGCCAGAAACTTTATCAACTCCGGGAGCGCAATCGCAAGAATCGAGGCGATGACTATCGGAGCAATGCCCCCGATCCAAAACAAACTGCGCCAGCCGTACTCACCCATAAGCTTCGCCGCAACGAAGCCCGGTAGCCCACCTCCGAAAGTGACACCCGTGAAGATCAGCACAACCAGGGTCGCGCGGACGCGCGCCGGAGCGAATTCGTTATTTAGTGTTACGACGATCGGCAGCATTCCTCCGAGGGCGACACCGGCAAGCACACGCACGGCAATCAACTCCCTGAGGCTACTGGTCAGTACTGCGGCCAATGTGAAAAGGCCGAAGAAATAGGCGCCGCAAACGATGACGCGCTTACGGCCGAATTTGTCTGACAGAAATCCAAAAAGTGGCGGGCCGACGAAGCCGGCGGCGAGCGAACTTGAGAACAACGCGCCGAGTTCCCCGCCGCTTAGGTTCCATTCCTTGAGAATGCCCGGTCCGGCATAGGCGGCGGCGCCAAGATCGAATCCGTCGGTCATCAACACCAGAAAGGAAAGCAGCAATAGCTTGATGTGAAAGCTGCCAATTTTCTGGTCGTCAAACACCCGCTCGATGTCGATCACCTTGGCCATGGTCGTCTCTTACCTTGTTGTGTCGATTCGTGCGTAGCTACGGCCTGGTCGGAACAGTATTTGTCGGGCCCAGGTCGTCGTTCCCCGGTCGCGTTTTCGCGGTAGCAATGGCCTGCCAGATCCGGGCCGGCGTCGCGGGCATTTCGACATGCGTTACGCCGAACTCGGCCAGCGCGTCGACGATAGCGTTGATGGTAACCGCAAGCGCCGGGGTTGTTCCGCCTTCGCTCCCGGGGCGGAAGCCGAGCGGGTGGCTGTTGGCCGGCACCTCGCTGAGCGCCGTTGTGAAGGACGGCAAGTCCGCCGCCCGCGGCAGCGCGTAGTCCATTAGCGAGGCCGACAGGTTCTGGCCCGATTCCGAGTCGAAACAACATTGCTCGAACAGCGCCTGCCCAATGCCCTGCGCGATTCCGCCATGGGTCTGTCCGTGCAGGATCATCGGATTGAGCGCGCGGCCGACGTCGTCCACTGATGTGTAGCGTTGGATGGCCAGCGCACCAGTTTCTGGATCGGCCTCCAGTTCGCAGACTGCGGTGCCGTAAGGAAATGCGAGGCCGGGCCGGGTCTGGTCGGATATTGCGGCCAGCGGCCCCTTCAATTCATCGGGCAACGCGCTTTCGTCAGTTGCGGCGCGGGCTACCCGGAAGATGTCCATCGCACGGTCGGTCCCAGTTACGCGGAAGTAGCCATCGGCGAAAATAACGTCGGCCACATCGGTTTCGAACAGCACGGCGGCGATCCGCCGAGCTTTGTCAATTATGTCGATCGTCGCCTGATGCATCACGACGCTGGCCTGCCGCAGCGATCGCCCCGAATGGCTGCCACCGCCGGCCTTGACGAAAGAGGTGTCGCCGGTGCGCAGCATGACCGCGCCAGGCGAGACGCCGAACCATTCGGCGACAAGTTGAGGAAACGCCGTTTCGTGGCCCTGACCGGTGCTTTGCGTTCCAACGATCACCTCGATCGTTTTGTCGGGACGAACCAGGATTTCGGCACGCTCGCGTGGGGCGCCACTCGTGGTTTCGATATAATTCCCGATCGCAATTCCGCGACACAAGCCGCGTGCGCGCGACGCCTCGCGCCGCGCCGGGAAGCCGGCCCAATCGGATAGGTCGAGCGCTGTCTGCATTACGCCTTCATAGTCGCCATTGTCGTAGATGACGCCGAGTGGATTGCGATAAGGTTGCTCCGTTCGTCCGATCAAATTACGACGACGCAAGGCGAGCCGTTCGAACCCGCACTGCCGCGCGGTGAGATCGATGAGACGTTCTATCGCGTAGATCGCTTCCGGGCGGCCGGCGCTCCGGTACGGTATCGTTGCCGGCGTGTTTGTGACGGCGGCGCGCGCGATCACGTGCGCTGCTGGAATGCGGTAAAGGCTCGGCATCAGCTGCGCCCCTTTATTTAGGGGAACGAACGAGGTGGTATAGGCGCCGTTGTTCGCCGTGTTTACCGAGCGCAGCGCGAGGAAATTTCCATCCACGTCGAGCGCAAGCTCTGCGTCGATATGCAGATCTCGGCCCTGGAAATCCGAAAGAAAGGCCTCTGCGCGTTCCGCCTTGAAGACGACGGGCCGCCGCACCCGCCGCGCGGCCCACGCGGCCAATGCAAATTCGGGGTAAGTTGCGTTGCGAGTCCCGAAATTGCCGCCGACGTCCCTGGGAGCTATCACCCGCACGCGCTCCGGCGGCACTCCGAGCACGGCCGCCAATTCGTCGCGCAATTGCACGACGCCGATCCCATGCGAAGCATGGACGGTGTAGAGCTCTTTCATCTCGTCCCACGCGGCAACGACAGCGCGCGGTTCGATGTGCGCTCCGGTGACGCGTTGCACCCAGCTATTCAGACGAACGCGGTGGGCCGCGCGGGCGAACGCCGCATTGGTCGCCACTTCGTCGCCGAGGTGCGCTTCGAGGGTGCGATTGCCGGGGATGTGGTCCCACAGCTGCGGTGCATTGTCCCCGAGCGCATCTATTGCATGGGTGACAGCTGGAAGCGGCTCCCAGTCGATCACGACCGCCTCGGCGGCGTCCTTCGCCTGTGCTTCGGTCTCCGCGACGACCATAGCAACGGCTTCTCCTGCAAAGCGTGCGCGGTTGACCGGCAACGGTCGCTGTGCGGTGACTAGCCGCTCGGATCCGTCGCGGTGGACAAGCGGTATGTCAGACCCGACTTTCGAACTGCCAGTCGGATGCGGAATTGTCTGTAGTCCGTCGGCAAGCGCGTCGGCGCCTGAGAGAACCGCCAACACCCCGGGACAGGCCAGCGCATTCGCAACATCCATGCTGCCGATGCCGGCATGGGCATGCGGCGACCGGACCATCACCGCGTGCGCTGCATGCGCTAAATTAAGATCGTCGGCGTATTGCCCGTGCCCGGTAACGAGGCGCAGATCCTCTCGGCGAAACATCGGAAAATCGTCGTGCAAACGAGCCTCGGGCCTTATCGGATTCCGTTACGGGTGTAGGACAGCGTCGCCTCAGGAAGTCCACGCCAAGCGTATATCTTCGGCCTCCTGTGGGGCCTGCGCATACCCGATTCGAATGGCCCGAGGCTCGAGATTACCATCCAGCATCGCTGCGCCACGATCAGCGTTCAGCATGCTTCTAACGCCGCCGTCGGTCCATCGCTCCCCTTGATCGTGATCGGAGGCCATACACCGGGGATCGCCGCGCTTGAAGTGACCGCACGCATGCGGTCGGAGACGGCCACGGCATGTCTGCCGGCCGCTCTGATAAGCGATATTACGCGCCTGGCTTGAAATAGAAGACGCTGCCAACTGACAGGGCGCGCGACCAACCCGGTTCTCAGCCCCTGCCGATAAAAGACCGCGCATGGTTCGGCAAGATCGTCGCCTCGTACAAATTTACCTCGGGCGGCAGCGCCGCCATGAGCACCGCGACCCTGGCTATTTCTTCGGCGGCCATGACGTAATCCTCGGGCTTCTCGCCGGGGCCCGCCTTGGTGCGACCGGTACGCGTGATGAACGAGGAAAGCGTAGAGCCCGGATGAATGATCGAGGCGACGATATTATGCTTGCGACCGTCCATAGTCAGCTGATGTGTCATGCCCTGGAGGCCGAATTTGGTCGTCGTGTAGGGCAGCGAATCCGGCCGCGGCGTCTTCGCCGAGATGCTGCCGATGTTGATGATGCGGCCACCTTGCGGCGTCTGCGCCTTCATGATGCGGATTGCCTCGCGGCTGCACAGGAACGGCGCGGTGATATTGATGTCGAGTGCGTCGCGCCAGTATTTGAGCGTAATGTCCTCAGTGTTCATATGCGTCGCGATGCCGGCGTTGTTGACCAGCACGTCGAGACGGCGGTAGGTGTCCCGCACCGTCGCGAACAGCGCGGTAACCGCGTCTTCATGCGTCAGGTCGGTTGGCGCCGGCAGCGCTTCGCCGCCCAGCGCCTTGATGCCGGCGGCGACCTCATTCAGGAGTTCGGCACGGCGCGCGACCAACACGGTCCTCGCCCCCTCAGCGGCAAACGTTTCGGCAATGGCGCGACCGATCCCATTGCTTGCGCCAGTGACGATCGCGACCTTGTCCTGTAACTGCTTGCTCATTGTCACCTCTGCGCCGCTAGGGCCCACACGCGGGGTATCGCGTCGCTCAATTCGTCCTTGGGCAAGAGTAATACGGCCGGCTGAGTTTGACACCGATCAGATCGATGTCGCCTTTGGGTCACAAAGCTGACGTCGCGCGGCGTCCGATTGAGGTCCGCTTTTGGGGTTTGAAGCCGACGTGCCGCCGATTTCGTCGACGTCGCTTATTGAACCCAACTCGGACGTGGATGGCGAAGCGCGCACCGGCAAAAAGTGTCCGCTGCGCGGACTCGGACCGGACGACCATTGCACGACCGAATGGTGCCACGGCACACTAAACTCCAAAAACATAAGACTTTCCCGAGGGAGGATTGCGCTGCGCCACCGATATGCCCGATTCTGGCTGGCGGAGTTAGAAACCTTGGCCCGCGACGACCAATGTGCGCGGCCGACCGACACCGCACCCCAACGCTGTTTCCGCGGCGCTTCAGCACAGCATTCCTGCGCCAGTTCGAGCGCACCCGTGCTCTAGCGATCGCGCATATCGACAACAACTGGGAGGATAACGATGGACCGGCGAAGCTTTCTTGCGACGGCCGCTGCGCTACCCGCCGCGACCATGCTTGGCGGCACTTTCGCCACAGCTGAGGACCACCTCAAATGGGCGGTCTTCACCCCCGACAGCGAGGTAACCTTCCGCACCGTCATGAAGCCCTTCGCCGAGACGGTACAGCGGGAGACAGCCAATGCCGTCATCTTCGATCTGTTTCCGAACGGCGCCCTCGGCCGCAATCCCGGTCAACAGCCGCAAATGGTGCTCGACGGTGTTGCCGATGTGGCCTGGGTAATTCCTTCCTATTCACCGGGACGTTTCCCAGACACGGAAGTTCTCGAGCTTCCGGGCATGTTCAAAGATTTGCGCGAAGCGTCACTGGTGGCGACTGCGCTCAACGTGCACAAGGCGCTTCATGACTACGGCGACTTCTATGTCATCGGACTTTGGGGGACTGCACCTTATTCCATTCATACCAACTTCCCTGTGAATTCGATCGCCGATCTCAAGGGCAAGACGATCCGCGCCTCGAGCAAGAACGAAAGCGCCGCGCTACGCGCCTTCGGCGCCGTGCCCGTTGGGATGCCCGTGACGGAGATACCCGAAGCCATCAGTCGCGGCACCATCAGCGGCACGACTTCGCACATGGCGCCGTTCTTCGACTTCGGGCTTGATCGTGTCACCAACAATCACTTTTTTATTGGTCTCGGCGTCGTCCCGCTCGCTGTTTTGATGAACAAGAAAAAATTCGATGCGCTTCCGGAATCCGCCCGGATGGTGATTGAACGAAACGCCGGCGCAGCGCTGACGAAGACGTGGATCAACTCCGTTACCAGCTACAACGCCGCCAATCTGGAAAAACTGAAAAGCAACCCCAAAAACAAAATAGTCTTCCCGTCTCAGGACGAGATTGACAAGGCCCAGGCGTTGCTGGCGCCGGTGCGCGAGGACTGGGTTGCAGCAAGCGCGCGGCATAAAGAACTCAAAGCCGCCCTTGACGCCGAACTTGCCGCCGTCCGCAATGGCGAGAAGGGCTGAAGGCCGAGCACCTTCTGAGCACTATAGCACGCGTCGGTTTGCAGCTTTTCATCACGGCGCCTTTTCGGCAGATTCTACCTGTCGGGCGGTTTCGTAGGCGAAGGTCACGTCAATGGGATGGATCGATTGGGCGAGCATGACGCTGGCGCGAGCACTTGCGGTCGTTGGTCTGGGTGTCTTGCTATTTTTTGCGATTATGACGATGGCGGACGGCTTGTTGCGCTTCTTCTTTGCCAGCCCGATCGACGTTGTTCGCGACGCCAGTTCGCTCGTCGCTGCATTCTCAGTCGCCTGCTGCATCCCGGTCGCGATCGTCGAACGTAGCAACATTACCATCCGCTTCTTGCCCACGCTCTTCGGCCCGCGTGCGGGGCAAGTCGCAGACGTCGCGGCGGCGATCCTGGTCGAGATCGTCTTGATCCTGATGACGTGGCAATTCCTACTTTTTGCCCAACAGGCAATCGCAAGCAGCAGTGCCACTTGGATGCTGCGTATCCCGACGGCTCCCGTTTGGGGGACGGTCGCGCTCATTTTGGGTATTAGCGCGCTGCTGCAAGCCGCAGTGGCTTTCAAGACTTTCCGCGGCGACTACATGGCCGAATTTTCGCCCGGCGGCGATTAAGTTGAGGAGACGCATTTGCAGCCGGCGGTCATCGGCGCTTTGGGAATCGCAGCGCTTTTCACGCTGATCCTTCTGCAGGTGCCGATCGGCTTTGCGATGATTACTGTCGGGGTCGTCGGCTTTGCGCTTCAAGGCGGTTGGCTTCCCGCCTTTTCTTTCCTCGCGCAGGAGCCATCCTACGTGCTTTCGAGCACGGATCTGGCCGCGGTGCCGCTGTTCCTGATGATGGGCGTGTTCGCCAGCATGGCCGGCTTCTCGGAAGACGTTTATCAAGCCGCGGCGGCGTTTCTTGGCCACCGCCGCGGCGGGCTGGCTTACGCTACGATCGGCGGCTCCGCTGCCTTCGGCGCAATCTGCGGCTCAAGCACTGCGACCGCGGCAACCTTCGGCAAGGTTGCACTCCCGCAGATGCTCGACCGCGGCTATTCACCAGCTTTTTCGACCGGCGTCATCGCTGCCGGCGGTACGCTGAAGTCACTGATCCCGCCTTCGCTCGTGATGATCATCTATTGCGTTGTGGCGAAGACGTTCATCCTCGACATGTTTGTTGCCGCCATCGCGCCCGCCCTGATGACAATCGCGTTCAACTTGATCGCCATCGCGATCGCGGTATGGCGCAGACCGCAGATTGCTCCGGTCAGCGAGCGATTGTCGTGGCGAGAGCGCTGGACCGCGACGCGGCGCGCCGCTCCTTCGCTGGTACTTTTACTCGGCGTTTTCATCGGCATCTACAGCGGCATATTCACCGTCAACGAAGCAGCGTCGGCGGCCGCCATTTTGGCTTTGCTGTTCGCATTGGCGCGTCGCCGAATGAGCTGGAACTCGCTGGTTCGAGGCATGTACGAAGCGGCCTCGGTTACCGCCATGCTGTATCTGATCCTGATGGCCGCCCCGATCTTCACCTACTTCATCAATTTGGCGCATGTGCCCGAGGCCTTGGTCCAATGGATCGAGGGCCATCATTTCCCACCGCTCGGCGTCATCTTCACATTGATGTGCGTCTACATTCTTCTTGGCACTTTTTTCGAGGAAATGTCCTCGATCCTTATCACGCTGCCGCTCATTCTGCCGATCGTCATCAGTCTCGGTTATGATCCGTTATGGTGGGGGGTCATTTGCCTCATTCAGGTGGAGATGGCTCTGATCCATCCGCCGATGGGCATCATCGTTTTCCTTTTGCACGCCATTGCCCCAAAAATCCCTATGTCAACGATCTACCGCGGCGTGGTTCCGTTTCTGATCGCCGATTTCGCGGTGCTGATCATCTTGATCTTGGTGCCAGGCATTGTTCTGTGGCTGCCGCACGCTTGGCACTGAGACACCAAAGCGCGGCAATATCTGCCTCATAGGCAAGCTAGGCGGCGTAGCCACTTCGCCCGACAGAGCGCTGGCGAACAGCGGTCTCGACGCGTTGCGCAACCGACCGTAGCGGCGGCAGCAGCTGCTGCTCGGCTTCGGCGATAGTCAGCGCCGAAGAAATCCAGATCAAGGACAGGCAACCCAATATTCGCGAGCCGAGCCGGATCGGGATGGCCATGCCGGTCGCTTTCGGATTGATCTCGCGATCCTGAATAGCGAAGCCGTTGGCGCGGACGGCTTCGAGCATAGCGGCGACGCGCTCTTTCTCGCGAGCGCCGTGATCTTCCGGCACCGTTGAGTGCGCGAGCATTTCGAGAATGGCGCGCCTTTCATTGCCGGAACAATAGGCGAGATAGCAGCGGCCTGCAGCTGTTCGCAGCATCGGCAGCGAGCGCCCGACCATTCCGTGATCGATCGACAGGACGCTTGCTTCGTGGGTGGTCTCGCGGACCAGCATGCGGCCTTGCTCGAAAGTCATCAGCGCTGCAGGCCACACCAGATCGCGCGTGAACTGCGCCATCAGTGGAGCGGCGACTTCCGCGATCCAGTCGTCTTCGAGAAAGCCGTCGCTGAGGCTGCGCACCTTGGGCGTGAGGCAGAACCGGTCGGCAGGGCTGCTCCGCGTCACGAAGCCGGCGCGGTTCAAACTCTCGAGGAGGCGGTAAACCGTTGGTCGTGGCAGCCGCGTGTCGCGGGCCAGTTCAATGACCGACGGAAGCTTGCGCCTGTTCATCGCAATCAACAGCGCAAGCCCTCGCTCCAGCGACCGCACACCACCGCCCCGCCTTTGACCGCCTCCTCGCGCCATCGTCATACTCCCGGTGGGACGATTGTCCACTGTGCGGACATCGAGTCAAGATTTCTGGTCGGCGGCGCTCCCCCCCATTAGCGTTTCGGAAAAATCAAGGGAGAGAGCGCGATGACGGAAGCGGCGGCAAATTCTGGCGATCGTCAGCCGCGGCGTGTGCCGCTAAGCATGAGCCACATCGGCCTTTACGTGCACGATCTGCCGAAAATGGAAGATTTCTATACGCGCGTGCTCGGCTTTACCGTGACCGACCGCGGCAAGGTGCGCGATGCCAATATCGTGTTCACGAGTTGGGATCCCAAAGATCATCACCAGGTCGCGCTGGTGAGCGGCCGCCCAAGGGATCTTGGCTTCAATCATGTCAACCAGATTTCGTTTCGCGTCGCATCGTTGGAGGACCTTCAGGAGACTTGGCGAAAGGTGAAGGACGAGCCGGGCGTGACCGACATGCGGCCGATGGATCACGGTAACGCTTGGTCGCTTTATTTTCGCGATCCTGAAGGCAATCGGCTCGAAGTCTTCTGCGACACCGACTGGTATATCGAGCAGCCTTGCATCGAGGACCTCGACCTCTCACAGCCGGTCGAGAAGATTTGGGCGAAATCCGACGCCTTCTGTCGCAGTGCTCCGGGCTTTCGCCCGATTGCCGAATATCAGGCTGAGATTGCCAAAAAAATGGGATTGCGGACGTCCTGAACACGCTCCGGCGCCCCAATGATCGCCGCCCCGACGTCTTCACCCTCAACGTCTTCGCAGGCGTCAGCAACCGAATTCGATGTCTGCATTGTCGGCTACGGGCCGGTCGGTTCCGCGCTTGCGAATTTGTTGGGGATGAACGGCCTCCGTGTCGTCGTGCTCGAACGCGAACCGTCGGTCTACCACCTGCCGCGGGCAGTGGCGCTCGACGGCGAGGGCATGCGGCTTGTTCAGACAATGAGTTTGGCGGAGCAACTGCTGCCACTGCTTTCCGTTAGCCGCAACATCCGTCACGTCAGCGCCGACGGCAAACTGCTGTTGCTGATCAGCCGCGGCGGCATCGGGCCTGAGGGCTGGAACAACGCCTACCGTTTCTATCAGCCGGAATTCGAAACCGTACTGCGCACGGGCGTCGCGCGCTTTGCCTCAGTGGACGTGCGACCGCGCTGCGAGGCATTCGCGCTCGATGAATTCGGCGATCACGTCCGCGTCCGCTACGAGAACCTCTCATCTGGAGAACTCGCACAGATCACCGCGCGTTATGTCGTTGGCTGCGACGGGGCACGTTCGACGGTCAGGCGCTTCATAGGAGCGGCGCTGCACGACCTGCGCTCGCACGAGCGTTGGATTGTACTGGACATGATCCTGGATCAACCGCCTCACGGTGTGCCCGAGGCGGCCGACGAAACCGGCCAAGTCGTCGACGCGATCCAGTATTGCGATCCGGCCCGACCGACGACCTTTGTGCCGATGCCGGGAAAGCGGCACCGATGGGAATTCATGCTGATACCGGGGGACGACGCAGCGACAATTACAAGACCAGAACAAATTTACGAGATGCTGAAGCCGTGGCGCATCGATCCGGCCACGTCCGTTATCGAGCGCGCGGTGGTCTACACCTTTCATTCGGCGCTTTCGACTCGGTGGCGGCGCGATCGGCTGCTGCTCGCCGGCGATGCTGCACACCAGATGCCGCCTTTTCTCGGCCAGGGCATGTGCTCAGGGCTGCGTGACGCCGCAAATCTTGCTTGGAAGTTGTGCGCGGTGATCAAGGGCGGCGTGCTTGAAACGCTCCTCGACACTTACGAAACGGAGCGATCCGAGCACGTGAAGGCATTCATCGAGCTCGCAGTCGAGCTCGGCGGCGTCATTCAAACGACCGATCCGGAACGAGCGCGGGCACGCGACCGCGAACTCGTCGCCAATCCGACCATGCTGCGGCCAATCACGCCGCGGCTTGGACGAGGTCTTCACGGCGATATGCCAGCCCCGGCCGGTACGCGCGCCGCCCAGCCACGGCTCGGCGACGGTGAGCTTCTGGACGACAAAGTCGGCTATCGCTTCGCTGTCCTGGCGAGCCGGGGTCTCGCCGACGCACTCGGGCCGGCCTCACGTCAGGTTCGACCGGAAGCTGACGTTGTCGTCGTGACGGCGACCGGTCCTGCCGAATCCTATCTTGCGGAACTGCATACCGAGGCGGTGGTGATCCGCCCCGATCGCTACATCTTGGGCGTTGCCTCGTCCACGACCGAACTCGATGCAATTCTTGCGCGCCGCTTGCATCCTCCTACCGTTGAGCTTTCACCCCCGTTGCGGACGGCGTCCGCTGGCTAGACCCGGAGATTTGCATGGCTACCTCGCGAGTCCCTACCAATGCGGTCGATCACGTCGGGAGCCTGAAGCGTCCGCCCGACCTGGTGCAAGCCTGGCGCGCCTGGGAAGGCGGCACGCTTGCTTTTGAACAATTGCGGCAGGTGCAGGACGAGGCCATAAGCGATGCCGTCGTCATGCAGGAGACGCTCGGCTTGCCTGTTGTGACTGACGGCGAATTCCGTCGCGGCGGCTGGTCACGCGGTTTTCTCGATGCCGTAGAGGGCTTCGAATTCCGCGGCTCGAAACTCGTCTTCCGCAACGACGAAGGATTCTCGACACCATCGCCAGCCCCGCTCGCAACCAAGCCAATAAAACGCGCCAAGTCCATCGTTACCGAGGATTTCAAGTTCATCGCGTCGGTCGCGAAACACCGCGCCAAGGTCACGATGCCGACGCCGTCGCACATGCACTTCGGCCAGTTCAAGGACGCCGTCGATGCTGCAATCTATCCCAATGTGGAAAAATACTGGGATGACCTGATCGCGGTCTTCCGGCAGGAAATCGAGGAGCTTTACGCGACGGGCTGCCGATACCTGCAACTCGACGAAGTGCCGCTCGCACTGCTTTGCGACGGTAAAATTCGCGCGTTGGCAAAGAGTGAAGGCGACGACCCGGACGAGTTGGTGGCGCGCTATATCGACGTTCTCAACCGCGCCATCTCCGAAAGACCCGCTGACATGGCGGTCGCCATGCATCTATGCCGCGGCAACATGGAGAGCCTGTGGATGGGCGACGGCGGCTATGCACCGATCGCCGAGGCCTTGTTTAACCGCTGCGACGTCGACGCCTTTTTACTGGAATACGACTCACCGCGCGCAGGCGATTTTTCACCGCTGCGGCACCTGCCGGCCGGCAAACGAGCGTATCTTGGAATTATCAGCACGAAAAACCCCACTTTGGAAACGGCGGAGGACTTGCTGCGCCGGCTCGATGAGGCCGGCCGCTTTGCGCCGATGGAGCGGCTTGGCATTTGCCCACAGTGCGGCTTTGCCAGCGCCGCGATGTCGAAGTTCGCAGTCAAGCCGAGCAAGCTGACGCCGGATCTTCAGACCCAAAAGATCGAGCTGCTGCTCGACGTGGGCCAGCGGGCCTGGGGCCACGCGTGAGCCCGGCAGCCGACATGCTCGAAAGCTACGGCCTGTTCACGCCGGAAGCGGTACAAGACCCCTACCCGTGTTACCGCAGAATGCGCGAACAGGAGCCAGTGCACTGGTCGGAAAAAGCGCAGGCCTGGTGCTTCACGCGCTATCATGACGTCTATGAATTGCAAGACCGGCCCGACCTGAGCGTAGATCGGATCGAGACGCTTTATTCTTATCTGCCGCGGACCAACCCGGAGCGCTTTGGCGACATTGTCGAGCACTACAACCGCTGGCTCCTTTACCGCGACGACGCCGACCGCCTCAAAGCAGTGTTTTCAAAAGCCGTGACGCCGCGCGCCGTCGAACGGCTGCTGCCGATGATGCATCGCCGGGTTGCTGTCATCCTGGATGCGCTTGCGGACCGCCATGCGTTCGACGCTTATCTCGACTTCGGCGCCCGTCTACCGACACAGGTGATGCTCGATCTGCTCGGCCTGCCGGATTCGGACGAGGGCATGTTGCGGCATTGGAGCGATCGCTGCTCGAACTTCCTGTTTCAGCCCGTTGCCCCCGACAAGGAGGCGATGGCGCAAGAGCAGCGCGAAATCCTTGATGCTCAGCAGGCCTATTTCATGCCGCTGATCGAAGCGCGCAGGCGTAAGCCCGGCGAAGACATGATTTCAGCCATGGTGCGCGCGGAAGTCGCCAGCGAGCACTTGTCGGATCTCCAAATACTTGCGACCTGCAACATGATGGCGACGGCCGGCGGCGGTACGTCACGCAGCGCCATTGCGATGTCGCTGTGGTGGCTCCACCGTTTCCCTGATCAGCTCGCCGAACTCAAGGCGCATCCGGAATTGATCGATTTCGCGGCCGAGGAGCTTTTACGGTTCGACGCCCCGACTCAGCGCGGCATCCGCACTGCGCGGCAGGACTTCCGCATCGGCGGCAAGAATATCCGCAAGGGTCAAATCCTTCACATCATGATCGGCGCCGCCAACCGTGACCCAGAGCAATTCGACGACCCAGACGGGCTGCGCATCGCACGCAGCCCTAATCGTCATGTCTCGCTCGGTCACGGCGTGCATTACTGTCTCGGCGCGGCACTGGCTCGGCTCGAACTGCGTGTCGCGGTGGCAAGCTTTCTCGCCCGCTTTCCCGATTATCGCCCCGCAAGCAGTAAGATCGTGTTCATGGACCGCACCGCCAGCCGCCGACCGACCAGCGTTCCGGTTTTCGCGCACTAGCGCATGATCCGGAAAAGCGAAGGCTGGGTCCGAGAGGACGCCAACCAAAAGATTAGACCGCTGCCAAGACTGCGCGGGTGTTTTACGAGTTAAGCTGCAACCCCGCTCGGTCAGTCAAGGTCGCGAATACGCGCCAACCTTCAAAAAAGGATCAGCAGAAAGAGCAACTATTATGCAGCGACCCTGCCGGAGCTAGATGATGTCGCTCGTGGCAAAGCGTAAGCATGAGTGCGAGTGGCAAATAGTCCGTCTCCAGGCGTCACTGATGGGCGCCTCAGTCGGCGACAAGCTCAGTCGTCGCGCCTAGTTGGTCGCTCCGTGCCAGCACGCACGCCCGGTCGCAAAGCAGCACCACGCGGCCTGGATTAACCGCGACAAAATGCCAATAAAGCGAACGTGCATGAACTAGCTGGTCGTCGCTGGTGATCACGTCCTCCACTCCGGCTGAAAAGCCGCCGGCGCGGCATAACTCGATGGAGTATCTACCCGCCACCTGCATGATGCCTGCCCTCGCCGTTGTATCCCATAAGCACCCTGACGACTCCGCCTCGACATCACCGTGACGCCCGTCACAAATTTTCGTCCCGCACCGTGCTCGGACCGACATCGACCCGTTGCCGGTTCATGGCTTGACTCATGCGTCCAAAGGTCCACGCTGCCATGGAGCCATCGGAGGACCGCATTTAATGGGCAAGAAAACAAAGCAAGTGCGGAAGACAGCCAAAAAAGTAAAAAAGGCAAAAAAGGCAGCAAAAAAAGTGAGAAAGGACGACGATAAAGTCGATATATCGAGTGTGGCGCCGAAATCCCCGTTTTCAACGTAGGTTGCCCTGCCCGGAGCAACGCCCCGATCCCGTCTCGGGGCTTTCCTTTTTTGCGCACTATAATCCTGCCATGCCATGTCCAGCCTGTGGCAACCCCGGATGGGTTTGCGAGGCACACGCCGATCAGCCGTGGGGCGATCACCCGAACGCCTGCACCGGCGGCGGCGCCGGCATGCCGTGCGAGCTGGGCAATCAACCGCGAGAAGGCGAGCCGCCCACGAATTTCGCGACGATTCAGGCCGGCGATTGACCGCGACAACGGCACGATAAACTGACCCCATGCGCGGACGCTTCACCGTCAAGATGACGTGGGCCGAGATCGTCGCGCTCTACAAGCTGAAGCTGAAGCTGAAGCTCGACCGGCCGTCGCATAATCTGCAGCCGCACCGATAACGTTCAGCTTGACCGTCCCAGCACCGTGATCGCAAATGGATGGAGCAGCCACGCCGTATCAACAAGCGAGATTGCTTATGAAAGATAAGACCGTTGTCATCACAGGTGGCACATCAGGAATTGGTGAAGTCGCCGCGAAAGCGCTCGCTGAGATGGGCGCCCGCATCGTCTTGATCGCGCGGAATAAGTCGCGCGCGGAAGCGACCTTGGCGCGGCTCCGCAGAAGCGACCCCAGTGTCGCCCACTCCGTATATCTTGCCGATCTCACACGCTTGGCCGAAATGAAACGTGTGGCTGCCGAAATCGCTAAGCGAGAGCCACCTATCGACATTCTGATCAACAATGCAGGAGCCCTGTTCGCGACTCGACGGCTGACAGACGATGGGCTTGAGTACACGTTCGCGCTCAATCACATGTCCTATTTTGTTGTGACTGAAGGATTGCGGGAGCGGCTTTTAGCTTCGGGAGCCGCACGCATCATCAACACAGCCTCTGCAGCTCATCAGGGCGCCACTCTGGATTTCGACGACCTTCAATCCGCTAAGGGGTTCAGGGCCATGAGAGTTTATGGCCGCTCAAAGCTCTGCAACATCCTGTTTACCCGCCAACTTGCTCGGAGCCTGCAGGGCAGCCGCGTAACCGCGAATTGTCTGCATCCTGGTTTCGTTGCAACACGCTTCGCCGACGAGAGTGGTGGTTTGATTTCGCGCATAGTTTGGCTGGCAAAGTCTTTCGCAATATCCCCCGCCCAAGGCGCTCAAACGATCATCTATCTAGCGTCCTCGCCTGACGTGACCAATGTGAGCGGAAAATACTTTTTCAAGTGTCGTCCGACCACGCCGTCGGCGCCGGCGCTGGACGACCGCGCTGCATTGGCGTTATGGGAGCGAAGCGCGGTCTTGGCGGGCTGAAGGAATAAGCTCGCGCCGTTCAGGCCCGCTGTTTGCTAAGCAATTCCCGTCCCGGCGCACTACGTCGTGGCCCCCTTTAAGTCGCCGCTAACGGCTCTCGGCCATTATTCTGTGCTGGACAGTCGGGGACCGAACATCCACCACCAACTGGCCAGGCCCCAGCGCCGATTACGCTACAGCCGGCGTTGGGGCTTCCATACGCCGCACCGCCTAACTCACGGTCGCCTTTCCGCGATCGGGGGTAAAGGCGGATCGCCGCGAGCGACGATGGTCGGGACCAGCGCAAAAAAAACGATTGGAGTTGAAGTGGGTTAGCGGACGTCAGCGAACGAAGGAGAACGCCCTGTTGGCGGAGGGAGTGTCCGCCCGCAATTGAAAATAATGCAATATAAACAATCGCTTATTCCAAGATTGTTTTCCCACCCACAATTTGACCCACGAGCGCTGGTCGCACGCTCTTATAGGAAGATGCTTTGGTGGATCGCCTTGGAGCACGGCAGATATTTGGTGGCGATACCCGGCTGGTCGACGAGGCGCGGGCAGTCCGCCTCAGCGACGGTGGGGCAGACCACCGTCAATAACGACCGAATAGCGATTCCTCGATTGCCGTGACTACTGGCCGCCGTCTATTCCATGGCGCGCAGCAACGGTTGACTCCGATCTTGCCGGTTTTGCACGCCACCTTGAAGATGTCTGGGCTTTCGAGCGAAAGTGGTCGGTACGTTGACGATAGGGAGAGAATTAAGGAAATGACCGACGTCTTAGCCTGGCGACGCAAATTCGGCGTGAT
Source organism: uncultured Alphaproteobacteria bacterium (assembly GCA_963806465.1). Taxonomy (GTDB): domain Bacteria; phylum Pseudomonadota; class Alphaproteobacteria; order Rhizobiales; family Xanthobacteraceae; genus BOG-931. The sequence goes on along the minus strand of CAWDZD010000054.1, from coordinate 245,621 downwards.
TGGACCGTCAACCAACACTGTGGTTCAGCCGGACTTCGATGATATGCGACCTCCCGGCGTGACCAATCACTACAGCCGCATCTTCACGCCGAATGCCCATGCAGTAAGTAACGACAGCTTCAGAGCCGCGACCGATGTCATTGCCGGTAATGTACTCGATGCCGTTCGCAGCGTGCTGACTTGCGCGCCGCACTATCTGGTGATGGGGATGTCGGCGGTGACATTCATCAATGGAGCGAAAGGCGCCGACGCTTTCACGCGACAGGTAGAAGAAACCGCGGGAGTCAAAATCAGCATCGGCAGCCATGCAAGCGCCGCTGCTTTGCGCCGCTATGGCGGCGTGCGCCGCATTGCGGTGCTGTCCCCCTATTGGCCGGTCATGAATACCGAGGTAGTCCACTATTTCACCGACGTCGGGTTCGAAGTGGTCCGGGACTTGTGTCTGCAATGCCGATCCTGGATCCAGATCGCCGAGCAGACCACGGAGACATTGCGCGCCGCTTTGATCAAGCTCGACGGTGACGACGTGGATGCCATTGTCCAGGTCGGCACCAACCTGTCGATGGTTCGGTTCGCTGCAGCCGCGGAAATGTGGCTGGGGAAGCCAATCATCGCCATCAACACGGCAACCTACTGGCACGCCCTGCGCGCCAATAGCATCGAGGATCGGATGGAAGGCTTCGGCCGTCTGCTAGCGGAGTTCTGAAATCATGGCCGGTGACGCCACCTTGGCACTCGGGCATGTCACGATTCAGCGGGTGAACGATCTCGACCCATTCGCCATACCGATCGACGTCCTGTTTCCCGACGCGACAATGGAACAGATCAATCCGGCCGCGCGGGTCTTGGCCGGACGACACTTTGATCCGGCGACCGGCAAGATTTTATTGGCGATCCAAAGCCACCTCGTGCGCTTCGCCGGCAAAACGATTCTGATCGACGCTTGCGTCGGCGAGCACAAGGCGCGGCCACTGCGGCCTGAATGGAATTTGCGCGCCGGCACGCGCTATCTTACTAATCTCGCTGCATGTGGATGTGCACCCGAAGATATCGATATTGTGATGTGCACGCACCTGCATGCCGATCATGTCGGCTGGAATACGCGGCTGCAGTCGGGCCGTTGGGTGCCGACATTTCCCAAAGCCCGCTATCTGATGAGTCAACGCGAGGTCGATCACCGCGCGCATGAGGCGGCGCAATCGGCCGCGGCCAATCATGGCAGCTATCAGGACAGCGTTGTGCCAATATTCGACGCCGGCCTTGCGCGGGTAGTCCAGGTTGGTGAGGAGATCGTCGAAGGTGGCACCGTTATCGACTTGGCCGGTCACGCGCCGGGCCAAATCGGTCTCGAACTGGCGGGCGATGCGCACTCCCGGGTGCTGTTCTGCGGCGACGCCATCCACAATCCGTTACAGGTCTTTCATCCGCAGTGGTCGAGCGGCTTCTGTTTCGATCGCGCGCATGCGGAGCGAACACGCCGTGCGCTGTTGCAACGGGCCGCTAGTGAGCACTTGTATCTGATCCCCGCCCATCTGCGCGCAGCTGCAATGCGAATCGAGCGTGGGAACGACGGTTTTGTGCCGCTCATCGACGCGTAATGTGTCAGGCAATCTTTTCCGAATCGCGGAGCGACTGAATCATCGATGTCCGCAGGACATACTCGTAGTGACGGACAGGATCCGCAACCGTGCGCCTCAGATCGTCGTAATAGGCGCGACGAGCCTCCGGTTCTCGCGTGTTGAGAATCGAGCGATTACGCAACGCGGTCTGCTGTACGACGTCCAATGCTACCTTACGCCGCTGGCGGCCATATCGCTCGAGCGTGGCGAGCGGCGCGCCGCGTATCACCTCCGTCAAAGTCCGGCTGAGATTGAATGCGTCGTGGATGCCGCCGTTGAGACCCATGCCGCCAAGCGGATTATTCACATGCGCCGCGTCGCCCGCGATCAGCATGCGTCCGTTCACATAGCTCGACGCGACGCGTTCGTGCACGCGATAAGCAGTACGGTGACTTACTTCATAGGGTTCGCGACGCGCCACAGCTCCTTGCAACAGCTTTTCGGTGCGTTGCGGCGAAGTCACGTCCGCATCCGTAAGCGCAGCGTCGACCGGGAACAAAGCGCGCCAGACCCGCGCGGTGCGAATGAGCACGAGCCATTCATCCGGGTCGGACAAGTAAGCGATGTTAGCCACGTCCGGCATTGCCTCGCGAAAATCGTAAGTCGTGGTCAGAGTCAAAAACAGTTCGGGAATGGTGATGCCCTCGAAGGCAGCTCCCATCGCCTTGCGAACGACGCTGCCGATGCCATCGGCGCCGACGACGAACGAACCGGCAATTCTTTCATCGCGGCCGTCGGGCAGCAAAACGTCGACTTCAACACCGTCCGTCACCTGACGTACAGCGGTGGCCGAGGTACCGAGGGCAATGGTCGCGAGCGGATTTTGTTTGATCCGCGCGTAAAGCATTTCGCCAAGGCGCCACTGCTCGCACTGCACGCGATAGGGATGATTGGTATCGGAGTACAACCGTGATAGCTCGAACGTCGCCACGACGCCTTCTTTTCGGTCCCGGAATTGCCAAGTCGGGCAGATCAGACCTTGCTCAATCATTGAATTGACCACGCCGAAACGTTCGAGCAAATCGAGCGTCGGCGGATGAAACGTCGAGGCGCGCAAGTCGTGCGGCAATTCGCTGCACGATTCGATCAGCACGACCGGAATGCCCTCCTCGATTAGCAGCGCCGTCGTTACCAGACCGACAGGACCGGCGCCAACCACCAGGACCTTTGTGCTCTTCATTTTGGCATCGCCTTCCTTGACTCCGGTCGCGCGTCGTTCATCATTGAACTGTTCAAACAAAGATGGCGGTGTTTGCCCAACCGTGCAAGTTAGTCGCAACTGCTCTCTTTAAGGTCAGCCTATGCAATATCCGTACGCGCCGTTTCCGACCCGGGGCCCACTAAAGTGGCCGCAAGGCAAGCGTCTCGCGGTGATCATCACCATCAATCTCGAGTACTGGGATTTACTCAAAGAATCCCCGGCGCCTTACTACGCCGGCGGGCCCGCAATCCTGCCCGATATGCTGCCGGGAAACATTCCGGATTTCCCAAATTTCTCCTGGCGCGAATACGGCCAGCGCGTCGGAGTTTGGCGACTATTCGATGCATTTGTTGCGGCAGGCGTGCGCGCAAGCTGCACGATGAATGCCAAAATGGCCCTGGAGCGGCGCGCCGTGATCGACGCAGCGCTCGAACGCGGCTTCGAGCTTGTACCGCACAATTACGAACAGGGCGAATTGCTTTGCCATTTGCAGCATAAATCGGACCAAGAAAGGCGCGTGATCGAGCAGACTCTCACGGTCTACGAGCGAGTCACCGGCCGCAAAGCGCAAGGCTGGCTGTCGTCCTCGTTGCGCGGCACCACTCATACGCCGGGGATCCTGGTCGAGAACGGATTGAAGTTCTGGTGCGACCTTATGAACGACGATCAGCCGTATATGATCGAGACTGAGAAGGGGCCGATTGTCAGCGTACCTTATTCGATAGAAATCAATGATTTTACCTTGTTGCAGCGCCGCGGCCTCACCAACGACGCGGCTCTGGAATGCATGAAGGAACAATTCAACGTTCTGTACGCCGAAGGTCAACGCACCGGCATGATGATGAATGTCGGACTCCATCCACACGTGATCGGCGTGCCGCACCGGGCGAGTCTCCTGTCGAAATTCCTCGCCTACGCAAAAGGATTCGACGGCGTTTGGTGGGCGACACGCGAAGAAGTGGCGGCATGCTATCGCCAACAACACATGACCCATATCCCGCAGCCGCCCAAACCATCATGACCAACTGGCTGGCGCTTGCCAGATCACGCCTAGCGGCGATGCCGTCGTCAGTCGCCATCAGCGCGCTGATAATAGGACTACTTGTTGCCGCCATGATCTATGGCGGATCGGCTATGGCGCGGCAAATCGTGTCCGGTCTGCTGCTCGGCTCGATCTACATGACGGTTGCGGTCGCCTTTACGCTGACGATCGGCGTCCTGAACTTTCTGAATTTCACGATCCCGACGTTGTTCATGCTCACGGGTATGGTGGCGTGGGGAGTGATGGCAAAAGGTTATGTCAAATTTGCCGGCAGTTGGGCTTGGCTCCTGGCATTGGCCGCTGGCGTCGCCGCCGCCGTTATCGCCTCGCTTATCGTCGAGCGATTTACGTTTCGCTATTTGAAAATGACTCACGGCGACGCCACCGAGCACGCCATCCCGCTGGTGTCGTCTCTCGGATTCCTCCTAATCTATGAGCATTTGGTATTGATCGCGCTCGGTTCCGAATCGCAGCGCTTCGGCGTGCCCTTTAACGCCGATGTCCATATCGGCGGCCTGGTCGTCGGCGTGCCGCAAATCGTGAGCGGCGCACTCGCCATCGCTATCGTAGCGACTTTGAGTTTCGTCTTGCGGAACACCGGCATCGGCCGGGCCCTCCGGACCATCGGCGAGAACCCTGACACCGCGTCGCTGCTCGGGGTCGAAATCGACAGGGTGGTGCCCGTTGTCTTCATTCTGACCGGCCTGCTCGCCGGCGTCGCCGGTGCGCTTTTCACCGTCAACTATCGCGAGGTGTCTCCGTTCATGGGCGACAATGTCGGCACCAAGGCGATTGCCGCCATGGTGCTCGGCGGAGTGGGCTCGATTTGGGGGTCGATCGTGGGCGGCTTCATCGTCGGCGTGATTGAGACGCTTTCGATTTATTTTTTCGGTGGCGACTCGGTGCAGATGGTCGTGTGGGGACTGCTGCTGGTGATCATCATTGTCCGACCGCAGGGCCTGATCGCATCAGCCATGTCCACGAGGGCCAAGATGTGATGGTTTATTCGATAGACATCAGCGAAACGCGGCGCCGATGAGCGGATATCTCTCCGGCATAGTCGCGATCGTGTGCATCAACCTGATATTCGCTTACGGCATATTCGTTCCCGCAGCGGCGGGCCAGATAAATCTGGGCGGTGCCGGTTTTCAAGCAATCGGCGCTTACGGAACGGCTTGGCTGACGAGCGTCGCCATGTGGCCGGTATGGATCACCATCCCGGTCTCCATGCTCGTCGCCGCTCTGATCGGTTTTCTTATCTCATTCCCTGTCCTTCGCACACGCGGCGTCTACATGGTGCTTGCGACTTTTGCTTTTGGCGAAGTCGTCGCCGGCTTTTTGCTGCGGACCGAATTCTTCGGTGGCGCCATCGGCATGGTCGTGCCCGCACACGTCGGTTTGCCGGTGCTCGCGTCCGCCGCCGTGGTGGTGACTTTGCTCACGTTCTATCTCATGGCGACCCGCTTTGGTCTCCTCGTGCGTTCCATCAACGATGACGAGGCGGTCGCCGTGCTGATGGGTGTGAACGTGCGTGCTGTGCAGGTTGCCGCGTTCACCATCGGTGGCGCGTTCGCCGGCCTTTCCGGTGCGCTATATGCACACAATTTCAGCTTCGTCGAAGCGCAATACTTCAATTCGTTTTTGTCTATCTATGCCTTGCTGTTCGTTCTGATCGGCGGCGTACAAACCGCCTGGGGACCGTTGGTCGGAACGCTGGTGTTCACGTTGTTGCCGGAGTTCATGCGCATCGGTGGATCCTGGCGATACGTGCTGTTTGGCGCCGCCATCGTGTTGATGATGATGGTGCGGCCGCAGGGCCTGGTGACACGCGCGATGGTCAAACGGCTATCGATTAGCCGCTTGGGGTCGCGGCGTACCACCATTGGAGCGGCCCATGGTTGATAAGGCCGCTTTGTCGCTCACCAGCGTGACCAAGAAGTTCGGTGGGGTCACCGTCGCGGACGCGCTGAGTTTCGAAGTCCCCGCGGGTGCGCGGGTGGCGCTGATCGGTCCGAACGGCGCCGGCAAGACCACATTGTTCAATCTCATTTCGGGCGTCTATCCGCTCGACGCCGGCTCCATCATGCTCGAGGGCACATCGATCGAAAATATGCCGCCTCGCTTACGCGTGCGCGCCGGGCTCGCGCGCTCGTTCCAGAATATTCGTCTGATGCCGCACCTCTCCGTCATCGAGAACGTGATGCTCGGACAGCACGTCCTGGTCAACGGCTTCGCGACGCTGCTTGGACCGCTTGCGTGGCAGCACGGGAGCCGGTGGAGACGACACGCTGAAGCAAGTCTCCGCGACGCCGGGATCGATGTCGATCCCGACTCCGAGGTGTCGACGCTACCCTACGGTGTTCGCAAGCGCGTCGAAGTCGTGCGCGCGCTGATAAGCCGGCCTCGACTCCTGATGCTCGACGAGCCGGCCGCAGGACTTAATCCGCGCGAGACGGCGGAGCTTTCCGGCTTCCTCAAGTCGATCTCCCAAACTGGACTGACTCTTCTGGTTGTCGAGCATGACATGTCGTTCGTTCATGACCTGTGCGACCGTACTGTCGTGCTGAACTTCGGTCGGATGATTTATGATGGGCCGACGCGCTCCGTTCAGGACAATGAGGAGGTGCGCGCCGCTTATCTCGGCCGGCGCCGTCTGATGACGAAGGGACACTATCCTGCTGCTTGAAGTTGACGATCTCGATGTCCGCTATGGCCGCACCTTGGCGGTCAAGGGACTTTCCTTGACCGTTGCCTCCGACGAACTCGTCACGGTGCTCGGCGCCAACGGCGCCGGCAAGAGCTCGCTGCTGCGGGCTCTGCAGGGATTGGTGCCGGCGGCAAACGGGCGAATCCGCTTCGACGGCGAAGACATTACCCGACTTTCGCCGCCACAACGTTTGCGACGACATTTGGTCCTCGTTCCGGAAGGACGACAGATTGTTCTCGGCCTGACGGTGCACGAAAACCTGCAGATGGGAGCCTACTGCCGCTCTGACCCCGCCGTGCCCGCGGACATTGACTCGGTCTATGAGCGCTTTCCGAGTCTCGCATCCCGTCGCAAGATGCGTGCCTCGGTGCTGTCGGGCGGCGAGCAGCAGATGCTTGCCATAGGGCGCGCACTGTTGGCCAAACCAAGATTGATCATGCTCGACGAACCCTCGCTCGGTCTATCGCCGTTATTGGTCGAGCAGTTGTTCGAATTTATCGGTCACCTGCGGGCTGATGGCTTTGCCGTCCTTCTGGTCGAGCAAAATACCCAGATGGCCCTGGAAGTCGCCTCGCGCGGCTTTGTGATGGAACTGGGTCGCGTGACGATGCAGGGACCGGCACATGATTTGCGTCACAACGAGAAGCTGGTCCAAGCCTACCTTGGTCAAGCTTAGCCCGCCGGCGGAAAAGACAGGAGAGCGATAATGGCAACGATACGGAGCCTCATTCTCGGAAGTGCCGTGGCACTCGTGATGGCTGCGTCGGTCCCGGCCTATGCCGAGGATGTGGTGCTCGGTCTGAACATGGTGAAGTCAGGGGCATTGAAAAATGTCGGTGAGGCGACGGAGACAGCCGTCGATATCGCCGTTGACGAGATCAACGCCAAAGGCGGCATCGGCGGCAAAAAAATCAAACTGCTTAAATACGACACCGGCACTGACCCAAAGCAGGCGGCGACCGCAACTCAAAAATTTGCCGAAGACGACAACGCATTGGCGGTTATCGGCCCGTTCTCCTCGGGTGAAGCGGCGGTCGGTTTCCCGGTTGGCGAGCGTCTCGGCATCGTCGAAATTTCAAATTCCTCCTCGCAACCGGGACTGACCGCCAACTACACGTATGCTTGGCGTTTCGTTTCGGACGAAGGCAAGCAGTTCACACGGCTTCTCAACACGCTAAAGCGAAAGTCGATTAAAGTCGAAAAAGCCGAAATCATCTATGTCTCGGACGAGCGCGTATCCAATATCTCCGGCACGCGCTTCTATCCCGCGATCCTGAAAGCGAACGGCATCTCGTTCGGCGATCCGATCGCCTTTCAGTACAACAGTTTCGACGTCTCGCCGCAGGTGTCGCAGGCGCTTGAGCACAAGCCCGACGTCATCGCCATGGCGGCCACACCTGACAGCGCTGGAAAGGTCATCAAGGAGCTGCGTCGGCAAGGCTTTCAAGGCCGCGTCATTGGCTCGCAGATTTTCGCCGACCCGAACTCGATCGACTTGTTCGGACGCGACGCCGATGGACTCTTGATCGTTGCCGGTTTTTGGTGGGATCGCACTGACGCTACCCGAGCCTTCACCAAAAAGTTTGCTGAAGAAAACGCGGCGCGCGGGTTGACATCAAAAAAGATCCCGCATCACACCGACGCCAACGCATACGATATTGTGTATTTGCTCAAACAGGTGATGGAGCAGGTTGGTGTGACTGCCGATCCGGCGAAGCTTGTGCAGGAGCGCACCGCGATCCGCGACGCGCTCAAAACTGTGCGATTTAGCGGAGTGACCGGCGACAACACTTGTTTTGACGCGGAGCGTGATGCGCAGCTTCCTGGCTTCGTCATCGAAATAAAGGACCTGAAATGGAACCTGTTCGATTCCTGGCCGGCGGACCCATGTAAGTGAGACTTAAGGCACAAAGCCGGGCTCGAGGGTTTGTTTGGTCGCGGACCATGAGCGTCTTGTTATTCTCCTATCCTTCGGTCCTTACACAGCCCCGCACTTATCGCAAAGCACCCGCGACCTGGCGCAGTATCGACAATCCTCTTACACGCGCTAAAACCCGTTGGCGGGCGGCTTCACGCTAGTCCGCGCTGTCAGGGCCGAGTAACGGTTTGATGCTGCGGACACCTCTCAACGACCTGTTCGGAATAGATTTGCCCATTTTCGGCGCCCCGATGGGCGGTGTGGCAGGCCCAGAGTTGGTAGCGGCGGTTTCGGAAGCCGGCGGGCTTGGCATCCTTGGGCATGCCAATCTGGAGCCCGACGAAGTTTGGCGGCAGATACGCCTTACGAAAAGTCGGACGGATAAGCCTTTTGGTATCGGCCTGTTGTTTCCGTCCCGAACGGAGGAAACGAAACGCGACGAGGCCCGCCGCCCCCTACCGGCTTTTCTCGAGAAATTCTTAGACATCGACGACTTGGCGGAAGTGCCCGCGCATTCCTACAGCCACGACCTCGCCGGACAGCGGCTTGCGATTGCAATCGAACAAGGCGTGCGGCTCCTTGCCTTGGGTCTTGGCGCGCCGACAAGCGTTGTCGCGCGTGCCAAGGCGGCTGGCATGAAGGTAATTGCGCTGGTCGGCAGCCGCCGCGCAGCGCTCGAGGCAGAGTTGGCCGGAGTTGATGCGGTCGTAGCCCAGGGGCATGAGGCTGGCGGGCATACCGGGCGCACGTCGACCATGGTGCTCGTGCCGCAAATTGTTGACGCCGTGCGCGTTCCCGTGATCGCTGCGGGCGGCATTGCCGATGGTCGCGGGCTTGCAGCGGCTCTTGTCCTCGGTGCGTCCGGAGCCCTAATCGGGACGCGTCTCTTGGCCACGCCCGAAGCGCGGACGGCCGAGACGCATAAGCGCCGGTTGGTGGAGATGCAGGAAGACGAGACAGTGGTCTCCCGGTGCTATACCGGGAAACCTTCACGAGTTATCCGCAATGAATTTGTCGACTCTGTGGAAAGGACACGAAGCAGAGATTTTGCCGATGCCTGCGCAATGGGATCGTGTCGCTCCAGTGATAATACCGGCAAAACGCCGCGGCTCTCTTGAAATCGGGAATTGGCCAACCGGCCAATGCGCCGTACTCGTGCGCAACATCACGCCAGCGGGCGAGGTGATACGCCAGATGGCGGATGACGCCACCAGGCTTTTGTCGGATCATTGCAGGCGACAGTAATCCAATGAACGCTCGCGCAAGCGCGGCCGAAGGAAACGAGGATCTGATATGAAATTTCTGCCAGGCGGCCTGACCAATTTCACGCTGGGTGCGGCACTGGCGGCACTCGTCGCCGCAAGCGCTCCGACCTCCGCGCAACCAAGCGCTGGACAAGTCGTCGTTTCCCAGAGTTCCGACGCGCTCACGCTCGATCCAAGCCTCAGTACCGATCCAATCAGCCTCAACGTTTTCAAGAATGTCTACGATCAGTTGACCGACATTGCTGCCGACGGGTCGGTGGCACCCCTGCTGGCGACGTCATGGATCTCATCCGACGATGCGAAAATATGGACCTTCAAGATCTTGAAAGGCGCTAAATTCCAGGACGGTTCTCCGCTCACGGTTGAAGACGTCGTTTGGTCGTACCAGAAAATCATCGACGACCCGAAGTCACCGGTGAGGGCTTATCTCACTAGCGTGAAAAAGGTGGAAGCCCTTGGCGACGATCAGATTCGCTTCACGCTCAGCGCGTCTTTCGCACCTTTCCCGCGACAGGTATCGCTGATCTCGATCCTGCCGGAAAAGATCTACAAGGAGCGCGGAGCCGACTTCGGCAAGAATCCGGTCGGCTCCGGTCCCTACAAAGTGGTCGAGTGGCTGAAGGACGATCGCCTGGTTCTGGAAGCATTCTCCGGCTATCATGGCGATGTACCGAAAATTGCCCGGGTCATCTTTCGCCCGGTTCCGGCCGAAGCGACCCGTGCGTCCGGCCTCCTCTCCGGCGATCTCGATATCGTGCCGATTCTGCCGCCGTCTCTGATCGACACGCTAGCCCGGGCGAACGGCATTCACGTCGAGAAGATTCTACAGCAATCGCGTTCTTTATCTCGGTTTCGACGTCAACAATCCGCTGCTGAAGAGCGTGAAGCTGCGCCAGGCAATCGACTACGCCATCAATCGCGAAGCAATCTGCCACGACCTACTGCGCGGGCTGGGCACGCCCGAGGGCCAGGTCGTGGCGCCCGTCACCTTCGGCTACGACAAGGAGATTGCGCCGACGTCTTTCGACCCGGTGAAGGCAAGGCAACTGGTAACGGAATCCGGATATGGCGGCGAACCCATTCTGTTCCAGTATCCGACCAACCGCTACGCGTTCGGCCAGGAGGTTGCGCAGGCTGTGGCCGGCTATCTCAAGTCCGTCGGCATCAACGTGCAAATGCAGGGCATGGAATACAGCGCCTTCTTCCCGCTTTGGCTGAACAAGAAGTTGAACGGCATACATCTGTTTGCTTACGGCCCATCCATTATGGATGCCGATCTGCCACTTGGCAGCCTCTATGAGATCGGTCCGGCGCGGGCCTATTGGTACAGCCAGGAGGTGGACGATCTGGTCAAACAACAGCGTGCCGAGAGCGATCCTCAGAAACGCGCTGCGCTGATCGGCAAGATCTGGCAAATCAGCAAGGAAAATGTGCCGTACGTGATACTGTACAACGAGATCCAAGCGTACGGCATCCGCAACGGCGTGAACTGGAAGCCCCGGCCGGACGAGCGCCTCATTTTCGATAAGGCAACGCTGGCAAAATAGGCGTGCAGGCAGGACCACGGGAATGCTGAACCTCGATCCCTGGACCACGGCTGTGGTTGTCGTCGATATGCAGAACGATTTCTGCCATCCCGGCGGCTATTACGCGAAAGTGGGACGCGACGTTTCGACGCTCGCCGCCACAATCGCGCCCGTGGCAGCGTTAATTGCGCGGGCGCGGGCCGCCGGCACCTGCATCTTTTATACGCGTCTCGTCTATGACCCTCGGCTGGGCGCGATGGAAGAGCGCCATGCGATCCGGCCGAAGCGTTGGACTGCGTCCGGCGAGCGCCTGCTGCCGGGAAGTTGGGGCGCCGCGGTGGTCGACGAGCTCACGCCGCGCGCGGCAGATGTTGTCATCGACAAACCAGGCTATTCCGCTTTCGACTCCACCGAACTCGAGCGCCTTCTTGTCGATCGCCGAATTCGTGCGGTCGTGCTCTGCGGCGTCGTCACTTATGCCTGCGTTCTTGCCACAGCGTTTGCCGCGTTTGACCGTGGGTTCGACGTCGTTTTGGCGGCTGATGCAGCCGGCGGCTGGAACGCCGGTCTTGGGCACGCCACCGCTGATATCGTCGATCTGCTCCTCGGACACGCTGTCGTCATCGATGACATCAACTTCATGCCCGCGAAGGACGCTGTCGCTTCCGGAACGCTGCAGAGGTGAACAACCATTATGGCCTATGACTTTTTGGCGATCGATGCCGTTTGCAACTACGAATTCGACGAACTCTGGCACGGAACGGCCGGCATGGTCGAAGACGTTCATCACCGACAAAATCGGCGCGGACGAAAGTTCGATCGGCAGCTTCACGGCGGAAAGTTTCCTCGCAAAGATGGACCGCGCCGGAATCGAGCACGCTTTCCTGATTGCCGTGAAAGCTGGCAGCGCAATGCACGCCATCCACCGCCACATAAGCTACGAGACCGTGGCTGGCATGGTGCGAAAGCATCCGAAACGATTCAGTGGACTTGCCGGCGTTGATCCGACCGAGGGCATGAAGGGCATCGCGCAGCTTGAGCGCGCCATTAAGGAACTCGGCTTCGTCGGCGCTCACCTCTATCCCCACTGGTTCGAGATGGCGCCGGATCACGCGCGCTACTATCCGATCTACTCGAAATGCGCCGAACTTGGCGTCCCGATTCAGATGCAGGTCGGGCACTGCCTGCGCTATTCCGAACAACGGCCACTGCAAAGCGTGGGACGTCCGATAACGCTGGACACGATCGCGTGCCATTTTCCAGAACTGAAGCTGGTCGGCATCCACATCGGCTGGCCGTGGGCGGAGGAAATGATTTCCGTCGCCTATAAGCATCCTAACGTCTACATTGGATCCGACGCCTACGCTCCTGCCTACTGGTCGCCGCAGTTCGTGCACTTCATCGACTCCTGGGGCGCGAAGAAGGTCATCTTTGGTACGGATTTCCCTGTCATTGATCCCGAAAGAGCCCGCGCTGACATTGAGAAGCTCAGCATCAGAGAAGAATTGAAGCGCCGCTTCCTCAGAAATAATGTCATCGATCTGTACGGCCTGAAGCTGCCGCGCACAGGAACCAATCGATGAACGGCGAAGCGCCTTCATTCACTTTGCCGGATCTGTTGAGACAGCCGCACGACAAGGTTCGCGCCCTGCAAGACCGTCTGCTGCGTGAAACAATCCAGCTGTGCTACGGCAGCCATCCTTATTACGGCAAACTGATGCGGCGGGAGGGCCTCGAACCGCGCCACATCCAAAACTGCGACGATCTCAGGCACCTTCCGCCGACATCCAAGCAGGACTTTCTCGCTGATCCGGATGCATTTCGCGTCAATCCGGATGACCTTCCGCCCGAACAGGGCACGCTATGGAAAGTGATCTACACAACAGGAACCACGAGCGGGCGACCGGCGCCGGTCTACGTGGCCGCGCATGATCATTTTGCCTACCTCTACGCCTGCTCGACGCGCCAGGAGCTGGTCGGGCTGAATGCTGCCGACAGACTGGCGAACCTCTTCCCACTGACGTCCTTTCCCATGGGCGCTTATGCAAGAGCCCCCGACGAAATAGCGGCTGTCGGCGCGTCGATTTTTTTCGCCCAGACCGGCCGTTCCGATTCGCCTTTCCCCGTCCATCACAGCCTAGACGAGGCGGTTGCGGCGATCGAACGCCATCGCGCCACCGTCTTATGGGGAATCGCAGGTTTCGTGCGGCGTGTGTTGATGCGGGCGCAGGAACGCGGCGCCGACTTCACGTCGGTGCGTATGGTGATGATCACCGGCGAGGCATCGTCCTCGGCGATGCGCGACGACTTGCGCCACCGCATGCGGGACCTGCGTTGCGCCGACACAAGGATCGCGAACCGCTACGGCTCGACTGAGCAAGGTGCTAGCATGGTGGAATGCCAGGAGGGCGCCGGCTTCCACAGCTTGGCGCCCGACCAGGTTTTCCATGAGGTCGTCGATCCGCAAACCGGGCAGCGGCTCGCTGATGGGCAGACCGGCATGCTGGCCTTCACCCACCTCATGCGCCGCGGCACGCTTTTCCTTCGTTATCAAGTCGGCGATGTCGTCTCGCTGACCAACCAATCGTGTCCGCATTGCGGCCGAACGTCGCCGCGGATTACGTCGCAGCCGGTGCGGTCGGGCGACATCATCAAGATCAAGGGAACGCTGGTCAATCTGCAGAATTTGAAGGAGCGGCTCGATCGGTTTCCCGCATTGGACGAATATCAAATCGTGGTCCAGCCGGTTGACGCGCATGATCCATTCTCGATGGATGAACTCGTCATACGGATCGCGGTGTCACCAGGAGCGGTGGAGAATGTCGGCGGCCGCATCACCGAGGAGGCGACAAAGCTTATCCATGTGCGACCGCGCATCGAAACCGTCGCCCGCGACGACATTTATGATCCGCTGGTCGCGGCGAAGCCGAGACGCGTGCTGGATCTTAGGCCGCCGAGGAATTGACCCACTCCGGTCAGCCGCGCGGCGCATAAGCGGAGAGATGGTGCGGGGGCGAGCGGTCATGACTTTTTTCATTCTTCGCCGCACGCTGCAATCGATCTTGACGGTGCTGGGAGTGATAACCGTCTCGTTTTTTCTCGTGCGGCTCGCCGGTGACCCGGTTGCGTTATTGCTGCCGATCGAAGCGAGCGACCAGGATGTTGCTCGGTTGCGGGATGCACTCGGTCTCGATCAATCTTTGGTCGTCCAGTATTTAAAGTTCTTGTGGCGGGTGATGTCAGGCGATTTCGGGTTTTCGCTGCGGCAGCACGCACCCGCCTTGAGTCTGGTCCTGGAACGGGTCCCGGCCACGCTCGAACTGGCGCTCTCGTCCTTCATTCTCGGCATTGTGCTTGCGTTGGGGCTTGGGCTGTCGATGCGGCTTTCAAGAAGCAATCACCTGCGCGCCGGCATCATGTGGCTGGCGCTCGCACGCCAGGCGATCCCGGTCTTTTCATTCGGCCTTCTGCTGATCCTGATCTTCTCCGTCTGGCTGCGCTGGCTGCCCTCGCTCGGCCGGGGCGGCATCAACCACCTTATTCTGCCGGCACTGACGCTCGGCACCTATGAGCTCGCCCTTTACCTCAGGCTCTTCAATGCGGCGCTCGGCGTCGAGCAGACTCAGGATTATGTCCGTACCGCCTACGCAAAAGGACAGGCAAGGAGGCAGGTCATCTTGCGTCACATGCTCCCGAATGCCTTGCTGCCATTGGTTACAATTGCCGGCATCAACCTTGGTCTTTTGCTCGGCGGCACGGTGGTGACGGAAACAGTGTTCAGCTGGCCAGGTGTCGGACGTCTCATCGTGCAATCCGTGAACCAGCGCGATTTCCCGGTTATTATTGCCGGTGTCTTCATCATCTCGCTGATCTTTGTCGCCGTGAATCTTGTTGTCGACATCCTCTACGGCTTTCTCGATCCGCGCGTGAGCGTGGCATGAAGTCTCGCCTCACATTCTCGGTCGGTGTGGCGTTGTTCCTTCTGGTCGGCGTTCTCATTCTTGTCGCGGTTGTGCCTTTGCTGCCGGGCTACGATCCGTTTAAGCAAAACCTCGCTGTCGGCCTCCTGCCGCCCGGCGGCAGAGCTTTCGATGGCACGTTCTACTTATTCGGGACGGATACGCTCGGGCGCGATATGTTGAGCCGGCTCGCACTCGCTGGTCAGGTTTCGCTCTTGATCGGCCTTACGGCCGTCACCACCAGCCTGATCATCGGAGTGGCGCTCGGCCTGATCGCCGGCTTCTTTAGAGGCTGGACCGAGAACATCATCATGGGGCTGGCGGACTTGCAGCTTTCGATTCCTCGTGTCCTGCTACTGATCTCGGTCGCAGCGATCGTTGCCCCGAGCATCATCAATCTTGCGCTGCTGCTCGGCATCACGAGTTGGGTGAGTTACGGGCGCGTAGCACGCGCAATGACGCTCAGCTTGCGTGAACGCGAGTTCGTGCTTGCCGCCACCACGCAAGGGGCCACGGCGACGTGGAACATTCGCAAACACCTGTTGCCAAACGTGATGCCGCAAATGCTCATCGTCGGTTCTTACGAGCTTGCACAGATCATCGTGATGGAAGCGTCGCTTTCCTACCTGGGTCTGGGTGTCCAACCGCCGCTACCGAGCTGGGGCATGATGGTGAGCGATGGGCAGACCTATCTTGAGCTGGCCCCGTGGCTGGCCGCGCTGCCGAGCATTGCGCTTTTCATGCTGGTCGCCGGAGTGCAGTTCCTGTCGCAGGCGTTCACGTCCGAAAACGACGCTTCAGCCGAGATGATGAAAACTGCGTGATGTCTGGCGAACAAGCCATAGCTGGGATGCACACCGCCGAGGAGTCTGGACCAATTTTGTCGGTATGCGATCTCGTCATCGAGGTTCCGACGGCACACGGTGTGACGAGGCTCGTCGACCGCGTTTCATTTGACGTCCACCCTCACGAGGTTTTTGGCATCGTCGGCGAGTCGGGCTCCGGCAAGAGCGTGACCATGCTCGCGGTCATGGGTCTGCTGCCACACCCGGTCTATCTGGCGTCCGGCGAGGTTCTGCTTCGCGGCGACCGGCTCACGAGTTTCAGTTTCGAGCAAATGCGGCAGGTGCGTGGAAAGAAGATCTCGATGATCTTCCAGGATCCCATGACCTCGCTCAATCCGGTTCTGCGGGTCGGCACACAGATCGCGGAGGCGATTTGGCTGCACAACCGCTCGATCACCAAGGCGCAGGTGAAGGAGCGCGTGATTGAGCTTCTCGACCTTGTAGGCATTCCCGATCCGCGACGCCGGGCAGGTCAGTTTCCCAACGAATTCTCCGGCGGGATGCGCCAACGCGCCATGATCGCCATGGCGATCGCCAACGAGCCTGATCTCTTGATCGCTGACGAGCCGACGACGGCGCTCGACGTCACCATCCAGGCTCAGGTCATAGACGTGCTCGCCGGTGTCCGTAAGCGTACCGGTGCAGCGATGGTGCTCATCACGCACGACCTCGGATTAATCGCCGAAGTGGCTAACCGCGTGACAGTCATGTATGGCGGCCGGATGATGGAACGGTCGTCAGTCGCGACGACATTTTCTGAACCTCTGCACCCCTACACCCTCGGACTGATCGCCAGTCTGCCGCGTATCGACCGCGACACGGGTCAACTCTATTCGATTCCCGGCCAAGTTCCTGACCCGTCGAAGCGTCCGTCGGGTTGCGTCTTTCATCCAAGGTGCGGGTTATCCAACGGACGGGCACCGTGCAGCCAATCCATTCCCCTTCTCCGGCCACTCGCGCCCGAGCACGTGGTCGCCTGTCATTTTGCGGAGGAAACCCCGGCATGGGGACGTCGTGAAGCGCTAAAGCTCGACGCTACGCACCGCGAGGGCGGCGGCGGGATTGGCGGTGTAGAAGTTACATCCGAACTCGCGCTCAAGGTCGATCGCCTCAGCAAGGATTTCCGTGTGCGCCGCTCGCGAGGCTTTGGAGTCGATCGGTTGCAGGCGGTCAGCCGCGTTTCATTCGCTCTCTCGAAGGGGAGAACGCTCGGCCTCGTTGGCGAGTCCGGCTGCGGTAAATCGACCCTCGGACGGGTCATTCTCAATTTGCTGCAACCCACGGAGGGCGCAGTTTGGTTACAGGGTGAAAAGATTTCGCAGTTGAAGCCGCGGCTTCTGCGTGACAAGCGTCGCGAACTTCAGGTCGTCTTTCAGAATCCCTACGCGTCTCTCGATCCGCGCATGACCATCCACGAAATCATCGCCGAGCCGCTGCGTATCAACGGACGCTATGTGCCCGAACGCGTCACCGAACTGCTCGGACAGGTTGGTCTATCGCAAGAGGTGGCGAAAAGGCGTCCGCCGGAATTCTCTGGAGGGCAGCGCCAGAGGATCGCAATCGCCCGAGCACTGGCTCTCGGACCGCAGGTCATCATTTTGGACGAAGCCGTCTCGGCTCTTGACGTGTCAATTCAGGCTCAGGTGGTCAATCTCCTGAAGAACCTGCAGAAAGAGCTCGAGTCTCACCTACGTATTCATCTCCCACGACCTTTCGGTGGTACAGCATATTTCTGACGAGGTGGCAGTGATGTATCTCGGCCGTTTTGTCGAGTACGGGCCGCGTGAGCGGGTGTTTTCGGCTCCTGCACATCCGTACACGCAGGCATTACTTTCTGCGGTTCCGAAGCCGGATCCCACGCGGGCGCGACAGGAAAGTCGTATCATTCTTTCCGGTGACCTACCCAACCCGATATCCCCGCCGTCGGGCTGTCCGTTCCGGACCCGCTGTTTCAAGCCGACCGTTCGCTGCGCGGAGGAGACGCCTGATCTCGTTTCCCGAACGGCGCCCAATCACCTAGCAGCGTGCCACTACGCCACAGACGGGTTCCAGCAACAGCCTTGCCGATGATCGATCGTCCGGGTTAGCGCGAACGAAGTATCCACCAGTCTCGGCAAACCGCCATTCACAAAACAAATGCCGGCTGCGCAATTTGATGTCTGCTCTTCCTCCGAAAGGAGACTCTCCCCACTACGATAGGCACTTCCGCTAAGGGGCCAAGACTGGACCAGTGCGCCGCAGCAAAACAAAGTCTATTCAATCACCTCATTAGCGAATACGAGGAGCGTCGGCGGCAGGGTGACACCGACGGCCTTGGTGGCTTCGAGGTTGATGACGAGTTCAAATTTGCTGGGCTGCTCGATCGGAATGTTAGCGGGATTTGCGCCCCTCAGTATCTTATCTATCAAAACAGCGGCGCGGCGAAACAGGTCGGTTTCGTCTACCGCATAGGACATCATGCCACCGTCCAGAGCGTTGGCTTTATAAGGATAGATCGCAGGCAATTTTTGCCCCAACGCGAACTTGGCGATAAGTCGTCTGTTAACGTAGTTCGCTGCGTGTCGCGTCACCACTAGCGCGTCCGGTGGATCTCGTACGATCAGGGCAAAAGCGCTATCATAGGAATCGGCGAAATGCTCCGCGTGCAAAAGCGTCAAGCCCATAACCTGCGCAGCGGATCGGAGCTGTGTCCCGATCGAGCCTTTCCAAAAACTCATTCGTGGCGAGAACGGCCACGCGGTGGCGTTTGGAACAGCCTCCTTAAGCAATTGCAGACGTTTTGCTTCAATCCCCGGACCGGCATCTGCACTGAATCCGGTGACGTTCGTCCCTGGTCTCCCTAGGCTCTCGACCAGACCCGCACCAACAGGATCATCGCTGTCAGGCATCACGATTGGCACAGATTTTGTTACACGCTGAAGCTCTTGAGCCAACTTATTGCCGCTGCCGGTTATGATTACATCTGGATTACGACTTACCAATTCCGCTGCGATCTCCGGAATCCGCTCGAACTTTCCCTCCGCAGACCGACGCTCCAGAACTAGATTGTGACCCTCGACATACCCGAGCGCGCGCAAACCTTGCACCAAGGCTTTACCTACCGGAATTATCGGATCAGGCCCCGCCATCTGTTCCAAAGGGGTTGAACTAAAGAACCAGCCTACTCTGAAGACTCTGCCTGGCTGCTGCGCGCGCGCTGCTAGCGGCCATGTCGCCGCGCCGCTGAGCAGGATGATGAAGTCGCGCCGCCGCATGCCCGCACTACCAGGTTGGGAAGGTTACACTCTACCACACCGCGGACGCCAAGGGCTGCATTGTGCGCCGCAGCAAACGATCCGCTCGAAAGACGAGATGGGTCACTCTCGACCGAAGCGTCTGCCGCCCGGCGTCGCATAGGTCCGAAATGGTCTAAAAGCGGACTAAGGGATGGAACGGTAAAACGTTTACAGCTTCTCGCGCCACGCCATACTAACTAAAGCCCGAGCCAAACTCCCAAGTTTAGAACGAAGGTGGCGACAGCGGCTGAGGAGCCTAGCAAACCTCACACCCGCAATTGAATTGTGCTATCTTTTGCAGAAAGCGGGAGAGCACAAGAAAGCGGGAGAGCACACAGGTGCAGTTTGCGGTTGGCTTTAAAATTCAGGGGAAAACGGGTCACGTTGTCGTTGACGCGGAAGACGCGCTGATCGCCGCCCTCAAGGTTAAGATGCAGCGTCCGGAGGCGCTGATCGCTTATGTCCGCCAGCAAAACAAACGAGGCGACACCCGTCACCCTATGCGCCGACTTAGTAGCGAGAGTTCTTAGTTCGGACCCGCAGACCACCTGGCGCAGTGTGACCGGCCGCGTAGGCCGCCGCTGAGACGGCCGGTCCGTCTAGGAGGGACGTTCTATGACCTACATAGTCAATGAGAGTTGCATCAAATGTAAGTTGATGGATTGTGTGGAAGTTTGCCCCGTGGATTGCTTCTACGAGGGTGAGAACATGCTGGTCATTCATCCGGACGAATGTATCGATTGCGGGGTTTGCGAGCCAGAATGCCCCGTAGACGCGATCAAGCCGGACACCGAGCCAGGGGCCGAGAAGTGGCTGAGCCTCAATGCCGAATACGCGAGGCTGTGGCCTAATATCACCCTTAAGAAGGAACCCCCAGCCGATGCCAAAGAGTGGGAGAGGGTACCGGACAAGGCACAATATTTCTCACCAAATCCTGGTGCCGGCACGTAATCCAAAGTCTATCGGCCATGCGCGATGCGGCACCGGCACTTTCAAGACGTTCGTCGTCTTCATAATGTTTAGGCCGGCACGAGTGTTCGCTCGCGGTCGCTAGCTCCGGTTTGGTCGATCGCGTCGGTGGGGGAGGTGTTCGGTGCCAGTCTCGTTTCCCAAGGTCAAAAATCGTCCCCAAAGCGAACGAAGGGTGGAACGGTAAAACGGCATACTGCCTCGCGCACCATCGAGTGAAACCTGTCCGTCCTGACGCGGTTTCGCCCGCTAATCCCGATAAGGTAAAGTGGTTGACGCGCGCGCCGTTACTCGCCGACGCTGACGCGAGGATTTGGTTCGAGCAGAATAACGTCGCCTTAGCGGCGTCTGGTCTTCCAGAGCTTTCCAATGCCGTCACGCGGTTCAAAATACCGGAGGACGCCGGAAAGCGGGTGTATTTGGTATCTCAGCGCATGCGCACCTTTATCGGCGAACCCAATTATCTCGTACTATTCAACGACTGGGCCGTATGGCCATCCGGTCAGAGAATGCACATTTTTGAGCGTTTACGGCTGTCTTACGGAGAAAAAAGACCACTGACCCAGTCTCCAGGCCAGTTGTTCGAAGAAGGTGAAAGCGACGACGCAATTTCCTTCGTGACCTTAGCCGTTCTCTTTCTGTGGGATTGCTACGTAGTGACGCCCAAATGCACCAAATTTCTCTTTTTCTCGCACGATGAATTCGGTCTAACAAATGAAAGCATTTGACGCCGCGATTGGCCCAGGAATATCATTGTAGGATTGGTGAATGTCCGCATTGGGTCTTGGTTGTTTCAAAACATTTTGACGAATTGGGCAGGGAACTAGGCGAACCGGCGACGCCAGCTAATTTTCTGGCTTTTACTATGCCTGGATCGCAGCCATCAGCGGCTGAATGCCCATGATGTTCATCACCCGGGTGAGATTGTAAGCGAGAACATGGAGTGCCATCTCGGTGGCGACCTTGGGTAGACGCTTCATCAGGAAGTGCGTCGCCCCCATCCTCATCTTCAGCGTGCCAAAGGGATGCTCAGCCGTCTCGCGACGCTGGCGCATAGCGTGCGGGTTCTTATCGAGGCGTTTCTGTACGGCCTCCAGCACATGCTCATGCTCCCAGCGCGTGATCCGTCGCTCCTTGCCAGTGGTGCAGCGCTGTTTGATAGCGCAGCTCTGACAGGCGTTGGTCCAGTAGCGGTG
Organism: uncultured Alphaproteobacteria bacterium; assembly: GCA_963806465.1. GTDB lineage: Bacteria > Pseudomonadota > Alphaproteobacteria > Rhizobiales > Xanthobacteraceae > BOG-931. Next base: position 224,099 of record CAWDZD010000054.1, on the reverse strand, counting down.
CAGAACTAACCCCTTCTCCTCATTTGTGAAGTGGTAAGCGAGCTTTTGTCCAGCCGGACAGCGATACACATCCTCGTCGCTAAGATAGACAAAGTCCTGCTTGCCGAAGCGACCCTTTGCCTCAACCCCAGAAGTCACCGGCTTTGGCAGCGTAACCGTGATGCCAGCTTCTTCGCACGCTAAAATCTCATCACTGCTGAAGTAGCCACGGTCGGCAACAGCTTCGAGTTTATCGACGCCAAGGGCTTCCTTGGCCTGGCAAGCGATGTTGGCGAGTTGCGCTCGATCTGAGCCATCGTTCGTAACCTCATGAGCGATGATCAGGTGATGTTTGGTATCGACTGCGACTTGTACATTGTAACCGACCACACCGGAGCCGCGGCCACTGGTCGCCATCGAACGGCTGTCGGGATCAGTCAGCGAGATCTGCTGATCAGGTGATGCCAACATCAGCTTCTCCATCGCCGCCAGGCGCTGCATCTCGCTTTCCAGCTTGACCAGCTTCTCCTTCAAATGGACTGTCTTCGCCGCTAGTTCCTCGGACGGCTCCTGCAGGTCGGCCGTGTCGAGCTGCGCTAGATAGCGCGCTACACTCTTCTCCAATTGTGCACGCCGTCGCTCCACTTTGCCGCGCGTGTAGTTCTTGTCGCGAGTATTGACGGCTTTGAACTTACTCCCATCGATCGCAACGCTCGCGGTCGTCAGCAGGCCCATCTGGCGGCACAGTTCGACGAATTGCACGCAAACCTGCTTGAGTTAGTTCGGTGCAACGGATCTGGCGTGCTCATGGCCTACGGCCGCATCTGGTCCGCCGGTTCAAGCTGTCGAACGATCCGCAGTTCGCGGCCAAGCTCAAAGAGGTCGTCGGCCTCTACGTCAATCCGCCCGACCGCGCCATCGTTCTCTCGGTTGATGAGAAAAGCCAAATCCAGGCGCTGGACCGCACCCAGCCGGGGCTGCCGATGAAGAAGGGACGTGCCGGCACCATCACCCACGACTATAAGCGGCACGGCGTCACCACCCTTTTCGCGGCGCTCAATGTGCTTGAGACTAGGTCATCGGGCGATGTCTAGCGCCACGCCTCAGGTTCTGCTTCCTCACGTCAGCGATGCCAGGGTGGCCAAGAAGAACGGTGCACGTGATCGTCGACAACTATGCCGCTCACAAGCACCCCAAGGTTCTTGAATGGATCGAAAACCATCCGCGGTTCGTTTTTCACTTCACTCCGACGTCAGCCTCGTGGCTGAACGCCGTCGAGAGCTTCTTTGCGAAACTCACCAAAAAGCGCCTCAAGCGCGGCGTATTTCGCTCCCTCCAGGAACTCAAAGATGCCATCCACCGCTTCCTCGACCACACCAATGCAAACCCAAAGCCCTTTACCTGGACCAAGGACCCCAACAAAATCATCGCCGCCGTCAAACGAGGGTACCAAATAGCTGACTTGACGGCACTTCGGGTTTGGGCCATTACCGGAAGTCGCCGCCTCCTTTAATTGGCTCATGAAGGCAGTGCAGCGAACAGCGCCTGCGCTTCCTCGATCTCCGGGAATTCCGGCGTCGGCGAAAAGCCTTCGAGCGCGGGGGCAAGCACGGCGTGGGCGTCGGCGGCGCGGCCGGTCGACTGATAAAGCTTCCCCAGCGAGAGCGCCGCGCGCAGCTCGAAGCTTCGCGCCTTCTGATGCTGCGCTATCCCGATAGCGGCGAGGAAAGATTCCTCCGCCGCCGCCGGGCTCACCGGATCGCGTTTCAACAAGATTTCGCCGCGGATGCGGTGGAGAAAAGGTTCTTCCGCGTGCCCCCCGGTCTCGCGGGCGAGCGCGAGTGCCCTGTCGATGCGCGCCAAGGCCTCGTCGACGCTTTCCCGCTCGGCTTCCAGCTCCGCCAGCAGACCTTGAAGTCGCGGCACATCCACTTTGTTCCCCATGTCGGCCAATGTCGCCATAGCCGCTCGCAGCTCGGCCAAGCTCGTAGCACCGTCGCCGAGCCGAGCACGCGCCCAGCTGACATATGCTTGTCCAAGGGCGAGATAATGCTTTGTCTCATGCCTTTGGGCGATTTCAACAACGACTTCCCCTGCGTGGAGAGCGGCCTCGGCATTGCCAACCAGGCTTTCTAGTATCGTTTTCCAGAAATAGGCGAAGAGCCGGTCCAGGGAATAAGCGGAGTTGTTGGCCCTAACCATCGTTTGCTCGATCTGGGCTCGCGCTTCCGACAGATCGCCGAGCTCCCACTTCACCGAGGCCAGGAGCGCCATCGCATTGACCCCGGTATCTAAGCCGAAACGGAACCTGGCCTCACGGTCGCGTTCCGGATCGTAGATGCTCAGCGCTCCAATGAGATGGTCGTGCGCCTCGACCAGATCGCCATGGAAATAGCAACTGAGGCCCAGATAGCGCAGCGCAACTGCCGTTTCAGTCAGCCGTCCCGCATTCTCCGCGTCGCGCCGAAAGGTCTCGGCAGTCTCCCGCGCCAAAGCGAGCTCTCCGCGTGCCAGCCTGTTTACCCAAAGCCCGATATAGGTGATGAACCGCTCATCTGCGTCATCGGTCGCCGCAATAAGCTCCTGGGCGCGGGCGAAGGCGGCGGTGGTTTCTGGGGCGGAATAGCCCTTCGACCACATCATTGCCCGGCCGTAGCTAGTCTGTAGTTTCAGGCGCTGGTTGGCCGGGATTGTCGCCACCGCCGCGCCGGGCGCGCTCTCGGCGGCCTTGTCCGCCATCGCGATGGCTTTGCCGAGATGGGCGGCAGCCTCCTTGAAGGCCGAGCGGCGCAAGGCCTGGTCGCCGGCCTTGCCCCACCACTCGATCGCGGCGTCCGTTTCGCCCGCTTGCGTGAAGTGATGCGCCAAAACTTCCGGCTCGGCGGCGGCGGTACCGGCGAAGCGGTCGCGCAAAGTTTCCGCCACACGGCGGTGGAGAACCTGACGGCGGCTCTTGAGCAGATTTTCGTAAGCGGCGTCCTGGATGAGCGCGTGCTTGAAGCGGTAGTCGCTTTGCGGCGGCAGGCCCTGCACCAGTACGATGTCGGCTTCGGCAAGCTTGTCCAACGCCGCCTGCAGCGGCGCATCCTCCATGCCGGCGACGTCGTGGATGAGCGCATAAGAAAAGCCGCGGCCGATCACCGCACCGATCTGGGCTAGTTCGCGCGCCGGGCCGAGCCGGTCGAGCCGTGCCATCAGGGATTGCTGCAAGGTCGGCGGGATCGCCTGGATGCCGCCTTGTGTGCCGCGCTCAAGCAGAAGTCGCGTCACCTCCTCGACGAACAGCGGCACGCCACCGGTGCGGGCGGCAACGTCTTCCACCACTTCCTTCGGCAGCGCGTGCCGGGCCGAGAGCTCAACCACCATGTCGCGCACCTGCGCGCGGTCGAGCGGTGCGAGCGACATGGTCCCGTGATGCGAGCGCATGCTCCAGGGCGGCCGAAATTCCGGCCGCGTGGTCGCGATGATAAGGAGCGGCGCGAGCGCGCCCTGCTCCGCGATCCCCTTGAGCACGTCGAGCGTGGTCGGGTCGGCCCAGTGCAAATCCTCGAAGGTCAGCACCACCGGCTGCACCTTGGCGCTGGCCATCACCCAATTGGTCAGCGCCGCCAATTGCCGGCGGCGCAATTCCTCGCCCGACAATTTCGGCGCTCTTTCTGGAGGCAGCGATATGTCGAGAAGCGGCGCGAGCAAGGGAGCATTTTCTGCTGGCTCGAGCCTGACCTGGGCCAATGAGCTTTCCAGGTCCGCTAGCCGCCGCTCCGCCGCCATGTCGGCCCCGAACCGCTGCCGTCCCCATTCCGCGATCGGGTGCAGCGGAGTGTTCTGCAGAAGCTGTGAGCAGCTCCATTCCACCCAGGTGTGCGGAGTGTCGGAGAGCCTGGAGTGGAATTCCTCGATCAAGCGCGACTTGCCCAAGCCCGGTTCGCCTACGATCAGCGCCAGTTGGCCCTCGCCCTGACGCGCCCGCTCCCAGCGTCGCATCAGCATGGCGATTTCCTCGTCCCGACCCACAAGCGGGGTGAGATTCCGCTGCCCGGAACGGCGACCGCCACCGCTCGCTCGAACGAGCCGGAACAGCGCTGTCGGTTCGGGTACTCCCTTGAGTGCGTGCGTGCCGCGCTCTTCCGCAATAAACAGCCCCGCGATCTGCCGCCGCACCCGCGCCGTAACCAAGATCGCGCCGGGATCGGCCAGCGCTTGCACTCGCGCGGCAACATTGGCGACGTCGCCATAAATCTCGCCGCTCGCGTCGAGAACAGCCGAGCCCGATTCAAGGCCGATACGGGCGATCAGCTCTGGTTTAGCCGTTCCGGCGTTCTTGCGATTAAGCTCGGCCAGCGCGCGTTGGATCGACAGCGCCGCCCGCGCCGCGCGCTCGGAATCGTTCTCGTGCGCGACCGGATAGCCGAACAGCGCCATCAGGCCGTCGCCCAATTTCTTCGCCACATGGCCGCCCATCTCCGTCACCGCGGCCGAGGCGGCATCGAGATAGCCGCCGACAAGGTCGCGCCATTCCTCGGCATCGAGCTGCGCGGAAATGCCGGTCGAACCGACCAGATCGCAGAACATCACAGTGAGATAACGGCGCTCGCCGGTGGACTCGACCGCGACGGGGATTGGTGGCGCCTTCGCGCCGGTCAGGATCGGCGCCGGTCTGACATGCGGGGTCGCGGATGGCGCCACAAGCGCGCTGCCCAGCTCGGCAATCGCACGCAACATCTTGCGTCGATGCCCGAGCGAAACGCCAAGCTCTTTGAGGTCCTGATCGGTCAGGTCGCGAAGAACAGAGGTGTCGATATCGCTCTCGGCAAAACGCTCCGCGTACTCGGACATACCGAGTTTTTCGAGCCAGTCCACAATCTGCTGCATAGGTGCCTTACTGCAACCGGCGGAGGCGAGAGCTTACCAATACTGGCCGCGACGTTGTAGCGGGCCTTTTGCGGGCGGCATGTCCGAATCGGGTCAAACGCTACCGATGGATTCCGCGCCTGTGCCGCCCGATGTCCGTTGTTGCTCCAAGAGCGATCATTTAAGGCCTGAGTGCGAAATGACGCTAAGGGCCAAGAGCAGACATTAGCTGATGGTTTTCAGTAGAAGCCTTGCCAAACGCGGCGGGCGGTATCGATGAAAAGGCCGAGCAACTAACGCCACCAAGCCAGCAGATACTTGGTCGATTACGCGGCGCATGATGAAGAACGCTGATCCGTGACTTCGCGCCGCAAGTAGGGCGAGCGACGGCGATGGGATTCTGGACCATCGGACCGGTGCTCGGCAGCTTGGCAGTGAGCGCGGTCAACACACTGACGCTGCGAATTTATCAGACCTGGCAGAGTCAGTTCTATTGCTTCAAAGAGCTGGCCGACACGCAAAAGTTCATGGAAAAATTCGACGGCGAGAAATTTAATCCTATCGACGCGGCCGCGGTGCCAATTGGGCGCGGTGGAAGAAAGTTTAGCATCCGCTTCGCTGCGTGCAGCAACAACGGCGCGACGATCATGCAGTCTTGTCGGTCGGCTTTAAGGGGATGAGCATCACCAGCGGGATATCGAGTTTACAAACGACCCCGGAAGGCTCAAAGGAAAGATGCGCTTCGCCTCTAAGTTCGCCAACAAAGTCTTGTTCAATCAATAGCGTTCCAAAGCTTTGGCGCGCGGGGACCCGAACGGGCGGCCCGCCCATCTCTGCCCACGTGAAGATGAACCTCTCCTTCGAGGCGTCAATAACCGCTGATATCTCAACGCAACCATTGGCGTTTGACAGTGCGCCGTACTTGACGGCATTCGTGCAAAGCTCATTGAGGATCATGGCGAGTGGAAGAACGGCAGAAGGACTGACTTCGATATCAGGAATTTGAATGCAGAAACGACTGCCCTTATCGAAAGGCTCAACTGCCGCTTGAATAATTGACGACAGCGGTGCGCTCTCCCAGTTGACCTTCAATAGCAAATCATGCACACGCCCCAATGCGCGCAGGCGATGTTCAATTGCCTCGCGACCATGCTCAACGCTATCCGCATTACTCAAACTCTGCGAGGCGATGGCCATAACCGTGCCTAGAAGGTTCTTTATTCGATGATGCAGTTCTTCCAACAGAAGCCGCTGCAAACCTTGCACCAGCTTGTGCTCCGCGGCATCGATTCCAGCTTGTGCCAGGAGCTGACGCAATCTTGCGTTTTCAATATCGAGCCGAAACTCTTTTTCACTCACCAACATGCCAATCCTTGCGCCGTCCTAACCCATTCATCGCTTAGTACGACCAGCTAATATCATTTTGGCCAATCAGCAATGTGGCTCTTTGAGCGAAAGCGAAACATGTTTCGCAAATCCGGCGCATGCGCAGCCTTTTGCGGCTGAACTCGGAGATTGCCGCCACCAATTGTCGCGCGAGCAATCAGTGGACAGCAAAAAGTCGCGACATTTCAACCGCCTTCGGCGATTTCACAGATGAGGTCGGCAAGCAAGAGGACCACCGAGGAGAAGACACATGGCGATAAGCATCGGCTTTTATCTGTCCGCTGTGATCGCGGCTGGGATCATTTTTATCGGGGGCCGCTTTCTCGTGGCGCCTTCATTGGCGGCCGCCGGATACGGTGTACCAGCCGGCACGGAGCCGCATTCGCGGGCATATCTCTCCGCGAAAGGTATTCGTGACATCGCGTCGGGCCTGTTCGCCGCTATTCTCATAGCTTACGGGTCCGCACACCCGCTTGGTTGGTTTATGCTTGCGGCCGCTATCATACCTATCGGTGACGCCGCGATCGTTTTGCGCCAGGGCCGGAGCAGAGCGGTAGCCTTCGGTATCCATGGCAGCACGGCCGCTGCGATGCTGATAATCAGTGGCTTGCTGTTATTCCGTTGACGAATTTCGAGCGAACCGCGCGCTCGCAAGGGTGTTCCAAGAGGGGTTGTTACGCACTCGCACCAGACGAACTGTACTTCCGCTTTGGGTCAACCGCGTCGGTTGAGCGATCTCGGCATGTCGGCTTCACCCCCGACTCCGGACGTATGATTGCGACGCAACGAAATGACGCGAGGGGCCAGGAGGAGACATTCTGCGATCGCTCAGAAATCGCCAAAGCTATTTCTGGTCCATGTGCCAAGCGCCGTCCCAGTCTTCTGCTAGGTTCGCTGCCTGCAACGACTCCACGCGGTTAAGCAGCGTCATCGACGGTCCGTCATTCGGAACGATCGCAAGGGCCGCTGCGAAGCCGTGGCGCGCTATCTCCCATTGCTTGGCCCGATACGCCGCCAGCGCGTCGGCAAAGCGTGCGCGGAGTTCCGCTTGTGCGGTCGTCAATTCGCCCTTGCGGGCCATCACCTCGAACACGGCCAGCGGCTCTTTTTGACCGAGTACGACTACGCGATCAACCTCGCGTACTTCCACGTCGAGGTCGGCAGCTTTGGCGGTCGCCTCGGAGGCCAGCACCCTTGTTCCATAGACCTTATTTGCCCCTTCCAGTCGCGAGGCTAGATTCACCGAGTCGCCCATGATGGTGTAACTCATCATCAGCTCCGAGCCGATGCTTCCAACTAGCGCCTCGCCGGTAGCCACGCCGATGCGGATGTCCAACGGAGGCACGTTGCGCACGCCCAGAATTTCTGGCAGCTCGGCGCGCAGAGATGGAATCAAGGCGACCATGTCGAGCGCGGCAAAGCAAGCGAGCCGGGCTTGATCCGCATCATCATTAAAGGGCGGCCCCCAATAGGCCATGATGGCGTCGCCGATGTATTTGTCGATAACACCACGCTGCGTCCTGATCGGTCCCGACATCGTCGACAAATAACGGTTCATGATTTTCACCAGCCCTTGCGGTGTCATCCCCTCGCTGATGCTGGTGAAGCCCACAAGATCGCAAAACAGCGTCGTCATTACACGCCGCTGCCCGGAGGTCGCGAGCGCCGGTCGGTCGATCAGCCCCTCGACTACCTGCGGATCGATGTATTTTCCGAATGTTTCGCGAATGCGTTCTTTAAGGCGCAGTTGCTCGATCATGCGATTGAAGGCGCCGGTAAGATGTCCGATCTCATCGTTCGACGTGACTAGAAGCGTTTGGTCGAGGTGCCCTGCCTCAACGGCGCGCGCACCTTCCACCAGCCGCCGCACTGGCCGCATCATTCCGGCACTGACCAAGAGCGAGAAGGCCACCCCCAAGATAGTCGCCAGCGCCGTCAGGGCCGCAGCGCCAATCATCAGCTCGCGTTGTTTATGCAGCGTTGTCGCGGTGCTGGCTTGAACAAGAGTGAGCATGTCGGAGCGAGCGGAGCGCATCTTCCGGCTAAGCTCGTCGCGCAATCCTTCAACGCGTTCGAGCCCATCGACGATCTCCTGTGGGTTGCCGCTATCGAGCAAAGACAGCAGGTGCTTGGTTTCGTCGGCCAGATGACGGCGATCGTCATTAAGTATGGTGTCAAGGAAAGTCTCGACGCGCGTGAGCGCGATCGCATCGGAGAACTCTGTGTTTTCGATCATGTTCTGAATCAGCGCCCGCGCTGTACGCTCCTCACGATCGATATCCGTGAGCTTCGCTTCGGCCACGGCTATGCTCTCGGCATAGCGAATGGGGTCAGGCGGCGTTGCGGTCTTGGCGATGATCATCCGTCGGATTTCGACTGCCCTGCCCAGCGAATTGATCGACGCATCCGATAAGTCGCTGTAGGCTGGGAAATAACTTTCGGAGAGCTGTTGCAGCCTATCGCCGACCCGCATCGCAGCCACCAACGACAGCCCTGCGGTACCGATCATGAGCGCAATCAACCCGACGGCAATGCCGAGGATTTTTGTTCGGATCGATGATCGAACCATTGCGGCGTCCCGTTTGTTGCTTGGGTTGCTTAGGTTTCGCTGTCGCGAAATTTTTCACTATTGATCACATCATGATCTCGGCCTTGATCTTGATCAAACCGTGATGTGATTAGCGCCCGCTTTATTTTCGTTCTTCTCCCGAGGCAAACGTTCGCCAATCTGATCGGCAAGTCCGATTAGGGTCAAACGCGTCGGTCGAGCTGTCTTGGCATGTCGGCTTCACCCCGACTTCGGACGTATGGTTGCGACGCAGGAACTGACGCTTCGGGCCATAACCGAACCTGAGCAGTCGCCGCAAAAAAGTCCACTACTCGATCACCTCGTCGGCAGAGATGCGACGCGAACGAGCCCAGCCCCTCGATTGATAGCCGCGTAGTGAGCTAGATTAGGCGGGCTAGGACAGTGTCCACGAGAGGAGGACTCGATGAACACAGTCAAAGACGCTCTGGCCCAGAAGAGTGGCGCCCTGATCCATGTTCGTTCCGGCGACATGGTCGTCGAAGCCTTGCGCCAGATGCGCGACAACCGGGTCCGGTCGGTGCTGGTCATCGACGACGACGTCCTGGTCGGTATCGTGACCCAGGGTGACTGCGCCATAAAAGTGCTGCTGCCCGGGCTCGATGCGAAGCAGACTCCGGTGGGCCAAGTGATGACGGGCGACCCGGTGACGGTCAAGCCGGACGACCAACTGGAAGGCTGCATGGCAATGATGGCTGCGCGCGGCTTTCGCCATCTACCAGTGCTGGACGCGGGCAAGGTCGTGGGCGTGATCTCGATTGGAGACGTCGTCAAGGACATCATCCGAAATTTGGAGCACAACGTGGGCGACCTGATGGGCTACATCATGACGGACGGCCCCGGGGGCTGACAGATGAACCGCGGTGCCGTCGCCGGCGTTGCTGCAGATGTCCGTTCCGGGTCTTGGCTGTGTAAAAACGCGGCGGCGCCCAAGCGCAGCAGAATAACGTTCGGTCAGATCACAGTTAAGGACGCAAAGTTTCTCAAGCTTGTTCGGTTTTGTTTGGCTTGAGAAATATCATTCTCGCGACCTTCCAAATTTTTGCGTTTTCACACAGGCTGGGTCATTCGCGACCGAGCCTTCCGGGCTCCAGCGCACGCCGATGTCCGCTATGCCCCCGACAGCGACCAAAAAATCGTAGCGCCGCGATTAGTCGCGATGGGCCATTAGGAGACATGGGTCAACTTGATCTCACCTCATCCGGCAGGCGGAAGTGACATCGGATCGCATCGGGCGCCCCATGCGTCGACGGGTCGAATTGCAGGTTCCACAGCGACGTGATCCCGTCGATTTAACGCGGCGTTAACCTTTACAGTTCGTAATACTCGACGGCTGCCGCCCTACGCGGGTCAATGCTCGAAGTCGCGAAACAAGAACCTCCGCTCGAGCATATCCTCGAACCGGCAAGCCAGAGCAGGCGAAAGAGCCGCTCGCAGTGATGAGAGACGCTACCGCTCCTGAATAACTTTGGAGAGCAGTGAGCAAAAGCAGTCCTTTCTCTTTTAAACCGATCGGGGGATAAAAATGGTGCCGTTTAAATCCCTTCTGTTTGGTACTCTAGGGCTGTTCAGTGCGGTAGCTGCAAGCGCCGCCGACTTGCCGCCTCCTGTCTATGTTCCGCCACCGAGTTTTAGTTGGGCGGGTGCTTATCTGGGCGCGACTGCCGGCTACGCAAATGGCTTTCACAGCTACGATGACCTCGCCGGCGCCTTTCTGGGATATCCAGGGCTGTCGAATGATCAAAGCAACGGGGTTGCGGCGGGCGGCACGATTGGAATTAACTTGCAAGCGGGAAGCCTCGTTTACGGATTAGAGGCCGATTTAAGCTGGCTCAGCAACAAGACCACATATGTCGATCCAAACGGAGCCATCAACAACTTCTTCCCATCTGAGACGAACCGTCTGAACGATCTTGGGACCGTTCGCGGCCGGTTGGGCCTCGTCGTCGATCGCACCCTATTATATTTCACGGCCGGTCTCGCTTACGGCGAGGTCGCCAATACTGTTTTTTACAATTCGGTCAAGTTTCCAACGACCAATACGCCGTCTTTCAACATTGATTCGACGCGGTTCGGTTGGGTTGTTGGATCCGGTCTGGAATATGGGCTGACGCAAAATTGGACTATCAAAGGTGAAGCGATTTTCGCACAACTGAATACTGCTACCACGAATTGGGTGTCACCAGGCTCTCAGGCCTTTCCCGCCAACGCAGTTTATAATGTGCGGTTCAATACCTCAGTTGCTGTTGTTCGCGCCGGATTGAATTATAAGTTCGACTGGTTTGGTTCGCGCATTTGAATCCCACTTTCGTCCTGAAACCGGGACCAGAGAGGCTGCAGCCATCGACGGCGGCCCGCCTTGTCACGCCGCAAATTTCCGCTCCCCCGCCACCCACGTCTCGCTGACCTTGATGTTGGCAATCGCATCCGGGCTTACCTTGTAGGGATCGCTTTCCAGGATCGTGAAATCCGCTTCCTTGCCCTTTTCGAGCGAGCCGAGGCGGTCGCCCTGCCCAATCTGGCCGGCGGCGTCGATCGTCACGGCGCGGATCGCGTCGTCAAGAGAAACGGCCTGATCGGGGCCTATCACGGAATTGTCGATGATGCAGCGGCGCGTCACCGCCGTGCTGATGAGCGCGAGCGGTCCCGGCGGCGAGCACGGCCCGTCGGTGTGCAGCGTGAAGGGCAAGCCGACTTTCACGCAAGCCCCGGCGGGGTCCATGAACGCGGCGCGTTCGGGGCCGAAGATCTGCTCGCGATAGGCGGCGCCATAGAAGCGCACATGGTTCATAAGGAAGCTTGGCTGCACGTTGAGCTTCTTCATGCGCAGAATCTGGTCGGGGCGCGCCATCGTCGAATGCTCGATGCGGTTGACGCCATAGTCGGTCGAGCCCGAGTACGCCGCCTCAATCGCGTCGAGCGCAATGTCGATCGTGTAATCGCCGTTGCAATGGATCTGCACCGGCAGGCCGAAGGCCTTAACTTCGGCCACCATCTGTTTCATCAGGGCGGCGTCGAAGTTCGGTGAACCCTTGGAGGTCGAGTTCAGATAGGGCTTGGTCTGCGCCCCGGTCTCGGTCTGGTTGGAGCCGTCGGCGACGATCTTTACGCCGTAGAGCGAGAACAGCGAATCGGCGACGGTCGCGCCTTTCGGTCCGAGGCCAAGGCCGCGCCAGGGCGTCAGACCCTTCATGTCGTCGAACATAACGCTCGCGCTGGTGCGGCAGGCAAGCGTATTCGAGAGCCTTGCGAACGGCTCGATCCAGTCCGAGCGGATCGTGCCGGGCTCGTGCAGCATCGTGTTGCCGACGGAACCCATATGCTGGGAATAATGCGTGACCGCCTTAGCTGCGAGTTCGGGCGTGACCTTGGCGAGGAAGTGGACCGCGAATTTGAGCATCGCGCTTTCCTCGTAAACCAGGCCATTGAGCTTGCCGTCAGCACTCCGGCCGAAATGACCGCCGCCCGGCAGATCGCCTACATCCTCAGGGATACCTGCGATTTTAAGCGCTGCGCTGTTGACGCAGGCGTCGTGCCCATTGGTGTACCAGACGAAAATCGGATCGTCGGTTGAAATCGCATCCAGTTCTATCCGCGTGAAATCCCCGCCTTGCAGAAGATTGTCGAAATTGGAGCCGACTATCCATTGCCCTTTCGGCGTGCTCGCCGCGACCTGCTTCAGATGCGCAACGAGTTTTTCGCGGGTCGGATATTTGGCGTAGCCGACGTCGTCGAGCAGTTCGAAGATCAGCGAGGCGAGGAGCGTGTGGCAGTGCGGATCGATGAGCCCTGGCAGCAGCGTGCGGCCGGCAAGATCGACGACCTGAGTGCCGCCCGTCTTGAGGTCCGCCAGCGTGCTCTCGTCGCCAACCGCAAGCACCTTGCCGCCCTTGATCGCGAGCGCCGAGGAGACTGGCGCGCCCGGCAGCGGACGGATCGTCCCGCCACGCAAAATGAGCTCGGCACCTTCGTCCGCCGCGAAGGCGGGAGCGGCCCCGATGGCGCTCAGCGCGGAGGCCGTGGCGACCGAATAGGCCATGAACGCGCGTCGGGTTGGCATGCCCGCCGCTTTGCCAAGTAAGCCGGCTGTCCCGCCGGAATGGAACTCATCGCGAAGAAAGAGCTGGTTGAAACACCCACGGCACATATTACGCCTCCGGACCGAGCAGCCCGCGCTTCGGCGGCATCGTGTACAAAGCCCCGGAATAGACCGCGAAAGTGACTCAAAAGTGTATCCGCGGGCGAGTTTCGTCGCCAATCCGCATCATGGCCCCAAAGGCTAGGCACCGGACTCTTTCGGTCGCCAAGGTATCCGTTCAGCGCACGGGCATCCGCAATGTCGCTGTTGGGTCATTTTCGACCGATCAACGATGTCTGCGCGATGTCCGCTTTCCGCCAGATCGCGCCCAAATTGCTGCACTACGGCAAGTGACGTGACGGCCCATTACCGGAAGTTTAAGGGGTAGCCATTGACGTAAACGGCCCCGGAATTGCCCCGGGGCCGCGCTACGAACGATTGGTTGCCTGTGGCCAAATACCTACTTGGCCATCGCCGCTCTCGCGGCCTGGATTTTTGCCTTTACTGCGTCGAGATTGAAACTCGCCCCCTTTTGCATCGGTGGGAATTCGACGGCGGTCATCGCAAGCTTCTCAACCTGCTCCTGGACGAATACGAAGCGCCAGAACTCATACTTGAACCAATCGAAGTATTGTTGCGCTCCGTACTTCGTACCGCTATCGGGCCAGCCTGTGCGCTCGAATGGATCGAGACGCAAATTAGTCAGGTAGGGCACATCGGGCTTGGTCTTTTCACCCAGCCAGCCCGCCGGTTGGTCGATAAAACGATACTTGAAGTCGTCAATGCGCACAGCACCAAGTTCGCTTTCGCCGAAGTACCAGATCTCGTGCCAATTCGACGGCCCCTTGCCGGTGATCAGGTCCATCTGATTATAGCCGTCCAGATGCACTTTGTAGGTCGTGCCACCGAGGTCTTTGCCCTTCTTGAGCTCTTCGCCAATATTCGGGTTACCGGCGGCTGCAAGAAAAGTGGGAAACCAGTCGAGCCCGGAAATAATGCCGTTCTCGACCTTTCCCGCCGGCACGTGGCCTGGCCAGCGGATGATTGCTGGCACGCGGAAACCACCTTCCAGAACGGTGCCCTTGCTCTGAGCGAACGGTGTCTGTCCACCATCGGGCCAGGTAAAGACTTCGGTGCCATTATCGGTGGTGAACACGACAATGGTGTTGTCGTCAACTCCCATGTCTTTAAGCTTCTGCATCACCAAACCGACGTCGTCGTCGAGTTGCGCCATGCCGGCTTCATGAATGGTCCAGCCGTTCTTCGAGTTGCGCATCGCCTCGTACTTGGGCGACAGATGCGTCACAATGTGCATGCGCGTCGGGTTAAGCCACACGAAGAACGGCTTGCCATCGGCCTTTGCCTTGTCCATGAACTTGAAGGATAGGTCGCGGATCTCGTCGTCCACGGTCTCCATCCGTTTCGGATAGAGAGTTCCGGCGTCCTCGATTTTCTGCTTGCCGATCTTGCCCCAACGCGGCATCACCGTTGGGTCATCCGTGTCGGTGGCCCAGCTGTGGACCATGTTCCGCGGGCCGACTTTGTCCAATAGCTCCTGCGGATAGCCGGGGTGCGCGGGGTCCTCCATCGCGTCCAGGTGATAGAGGTAGCCGAAGAACTCGTCGAAGCCGTGCACGGTAGGCAGGAACTCGTTGAGGTCGCCGAGGTGGTTCTTGCCGAACTGGCCGGTAGCGTAGCCCATGGACTTGAGGGCTGTAGCAATGGTCACGGCCTGTTGCGGTATGCCGATCGGCGAGCCGGCTTGACCCACTGTGGTCATTCCGGTGCGGATCGGCAGCTCGCCGGTGATGAATGCAGCGCGTCCTGCTGTGCAGCTCGCCTCGGCATAGTAATCAGTGAAGCGCATGCCCTCCGCGGCGAGCTTGTCGAGGTTCGGCGTCCTGCCGGCCATCATGCCCTGGTGGTATGCACCGATGTTCCAATAGCCGATATCGTCGCCCATAATCACAACGATATTGGGTCTATTACCTGACGGCGGGTCGGGCGACCGTTGCGCCTGCGCAGTCCGAACCGAATTGCCCGGTGCAATCGCCGACGCAACGGCGAGCGTCGTGCCGGCGAGTAGAATATTGCGGCGGTTGAGTGCCCGGTTTCTTAACTCCGATTTCTCGCCGTTATCGTTGCTGGACATTTGTCACTCCATGTTCTGATGACACATCGGTTCAGTCATTTTGGGTCGAATGTGAAAAACGCGTGCTACCTCAGGCGAGCACGAATCGCCTCGGAATCTCAAGCCGCCAAGAAACTCTCAAAGACCGAGCCTCGATTAGCGGCAGAACTGGGAGAGACGCCCATCATGAGCCTCGATGATAGATCGGCAAATCGACAAGCCCATTCCAATTTGCGCCTCGTCCGCTTTACACCCGATTGCGACCAAACAGTGGGCATCGAGCGAGGTCGCAGAAGGACCGAATGGTTTTCCGCTTACGCGGCGATTAGGTTCAGCCGGACGCCGTCGGCCGTGATTCCGGGCGAGCGATATTTTGGGTGGCGATTGGCAAAATGAATTGAAATCGTGCTCCGCTTCTGCCATCCGAAAACGCAGTGAGTTGACCGCTATGACTTTCAATAATTCTGCGGCAAATAGCTAGCCCCAATCCCATTCCCTCAGCCTTTGTCGTGACAAACGCATCAAATATTTCGTCTAAACGCTTCGGATCAATCCCCGGCCCCGAATCCTCCACTGCGACGATAATTGCATCGTTATTATGAAGCTGCGTTTTAATCCGCAGCATCCTTTTCCGATTTGTCTCGGTATTCATCGCTTCGATTGCGTTGTGGACTAAATTAATGATGACCTCCTGCAGTTGACCCTTATGGCCTTCGACATTGGGCAGTTCGGAGGAAAGCTCCGTGTGGGTCATCACGCCGTGCTCCGTCAACTCCACTTGCATGGATTGTAAGGCTTCGCGAGTTATCTCATTCACATCGACTGGGCCTCGTCCTTGACCGACCTTTCCGAACAAGGCTCGAATGCCGTCGAGCACCTCGCTAGCACGGTGGGTATTACTGATTGCTCTGTTTAGCGCAGCCCGTATTTCGTCGACATCGGGCGGTGTCCTTTCAAAAAAGCGTTGGGCCGCACTTGCATTCGTCGCAATTGCAGTTAGGGGCTGTCTAATTTCATGAGCAATAGAAGCGATGATAGCTTCCACATTCATGAGTTTATTTTCTCGCTCGCGTTCAAGGGTTGTGATCGTCTCGCGCAGTGCCAATTCGTTCCGCCGTTGATCGGCAATGTTAGTTGAAATGCCGCAAAGGCCTTCCACTTCGCCACTAGCTGAAATTAGCGGCACTTTTTTCGACAGAAATAGTTGTTCGCCCCAGGGCGTCCCGACCCGTTCCTCGGAGTCCGTCAGCGTACCCGTTTGCAAGACGACAAGGTCATTGGACCGGAATTGCGCGGAAATTTCGGGCGGGAACAGATCGCGATCGGTTCTGCCAATGACCTGCTCCCGGCTTAGGCCACATACTCTCTCCCATTCGCGGTTTATGTACGTATAGCTACCGTCCTTGCGCTTGGCGTAGATGACCGCTGGGCTATTTTCCAAGACGCTTTCCAAGAGTTGGCGACTCTCGCGAAGAGCTTCCTCGGTCTTTCTACGCTGAGTAATATCTTCCAGGGTCGCTTGTAGCAGGCGGCGGCCGCGATAATTGAACGCCATCAGATGCACCACGGCGTCCCAGATTTCTCCGTTAGGTCTCCGGTGGCGCCATTCGAAGCTTTCAATTCCTTGGGCTAAGGCTGATTGATCCCGTCGCTGCGAAGCAATCGCAGAGTTGGTCCCGTCATATTGCGTCGGCGCCGCCATATCTAATGGGGTCTTACCGATTATCTCTTGCGGAGACTGGTAACCAAAAATCTCGGCAGCCGCTTGATTTGAATTGATAAAGCAGCCCGTCTCAGGGTCGACCACGACCATTGCCCGGTGGGACTGCTGAAACAAAACATTGTTGTAACTTTCGCTTTCCTCCAAAGAGGTCTCGGTTAACTCAATTTTCCGGCGCTCGGCAGTGGCCTCCTCGTGAATGCTTTCGATACGCTGCTTTATAATTGCTAGCCGTCCACGAGCCCTGCCCAAATTTGCGAGGTCGGCCTCGAGGTCGCCCATTTCACTTATGAGCGAGACGAAGGACCTTTCGAATTCGGAAGACATCACAATCGCTCGTATGAATGCTCTGCGAGCTGTGGGTTCCAGCCTTCGTGAAACAAGAGTGGGCGCCGCTCACGACCCCGTTGCTTTATTCTGTGGCCATTGCTGTCATCAATAGCCCGCCTCTGCGCGACATCGAAAGTCTATGGCGGACTACTGGGGATGTCTATTGGGGCAAAGAGTCAGAAGTCGGGTCGATCGGTGCCGAATTGCCATATCTGAGTTACGTCTGTTTGTTCCCCAATGTCGGTCACTATCCTGCGTGACGACGTTAGGCTCTGCTGTGATACGTGGCACAGACAGGCGGTCTCGAAAGACCATAAAGTGCGTTCGACGAACTTAGACGCGGTACGAGACGGTTGCATGTGGAAAGGTCATGGCCAGACCGCCGATCGTTCAATTCTTTGGAATCGGCGTGCTCGATCACATCCGCGGCGTGGATGTCAACGCGCGAAGGTGACCGCACTTATTTGCCGGAGAGATGCGAATGATTGATTCCGTGCCTATGCCGACCGATCCATAAGCTTTATTCTTGCGCATCTCGAAACCGAACGTAGTTACTACGAAGCGGCGGAAAGCGATAAGCAATTCGACGACGTCTTCCGTCACGCGGCTGGGGTGCGCGAATGGCTATCGAGCCTTGATCCAAAAAGTGCTCACTCCGGCCTCCACCAGGCGCCATCAGCGCAGACTTTCACTGTTCTGCTATCGACGAGCCCCTCGGCAAAGAGATAAGACCACCGACGCTGCTGGATGTGCCCGCTCAAGGCCACGAAGTCGCTCTATGGTCATTAGCCGCATCGGTGCACCGCGGGAACTGACGCGGCGGGCCAGAAGGAGACATCACAGTATCTTCACAGTATCTTCGCTGTACCGTATTAGAGCCGCTTCGATTCACGCCCCGGGCTGGCGGGCTGTGTACGATTACAAACAGTGACGGGTTACCAAATGAAAGCAGCACTATGACTGAAAACTCGAGCGCGTCCCGCCCGGCTCCGATGGAGGGTGGTGGAGCGTACAATCGCAGCTCCAGTGTGCAAGCAGCCGGGCTCTCTCCAGCAGTACCGCTATTCGAGCAGGCAGCCAAGACTGTTCCGTTGCCGACCGACCCGACGCCAATTGTAATCGCTGACTACGGCTCGTCTGAAGGGCGTAACTCGCTTGCGCCAATGTCCGCCGCGATTCGTACTTTTAGAAATAGGGTTGACCCCAAGCGCGCGATCTCTGTCGTCCATACAGATTTAGCCGAGAACGATTTTAGTGCTCTATTTCAGACGCTAGCCGATGATTTAGATAGTTATCTTCGCGACGACGATGCGGTTTTTGTGTCGGCTGTCGGGCGGTCTTTCTACGAGCAAATTCTGCCCTCAGAAAGCGTTACTCTCGGCTGGAGTTCGTGGGCCTTACAATGGCTAAGTCGAATACCTGCACCAATACCCGACCAAGTGCATGTTAACGCGACGCGCGATGCAGCGGTGAGAGCTACATATTTTAGGCAGGCCAATGAAGACTGGCGGATCTTCTTGAAAAACCGAGGGCGCGAGCTCCGGCATGGTGGACAACTGGTCGTGCTAACGATGGCATTGGATAATAACGGCGATTTCGGCCTTCGGCCCCTAGCCAACGCCATGTATGGAGCACTGCTCGGCCTCGCCGATGACGGCTTTATTCGTCCTGACGAGATAAAGCGCATGGCCATACCGATGGTTAGCCGCGGCAAAGAAGAACTTGCAGCGCCCTTTTCGGAGAATAAGCAGTTTGCCGGCCTCTCAATAATCCATCTCCATGTTTTCAATAGTGAGGATCAAAATTGGCTTACATTTAAAACCGACCATGATGCTAAAAAATTCGGCGCTCGATGGGCGGCGTTTTCCCGAGCTTCGGTATTCCCGACGCTCGCCCTTGGGCTTGACGGCGGCCGAGACGATCCGCGCGCGGCTCAGTTTGTCAACAAGTTGGAGGATGCAATGGCGGTGCGATTGGCCGCCGCACCGGAGCCGATGCGTATCTCACTCGCAAATATCGTGTTGGTAAAGAACGCTAGCTGACGTATGCCAAACGGTAGTTCTCTTCTCTTTGCACTTACCAACGCAGTGTCGCCTTTGGGTCATTTTCGACCGAGGCAGCGAACTCGGCCGAGGATTGCGAGCACCCCACAGGGCGATCGTCGGTCCTTGATCAAGTACCCAACGGACCGCAAGCGCCAACACCGATTTGCCGAAGCGTTCGTGGGCCAGCTTCTTGAGTTCCTCGACCGCAGCGAGATACTGAGGGTAGCGCTTACCCTGGAATTTCGGATCGACGTTGCGGAGATCATCGCCGTCAAATTTGGTAATCGCGGTCATACGGCCGCTCAGAAGACCACGACAGAGCGCGCCATAGCTCAAGATGGTAAGTTCTGCACCTGCGGCGTAGGACATCACGTCGCCCTCGATTTCGCGCTCAAACAGGTTGTAAGGCGGCTGCACGGCGTCGAGCTGGGCGTCAGCGCTGAATCCACGCATCTGGGTTGGCGAAAAATTACTGACGCCGATCGCCCGAATCTTGCCTTGGCGGCGCAGGTCTTCCAACGTCCGCGCGGTCTCCGCAATCGGTGTCTCGAAGTCTGGCCAATGCACTTGGTAAAGGTCGATGACATCCGTGCGTAGTCGTCGCAGCGAATCCTCGATTTCCTTGCGGATGCGAGCGGGGCGGGAATCGCGATAGACGGCACCGTCCTTCCACGCTAGGCCGACCTTGGTGGCGATCGTGACCTTGTGGCGCAACGAGCCCTCGAGTGCCTTGCCGACGATCTCCTCGGAGCGGCCGAACCCGTAGACCGGCGCGGTGTCGATCAGTGTTACTCCGCGATCGATGGCGGTGCGAATGGTGGCGATCGACTGAGCTTCGTCGGTGCCGCCCCACATCCAGCCGCCCATCGCCCAGGTGCCGAGGCCAATGCGCGAGGTCATCAGACCAGTTTTGACGAATTCAATTTGTTCCATGGCAACCTCCTGTTACCAATGACCGAAGCCCGCACTGCCACGGCCGAAATATCCGCCCGCGTGCGTGAAAGCACCTTGATAGCTACTGATTGGTGTTGACTGCTCTGAAATGACGGCGTGGCCCGTCTGGGCATCAACAAGCCCATGAATGTCGCTTCCGGCCGCCGATGCTGAGGTAGCGATACTTCCAAGAATGAGCAGGGCGATTAGAGGTTTCATGACGAGCTCCTATTCTGTGTCTGACCCGACCGGACAACTTTCAATCGTCAAGTCAGCCGGCCAGGGGCAATCGTTGCCGTCGTACAGCGGCGACACGCCGTAGAGACCGCGGAAGTGGTGGTGTCCCAATTCATGCGAGACATGAGTGTGGCCAAGCATGCCGATCGGGTCGACGCTAAGACCGCCGATATGGGCGCTGCCCAAACCACCGAAATGCGGGCCAGCGAGACCGCCGAAATGACCGCCAGCAAAGTTGCCGCCCAGACCGCCGATATGAGCGCCACCGAAACCGCCGGCATGGCCGCCGCCAACGCCGCCGCCACCGCGCGCAATAGCAGCACCACCAGTCGTGGCCATTCCAATCATCACGGCTGCGGCGATCGCGAGAAGGCGGAGGCTTGGTCCGCAGCCGGCCTGCCGCCGTAGTGGTCACACCGAGCGATTGTGGTCTCCGCTCCAGCCAGTCTACCAAGGCTGGCGCCTTCCCGGCCTCGTCGCGCGGGTGCGGTCGAATGCGGTCGAGTGGCGCCCGATGCGGCGAACTCGACGCGACAGTTCAGTGACTCGCTTGTAGGCTACTGTCCGGTAGCGGGATTTATTTTGGCCCTGGACGGCCCGCGATTCTCAGGGTCAGCATTGCCAGCGGGAACTCCGAATGCTGACGACAACCACCAGAATGAGCCCTGATTTGTGCATAACAGCAAAATTCGATCCATAATGGCCGAGTTGGGCCATTTCCGGACAAAGTGCATCGCACAAAATTGCGGTCTATTCGATAACCTCATCGGCGCGAACCAAAAATGACTCGGGCAGTGTGAGGCCGAGCGCCTTCGCGGTCTTGAGGTTGATGGTGAGCTGGTATTTGGACGCTTGCTCGACGGGAAGGTCGGCTGGTTTGGCCCCCTTGAGAATCTTATCGATATAGACGGCAGCGCGTCGGGTCAGATCGTCGAGGTCTGCCGCGTAGCTCATCAGCCCTCCCGCCTCCACATTCCACCTGCTTCCAAACATTGCGGGCAGGCGGTGCTTGAGTTCGAGCTCGGCCAAAAAGTTGCGCTCAACCCGAGCGAGCGGAGAAGAGACGACGAGAACAGCATCGGCGCGCTCGTCCACCATCGCCGCAAACGCAACTGGAAAGTCGTCGCGCGTTGCTGCAGGCACGAGGCGGAGGTTCAGCCGAAGCTTTTCGGCGCCAGCCTCGATCGCCCTCAAGGCGGGTGCATGAGAGGGGGTTGTCGGATTCCACAGCACACCGATGCGCTGCGCCTGCGGCACGGCCTCCTTCAATATTTCGAGCTCCTTGGCGGAGAGATCCGTGAGCAGCATGGTCAGGCCCGTGATGTTGCCGCCGGGGCGCGGCAGGCTCGCTACGTGTCCGACGCCGACCGGATCGGCATGGAATGAGAACACGATGGGAATCGTGTGGGTAGCTTGCCGGACCGCCTCGACCTCGGTCGAGGACGGCGCGAAGATCACGTTGACGTTCCTGCGCACGAGCTCGGCCGCGAGCCTAGGCAACTCACCAACCGCATCATACCACATCGTCTCGATGACGATGCTTTTGCCCTCGATGTAGCCAAGCTCGCGCAAGGCAGCGCCAAGTACCTCCACCCGGCTGGCGGAATCAGCAGCTGTGCCGAACACCAGACATCCGATTCGAGGAATTGTCGGTAGCTTTGCCTCCTGCCCCCATGCCGTAGCTGGATAGGCCGCGGCACTGCCGAGTAGCGTAATAAACTCACGCCGCCTCATTCGATCACCTCGTCGGCGCGCAGCAGGAACGCTTCAGAAATAGTCAGCCCCAGAGCGTTTGCGGTCTTCAGATTGACGACCAATTCATATTTCTCGACGGCCTGTAGGGGCAAATCACTTGGCCGATCACCTTTGAGAATTTTGTCAACATAGACGGCAGCCCGTCCATACATGTCGGGTAGGTTCGCTCCATATGAAACCAGACCGCCGCTTTGCACAAATTCTCGAAATGGATAGATCGCGGGAACTTTCTTGCTCGCTGCCAAGTCGACCAACTCGGATCGGCGGATAAGGAAAAGAGCGGCTTGGGACACATAAAGTGATTGTATGTGATTGCGCTCAATTTGCACGAACGCATTCTGCAGTTCGGTCGCGGACCGCACCTCAATAATGTGAACGTCCAACCCCAAAACTCTCGCAGCCGATTGAAGTCCGATCGTGCTTCCATCAACGTTTGCTTCCTCAGGGATCACCAGAGCTGCAACTTGGGAGCCTGGAACGATCTCCTGCAACAATTGTAGCCTTTTGGCGACGATTGCCGGATCAGCGTCCGTTAGAAACCCAGTTACGTTGGCGCCCGGATGCGCAAAACTTGCAACTTTGCCGGTCGCCGCTGAAGTCGCGGAGGCCATAAATCCGATCAATGGTATGGTTTGAGTGGCCCTGACGGCAGCCATGATGGCTGCGTTCGATCCGACAACAATTGCAGCGGGCTTCAAGCCGACAAGCTCAGACAGCAGCGCCGCAAATCGCTCCGGATTACCATCGCCGAACCTATATTCGATCTTGATGTTCCGTCCCTCAGTGTAGCCCAGATCGCGCAAGCCGTTTCTCAGCGCCGCAAGATTGCGTGCTGCAGTAGCTACCGATAGCGGTGACATAACGCCGATCACCGGCATCGCCGCTTGCTGTGCGCGCACGGCGAGCGGCCAAGCTGCGGCTGCGCTGCCAAGTCCAGCAATGAAATCTCGCCGCCTCATGGATCATCCACCTCAGACCGGCAGTCCAAAGTCTACAACGCCATTGTGCGTTGTGCATTACAGCAAACGCCACGGCCCGACTTCTGATGTGGGTCAATCGCTACCAAATTGCGACGTCCGCGCCATGTCCGTTCACCCTCAATTTCAGACATAATGTTGCGGCGCCGCGAACGTCGAAATGGGTCATAATGAGACATTCTCCGGCCTCCGGAGCACCGTGAATTAGGTCAAAGAACTAGATACTGTGGCGTGCTATTTTCCTGGCTTTCAGGGGGCGGAAACCCGCCGTAGGGCGACGAATTTTGTCGGAAGGTCATGACCGAGACGCGGAAACTCGCAGCGATCCTGGCGCCAGATGTTGTCGGCCAGCCGGCCAGCCGGCGCGGTCGAGGATCGCACCCTCGCCCGGTTGCGGGCACTGCGAAGTGACCTCGTCGATCCTACAATCGCCGTGCATCGCGGGCGTGTGGTTAAGCGTACCGGTGACGGGGCGCTCAAATTCCGCAGTGTGGTCGACGCGGTGCGTTGTGCCGTCGAAGTGCAGAATGGAATGTATGCTGGAGAACGCGGGATGGCCGGGTGGACAGCACAGCCCCAAAGGATGGCGGCTCTCCCCGGGTGAGCCGTTAGAATATCCCCATCAATAGCCTCAGGCGCAGGCCGCAAGGAAGGGTATTGAGAGCACGACTTTTTGCGTCCCGTCCCTAACAATCCACATCAATCCAGGATCGTTGTAGCCGCCGCCTTCTTTAAGTTCTCGAACGAGACGATCTGCGTAGCCAAGTGCGGCGGCCTCATCTGACAATAGCGTGCCGTTCGTGTCATCATCCTCATGGTCGGGCCATCGGACGCTGAAGAAGTATCGGAGCACCATGATTACCCCCAAATCAGCCTGCTCAAGGAAGAGCGCAGATGACGGGCAAATCGAGCATCGCCGGCAGGCGAACCCACCGGCGATGGTCCGCAAAGACTAAACATCACGCCGCGTGTCGGCCGGCGGCGAGTTCCTTAACCGCTTCGGTGGTCAGCGGCTTGCCGCCGATGCCCCACTCGCCGCTACTTACTTCGGAGATCTTCACCCAGGTCACCCCTCGCATGTTCTCGCCTTCGATCGAGACCATGGCATCGGTCAATTTCTGGATGATCTGCCGCTTTTGCTCAGGGTTGAACACTTTTTCGATCAAATGGACCTCTATCAATGGCATTGTCGTGCTCCTCTGCGCCGACCTCGCCCGAGCGAGGTCACTGGCGACAGTATGTACGCTGCTGCCAATCAAGACTTTCAGAAAGCGATGATTTAATCTCCACATGGCCTCTAGATACTCTTGAGATGTCCTCGGCCAACGCATGATCCTCAGCTTTGGTGACTATGAGATTGATGTCGAACGGCGCGAACTCAGGCGCGCCGCGACTCCGGTGCATGTAGAGCCGCAAGTCTTCGACCTGCTGGTTTACCTGGTGCAGAACCGCGACCGTGTTGTGAGCAAGGAGGATCTCATTGCTTCCGTCTGGGGCGGCCGGATCGTATCAGATTCGACCTTAACCAGCCGCATCAATGCCGCGCGAAACGCGGTCGGTGATAGTGGCGAAGACAAGAAGCTGATCCGCACCATCGCGCGCAAGGGCCTCCGCTTCGTTGGGGCAGTGCGCACTCAATTAAACGCCGACAAGCCGGCAAAAGTCACCGATCTGCCGCTGGATGAAATCCAAGAGCAGTCGCGGAGGGCCGTGCCGCTGCCCGACCGGCCCGCCATCGCCGTACTTCCCTTCATCAACATGAGCGGTGATTCCGAGCAGGAGTATTTCTCCGATGGCATCAGCGAGGACATCATCACGGCGCTATCAAAGCTTCGCTGGTTCTTCGTCATCGCGCGCAACTCTTCGTTCATCTACAAGGGCAGTGCCGTCCATATGAAGCAGATCGCCGAAGAACTCGGCGTCGGCTATGTGATCGAGGGCAGCGTGCGCAAGGTTGGCGACCGCGTGCGCATCACGGTGCAGCTCAACGACGTCGCTACCGGCAGCCACGTCTGGGCAGAGCGCTACGACCGCGGGATCGCTGACGTATTTCGGGTGCAGGATGAGATCACCGAGGCGATCGTCGCCGTCATCGAGCCGCAGGTTTATGCTGCGGAGAGTTTTCGCGCCAAGCGCAAACCGCCGGACAGCATGGACGCATGGGATCTGGTGATGCGGGCGCTATCGCATTACTGGCGAGTGACGCGACAGGACAATGTGGTCGCGCAGGCGCTGCTCGAGAAGGCGACTGCCATCGATCCGAGCTACGGTCAAGCCCACGGCGTGCTCGCCACAAGCCATACGTTCAGCGCCCACATGGGTTGGGAAGACATGGCGACTGCAACGTCGGTCGCCGAGCGTGCGGCGCTGGCGGCGATCCTGGCCGATAGCGAGGACCCCTGGGCGCACCACGCTTTGGGCTGCGTCTATCTGTTCACGCGGCGCTTTGACGACTCGCTGGCCGAGTTCGAGTTGGCGCTAAGGCTGAATCCGAACTTCTCCCTCGTCCAGGGATATTACGGCTTGGCGCTGTCCTATCGCGGGCGCTGGGAAGAAGCCAACACGGCTGCGCGCCGCGCATTGCGGCTTAGTCCACGCGATCCGTTTTCGGCGGTCTACTACGGGATCGCCGCCTACGCACAGTTCAGCGGGCGCAATTACGACGAGGCGATACGTCTCTCGCGCGAGGGCATCCGACAACGCAGCGATTTCGTCGGCGCCCACCGAGTGCTGACGGCTGCCGCCGGCATGGCGGGCCAGACTGATATCGCCAAGGTCGCATTGCAGGAGCTTCGCCGCGCACAGCCCAATGTTTCGCTTGCATGGATTGCAAGCCAAATGCCGATCGAGCTGGAAGGCGACCGGGAGCACTATTTGGAAGGCTTCCGTCGCGCGGGTTTGGACTAGCATCGGTCTCAGATGCTGATTAGGCCCAATGTCCGAGTTGGGTCACGAGCGACCGGGTCGAGTCGGCGGCGGGTCCGGCCATGTCCGCTTCGCACCCAAAGCGACCGTCGGCCGAAAAATGCGATCCGTCGTTAAGGGCCATTTCCGGACATCGTCGCCGTCCAACGCGCTTTGGAACGAATCCCCGCACCGAAATGTTGCCCCATCGACAAGGGGATATCCCGAGGTCGTTCTATAGAAGAACATTTGCGCGAGTTAGCGTGTGGAGCAAGCGGGAAAGGCGCCAGCCGTCCTCATCGTTGAAGATGAAGCGCTAATTCGTATGGGCGCCGTCAGGATGATTGAGGACGCAGGCTTCGAGGTCATCGAAGCTGCCAACGCAGACGAAGCAATACAGATACTTGAGAGCCGCAGCGGCATCCGGGTGGTATTTACGGATATTCACATGCCGGGCTCCATGGACGGTCTCAAACTTGCTCATGCGGTCCGCGATCGCTGGCCGCCGATCAAGATAATTGTGACTTCAGGCCGCGAACTGCTAACAGAGCGCGATCTGCCGGAGGGCGACCCGTTAGCCGATCAATTCCAGCGCGAGCCTCGTGGACGGCTTGGCGGCGACCGCACACTACCTGGGGCCGCTCGCGCGCGGCGGCTCGCATTCTTTCGACCAACTCGCAGCAGCTTCTTGGGTACGTTCAGGGCAGAACCAAGTTGCGGTTGGCGGCGTTCCAACTCTTTCCACACCAAGTCGGGATCGATGTCGGCCGAAATCCACAAGACCACCAGATTATAAATGAGATCAGCACTTTCGTTGACTATGGCATGGCGACCACCCTGCACGGTGTCGATCACGACCTCGATGGCTTCTTCGGCGAACTTTTTTGCGATTTTGCCGCGACCGGAGCGAAGGAGCCGCGCCGTCCGAGAGGTGGATGGATCGTCGTGCTGGCACGCCTTCGCTGTGCGATAAAGCCGCGTGATTGAATCACCCATAGCCAATAGAATAACGCGGGGTTGCAGCGATTGTGTTAATTCCTTTGCGCTTCACATTTCGTCGGGGTTTCTGCTGTTGGCCCGAAACTGACGTGCCGAACTGTCAAACGAATGTCTGATGTTGAGGGTGAAGCCGACATCAAAAGCTAGAGCCGCCATTTCCGTTTTTGGTAGGGCGGGCGCAGCGCCACGTGGGCACGCTCACAGTGGTGCCCGGGCGGAGCATGAGCGTCACCACGACGCGCACGCCGGTCACTGTCACGTACCGTGATGTTAGACCGAGGCGACGCAATCGATCTCGATATCGAACGGCCCTGGATGCGCGGGGACATTCACAAACATGCGTGCGGGCGGATTCTTCGGAAAGAATTTCGCATAGACGCCGTTGACGGCGGGGAACATCTGCACCGATGTGCAATAGACGGTGCACTTCAAAATGTTGTCGAGGGAGGAGCCAGCGGTCTCCATGCAGAGTTTTAACTGCTCGAGCACCAATTCAGTCTGGCGCTCGATCGGCGCCTTGACGATTTCGCCAGTCGCCGGATCAAACGGCGGGAGGCCGGACACATAAAGCATATTGCCGTGACGGGTCATCACGGAAGCGGGCGCCTTGTAGCGTTCGAGATAACTTGAAAGCGGCTCGACCCTTATAATCTCTCGGCTCATAATAATTCTCCTTTGATTACGGGATGCCGCGAAGGCTCCCGATCCTGCGTGTAAATAAAATTTCGAGAACAATCAGTTCGAGGTGATCGAATATACAGTATTTTGCGGTACCTACCGAGTCTGCTCGTGGCCGGAAGCTGACGTGTCGGTCGTGCTGGCGAATTTCTGCTTTCGGGGGATGAACGGACATCACAAATTGCAGGCGCTATTTCCGGTTTTGACCCGTTACGGACCTAGCTCAGCCCTTCACAAGCCGACATCGCTATTCGCCGATAATCTCACCGAACGGCGCCCATCGCTTGCCGTCAAACTTCTCGAGCTGCAACTGATTGAACAACCGATAGTTAGTCGGACTGGTATTCACCTTGATGCCCGGCAACAGCATGGGAAATTCCACGTTGTGCATGTGGGTTGCCTGATACATAACGTTGTCGCGGGTGAGATTGTCGCCACAGCGGTCGAGGATATACAACATGATCTGCGCCCCAGAATATCCGCCGGAAAAGAGGAGGTCGCTCGGTTCCCTGTCTGGCATATAGCTTTTCATGAACGCCAGATAGTCTTGCATACCCTTGTCAATTGCCCAAATCGGATCACTGGGATCTTTGTTTGGACTTGCGGAAGTAATGCCGATTGCCTTCTCGACACCGGCGGGCACGAGCGCGGCAGGAATAGAATTCCCGGTGAGTGACAGAAAATGCGTCGGCCGCCAATCAAGCTCAAAAGACTTGCGAATAGCCTGAGCAGCAAACTTTGGCGAGCTGGCATCGAACAAGACGTTGGCGCCAGCCGCTTTTAAGGCAATTATCTGTGAATCTATGGTGGGATCAGTCAACTCATAGGAGACTGCCTTGACGATCATGCTCTCCGCTTGGTCACCGAGACCCTCCCGCAATCCGTTGAAATAGTCCTTACCGAGATCGTCGTTCTGGTAGAGAACGGCGATCTTCGCTTCCTTGATGTGATGCAGGATGTACTGGGCATAGATACGCCCTTCGTTCTCATAGCTTGCGATGACCCCCATCGTCCATGGATAGCGCGCCGGATCGTTGAATCTGCTCGCGCCTGAAATGGCGAAATGCGGAACGTGTTGTTCGTTGAGATATTCTTGGATTGCGGCATTGGGTGCCGTTCCGAGACTGTTAAAGATACCCAAGACATTGTCTTGTTCCACTAGTCTGCGTGTCTGCTCGACGGTCTTCGGCGGGCTATACCCGTCGTCGAGAGAAATCAGCGTGACCTTCCGCCCATTGATACCTCCCCGCTCGTTGATCATGCGGACGTAGGCTACTTGTGTCTTGCTGAGCAGGCCGTAGGCCGATGCTGGCCCGCTATAGGCAGTGGTTTGCCCGATTTTGATCTCGGTGTCGGTAACACCGGGACCATATTGTTTGTCCCTAGCGAACGAGCCGGTAGTCATGCCCGACGCGAGTACCAGCGTCAGCAGCGCCGCAAATGGCGTCCTTGAAAACCATTGCATATTCCCGCCTGTCCGACACAGGCAAGGTCGGGCAGCATTCGTTTTGTGCCTGGGTAGAAGACCAGAAATTTTAGGTCAGAGAGATGCCCGCCGATGGCATGCGCGCTGCCGTCTATGGCAAGACTGAGTTTCGGCGCCCCTTATTAGGCAGCTCCAGTCAAAATTACCCCAGTTTTTTGACAATGGAAAGTCACGTTACTCGCTGCCTTCCGTCAGGCCGCTAATGTCTGTTGCTGGCCCGGAACCGACGTGCGAAAAGTGCGGATCAACTTCCGCTTTCGGGGGTATAACCGACATTTAAATTTTAGAGCGTCACTTCCGTCTTTGGCCCAACTCGACCTTACGTGATGTCCGCATTCTGGTCGCTATCAGGTGTAAAGCGGACATACGGTCCGGCGGGCGATCCGGCATTTGTTTGCCCGTCAGCACGCCAGCGACGCGGACAGCCATATTCAGGTCGCTGCCGAGGGAACCTTCATTGTGCGAATGGCTGCTGGGGCTTCTAGCAGCGCACCGGAGAAACGGCGGAACGGTCGTCCGCCAACGAGCCTTGGTATTGTTGGGATTTGAGCTATTCGCGCATTCCTACCCACAAATTGACCCACGTTCCGATAGGGCCTTGAGCCAAAGCAAAGCGTCAGCTCTGCAAATCCCAACTACGAGCGCTTATCCGAAGTCAATTGTTTGTCGTATGGCCGAGCCGGCAACAATCAGTCTTTGAAACTATTAGGTTTCTTCAACCGCTCGCCAATGGGTTTTTTGTATAGGGTCGTTAGCCAGGAATGTCCGGACGGATTAGGCTTCATATTCGGCGTCCACCGAGGGAAATAGCGATCCAGTCCGCTGGAGCGTTACGGCTGCTCAGCGCGTGTCAAGCGTGCGGGCGACGCGGAAGCCGATGCCAGCGCTGCTCATTGCGGTAAAGCCGTGAACGATCACGGGATCAACGGCGGTCACGGGAATGTGGCCGCGGCGGCTCGAACTAATATAAGGCGTCAGAGTCCTGTATGAGCCGCCGCGGGTGATCCGAAAGCGACAATCCCCAGTTATCCAGGCCGAACCATCCGTCAGGGCACCTTTGTAGTTGTCGTTGTAGCAGTCCTCGACCCATTGGGAAACATTGCCGTACACGTCGAATAGGCCAAAAGGGTTCGGCTTCTTCTCCCCGACCGGATGGGTGCCGTGGACGTCAGCCCCGACCCAGGCGTATTGGTCAATCAACGTCTCGTCCGCTCCGAAGAAGTACTTTGTGGTCGTCCCGGCGCGGGCGGCGTATTCCCACTCAGCTTCAGACGGCAGACGATAAGGCTTGCCGGTCAAACTACGAAGCCAGGCAATATACCGACCAGCGTCGTCCCAAGTGACATTGATTGTGGGATTTCGGCCACGTCCCCACCCCTCGTCTAATATGCGCGGATTGCAAGCACCGTGGGCCGCACATGCGTCCCAATTATCGAAGGTCACGTCGACCTTCGCTATGGCAAAGGCGTGGGCGAAAACAACCTCGTGCTGGGGACCCTCATTGCTCTGGCGCTCCTTCTGATCTGCGGGAGAGCCCATCAAAAAATGTCCTGCCGGAATCACGACCATCTCAGAGCAATCGGTGCTTTCGTGAAATGCATCGCCGGACTTGAGCGCATTCTCCTCCGCTGATGTAAGCACATTCACGTTCCTCCACAGATAGGCGCGCTCTTTCAACCAGTCTTGCTTCAACCAACCCGCACCAAGCCCAACCACGGCCAACCCAAAGGCCACAGAGAGTGCCTGAGTCCAAATGATCCGGCGCCGGGTTGCCTTCGACTTCGCAAGGTAAGTCGTCTCTGCTTCACGACTTGCTCGAATGAATGCACGCACCGTCTCGGTGATAGCTGGAGCATCGGGTTTGCGCCGCTTGTCCCATGCTTGCGCGGCCGCGAGGTCTTCTCCCCGTAGGAGCAGTGACTCCGGGTGTCCGCGTCCTTCCCAACGGGCCGCTAACTCTCCCATTCGAGTATGCTCGCGTATCCAATCAAGGTCCTCCCGCAACGCTTGCGCCAGCTGGGCGAGTGGTCGCGTAATTCCCGCCCCTGAATCAAACCGAACGAATTGCCGTCGTCTCAATTGCTCCGGGATGTCAGCCTCAAGCACCGGCTTGAACACGATTGGCATCAGCCGCTTGGAAAGCGCGATGGTTTTATCGACTTCCCACTGGCATCGCTCCGATTTCACAGCCTCGGGCGATATCACATACACCACCGTATCGGCCTGTTGGATGAGGCCACTGAGGCGCTCCTCCCACGGCTCGCCCGGCGCGATGTCTTGCCGGTCTAGAAACGGTCCGAAACCCGCAAGCTCTAGTCCGGCGACCAATTCTTCGGCGAAATCACTGCCATCCCGTCGCGAGTACGAGATGAACACCTTCAGCTTGTCGCTAGAACCCGCGTCAGTCATGCCGAAGAGCCTACTAAACTCGCTGGCTCAGGCAATCCTTTGATGGGAGAGCTGGGCGGCGCACTAACCTACACGTCCCGCATAAGCAACAACCACACCCCGATCGCGGCCAGTACCGCAAAGGCAACACCGGCCGCGACGACGGCAACAATGCCCGCTGTCGACATGAAACGCCCCCGGTGCCCACAATACATAGCGGCTCGGGGCGAAATAGCGGCAGCCGAACGGCGGCGGTGACGCTATCGCGGCATTGTCTCGGGCCGATCCGAGCGCGCCAGCACACGCGCCCGATCGCAGAGCAGCACCACCCGATCGGCGTTGTTGGCAACAGCGTGCTGATAGAGTGCGCGCGCCATGCCTTAGCGGTAGACAGCCTCGTCTCACGCCCCCGAACTCAGGATGCTCTTCGTGGAATTTCCTACGTGCTGCCATTCGTCGCCGCAGCGACGTCAATTCGCGAACGCCATAGCCGCAAGCGAAGCTAATAACCACGACCGCGAAGAGTGGGGCAGCTGCAAAATAAATCCCATACCACGCCTCTCTATGTACGCAGCAGCAGGCGTTGAATATAAATTACGCAAGCGCCGACAAACGCGCCCAGGACACCCCATCGAAATCGGCTGTCAAAAGTCCAATGGTCCAAACTTTCGTAGCGAGTGCCCCCGTGCAGATACCCGACAACAAGCCCCAGAACGATTCCGAGCACTAATCCCAGCACAAGCGCAACCTGATGTTCACGCCGCCATGTTAGTGGGTTCATCGCAATGCCCTCCTCACCAGTTCGAGCGAGTGAACGTGTCCCCTGTCAGATGATCAAACATCACCACTTTTAGATTGTAGGTCCTGTGAAGAGCAATGAATAGGACAGCAAATTTGACCTAACCGCCTTCAAATGAACGGGGATGCGTTTAGCGCGGAAATAGGCGCTTAGTCTGAGACAGGCTTCGGACCATAATGTAGCCGATCAATCTCAGATGCTGTGTACACCCGGCCGCCGATCATCTTAACAGTGGCTCGTATTTTCTGCTCGGGCGCCAACCGGTGCCAAGCCAACACGGGCTCTTGCAACGTGCGGCAATCGGTTTGCTTGCCAGCACCATTGTTCAGCGTCGCGGGCTGCCCGGCATCGACGTAGAGTTTATCATCGTCGCTCATCGGCGCCCCCAATCTTCTTCCGTCTCGGGCTTCACGGCCGTCGCCGCCGGACGTCCGGGTACGCAACAAAGAACGCGCCGCCTCGTCTAACCGAAGCACGCGTTTGTCCGATGGCTCTATCGTGATCGGGGATTAACGTTACAGGCGGCGCCTTCCGAAGTCCGCGCCCTTTAAGGTTTATTTCTGATCGGACTCGCGACAGCCAATTTGCCGCTGCTATCGGTCACGTTACACGATAAGTGTGTGACGCGGATCACTTTCCAGCTCGCAACAGTATCGTACCGTTGCTGATGTGAAATGTGTGTGTGAGGGCTATTTTTCCATGAGCATTACAGAAGCATCAGTGTCGCTGCACACAGATACGCGGGCATTTGCTTACGAACGAGTCTATCGACGAAATATGCGAGCTGAATTGGACCACTCTTAGTGAAGAGGACCTTATAAGGGTTGCATGGGCCTACTACCATTTCTCAGTGCAATTTCGTCAGTGCCTGGAAAGTGCACGCGAACTGTACCCCGATGATAAGCGATTGCTGCAGCTTGATCGGGGCGAGCGCAACACCGATAACCTTTCGCCATGGCCAGGTGTCGCCGCAGTCGGGGAGAAAATGAACCACGACGACTTCATGCGGAGGACGCTTGAGTTGGCGAGAATTCCGGAAATAGGACAGATGGCTCTCGCCAGTATCGGCAGCGATTATCTAACAAAAGTGCGAGCTATCGATCGCAAGACCAAGGCACTGTGCCTAGCCACTTACGAAGATGGCGGACTGGAAAGAGTTTTTCGGGCTATTCTAACAGCACCGCATTGGACCGGCCCGCTTCAGCGGGCATTTAAGCATTTTCTCACCGAGCACATCAGATTTCGACAGCGATCCGGATCAGGGTCACGGAGCTCTGTGCCGGCATCTAACCCCGGATGACCGCGTTCTGCCGCTGTGGACCGCGTTCAAGCAAATGCTGACCCGAGCGGCCCCGCGGCTGAAGCACGCCCACTGAGAGCTGATCAGAGCGAAATCAGGACACTCGCCATCCTACTTCCTGTCCGGGATGGCCGGCCCTCTAGCGACAGCGCGATCCGCAAGGCGACCGCAACATCCGCCGCGTCGCTGCCGGCTGTGTCGAGTTCGGCCGCAACGTGGCTGCCATGACCGCTTGTCGCGGAAGTGTGCCGGCAAATGCTTCGCGATCAGCGTGCGAACGTCGGCCAGTGTCGACAGCGTCATCACCGACGGGATGACTAGCGGCCGGGGCAGCGGGCGCGACCAGTCCGGCCGCGCCATCAGTGACGCGGCCCCTTGTCGCGATCAATCGTCACCCGAGCAAGCGGAGACTTTGCGGGCGGCTCGTCAATTCCCCCGCACGGGTTACAAGCTTCGCATGGCATGCCGGCGCCACGGTCGCAGGCGTCCGAGCGCTGGCTGTTGCCGCGCCATGGGCGATCGGGATGGTTTTCGCACACCCAGCCGGTGTCGTCGCAGACCAAGCACGCCATGCCCTACAATTAGACGCCCGACGGCTTTATTGCGAATCCCGCGGCGTGCTGAGCTAAGGGCCTGCAAAAAGGTTGAACTGTTCCACCATCAGCCGGAGGTCAGGAAAGCGGAATAGCACGTTGAGTATAATCAAGCAGCCGATGACTGCAGCCGCAAGGGCGGTTCATCGCTTGTGACAAGGATCGCGATCTGTCGAGCTGGTGAGGGTTATCCCCTCAGTTGGGGGATTGCCGCGATACCGTTCGGCCGCCAGCATCGTTGCCAGTCTGAGAACGAGTTACCCGCGAGGGAAGGCGGACAACGTCGGCTTGTTTCCGCTGTTGCTCGCGATGGCTGGAGCAAACGCTAGTGAAGCGCGGCTACCGCATACGCTTTGCCCGCGAGGGCTATCGGATCATCGACGCCGAAGGCAGGGAGGTTCGGCGGATCGTGGTTCTGCGCATGCGAGATTGGCTGCGGGGTTGGCGAATGGCGAGCAAAAGGGTCCGGGAGCTGCTGTGTTAGGGCCGCTCAATACAATCGTGGGTCAACAGCGCCGTCGACGCCGGTCACAGCAACGAGGGCGCCCCCTCAAATGAGGGATTGGCGGGGCGGAAGAGCCAGCGTTTGATGCCGGGAGAGGATCGAGTTCTGCCCCCTTTTGGTCCCGACGGCATTCAACGCCCGCGTCGGGACCTTCTTTTTGGGTAGCCGTGCTTCTCGGAAACTCCTTCGCGCTTCCGCCGTGACAGTGTTGGACCCAATTTTGGACCCAACTCTTCCGAAGCCGCTGTTATCAGGCACCACGCGCTGGCATCGCGAGCCGCAGGCGGTGCCACTACCGAGCGATGCCAATTGTTCCAAGAGTGCGCTCGCCACTCTCGACTGCAAGTCGCCGCAGTGTATCGTCCCGCTGAGCGATTATGTCCGGCCCATATCAAACTGCCTCAAGCCGTTCAGCCGCGGCGTCGTCATATTTCATGCTGGGCATGTACTGTCCCCACAACGCACCTGCCGCATGCAAATTGGCGGCAACCACTCTTTCAACTCTGGGGACACGGGCCACCTACGTCAGTACAGGTGCGTGGCGGACGGATTTGCCGTTCTGGCATATGCGCGTCCTTGTCGGTACGCAACGCAACTGTAAGCGCGACGGCGTGACTGCGGAGACTGATACCCGCACTAGTTCCTGCAAGACGCATCGTCTGATGTCTGTCGATCTCGAAGCCACAAAGAGAGTTGCGTCACCGACGATTTAACTACTGATCGAACTGGCCTCGATAGGTAGGGTGTATCGGCCTTACGAAATCCGAGACACGTCAGCAAGTGCTCTAGCGACGCCCCTCGATCCGTGTCGCAGCTAGTGGGAAAAAGAACTACACGCTCCACAGTTCTCAAAGCAATTCGGGCGTCAACGATCAGACCGTTGGAAACCAAGAAGCCGCGCATCAAAGTGCCATCGGTAAGCTGACGCTCACGTTTGGGTAAAGAAAACATTCGATTATCGAATCGTATCAGTGCTCCTCTTCCATCGGCAAAGAATACCGGGCGGTCGGGGGCGTAGAAGTGCGCTGTACCCGCCGTCATTGGGCACGATAAGATGGGAGCGTCTTCGAATCCTCGCGCTGCTGCGACTGCGAGCGCCTGTGGCATGTCTTCGATCTTGCCGCGCAACCTGTAGGCTTCAAATTCTGACCAGCAGGCCAAAAAAAGCACGCTCGAGGCCACTACAAATTGTAGGGTCCGACGCTCCGGTAAACCGACGGCGGCACCAAACAGCATCGACGCCGGAATGATGCAAGGTATGAAGATGCGATTGGAAATGATTGGAGTGACGATCTCCAGTCCGCCGAGCGTGAGAGGATAGAAGATGAGGATGCCGATGATCACCATAGCGAACGCCCGTCTACCGCTTCGCCAAGCGAGCACTGCGCCGACGACATAGATGGACAACACGAGTATCTCTGCTGCGATTTTAAACGGCAGAGCGATGCCGGGAAATCCGATGAAGTTGCGGACGTGCCACTGCGCTAATGCGACGGGCTCTCGAGGCAAACCTTGGAATGCTTCGACAGCGTCAGGAATAGATAACAGCCACGGCAGGCCGATTATTAGCAAGACGAGATTCGCTGATAGAAAGTGGCGCTTCCCGCCGTGCGCCCAGATAAAGGCGATGGCGTTGAGGATTGCCAAATATATCAATGCGACAATTTGTGAATATACGGCGACGGCGCCGCCGATGACATACGCAATCCAATAGAATGATTGTCGCTTGTCGCTTTGCAGCAGTCCAAGAAGTCCCCATGTGGCGAGCGACAGACCTAGCGTTAGGAGGGTATACATCCGAGCGTCTTGGCTGAAGTGGATGTGGCCCGTCGAAATAGCGAGCAATGCCCCTGCTGCTTAGCCTGCCTGCCGATTCACAAGGTCGCTGGTTGCAAGTGCGACGACAATTGCAGTTATGCTGCCGATTGCTGCGGCTGGGAAACGAAAAGCCGTTATGTTGGGAAACGATAGAAGCCAAAAATGCTGAAGCGCGTAGAAAAGCGGCGGATGATTGTCGAGTTCGTTGAAAACAATATCGTGGAGTGGCCGAGTTGCGACAAAGTACGTGTATGCCTCGTCCATCCACAGCGGCAACTCAGATATTCCGTAGAAGCGAGCGGCGCAGGCGACGACTAAAACTGCCGCGAGGCCGCACACGTAGAAAACATCACTTACTTCGCGTTGTTGCGGTCCGCCTAGGCAGGACCCAGTGAAAATGTTCGATAGCGCCAACATCGGCTGCTTGTAGATTCTCAGCGATAAGTTTGCCCACCCCCAGGCGACTTTACGCAGCGCCATTTCAATAAATTACACGACTATAAAAGTAGCGTCTATTGCGTTTGAGTAGCGAGTGAGGACGCCGCAAGAGCCAATGTGGTGGAACAGAAGGATGTTCAGTTGAGAAAGTGCGCCCTCGCCCCGTTGCTCGCACTTACTCTGCCCCCAACGTCAGAGCCGTCATCTTCCAGGTCGCCGTCATGCCCGTCGCGGCTATAGGTACTTCGAAGAACGTCCTACTCCTGAGTGAAGCGTCGAAAGTTTTGAAGCACTTGCGCAGCGACGGCACGGCCTTTAGCGGTCAAATAAACTTCCGTCTTGAACGGATGGGCCCGCGTTCGTTTGACCTTTACAAGTCCAAGGCCCGGCGTGTCGTGGCGTCCGCGGTCTCCTAGACTCTGAAAATGTCGGCCGATGATGAAGCGTTCCAGGTCCAGTTCCCGGGCGTAGACCCCGATCGGCTTCCCTTCCTCACGGACGACCGCAAAGAAAGACAATACATACGGCAGCGGAACAATTCCGCGAAAATCATTAGATGGCGTGAGCGCCGACAAAAGAGCCTCAATGACCCTTTTGTCCTGTGGCGCAGTCGGTTTGATCTTTGACATTGCCAACCCGCCGCCCCGAATTTAGTTGCTTTTGACGGCGACACCGCGACTGGGCAGTCTAGAAGCCCCAAACGCGACCGTACCCGGGGATGCGCTCTAAAACAAAGAACCCCAAGCGCGAATGGGGTCGGTAAGTAATCGCGTTTGGGGGACACCCCTCGGCGTCCTAGAAGCACGCGCTACTTGTTGGTTCCATCAACGATGCGAATTAACGTTGATACGTGGGCCAGCCGGTTGCGGAACGACAATCCGTCTCAAGTTTTGGTCTTTGTGCGTCGTAGTCCCGTCCGCAATGGGGTTCGCCCTTTCAGGCCTTCTTGCGGTCTTTGGCGCACGGGCCTCGGCGGAACGGCAACTCTGCCGGGGCCGCTGTTTGTGCTATTTGTCGCTGATGGCGGCGACTTTCTTATATCCTTATATCGCTGCGATGTTGGCACCTATCCGGTCAGCCTGTCCGGCCGCGTTTGGCGCACAACAACTGGCTTTGCCAGCTGTGAGTCTTGACGTGCCCGCGGATCTGGACGAGCTGGCTCACGCAAGAGAAAATACTTGAGGACGAAGTATCCATCGCGGCCAGGAAGTTGCGCACCACAAACGCGGCAGGCTATCTCGGAATCGATGGTTTCCGGTCCCGCCTCGGCTTTGATCAGGTGATAAAGCGCGTTGCAACTCGGGCAGTTGAAATGATTCGTCGGCACACCGCCCCGTCGTGTCTTGCCTCCAACAAAGCTTCGTGCGCGCGTTTGGCCGGATTGGCTATGTCACATTCCTGCCGTTGTATTCCGGTAAACATTACCCCCTCAGTCGGCGAAAAAGGCGGGTCTCGGCGACGCACACACACATATCGCGCCGAGACCCTGTGTGGCTTAGGGCGCCTTGCGGCTTTGGGAGCTTGGGGGCGTGCCCCGGCCACAGTTCGACGGTGATCGCCGCGTCATCCGCGCCGAACAACCTACATATCAGAGTGCTGAATTTCCCCGATTCCCAATGTATTAATGCAGCGACCGCGGATTCGTTCCCGCAAGCTCGATTCACCAGGGCGTATTCTGCGCGTGATGGACTAACGCGAACCCTTGGTCATCCCGCGAGTCCGGCGTCGGCGTTCGATCCGCCCCGAAACGTACACCACGCCCCAGCCAGCGAGGGCGACAAGAGATGCGACCAGTAGCATCCACAGAGTGCGGTTGAGCGGCGGCATCGACCGGGATTCTATACCTGTTCCGGTTCAATAACAGACTGGGCGATCCGGCGAAAACGCTCGGACGCAGAAAACTACGCTTGGCCCTCGTGATCGCGCACGATCAAGGCACACACCCATTCCGCGCGCTCGCGCCACCTGTCCGCTAGATCGAGATACGCGCGCTGCGCAGCCGGATCGGTCGGTACCTCAGCTGCGCGCTCAAAATCCAGCGCCTTTCGCCGACATGCTTCTGGTGTCATGTGCGGATACCGCGCCCAAGGTGCTCGCGGTCCAGCCAAAAGATCAACTCATCCAAGAACTGCTTACTGGCAGCACCTTGATTGATGTTAAGCGCCCGACCGAGTTGATCCCGAAGGTTCTGTGCCACGCCGAAATGTCCGCCCGTCTGTTTGTCGGCATCAGTAAACACCAGGGCGATCCGGTGCTTGGCTTGTGACAGGTCCTGCGACTCGACGGTGTCGGCCATCGCCAATAAATCGGCGACGCACGCTGTAATCTTGTCCATTGGTTCCCCTCGGCTCCATTGCCATTTCCGCGCGCTGGCGCGGCCGGGGGAAGTGCTTTTCATCACAGCCCAAACCAACTCGCATCCCCGGGCAGAGACCACTTATGGGGGCTGTGCTGGGATTTAGGCACTGAGCGACCGCCGGCAGTGCGCACCCCGGCCGGCGCGTCACGTTCCCGCGCTGTTCATGCCATGTGCATTCACTGTTCGGACGGGCTCCCCTCAATCTGGGGGAGTGCATCTTCCGTCCACGGCCCAGTACGATGTTCAGCGGAGGGGTCACCGAACACCATCGGCTCCTCCACGCGCCGGTCACGGTAACGCGCAATCCCCGCGGCCGGCGCACTACATTGCTGGCCCAACGGGCGGCTGCGGCCGCCGTTTTTTCTTTTGGGGCGGTAATATGCTTGCGCTATCGACCAATCCTAATCGGAGCAGATAATGCCTAAGGGTACCGTGAAGTGGTTCAACCCGACCAAGGGCTACGGGTTTATTCAGCCTCAGGGCGGCGGCAAGGACGTGTTCGTACACATTTCGGCGGTGGAGCGCGCCGGCCTGAGCAGTCTCAATGAGGGGCAAGCCATCGAGTACGAGGAAGTCTCGAACAAGGGCAAGACGTCAGCAGAGAACCTCAAAGTTCAGCGCTGATTTCGTTTGGCCTCGCGCCAACCGATCACTGCTACTTCGATGGGGCTGTCAGTTTTCACGCTTCGCCAAACGCCATCACGCCATCTGCACAGGAACGGAACGACATACGTGCCGACGTGATCTTCGCAAAGAATTTCGAATGGTCGGTCGGTCGGCGGTATACCCTCGTGAATGAAAGCGTCAATCCGATCATGCCGGGTAGCCATTAGCTAGACGCTCGCCGGAGCTGGCTTTCCTTGGCTACGCGTTCATGGGGTTCATTAGCGCTTTTGATGCGGTATTGGAGCTCATTGTCCTGAGTGGGCAAGAGCAACGTGATCTTATAGTCAGCGGCAGCCGAGTGGCTAAAAGGCGCCGCGTACCTCACGGTCTGTCCAATCTTGAATTTATGACCGCTCACGTTGTCTTCCCTACAAACGGAACCCGAAGTGCGCGGCATCTCTCCGATCTCGGGTCCCATAACGACCGTAGATAGGAGCCGCCAACGCGCCGTCTCGCCGCTCGCAATCGGAGCATGCGCCGGGCGCCGACAGGGCACAATCCCACTCGACCAATAGATCGTATTGACTTCGTGCTCATCGCCGTCAACGACCGTCGGCAACGAGAAGATGATTAGGTCATGGGGCCGATGAACTTAGCACCGACATCATTTCCAAGGCGCCAAACGACCTTGTAACGGCCACTATGCGCAAGCTCGTTGGGCGCGAAGAGCAGCGCGAAGTCGTCGGGAATTTCGAAGCCGTTGAGTTGCAGCCGCACGCCGCCATCGGAAAAATCTTTAACGAGGCAGGAATGTTCTTCGCCCTGCCCGAACAGGATCGCTGCCACGCGTCCAAGTTGGTGGCGAGGTGTCTGGCGTCTCTCTTCGGGCATGCTGCAATAACTCAATCAGTGGCGGCGGGCGGTTTGACGCAGGCAACTAGCGGTTCATCGTTGCGAATTGGCTAACAGGCGCCGTAGGGTTAGTTTCGAATTGGGGGGAGATTTGCGCGCACCACGCCTGATGTTTTCCCGAGAGACAAAACAGGGCTGGGAGTGTTGGGGCGATCAGGTAGCTTTGTTTTGACAAGGACCCCGTTTCGACGCGTCCTTTTTATTGAGTGCTGCTGTCGATGGTTCGTAGGTCGCGTCGGGCAGTTCTTACTTTGCGGTGCCGCGAAATCATGTCACGAATTAAACCGCATCCAAACGACAAGCCAAATAGAACGACCAGCACCCGCGCGATTATTCCTGACATTGGCGCACTTCCTAAGGGGCTAAGGAACCCCAAGCGCGGGAATTGGCTTCGCGCGCGTGGGGCCCCAGACATGCGTCCAGTTACGCAACGCAGGCGCGCTGCCCCGCTGAGCCGGGGCACAGTCCGTTCAACAAGTCCATCATGATCGGGAATTAACGTTGATCCGGCGGCCTCGGCCGCCCTTTTTGTTGACACCCGCAGCCATTCCGCCTGCATGATCGCGGTCTAAAAACAGAGGGAGCGGGCGCCGTTCTGCCCGCTCCCTCGCTACCGTAGTGCTGCGTTACGGCAGGAGCCTCTCGTTTTTATATATTGCAGCGAAGGTCTTTAAATTAGTTGATGTCGACGACCAGCTTGGCGGCTTGGGAGAAGTCCCTGGGGCGTTTGCGAGGGTTTGGCATTACCTGTTCCGCTTCACTAAGATTCCGAACATTAGAACAGTGACAGCGCAAGCGGCGCCGCGAAGGGCGTCGGTCCGGATCGCATCGGCGGCGATTCCAAAGCCATCATGCGCGACGATCTCAGATAGAATTGCAACGGTCGCCGCCGCAAGCACCGAAAAAATGGGAATGAGTACCCGCGCCATGCAAGCACAACAGGCGCACTTTGCGATGCGGCCTAGAGCCGGTTTCGATTGGTTTTTGCTGTTCCCCGCTACCACCCCGGCAGTCATACCGGGCAAACTCACCAGCGGCCCGCGGCTGAGTCAGGGCGGGCCCATTCTTGGCGAGCACCTCCAACGGCTAGTCAAACGCCGGCGCCTTAAGCAACCACTAACCGCGGCTGACTACCTTGCCGATTCGGGACGGTGGAGTGTCATTAAAGGGATGGCACCGCCCTGGGCCCCGGCGCGCGTGCGTTGCGTATCTGCGCTGCGCTGGGGCTTCTTCCCTGTCGAGCTACTGGCTCTCATCGGTAGCGAGTGTGTTCTCGCCTTCCGGCGCGAGCTTGGGTGTGCGAGGGTGCCGAGAGCCACCCGAAACCTGCTCGCAGGGAAAATCTGCCGCTCAATTGGTCGTGAGGTGAGTCTGTTCAAAATGAACCACGCTCGACCTTAGCGCCGTCCTTGGTCCACTTCCGACCTTGTAGAAATTGCGGTCGTTCGCGAGCAGCGGTTGTCGGCTTCCTCGTCGGACCAGTCGTTCACGCGGTGTGCCTAAACGGGCGCTTTGCGAAACTGCTGCAACAATGTCCGCACCTGCTGAGTAAGTAGTCTTAGGGCCTCAGCGGGCGGGGCATCCTCGACATCATCAATGTGCCAGTAGTCGGGAACGTGCTCCCATTCGGCGAACCGCTCTCGCATCAATGGCCGATGTTCCGCTTCCTTGACCGCAACCACGAAGTCGGCGCCTGCCAAGTCGGCGGTCGTGCATTGCTGCGGGAAGCGATTAGTGCCCCGAGCTGCGATTTCCAGCTCTTTGAGCGCATGCAGCGCGAACTGTGAGATAGGGCCGACGTTGTGCGCCCCGCGTTCCAATGCGAGACCGCGCGAATGCGCAATCCAATTGATACCCGCGCGATCGGCGTGATGATTGAACAACTCTTCGGCAAACCGGCTGCGGTAGTAGTTGCCGGTGCAGAGGAAAAGAACCGTATTCAGCTTGTTCGCCCTCGGCGACCAATCAACCATTCCAATCCTCTTCTTCGAGCCGGCGCACCGCCGGCGCGGCCGGGTTCTTGATCTTGAGCCAGTATGCTGACCGGCCAGCGCGGTACGAAGAGCCAAGCCGCTTCGAAACTATTCCCTCGCAGCCGAGTGCGCAGGCGTGCTTGTAGATGACCGCGCCGTCGCCGCCGAAATGCTCATTGAGGGCGATGCCATCGTGCAGAAGTCGCAGCAATCCAGTCAGCCGGCGCTTGCGGTCCTCGATGGGCTCTCGCCGAAGGTCCTCACCGTTGACCTCAAGCAGATCGAACGCGCAAAGCACTGCGCCGGCGTTAGTGCTATGTCCGCGTATCAAATCGAACACCGCCAAGCCATTGTCGTCGCAGACGATGGCTTCCCCGTCGATCACACAAGATCGAACGGGCAAAGCCTCGATCGCCTCAGCGGCAACGGGAAACCGATCACCGAGGTCATGGCCATTGCGGGTGACTAGGCGAACGCTGCGACCTCGGCGATGCGCCAGGATCCGAAAGCCATCGTGTTTAATCTCGTGAATCCAACCGGGTCCCGCTGGCGGGCGCTCGGCCGATCGCGGCAGGCAGGGATCGAAACGGGGCAGCGATTGATCGGCGCGGACCCGGCGCCGGAGTACGGGCGTTACTGACATTGAGGAAAGATAGGGGCGACAACAAGAGAGTTGAGTCCGATGGTATTTGAGAGATACCGCGACAAAAACGGAGAGATGAGCCGCAAATACGGCAATACCTTAATCCGCACCCTGCGGAAGCATTACGGCGACGACTTCGCCGCCGGATGCGATGGCAGCGAGAAGCTCAGCGGCGTTCTGCACAAGCTAGACGAACTGTCGCTGAGCAGGCTGGTACGCGATCTCGAATCCGGGAGGCTAGACCAAATTTGCCGGCAGGCGGCTTAAGCCGGGCCGCACCAGCCCACAGCATCGAAAACGATTTAGTGCAAGGCATCGCGTGGTTCGATGCTTGGTGCTGCCGACAGCACAACCGCAGTTTCGTCTCTGGCCAGCTTTTCCTGCATCGCAGCCGCCAGCTCATGCAGCTCAGCGGCACAGCAGTCTCGACGCCACCAACGCCGCAGCCGTTGCGCTTGGGCCCGATGCTCCGACGGCGTCAACAAATAGTTTGTTGGCATTTTGATTCCCCCCTCGACCGCGACAGCTTAGCCTGTTTTTCGTTGGTGCCAAAGAGACGCCGTTGCGATAGCTGACTTAATCCCCAGCCCGGTCTGGCTGGGGCTTTTTCTATGCGAAATTGCGCCGGCCACCAATTTTACAGCAACCACGCGATCGCCTGAGATAGCGCGAATGCTATTAAGGCGGTCCATGCGATCGTTGCTGTTATTCCGAAAGCGAGGCCTGCAAAATTCAGTGTTTCTTTGATTGTCATAGAAGCCCCCACGCAAGTTTTGTTTTTTCAAACCAACGATCAAAAATTAGAATGCTTGTTGTATTCGACACAATATGACGGCCGACAAAAACAGGTCCTGTGGCTAATAGGTAACGATGGGGGATTCGGCGACAGCGGGCTAATATCTTGCGGCCGTTTCACCAATTCCAGCAGCTTGGCGGCATTCACGCCCAACGAACGCTCCGCAGCGCGTGTGGCGTATATGGCACATACGCAAGAAAAACAGGGATGCCGGTGGATAAGGCCTAGACGGCCACAAAGTGAGCTCGGAGGGGTCATTAAACTGTCAGGCAATTACAGGTGAGGGCGCGTAAAATGAACATACAGTCGCGTAGCGGTGCAAA
Organism: uncultured Alphaproteobacteria bacterium; assembly: GCA_963806465.1. Taxonomy (GTDB): domain Bacteria; phylum Pseudomonadota; class Alphaproteobacteria; order Rhizobiales; family Xanthobacteraceae; genus BOG-931. The sequence goes on along the minus strand of CAWDZD010000054.1, from coordinate 179,570 downwards.
CGAGTCTGAGACCGTAGTTGCGTTTTCTTCGGGTACGAAAGACGCGACACCCGATGGTGTCGATCAACTCGATAAAGCCGGACAGACGATTCTAACATTGCTTCACAAAGCCGCCGGCGTGGCTGAACAAAACAGCAAGCACGCCTTGGACATGGCACAAAAGCTTTCCCATCTCCTCCGCGTAGCCGAGGACCGGATCACGGAATTGGAGGCTGAGGTCGACCTTTACCGTGAGAAAAGCGATCGCGCAGAGCAATGGCTCCACAAGGTCTACACAGAGATTGAAGAGCGGTTTATCCGCCAGGCGGAAGAGAAGCGACGGGTTTCGTCCTTAAATGCCGCTGGCCGACGGGCGTAGACCCGCCCATCCGGCTCATTGACCGACGCGACTGCCAGCTGGCTTTGATCGGCGGTTCAGGTTCGGTCGTCGCCAACGCTGAATACGTCCGCCTGTGCGAAGCAGAAAATACTTGACGACGAACTTGCCTTCGCGAGGTGGAAGTGGGGCGCCGCAGGCACGGCAGGTGATCGCGCGATAACCGGTTTCAGGACCGGCTTCGACTTTTACGACTTGATAGAGCGCGTTGCAGTTCGGGCAATGGAATGATGGCTTGCTGGTCGCCATGATACGCCCCCACACTCAGCGAGCGCATTATATAAGACGTCACGGGATTGTCGCGAACATCATACAGGGTCATGGGCGGTGCTTTCTCCCCAGGAGCGCACCTTCATCCCAACGATCCACTCAAGCCCCGGCGCCAGCCACGCCGGGGCTTTTTTCGTACTACCTTAGCCAAGACGTAACGGCGCGACGCAGATCACTTCCTTTGGCCGGCCTGCGTCACTCCGGCTGGAACCCTGTGGGTATTGAAGGCTTGAGCTAAGTGCCCGGATATTACCAGTCGGGCGCTGCCCGGCCGCTAAGGTCGGCCACAAGAGAGGCTTCGGGGAGCGCAGTTAAATGCCGTGGACACCGAATGACGCCGAAAGGCACACCCACAAGGCGACGACGACTGCGCTTAAAGAGCTTTGGGCGAAAGTCGCCAATGAAAGCCTGGAACGAACCGGCAATGAAGGCCGCGCCATCCGGGAAGCAAACGCTGTGGTGGCGCGGCAGGCTGAAACAAGCGGCTAGCAGAACGAGGGTGTCGTCGGGTCTGTTCGGACGAAGCGACGGGGCGTAATGAAGCCATTGACCGACTAAATCTTGAACTGACACAGATTGTCGCCGACGTGTCGTAAGTTCCGGGAGCGAGCATGAAGTATGTTGCGATCGGCTTCGCGCTGGTCTTCGTTCCCGGTGTGCTTGTCGGCTTGGTTTGGGCGGTTTCGCAGGGCATCGTCACGGTTCCATGAAATTTTTGCACGTGGTGTTGCTACGCCGGGAGCGTCTTAAAGCTATTTACCGGCGATCGCTCTCGGAAGTGTACTCATTGGCGCATCATCTCTTCGCTGCATCCCCATTGCCGCGACTGGCGAAGCGCTATGGGAAAGGCGCTGTCAAAAATGCGATGGCGCGATTGAGGCAAGCCCTCGAGCGGGTCGATTCTTTCAAAGAGCATTCCGCGGCTGCTTCTTGGATTGCCAGGCAATCTGAACCGTGGTGGGTCGACCGATGGATCAGCAGGGATTTGCTCAGCCGGGAGGACGCGATCCGAGTCAAACCGCCGTAGGCTAGACCCACGTTTTAGGCATGTGGATCAGTCCTGTGGCTCCCCGTTTCCGCCATCTTCCTTGCCGACGGTGTGAGTCTGCCGGTGGGGACCGGGGGAAGCGGAGTGCGGGGCGAGCGCCGAGGGATGGCGGGAACGCCCCGCGCTCTCGCTGCTTCTGATTTTCGATGGGAACGGGGTCGTCGCGTCGACGTTATTCTGGTGACAGTGGGCCTCCCTCAGCCCCCAGCCCCCTCAGTAGGCCCCTGTTAAAGCCCCGCTTACGCGGGGCTTTGGTTTTCTTGGCCACCGCCGGCTTTGGGTCGGGCACATCGCGATCTTGGCTGCAATAGGGCTTGGCACACATGCGATAGGGCTGCACACATATACTGACGTACAGTGGAATGTGACGCCGCACGGATCGTAACGTCTACTTGTTAGGTCAACCGAACGGCTACCCCATCCCCCGACACCCCGCCTTTCGGTTCTTGCTTTGGTTTGCGGTCCCCCATCCCCCGATGACCCCCGCACGTCTTAGCAGCCTAACTTGAGCCTGAGCTCAGGAACCCCGAGCGTGAGAGCGCCTCGGGGTTCTAAAGCTTCTAGGCGCATCGCATCGAGTGACCGGAAATAAGAACCCCCAGCCGCAGGTCGTCACGCGGCAGGGGGTAAGTTGCGAAGACGGTAGGAGGGCACCTACTGGAGGTGCGCGCGAAACTTATCCGAGCGGCCAACGCGGACAACCTACCAAGCCGTTTGCATCTACGAAATCGCGACGCTGTGGCTCGCGGGCAACAAGTCGCGGTGACGCGATAACCGTCAGTCACAATCTCCATAGATCGAGCAAGTTGCCACGAATGAAATCGCAACTGCGGGCCAAAAAAGCGCCGGAACCGCCGCTAAAATTGCCCACAAGCCGCGCCTTCGGTGAACAACAACGGCAAGTGCGGTCGTCGCGATAGCAACAACAAACGCGGCGATTGCGGCGGCGCGCCCTATCCGGCCCACACCTATCCAAGGCAACCCAAGGCTGATCAGAGCTGCTGCCAGCGTAACAAAAAGTAAGGTGGCAAGCCTCGGACGTATCACGGTCCTTTTTTCCAGGCCCGGACTTTTGACCATCGTGCCGAAGATCAGCGGCCGTAGACAGCCGTTAAGACCCCTTTTGCCTTAGCGTGAAAATGCAGTTCGAAGCCGACGACTGCGGCCGAAACGTTGTGATCTTTAGCGAACTGCAGCTTGTCTTCGTCGACCGCATAGACGGTGAAGATATAGTGATGCGGTTTGTCGCCTTGCGGCGGGCAAGGGCCGCCGTAGCCGTCGGTGCCAAAGTCGGTCCGGCTTTGGATGGCGCCCTTCGGCATCAGTTTCTTTTTCACGTCGCCGGCGTTCAGCGGGACCGACGTGGTCGAAGCCGGAATGTTAAACACGACCCAGTGCCAGAAGCCGCTGCCGGTGGGCGCATCCGGATCGTAGACCGTAATGGCGAAGCTCTTGGTGTCGCTTGGCGCTCCGCTCCAGCTCAACGATGGAGAAATATTGCCACCTTTGCAGCCGAACACGTTCGCTACCTGCGCATCCTTGATCGCCAAGCCCTCGCTTACCTCGGCGCTGGTCACCGTCATATCCTGCGCAAAGGCAGCAGGAGTGCTCAACGCGCCGAATGCTACTACCGCCGCCCCTAGCACCAATTTGTTCATCATTGCCTCCTGGGTTGGGAGTAGGACGTTAGCATAGCCGACCGTTCATACTGAGGCTTTAGGGCGAGCTCGGAAAAGCCCCGACAGGACAAAACCGTCGACGCGCAGCGCAGGCGGCGGGCGATTTAAAACGTCGCGGGTTTAGCCTGCGCCCTGACGGCTATGCAACTTAAGATCAATCCGATCGATCAATGCCGACAGTCTGGCTCGCATGCCATAGGCGGCCCGAATTCCAACCTGGTTCTAACGCAAGTGGACCACCAGTCCTTGCTATGCGGCTTGGCCCGAACTAGCCTCGATTTAGGGGACGTAGCAGACTCCCCTTCAGACGCGGTAGCCGTCCAAGTCTGCGCAGCTCTCGCTTGGTCGAGGAGTATGCGCATGGAATGGCCCGCCGGGTTCACGTCTAAACTTCATCGAATCGAGCCCCTGTTTGCGCGCGCGGGCGCAATGCGAGCGCAGCGGAGCGGCCGATGAGAGGACGCGTTGTCATCGCCGCTGTTGTCGGCGTCTTCGTGATCGTCGTCGGAGCCGGCACCGCCTATCGGTGGCTGGTCCCAGGCCTGTCGAGCGCGCGGACGAAGCCAGGGCCGGTCGAGACCATGGTCGCCACCTGGCTTTTGCACCGCAGCGTTCCGGTCGAAAGTAAAGCGCGTAGCAACCCGCTGGGCAACGACCCGGCGGAAATTGCAGCGGGGAGTGAGTTATTCAAACAAAAATGCGAGGTCTGCCACGCCTACGACGGCGGCGGCAAAACCGAAATCGGCTCAGGAGAGTATCCCCGCCCGCCGGCGCTGCGTTCGATGGATGTCGCGTCGATGTCGGACGGTGAGATTTTCTATCACATCCGCAACGGCATCAGAAATACCGGCATGCCCGCTTGGCCAATGCCGGACCGGCAAATCTGGCAGCTCGTCGCGTTTATTCGTCATCTGCCGGCGGTCGCGCCGCTTGAAGCCGGGCATGGGACCGAGCGCGAAAGCAACGCGACAACATCTGCGCACTATGTCGGGTCGGCAGCCTGCCAAAAGTGCCACGAGGACATTTATGCACGCTGGGCAAAATCACGGATGGCGAACGTGGTACGCGACCCGCGCCAGCACCCCGACGCGATCATCCCCGATCTTTCCAAACCCGATCCGCTGCTGACATTTTCAAAGGACGACATCGCGTTTGTTTACGGCAGCCGCTGGAAACAGCGCTACTTTACAAAGATCGATGATGATTATTTCCCACAACCGGCGCAGTGGGATGTCACGCACGGGAAGTGGAAACGGTATTTCGTACCCAACAATGCCGATTGGTGGGCACCGCTTTATCCGCCGGACAATTTCAAGCGACCAACCGGACCGCTGTGCGACGGCTGTCACTCGGTGAATTATGACATCGCCAGCAAAACCGTCAGCGAATGGAATGTCGGCTGCGAAAGGTGTCACGGTCCTGGCAGCGCGCACGTTGACCATCCTGTGCGCACGACCATTCTTAATCCAGCCCGCTTCGACTATGTCCATGCCAACGATACCTGCATCCAATGTCATTCACAGGGCCGGCCTCTGAAAAATCCGATCGAAGGAAAATACTACGACTGGCCGGTCGGCTTTCATATCGGCCTGAACTTGCGGGACTTCTGGCAACTGGACGAACACAAGCTCGGCGAAACGACCTTCACCCACTTCGCCGACGGAACGGCGCACAAGAACCGGATGCAGGGTAATGATTTCGTCCAAAGCCTGATGTATGCGCGCGGCGTCACCTGCTTCAATTGTCACGATGCGCATGGCACCGACAATCCGGGAATTGTGCGCGAGAAGGGCAACGCCCTTTGCCTGACCTGCCACGGCCCCAACTCGCAGAACGGGCCGCATGCCGCCAGCATCGAACAGCACACGCACCACAGTGCGGCCAGTGCGGGCAACGAATGTATTGCTTGTCACATGCCCAAGATCGCCGAAACAATCGCTGACGTTTACGTCCGCAGCCATACCTTCCGCTTCGTCTGGCCGGCGGAGACGGACGCACTGAAAATTCCGAATGCCTGCAACCTATGCCACACCCACAAGACGACCGAGTGGGCAACGGCCGCATTGAGGAGTTGGGGCGACAGGTCGCCGTGGCGCGCACAGTGACGGGGCAATCACCGTAGGGAGAATCGCGAAATTGAAGTAGAAAGTGAGGGGGCGCGGCATGTCTGGATATGGAGGCGAGCCTCCAGGTTCGCCGCTTGATAGGTTCAGATCAAAACGCATCGCCGCGGGAGTTCTTGCCGGCGTCTGCGCGACCCTATGGGCGGCGGCCGCCTTAGCTTATCGTCCGTTCGATGGGACAGATGCGGCAGTCGCCGATGTTGGCGAGATCGAAATTGAGCTTCAGCCCATCGGCGCCATACGTGCCGCCGGCACGACCAAGGGCCTATCGGATGCCGTTCTCAACTATGGCTTCGCCGAACGATGGGAGCTTGTCTTGCAGAGCACGGCACAGCCGACCCCCGAAGGGGCTGGTCCCCTCAGTGTCCCCAACGGCGCGTTTTTGAAATACGTACTGCAACCAGGCGTTCTTCAAGACAAGAAGGGATGGAGCGTCGCTACGGAATTTGGCCCACTGTTGCCTGAAGCGGGCGGCTCTGGTGTCGGGTTTGAGTGGACCGGAATTGCGTCGCAACGGTGGGAATGGGGAACCGTGCACCTAAACACGGAGGCGAATCTTACACCTGACCAGCATGGCGAGCTCTTCTTTGACGCCATCGTCGAAGGACCGAACAAATGGAAGGTGCGACCGGTTTTCGAAATCTACTCGGATAGCATCGTCAACGTATCGCAAACGTTTTCCGCGTTGGCTGGAGCCATCTGGCAACTGAATGATAAACTGTCCTTCGACGTTGGGTTCCGCTACGCATCGGTCGATGGCCGCCCCGTCAGCGAACTGCGCGCCGGCATGACGTTCGGGTTTCCGCTGAATATCGGCAAACCAATGAGCGCTGAGTTGCCAAGCAGCGCAGGCATCGGCCGTCGCTAAGGGGCCGGCTTATTCCGCTGATGGCCCTTCGCGTCGCTCGCGATGACGCAGAATAATGTCCGAGATTGAGGGATGAACGGACGCAACGCGGACATCGCAATTCGGTCGCTCGTGACCCGAAGGCAACGTTCGGCCTACGGCGTCCAAGGCCGGCACGGTGCCAATTTCTCACTCGTACCACGGTCGTAAAGTGATACGCTTTGGGCGGTGGGCAATGCGTGTTCTGAGGGACCCATGCGGCGGCGCGAATTCATTACCCTTTTTGGCGTCGCGGCCCTCGCCGGGCCACGCGCTGCGCGCGCAACAGGCCGACCGGGTGCGTCGCGTCGGCGTGCTGATGAGCAGGGCCGCGGGCGATCCCGAAGAACAGGCTCGCTTCGCCGGCTTCCTGCAGGGGTTGCAAAAATTGGGCTGGACCGACGGCCGCAACGTGCGGATCGACTACCGCTGGGCTGCGGCCGACGCCGATCGCTCTCGCACATACGCGGCGGAATTGGTCGCGCTCGCGCCCGACGTCATCCTGGCCTCCGGCAGCGCGAGCGTGGCAGCGTTGCTACAAACAACTCGTACCGTGCCGATCGTGTTCGTGAATGTCATCGACCCGGTCGGGGCCGGCTATGTCGCGAGGTTGGCGCGCCCAGGCGGCAACGCCACCGGATTTACCGCGTTCGAATACAGCCTCAGCGGAAAATGGCTGGAACTGCTCAAAGAGATAGCGCCCAACCTGACGCGAATTGCCATCCTTCGCGATCCCGCGCTAGCCGCCGGGATCGGCCAGTTCGCCGCGATCCAGGCTATGGCGCCGTCGTCATTAGGTGTGGAGTTGAGCCCGATCGACGTGCGCGACGGCGGCGAGATCGAGCGCGACGTCGCTACATTCGCGCGCGAGTCAAATGGCGGCCTGATCGTGACGGGGAGTTCGTCGGCGGCGGTTCATCGCGAACTAATCGTCATGCTTGCGGCTCGGCATCGGTTGCCTGCGGTCTACCCTTTCCGCTACTTCGTCACCAGCGGCGGCCTTATCTCCTACGGGCCTGATCCGATCGATGTATTTCGGCGAGCGGCGGGCTACGTCGACCGCATCCTCAAAGGCGAGAAGGCGGCCGACCTGCCCGTGCAGGCACCGACCGCGTACGAATTGGCGATCAATCTAAAGACCGCCAAGGCGCTTGGCCTCACCCTGCCGCCGTCGCTGCTCGCACGAGCCGATGAGGTGATCGAATAGTGCGGGCTGATGTCGCTTCCTGGCCCATTGCGTCGGTTCGTGCGGTGCAGCGATATGTACGGAGCTGGATGAGAAGCGGAAGTGCCCAAGAACCGGCGACGGCCGCAGCAGGTCCGCCGCTTGGCGATGTTTGCGGCGATGCGCCGCGCTTCGTCAAAAAACGGTCAGCAGTAGAACGCGCTGCTTGTTAGTTCCACCAACGATGCGAATTTGACGTTGATGCACGGCAGGTCAGATTGCGGAACGACAATCCGTCTCCAGTTTTAATCTTTGTGCGTCGTGGTCCCGTCCGCATTGGGGCCCTCCCTTTCAGGCCTCCTTGCGGTCTCCTTGGCGCATAGGCTCCGGCGGAAACAACCCACCGCCGGGGCCGCTGCGTGGCTAACGAGGATGCGGTACTTGGCACCCTCGCTCATTGCGGCGGCGCTTTCGGGCTGCGGTGGTCATGGCTTGATCACTCTGGCTTGCGCAATTCCTTCATGCAAAATGCGACCACACCATCCCACCACCCTACTTGATAGCCCTCGCTCTGCTTTTCGAGCTGAGCCAACTCGCCCTCCTCAAAGACTTCGTCGCGCATTTTTTTATAGAGGGCGGCTTCCTTGGCTAAGTTCTCCGGCGTGACCTTGTCCGCCGGAAGTTCGAGATTGAACCAGTCCATGACGACTTCAAGATCGTTTAGGCTGCGGCCGCTTTCGCCCACGCGTATCCGGCCTTGTATCCGAGCCGCGCTCCCGGGCGCCGGAGCCGTGCTTTTGTGACCATTGCTTGATCATCCCGATTTGAGGCCGGGCCGATCGGTTAGACGCAGCGCAGGCGAGGCCGCGGCGGTCCCCGTCGCCGAAAAGAAGCCAATCGAGCGCGTCATTGGAACTTGGAACTTCTGTGGGTAAAGTGGTTCCGGGATAGCCCACTCGGTTATCCTCCCTAAAACCTAGTCCCGGCGGTTCTTAACCGCTCGGGACTTTTTCGTTTACGCCCTTCTCTATTCCGAACCTCCCTTTGATATTTGTCACAGTAGCCTCCCGTTAGAATCGTTCTATGTTGGGAGACCTCCTTAGCTGGAGGCTCCGGTGGGACGCTTCCTTTTTCCGCTCGTAGTCTGTGTCCTGGCTATCGCTGCCGCCGGTCCAGCTTTGGCAAAGGGCGGACCGCTGCACTTATTCCCATCCCAAATGCCGCCAGTTGCCCGTGCCGGCGTTCCGACGCCACAGCTACCGCCCGCCAACGAGTTGTTGTCCGGTTGCGGTCATGGCCGCTACCGCGATGCGGCTACACACCGATGTCGAGGTCCGGCCGATTACTAGGTAACTAAGGGCGCCTCAGTTGATGGCCTAATGCCACGCAATCAGACTTCGCTCCGGCTTGTCGGTCAGCAACGGCTTTCCGAACAATGACGGTAGCAAATCGTCGATGAAGAATAGGAGTTGTGCCCGGAAGCCCATCCCGTTGCCGCCCTCCCGATTGAGCGGAACGATGGCTTCAGCCGCGATTTGCCACGTCACGGCGACATAGGCGAAACCCGGATTTATGGTCGCGGCCGTGCTCTGGCCTAATGGACTATCGAAACTGAATTCAACCAACGGCAAAAGTTGATTCAGCGGTTCCTCTTTCGGCGGGCCGCCAGTGAAACGACTGGTCAAATAGTACGTGCTGTATTGCAGCGAAAAGCCCCAATGCAACGTGTCGACCAAAGGATTCGGAATCGTCGTAAGTTTGCCGGTCGTCATGCTGGGAGCAAGAACGCTGCCTCCTGTCCCAATCGGTTGTTCATCGACGATCGCCCCGGTGATGGCGAAAGGACGCGCCCAGGAGAGCCAATCCGGCAGATCACCGAATCCCTTGCCGAAGAAAAAGCCGGGCTGAATTGAGTTGGGAGCGTCAGCGCCAACTTCTACGGCGCCTGAGTGTCCAATTCCCCAAGCTATACCTGCCGATACGAGAGTTTCATGTTCGTTGTTTCGGTATACTTCGGCCTTAAGGCCAAGGTCGGTGGTGTCGAATCCCGATGCTTTGACGGTAGGCCAGCTTCGATGGATCCAGCCGCTGTCAATGGAAGCTTGGAGGGTTGGGGTCAGAAGCCGGACGAACGACCAATTGATCCGGTTGTCGAGGACGTTGCCCGCCTCAGAGGGATGACCCAGACTGGCATAGCCAGGCAAGATGGCCTCATCGGCGACGGCGGGATCGTCAATCGTAAGGGTGCCAACGAAAAAGCGATTGCCCGCAATTCCATGAGCGTGCGCCTGGTGTGCGCACGCTAGCGCCAATAATACGATGACAATCTGCCGAACTAACATTTCGCCGAGCCCCCGCGTCCGGCTGGCCAAAGTATATCCCGCGGCGCCGCAAACCGACACCACCCCTAGCGGCTCGACTCACTGCTGTCCCTCCAGCAGGGGGAACGTCATCGGCGCTTCATTAGAGATGCTCGGCGAAATAGCGCGCGATTACTCCCTCATTGCCGGCCGCTGCAGCACAGGCAACGTAGCCATCAGGTCGGACTAGCCACACCCCGTCCTCATGAAAGGGCGAACGAAGCTCGGCATCGAGCACGGTGGAGAATTGGTCGGTCAATCCGGCCGTCGCCGCCGTGGGCTTGGCAAAAAGAGCGAACCGGGGTGATGTGCCCGAACCCAGCGGTGTCTGTCCGGCGACTGGAACAACCCGCGCGCCGGGCTTCGGTCCTCCACTGAACACCGAGCCATTCAGAGGACTCTTGGGATATCCTACGGAGACTTGCGTCATCGTGTTGGCGAAGGTGTGCTGGACAGGCGCGAGTCCCAGCATCAAATGGCCGACAGCATTGCGTATCGTCTGAGCAACTGGGTTTCTCATCGTTCCCACGATTGTCAAGCGCTGCGCGTCCGCGAGTACATGTTCACCCACTTCGCTGCGTTCGACGCTGTAGCTCTCAAGTAATACTTCGCGGGATAGCCCGTGCGCGACGGCTGCCAGCTTCCAAGCCAAGTTGAAAGCGTCCTGCATGCCGGTATTCATCCCTTGGCCTCCCGCCGGGCTATGCACATGGGCGGCATCGCCGCAGAGGAAAGCGCGACCCCAGCGATAGCTGGAAACCTTGCGGCCATTAATGCGGAAGCCGGCGAGCCAAATCGGATCGAAGGCAGTCATGCCCGGCGGTCCGCGCCGGTCGGTCATCGCTTGGACCTGCTCTAGCGTTGGCGTGGGTGGGTGGGCCTCCCCGGAGGGCGGCAGGTTTGCAAGCAGCCGGTAGCGCCCTGGCGAAATCGGGAACATGACAAAGACGCCGTCCTTGTGCCAATAGACCGACGCTTCGGTGTTGGGGGCGGGGTAGCCGCGCATATGCACGTCGGCCAGCATCCAGTCGCTGTCCATCGTCTCACCGGCGAAGGTCGCACCGACCGTATGCCGCACGAGACTGTGTGCGCCGTCGCAGCCTGCGAGCCAATCGGCCGAGGCCCTTTCTTCGCGATCATCAGGATGGCGGAGGACGGCGTCAGCGCCGTCGGAGCGAAGGCTGACGCTCACCGCCTCGACCTCGCGTTCCACCCTGACGCCCAGCGCGTTAAGGCGTTCCTCGAGTAGTCGCTCGGTTTCCGACTGCGGGATCATCAGGGCATAGGGGTAGGGAGTCTCGACGGAGTCCATGCTGACACGCCCGATCCGTTTCTCACCAGCAAAGAAGTTCACCGCATCGGCCTTGAATCCCACTTCGAGGAACGGTTCCGATCCGCCCGGTTGATGGTCCAGAAGTTCGAGCGTGCGGCTCCAGAGTACAAGGGCCTTTGACTTGTCGGTGCGATGCGACGCCTTCTCGACAATGCGAACCGGCACCGCGTAGCGCGCAAGCTCGATTGCGAGGGTCAGTCCCACCGGACCGGCGCCGATTATCAGAACGTTCTGGGTCATGGCCGCCTCCTCTAGAAATCGTCGGAGCGTCAGCCTTTAGTCAAAATGATCTAATACAGGCGTACCCGCTTCCAACCGATATGATTCAAATCGGAGCAATAAAGCTGCCTCCGCCAACGCATCGAGCGACAAGCTACGGCAGTGTGCGCGCTGTACGGAGAAATCAGGCGTAGCGGCTCCGTATCAAGTGCAATGCTTTGCTTCGCACTTCGGTTGGCACGCTGCCCGGTCCTTTGAATGCTTCGCACACCATCCAGCGCACTCGCCATAACACCTTCCCATAGCGATAGCTGGCGTGGCTGTTATAGTCACTTCCATAAAGAGGACGAACGCCATTGTTCCTAGGATAAGTGCGGCTTTCATCGCGGGATTTCCTTGGTTGGATTTCACTTGAGGGGCGGAAGCGGCGAGAAACGGCGGGCCGTCATTCCGGCTTCGGGCCCTGATAGAGTCGGTCGATCTCGTGCGCCGTATACACCGGTCCGCGGATCACCTTAATGGTCGCTCGTATCTTCTGCTCAGGCCGCAACCGTTGCCATGCCGTCACTGCCTCGCCCAGGGTAGGACAATCAGTCTGAACACCGGCTCCATCGTCCAGCGTCGCAGGCTGTGTGGCATCGACATAGATTTTGTCGGTCAATCGCTGTTCCTCTGTTTTTGTCGCGTCCGGGACGCAAAGAAGCGGCCTGGTTGTCACCCCGGCCGACCTTAAATTTCCGTCGCCGTGACCTGGAAACAGGGAGGGCGCCAGCCGCTCGGCTTCTCTTCGCGATAGGCGTCAATCCTGGCTTTGATTATCTGCCCGGTCTCCGCTGTCTCGAAGACGTCGCCCTTGAGCGGCGAGGGGTCTCTCCGCTCCGAAAAGTGAAGCCGCGACCCATCGCGGCAAGTGATCGTAATCTCCCACATTGTCATCGAGCCCAACTGTAGACTAATTCCCGCGGTGGGGGGCCACAGACCAGTTTTTTTCTACGCGGGCGGCTTTGGGGGCGGTTCGATCAGCTCATACCCTACCGTATGCTGGCCGTCTCGCGGCGGTAGAGCGCCGAAGCGATGTGGACAAAACGCCTGCTCTCGACCCTTGGCGATTGCCACGCTCATTCGCTGGCGAAGCTTCGCACCGCAACGCCCGCAAATATAATTCCATTCAGGCCGCATCGCGCGCCACTCGATTACAAATAGGTATGCTTCAAATAGTCCGAGGTCTTGCTCAGCTTCCAACGGATCTTTTCCCTGAGCCTTTCACCGAGCAATCTTTTCCAGTTGGTCAGAACAACGCCCGCGCGCTTCGATGACATGCTGCTCGGCCCTAGCGAGAGCGATTTCCTTTTCCTCGAGCATGACCGACATATTAGCAAGGAGGACGGCTCCTCGCATCAGGGCGGGAAGCAGCGTGTCTTCACTTCATCAGGCATTCGACGCCTTCGAGCGCCAGCACAAGGCGAAGCGACACGCAGATTTCCAGCAGATCCTTTTCGCCTTCGGCTGCTTTTGCAATCTCGGTCGAGACATGCCGCCAGGTGGCTTTGCGGCGGTACTGCTCGGGCAGGTGCTTGTCGACCAGATCCCGCACGTCGGCGAGGGTCGATAGCTTCATGACGCTGGGGATGGTCAAAGGTCGCGGCAACGGGCGCGACCAGTCGGGACGGGACACGGCACAGATCTTACACAAAAGCACTGATTTACCGGCCCTTAGGTAAGGTCGGAGACGCCGCGAGTTGAGTTCCGTCCGGCTACCTGCCGGCCGCGGCCTTACGGGCCCTAGCGGCTGCACTTGCCGGCGCCGGCGGGCCGACGATCCCGGACATGACACCCCGCGCACTGTGGCGACTATCACGGCAGGCGGACCAAAATGCAGCCGAGTAGCGCGATAAGTGCGGTCGCCGCAATTATTTTGAGAACACCCACGGCTATTATCCCATCGGCCTCGCGCCATCTAGGATGCTCTAACTTCTTTACAGTTTGGGGGGCTGGCCTATCGGCGTTGGCGGCTGCGATCGCCTGTTTCTGCATTTTAGCGATTAGCCGCGCGCGTCGCTGGTATGCCGCGTCGAGCTCGGCGCGCTCGCGTTGTATTGGCCCGCTGTCCATGTGACGGCGTCCTCCATTACGCCACCGCCCTGAGAGTTGCGAGCTTAAAGGCCGTCCGAGCTGAGTCAGCCCCCGAAAGCCGCCAGCTCTCGGTAAGCAGTGTCAGTGGTCATGTGGCGTGAAATACCGCAGGGCAGCAAATCGTCGCTGCATCAAAAAGGCAGATCGTCTCGCGGTAGCCGCCGTGACCAGTCCGGGCGCTTACGCAACATAACGCGCCTCGCTTTTGCCGCCTGCGAGCCTCGCCCGTGCGTTATTAGCGTTTGTCGCGCAGCACCTCCGGCAGCTCGGCGATGTTGGCGGCGATGCGCCGAGCTTCGTCGCGGGTGAGCAAATTGGCAGCTCCGCCGGCCGGGGTCACTCTCGAAATATACGTAGGCGATCGCCTGGCCGTTGTTGTCCTTGACGATGAAGCAGGAGGCGTTTGCCTCCTCGATATCCCACGGCGGCGGGAAGCGCCTCACTTCAGGCATTCAACCCCTTCAGCGATACGCAAAGAGCCCGTTCGTAATTTTCCCCCTCAATTGGGGGATAGTTTGTGAGAGGCGGAACGCTTGGCCGTCAAGAAGATTTAAGACAGCCCCTGCGTGTTGCTGCCAGGCTATCCGCCGGGGCCCGTGTACCAGGTTGCAGGGAGTCTCAGGCGCATCCTGGCCACTCTGGGCAACGTTCCACAAACTTGTTTGAGTTCCAAGACAAACGACTGGCGAATCCGCCGGTGTGGAAATGCCTCGATGCGAGCGGATAGCATTTGATCATTTGTCTGTCCCAGTGGTCTGAGAGCCACTGCAGTTGCTGCAGTAGGTGTTACCCGGTGTTCCGCGCGCCGGAAGGCGCCACGGCGAGGAGCGCCATAACTGTCATTGCGAGGATCAGAAAACACTCAATCTTTTTCATAGAGGGGGGCTGCACGCCTCCGCAAAAATCGTACGTCGGCGACCACTGCGACGGCAAGGAGGAGCCCCGGCGCTGCCCAACGCCGGGGCCAGGTCCAGTCGTACGGCAGGAGGTTGTGCAACTGTTCCGTCTGTCACAGTAATGCGCGGCCGTTAGCGCTGGCTTAAGGCGTCGTCTAAAGGTAATTCCATGCCACGGATGTAGAATACCGGTTCAGGGCGGCGGGAAGCGGCCGGCGGATGGCATGGGACTAGTTGCTTGCGTGCGCAGAGCACCACGCGCGGATATCTACTATATCGACGCGTTCACCGTTCGGGCCAGCGACGTGAGAGACGACATACCCCTCGCGCATCAGGCTACACGCTTTCCGCATCGCATCCTCTCTCGCGCTGATCTCGCTGGAGCGGATGTTACGGTTATCGATCTCATCCCAGTAGTGAACGAACCACGCCATTTTGCTCACGCCGGGCCTTGGCCCGAAGTGGAGACGCAAAATCTCGGCTGCGGTATAGACTGGTCCACCAATCACCTTGATCGTCGCCCGCTCCGTTTGCTCAGGCGGCAGCAGATGCCATGCCATCACCGCCTCTCGCAACGTGCGGTAATCCGTTAGCTTGCCAGTACCATTGTTCAGCGTCGCAGGCTGCTCGGCATCGACGTAGATTTTATCATCGTCGCTCATCGCCGCGCCCAATCTTTTTCCGCTTCTCGCTTCACTGCGGGCGCCGCTGGGTTCTTGACCTTGATCCAGTGATCGGTGCGGCTGGCCCGACGCACGAAGCGATGGTCAGCGAAAAGACGGTTAAGACCGCGTTTACCGCCGTACTCCAAGATAGCGTCGTCTCGCGAACTGCGCACGGGAGGAAACGATGGGCGTTGCGGATGCAAAGTCGCCAGCCCCCGACCCAGCAACGGAAATGCTCGAGGGAGGTATTCGCGCGCTCGTGCGCCGCAACAAGTTGGCAGTCGCGGCGGAGCTCATAGCGGAACCCACCGAAGACGCCTTGATTGCCGGAGCGACGTCTATCGCGGATATCGGCAAGCTCATGGAGGAGCTGCAGACGGCGCGCGACTATTTGCATTACGAAGGCGAGCGGCTGCGCCAGATGACCGCCCGCTACGCCCATCTCGCGCAGACCGCATCAGCCTCGGTCAAGGTCATCGCCGAAAGCCTGGGCAAATGGCGCAAAGCCGAGACGGCTAGCCTGGAAGATCCGGCGATGCCCAGGGTACATGCGCCGGACCTGAGCCCAGAGTCGACCTTCTCGAATCGAACGATCAGTAGCGCCGGCTTCGCTAGCTCACAATGCCCCGGCGCGAATCCAACCTTGCCGGGGACGTTGTCGGGCCTGCATCTTTTTTTGCTGCTGGGCGTCATTTCGATAAATGGATTCCGAAAACGATCTTCGCCGCGCCGAGGAACTCGTCGCCGAGGGGCGGCGCATCGTACGACAACAGAAAGGCCTCATAGTCCGTTTGAGGGCAGCGGGGGTGGATACATGGGAGGCCGAAAGAACACTTCGCCTGTTCGAGGCGAATCTGCGGCGCTTTGAGGAGCACCGAGACCCTTCTCAAAAGCAGAAAGTAGCTATTGCAACGCGCTTACAGACATAGGCAGTGCACGGCCGTTCCGATCCTTCATTATGAAACCACCGCTCGTTGTGGTAGCCGCCGGGCAGCGCCAAATCGTTAGTCCATTGTAAAGCAACCTAGCGCATAACGGAATCCGAACTGCTGGCTGCGGAAAGGGCCAAAATGGATTCCTCCGACACGGCAAAGGCACAGGTTCTTAGCGTCGAGCAATCACAGCAAAACGACAGACAGAAAGCACTAGAATCTGCCGTTAGTACCGTTGCTGCGCTTAGACGTCTTCTTGCCGACTATGAGCGACTAGAAACAGAACGCAACGACTTTGAGCGCGAGCGCGCACGCGTGCTTCTTGAGAATAACACGTTGCGTAAGCAGGCCAAAGAAGCGACGGATCAGCGCGAACTTCTCGTCAGAGCCTTAGACACGTTCACCACTAGGATGGATGCTATCGGTGCTAGCTGCATAGAAGCAGCAAAAACGGCACGCGTGCAAAGCTTTGATTCAGCGCCGCTGGTGCCGGCCATTGAACCACGGCCGAACGAGGAGCAGAGCTCGGAGGCCACAACGTCAAGCGCCGATGCGCCGCTTCAAATGCCAACTGCGTTGAATCCAGCGAAGTGGCCTGCAGCGCCCAGCGCCGCCAACACGGAACGTGCCCCGGCCATGAACTTCCAGGTCCTCGGTCAGTATATGAGCCAATAACGGATCGACCGACACGGCGGCGGGAAGCGGCGTTCGGGCATCAGGTCAGTAGGGCACAATGATTTCTCGCAGCACAGGCAGTAGCAGTTCTTGCAGGCGATCCATGTAGCCGGGGAATGCTGTGCTGATCCGACGATAGCTGGCGGCAAAAGGTTGGCTGGCCTCGGCCCAAGCCGCGTACCGTTCAAGCCGCTCGGCGAAGGGCGCGTTCGGGGTGTCGCGTCGCCATGCCATGAAGGTTTGCTCGGCTTCGAGCGTCCGCCGAAATTCGGATTCGATCGTCAAAAGGATCGACTCCGCGTCTCTTTCGTCTCGGTTGTCCAAAGGCACCCTGCTCGATTTAGAACCCGCTCCAGCAATGCCGAGTGCGACGCCCTATCCCGCAAACTGAAGCGGGTTAGTTCGGGTCGAGACGCCAGGAGGGCCGCTTCGCAGGCCGCCCCCTTCGCTGCCGACACTGATCGCCCGAACCACTCGCCACGCTAGTCGTTCATTGCAGATTGTACATGTCCTTGGCGACGGCGAGTGCCCGTGTGCACCCCGCGCCATTGCCTCGTGCATCAAGCCGCTTGGCGCGCGCCAAGGCCGCCGCAAAATTCGCCTGTGCCCGTTGCTGGGCCCGTTTGACTGAGCTCGGCGTTGGTTGGCGATCGATCTGCGCTTCGATCGATTGCGGCCCAAATGGGCCGGCGTTTGGGTTGGCTGCAGATTGCCGCACCGCGAGTTCGAATTGTGCGATTTTGTTACTGCAGGGGCCGGCGTGCGCCGACGAGATGCCCAAGCCTAGGGCCGCCACGCAGACGGCTGCTGCAATTCGTCGATCCATAAAATGTTCCCAAAGACGCGGGTGTAGGGGATGGGCATTTGAGAGTGGTCTAGTCATCTCAAGAATTCCTTGCCATTCGCGTTCTCGACCAAACGCTACCATCAGAAAGATATCGGGGCAGGTACAAAAAGGTGCCTTACTTGTCCGTCGGGATAAGCATCACCATGATACTACGCAGTCGATCACAACAGGAGGTTCGGATGAGTGCGGAGGCCCCCAAGGCGGCAGTTGAGGACTTGATTGCTAAGGTGGTGGATGGAAAAGCGCTGGAAGCTTTCGACCGCTATTACGCCGCCGATGTGACCATGCAGGAAAATGAACAACCGCCCCGAGTTGGTAAGGCAGCTTGTCGCACTTTCGAGGAGGACTTTCTTTCTAAGATCAAGGCGGTGCGGACCTACGTTTGCGACGGTTACGTGATTTCCGGCAACAAGGCGTTCATTGTTTACCGCATCGATGCCGATCATGCCGAGTGGGGTACGCTCAAGATGAGCGAGGTAGCCATTCAGGAGTGGTCGAACGGAAAGGTGGTGCGCGAGAAATTTGTCTACTGATCCATTAGCCGGCTCGAAGCCCGTCGCGAAGGCGATGAAGACTATCGGCAACAGGACGAGCGCTGTAAACACGTCTTCAGTTTGCAGCCGCGCGGCCGTCTGCGCACTGACTTAGGCTTGGGCGACGGGCGATGCCTATTAGCGCGTGTAGTCATAAACTGTGGGTCAACTAGTTAGTCAAAGGAGTGGCGCGACGTGGCCCGGATCCCGAAAGTGCTGCAGCCCCACATCAATACGGCCTTCCCCGAGCATGTATGCCTGGTGGCGACGGCGCTCCCGAACGGGTACGTCCAGGTGAGCCCGCGTGGCAGCACGATGGTCTATGATGACGAACATCTGGCGCTATGGGAGCGCGGGCGCGGGTCGACGACCGAGAACCTACGCGACGGCAGCAAGGTCACGGTGTTCTTCCGTAAGCCGCAGCTGCGCACTGACGGCGTCCTACCGAAAGGCGGCATCGCCCGGTTCTACGGCACGGCGGCGATCCATGAGGCGGGACCGGTCTACGAAGAGGTGTGGAAGCGCCTCGTCCAACCGGAGAAGGACCGCGACCCCGAGAAGAAGGGCTTCGCCGTTCTCGTCACGGTCGAACGGGCGGAAGGGCTGGACGGCGCACCGCTCAAGGATTGAGCGGCGAAGGACACTGTCCACCCTACGGGAGAGGGTGTCGTGCGTCGCAACGGGCCCCCTCACGCCGGCCCTCATCGATCTCACTGGCCGGATTGCACTCGCAGATCAATCCGCCGGAACGCAACGTCGTCGCTATCCGGCGCTGAGTACGTGCTAGGCCGTCCGTGCCAGATAAGCTGTAAGCTGATCGAACGTGCCGCCCCAGGTCGCCTGCATGCCGACATGGGAGACGTCGAACGCTTTTTGCTCCACTTCGGTGGCGTTGTGCGGCGTCCAGCGGACGTTGAGCCTGGTCTTGCCGCCGGGCTCGTCTTCGAGCTTGACCATGACCCGCGTTTCCCGCGGCCAAGTCGGCACGATCGGGTCCCGGGTGATCTCGCCGGCCTGGTTGGAAAACGAGTTGATGAACACGATCCGCTCCGGCGGGACGATCTCCAGATAGACGTATTTGGCCCACATTTTATAGCCCTCGCCGGACTGCATGCCGATGTGGAAGAAGCCGCCGGGGCGAAAATCCATGTTCATCGCGATCATGGTGAAGGTCGCCGGCGTCAACCATTCCTTCAAGCGCTCCGGGTGGGTCAGCGCTGGCCAGACGCGCTTGCGAGGGGCGTCGAGGATCCGGAAAATGGCGAAGTCCACACCACCGGCACTCGTCATATACGCCCCCACGATTGCTGATGCCGGGACTTAGTCTGCCATAAGGACCATCCAGCCGACACCGAATTTGCCGGGTCGTCCTTAATATCGGTACTCTGAGTCTCCTGCATTCTTTTGCTTCTGCTGTTCTTCGACGATCAAACGATCAAGATAGTTCCGCCGCTCTTCATCGGTCGCGGTCTTGAGTAGGCGGCGATACCGCTCGACATTCTGATGGCGAGTGAATTTGTCCTGAGCCTTCGCTGTCACCGAGCAGTGCGCGGCAAAGTGCGAGTACGATTTGACCTTGTAGTCCGGTGGCGTTGGCATCTGTTCTCCGATTCGCGATCAGTAGTTTCCGCGTGACTCCGCATGAGGTCTGGTCAAAAGGGACCATCTGGCAAGGCGGCGGGCTCAGTGCCGCGGTATCGTCTGGGGCCGATCGCTGCAGCCTCACTACGGACACACCGCCATGACTAGACCTCCCAAGCCCAAGCCGCCGCCACCACGGCCTCCGCGGCCGCCAGCGCCGCCACCAGGGCCAATAAGCCCCGCAACCTCGCCTTCATGTGTATTAGTCCTGTAGTTCCCCTTTCCGCCATCTTGCTTGCCGATAATGAGAATTTGCCGGTGGGGACCGGGGAAAGCGGAGTGCGGGGCGAGCGCCGAGGGATGGCGGGAACGCCCCGCACTCTCGCTGCTTCGATTTTCGATGGGAACGGGGTCGTCGCGCCGACGTTATTCCGGTGACAGTGGGCCTCCCTCAGCCCCCAGCCCCCAGCCCCCAGCCCCCAGCCCCCAGCCCCTCAGCAGGCCCCTGTTAAAGCCCCGCTTACGCGGGGCTTTGGTTTTCTTGGCCACCGCCGGCTTTGTGTCGGGCACATCGCGATCTTGGCCGCAATAGGGCTCCACACACACATGCGATAGGGCTGCACACATATACTGACGTACAGTGGAATGTGACGCCGCACGGATCGTAACGTTGCGTTGTTAGGTCAACCGAACGGCTACCCCATCCCCCCGACACCCGCCTTTCGGTTCTTGCGTTGGCTTGCGGTCCCCATCCCCCCGATGACCCCCGCTCGTCTCAGCAACCTAACTTGAGCTGAGCTCAGGAACCCCGAGCGTGAGAGCGCCTCGGGGTTCTAGAGCTTTTGGGCCATCGCGCCTGCTCCGTCGCTACGAAGTCTATCCCTTGAAAATTTGTGACAGGCGTCACGGCGATGTCGAGGCGGGGTCGTCAAAGTGCCACCGGATACGATGGCGATGGAGGCATCAATGCAGTTGGCGGGTAGATACTCGATCGAGTTATGCCGCACCGGCGGCTTTGCAGCCGGAGTTGAGGACGTGATCACCAGCGACGATAACTTAACTCAGGCGAATGAACTTTATTGGCACTTTGTCGCGGTTAATCCGGGCCGCGTGGTTTTGCTCTGCGACCGTGCATGCGTGCTTGCGCGGAGCGACCGGCTCGACGCGATGATCGAGCTTGCCTACTGAGACAACTCTATTGGATCGGGCCTTTGTCGCGATCAAACGTCGGCGTGAAACCTCGCGGCATTCGTGGTCACTCACCGTCCTTGGGCTAATTGCAGAGCTCGCACGGCATTCCGGGCTCGCCGCAAGCACACGCATCTGGGTGATCGCCCCACGGCCGGTGGGCGTGCGCTTCGCAGACCCATCCGGTGTCGCCGCAGGCAGGGCACGGCACGTTGTCAAGTCCTTCGGATCAGGAGGGACGGCTGCTGCTGCGGCCTTATCTGAAATTGCTCGACTGCGATCTCGCGCGCGGTTTCTTCGTCTGGTGCGCTCACAGTTCCGACAAATCTGGCGGGTGACGCCGTGAGGCGGATCACTTCCCACTCGACCGACTGACGGGTACGCTTACTACGCTTTGCCATGCCCAAAATATGGCGACTTGGCTGTCAGTGGTCGAATTGCGGTGCCCCCATGGCCGACTTGAAGCTCAAATGCGTTACGCAACCAGCCGGCTATGCTTGGGTCGTGGGGTGGAAGTACGAGATTTTCAAAGAGGGTGACGAAGATCCTTTTGCGATTGGCTATTACTTTGGCACCAGAGCGGAGGCTGATGCTTCTGCCCTCCGGGCTCAACAGCGCCTTCTCGATGAATGGAAGGGCAACGGCCAATAAACCCGGCCGTCGCGGCTATAGGTACTTCGAAGAACGTCCTACTCCCAAGTGAGGCGTCGAAAAGTTTTGAAGCACTTGCGCAGCGACGGCACGGCCTTTAGCGGTCAAATAAACTTCCGTCTTGAACGGGTGTGCCCGCGTTCGTTTGACCTTTACGAGTCCAAGGCCCGGCGTGTCGTGGCGTCCGCGGTCTCCTAGACTTCTGAAAATGTCGGCCGATGATGAAGCGTTCCAGGTCCAGTTCCCAGGCGTAGACTCCGATCGGCGGCGACAAGAACGGACAGGCGCTCGGCGTGCAGCTTTTCCTCACGCCGCGATGGACCTTGCTCGCCAAGTTCGAAGGCGAGTTCGCGCCCGGCTCACAAACTTATGCCGGGACCGGCACGCTGCGTTATTCGTGGTGATCGAGCCCACCGGTCGGTGGCTCGCAAGTCGCCAATGGTGATTTTAGACATCTCTTAAATCCAATCTAAAGCTGTTTTGCCTAATCTTTTGTCGTTTCTGCTGACGAGAGATCGAGCAAATGCGGCGATATTTTTTTGACGTCGTTAGTCAGGGCCGAACGACCTATGACTACGACGGATCAACTTTCACGACGGCACAAAAAGCTCATCAGTTCGCGGAGCTCATCGCTTTGGACGTTGGCGTAAAATCGCGAGACGAATTTTCTGAGCATACTGTCTACGTCCGGACCGAAAAGGGGGACACTCTGTTTTACGCCTATTCGTGGGGCCACCCTTTGGCTGCGAGCATTAAAGGGGCAACGGTCCATCCTCACGCTGCCATAGAGAGCAGCACGGGTGTGCCGGCGCGGCCGGCGGGCGGACGATAGCGGCATGACACTCCCCGCGCGCACCGCGCTGGGCGACCTGCAGCGATCATCGCCGTGGGTGTGGCTCAATTGCGAGAAGTGCCAGCACTCCGCCCCGTTGGCGTGCGTTGTGCCGGTGATCCGCTAGGGCGCCGACGTATCGAGCGACAAGCTGCGGCGCTGTGAAATAGTGCCAAGTGTGTCACGAACCGGCGGCGTGAGAGGTGTCAGTGAAACAGTGGGGGGACGGCTTCATACCTCGGCTTTGGCACTGATCGGCACTGGCACTGTTTGACACAAACGCATTTGCGCGCACGGCACTGATTGACACAGTTCGCGATGAGGATTCTACTCCCCGTTGGCACCCCGATTGATCGACGCCGAAGGCGGCTGATTCGCTATTCCGCCAGCCGGCACCGGCAGCGCCTGCAAGTCAATAAGCCCGGCCGATGTCAGAATCTGCAGCCGCTTCATAAGCTCTGCCCGCAATTCGTCGGCTGTGGCGTTGTCGTCGAACCGGGCCGGATTGTTCGGATCGCCGGCGAGCTTCATTGCCGATAGCCTGGCGTGCCGATAGGGCGCCACCTTCTCGGCAACCGCGATCGCCTTTTGCATGTAACTATCCACAATCTCAGCCTTCATGTTGTTCTGCTTTGCCTGCATCGCCTTCGAAAAATAATGCCGCATCCCTTCTTCCATTACGAACAAGCTATCGAGAAACGCCTCCTTGCCGCGCCGCTCGATGATGTCAACCATCGACACCTCGGCCTCGCGGAGGATCGTCGGCGGGCGGTGTTCAATGAGGCTGGGGGTGATGGCACGGGATTTCGGACGAAACAGTGCCAAGTAGTGTCACAAATGGGAAGCTTGACATCGTCGGCTTCCTAAAAGCAGTGCCATTTGTCCTCCCTTGTGATCTCGGTGATCTCGCGACTACAGGCCGGCGCGCATACGTTCGGTCATTCACACCTTACTTGCCCGAGCCATCACGTCACGCCTTTGTGCTGCGGCCGGATGAAGTGATCTGGCGCTATGGCACACACAAGGCCGCGCGCCGCCAAGGCCTGAGCTATGTCATTCCCCCATCTCTCGACCTCGTCAGGCGGGTTCAAACGTAAGCCACGAACGTGACGGCCAACGGCGATATATGCGATGTCGAGAGCCGTCGCACCGTCCGGCCCAGCAGCAGCGATGCCTTCAAGGAGATGGCGATACTGGCTCTCTGATCTGCCTCTACTTATAGCGGATCTGACGTCCAGTAGCGTTTTTCTTGCATAACACTTATCGCGTTCATCGTATTCGGCGTACAGCACGCGCATGCGTTCGTCGTGCTCTTTGCGTTCCAGCTCGCGCCGCTGCTCGGGCGGCATACGTTCCCGGCGCAGTCTCTCTAGTTCTGTCTGTCGTTGCTCCCATTTCTCGCGCCGCGCATCGAATTCCCGGCGCGCTTGTGCTTCGCGATCGAGCGCTGCTTCGAGACGGCTTTGCCAGCGTGGCGTCACGCGATTGATGTCGCCGGCAAAGCAGCGGTCGGCAATGCGTGTCTGATCGGTAATATAATCGGGCCAAAGCGAGCGCAAAAGGCGCAACACATCGGCGTGGCTTGTGTTGAAGGATTGCTGGCGGCGCCGTCCACTAGGCAAATAGTTTCCAACGCGCCAGCGGCCGTGTCTATCGTTCTGATAAATCTTGATAGCTTGGGCAATCACCTCGGCAGGTGGTACCTGCAAAACGGGCTTGCCGTTCTGGTCCTTCCGCGGCGGCTTCGAGTTCGCCAATCAGCTTGCGGCCCCGTGCCACGCCGTTAGCGTTGCCTAAGCAAAACTTGGACGCCGGAGAACGCAGAATTTCCGAACTTCCGCTTATTGCGGGGGCCGATACGCTTCCTGTAGACGCTACGGAGGACGGGTTCTCGTCTTTTCTAGTAGTAGCGAGCTTTTGTGGAGAGGTTCTGGGTGACGCCTGCTCGCTTTCCCGAAAGCTCACCCTGATACGCTGGCCGGACGCCGTACTCGTCGGCGTGCTTTGGATCGACGCCTTTCAGATTGTAGCGCAGCTTTCCCAGTGGATTATATGCCGCCTGAATCATGATTGCCTTGTCGTGGGTGGGGCCGCCCTCTGGTTCAAGTGAGCGTTCGAGGGCCCGTTCAAATGTGGCATCCTGGGTGAGCAGGGGAGGGACGTGGAGGAGGACGTGTGTGTGGATGCCACCGTTCTGACCGACCTCTCGCGTCCAGATCATCGCTAAGGGAAGGCCACGTCTGAGTGCCCATTTCGATAATCGTTGCTGGCACCGCGCGAACCGGGTGCGATCATCCGTGTTCCCGGAGAAGAATATCCAGGAGATGTCAACCGAGACGTTCAGCGGAAGTCCGATGGCTTCCGCGAACCTCAAAGCGGAGATGATGTTTGTTGCTTGGCGTTTGCTGATATGTTGGGTTGGCTTACGTGATTTCCGCTTCGACGGTGATGTCGGGACGTCGTCGCCCGACTGGGCCGGGCAGCCGTCCTGGTAGACATCCAAAAGCAAGGCGTTACCCCTTCGGGCTGCAATGCAGGATCAGGACGCAAGACTGAATTCCGTGATATTTTGGCGCGGCCACGGTCATTGCACGCACAGTGCGCGTCTCGTTGTTCTCCTCGACCCAGCGGCTCACATGCCGGTCCATGAGCGCCCGCACTTCGGCTGGCCAAGTTTCGATGCGCGTGCCAGCGGTTTCGTCTTCGTTCAGGCCGACGACGAACTCAGTCCGCTGGCAGTTGGTGATGTCGAGGACCCCGGTTTGCCAGGGGTGCAGCGCTGCGACCGCGGGCTCGCACGGGGGCGTTTCGTTCGCGTCGGGCTGTGAGAGATGGTGGGTGTGGTTCGTGGCGCAACGTACGCTGCTCTACGGTGCGTACGCTGGCGCTCCCTGTTGGAGGTTCGCTGACACTCGCGAGAGCAGAACTTTTGCTTACTGCCGCCGCTGCGATGGCGCGGGATGAACGACTTGCCGCACCAGTCACAGCCCAGTTCGAGTTTGCCATCTGGACGAAGCGGCTGTTGCTCGGCGGCGAGCGCGGGCGACTTCACTGGCGTTTGCAGTCGATCGCTTGCGTGGCCAACGTCGGCCACACTATGAGAATGCTCTAGGCGGGCCCCCAACTTTACATTTGTGGTTGGCCCGCTGCTTGGCGGGCGTCTCATGACGCATCCGTACCAGCAAGGAGAGCGTCGCCGGCGTCCCTAGGCACAAGTCGGCGGCCATCGACCAACACAGTACGAAGCTTACCGCTCTTTATGAGTTCGTAGACCTTGGTCCGCCCCAGACCATATGCGGAACAAAACTCATCTATTCGATATGCCCGCTTTTCGATCGGAGCGTGCTTTGGAGGATGGACTTGTAGTGGGACGTGTGCGCTGGACTTTCGAACTATCATCGTTGCTATCCTCAATTTCGGGATAGTTCGCCCTTATACGCGCACGTCCGGGTATGTCAGCAAATACCAAGTCTTCACGACTGTTCAGGTTCCGTGGACTCAGAAACGGGTCCGGAGCGAATTTGCTCGATAAAGTAACGACATCCTGGATGGTGAGCCGCCAAGCGTTCATTATATAGGCTCTGGAATAGCCTGTCTCCTGTTGAACTTGCGCGACGGCAAATTCAAGCTTGCCCTTCTCCTCCAGCGCTCCTTCGATCTTCTGTTTGATCTTTATCCTTTCACTCAGCCCTCGGACCGCAGGGTAATACCTGCTTGGAAGGTCTACTACTAGCCTCGGCCCTTTCTTGCCCCACGGCGGATCGAGCCACCAACCCAATTGCTTGGCAACAGCTTCAGGAACCGGTTTGCCACTGCCTAAGAGCTTCGCAAGCGGCTTAGGGTCAGATCTTCCCAGAAATTTTAAATCCGGTCCGTAACCCTCGAGCGCGTGGAGCGCCGGTCCCCATTCGGCGTCTTCCCATATTTCAAAGTTTAACTCATCCCCCTCCACTTCCCACGAGCTCATCCTTTGAACGCGGCTACAATTCCTTGGACGCCGTTTGGGCTTTTTTGACATATTTCGACCTTCAGTTGTTCTCAGTAGAATGGAATGGCCGCGAACAGAAAAATCGACCCTCAGGAAGCCGAGCCATCTAACGGATGTCGGGGCATCGCCTTGAGAGCCACAACATTTACGGAGGTGTCTGCGCGCCCAATATATTCGGCCCAGGCTTCCATTAAGCGGCGTCGTTTGTTGAACAGATCGCCGCGCCTGTAAGCCGCCTCAGTCTTGCTCTCGATTGCGTGCGCCAAGGCCATTTCAACTACGTCGTTCGGGAAATTCGTGCGCTCGGCTGCCCAGTCACGAAAAGTCGATCGAAATCCATGCACGGTCAGATCATCCCGACCCATGCGCTGAAGCAGCTTCAGCATGGCCATATTGCTGAGCGGTTGGCCGGATCGACCGCCAGGAAACACAAAGTCGTCGTCGCGCAGGGTTTCGGTCGAAATGACATCAAGAGCGCGATCTGGCAGCGGTACGCGGTGCTCCTTGCCCGCCTTCATACGTATCGCAGGAACCGCCCAGAGTTTTTCGCGCATGTTGAATTCTGACCGGCGCGCGCCAATCACTTCGCCGGTTCGCCCGGCGGTCAGAATCGTAAATTCCAATGCGCGCGCTGCAATTCCCTCCTGCTCCCGCAGGCTGGTCAGGAACGCGGGCAGTTCGGCGTAAGGCAGCGCGCTGTGGTGCTTCGTCTTGCGCACCTTTGACCGAGACGGCAAAAGTTTGTCGAGGTGCCCGCGCCACCGCGCCGGGTTTTCGCCTTGGCGATAACCGCGCACGGTGGCCCAATCGAGGATGGTTTCGATTCGGCCACGGACCCGATTGGCCGTCTCTGGTTTTTTCGCCCAAATCGGCTCAATCACTTTCATGACAAGCGTAGTATCGACGGCCTGGATCGACAGCTCGCCGAGCAAAGGATAGGCGTAGGTCTCCAGTGTCGATGTCCACTGCGCCGCGTGCTTATCGTTCTTCCAGGCCACCCGATGAGTGGCCATGTAGGTTGCGGCAGCCTCTTTGAACTTCAAAGACTTCGCGCGCTCCAGCGCCGCTTGCTGTCTCGCGGCCTCGCGCGCTTCGATCGGATCGATCTCTTGTTCGCGAAGCTTGCGGCACTCCGCGGAGCGCTCGCGCGCTTCCGCGAGCGACACCGTTCCGAACGAACCCAGGCCCATTTCGCGGGAGCGACCCCTAACCTTTTTTGTCGCAGGGTCGCGCACCAAATTGCCAGTCATTGGATCGCGCTCGGCGATCCAGAAGCGGAAGATCCACGATTTCGACCCCCGCGCAGAAATTTGCAGGTAAAGACCGCCGCCGTCGCCATAAAGGCCCGGCCGTTTTTCCCGCGCCACCTTCAGCGCCGTGAGTTTTCCGGTGACCGGCATCGAAAGTGTCCGCCCAACTCGTACCCACAACCTGACCCACAAATGATTCGTGGGTACAGGCGGATCGCCGCGAACGACGATGGTCGAGACTAGCGCAAAAATGGTCGGAGTTGAAGTGGCTTAGCGGACGTCAGCGAACAAAGGCGAACACCCTTTTGGCGGAGGGAGTGGGATTCGAACCCACGATACGGTTTCCCGTATACACGCTTTCCAAGCGTGCGCCTTCAGCCACTCGGCCATCCCTCCGGGGAAGCGCGCAATATAGCGAGGCCGCTTGGCGGTACAACCCACGCGGAACCAGCGAATGCGGCAGCGGGCAAGGCTGCAGCTTTGAGGCTTAAGCGCCCGATTTTCACACCATGCGCGGGTGCCGATGCTGCCGGCGGCGCCGCATTGCCTGCCCTGACAAGCATCTGCTACCGTTTCTGCAACAAGAAACACAAACGCAGCATATCGGGCGGGACCGAGACATGATCGTACGCGAGCGGGCCGATGGCTCGTTGATTCTCATCGGCCAGACCGATCACGCCAAGCTATCCGGACAATGCGCGGCCCATTGGGGCAACAGGGACTTCGCCCGGCCGCAGCCTTATGAAGCCGTGGTCCGCGCCGCGATGTTTCACGACAGCGGCTGGTACGACTACGAGACGAGCCCCTCGATCGCGCCGGATACCGGCAAGCCGCTCAACTTCCTGCAAGTCGTTTGGGGCAAACCGCAACGGCGCGCCTTCGAATGGGCGATCGATTGGATGACGCGCATCGATCCGTATTCGGGATTGCTGTTGAGCAAGCACCGCACCGGGCTTCAGCGCGGACGCTACGACAAGATCGCGCATCCGAAAATGTTCAACACTCAGAATTTGCCGGAAGACAACGAGGATTTTCTGGCGCGCAATGAAGAGGCGCAGGCCACCGCGTTGCGCAATTATGACGAACGCGAGTTCTGGACCAACTATCAGCTCCTTCAGGCGTTCGACTTTATTTCGCTGTTCTTGTGCAACAAGGACATCGTCGATGACTTTATCGAGCCGGTGCCGACGTCCTATGACGGCAAGTCGGCGTCGACGAAGCTCTCGCTGCAGACCATCGAAGGAACGACCATCGCGGTCGATCCCTTCCCGTTCGACGTCAACCCGCTGCGCGTACAGCTCATCCGGCGCCAGGTCGACCGCAGCGTTTTCCCCGATCCGGCGGCATTCCGCGAGGCCTATTTCAAGGCGACGCCGGTCGCGGTCGATTTCACATTGTGCAGCCAGTCGCATTGAGCGATCCGGAATCGCGACCGTGAAAGCGATCCGCGTGCACGCTTGCGGCGGTCCGGAAGCGATGGTGCTCGAGGACGTGCCGCTGCCTTCGCCCGGGCCGGGCCAGGTTGTGGTCGAGGTCAAGGCCGCGGGCGTCAATCTGTTCGACACGCAGCTGCGCAGCGGCCTCTATAAGCGCGATCTGCCGCTGACGCTCGGGCTCGAGGGCGCCGGCATTGTCGCGGCCGTTGGCCCCGAAGTCACCGACATCGCCGTCGGCAACCGCGTCGCCTTCATCTTCGCCGCCGGCACCTACGCCACGCACACCTTGGCGCCGGCTGAGCGCGTCGTGCCATTGCCCGACGGCGTCGGGTTCGAAGACGCCGCGGCGATGATCTTCCAGGGCCTCACCGCGCATTATCTCGCCACATCGACCTTTCCACTCGCACCGGGGTCGAGTTGCCTCGTTCATTCCGCCGCCGGCGGCTGCGGCATTCTGCTGTGCCAGATCGCCAAAATCCGCGGCGCGCACGTCATCGGCGCCGTGTCGTCGCCGAACAAGGCCGAAATTGCGCGGCAAGCCGGCGCCGATCACGTCATCGTCTACGCGCAAGAAGATTTCGCCGCCGCGGTGAAACGCATTACCGACGGCCGCGGCGTCGACGTCGTTTACGACGCGGTCGGGCTCGATACCTACATCCGCAGCATGGATTCGCTGAGGCCGCGCGGCATGCTCGCGCTCTACGGCGAAGCGAGCGGTCTTGTGCCGCCGATCGATCCGCGCGAGCTGTTGTTCCGCAAATCGCTGTTCCTCACTCGGGCTGGCCTCGACCATTATATTGCCGACCGCGACGAGCTCCGGGGCCGGACTGACGAAATTTTCGCCTGGATCGCGCAAGGCCGGCTCAAACAGAGGATCTTCGGCAAGTATCCGCTTGAAGCTGCGGCCGACGCTCACCGCGCGCTGGAATCGCGCGCGACCACCGGCAAGCTCCTGGTGATCCCGTGACGGCTTCCGGCACGACGCCGCCACGTCTGCCGCTGGTCGAGACTCCCGAAGATCCGACGCTTCGCGAGCAGTTCGACAAGCTTGCGTCCGGCAGCGGCGTCCTCAACCTGCACCGGATGATGGTGCACGCGCCGGCGCTGATGAAGGCGTCCGGCGACATGGCGATGGCGTTCCGCCGTGACACCGAGCTGCCGCGCGCGCTGGCCGAGCTTGCGATCCTGCGGGCCGCTCAGGTCATCGCCAGCGACTATGTCTTCGGGCGCCACCTGCCGCTGGCGCGCGCGAGCGGCGTGACCGAGCGGCAGCTCGCTGAGCTCAAGCATTGGACCGACAGCGCCGCCTTCACGCCGGCGCAAAAGGCCGCACTCGGCTTCGCCGAGAAGGTCGCGCAAAGGCTGCCGGTCGAGGACGGCGCTTTTGCCGAGCTGCGGCGGGATTTTTCGCCACGCGAGATCGTCGAGCTGACCATGCTCATCGGATTTTATGTCTCGACCGCCATCTTTATCAGCGCCTTGGCGATCCCCGACGAGAAGGCCTAAATGGCAACGCTCTAGGGCCATCACGCATCGGTGATGGTCTCCTTTACCCGTACCGATGGCCTTGTTTCCATCACCGGCAATGGCTTCAATGGCCGGAATCCCGAGCGGAGTGGACAATCTGATGAAAATCGATCGCCGAACATTTGCCGGCGGGCTCGCGGCAACGCTCGCCACGCCGTTTTCCAGTTTCGCCGCCAGCATCACCGACGCCACCGGCCGCACGGTGAGCGGCGCGGACAAGATCTCCCGCGTCTATCCGGCCGGCCCGCCGGCGACAGTCGAGATCTATACGCTGGCGCCGGATTTGCTGATCGGCTGGATCGAGCCGCCGACGCCTGAAGCGCGTGAATTCCTGCTGCCTGACATCGCGGCGCGGCCGCAAATTCCGCGGCTCACCGGCCGCGGCGGCGTCAATATCGACGCGCTCAAATCGTCCCCGCCCGACATCATTATCGACATCGGCACCGTCACCACCGAATTCAAAACGCTGGCCGAGAAGGTGCAGCAGGACTCCGGCATTCCTTACGTCCTGCTTGACGGCCGTCTGGATCGCGTCGGCGCCACCTATCGCGCGCTCGGCCAACTGCTCGGCCGCAACGAGGATGCGGAGAAACTTGCCACCGCCGCCGAGAGTACCATTACGACGGTCACCAAGCGCGTCGCCGCGGTGCCGAGCGACGCCCGCCCGCGAGTCTATTACACGCGCGACAAAAGCGGCCTGCAGACCGGTTTTGGCGGCTCGATGATCAGCGAGCCGATCGAATTCATGGGCGCCCGCAACGTCGCCGCCGATTTGCATGGTTCGCACGGCGTCGCGACGGTCGAGCAAGTGCGCGGCTGGGATCCGGAAATCATCATCGCCAGCGATGCCGACTTTGCGGCGAGCGTGCGAACCGATCCTGCTTGGACGGGGATTTCCGCGATCAAAAATGGCCAGGTCTATCTGTCGCCGAAGCTGCCGTTCGGCTGGATCGATTATCCGCCGGCCGTCAACCGGCTGATCGGGCTGTGGTGGCTCGGCAAGATCCTTTACGCCGACCGCTTCCCCGAAGATATCAAGACGCTGACGCGGCTCTTTTACACGACGTTTTATCACGTCACGCCGACGGCGGCGCAGATCGACCACGTGCTCGGCAGCGGCGTTTAAGCTCAAGTCAGCCGGCGAACGGCGCGTGGCCTTTCCCCATACGCTCGGCGTCGTGCTCGCTGGCGGGCTTGCCCGCCGCATGGGCGGCGCCGATAAGGCGCACATCCGCGTCGGCGGCCGCCCCATTCTCGAACGCGTGGTCGAGAGACTTCGACCGCAATGTGCTGGCCTCGTCCTCAATGCCAATGACGCGGCGGAACGCTTTGCCGGCACTGGCTTGCCTGTGGTCCCCGACAGCGTGCCCGACCATCCAGGCCCGCTCGCCGGCATTTTGGCCGGCCTCGATTGGACGGCGAAACAGGCGCCGGCGATCGAATGGGTCGTGAGCGTGCCGAGCGATTGTCCGTTTTTGCCGCGCGATCTCGTCGCCGATTTGCACGACGCCCGCGTCGCGGCCGGCGCCCAACTCGCGTGCGCGGGCTCGGGCGAACGGCGACATCCGGTCGTTGCGCTGTGGCCGGTTTTGTTGCGCGAAGACCTGCGACGCGCCGTCACGGGCGAAGGTGCGCGCAAGGTCGACAACTGGATTGCCCGTTTCACGATCGGCTTCGCGGATTGGCCCGCCAACCCGGTCGATCCTTTCTTCAACGTCAACACGCCTGACGACCTCGCCGAAGCCGAGCGGCTCGCCGCACTCTATCCGAACGCCTGAGCTTTTGACGCTCGTCATCCCTCGCCTATCGCCGCGCCGATCTGATCGCGCGGCGCCGCCTCGGCCTGCAGCACGTTGGCGATGCCCTCGATGTCGTCGAGCATCAGCACCGGCAGCTGCGCGTGCGGCAATGGCGCATCGCTGGCGATGGCGACCACGCAATCGTCCTGCGGATAGATCAGCGGCTTGCCGACCGAAGCGCGATAGATTTCGAGCTTCGGATGAGCGTGGCGTTTGAAGCCTTCGATGATCACCAGATCGGCCGGGCTCAGCCTCGCCAAAAGCGCCTCGAGCGGCGGCTCCGGCTCGTTGCGCAGCTCGTGAACAATGGCCCAGCGCCGGCTCGAAGCCACCACGACCTCGGAAGCGCCGGCTTCGCGATGCTGCCAGGAGTCCTTGCCGGGCCGGTCGATATCGAACGCGTGGTGCGCGTGCTTGATGGTCGAAACCTTCAAGCCGCGAGCGACCAGCACCGGGATCACCTTGGTGATCAGCGTCGTCTTGCCGGAGCCGCTCCAGCCGGCAAGGCCAATGACACGCATCGACATCTTTAGGCGAGAGTCCCGGGCTCAAGTTTTGGCTTAGATACAGCCATTGCCGGTATGATAAGGATCGGCTTGGATTTTTGCGACCCTCATCGATGGCGGAAAAGACCTTCGACCTGCGCGGCCTCAAATGCCCGCTGCCGGTGCTGCGCACCCGCAAGGCGCTTGCCGGCATGGCGCCCGGCAACGTTCTGATCATCAGCTGCACCGATCCGCTCGCCGGCATCGATATTCCCAACCTGCTGCGGCAGACCGGCGATACGCTCGAAGAGACCCGCACCGAGGCGCGCGTGCTCACCTTTCGGATCAAGAAACGATAAGTCATGGCCAGCTCGTCGTTCCGGGGCGCGGCCCATTGGCCGCGAACCCGGAATCCATAACCACAGGTCAGGCGAAAATAGGCGCCGAGATTGGTTTTGCACAGATCGTGGTTATGGATTCCGGACTTGGCGCTTCGCGCTAATCCGGAATGACGTGGTCAAGCTCACTCCGCCGCGACCCGGTGCGCGGCGACACCTTTGGCTTTCACCACGACCTTGATGGCGTCGTCGATACGCTCCTTGGCGTAGCGGATTGCGGTCGGCAGATCGTCGAGCGCGAAGGTGTGGGTATGGATCTTGGTGGCGTCGAAGCGCTTTTGCGACATCAAGGCCTCGGCGCGATGGGTCGCGCTCCGCCCTTCGCCGCGAATGCCGTACAGATAGATGTTATTGCGCACGATATGGGCGACGTCGACCGGCGTTTCCTCATGCGGGAACGCGGCGAGGCAGACTTTGCCGCCACGGCCGACCATGCGGATGGCATCGTTCACCGCGCTCGGCGCGCCCGAGCATTCGAGCACATAGTCGACGCCCTTGCCGCCATTGAGCCGCCGCACTGCCTCGACCGCATTCTCGCTGCGGACATTGACGACATGATCGGCGCCAAGCTCATGCCCGATCTTGAGCCGGTTGTCGCGCGTGCCCGTCAGGATCACGGGCGAGGCGCCAAGCGCTTTCGCCACCGCGACGCCGAGAAGCCCGATCGGGCCGGGCCCGGTAACGACGACGCTCTCGCCGGCGACAAGGCCGCCGAGCTCGGTCAAGCCATACATCGCGGTGCCGGCGGTGACGACCAGCGTCGCTTCTTCATCCGACATCGAGTCAGGAATGGCGACCAAGGTATTGATGTTGTTGACCTGGTATTCGCCGAAGCCGCCGTCGGTGGTGAAGCCGTTGGCGCGATGGCCTTTGTCGACGTCGCCGTAATTGAGGCCGTAGTTGAGGCATGAGGTGTACATGCCTTGGCGGCAACGCTTGCACTGGCCGCAGCCGGCATGGATTTCGACCGTGACGCGCTGGCCAATCCGATATTCGTCGACGCCGTGACCGAGCGCGACCACCGTGCCCATATATTCGTGGCCGGGCGTGAAATTCTTGTTGAACGGCATGCCGCCCTGGATCAAGGCCGGCGAGCCATGATCGATGATCTCAAGGTCGGTGGCGCAGATCGCGACCGCGTCGATCCGCACCAGCACTTCGGCACGCTTGGGCGTGGGCACCGGCTTTTCGGCGAGCTTGAGCTCGCCGGGGTTGCCCAACACCCAGGCCTTCATCGATTGCGGAATCGGCAACGTCGGATCCGTTTTCACGGCTGTTCCGGTATCCATTGCGAAAGTCCTTCTTGGTCCTTCAACAGCAGGTATTTTTACACCGGCACGCTGATCGCGTCATAGGTGAACAGCCAATCGTAACGCTCCCTGACGCGGTCGTCGCGAAATTCCCGGGCGACATGGGCCTGCGCCTCGTTGGGGTCGGCCATCGCCGAATTATGAAAGCGCGCGATCATCTCCGCCGAGCCGGTCACTGCCTTGTTAGCCCGATCCCGGCGCACCGCCTCATAGCTCGCAAACCCCGCCGTGTAATCGTTGCCGTATTTTTCGATGCAGCGCGCCAGCACAAAGCCGTCCTCGATCGCCATCACCGCGCCCTGGGCGAGGAACGGCACCATCGAATGGCAGGCGTCGCCGAGGAGCGTGCAGCGCCCCTTGCTCCATTGCGGCATGGTCGGGCGCAGCGCCAGCGCCCATTTGTAGGGCTCCTCGATGCTGCGGAACAGCGCCAAGAGGTCGGGATGCCAGCCGCGGAAATCGTCCAGCATCTCTTCGGTCGTGCCGCGCACGTTCCAGCCTTCGACCGTCCAGCCGGCGCGCTCGCGCAAGCCGACCACATTGAGCAACGTGCCAGCGCGCAGCGGATAATGCACCGCATGGCCGCCGGGACCGATCCAGTTGGTGCCGATATTCCAGGCGATCGCCGGCGGTACGCGCTCGATCGGCACCACGCCGCGCCAGGCGATGATGCCGCAGAATTGCGGTTTCGCCGCACCGAACAAATTCTCGCGGACCACCGAGTGCAGGCCGTCGGCGCCGATCACGAGCCGCGCCGCGGCCGAGCCGCCGCTCTCGAAATGCGCTTCGACATAGTCGGCGGTTTGGGTGAGCCCGACGCATTTGCGGTTCAGATGAATCGCATCGGGCTTGGCTTTCAGTAGCGCCTGCGCCAGCACATCGTGAAGGTCGCCGCGGTGAATGGTGATGTAGGGAAAGCCGTAGCGCTCGACCGATTCCAGGCCGAGCTCGAATACCGGAAAGGTCTGCCCGGTATTCCACAACCGGATCGCCTTGCCGGACGGCAGCACTTGCACCTGCTCCAGCGCCTCCTTGAGCCCGAGCGCATGAAGCACGCGGGTGCCGTTGGCGCTGATCTGCACGCCGGCGCCGAGCTCGCGCAGTTCCGGCGCCTGCTCGTAGACTTCGACGGCGATCCCGCGCCGCACCAGCGCCAATGCCGCCGCAAGCCCGCCGATGCCGCCGCCGACGATAACGACTTTGTCCTGCATCGAACGACTGCTACCGCCTCATTGCGGCTCGCCGGCGGCATTGCGGCCGAGATCGGCGAAGATATCGTCACCCCTGAGCACGATCTGGTAGGTGCGCAGCGGCACTTCGCAGGGCGGCGCAACGACGTTGCCGGTCGGCACATGGAACGACCCCATATGCATGCAGCATTCGATCACGTCGCCCTCCAGCAGGCCGTCGGCGAGGCTTGCCGCCGCATGGGTGCATTCGTCGTCGGTGACATAAAAATTGCCGTCGATGTTATAGACCGCCAACATGTTGGCCCCGACCGCAAAGGCTTTCACCGAGCCCGGCGCCACGTCGGACTTTGAGCATACGCGGACCAGATTCGGCCCATTGTCGGCCATCAGGGATTCCTCCATCACTTTGACGCATCGAATTGACCTATAGAATAAACGCAACAGGCTGAAAGCATGCAAGTACTCGTTGTCGGCGCGGGCGTCATCGGGCTTGCCATAGCCCGCGCCGCCGCTTGCCGCGGGCATGAGGTGATCGTCGCCGAAGCGACCGGTGGCATCGGCAATGGCGTGTCCTCGCGCAACAGCGAGGTCATCCATGCCGGCATCTATTATCCGACCGGCTCGCTGCGCGCCCGGCACTGCACGCGCGGCCGGCGCCTGCTCTACGATTTCTGCGCCTCGCACGGCGTCGCGCACAACAAATGCGGTAAGCTGATCGTCGCCACCAGCGATGCCGAACTCGCCAAGGTGCAGACGCTGCTGGCGCAAGGCCAGGAGAACGGCGTCGAAGGCCTGGAGATGAGCGGCGGCAACGCCGCCCGCGCGCTCGAACCGGAGCTTGCCTGCATCGGCGCGTTGTCCTCGCCGGAATCCGGCATCATCGACAGCCACGCTTATATGCTGGCGCTGTGGGGCGAATTGGAGGACCACGGCGGCAGCATCGCCTTCGAAACCCGCGTCGAGCGGATGTGGCATGTGGCGCCGCACTGGCTGGTGCAATTTGCCGGCCATGACGCCGGCACGGTAAAATTCGACGCCGTGGTCAATGCGGCCGGGCTCGGCGCGCAGCCGCTGGCGCGCCGCATCGATGGCTATCCGGCAGACCAGGTGCCACCGCTGATCCTGGCCAAGGGCAATTATTTCGGCTTCGCCGGGCGGCCGGTGTTCTCGCGACTGATCTATCCGACGCCGGTTGATGGCGGACTTGGCGTGCATGTCACGCTCGATCTTGCCGGCCGCATGCGTTTTGGGCCCGACGTCGAGTGGATCGAACACGAAAGCTACACCGTCGATCCGCGCCGCGCGGATTTGTTCTACCAACGTATCCGCGCTTACTGGCCGGGCCTGCCGGACGGCTCCCTGGTCCCGGGCTATTGCGGCATCCGGCCGAAGCTGACGGGGCCGGGCGAGAAGCCGGCCGATTTCATGATCGCGGCCGAGCCCGCGCACGGCCTGCCCCGCCTCGTCAATCTGTTCGGTATCGAATTGCCCGGACTGACATCGTCGCTGTCGCTGGCGGAGGACGTGGTCGATGCGCTGGCGGCGTGAGCGGCGGCGGTCAGCGTCACTCGTCATTCCGGGCAGCGAAGCGAGGAACCCGGAATCCATAGCCACAGATCTTTTACAACCGGCTCCAGTGCGTGTTCTGAAAATTCTGTGGTTATGGATTCCGGGCTCGCGCCTTCGGCGCGCCCCGGAATGACGGATCAAAAATACCGCAGCCACACATAGAGCTGGCAGATGACGATGGAAATAAAAGTCATCGGCACGCCGTAGCGCAGATACTGGACGAAGCCGAAACGGATGCCGTTGCGCTCGGCAATGCCGGCGACAGCGAGGTTCGCCGACGCACCGGTCAGCGTGCCGTTGCCGCCGAGGCAGGCGCCGAGAGACAGGCACCACCACAACGGCTCGATCGCGCTTTGCCCGCCGAACGCCGGCGCCATGCCCTTGATCAGCGGGATCATGGTAGCGACGAACGGAATGTTGTCGAGGATCGCCGACAACACCGCCGACACCCACAGAATAAGCGCGCCGGCCGTCGCCAGATTGCCGCCGGTTAGCGTCACCAGCTTGCCGCCGACCAGCGCCAAGAGGCCGCTCGTCTCGACGGCGTGCACCACCACGAACAGTCCGATGAAAAAGAAGATCGTGGTCCATTCGATATCGGCGAACGTGGTCCGCACATTGTCCGCCTGCTTGGGGCCGCGATGCTTGAGATTGTCGAGCAGCATCAGCGCCGCGGCGCCGGTGAGCGCGATGGTCGCCGGTTGAAGATGCAGCTGCCCAGCGAGGATGAACGCCGCCAGCACTGCGCCCATCACCACCACCGAGCGGCGCAGCAGCACCCAGTCGGTCACCATACCCGGTGCATTCATGCCCATGACCAGGACGCGGCTTTCGGGGCTGGCGCGCAGCGAACGGCCCCAGAGAAAATGCACCAGCACCACCTGTACCGCCATGATCACGACCGCGACCGGCGCGACATTGGCAAGAAAGGCGTTGAAGCCGAGACCGGCCTGCGAGCCGATCAAGATGTTGGGCGGATCGCCGATCAGCGTCGCGGTACCGCCGACATTGGAGGCGAACACCTCGGCGAACAGGAACGGAAACGGCGGCAGCTCCAGTTCCTCGGCGATCACCAGTGTCACCGGGACGATCAACAGCACCGTCGAGACGTTGTTGAGCACCGCGGACAAAATCGCAGTCGCAAGCTGCAGCATGAGAAGGATGCCGGCCGGGTTGGCCTTGACCCGCTGCGCCGAGGCGATGGCGAAAAACTGGAACAGCCCGGACCGGCGCGAGATCGAGACCAGGATCATCATGCCGGTCAGAAGGCCGATGGTATTCCAATCGATGCCTTTGATCGCCTCGTCCTGGTCGAGCGCGCCGATCAAGATCAGCACCGCGGCGCCGATCAGCGCCACCACGGCGTGGTTGAAGCGCCCGGCGATGATGAAGGCATAGGTCACCGCCAGCACTGCCAGCGATACCCACATCGCATTGAGGTCGAACAGAATGTGCGGCGCGAAGGCGGGACTCATGTGGCGCACTTTGCCACGAAGTTTTGCCGCTTGTATTGTGCGCCGAACCGATAATCGCCCGGCCGCACGCCGGGCTTGCAAGGAGGAGCCACGCGTGCCCGTTCATCGCCATCAAAATCCATCGACCATCCATGCGCCGCGCGGCTATACCCACGTGGTCGAAGCGACCGGCCCGGGCCGCACCATCTATATCGCCGGCCAAGTGGGCGCGGCGCCGGACGGAAAAATCTCCGCCGACTTTCGCGCCCAGGTGACGCAATGCTTCGAGAATCTCAAGGCGGCTTTGGCGGCGGCCGGCGCCGGCTTCGAGCATGTGGTCAAGACCACCAACTACTTTGTCGACATCGGGCAGATTCCGGTCTTCCGCGAAGTGCGCGACCGCTATATCGACACCAAAGCGCCGCCGGCCTCGACCGCGGTGCAAGTCGGCAAGCTCGCCGCGCCCGAATATCTGTTCGAGATCGAGGCCGTCGCCGTCGTGCCGGAGAAGTAATTTCATCCTGCCCCGCGCAGCGGGAAAGGGGGACCACCCTGCGCAGCAGGGTGGTAGAAGGGGCGCGGCGCAGACGACTGTCGTTGAGCATGACGGCATCTCCGCATGCCCCCTCCACCACGCTTCGCGTGGTCCCCCTCCCCCGCTCCGCTTCACTTCGCGGGGGCGGATAATCCGATCGAGCAAACAAGGACGAGCAGAAATGCCCCGGCTGAAAGACAAAGTCGTGCTGGTGACCGGCGCTGCGGGTGCGATCGGCGGCGCGATTGCGGAAGCGGTCGCCGCCGAAGGCGGCGTTGCCGTCACCACCGATCTGCCGGGCCGTGCCAAAGTGAGCCATGCGCTCGACGTCACGTCGGAAGACGACTGGGCGCGGGTGATCGCCGCCATCGAGCAAAATGACAGACGGCTCGATGGCCTCGTCAATGCCGCCGGCATTGTCGCCATCGGCACTGTCGAGGACACCGACTTCGCCACCTGGCGCCGCGTCATGGCGATCAATCTCGACGGCACGTTTCTCGGCTGCAAATACGGCATGCGGCTGTTGCGGCGTAGCGGCGGTTCGATCGTCAACATCTCTTCGGTCTCCGGCCTGGTCGGCGGGCATAATCTTGCGGCCTACAACGCCTCGAAGGGCGGCGTACGGCTTCTCACCAAATCGGTGGCGCTCCATGGCGCGCGGCAAAAGCCGCCGGTGCGCTGCAATTCGGTGCATCCGGCCTTCATCGAAGGCCCGATGGCCGACGGCATGATCGCGCAATTCCGCGATCCGGCGCGCGCCCGCGATAAGCTCGCCGCGTCCGTCCCGCTCGGCCGCTTCGGCGCGCCAGCCGAAGTCGCCGAGCTTTGCGTCTATCTGCTCGCCGACGAATCTGCGTTCGTCACCGGCGCCGAGTTCGTGATCGACGGCGGCCTGACGGCGCAGTGACCGCGGACGCTGAGCGTTCGGCCACGAGATGCGGCAGCCGATGCTTGCGCATATTGCGGCGGCGGCGCTTGATGTCGTCGGGCTGCAGCGCTTCCGGATCGTGCGCGAAGGCAGGCTCGACGCCGCGGGCGATGTGCGCCCGATAGATCGCCAGCATGGCCTCGACGTCGCCGTCGTGCGAAGCGCGAATGGTCAGCGGCGGAGAAATGGCGGCGTCCAGACTCATGGAGGGTAGCGATTCCGCGCTCGATCAAACCCAATTATCCCACTTGTGGTCGACGCCTTCCTTTTCACAGAACTCGTTAAATTCATCGACCGCACGGGACCGACCGGCATACCGATCACGCAGGAGCGCGAACACGAGCTTACGAATTGCCGTGGCGGGGACATCGACCCAAAACTCATAGTCGTCGTCTCCCCATATTTCCTGGACGCGCTTGCCCATGTCTTGGGCGTCCACAAGTACCGAACCATCGGGTTTAACCGTCAGACGCACCGAACAAAATTTGGCCCCCTCCTCCCGATAGAGTTCCACCGAATAGGTTTCGTTCATTGTTCATCTCTCAGACGAGGCCAGTCGTCGCAGCGTACGTCAGACGGGCGTGCCAAACTATGAGTACACACCCGTAGCGAGGCGCCGATCGAGCCGACGCCGTTACTCGCGCACCACGTACGTGTAGAACCGCACCGCGCCGGACGCATCGGCTTCGCGATAGATGCCCTGGACCTCGGTGTCAAAGCCGGGGAACAAATTGCTCGAGCGCTCGAACATCTTGAGATAGTCGATCATCGGGCGGGCGCGCGCCGAAAGCCGCTCGCCCGGCACGATGGTGGCGATGCCGGGCGGATAGACCACGAACAGCGTCGCGGCGACCCGGCCCTCGATCTGGTCGATCGGCAGATAATCGACATTGTTGCGCGTAAGCTGCCGCGCCGCCTCGTGGGGCGTCATCGCCGGCTCCGGCAGATGATCGGACTGAAACTGCGCCTTCTGCAGCGCGCTGACATTGGCGGCGCGAAAGAAGTCATGCATCTCCCGGCACAGGTCGCGCAGCCGCAGGCCGCGATAGCGTTTCGGCTGGGCGGCGACAAACCGCGGGATGGCGCTTTCCAGCGGCGCATTGTCGTCGTGCAGCCGCTTGAACGCGACCAGCGCGCTGACCAGCGTGCCGGCCTTGCTCGCCTCGACGCCGGGAGTGAGCAGGAACAACAGCGAGTTGAGATCGAATTTTTCCGGCACCACGCGGTTCTCGCGCAGGTACTGGGCAACGACCGGAGCCGGAATGCCATGCGCCTCGTATTCGCCGGTCGTGCGATCGAAGCCCGGCGTCAGTAGCGTCAATTTGTTCGGATCGGTGATGGCGTAGCCGGGCACGACGCTTGCAAAGCCGTGCCAGCGCGCGCCCGGCGAAAACTCCCAGAAATGGGCGTGGCTCGCCAGCGCGTCGGTGGCGATGCTTTCCCAGGGCACCTCGTGAACGCCGCGCTCGTCGGCGGCATCCGGCAGCCGCGCCACATCCGGCACGAACGGATCGAAAAACCAGCGCCGCGCCGGATCGGATTCGCGCCGCTCGAATTCCGCCCGGACCGCCCGCAGCTTTTTGCGCAGCTCAATGCCGAGCCGGATGGTGTCGTCCCATAACACTTCGCCGGAGCGGCCCTTCATCATCTGCGCGCCGACATCGAGCGAGGCGAACAGCGGATAGAACGGCGAGGTCGAGGCGTGCTGCAGGAAGCTTTCGTTGAAGCGGCGATGCTCGACCCGGCGCCGCTGGCCGCGAATGTGGCTGTCTTTGACGTGGATCTGGGAGGCTTGCGAAAAACTCGCCAGCTGCTTGTGGGTCGACTGCGTGGCGATAATGCCCGGCGCGTTGGCGTCGAGATTGGGCAGCCCCATGGCGAAGCGGCCGGCATAGATCGGATGAAACTTCATGAAGCCGGCCCAGGCTTCGTCGAACAAAATGTAATCGCAGAGCGGGCCGATCTTTTCGAGAATGTGCTGGGCGCTGTAGATGGTGCCGTCATAGGTGCATTGCTCGATGACGGCGGCGCGAAACGGCCGTTGGCGCTGCCAGGCGTCCTTGTCCTCGACCAGCGGATTGGTGCGAATCGCCTCGCGAATGGCGGCCTCGTCGAGCGCGGAGGGCTTGATCGGACCGATCAGGCCATAAGCGTTGCGATCGGTCGGCAGGTAGATCGGAATACCGCCGGTTAGCAATAAGGCGCCGTGGTGCGCCGCCTTGTGATTGTTGCGGTCGAACAGCACGAGATCGCCGTCGGCGATCAGCGCCGACAATACGATCTTGTTGGAGGCCGAGGTGCCGTTGAGGACGAAATAGGTCTTTTCGGCGCCGAAGATCGCCGCCGCTTCCTTCTGCGCCAACAGCGCCGGGCCTTCGTGGGTGAGAAGATCGCCGAGCTCGATGATCGAATTGTCGAGATCGTCGCGAAAAATCGCCTCGCCGAGATGCTCCATGAAGATGCGGCCGATCGGACTGCGGCTATAGAAAATGCCGCCGTTGTGCCCTGGGCAGGTCCACAATTGATTGCCCTGTTCGGCATAATCGACCGGCGCGCCGAAGAACGGCGTCTTTAGCGTCTCGGCATATTGCCTGAGCCGGCTGACCAGATTGCGGGCGATGAATTCCGGCGTCTCTTCGGCGAGGAAGACATAGCCGTCGATGAAGTCGAGCACCTCGACCGGCACGTCCTCGAAGCGCTTCCTGCGCACCAGAAGCACAATCGGCATTTCCAACCCGCGCCTCCGCATCAGGCTGATCAGCGAAGCGGCCTTGCCTTCGAGGCCCTTCTGCCCCAATCGACCACCAGGCAGCCGATGGCCGCATCGGTCTGCACCGCGATCTCGGCGTCCTCGATCCGCCGCGCTCGGATGACCTGAAAGCCCATCCGCTGGATCGCGGCGATGATCTCGGCGACGCGCAGGCCTTCG
Organism: uncultured Alphaproteobacteria bacterium; assembly: GCA_963806465.1. Classification (GTDB taxonomy): domain Bacteria; phylum Pseudomonadota; class Alphaproteobacteria; order Rhizobiales; family Xanthobacteraceae; genus BOG-931. Next base: position 136,380 of record CAWDZD010000054.1, on the reverse strand, counting down.
AGATCCTCGGCTTCGAAGGTCGGTGCCGAAAACAAGAACGTGAAGCGCTGCACGAAGTTCATGGGTGAAGTGCCGGATAACAATTGGAAGAATTGAAACTTGTCGCTTTGGATGAAGCTGGTGTGACAGGCGGCTTTGAGGATCGAATTCGGCGGCGCCCGACGCGTAGGGTGGGCTAAGGCGCCAACGGGTCCGGCCCGAAGTGGCCGGCCCGATGACAAGCTCCGCGCCGTGCCCACCTGTCAGTCCAAAACCGCGTGGGCTTCGCTTTGCTCAGCCCACCCTACGAACTACGCGTCCAAAAGCAGCGGCAGCGCCCGCGGTCCGCGCACGGTGCCGACCGACCAGGTCACCGACGCCTCCGGATCGAGGCGGAATTCCGGAAACCGCTTGAGCCACTCGGTCAGCGCCACGCTGATTTCCATGCGGGCGAGGTTCGAGCCGATGCAGCGGTGGATGCCGAGCCCGAAGGCGGCGTGGCGATTGTGGCCGCGGTCGATGATCACCCGGTCGGCGTCGGTAAACACCGCCGGATCGCGGTTGGCGGCCGGGAACGACAACAGGATCATCTGCCCAGGCTTGAAAGTGCAGCCGTTGAGCTGCGTCTCCTTGACGACTTCGCGCGCCATGGTCACCGGCGCATAGGCGCGCAGAAACTCCTCGACCGCCGCGCCCATCAACTTACCGTCGGCGACGAGCCGCCGGCGGTCGTCGGCGTGCTGCGCCAGATGCCACAGGCAGGAGCCGATCGCGCTCCAGGTGGTGTCGATGCCGGCGATCATCAGAAGCCGCAACATGCCGTTGATGTGCTTGTCGGTGAACGGGCAGTCGTCGACGCGCACTTTGATGAGGTACCCGATCAGATCGTCGCGCGGGCTTTGGCGCCGCGCGGCGATCTGGTCGTCGAAATACGCCACCATCTCGTTTTGCGCCCGCATCAGCACCTCGACGTCGGTGACGCCGATTTCCAGAATTTCCTTGATCCATTTGCGGAACTGTTCGGCGTCGTCTTCCGGCACGCCCAGCATGTGGGCGATGACGCGCACCGGGATTTCCTGGGCGTAGTCGACGGCACCATCACAGCGGCTTTTGCCGGCGATGCGGCCGATCAGCTCGCGGCAGATATCGCGGGTGCGCGGCCCGTGGCGGGCGATCCTGTCCGGCGTGAACGCGGGCAGAAGAATCTGCTTGGCCGGTCGATGCTCCGGCGGATCGCAGGTAATCGGCGGCGCCGGCATCAGCGGCAGGCGGGATTCGCGCACCACCGGGCGGCGCGAGGAGAAGTGCTCGGTGTCGTAAGCGATGGCGCGGACGTCCTCGTAACGGCTCGGAAAATAAGCGCCCATGAACCGCTCGGTATGGGCGATCGGGCATTTCTGCCGCAGCTCGTCCCAGATCGGATACGGATTTTCACTCCAGCGCGGATCGAGATGGTCGAAGTCCGTTGCCCAATCGGTCGCCGGCGGCCGTTTGCTCATCGTCCCCTCCGGTCATTCCTCGATGACTTCGATGGCGAGCTCGGGGCAATTGGCTTGCGCGAGCCGCGCCTTGGCTTCGAGCGATGGCGCCACTCGTCCGTCGCCACGCTCGCACCCGTTGCCGAGTTCGTCGAGCTCGAACAGTTCCGGCGCCAGTGCAAAGCAGCGGGCGTGGCCCTGGCAGCGCTCGCGGTCGACTTTGACTCTGAGGACCTTCGTCGCACTCATTCCCGGTGGAGTTCCCCGAACGAACGTTCCGTGCAGTGCAGGACGATAGCAAACGACGGACCGGCCGAGAACCCACCGCCAACAGCGCCGGGGACACCCGGCTAAATTTTGCGTTGGAGCATGATCTTTTCCGAAAACCGGTTTCCACCCCCGGATCGGGTCCGGGGCAGGCTTTTTCGGGATCATGCTCTAGCGCCGCGCGAAGATGAGAATGAGCAGGCCGACGACCGCGATGCCGGCGCCGTAATAGATCCAGCGGCTCTGGTTGATCATGTGGCTCGAAGCCGGATAGGGGAAGTAACCCGAGCCCTGCCCGATGAAGACCAGGCCGGCGATCAACAAAACAACGCCGATAACTGTGATTAGAGTTTGCATTGTTATCTCATCGCGTGACCAAGGGCGCGGCGCGTTTTTTATCCCGCCCCGCGTAGCGGGGAGGGTAACCGCGCGTTAGCGCGGTGGAAGGGGCCTCGGCCTCGCGGCAGGCCTCGGCGCCGCATGCCCCCTCCACCATGCTTCGCATGGTCCCCCGCCCCCGCTCCGTTTCACTTCGCGGGCGCGGATAATAATGAGTCACGACCACAGCGCGTCGCTGAAGCGGGTGCCGCGCTCGCGCGGAAAAATCTCGGTGGTGAGCACCACCAGCGTCGCGCAATCCATCGGCATTTCGTTGTTGGAATAGACCATGCGGGTGTGGCGGCCGCGCGGCCCGAACACCTGGTTGACGACATGGGAAGCGCCGTCGAGCACCTTGGGCTGATCCTGAAAGCTCGGCGCGCAGCCCATGGTGCCTTCGAGGCGGATGATCTGCTTGACGCGGTCGAGGCTGCCGAGCGCCTTTTTCAGCTGCGCAATGGCGTTGAGCGCCGACAGGCGGAATGCCTGATAGCCCTGGTCGATGTTCAATTCCGCACCCATCTTGCCCTTGAATTTCAGGTCGCCGGCGATCCACGGCACCTGCCCGGACATGAACAAGAGATTGCCGGTGATGATCGTCGGCAGGTAATCACCGACCGGCGGCGCCGCCGGCGGCAGCTCGATGCCGAGCGCGCGCAAGCGCTCCTCCGGCGTCTGGGTGTCGAGCAAATCCATCCGAACGGCATGTTGCGATTGCATGGCTTCCTCCGATGGCGTTTTCGTTGTGATTATCGACCGCCGCGCGCACGGCGGATTGTCGACAGCGTAGTCCACTGCTCGCCAACTGGCGAGAGGCGGTTTAGAGTGAACGACTAGGTCGGCGAGCGCCAAGCTTCAGGTCGGGATTGAGGGTCAAGATTTACACATCAGGACGCCGACGATCGCCCTCTCGACACTGATCGCGTTGGCGGTCGGCGTAGTGTCCGACATCGTCGTGATCAGGAACGGGCTTTCATCGCCTGGACCGACGCTGCTCGACAGCCATCCGCAGCTGTGGGCGGTTTGGCCGGCGGTCATCCTGGCCTGTTCGTTTGTCCTTGAATTTCGGCTGCGGATGTCGCGCGATCTGGCGTGGCCTAGTTACCTGCCGAAGCCGGCGCTGGCGATCTTACTCGGCGTCATCGCCACCCACATCGTGTTGCTGATCCGCGATCTCATCACCGATCCGACGTCGCACAGTTTGTGGCCGTTCGAGCTCCTGCTGTGGGCCATTGTCGTTGGCGTGCCGGCCCTGCTCGGCGCCGTATTGGCCAAATTCGTCGCCAAAGCGCGCAAGGCCGCCGCGCCGTAGTAACGTTACGATTCCTGCACCAAGCCTGCGCCGCCTAATTCGCGACGCGGTGATTGTTGTCGCACGGCTCGGTCGGCAATTGGCACTGCTGCCGGCCGCCGCTCAAATGGTCATAGACGGAATAAGCCGAATAGGGATTCCAGCGCGAGTAATAGTAAGGCGCATACGGCGACGGCGGTGGAATGTAGGGCACGACGACGACTGGCCGTTGTTTCTTTGGCTGCGCGAATGCGTCGCCGGCGGGGATGGCACATGTAATTGCCGCAATCGCGACAGCGACGGTGACAGGGGATTTGATCGTGGTCAGCATGATCGACTCCCTTATTTGCGTACCTACTTCATGCTGGCCCCGCGTAGCGGGGGCGGATGAGTTCAGTGCGCCGCGTCCCAATTATCCGCAGCGTGCGCCTCGACTTGCAGCGGCACCGAGAGCGAGACCGCCGGGTGCGGGGCGTCTTCCATCACTTTCTTCACCACCGGCAGGGTCTTTTCCACCTCGGCGTCGGGCACCTCGAACACCAGTTCGTCGTGCACCTGCAACAGCATCTGCGCGTTTAATTTGTTCTTTGCCAGCGCCTCGTCCATGCGGATCATGGCGCGGCGTATGATATCGGCGGCGGAGCCTTGCAGCCGCGCATTGATGGCGGCGCGCTCGTTGAAGGAACGGATCGAGGCGTTCGAGGCGCGGATCTCCGGGTAATGGCATTTACGTCCGAACAGCGTGTACACAAAGCCATGCTGCTTGGCGTAGGCCTTCGTCGTCTCGATATAGTCGCGGATGCCGGGGAAGCGCTCGAAATATTTCTTGATGTAGGCGCCAGCCTCTTCGCGCGCGATGCCGAGCTGGTTGGCAAGGCCGAAGGCCGAGATGCCGTAGACGATGCCGAAATTGATCGCCTTGGCGCGGCGGCGCACTTCCGGCGGCATGCCCTTGATCGGCACGCCGAACATTTCCGACGCGGTCATGGCGTGAATGTCGAGGCCTTCGCGGAACGCCTTTTGCAGCGGCTCGATGCCGGCGATCTCAGCCAGAAGCCGCAGCTCGATCTGCGAATAATCGGCGGAGACGAGCTTGGTTCCCGGCGCGGCGATAAAGGCGCGGCGGATTTTGCGGCCGTCCTCGGTGCGGACCGGGATGTTCTGCAAATTCGGATCGGACGACGACAGCCGCCCGGTCGTGGTCGAGGCCAGCGCGTAGTTGGTGTGCACGCGCTGCGTCGTCGCATTGACGAAGCCCGGCAGCGCGTCGGTGTAGGTCGATTTCAGCTTCGACACCTGCCGCCAGTCGAGGATCATCTGCGGCAGTTTGTGGCCCTGCTCCGCCAGTTCTTCCAGCGCCCGCGCGCCGGTCGCCCATTGGCCGGTCTTGGTCTTGGTGCCGCCGGAGAGCCCAAGCTTGCCGAACAGAATGTCGCCGAGCTGCTTGGGGCTGCCGGGATTGACGGTCTCGCCGGCCTCGCGGTTGATCTCGTCTTCGAGGCCGGCGGCCTCCTGCGCGAATTCGCCGGACAGCCGAGAGAGCACATCGCGGTCGATCGAAATGCCGCGCCGCTCCATGCCCGCCAGCACCGACAGTAGCGGCCGTTCCAAAGTCTCATACACCGTGCGTACGCGCTCGGCGGCAAGCCGCGGTTTGAGCGCCAGCCACAGCCGCAGCACGATGTCGGCGCGCTCGGCGGCATATTCAGTGGCGCGGTCGATGCCGACGGCGTCGAACGTGATCTTGCTCTTGCCGGCCTTGATCAGCGCGTTGATATCGGCGGCGGCGTAATTGAAGGTGTGCTCGGCGAGCGGGCCGAGCGCGTGGCTGTTGCGCCCGGCGTCGAGCGCGTACGACATCAGCATGACATCGTCGTAAGCCGCGATCTCGATGCCGCGCAGCGCGAAAATTTGGAAGGCGAGTTTCAGATCGTGGCCGATCACCAGCACGCCGGGATCGATAAGCAGGGATTTGAGCGCATCGAGCGCTACGCCTTCGGCAAGCTGGTCCGCGACGCGATCGCCGCGAAACAGACCGCCGCCCTCGCTGTCGCCGCCTTGGCGGTGCGCCAGCGGCACATAGCAGGCCTCGTTCGGCGCGATCGCGAGCGAGAAGCCGCACAACTCCGCTTGCATCGGATCGGTGCTCGCGGTGGAAACGTCGACGGCGACTAAGCCAGTCTCGCGCGCGCGTTCGATCCAGGCCTTGAGGTCGTCGACCGCGCGCACCGCCGCGTATTTGCTGCGATCGAATTTGGCGTTGCGCGCGGTTTGCGTGCGCGCCGCCGCCAGCACCTGCGGCGTGCCGGTATAGTTGCCGCTGCGGTCGCCGCTCACCGGCGTGCGCGGCGCCATGCCGCCGCCGGTCAGCGGCAAGCGCATGTCTCCACCGCCCGCGGGCGCGGCGCGTGGTGGGGAGGGAGCCAAGCTTTCCGCGAGCCCCTCACCCGGCGCGGCGCTTCGGGCCGCGCCACCCTCTCCCGCAGGGGGAGAGAGTAGAACATCCGCGCCCGCTCCAGCGTGGCTGGTCAGCCGCGACTGCGCGTCGATGTCGCTAGGATCGATACCGGAGAATTCACCCACCCGCCGCATCAGCGCGTTGAATTCCATCGCCTTGAGGAAGGCGATCAGCCGCTTGTAGTCGGGCTCGTGCACGGCGAGATCGCCGATCGACACGTCGAGTGCGACGCGATCGTCGAGTGTGACGAGCTTCTTCGACATCCGCGCCGCTTCGGCGTGCTCGATCAGCGACTGCCGGCGCTTTTCCTGCTTGATCTCCGGCGCGCGGAACAACAGCGTTTCCAGGTCGCCGTATTCGACGATCAGCTGCGCCGCGGTCTTGACGCCGATGCCGGGCACGCCCGGGACGTTGTCGGTCGAGTCGCCGATCAGCGCCTGCACCTCGATGACCTTCTCGGGCGGCACGCCGAATTTCTCGATCACCTCGGCGCGACCGATCTTCTTGTCCTTCATGGTGTCGAACATGATGACGTCGTCGGTGACGAGCTGCATCAGGTCCTTGTCCGAGGAGACGATGGTCGCGGTGGCGCCGGCTTCGCTCGCCTGGCGCACATAAGTCGCGATCAGATCGTCAGCCTCGAAGCCGTCCTGCTCCAGGCACGGCAGGTCGAAGGCCGCCACCGCCTCACGCACGAATTTGAATTGCGGCCGCAGATCGTCGGGCGGATCCGGCCGGTGCGCCTTGTAGTCGGGATACATTTCGGTGCGGAAGGTCTTCTCCGACTTGTCGAACACCACCGCAAGATGGGTCGGCTGCTCGTCGGGCTTCATGTCGCGCAGGAGCTTCCACAGCATGTTGCAGAAGCCGAACACGGCGTTGAGCTGCAGCCCGTCGGATTTGCGGTTGATCGGCGGCAGCGCGTGATAGGCGCGGAAAATATAGCCGGAACCGTCGACCAGAAAGACGTGATCGCCTTTCTTGAGCGGTGATGCGGCTATTGGCGCCGTTTGGGCCGACGCCTTCGGCGGCGGCTTTTGCGCCGATGATTTGGCGTTTTGCGACTTCTGTGCGGCTGGCATGATGGACTTTAATATAGTCGATTGGCACGAATTGGCACGGTGCGGTGGATAACTACGGCCTCCCCGTTTTCGCTCTCGTCACCCCCGGGCTTGACTCGGGGGTCCATGCGGAATCGCAGCGCGCTCCGCGCGACAGCATGGATTGCCGGGTCAAGCCCGGCAATGACGATAGCGGGGAATGAGGCAGGCCATGGAATTCTCCTCTCCGCTGCCGATCGACGCGGCGCTGCCGGAACTTACCGCCGCGCTTCGCGCCCGCAATACGGCGGTGCTGGTGGCGCCGCCGGGCGCCGGCAAGACCACGCGGGTGCCGTTGGTGCTGGCGGAGGAGCCTTGGGCCCAAGAAGGCGACAAAGCGGGCGACAAAGCCGGCGACAAAGCGGGCGATAAAGCCGGCGACAAAGCCGGCAATAAAGCGCGCCGCATCCTAGTGCTCGAACCGCGCCGGCTCGCCGCCCGCGCCGCCGCCGAGCGCATGGCGAAGACGCTCGGCGAGCGCATCGGCGAGACCGTCGGCTTGCGGGTGCGGTTCGGCTCGAAAGTGTCGCGGCGGACCCGCATCGAGGTCATCACCGAGGGCATCTTCACCCGGCTCATTCTCGATGATCCGATGCTCGACGGCGTGGCCGCCGTCCTGTTCGACGAATTCCACGAGCGTTCGCTCGATGCCGATCTCGGGCTGGCGCTCGCGCGTGACGCGCAGCTTGGCTTGCGCGAGGATTTGCGGCTTCTGGTCATGTCGGCGACGCTCGACGGTGCGCGCGTGGCGAAGCTCCTTGGCGACGCGCCGGTGATTGCTTCCGAAGGCCGCGCCTTTGCCGTCGACACGCGCTACCTCGGCCGCGACGCTCGCCCGATCGAGCCGCAAATCGCCGACGCCATCGCGCGCGCAACGCGCGCCGACTCGGGCTCGGTGCTGGCGTTTCTGCCGGGCGCCGCAGAGATCCGCCGCACCGCCTCGCAGCTTGAAGGCCGCCTCGATGCGGCGACCGACGTCGTCGCGCTCTACGGCGCGCTCGCCGGCGACGAGCAGGACCGCGCCATCGCGCCTGCCCCGCCCGGCCGGCGCAAGATCGTGCTGGCGACGTCGATCGCCGAGACCTCGATCACCATCGAGGGCGTGCGCATTGTCGTCGACTCCGGGCTGGCGCGGGTGCCGCGCTACGAGCCCGACGTCGGCGTGACGCGGCTCGAAACCGTGCGGGTGTCGCGCGCCGCGGCCGATCAGCGGCGCGGCCGCGCCGGCCGCACCGAGCCCGGCATCTGCTACCGGCTCTGGGACGAGCCGCAGACGGCTTCGCTCGAAGCATTTTCGCGGCCGGAAATCCTGTCCGCCGATCTGTCGTCGTTCGCGCTCGATCTTGCGGCCTGGGGCAGCGCACCCGAGCAACTCGCCTTCCTCGATCCGCCGCCGCGCCCGGCACTCGCCGAGGCCAAAGCCTTGCTCGGCGAACTCGGCGCCATCGACGGCGACGGCCGCATCACCGAAGAGGGACAGAAGCTGCGCAGCCTGCCGCTGCCACCGCGGCTCGCGCGCATGGTGGTGGATGCGGCTGCGGAAGACGCCGCGTTGCCGGCCGCGGAGATCGCCGTGCTGATCGGCGAGCGCGGCCTTGGCGGCGATGACGTCGATGTCACGCATCGGCTCGAAGCCTTGCGTCGCGACGGGTCGCCCCGCGGGCGCGATGCACGTGCGATGGCGCAGGGTTGGGCCGACGTGGCGAAGTCGAATACGTCGCTGCTCGCACGGAGCGAGCCCTCCCCCCTTGTGGGGGAGGGTGGGGAGGGGGGTCGGGAGGCAGCGCACGAAAATCGACGGATGCACACACGCCCGTCTTCGCCCTCGCGTCACCTCCCGACCCCTACCCCTAACCCCTCCCCACAAGGGGGAGGGGAACTAACTATCGGCGCGATCCTCGCCCTCGCTTACCCCGAGCGGATCGCGAAAAATCGTAGCGGCGCGGCGGGCGCGTTTCTGCTCGCCAATGGCCGTGGCGCCCAAGTCGACGCTGCCTCACCGCTCGCCCGCGAACCCTATCTCGCCGTCGCCGAACTGACCGGAAGCGCAGCCGCGGGCCGCATCCTGCTGGCGGCGCCGATCACGCTCGCCGATATCGAGGCGCGTTTCGCCGACCGTATCGTCACAAGCGACGCGATTTCGTTTGATCCGGCGAGCGGGAGCCTGCGCGCGCGCCGGCTGCGGCGGCTCTCCGCTCTCGCGCTTTCCGAACAACCGATGCCGGTCGAGGCGACCGAGGCGACTGCGCGCATCTTGGCCGAGGGGATCGCGCGGCTCGGCGTCGATCGGCTGCCATGGAGCAAAGCGCTCACGCAATGGCGCGACCGCGTGATGTTTCTGCGCACCGCCGAGGACCAAGACACTGAGCATGCATGGCCCGATCTCTCCGGCGGGGCGCTCGCCGCGGACACCGATTGGCTGGCTTCGATCTTTTTCGGCAAGACGGCGCTCGCGGAGCTGTCGGCGGAAGATTTCGCCGCGGCGCTCAGCGCCCGCCTGCCCTACAAATTGCAACGGCGGCTTGACGAAGAAGCGCCAACCCATTTCACGGCGCCGACCGGCACGCAGGTGCCGATCGACTATAAGGCGGAAGGCGGACCGAAAATTGCGGTCCGGGTGCAGGAGCTGTTCGGCCTCGACCGCCATCCGGCAATCGCAGCGGGGAGAGTTCCGCTGCTGATCGAGCTGCTCTCGCCGGCACACCGGCCGGTGCAGACGACGCGCGACCTGCCCGGCTTCTGGCGCGGCAGCTATGCGGCGGTGCGCGCCGAGATGCGCGGCCGCTATCCCAAGCATCCCTGGCCGGACGATCCGCTCACCGCGCCGCCGACGCGGCGCGCCAAGCCGCGCGCGGGTTAGCGCCGTATCGGGGTGTGCCGGCAACGCGTCATTTCAGGCGCAACGCCAATAAGGTGACAATTTTCTGGGGTAGCCGATATGATGGTCGCTCGCCGGGGGGCGACATCGACACAAAGACGTATGATTGGACTGAAGCGATATATTCGCCCTGCACTCGCCGTTTCGATCATCGCCCATGTCGGGCTGCTGATCGTCGGCCCGCTGTTGGCCGGCGTCAATGTATTGCAGCCGCCGCCCCCGCCGCCGGATGCGATGGTGGTCGAGATCGTGACGCAGGAGGACATGCCGCGATTCCAAGGGGCCCCTTCGATGCGGCGGTCGTCGGGTTCGGAAACTTCCTCCCCGTCCAATGGCCCGAGCGCCGTCAGCCAAGCGCCGCCACCCAGATCGCACCAACAGCCGGCGCAGCAAGCGCAGCAGCAGCGCCCACCACCAGCGGACGCCAAGGCGCCTTCGGCGCAGCGTCCCACACCATCCGACACAGAGAATCAATCATCCGAACCGCAGCCGGCGACCTCCCAGGCGCAGCCGGAAGAGACGCCGGATCAGCCGAAGATCGCCGAAGCGGTCGCCCAATACGCGCTGGCCGGCGGACCGCTCGGCGGCGGCTTTGCCTTGCCGCCGGTCGACACCACGCAGGAGGGCTACGACTTCACCACCCCGTTCCGCGAGCGCGTCAGTTTCTGTTCGAGCCTGCAGCCCGGGGTCACCTCCAACGATAAGGTCACGGTCAAGATACGCGTTTCGTTCAACCGCGACGGCACCTTGGCGGGCGCGCCGCGCCTGGTTGGGCCGCTGCCGTCATCGAAACAGCAGGCGCTGTTCGAAAGCGCCGTCGCCGCTCTGGAAAAATGCCAACCCTACAACATGCTGCCGCCGGAACGGTACAAACAGTGGAAGACGCTCGTCCTTGACATCTTCCCGCTGAATTTCTTCCGCTGACGGCGCCGTTTGCGCACCTGATCTCGCCTCCGCCGTTGTCGAAATCCGCGAGGTTGTGCCCCTTCTTACCAGCTCACCAGATGTCCGATTGTGGGAGAGGAGCGGTCACGCCTTGACGGCGCGGCCGTGTCGCAGTTTGACCTAGCCTGTGTGAAAACGCACTTGGTTATTTGATTCGCGATGTATGATTCCGACGCGAATTGCGGAGGGATCGGATGAGGCGTTTCGTGGAGGGGATTGATCGGGGCCAAGCGACGCTGTTTCCGGAATGCCTGGAGGACTGGATTGATCAGGACACTCCGGTTCGGGCGATCGATGCCTTCGTTGGCAAACTTGATCTCCCTGGAGTGGGGTTCGATGGGGTTGATCCCGAGGCTACTGGCCGGCCTTCATATCATCCGTCCGTGCTGCTGAAGCTTTACATTTACGGCTATGTCAATCGTGTTCAGTCGAGCCGGCGGCTGGAGCGCGAGGCCGGACGCAACGTTGAAGTGATGTGGCTGACGTGTCGGCTTATTCCTGATCACAAGACGATTGCCGACTTTCGCAAGGATAATGGGCTAGCGATCAAGCAGGTTTGCGTGCAATTCGTCGAACTGTGCCGCCAGATGGGCCTGCTGACGACCGCGAGCGTTGCGATCGATGGGAGTAAGTTCAAAGCCGTCAATACTCGCGACAAGAACTACACGCGCGGCAAAGTGGAGCGACGGCGTGCACAATTGGAGAAGAGTGTAGCGCGCTATCTAGCGCAGCTCGACACGGCCGACCTGCAGGAGCCGTCCGAGGAACTAGCGGCGAAGACAGTCCATTTGAAGGAGAAGCTGGTCAAGCTGGAAAGCGAGATGCAGCGCCTGGCGGCGATGGAGAAGCTGATGTTGGCATCACCTGATCAGCAGATCTCGCTGACTGATCCCGACAGCCGTTCGATGGCGACCAGTGGCCGCGGCTCCGGTGTGGTCGGTTACAATGTACAAGTCGCAGTCGATACCAAACATCACCTGATCATCGCTCATGAGGTTACGAACGATGGCTCAGATCGAGCGCAACTCGCCAACATCGCTTGCCAGGCCAAGGAAGCCCTTGGCGTCGATAAACTCGAAGCTGTTGCCGACCGTGGCTACTTCAGCAGTGATGAGATTTTAGCGTGCGAAGAAGCTGGCATCACGGTTACGCTGCCAAAGCCGGTGACTTCTGGGGTTGAGGCAAAGGGTCGCTTCGGCAAGCAGGACTTTGTCTATCTTAGCGACGAGGATGTGTATCGCTGTCCGGCTGGACAAAAGCTCGCTTACCACTTCACAAATGAGGAGAAGGGGTTAGTTCTGCACCGCTACTGGACCAACGCCTGTCAGAGCTGCGCTATCAAACAGCGCTGCACCACTGGCAAGGAGCGACGGATCACGCGCTGGGAGCATGAGCATGTGCTGGAGGCCGTACAGAAACGCCTCGATAAGAACCCGCACGCTATGCGCCAGCGTCGCGAGACGGCTGAGCATCCCTTTGGCACGCTGAAGATGAGGATGGGGGCGACGCACTTCCTGATGAAGCGTCTACCCAAGGTCGCCACCGAGATGGCACTCCATGTTCTCGCTTACAATCTCACCCGGGTGATGAACATCATGGGCATTCAGCCGCTGATGGCTGCGATCCAGGCATAGTAAAAGCCAGAAAATTAGCTGGCGTCGCCGGTTCGCCTAGTTCCCTGCCCAATTCGTCAAAATGTTTTGAAACAACCAAGACCCACTTCAGACATTGGATGTCCCTCTAAATATGCTTCTTTCGACCGGCCCCGACGTCTTCCAGATGTTCGAATTGGACAGTTACATGCCTGGTTCCAATCGCCGGAGGCGGACATGCTGCGGCGGACTTTATAATGCTACTCGGCAGCGCTGCTGCTTGGCCGGGCGCTGCTCGCGAGGCAGACGAGGTGATCGAATAATCTCATTACCTGAATCAAGAATTTGGGAGGTGAATTATGGAAAGAACCGCGAAGTGCCTCTGCGGTCAGTTTAGCGTCATCGTCACCGGCGAACCGACTATGGTCAACCTCTGCCATTGCCGTGACTGCCAACGACGATCAGGCGTGCCTTGGACCAGCAACGCCTATTTTGCAAAAGAATACGTTCGTCTAGATGGACCGAATAAAATCTACACCCGCGTCAGCAACGCCGGGACCCGAATCAATCATCATTTCTGTCCGAACTGCGGTGTTACCGTTTGTTGGACCCGCGCGATAGGATCGATACGCTTCGGCATTCCTGTAGGTACATTTAACGATCCGTCATTTCCCGCGCCGTCCATATCGTACTGGGAGGAAGCGCGTTACGCGTGGTCGCCTGAAGTCACCGATGTCGAGCATTGGAACACCCAACCGCCACCACCTTGATGCATCGGTGCCGTGATCGGCCTCGGTGATCGGCTTCAACAACGAGAAGGCAAACACCCTAACCTCCACCGGGCTGCCAGGGCCGGGCGCAGTGACGATGCTCTCGCGGCATCCCTTCACCTTTCACCCCACAGCACCCGGCTTATGCCGAGCCGCAGCACAAAGGGGGCATGGCACCTACTTGTAGACCTCGACCGTCTGCATCATGCCCATCTCTTCGTGGTTCATCATGTGACAATGCAGCATGAAGATGCCGGTGTGGTCGAGGAAGCGGCTGCGGAAGGTAAGCGTGCCGCCCTTGCGTTCGACGATTGCCGTGTCGCGCCATTGCCGCTTGCCGAGCGGCTTGCCGTTCAGCTTGACGATGACGAACGGGTTGGTGTGGATGTGGAACACGTGATCATCGTGTTCGTGCGTGTTCAGGATCGTCCACTCTTCGACCGAGCCCCGCTTCACCCGCTGGTCGATCCTGGTCGGGTCAAACTTCTTTCCATCGATGAAGAAGCCGAACTCCTGCCAGTGCCCGGCGGCATCGGCCTCGGGCGCGGTCGCCGAGAAGATGAGCTTGCGATGTCCGGTCAGTTCGGAATCTTTGATGTCGTCGAGAGGCGGCTTGGGCAGCGACGTCGGCAGTTTCATGTCCATTGGCTCTCCCGACACCACGACGCGTGCCAGCGGTCCGGTTGGGGAGGGATGTCCCTGGTCGTAGGGCAAGGCGTGCAGCGCGTAGGTGCCAACGTCACCGGCCCTTATCAGGAAGTCGGCGCGCTGGCCGGGCAGGATCAGGTGCGTCTTCATCGTTTCCATGGCGCCGAGCTGGATGCCGTCATAGGCGATTGCATGCAGTTCGTGCTGCTCAAGCTCGAGCAGCATGTCGTCCTGGTAACCGGCGTTCACGATGCGCCAGCGCTGGACCTCGCCGGGCCGCATTGCGATGGTCGGCCGGCGCTGACCGTTGACCGCGAGGAAACGGGTCGCGGTCTCGGGGAATAAGGTCTCGAACGTCTCGACCATGCCACGGTCGTCGAAAACTACTTGGGTCAGTACCAGCACGCGTTCCTTGGCGTTGGCGATCTCGGGCACCTCGGCGAAGTCGCCCTCGACGACGACCATGCCGACCATGCCGCTTGCCACCTGGATGTCAGCGCTGCCGTGATGGTGCGGGTGGTACCAATAGGTGCCCTTGGTGTGGTCCTTGGGCAGGGTGATTTCGATGTCGTAGGTCTCTCCCGGCACCATCGAGCGCATGACGTTGTCCGAGATGCCGCCGGGGTCGGAGTGGCTGCCGTGAAAATGAAAATTCGTGTTGTTGAACTGATGCGGATTGCTGAGGTCCATCGGCATCAGGTCGCGGTTGGGCGGGAAGTCGTTGGGCATGCGGATCTTGAGGGTCTCGCCAGGCTTCATGCGCAAGGTCGGGCCCGGCGAGGCGCCCTCATAGCTGCGCACGTAAAGCCGTACGCCGCCAATGTCGCGATAGCTGTAGGCGCAACGCAGCGTCGTCTGCAGGACTCCATTCACCGACCGGCGCGTCTCGGGCTCGATCAGGGGCGCGTCCAACGCCGGCGGCGGCTGGCGCGGCTCCATGCCCAGGGTCGGGCTCATGTTCATGTGCTCGTGTGGATTGCTCATGTTCATGTGCCCGTGCGGATCGCCCGCTCGCGCGAGCCGCGGCACCCAAATCAATGCGCCAAGCCCTGTCGCGCCGCTCAGTAGGCGGCGGCGCGAAAATCCACTCGTGCGAGACATGTCACCTCCTGCTTACCCGAGCAGCTCAATCATACCCTCTTGCCCGGAGACCGGTCCTGCAAGCACGGATCGCAATTCGAATACAATTGTCAGCAAAGGACTATTCGATCACCTCGCTGGCGCGGTTCAGGAATGACTGCGCGGCGGCAAGGCCGAGTTTCTTGGCGGTGTTCCCATTGATGATCAGTTCGACCTTCGTGGACTCATCGAACGGTATGTCGCCGGGCCTCTCACCCTTGAGGATCCTTGCCACCAAGGCACCGGCATGTCGAAAGCCCTCGGCGTAGCTCTCGCCATAGCTCATTAGTCCGCCGGCGGCGGGAAATGCCCGCTGAATGAAGATCCCGGGAATTTTGTGCCGGAGGGTCAGCGCCGCGATATGGTCGATTGTCTCGTCGTCATCGAAGAATGGATGAGCGGCGATATCGAGGGCACCGGCCTTTTTACTGACGAGCGTTGTAAACGCGGCATCGATATCGGCTTTGCTGTCAGCCTTGAACACAAGCAGTTGCCGTCCCAGGACCTGCGCCGCTGCGGCAATTTCGGCCGCCTGTTCTTCGGTGACCGCGTTGGAAAAGGCCGGGCCAGTACGCAGATAAGCGATCGTCTTTGCCTGTGCCGCAAATTCGGAAAGAAGCTTGAACTCGTTCGCCGGCATGCTGCCCACGGAAGATCACGCCTGTGACGTTGCCGCCCGGGTGGGAAAGGCTCGACGCAAGGCCGAGCTCCACGGGATCAGATCCGAAAGCGAGCACCATCGGAATGGTCGAGGTGGCGCCCTTTGTCGCCAGCGCCGTAGCAGAGCCCCCTCCGACTATGATGACGGCCGGTTTACGGCTGACCAAATCGCTCGCCAGTGCCGGGTTTCGGTCGAAATGCTTCTCGGCCCAACGATATTCAAACACGAAGTTCTTGCCTTCGATGAAGCCCGCATCCCTGAGACCTGCCCTGATGCCGTCGACTGCGCCCGAATCTCCCCCGGGCTTGCTGCCGTGAAAGAAGCCAATAACCGGCATGGCCGGCTGTTGCGCGCGCGCAACCAGCGGCCACGCGGCGGCCATGCCACCAATGCACGTGATGAAATCACGCCGTTTCACTCGGTTATCTCCCCGCGAAGCTCAATCCCCCTTAACTCGCCGTCGGGACAATACCTCCGAGATCAGCAGTTTCCTCAGCCGCGATGGCGCCGCTCAAGGCATCAGCGCAATCGACATCAACGCTGGGCAAGCACAGAAGCTAACGCGGCAGGATCGTTCGGATGGTTTCCTCCCGATAATGCCAACGGCTGAGATGCGACCTCGCTTTCACGACAAAGCAATGCCAGCGAGCTGGTACTGCGTCGCATCGACGAACACCAGCGAATCACGTCCGCGGTGCAGATTTAACTTGGCACACAGCCATCATATTTCGGCATCCGTTTTTCAACAGATATTGCGTCATGTTTACAAATGCCTTGCATCCTAAAGTGCAGGATGTTGAAACCTTCTAGTAGTTTGTCGGCGCCCTTTTTGATTCTGAGGTCACCTCACAGACGGGGTCTTGCGCCTTTTCTCTGTGGATAGGGCGACGGCTCCGAGTGCCCAAGAAGGTTTGGATTTTGCGAACCTCGCGACGCGATTTCGTCAAATTGCTCACCTCCAGCGGAATCGCACTTTCCGTTTCACGCCTGGCTTCGGCTGAACAGTTCGACTTCGCGGCGCGCGAAACATTGCCGGGACGGAAAAATTGGAATCCGGCTGCCCGCGGTCGCATCGACGCCGTGCCCAAGGTCACGGGAGCCAAGCTCTACGCGTCCGATTTTCGCGCTGCCGATCTCGCGGGCTGGCCGCAGAGCACCTCGCACGCGATGCTGATCCGCGCCGCGGATGCGACCCACGTTTTGACTGAAATCGACGTTTCATTGCTGACCGGCGCGTTGAAGCCATCCGTGGTCGTGACCGCCGACGACCTCGCGCAAATCGGCGCGCGCGTTCCCGAATACTATGCCGGCGACCTCTTGTGCCCAGTGGGCAAAACGCCGCTCTACCTGGGCCAGCCGGTGGCAATGTTGATCTTCGAGGACTTCGACACGTTCGATCAGGCGCGGCTCGCACTGCGCGACCAGGCCGTTCTGAAATTCGGCGCAGAAACCGGCCCCGTCAAAATGCCGAACTATGGCCAGTTTCAATTCACGCGAATGGGAGGCGCTACCGCCGACGCGCCCGACGTCTACTCGCCGTCCAAGAACGGCTGGGTTAGTCCGGGATTCTTCGAGGACTCCGGGGCCCCGACATGGCCGCGCCTCCCGGTGCCGAGCGGGGCTGCCTACGCCGAGGCGGCAAGCTACGGCGAAAAGATCCGCGCCGAGCTCGACGCGAAAAATCCGGCACTTTTGGTGCTGGACCGCGAATTCCAGACGCAGTCAGTCGACCCCATGGCTCTCGAGCCGGAAAGCGGCCTTGCCTGGTATGACGCCGGACGCAAGAACCTCAATCTCGTTATCAGCGTGCAGTCGCCCGCCGAGATAGCGACGGCGATCGCCTATCTGCTCGGCAACGCCCAGGCGGCCTTCAAGCCGGCGCACATCGACACCAATTTCGCCTCTTGCGGCGGCGGATTCGGCGGGCGCGATCACACGCCGTTCCCGCTCTACGTCGCATTGGCTGGGGTGTTCTTCCCAAATCGTCCCGTCCGGCTCGCCAACAACCGCTTCGAGCAGTTTCAATTGGGGATCAAACGACACGCCTTCAAAATGCGCACGCAGATCGGGGTCGATCGGGCGACCGGCAAGATCGTCGGATTCGCCGCCGACCATGCGTTGGACGGCGGAGGCCTGGCCAATTTTTCGGGCCAAGTGGCGTCTGTCGGAGCCCTCGCCGCGCTCGGCATCTACTATGTCCCGAAGGTTGATCTGACGACGTATGCGTACCACTCGCGCGGCGTGACGGCCGGCTCGATGCGTTGTTACGGCACCATACAGACCATGACCGCGCTTGAAGTGCAGGTCGACGAGATCTGCACGGCCCTGCCGCTCGACCCGATCGAATTCCGCCGCCGCAATGCCACTCGCACCCGGCAACCGGTGGGGGGAACGCCTACGTCGTGTCGATCCGCACGCCCGAAATCCTCGCTAAGCTGGAGAAGCATCCGATCTGGGCGCGGCGCGCCGCGGTGAAAGCGCGTGGACAGCAGTCGGGAATTCTCGTCGGTACCGGCGTCGCGTGCGCCACCAAGAACTACGGCACCGGCGGTGACTCTTGCCTGGGATCCGTCGAAATCGGGGCCGACGGTCAGATTGCCATTTATTGCGATGGCGCTGAGATGGGCAACGGTCTCGGAACGGCGCTGACCAATCGGGTCGCGGCGCACCTGGGCGGTGTCGCTGACGAAGTTGCGCTGATTCAAGTCGACACATTCGGTCCGCTCGGTCTCGTGGACTCCGGCGGCGACCCTTTCTCCATGGATCAGAAGACGCAGGACGCGGGGGCGCACAATCCGCGCTGGGTGCCTACGATCAGTTCAGCGACCGCCGCCTCGACCGGCGCCCATGTCGGGACACACGCGGCAGCCGAGGCCGCGCGCGTCATCTTCCGCTTCGGCCTTTGGCCGGCAGCGCTCGAATTGTGGGGCATCGCGCCCAGAGATCCAAAGGCCAAGGACTGGGGGAAGGCACGGTGGAAAGACGGGCGACTGGCGATCCCGGGACTGGCGCCGCTTCCTTTGCAGGCAGTCGCCGCAAAAGCGCATGGGTACAAGGGTGTGACCGGCGCGATGGCGCACGGCTTCAGCCGCTGGGCCTGGGCGCGCGCGACCTTCGCGGTCGGCGGACAGCCGTGGACGGCCGACATCGACGCGCTGGCTGTGCGCCGCGGCACGGGCAAATTTATTCGTATCGATCGTTCTAATGTGAAGTTTCCGTCAGCCAGCCTCAACCAGAGCGGACCGACCTACACGACGCAGTGCGGAACGCTGGTCCGCATCGAGATCGACCGTGTAACTGGCGCGTTACGTATCGCAAAAGCATACAGCGTGCTGGAGTGCGGGCAGGCGCTGGTTCCTGAGATCGTGCTGGGACAAGCGCAAGGCGGCTTCGCCATGGGCGTTGGTTACGCGTTACTCGAGACGTTGCCGCTTTACGAGGATGGGCCCGGCAACGGGAAATGGAACCTCGACCAATATCTCGTTGCCCGCGGCTCGGACTTGCCGCTGCACGAGCTCGAGATCGAAGTGCTGCCGCCCGTCGATCCTGCGGAACATCCGAAGGGCATGGCGGAGGTCAACATGATCCCCGTGGTCCCGGCGCTCCTCAACGCCATTTACGATGCCACTGGTCACCGCTTCCGCGCCTTGCCGGTGACCCAGGAAATGATCAAAGGGGTGCTGATGTGACGACGTTGGCGGTGACCATCAACGGCCGCGGCTACGGCCCGACGGAAGTCCGCGACGAACTCACCATGAACGATTATCTGCGCGAATATCTCGGGCTCACCGGCACGAAATTCGGCTGCGGCGCAGCGCAATGTCTGAGCTGTGCAGTGATCGTCGATAATCCGGACGGCACCAGCTATACAAGCCCGACCTGCATCGTCCCGGCGGTGCGCTTTAACGGCAAATCGATCCGGACCGTAGAGGGCCATGCCAAGAACGGCGAGCTCACCATTCTGCAAAAAGCCTTCATCGAGCACTTCGCTTTCCAGTGCGGCTATTGCACCGCGGGCTTTCTCAACGAAGCTCAGGTGCTGCTCGAACGGCTGGCGAAGAAACGCGTGCCGCGGGCCGAGCTTGAGAAAACCATCGCCGAGGCGCTCGACGGCCACCTCTGCCGCTGCACCGGCTACATCAAATATCACCAGGCGGTGCGCGACGTGATCCTGACCGATCCGCAGCACTACCTGGTCTAGTGCAGACAGCCGGGAAGGACGAGGGCCGTGCAGGCTGGGCAACGTGCGAAAAATAAGTTGGTCGTCGTGGCTTTGCTCGCGGTCATGATGGCTGCGCAAGCTTCAAACGCATTGGCTGAAAGTCTGGCGACGCCGGAAAGCTTTGGCACGATCGGCGACACGGCGGCGCGCTCGGCGGCCTTGTTCACCGAAGTCGCCAAAGTGCTGCAACATCCCCGCTGCATGAACTGCCATCCCGCCGGCGACCGCCCGCGTCAGGGCGACGTCCGTCGCCTGCATCAGCCGCCGGTCACGCGCGGCGAGGACGGCTTCGGCCTTCCGGGACTACGCTGTCCGATCTGTCATCAGCAAGCGAATTTCGACCGCACGCCCGGCGATCCGGCCTGGCATCTGGCACCGCGTGACATGGGCTGGGAAGGCAAGACGGTCGGGCAGGTCTGCGAGCAGATCAAGGATCCCGCGCGCAACGGCGGTCGCTCGCTCGATGACATTGTGCATCATATCGGTACCGATCATCTGGTGGGCTGGGCCTGGGCGCCGGGCGTCGGGCGTCAGCCCGCTCCCGGCACGCAAAGCGAGGCTGCCGCGCTCCTCGACGCTTGGGTGAAGACTGGAGCCTTCTGTCCGTAACGGTAGTCTACATAGAGCGAATCACAAGGAACGGAATTCACCGCGCTGTTCCTAGGCCTGACAATGGTCCTGCTGGTTGCATCGCTGGGCCCGCAAGCTCTATCGCTCGGCAGCATGGAACCGCGCCGGCTGAGGCCGCGTTCTTACTAAGCCGGATTGGCCGGCGGTGGGAGCACGCCATGCCAAAGCTTATGCTCTGCCTAACCGCCATTGCTGCCCTCCTTCTGTTCGCGCCGCTCTCGGCGGTCGAAGGGCAATCAGATACCGAGCCCGCGATTGCGACCGCTCCTCGTACCGTCAATCTGACGGCCGAGCAGCGCTTCATCATCAAAGAGATCGTGTACAAGGACCTGAAAGTGCCCAGAGCAGCAGCGGGAGCACCGGAATCAATTGGCGATCCGGTGCCAGCCGATGTCGAGCTCCACGACATGACGGCAGAGCTCGCCAAAAAGGTCCCCGGCGCCAAGTCGCACAAATTCTATGTCACCGCGGACGCGATCGTGCTGGTCAGTCCCGCCGACCGCACCGTGGCCGACGTGATCAAATAGCTGTCCTGACGACGGGCCGGATTACTGCGTCTCGACCTGCTCGGCGCGATCGGACTTGAAATAGACGTCGACCTGCTCGCCGACTACCAGCGGTCCCGGGCTCGGCAGATCGACCAGGACCTCGAGCACGTCGAGGTCGCTGAATTTGCGCGGATCGCCGGAATTGATCCGGCTCGGGCCGACGACGCGGGCGACCGAAGACACCTTGCCCTCGAACTCGCGGCCGTGAAACGCGCCGGCGCGCACCAGTACGCCCTGCCCGACCCGGATGCGTCCGAGATCCTGCTCGTTGACCTCGGCCCGCACCCGCAACGCCGAGACGTCGCCGATCACCACCATCGCCGGGCCGATCGACGGCATCGACAACTCACCGGCCTTGGCGTCGACGCGGAGCACGACGCCGTCGGCCGGCGCACGGATTTGGGTCTTTTCCAGCGCCGCCTGCGCCACGCGCCACTCGGCCTGGGCGACATTGAGCTCGCCTTCGAGGCGGGTCGGCAACGGTGTGTCGGCCGACGCCTTGAGCTTTAAGAGCGCGTCGCGTTTTTCGCGCAGACGATCGTCGGCGCGCGACAACGCCGTGCGCGCGGCGTCGAGATCAGCCTTGGCAGCGCTGCCGCCGCGCCAGTCGGCGGTGGTCTTGTCGAGCGCGGAGTGGGCGTCGGCGACGCCCCGCTCGGCATCGGCGGCGGCATCCTCGGCCTTGCGCCGATCCGCCGAAGCGGCCGGCGCCGACTGGTCGTTGCGCGCGCGCTTGTGCAGCGCGACCTGCGCATCGGCCTCGGCTACGCGGGCCAACGCTTCCTCGTCATCGAGCCGAACCAGCAATTCGCCGGCGAACACTTCTTGGTTCGGCTTCACCAGCACGTCGGCGATACGGCCGCCCGGCAACGGCGCCGTGATTCTGATTTCGCCCAAGCGCGGCTCGACGCGGCCGAGCGTAACCGCTTCCCAGGAGCCTTGCGTTGCGGCGCCTTGGGTCGCGGCGCCCTGCCCGGCTGCGCCTTGCGTCACCGCCGACATCGGCGGATGCAGTTCGTCGGCGCGGAATTCCGGCGCCGTTTCCGGCGCGGTCAAAGCGATGCCCAGCACCAGGATCGTCAGCAGCAATAGATTCTTGTTGCGGATGTGCATTTCTTCTCCGATTAGTCCGTGATGATCTTCGGTCGGATCACATCGTCATTGCGAGGAGCGATAGCGATGAAGCAATCCAGTTCTTCGGGGAAGTGCTGGATTGCTTCGCTTCGCTCGCAATGACGAGGGTTGACCCAATCTAAAGCCATGTGGATCAGCTCGCGTATTTCAGGGCGTGAACGATGCGGACGTCGGCGCCGCCGCGTTGATCGCTGACGATCCGGCCGTCCTCGATGCGCAGGATGCGATCGGCGAACGGCATGATGCGCGGATCGTGGGTGACGATGAACGTCGCCCGCGCCGGATCCTTGGCGATCTCTGCCAACACCGTCATCACCGCCTGGCCGTTTTCGCTGTCCAAGGCCGCCGTCGGCTCGTCGGCCAGGATCACCGAGGCATCGCCGACAATGGCGCGGGCGACCGCGACGCGCTGCTGCTCGCCGCCGCTCAGCGCGCGAGGGAATGCGTTGGCCTTGTGCGACAACCCGACCGTCGCCAGCGCCTTGCCGGCCTTGGCGCGCGCCTCGAGCGCGTGATCGCCGCGCACGTCCAGCGCCAAGCGGACATTCTCCGCCGCGGTCAGGGTCGGAAACAGATGATAGGACTGGAACACGAAGCCGACATGCTCGCGGCGCACCTGCGCCAGCTGCTCGGCAGTGAGCCCGGAGGTCGAGCCGCCGCGAATGCGCACGTTGCCAGAGGTCGGCGACAACATGCAGCCGAGCACCGAGAGCAGCGTCGTCTTGCCACTGCCGGACGGTCCCATCAGCAGGGTCAATTCGCCGCCGGCGAGCGACAGCGTGATGCCCTTGAGCGCGTCGACCCGCCCCGGCCCCTCGCCGAGCGCCATGCCGATGTCGGTGGCTTCGATCATGGTTTCGGTCATTGGGCGAACACCAGCACGGGATCGATGCGCGTCACCACCCGGATAGCCGCGACGGCGGCGATCGCGCACATCACGATCGTCAGCGCGAACAGGCCGATGCTCAGCTCCGGCGTCATGACAATGGGCAAAGCGGCGTCGCGGGTGATCTTCACCAGCGACAGGTCGATCGACACCGCGATCGAGAAGCCGACCACGGCGCTGATCAGCGCCTGCGCCAGAATGACCTTGAGGATGTAGCTGCGCGACGAGCCGATGGCGCGCAGCGTCGCAAACTCCTTGAGATGGTCTTTGGTGCTCGAATAGAGCGTCTGCGCGACAATGATGGTGCCGACAATGATGCCGAGGATAGCGCTGCCGAGAAGGGCGGCGCCGGCACCGGTGTCGAACAGCCAGAAGACGCGGGTGCGATGGCGGAACTCCTCGGCGGTCAGCACCTCGGCGTCGGACAGGCTGTTGATCAGCCGGCTGCGCACCACCGCGGTATTCGCGGTCGGCGCGATGCGCACGACATAATAATTGGCGCGGTTGGGCGGCACGCCGAGATAGGCGCGCGCGCGCTCGAGCGAAGCGAACACATGCGGCGTGGTGGTGAAGGAGCGGATGCCGCTCGTGACCGCGACCACGCGCGCCTTCTGATTGTTGATCTCGGCGCGCTCGCGGATATCGGCGATGCCGAGCTGCTCGAAATACGAGCGGTCGATAGCGACGCCGTCGGGCGTCGACAGATCGTCGGCCGCGCCTTCGACCAGATTCCACGGCTGCAGGCCGGCCATGGTGGTCGGCGCGCCGACCACCAGCACCGGCGTTGAGGCGCCGCCATTCGGCTTTCGCCACGAGGCATAGCCGACCACCACCGGCACCACCGCGCTGACGCCGTCGATCGACAGCGCCTGCAGGCGCTGGCGGCCGGACAGCAGGGAGGATTCCTCGAAGCTTCGCGTTTCGACCGGCACGATCCAGAAATCGGCCTGCGCATGGTCGATCATGGTCGTGACCATGCGCTCGAAGCTCAAGAATACACCGAGCTGAACGGTGACCAGCACGATCGAGAACACGATGCCGACGACCGTCGCGATCAATCGCAGGCGGTCATGAAACAGATTGCGCGATGCAAGCGTGAGAATGAGGCTCATCGCGCCCGGCAGCACGTAAAAGTATAGGATTGGCGGAACGGCATTGCGTCGAAAAAAATCCTCTCCGTCGAAGCGGCCATGTTAGGACGTTGGCCGCCGATGATGACCCGATCAAATTGCGTGAAGTCGCGATCGGCCGGGGGTAGAAACCGCTACCCGTTAGCGCCCATTGCGGGTCGCGTCGCCCGCGCGGCTGCCGACAATCCTGGTCCGGACGGCGTCGATTTTAATCTTCCTGTTAAGCGTCCGACCACGTGAAGCAATTGTCCCACCCGGCTTGCACCCGATGTGCCAGCATGCAGAGCCGAATGTGGTAAACACGCCCCCATCCAACGCATGCCGTGTGAGCAAACAATGCGGCGACAAAAGGGCAGCGGACCCCTCTCCCTTCCTGATCCCGAGTAAAGCCGCTGATAGAGGAGTATTTTGCAATTGACCAGCTATTGAGCCGAACAAAATTCAAGATGGTGAATTGGTCGCGGGACAGGAAGCAAATTCGCGAATGACAAGGGCGAATAGCAAAATGGCGAACAGCAAATTGTAAAAATCCGGTGGAACCGCCATTTCCTATTCGCTATTTGCCTGTTCGCCTCTATTCACCATTCGCTACTTTGCCATTTGCCGTCGTGACGAGACCCCGATGTTTCCCAAACCCAAACCTCAACTAAAGCCCAACACTTACGCCTACGAATCCGAGCCGATGGTGAAACCCACCGGCTTTCGCGAATACGACGCCCGCTGGCTGTTCGGCACCGAGATCAATCTGATGGGGGTCGAGGCGCTCGGGCTCGGGCTCGGCACGCTGATCCACGAATTAGGCGTGCGGCCGCATGTCGTCACCGGCCATGATTTCCGCTCCTATTCGGCGTCGATCAAAATCGCGCTGATCAACGGCCTGGTCGCTTCCGGCTGCCGGGTGCACGACATCGGGCTCGCGGTGACGCCGATGGCCTATTTCGCCCAATTCGATCTCGACATGCCGTGCGTCGCGATGGTCACGGCATCGCACAACGACAATGGCTGGACCGGCGTGAAGATGGGCGCCAACCGCCCGCTCACCTTCGGCCCCGACGAGATGACGCGGCTCAAGGACATCGTGCTCAACGGCCGCTATCAGACGCGCGACGGCGGCGTCTACGCCTTCATCGAGAATTTTCGGGCGCGCTACATCGCCGACCTGACCAACCGGCCGAAGCTCAAACGCAAGCTCAAAGTGGTCTGCGCCTGCGGCAACGGCACCGCCGGCGCGTTTGCGCCGCAGGTGCTGGAAGCGGTCGGTTGCGAGGTGGTGCCGCTCGATTGCGAGCTTGACCACACTTTCCCGAACTACAATCCAAATACCGAAGACTTGAAGATGCTGCACGCCATGCGTGACGCGGTCATTGCCAACAAGGCCGACGTGGCGCTCGGCTTCGACGGCGATGGCGACCGCTGCGGCGTTGTCGACAACGAGGGCGAGGAGATTTTCGCCGACAAGGTCGGCGTCATGCTGGCGCGCGACATCTCCAGCCAGCATAACAACGCGCTGTTCGTCGCCGACGTGAAGTCGACCGGCTTGTTTGCAACCGACCCGGTGCTGATCAAGAACGGCGCCCGGACCGATTACTGGAAGACCGGCCATTCCTACATGAAGCGCCGGGTCAACGAGATCGGCGCCATCGCCGGCTTCGAGAAATCCGGCCATTTCTTTTTCAACGAGCCGTTCGGCCGCGGTTATGACGACGGCCTGATCTTCGCGCTCGCGGTCTGCGACATGCTCGACCGCAATCCCGGAAAGAGCATGGCGGACCTCAAAAACGCGCTGCCGAAAACCTGGTCGTCGCCGACCATGTCGCCGCATTGCGCCGACGAGGAGAAATACGGCGTGGTCGAGCAGGTGGTGAGGCATTTCGAGGCAGAGCAGAGAAACGGCGGCAAGGTCGCCGGCCAGCCGATCCGCGACCTCGTCACCGTCAACGGCGTGCGCGTGACGGTCGAGGACGGCACCTGGGGCCTAGTGCGCGCATCGTCAAACAAGCCGGAGCTTGTGGTCGTGGTCGAAAGCCCGGTCTCGGAAGCGCGCATGCGCGAGATGTTCAAGTCAGTCGACGCGGTGCTGCGCACCCACAAGGAAGTCGGCGCCTATAATCAGACGATTTAGCGGCTCGAGCGCCTTGGATCGCTCGGCCGCGGACCGCATTGTCCAGGAGGGCGGCCAGCTCTCACGATGTATTGGGTTCGATGGCGAAACTCTCGTGCGCATCGTCGCTGGCGGTCCCGAAATCCGCGCTCGAGGACGGCCGTTAGTCGCGCCTCGATCGTTGCAGTGTAGATTGGTGAGTGGAACAGCTAGGTTGGCAGGATAGTGTGAAGCTTTGGAATAACCTTCGCGGCTGGGCCGTTGCCAACGCGGCGGCGTTGCGGCTGTGCCTGCGCATGACCGTTGCCGGGCTTCTCGCCTATGTGCTCGCGCAGTTGTTGACGTTGCCGCAGGGCTATTGGGCGGTATTTTCCGCAATCATCGTCATGCAAGCCAGCATCGGCGGCTCCGTCAAAGCCACTATCGACCGACTGATCGGGACAATCGGCGGTGCGGTGGCGGGCGGCGCCGTTGCGTATTTGGTGCCGCACCAAAGCCTGGTGTCCCTCGGCGTCGCACTCGTCATCGCACTGGTGCCGCTGACGTTGGTGGCGGCGCTGCGGCCGAATTACCGGATCGCGCCACTCACGGCAGTGATCGTGCTGCTGACACCGGGCGCACAGCAACTCGGCCCCTTGGAATCGGCGTTCTATCGCATTTTCGAAATCACCATCGGCAGCTTTGTCGGTCTCGGCGTCTCACTTGCGCTGTTTCCAGCGCGTGCGCATGGGCTGGTGATCGGCGCCGCCGCCGGGATGCTGAGCCATCTTGCCGACCTGCTCGGCAACTGGCTCGCAGTGCTCGCCGGCAGCGGGGAGCGTACGCATATCACCCAATTGCAGGATGATATTCGCGCCGGCATGGCGCGCCTTGAAATTGCGGCCGGCGAGGCGCGCCAGGAACGGCAGACCTATCTCAGCCACGAGTTCGACCCGGATCCATTGGTTCGCACTGTCTTTCGTTTGCGCAACGACGTGGTCATGATCGGGCGCGCCGCGGCCGAGCCGTTGCCCGAACCGATCGTGGCGCGTCTACGCGCGCCGCTCAAGCAAGTCTCGGAGGCCGCGCAATGCTTCTTAGGCAGCTGCGGCGATGCGCTGCGCGAACGCAAGGAGGCGCCCGCGCTTGACGCCGTCCAGCAAGCGCTTGCAACGTTCACCGCCGCCGTCGAGGAACTGCGGCGCGAGGGCGCTACGCGCGCATTACCCGCAGACAATATCGGCCGCCTGTTTGCCTTGGGATTTTCGCTTCAGCAGCTACGTGTGAATTTCGAGGATTTCCGCAACCGCGTCACCGAATGTTCGCGCTGACATTCTGCCAAAGTTCGGCCTTGCCTCCGGCGCGGCTCTTGAGGCTTTCAACGGGGCCTTCCTCCCGCAAGGGCAGTCGGGAGGCGTAAATTAGTGCACAACGGCGCTACAGACCGCCGGCTCGTCCGCGGCGTCGCCCGCTGCGTAAACCGACCGCAGGGGGCTAAGCTGGCGCCAATGCCGACTCTCAACTACCATTCGCGCAGAGGTTCGCTCAGAGCCGCAAGGGTGCAAGCGGCGAGGCGCTGATGCCCCGATGACCAGGGTCGCGACATCCGAACGTTCCAGCGACGCGTCGCTGGAAGAACTGTTGACGTTCGAACGTCTGCTTTCCGATCTTTCCGTCCGTTTTGCCAACGTTGCCGCTGACAGTATTGTCCCGGAGATCGAGAGCGCCTTAAAGCAGCTCCTGAAATTTCTCGGCTTTGATCGCAGCGCCTTTTGGGAATTCGTCGATAACGACAAGCCATACTTTCTATGTTCGGTGGCGGTCGAAGGTGTCGAGCCGCCGTTGCGCGGCCCCATACCGCCCGAGCTGAGTTGGTTTGCCAAGGAGCTTAGCGCAGGACGAACCGTCGTCATCCGGTCCGACCAAGACCTGCCGCCGGAAGCAGCAGCAGCGGCGGAGTTTAATCGTCGCGCCGGCATTCGCTCCGTGCTTGTCATTCCGCTGCCGGTCGGCGGCCGGGTCGTCGCGGCGATCGGTTTTGGCGCGTTGAGCACCACGCCGGAGTGGCCGATCGAGTTCATCGCGCGGGTCACCGTCATCGGTGAAGTGATGGCCCAAGCGCTGGCCCGCACCCGCTCGGAAACGGCGCTTCGGCTGAGCGAAACGCGTTGGCGCTCGATATTCGAGACCTCGACCCTCGCTATCACCGTATTTGATCGGAACTTGCGCTACACGGCGACTAATCCGGCGTTTCAGGCCATGCTCGGCTACACCGACCAAGAGCTGCGGCAGCTCACGCCGCTCGACATCACCGCGGAGGAGGAGCGCGGCAACGCCGACTCCCGCCTGGCCGCGCTGCGCCAGGGCAGAATCGATCACTACGTCGTCGAAAAACAGTACCGCAGGAAGGATGGAACGGTGATATGGGGCCAAGCTTCGGTGGCAAGGGCTTCGCAGTCGGAACCGGAAATGTTCATCGGAACAATGATCGATATCACCGAGAGCAAGCGAGCGCAGGATAATTTGTTTGCGACGCAATCGGAACTTGCGCGGGTCGCACAACTAACCACCATCGGGCAGATGGCGGCTTCGATTGCGCACGAAATCAAACAGCCTCTCACATCCATCATGATGGGCAGCAGCGCGGGCCAGCGCTGGCTTGCCAAGAAGCCGCCCAATCTCAAGGAAGTCCGCGCCTGCTTCGACCTGATTGCCGACAACGGCGACCGGGCCAATCAAGTGATCGAGGGTATTCGCGCGATGTTCCAGAAGGGCCGCCAAGAGAAGGAATTCGTGGATATCAATCAGCTGATCCGGGAAACTTTAGAACTGGTGCGCAGCAAGGCGCAGAAAACCCGGATCGTACTGCGCAGTGACTTGGCCGACAATTTGCCGCCGATGTTTGGAAGGCGCATTCAGCTACAGCAAGTCATGTTCAATCTGTTTACCAATGCCATTGAGGCGATGGATGCCGCGGCGGATGATAACCGCTTGCTCGTCGTCAGCTCGGCGTTTCGCGCACCGCGTGATGTATTGGTTTCCGTGGCGGACTCTGGCCCCGGTTTGGCCGCGGAGAACGTCAATCGCATCTTCGACCCCTTCTTCACCACCAAATCCCAAGGCATGGGCATGGGTCTGTCGATTTGCCGGTCAATTGTCGAAGCTCATGACGGGCGTCTTGCGGCGCGTTCCGGCGCCGAACGTGGAGCCGTCTTTGAGATGACATTACCTGCCGCGGATATGAGCCGGTTATCGCCACCTGGCCGGGCCGCGACATAAAATTGTGAAGGCGTGGCGACGCATGGCCCGAGGGTCTTCAGGAGCCATCTACCCCGATCTCGAAGGCAAGTCGGTGCTCATCACCGGCGGCGGATCGGGCATCGGCGCCGCAATCGTGCGCGCCTTTGTCCGCCAACGGGCCAAAGTCGGCTTCATCGACATCGCGGAGGCGCCGTCGCAGGCGCTGGTCGCAGAACTGGGTGATGCCAGGCCAGGCGTTTGGTTTACCAAGGCGGACATTCGCGACATCGATGCGCTGCGGGCCGCGATTGCGACCTTGACCGATTCGCTCGGCGCTGCCGACGTCCTGATCAACAACGCCGCGCATGACGAGCGTCACGCCACGCCCGACGTGACGCCGGCGATGTTCGACGAACGCATCGCGGTCAATTTGCGGCACGCTTTCTTTGCCGCGCAGGCGGTGCTGCCGGGAATGCAGGCCAAGGGCGGCGGCGTGATCGTCAATTTTTCGTCGATGTCGTGGATGGCGGGCATGGGCGGCATGCCGATCTATACCGCGTCGAAATCCGCGATGATCGGACTGACGCGGTCGCTGGCGCGCGACTACGGACAATATAATGTCCGCGTCAATGCGATCGCGCCGGGCTGGGTCAGGACCGAACGGCAAGTGACCAAGTGGCTGACGCCCGAGGGCGACCGGCAGCGTCTCGAAGCGCAGTGCCTCAAACGATGGGTCGAGCCGGAAGACATTGCCCGGTTTTGCGTGTTCCTCGCCTCCGACGATGCCTCGGCATGCACGGCGCAGCATTACGTCGTCGATGCCGGCTGGGTGTGATCGGCGCGCACCCACAAGGAAGCCGGCATATATGGTCAGATGATTTAATGGCGTACCTCAGGATGACGGCAATTTCTATATCTCCTGATAAACGTCAATCTCGAGCCCGCCAGGCAGCATGGCGCGCCACATCTGCAGGTAGGTTTGAAACCGCAAGTCGCTCGCCAGCGATTGGCGGTTGAGCTCGAGCGCCTCAGGCGTCTCGTATTCGACCACCTGGATGAATTTGGTCGCGTCGTCGGCATTCTGCAGCAGGCGAAAATGAGCCTTGCCGAACATCTGAAAGAACGGCGCCGCGCTGCGCATCATCGACGACAGCTGCTCGGAATCCGCGCCCGGCAGCGTGAACTTCAAGTGCAACGTCCGCCAAACCTTTACTTCTTCATCACTCATCGCGCGCATCCTTGGTTGCAGCTGTGCGCCGTCGACGCCGCCGCCAAGCGTTACGGATTTCGTGTCGGTGCGATATGACGAAAGCTCGCTGCCCTGCCCGGTATCCGGCTTTGGCTATGAATCACGCCCAATGTGAATCATGCCCTACTGACTGCCTTACTTAAATGTCTCACGGAATCGATGCCCGGGATAGACGCCCAGAATCTTGAGCGACTTCGGCTGCGACACGAATTCCAGCTCTTCCAGCGCCAGTTCGAGCGCCCGATCCTTCGGATGGCCCTGCACGTCGGCATAGAACTGGGTGGCGGCGAAGTTGCCGTCGACCATGTAGCTTTCGAGCTTGGTCATGTTGATGCCGTTGGTGGCGAAGCCGCCGAGCGCCTTGTAGAGCGCGGCCGGAATGTTGCGGACCTGAAAGATGAAGGTGGTCATCACCCGGGGCTCCTTGCGGCTGGCCCATTTCGGGTTGCGGGCCAGCACCACGAAGCGGGTGGTGTTGTGCTTGTCATCGGCGACATCTTTCTTGAGGATTTTGAGGCGATAGATTTTCGCCGCGAGCTTGGTCGCCAGCGCCGCCCGCGTGACGTCGCCTGATTCCGCCACCTCGCGCGCAGCGCCGGCGGTGTCGGCGGCGACCACCGCCTTGACACGCAGCGCGCGGATGATGTTGCGGCATTGGCCGAGCGCATGCACGTGGCTCTCGGCCGTCTTGATCGTCTTGAGACTCGCGCGCTTCGGCGCCATCAGCTGGTGCTGGACCGGCAGGAACCACTCGCCGACGATGTGCAACCCGGACTTCGGCATCAAATGATGGATGTCGGCGACCCGGCCGGCGACCGAATTGTCGATCGGGATCATCGCCAACTCGGCCCGGCCGGTGCGCACCGCGGCAAAGGCGTCCTCGAAGGTCGGACACGGCAGCGGCTCGTACGCGCGATAGGCCTGGTTGCAGGCGATATGCGAATTGGCGCCGGCCTCGCCCTGGAAGGCAATTTTCTTGCGTCGTTTCATGACCGTCCCGATAGCATGGCGCGGGCTCGCGCCAAATCGTCCGGCGTGTCGACGCCAAGCGGCGCCGAGCCGACGATGGCGACGTCGATCCGCATGCCGGCTTCGAGCGCCCGCAATTGCTCGAGCTGCTCGCGCTGTTCCAGTGGCGAGGGCGCAAGCTTGACGAAGCGCTCCAGCGCCGCGCGGCGATAGGCGTAGAGCCCGATATGATGATACAGCGGCCCTTCGCCGAAGGGCGCCGTGGCGCGGGTGAAATAGAGCGCGCGCAGCCGCGACGGCCCGACCGGCGTGCCGACGACCTTGACGACGGCCGGATCGTCGCGCTCCTCGGCGCGGCTGATCGGCGTTGCCGGCGTGCCGATATCCACGGCCTGGTCGGCCAGGAGCGACAGCGGCGCGGTGATGTCGGTTTTCTGCAGCGTCGGCAGGTCGCCCTGCACATTGATGACGATCGCGGCGTCGCCGGTAGGATCGACCTTGCCGAGCGCCTCGAAAATGCGGTCCGAGCCGGAGGCATGGTCGGGGCGGGTTATCACCGCCTGCCCGCCGGCCTTGCGCACAGCCGCTTCGATCTCGGGCGAATCCGTCGCCACCACGACCGGCCCGACCGCGGCGGCTTCGGCCCGGCGCAGCACATGCACGATCATCGGCAATCCGGCGATATCAGCCAGCGGCTTTCCCGGCAGCCGGGTGGCCGCCATGCGGGCCGGAATAAGAATAATGACGTCAGCCATTGCCCAGTTTAAAGCCCCCGGGAGCCTGCTTATACGGGTTGCAAGGCGCGCGGCAAACCGGCTATCTCTGCGTCGCCCACCCCTCTGCCTCCGCGGAGCCGTTGCCCAATGAACTCGTTCGAACTCAACAAGATTCTCGGCGCGTTGCTGGGGACCTGCTTGATTCTGCTCGCCGTTCACATCGCCTCAGGCGCGATTTTCTCGACGCCGGCGCCCGCCAAGCCCGGCTACGACATTGTCGTCAAGGAAGAAAAGCCCGGCCAGCAGGAAGCCGCCAAGCCGGCGGAAGTGCCGATCGAAAACTTGCTGGCCAGCGCCTCGACAGAGCACGGCGCGCAGGTCGCCAAACAGTGTGGCACCTGCCACAATTTCCAGGAGGGCCAAGGCGCCAAAGTCGGTCCCGATCTCTATGGCGTCGTTGGGCGCAAGATCGCTTCCGTTGCCGGCTTCAACTATTCGACCGCCTTGAAGGCGGTGACCGGCACCTGGACGTTCGATGCATTG
Organism: uncultured Alphaproteobacteria bacterium; assembly: GCA_963806465.1. GTDB lineage: Bacteria > Pseudomonadota > Alphaproteobacteria > Rhizobiales > Xanthobacteraceae > BOG-931. Next base: position 103,469 of record CAWDZD010000054.1, on the reverse strand, counting down.
AACAAGTGGCTGACTGATCCGCGCGCGGACGTTCCCGGCACGGCGATGCTGTTCGCCGGCCTGCCGAACGAGAAGCAGCGGGCGGACGTGATTGCCTATCTCAATACGCTGTCGAAGAATCCGCTGCCGTTGCCGACGGCGCAAAAATAAAGCGCGCCGGCGAAACAACCAGCGCGGCGCGTTTGTATGTGCCCGCAACATGACGGCGCGTTAACCTTTGGCGCGCAAAACCTTGGGCGCGCGAGCACGCGGATGTGAAGTGCGTTTTGTCGCGGCGTGGGCGGCTGCGCTGGCGCCGTTCGCAAAAAGTACATAATCACCGTCCTTGGATCGGCGCCATTGGATCACGCCATTGGTCGCTTCCAAGCTTGGGGCGGCGACATTTCTCTTGGAGCATTTGCGGTGGATCGCCGAACCTTCCTTACGTCCGCCCTGGTGGCGCTCGGCGCCGGGCGGCTTCCCCTCCCGGCCTGGATCGGACCCGCGCTGGCGGAAGAGAAAGTCTGGCGGCATGGCGTGTCGCTGTTCGGCGACGTCAAATATCCGGCCGGCTTTGCGCATTTCGACTACGTCAATCCGGCCGCGCCGAAAGTCGGCGCCATCCGCGAAGCTTCGATCGGCACCTTCGATAACTTCAACATGGTCGTGGCCGGCATCAAGGGAACGCTGGCGATCGGAATTACCTCGATTTACGACACGCTGCTGACGTCGGCGCAGGATGAGGTGTCGACCGAATATGGCCTCCTGGCCGAGGCAGTCAGCTACCCGGACGATTTTTCCTCCGCGACCTATCGGCTGCGCGCCGAAGCCAAATGGCACGACAGCAAGCCGGTCACGCCGGAGGATGCGTTGTTTTCCTTCTATGCGTTCAAGAAACACAGTCCCCAGTTCGCCGCCTATAACCGTCACGTCGTCAAAGTGGAAAAAACCGGCGACCGCGAGATCACATTCACGTTCGACGCTCCGGGCAATCGCGAGCTGCCGCAAATCGTCGGCCAGCTTTTCGTCCTGCCGCAGCATTGGTGGGAAGGCACCGACAAGAACGGCAACAAGCGCGAGATCGGCAACACCACGCTCGAGCCGCCGCTCGGCTCCGGCGCCTACCGCGTCAAGGAGTTCTCGCCCGGCCGCGACGTCGTCTACGAGCGCGTCAACGACTATTGGGGCAAGGCTCTCAACGTCAATGTCGGCCGCAACAATTTCGATGAATTGGGTTTCGTCTATTTTCGCGACTTGCTGGTGGCGCTCGAAGCCTTTCGCGGCAACAAGGTCGATTGGCGTTCCGAAAACAGCGCCAAGAACTGGGCCACCGCCTATGACTTTCCGGCGGTCAATGAGAAGCGTGTCCTCAAAGAGGAATTTCCGATCAACAATCGCGGCGTGATGCAGGCGTTCGCCTTCAACATCCGCCGGCCGAAATTTCAAGATCCCCGAGTGCGCCTTGCCTTCAATTACGCGTTCGATTTCGAGGAGATGAACAAGCAGATTTTCTTCGGTCAATACAAGCGCATTGCCAGCTATTTCGAAGGCACCGAACTGGCGTCGAGCGGCTTGCCGGCCGGACGCGAGCTGGAAATTCTCGAAACCGTCCGCGACAAGGTCCCGGCCGAGGTTTTCACGACGCCGTACACGAATCCGGTCGGCGGCGATCCGCAGAAAGTACGCATCAACCTGCGCGAAGCGCTGCGGCTGTTCAAGGAAGCCGGCTACGACGTGCGCAACGAACGCATGGTCAACGCCAAGACCGGCGAGCAACTCGCGGTCGAGTTTCTTGCCGACGACCCGAGCTTCGAGCGGGTGTTTTTGTTTTATAAGCCGTCGCTCGACCGGCTCGGCATCACCGTGTCGGTCCGCACCGTCGACGATGCGCAATACCAGAACCGGCTGCGCAGCTGGGACTTCGACATCATCACCAACAGTTGGGGCGAATCGCTGTCGCCGGGCAACGAGCAGCGCGGCTATTGGGGCTCGCAGGCCGCCGACCAACCCGGTTCGTTCAACCTGATCGGCATCAAGAATCCGGCGGTCGATGCCATGATCAATCAAGTCATCTTCGCCAAAAGCCGCGACGATCTGGTTGTCGCAACGCGCGCGCTCGATCGCGTGCTGTTGTGGAACCACTACGTCGTGCCGCAATGGACCTATGGCAAGGAGCGCACCGCGCGCTGGGACCGCTTCAGCCATCCCGATGTGCTGCCGAAATACGGCGCGTCGGACTTTCCTACCATTTGGTGGTGGGACGCCGAAAAGGCGGCCAAGACCGGAAGCCGGCAGTGAGAGCCGTCGCGGCACTTATCGCAGCATGCCCGAACTGACACGCCGACGCGTTTTCTCGCTCGCCGCCGGTGTCGCGGCCGCGGCGGCTTGCTCGCGAGCGCGCCTCGCCGGCGCCGACGACGCGATCGAATCGCACGGCATGTCGGCATTCGGCGATCTCGCCTACCCGGCCGATTTTCATCATTTCAGCTACGTCGATCCGAACGCGCCGAAGGGCGGCACGTTCTCGCAGATCGGGCCGTCGCGGCAATTCAACCAGAACTTTCTCACCTTCAATTCGCTCAACAGCTACATCCTCAAGGGCGACGCGGCGCAGGGCATGGAGCTGACCTTCGCCACGCTGATGGCGCGCTGCGGCGACGAGCCGGATGCCATGTATGGATTGGCGGCGTCCAAGGTGCGCCACTCGGCCGACGGCCTGACCTACCGGTTCTTAATCCGCCCGGAGGCCAAATTCCACGACGGCACGCCGCTCACGGCGCACGACGTCGCCTTTTCGCTCACGATCCTCAAAGCTAAGGGCCATCCGCTGATCACCCAATTGCTGCGCGACTTCACCGGCGCCAAGGCCGCCGATGATGGCAGCGTGGTCGCCACCTTCGCCCCGAACCGGGCCCGCGACGTGCCGCTGTTCGTCGCCGGGCTGCCGATCTTCTCGCGCGCCTACTACGCGACCAAACCCTTCGAGGAATTGACGCTGGACATTCCGCTCGGCTCGGGCGCTTACAAGGTCGGCCGTTTCGAGGCCGGCCGCTTCATTGAATACCAGCGCGTCACCGATTGGTGGGGCGCCGACCTGCCGGTGACGCGCGGCCAGAATAATTTCGACATTGTCCGCTATGAGTTTTATCGCGACCGCGAGGTCGGGTTCGTCGGCTTCACCGCCGGTAATTATCTGTTCCGCGAGGAATTCACCTCGCGCACCTGGGCGACGCGCTACGACTTTCCGGCGTTCAAGGACGGCCGGGTCAAGCGCGACATCCTGCCGGACAAGACGCCGTCCGGCGGGCAAGGCTGGTTCATCAACACGCGACGGCCAAAGTTCGCCGATCCGCGGCTGCGCGAAGCGCTGGGCACCGCCTTCGATTTCGAGTGGACCAACAAGTCGCTGATGTGGGACTCCTACGATCGCACCGTCTCGGTGTTTCAGAACTCGCCGATGATGGCGCAGGGCAAGCCCGGCGCTGACGAGCTGGCTTTGCTCGAGCCGTTTCGCGGCCGCGTTCCTGACGAGGTGTTCGGCGAGCCTTACCTGCCGCCGGTCTCGGACGGCTCCGGCCAGGACCGCGCGCTGCTGCGCAGGGCCTCGCAACTCCTCAAGGACGCCGGCTGCGCGATCAAGGACGGCAAGCGCGTCTTGCCGAACGGCGAGCCGATCACCATCGAGTTTCTGATCGACGAACCGACCTTCCAACCGCACCACTCGCTGTTCATCAAGAATCTCGGCCTGCTCGGCATCGACGCCTCGCTGCGCCTGGTCGATCCGGTGCAATACCGCGCCCGCCGCGACGGCTTCGATTTCGACATCACCGTGGACCGGCTCGGTTTCTCCGATACGCCGGGCGATTCGCTGCGCTCGTTTTTCTCTTCGCAGGCGGCGGCGCTGCAAGGCTCCAACAATCTCGCCGGCATGGCCGACCCGGCCATCGACGCGCTGATTGATGGCATCATCGCCGCGCCTTCGCGGCCCGAGCTCATTACCGCCTGCCGCGCGCTCGACCGCGTCATGCGCGCCGGCCGTTACTGGATTCCGCACTGGTATAAGCCCTCGCATTGGATCGCCTATTGGGACGTTTTCGGCCGGCCGCCGGCTCAGCCGCGTTATTTCCGCGGCATTCCGGAAACTTGGTGGTATGACCGCGACAAGGCAGCGAAATCGCAGCGCGCGGATTAACCTAGAGCGTCATGGCCGGACTTGTTCCGGCTATCCACGTCTTTATGTTGCCGCCGTAATAAGTCGTGGATGCCCGGCACACAGGCGTGCGAAGCGACGCCGTCCTTCGGACGTCTATGGCCGAGCATAACGGAACTGAACAGATGAGTGCCTACATCGTCCGTCGCATCCTGTTCATGATCCCGACCATCTTCGGGATCATGCTGGTGTCGTTTGTGGTCGTGCAGTTCGCCCCCGGCGGACCGGTGGAACGCGTCATCGCGCAGCTCTCCGGCAACGATACCGGCGCGACCTCGCGCATCTCCGGCTCGGCGGGCGGCGATTTCGGCAACCGCGGCGCGTTGCAGAGCGGCGCGCAGATGGACGTCAACGCCAAGTACCGCGGCGCCCAGGGGCTCGATCCGGAATTCATCAAGAGCCTGGAGAAGCAGTTCGGCTTCGACAAGCCGGCCTATCAGCGCTTCTTCCTGATGCTGTGGAACTATGTGCGCTTCGATTTCGGCAAGAGCTACTTCCGCGACGTCAGCGTGCTGCAGCTGATCAAGGAGAAATTGCCGGTCTCGATCTCGCTCGGCATCTGGATGACGCTGCTCAGCTACCTGATTTCCATTCCGCTCGGCATTCGCAAAGCCGTCAGCGACGGCTCGCCGTTCGATGTGTGGACCTCGAGCGTCGTCACCATCGGCTATTCGATCCCCGGATTCCTGTTCGCCATCCTGCTCATCATCCTGTTTGCCGGCGGCTCGTTCCTCGACATCTTTCCGCTGCGCGGACTGACGTCCGACGGCTGGTCGCAATTCCCGTGGTGGCAGAAAATCCTCGATTACTTCTGGCATTTGACGCTGCCGATCATATCGATGTCGCTGGCCGCCTTTGCCACCTTGACGTTCTTGACCAAGAACTCGTTCCTCGAGGAATTGCGCAAGCAATATGTGCTGACCGCCCGCGCCAAGGGCTGTTCGGAGCGGCAGGTGCTGTATGGCCACATTTTCCGCAATGCCATGATGTTGGTGATCGCCGGCTTTCCCGGCGCCTTCATCGGCGTCTTCTTCGCCGGCTCGCTCTTGATCGAGACCATCTTCTCGCTCGACGGTCTCGGGCTCCTGAGTTTCGAGAGCGTGCTCAACCGCGATTATCCGGTGGTGTTCGCCAATCTCTATATTTTGGCGCTCATCGGCTTGGTGGTGAATTTGATCTCGGACTTGACCTACACCTGGATCGATCCGCGCGTCGATTTCGGAACGCGGGAGGTGTGAGGTGGACGTCGACATCCGCCACGACAAAGTCAGTGACGCCGACGCCGGGACGCTTGAGCCGAAGGGCGTCGAGCCGATCGGGTCGATTGGCGTCGCGGCGTTGCCCGAAGCGGCGCTGCTGGCGCCGCTCACCACAAGGCGGTTGATCAATTTCAAGGCCAACCGGCGCGGCTATTGGTCGTTGTGGATTTTCCTCGCGCTGTTTTTCATCACCTTGCCTGCCGAATTCGTCGCCAACGACAAGCCGCTTTATGTCAGTTACGGCGGCAAGTCGTACTTTCCGGTGCTGTTCAACTATCCGGAAACCACGTTCGGCGGCGACTTCGAGACCGCCGCCGACTATCGCGACCCGTTTCTGCAAAAGCTCATCGCCGACAAAGGCGGCACTATGATCTGGCCGCCGATCCGATATTCCTACTCGACACACAATCTCGATCTGCCGACGCCGGCGCCGTCGCCGCCGACTTGGATGCTGACCGAGGCGCAGTGCAAGACCGTAGTCGAGCGCAAAGGCCTCAAGAGCTGCCGCGATCTTGAATACAACTGGTTCGGCACCGATGATCAGGGCCGCGACGTCCTGGCCCGCCTGATCTACGGCTTTCGCATCTCGGTGTTGTTCGGTCTGACGCTCACCGCCATTTCCTCCATTGTCGGCGTCGTCGCCGGCGCGGTGCAGGGCTATTTCGGCGGCTGGACCGATCTTCTGTTCCAGCGCTTCATCGAAATCTGGACGTCGGTGCCGGAGCTTTATCTGTTGCTGATCATCTCCGCCGTGCTGGTGCCGGGATTTTGGGTGCTGCTCGGAATTCTTTTGCTGTTCTCGTGGGTGCGGCTGGTCGGCCTGGTGCGCGCCGAATTCCTGCGCGGGCGCAATTTCGAATATATCCAGGCGGCGCGGGCGCTCGGCGTCTCCAACATCGTCATCATGTTCCGGCACCTGCTGCCGAACGCCATGGTGGCGACGCTGACCTTCCTGCCGTTCATCATGTCATCGTCGGTGATGACGCTGACAGCGCTGGACTTCCTCGGCTTCGGCCTGCCGCCCGGCTCGCCCTCGCTCGGCGAGCTGCTCGCGCAGGGCAAGTCCAACGTGCAGGCGCCATGGCTCGGACTGGCCGGCTTCTTCACCGTGGCGCTGATGCTGTCGCTCCTGATCTTCATCGGCGAAGCGGTGCGCGATGCGTTCGATCCGCGAAAGACCTTCCGATGAGACCTGTGGTACATTTGATGCGGAATAAACACGATATGGACTCAAGGCCATGAACAAAATTGTCCGAGAAAACTATCCGGCTTCAAAACTGCCTGATGATTTGCGCATTGGCGTCGATCCACAGGCCCGGGTCACTGTTACTATTACGCTCGATGAGGAACGGCCCGAGCGCGCGCCAACGCTTGAGGAAATATGGGCGATGAGACGACCTCCATACCGCACGAAGGAGGAGATCGACGCAGACCTTCGCCGCCAACGAGACGAATGGGATGACTGACGAGGCAAACGAACCAATTATCTATGTTGATGCCAACCCGTTCATCTACTTCATCGATGGCGACGAAGAAGTGGCAGCCGGCTTGAAGCCATTTTTTTCGCTGTTGAGAGAAAAGCCACGTGTCGCGATGACCAGCGAACTCACTTTGGCAGAGGTTTTGGCAAAGGCACAACCCTACGCCCGCCGTGGCTACCTCAATCTCATTGTATGGAGCAACCTCGTCCAACTGCAGCCAATCACGAGGGAAGTTTTGATCGACACTGCCGACTACCGTCAGAAGAGCCAAACTCAAAGGCCGGACGGAACGAAAGCGACAGTGAAGCTCCCTGATGCTATTCATGTGGTGACGGCAATACAAAGCCGCTGTCGCGCGTTTCTTTCCGCCGATAGCGGTCTAAAGCTGCCCAGAGGAATGACGCTTTTCGAACCTAGCCAAGCGGGCGTCACCAATCTTATCCAACAGATTTTGCAATGACCCCTCCCCTGCTCTCCGTCCGCGACCTTTCGGTCGCCTTCGGCTCCGGCGCACGGGCGACGCTGGCCGTCGATCGCGTGTCGTTCGACATCGGCAAGGGCGAAACCCTGGCCTTGGTCGGCGAATCCGGCTCCGGCAAGTCGGTGACGGCGCTGTCGATCCTCAAGCTTCTGCCCTATCCGGCGGCGCATCATCCCTCGGGCACCATCGCGTTCAAGGGCCGCGACCTGCTGCCGCTCTCTGAACGCGACATGCGGCGGGTGCGCGGCGACGACATCACCATCGTGTTCCAGGAACCGATGACCTCGCTCAATCCACTGCACACGATCGAGAAGCAGATCGGCGAGATTTTGCTGCTGCATCGCGGCCTCACCGGCGCCGCGGCGACGGCGCGGACCCTGGAAGTGCTGACGCAAGTCGGCATACCCGATCCGGTGTCGCGGCTCGCCAGCTATCCGCATCAGCTGTCCGGCGGCCAGCGCCAGCGCGTCATGATCGCCATGGCGCTGGCCAACGAACCCGATCTCTTGATCGCCGACGAGCCGACCACGGCGCTCGACGTCACCGTGCAGGCGCAGATCCTGAAGCTGCTAGCGGACATTCAGAAGCGGACTGGGATGTCGCTGCTGTTCATCACCCACGACCTCGGCATCGTGCGCCGGATCGCGCGGCGGGTCTGCGTGATGAAAGCCGGTAAGATCGTCGAACAGGGCGACGTAGCGCGCGTGTTCGCCGCGCCGCAGCATTCCTACACCCGCGACCTCATTGCCGCCGAGCCGAAGCCCGATCCGGCGCCGCCGCAACCGGACGCGCCGGTGATGCTGCAGGCGACCGATCTCAAAGTCTGGTTTCCGATCAAGCGCGGCGTGCTGCGCAAGGTCGTCGGCTACATCAAGGCGGTCGACGGTGTCAGCGTCGAGTTGCGCAAGGGCGAGACGCTCGGCGTCGTCGGCGAATCCGGCTCCGGCAAGACCTCGCTCGGGCTTGCCATTCTGCGGTTGATCTCCTCGGACGGCCCGATCGTCTTTATGGGAAATGAGCTGCAGGGCCTGCGCTTCAAGCAGATGCGCCCGTTCCGGCGCGACATGCAGATCGTGTTTCAGGACCCTTACGGTTCGCTGTCGCCGCGGCTGTCGGTCGGCGACATCATCGAAGAGGGCCTGTGGGTTCACTACCCTGACATGCGGGAAGCCGAGCGTGAGAAGCGCGTCATCCGCGCGCTCGACGACGTCGGCCTCGATCCGGCGACGCGCCATCGCTTCCCGCATGAATTTTCCGGCGGCCAGCGCCAGCGCATCGCGGTGGCGCGCACTTTGGTGCTGGAGCCGACCTTCATCGTGCTCGACGAGCCGACCAGCGCGCTCGACATGCTGATCCAATCGCAGATGGTCGATCTCTTACGCGACCTGCAGAAACGGCACGATCTGACTTATCTCTTTATCTCGCATGATCTGCGTGTGGTCGCCGCGCTGGCGAGCCGCCTCTTGGTCATGCGCGACGGCAAGGTGGTGGAGCAAGGCAACGCCGCCGAGCTCTTCAAGCACCCCAAGACCGATTATACGCGCGCGCTGTTCGCCGCCGCGTTCAATCTGGATACCGCGCCGGTCGGCGCGGTGGCGAAATAGCCGTCATTCCGGGGCCGAGCGAAGCGAGGAACCCGGAATCCATAACCCCGGCGCAGGGGATATGGATTCCGGCTCGCCGCTACGCGGCGATCCGAAATGACGCTCGCGTCACTTCGGCGCCTCAGCCGCGGTATGTCCGGGCGGCAGGATGGAGAAGGTGAAGATCGATACCTGCTCGCCCGGCTTGAACGGCCCTGGCGCCTTATTGTTGACCGGCGGGATGCTGCGCAGATAGGCGATGACCGCCGCCACATCGTCTTTGGTCAAATGGACGAAAGCGGGGTAATTCATGATCGGAGCCAACTGGCGGCCGTCGGGGCGTTTTCCGGTGGTGATTGCCGCTGCGATCTGCTCGTCGGTCCAGGCGCCGATGCCGGTTTCCTTATCCGGCGTGATATTGCGGCCGTTGAATACGCCAAGACCGGGAATTTCGAAGCCGACATCCGATCCGGCAAGAAATTTGTCCTTGTCGGGCTTGCCGAAGAAGAAGCCGGGCGTATGGCAATCGTTGCAGCCAGCAACCACGACCAGATAGGCGCCGCGCTCGACCGGTGTCTCGGCGTGAGCCTTCAGAGGCAAAGCAGCAGCCGCGGCCAAGGCGGCAGCGCCGGCAACGCCGACGCAGGAAAAAACGCGCATGATGAATCTCCCCCTTCGTGCATTCTTATGATCGCGACGCCGGCGACGTTAACATCGCGATGCGGCGCCTTCGTGCGAGAACAGCGTATACGCGTGCCGCGCAATGGCAAGACGATCGCTTAGTGGGCGCCGCCCACTTTCGGGGAGCGAAACGACCGATCGTTCGTCCCACTAGCAAGCTGCCGGACGTTCATGGGTAAGTTTGTACGTCAGGTCAGCCGGCGCGGGCATGGCGCTGACGCCAATGCCACCAAATGACGGCGATGACGCCGATCAACGCCCCGACAATCAGCACCGCCAGCAACGCCGAGTTTTCAATCCAGGCGATGGCCGGGATGCCCAACGCCATGATCACGCCAAGCAGGCAGACCTGCCACGACATCACCTGCACGCCGGCGGTGAAGGTGCCGAGCGCCAGCAGCGTGAAGATCGCCAGCGCGGTAGCCTGCGCCGTGAAAATACGCTGCACGCCGCTCAACAACAGCATGTTCATCACCAGCAGAAATGCGCCCCAGTGCAGGGCCTGCGTCACGACCAGCCGCAGGCGCGCGTCTTTGTCTCCGGCCTCGTGCCAACCGGCGCCGATACAGACCAGCGCGATGATCGGGGCGAGAATTTCCCAGTAGGTGACGATCGGCTGTTTGGAAAAGCTGGTGTAGGCGACGCCGGCGATGGTGAGGATCAGGACGATGGTGAACGGCAGCTCCCTGATCCAGAAGCTCGCGTGCCTGGTCTTGGTGGGCGCCGCGTCATGCTGCATGGCCTGCGGGACGCTCGGTGAAGCGGGGTGTTGATCGGTCATCGCTCCTGCTCCGCGCCCTGCCGTAACCTCTGCGGCCAGCCGCAACTGGCCCGGCGCCGCATATTGCCGGGTCGAGAGCTTAAAGGCCAGAACGACAAGACGCGGGCTTAGGCGAGCCGCCTGCGGCGGCTCGGTACTTCGCGCGTCGCCGACCTTCGGAACCTGTGCGGCGGGCAGCGCTGCGCTCAACTCTCGCGCATGCGCAGCGCCAGCGCGATCCAGGTGCCGCCGTAGAGAATGAGGTCGATGCCGACAAACAGCCCGATGACCCAAAGCCCCGAGACCGGCCATTGCGCCAGCACCAGCACGCCTAAGAGCGCGGTGATGATTCCGTCGACCACGTGCCAGCCCCATCCCGCCGACATGACGGCCAGCGCAGCGATGAATTGAAACAATCCGCCGATCAGGAAGAACGCGGCAACGAACACCGTCAGCACTTCGGCGCTGATCACCGGCCTGGTGAGCATAATGACGCCGACGACGCCGAACAGAATGGCGGCGACCAGGTGTTGAAAGAACCCGGCCCAGTGTCCGACCATCACGGCTTGCGCGATCTCAACGCCGGACGAAAACAGCAGCACCCAGCCGAAAAACAGCATCGAGATGACGGTAGCCGCGACCGAGCGCACGACGGCGGCAACGCCCAGCACCAACAACAGGATTCCGAGTGCCAGAAACCAGCCCCAGTTTTGCGCGACCTCGTGGGAAATTTGGACGTCCAAACTCTGAATGTTGCCCATCAGCATGTCTCAACTCCCTGGTGTGAACAAAATTTGCCTTGGTTGAACATGATGCGCGTGATTTTGACTCCAATGGCAGGCCCATGGCTACCGACATTTGCAAGACTAAGACGAAGACTTTCGCAAAATTCGATGGTGCACCGCACGCGAACGCGCGGTCTACGCCTGAGAGTCAACCCGCAACGACATCACGTCACTCCATCATCGGATTGGGCAACGATGCGCCGCACGCTGGTGATGTTACTTCCGGACTCGCGGATGCGCGCGACCGCGTCGGCGATCGGCTCGACCGTGACCGCCATATGGAAGGCATTGGCGTGAATAAGTGTGGCGTGATCGCGCGCGATCGCGACATGGCCTTGCCAGAATATCAGATCGCCGCGCGTTGGCTCGGCGGCCCTCTGCCTTCCCTCCTCCGCATGCGGAGAAGGGTCAGGGTAGGCGACGGCGGGGCCGAGCGCCCGCTCCTGCATGTCGCTGTCGCGCGGACAGGCGATGCCGCACGCCGTCAGCGCTACCTGCACCAGCCCGGAGCAATCAAGGCCGAGCGCGGTCTTGCCGCCCCATAGATACGGCACGCCGACGAAGCGTTCGGCCACGGCGACGAAATCCGTCTCGTGGCTATCAAGCAGCGCCAGGTGCGCGTGCGGCACGTAGGCGCCGGAGCGCGTCACCGCCATGCGATCCTCGACGCGGACAATGTGCAGGCGCGCGCCGAGCGGCAGTGCTTCGATCGGCGGCAGCTTGATCGACGGACCGGAGAACGCCAGCGTCCGCAACGCCGCAACCTTGTGGGTTGGCGGCGGGCCGGCTGCGACCAGCGCGTTAGCCGGCAGCCAGCCGACATAGCCGTCGGCGGCGAGTTGGCCCCAGGCCCAGCCTTCGGCGTCGATGTCGTAGATCGTGACCCGCTCGCCCTTGAGCGCTTCGGTCGAGAGCGGCGCATCGGGCTTGGGCTCAGCGCGCAGCGCGGCGTGCGGCTCGATCACCTCGTAGACGCGGCCGTCGACATAGCGCGGCGCTTTGACTTTTCCTTCGAGCGTCCTGGCGGCGAGGTCGGCGCGGACCGGCGTCAGGCGGGGATCGAACGCGCCCATGGTCTTGCGGTCAGCCGTAGCGTTCGGCGAGCAACGCGTAGAGCGCGCGCGCGGCCTGGCACTCGCCGCCTTCCGGCCGGCCGGGCTTGGCCCGCGGCGTCCAGGCGAACAGGTCGAAATGCACCCACGATTTTGCGCTCACGAAGCGGCGCATGAACAACGCCGCGGTGATGGCGCCGGCCTGGCCGGTAGAGCCGACGTTGTTGATGTCGGCGACCTTGGACTCCAGCATCTCGTCATAGGGACGCCACAGCGGCAGCCGCCACAGCGGATCGGCTTCGGCCGTCGCGCATGCCACCAGTTTGTTGGCCAAGTCATCGTCGTCGGTGAAGAAGGCCGGCACCTCGGGGCCGAGCGCGATGCGCGCGGCGCCGGTAAGCGTGGCAAAATCGGCGATCAGCGCCGGCTCGTCCTCGTCGGCGAGCGCCAGCGCATCGGCGAGGATGAGTCGGCCTTCGGCGTCGGTGTTGCCGATCTCGACGGTGATGCCTTTGCGCGATTTGTAGATGTCGCGCGGACGAAAGGCGCCGCCGGAGATCGAATTCTCCACCGCCGGAATCAGGACCCGCAGCCGCACCTTGAGCCGGCGCGACATGATCATGTGCGCCAGCGCCAAAGCGGTAGCCGCGCCGCCCATGTCCTTTTTCATATTCAACATCGACGTCTCGGGCTTGATGTCGAGGCCGCCGGAATCGAAACAGAACTCCCTTTCCCACCAGTGTGACACGCGGATGATCGGCCTCCCCCCAGCTGAGATCGATCAGCCGCGGCGGCCGCGCCGCGGCGCGGCCGACGGCGTGGATCAGCGGGAAATTCTCCTTCAACAGATCGTCGCCGACGACGGCGCGGATGTCGGCGTGATGCTGCGTGGCCACCGCGCGCGCCGCGTCCTCGAGCTCGCCGGGACCCATGTCGTTCGCCGGCGTATTGACCAGGTCGCGCACCAGCGTGACCGCCTCGACCACGCGCTGCAGTTCCTCGCGATTGAGGCTCTGCGGCGGATCGAGCTTGACGTCGCGGCCGTCCGACTTGTGGTAACGCGTGTAGCGATAGCTGCCGAGCGCAAACGCCAAGGCGGCGAGCCGCACGTCATGTGGATCGTTGGCGAAGCGGTAGGCGCCGCTCGGCAACAGTTGCGGCAGCTGTCCCGGCAAAAACAGGTCTCTGGCGTCGTCGGCGTTTTCGAGCCCGAACAGGATGCCGCTCAAGCCACCTTCCCCCGGCAAAGCCAGGTGGCGGCCGGGCTTGGGCTCGAAACCCGCGGCATCGGCGAAGGCGCGGGCGCCGGCGGCGAGCCGCTCGCGCACCTCTTTGTAGTTCGCCGCCGTGACGAACCAGATCGGGATTGCGGCTGACCCACTGGTCGTAAAGATCGATGGCATGAAATTTTCCTAAGCTGCGCTCCGCAACGCGCTGCGGCTATGCCTGGTGCCGTAGAATGCGTACAGCAAGAGCCCGATCAGCAGCCAGACGCCGAAACGCAGCCAGGTGTCGAGCGGTAATCCGAGCATCAGAAACACCGCCGAGGCGACGCCGAGCGGCGCCACGGCATAGACCGCCGGCGTGCGGAACGGCCGCGCCAGTGCCGGCTCCTTGATGCGCAGCACCAGCACGCCGGCACAGACGATGGCGAAGGCGAACAGCGTGCCGATGCTGACGAGTTCGCCGACCAGGCCGATCGGCAGCAAACCCGCCAGCACCATGACCACGGCCCCGGTCGTCAGCGTGGTGACATAAGGCGTGCGGAACCGGCTGTGCACTCTGCTGGCGCCGCGCGGCAACAGGCCGTCGCGCGCCATCGAATAGAACACCCGCGACTGGCCGAGCAGCATCACCAGAATGACCGAGGTCAGGCCGAGAATGATGCCGAATTTGAGGGCCGGCGAGAGCCACGACAGGCCGACGGCATCGATGCCGACCGCGATCGGATCGGGCACGTTGAGCTTGTCGTAAGCCACGATGCCGGTCAGCACGAAACCTACCGCGACATAGAGAATGGTGCAGATAACAAGCGAACCGAGGATGCCGATCGGCATGTCGCGCTTCGGGTTCTTCGCCTCCTGCGCCGCCGTCGATACCGCGTCGAAGCCGATATAGGCGAAGAACACCACGGCGGCGCCGCGCAGCACGCCGCTCAAGCCGAATTGCCCGGGCCCGGCATTGGGCGGAATGAGCGCGCCGTCGGGATTGCCCGCCGTGACCCAGTGCGAAAAATTCACGAACGGCGCCGCCGCGGCGATGAACACCACGATGATCACGAGCTTGATAACGACCAAGACGCCGTTGGCGCGGGCGGATTCCCGAATGCCGACGATCAGCAGCGCCGAAATCGCGGCGATCACCACCATCGCCGGCAGGTTGATGATGGCGCCGGTCGTGTGCCACACCCGGTCGGCGGCGTCATAGGAAAACGGCGAGCCGGCAAAAGCCGCCGGCACCGCGATGCCAATATTTTTCAGGAAGCTGACGACATAGCCCGACCAGCCGATGGCGACGGTGACGGCGCCGAGCGCATATTCGAGGATCAGGTCCCAGCCGATGATCCAGGCGATGAGCTCGCCCAATGTCGCATAAGCATAAGTGTAGGCGCTGCCGGCGATCGGCACGGTCGAGGCCATTTCGGCGTAGCACAAGCCGGCGAAGGCGCAGGCAACCGCGCCAAGCATGAACGACAACGTAATCGCCGGTCCGGCATTGGCCGCGGCCGCATGCCCGGTCAGGACGAAAATGCCGGCGCCGATGATGGCGCCGATGCCGAGCGCCACCAGGCTTGCCGCCGACAAGGTGCGCTTGAGCGGCACCCCGGTGTGCGTGGTCAGCGCCTGCACTTCGGGCTCTTCGGCTTCCGCTTCCAGCACTGCCAGCGATTTGCGCGCCCAGATATTCGCCATCGTCGTCCCCCTCCACGCTCAATATGTGCGCGCTGGCCAAGCGTCGTTAATCGGCACCTGGGCTCGCTCGCAGGCACTCGTATCCGATGAAACCACGGTCCGACCGTATTCCTACAGCCCCGCCGCCGTAAGCGCGTCCTGTTGGCGCTTGGCGACGCGGTCGAGCGCGAAATGCTCGATCGCTTCGTTGAACAGCCGGTAGAAATTGAGCTCGGCGCGCAAATGCAGAAACACCGCGCCGAGCCCGATCGCGGCGCGGTCCATGAAGACGAATTCGCGCGGCACCGTCACCGGGCCTTTGCGCTTGAGCGCCTGGTGTACGCGGAACGCTTCGCGCCGGCCGTATTCGCCGGGCGCCACGCCGTCGGCGATGGTGCGTACGCGATCGTCGAGGAGCGGCGCATAGATGAAGCGCGCCCAGATGTTGAGCGCGTCGATCAGATCGCGCGACAGCCGGCGAAAACCCCAGGTCTCGTAGGCGCCGACGATGAGGTCATCGTTGCCGCGCAGCAGCCCGTGATAAAGATCGACCACGCCCTGGACGAATGGCGGCGGGAAAATGCGGACGCAGCCATAGTCGAGGAGATTGATGCCGGCCGGCTCCGACACATTCTTGCGCGGCCGCCCTTCCACTCTCGCATCGAACACCGTGTAGTTGCCGAGATGCGGGTCGCCGTGAATGACGCCGAACCGGCTGAACGGAAACCACCAGGCGGTGAACATCGCGGTGGCGAGCGCATTGCGCACGGCGAGCGGATCGTTCTTGTGCGCCAGCATGCGCGTGCCGTCGAGCCAGTCGAGCGTGAGCAGGCGCCCGGTCGACAATTCCGGCCAGGCGCTCGGCACGCGCACGATGTCGACGCCGTCGAGCATGCTGCGATAGAGCGCGACGTGCTTGGCCTCGCGCCGATAGTCGAGCTCTTCGCGCACCCGCGCGCCGATCTCCTTGCCGATTTCGCTGGTGTCGATCGCGGTATCGAAGCGGCGGCGCAACGCCAACAGCCACTCCAATTGCTGCAGATCGGCTTCGACCGCCGACTGCATGTCGGGATATTGCAGCTTGCAGGCCAGCTCCGCGCCGTCGAGCGAGCGGGCGCGATGCACCTGGCCGAGCGAGGCGGCGGCGGCGGGGCGATGCTCGAAGCTTTCGAATTTGCTCTGCCAGTCGGGCCCGAGCTCGGCATTCATCCGCCGCTTGACGAACGCCCAACCCATCGGCGGCGCTTCGCTCTGCAGCTTTTGCAATTCGGTCGCATATTCGGGCGGCAACAGGTCGGGAATGGTCGCCATCAACTGGGCGACCTTCATCAGCGGACCTTTGAGATTGCCCAGCGCGGAGGCGAGCGCCGAGGCTTCGCCGGCGCGGTTCGGCTCGCCGCCTAGAAGCCGCCTGCCCGCGTAACGCGCCGCCACGCCGCCGACATTGGCGCCGACCCGCGCGTAGCGTGCGGCGCGGGCGGAGAAACGGTTCTTTTCACGATCGGGCATCAGTCAGCGATTCCATAGCTACAAGCGACACATTGGCAGGATGGCGCAGGCAATGAAACAAGCAATTGTGGCCGGCGCTGGCCACACTTTTGGTCGAGTGAACGAGCATCGCCGTGCAGAGTACGGTGACTTATCTG
This sequence comes from uncultured Alphaproteobacteria bacterium, assembly GCA_963806465.1. Lineage (GTDB taxonomy): Bacteria > Pseudomonadota > Alphaproteobacteria > Rhizobiales > Xanthobacteraceae > BOG-931. The sequence continues at coordinate 86,661 of CAWDZD010000054.1, read as the reverse complement.
GTTACTTTGCCAGCGCCTTGTAAGTGGCAGCATTTTTGCGAAACGATCGCCGCGCGATAGCGATTGCCTCATCGCGCTTCGCCCGCGGTTTGCGCCCGGCGCCGCGCGGCCCGCGTTCATAGTCGGTGAAATTCGGTTCGGGTCCTTTGCCGCCGGCTTCGAGCCACGCCAGCTTGGCGTGGATGTAGCTGATCATGCCGCCGACATGCGCTGCCTTTTCCTCGAGCCGCGCCAGCTGCGCGCGCATGATCTCGGCGCCGCGCGCCGGCGTGATGCGCTTGGCCTGATATTCGACGTTCAACACTGCGATCTCGCGCAGCGAAAAACCGAGTGACTGCGCCATGCGGATGGCGCGCGCCGTCTGTACGTGCTCATGGGTGAAGACCTGATACGGATTCGATCCGCCCTTGTTGCCGGCGAGCGGCTTGAGCAACCCGCGCCGCACATAAAAGCGCACGGTGTCGCGCGACAGCTCCGTCGCCCGGGCGAATTCGGAAATCAGCATCGGCCCTCCGCCAAAGCCTTGACCATGGACTTTGGTCCACGGTTATAACCCGTCTCTCCTCGTCGGTGGAGTGGCGAATGACCAAGATCGCGTTGGTAACGGGCGCCTCCTCGGGCATCGGCGAAGCCACCGCCCGCGCGCTCATGGCCTCGGGCTATAAGGTGTTGGCGGGCGCCCGCCGTCTTGACCGCATGGCTGGCCTCGCCGCGGCAGGCGCCACGCTGCTCAAGCTCGATGTGACCGACGATGCGTCGATGGTCGCCGCAATCGAAGCGATCAAAACCGACGCCGGCCGCCTCGACGTCTTGGTCAACAATGCCGGCTACGGCTCCTACGGCGCGCTCGAAGACGTGCCGCTCGACGAAGCGCGGCGGCAATTCGATGTCAATGTGTTCGGGCTGGCGCGGCTGTGCCAATTGGTGCTGCCGATCATGCGCGCGCAAAAGTCCGGCAAGATCGTCAACATCACCTCGGTCGGCGGAAAGATTTGGGAGCCGCTCGGCTCCTGGTATCACGCCACCAAATTCGCCGTGGAGGGATTAAGCGACTGCCTGCGGGCCGAGGTCGAAGGCTTCGGCATCGACGTCATCATTATCGAGCCGGGCGCGATCCGCACCGAATGGGCCGGCATCGCCCGCGACGGCCTGCTGCAGACCTCCGGCAGCGGCGCCTATGCCGAGCAAGCGAAGGGGCATGCGCGGCTCCTTGCCGCCGCCGACACCTCAAGCCTCACCTCGCCGCCGACCGTCGTCGCCAAGACCATTGTGCGCGCGGTCGGCGCGCGGCGGCCGAAGACCCGCTACGCCACCGGCGGCGGCGCGCGCACGATTCTGTTGCTCCGCACCATCCTGCCGGATCGGATGTTCGACCGGCTGATGCGGAGAATTTCGCGGAGCTTTTAGCCGATACGAACCAACGCGTGGCCGCCGCTCTCGGCGCGAGATGCCGGTATTGAAAGGCTACCCCTCATCGTTCAGTCTGGACGCTTTCCGGAGCGCCCAAAAAAGTCATCCGCTCGCGATACCAATCGCCGCAGAGATCTTCAGGATTTGCGGGATCTGTCGCGCCTGCCGATCCTGTCTTATCTGCAAAAGCAGGCTGCCCGCGGGCGCCGCGCATCAAGACAGCAGAATTGGCGCCCGCCAGCTACCCCCTGCTGGCCGCGTTCTCACCGCAACGAATGTCCACGTGGGCTTGGGAATACCTTTCGCATCGCATCGGGCCACGCCATCCATTTTTGACTTACCCAAAGTCCGATCCGCATCAGGGCGTCTACCAGTTCGCAGGCGGCGACGAGGATCCGCATGGCGCTGGCCGGAGATTGGGCGACCGGGACCGACGAGGCCGAGTTGGTCGCTCAATTGATCGCGACGTTCGCGCCGCATTATTCGATCCATCTGGGCGACGTGTATTATGTTGGCGGCGGCCATGAGGTCGATGAGAATTTTCTTGGCATCAATAATCCCAATAACGGTTATGACCCCTGCCTGTGGCCGAACGGATCACACGGCAGCTTCGCGCTCAACGGCAACCACGAAATGTACGCCCGCGGCTATGCCTATTTCGATCGCATGCTGCCGCGGCTGGGACCGATAACGAACGGCAAGACGCACGGGCAAAAAGCCAGCTACTTCTGCCTGGAAAACCAACACTGGCGAATTATCGCCTTGGATACCGGTTACGATTGGATCGGCTGGCCGTTGCTAGAATATGTGTTTCAACCGGCCTGCCCGCTCCGCCCCGAACAGATTGATTGGCTTCGCACCGTTGCGCGGCCGCGCGACGATGATCCACGCGGAATCATTCTCTTGACGCACCACCAATATTATTCCGCGTACGATAATTGGTACCCGCAGCCAGCCAGGCAGCTCGCCGAATTCTTTTCGCGCCCGGTGCTCTGGTTCTGGGGGCACGAGCATCGCATGGCGATCTACGGAGAATTTGGCGTTCGCGGCGGCATTCGCGCATTCGGCCGCTGCATCGGCCATGGCGGCATGCCGGTCGAGCTGCCGCCGCGTCCGAAATATCGCGCCTGCGTGGTCGAATTCGCCGACAAGCGACACTATCCTAACAACGAGAATTTGAAGATCGGTTACAACGGCTTTGCGCGGCTGACGCTGCGCGGCGATCGCCTGACCGCGGAATATGTCGACCTCCACGGCAAGATGATCGTCACCGAAGTTTGGACGGCGGCAAACGGCGCGCTGCACCGGACACGCTTCGAAACAGACGCCGCCGCCGGATAAGTCCTTCGACGTTGCTGAGCCACGCTCATGGCACGATGCCAGGCGCATCAAGCGGCTTGATATGAGCCGCGATCCAGTTGGCCAACGCTTCCTCGGAAATCTCTCCGGCGGCGAGGCCGAGAACAACGCGGTGGCGGATTCCGACGGCGCGTCAGGATCCATGCCATTGAATCCGAGAAATACGATCACTGAGGCGAGGGCTGTTGTTTGTTGCCATCTACAAAAGGGTGATTGCGCGCAATACCGAAACCATAAGCCGCGGCAAGAGCGGCCAGATCGGTTTCGCCATAAGCATATTTGTTGATCGGCCTCGCTAGTGCCGATTCCAGTAGCCCACCGTCGCGGAGGCCGTCGGCGCCACCGAAAAGCGCAAGTTGCTCGGCGTGAAAATCAAGGACGAGGTCGATGTCGAGCCATCGCGGCTGGCTCACTTCGCGAGGGCCTTGTAGGTGTCCGCATATTTGCGAAAGGAGCGCCGAGCGATTTCCATCCCCTCCGCGTGCTTCGGATCGTAGGGACTAAGCTTTATGCCGCGCTCAGTCTGTTCCACGACGTGAAGTCTGTCGCCTTCCCTCAGCTTAAGGCGAGAAAGCAATTCCTTGGGCAAGATTAAGTCCGGTCGAGTTGCCGATTTTTTTGATTTGAAGAACGATGCCTTGGACGGCTGTCTTCCGCGGCCCTTCATTCATGCTTTGGCCCCTGGTTATACCGGTCGTATAACGCGAGCTTCCAAGTCGTTCAACGATTGTTTTACGTCGCCTAAACCATTGTCAACTCAGGCTTTCCAACTCCTCGATCATCCGCTCGATCACGCCCAGCCCGCCCTGCCAGAACGACGGATCGCGGGCGTCAAGCCCGAACGGCGCCAGCAGCTCGGTGTGGTGCTTGGTACCGCCGGCGGCGAGCATGGCGAGATAGCGCTCGGCAAAGCCTTCGGCGGCATGCTCGTAGACCGCATAGAGCGAATTCACCAGGCAATCGCCGAACGCGTAAGCGTAAACATAGAACGGCGAATGGATGAAATGCGGAATGTAGGCCCAGAACGTCACGTAGTCCGGCTTGAGCTCGATGGCCGGGCCGAGGCTTTCGCGCTGCACGTCCAGCCATAACTCGCCGATGCGGTCGGCGGTCAATTCGCCGCTCTTGCGTTCGGTGTGGATGGCGCGCTCGAAAGTGTAGAACGCGATCTGCCGCACCACCGTGTTGATCATGTCCTCGACCTTGGCGGCGAGCATCGCCTTGCGCTCTTTCTTGTCGCGGGTGGCGGCAAGGAGCTTGCGGAAGGTCAGCATTTCGCCGAACACGCTTGCGGTCTCGGCCAGCGTCAGCGGCGTCGGCGCCATCAGTGCGCCGTTCGGCGCCGCCAGCACCTGGTGCACGCCATGGCCCAATTCATGCGCCAGCGTCATCACGTCGCGCGGCTTGCCCTGATAGTTGAGCAGCACATAGGGATGCGCCGACGGCGTGGTCGGGTGCGCGAATGCGCCCGGCGCCTTGCCGGGTCGCACCGGTGCGTCGATCCAGCTTTCGTCGAAGAAGCGTTCGGCGATCGCCGCCATCTTCGGCGAGAAGGCGCCGTAAGCGGTCAGCACGGTGTTGCGCGCCTCGGTCCAGCCCACGGTGCGGGTCGGCACCTGCGGCAGCGGCGCGTTGCGGTCCCAGTACGGCAGCCTTTTCTTGCCGAACCAGCGGGCCTTGAGCGCATAATAGCGGTGCGACAGCCGCGGATAGGCGGCGCGCACCGCGGCCACGAGCGCATCCACCACTTCGCGCTCGACCCGGTTCGACAGATGCCGATCGTCGGCGATGTCGGCGAAGCCGCGCCAGCGGTCGGAGATTTCCTTGTCCTTTGCCAGCGTGTTGGTGATCAGCGTGAACTGCTCAATATGGTCCTTGAACGTTGCCCCCAGTGCCTGCGCCGCAGCTTTGCGCTTCTCGCCGGAACGGTCCTGCAACAGATTGAGCGTCGGTTCGATGGCCAATGACTTGCCGGCGACCTTGAAACGGAGCCGGGCATTGGTCGCGTCAAACTCGCGGTTCCAGGCCGCCGAGGCGGTCATCGCTTTTTCGTGAAACAATTGCTCGACGCGATCTTCCAGCTGGTACGGCCGGTAGCGGCGCACGTCCTCCAGCCACGGCCGGTAATGGCCCAGCGCCGGATTGGCCATCGCCGCTTCCAGGAGCTGGTCGTCAATGCGGTTGAGCTCGAGCGCAAAGAACAACAGGTGCGTCGACGCCGCCGTCAGCCGCTCCTGCACGTCGCCGTAGAATTTGGTGCGGGCCGGATCGAGCGTATTACCGGCGTGCATGAGGCCGGCATAGGAGCCGAGCCGGCCGGTCAAATCGTCGATCGCTTCATATTGGCGCACCGCCTCGGCGAGCGCGCTACCGGCCTGCGGCGACTGCGCCAGCTCAAGAAGCTTGCCCTTGAAGGCGCCCTCGAACGCAATGCATTCGGCATCGATGCGCTCGAGGTCGCGCTTGATCGCCGGATCGTCCAGGCCGGAATAGAGGTCGGCCAGATTCCATTCCGGCAGCGAACTCAAGCGGCTCTTCGGCTGTGCAGCTTTTCGCTGTTCGGCCTTTCGCTGGGCAGGACGGCCCTTGGCCCCGTGTTTAATGGTGCTATTTTTCGGCATCGTTTTTGCGCACATGACTTTTGAGGTTGAAGAATTTCAAAGCCGGAGGATCTGCGGCTCACCCGGCGCAGATGTGGCGCGGCACTAAGGCAGGCGCAAGGCCGCGCCTGATGCCGGCACATGGGCGCAGGTCCTTCGGGTTGCCGCGGTGGCGGACAAAGCCGCGGAGCGACCGGTGGCAAAGCCGGATCAACTGGGTCAACATGAGCTTCCGTCAAAATGTCGTGACGCCGCAGATAGAACATGGCGAAGGTCCTCATTCCATTGCCGCGCCGCGACTTCGATCCGAGCGAAGTCGCGATCAGCTTTGGCGTGCTGACACGGCTCGGCCACAGCGTGACGTTTGCCACACCGGACGGGCAACCGGCCCACGCCGATGATTTGATGCTGACCGGCGAGGGCCTCGACATCTGGGGCTTTATCCCAGGACTGAAGCACCTCGTCGGCATCGGCCGGCTGATGCGCGCCAATGCCGATGCGCACAAGGCCTATGCGGCGATGGAGCAGGGTCCGGCCTTCAAAGCTCCGCTGACGTGGCGGCAAGCCCGTCGCGACAACTTTGACGGGCTGCTGCTGCCCGGCGGGCATCGCGCCCGCGGCATGCGCGAATATCTGGAAAGCGAAATCTTGCAAAAGCTCGTGGCCGAGTTTTTCGCCGCCGGCTTGCCGGTCGCCGCGATCTGCCATGGCGTGCTCCTGGCTACGCGCAGCCGCGCCGCCCATGACCGCTCAGTGCTTTATGGCCGGCGCACCACGGCGCTGACCTGGGCGTTCGAGCGCAAGGCCGCAAAGGTCGGCCGCATCGTGCGCTTCTGGGACCCGCATTATTATAGGACCTACCAGGATGAGCCGGGGCAGCCCAAAGGCTTCATGTCGGTGCAACAGGAGGTGACGCGCGCGCTGGCGGGGCCGCAAGATTTTCTCGACGTTCCACCGGATGCTCCCGACTATCGCCGCAAGACGAGCGGCATGGTGCGCGACACGTTCGACGACGACCGCCCCGCTTTCGTTGTGCGCGACGGAAATTATGTGTCGGCGCGCTGGCCCGGCGACGTGCACACCTTCGCCAAGGTCTTCGCGGCGATGCTGGCAGAACGCGACAAAACAGTCGCTAGCTAGGGTGTATACGCATAAAATCGCGAATGGCACCGGCGACTTGGATCAACGTCCGCTTCTCTAATCGGCCGTTTGGGGTCAAGCACTTTCAGACTATCCGCCGCTGCGGTGTCGATGTCGCTCACGGGCTCGTGCTTCTCTTCGGAATCGGCACTAGCAGGCTGTTGAAGAAGTGGGTCGCGGTTTGGCTGATTGAGTGATTCACTTTCTCCGAAACAATTCGGAGGTTAGGTGATGCGGGGTGGGGATAAGCGGACTGGCGAGCTTTTCAGCTACGTCGACCTTGAGAAGCGGGTTCGGTCGGATCATCCGCTGAGAGCGATCAGAGGGCTTGTGAACGAGGCGCTGGTCGCGCTGGAGCACGAATTCTTCGCGCTTTATGCGCCGATCGGGCGGCCGTCGATCCCGCCGGAGAAGCTGCTGCGAGCGATGCTGTTGCAGGCGTTCTATTCAATCCGGTCGGAACGGCAGCTGATGGAGCGGCTGGAGTATGATCTGCTATTCCGCTGGTTCGTCGGAATCGGGGTCGATGCTGCCGTGTGGGACCATTCGGTGTTCTCAAAGAACCGTGACCGGCTGCTCGAAGGGAATATCGCCGCAAGGTTCCTGGCGGCGGTTCTGGATCAGCCGCGGGTGAAGAAGCTGCTATCCACCGAGCACTTCACGGTCGACGGGACGCTGATCGAAGCGTGGGCTTCGTTGAAGAGCTTTAAGCCACGGGACGGATCGGACGAGCCGCCGGCCGGTGGCGGGCGCAATACCGAAGCCGATTTCCACGGCAAGAAGCGGTCGAACGAGACGCATGTCTCGACGACGGATCCCGATGCACGGCTCTACCGCAAGGGGCCGGGCAAGGAAGCCAAGCTCTGCTTCATCGGCCATGGCTTGATGGAGAACCGCCATGGCCTTCTGGTTGATGCTTGCCTGACGCCGGCTGACGGCCATGCCGAGCGGGTAGCGGCGCTCGCCATGATCGAACCGCGCGCCGACCGACCGCGCGCGATCACGCTCGGTGCCGACAAGGCCTACGACGCGGAAGACTTCGTCAATGAGCTGCGCTCGATGACAGTGACACCGCATGTGGCGCAGAACACCAGCGGCCGAAGTTCGGCGATCGACGCACGCACGACGCGGCACGGCGGCTATGCCGTCAGTCAGCGCGTCCGCAAGCGCATCGAAGAGGCGTTCGGCTGGATCAAGACGGTGGCCAGGCAGGAGAAGACGAAGTTCCGCGGTCGCGGCCGCGTCGGGTGGGCCTTCGCCTTCGCTGCCGCCGCCTACAATCTGGTGCGATTGCCGAAGCTCATCGCGGAAAATGGTTGATGGCAAAGCTTCCCGCCTTCGCCAAGGCTTTTGCCGCTCGCTGGCGTATCGTCGAGACAGGCTTCGCATGCGATGGTGCCTGACTTCTTCAACGGCCTGCTAGGGCCCTTGTATGGGGCTTTTTTAGTCAAGAGGTTTAGGTAGGGCCGCGCATGTTTTGTCCTTTGTTAGTTTCTTGTTCGATCTGAAAGCCGTTTCTTCGTCTCGATCCGAGCTTCGATCACGCCGGCGCGCCGAAAGCGGTCAAGGTTGCCCAACCTCGCAGCATGCTCCGCCCTTGCCAGGCCGCACCTTGACGGGTGCGAGCACGATGGCACCGCTTGGTGCGGTCGGAATGACGATCAGAGGGGAGCCCGCCTTCGGGCGCGGTTCAAATCGCGCCACAACCTTGTATCCGGTAGGTCTAAGGACCTGAACCATGATGCAGTCATGCGCATCGGCAGCGAAGCTCCGAAGCGGCGGACCCATTCTTCCAATCGGCATGAAAGCCAAGGGCCATGTCGGGATTCCGCCACCTCGAACCATCATCGGCGCCCGTCACAAGCAAACCGACAAGACGGAAACTGTCGAGGTACTTTCAGCATCCTCCATTCATTGTGCGGGACGCAAAACGACGCCGTCCGGTACAACGCCCTCCCGAACGAGCCGCCACAGAGCGATCAGAAGCTTGCGTGCCAAGGCCACGATCATGGTCTTGCGAGTGCCGCGGGCGTTCTCCGTGCGGGCTCGAAACCACTGCGCCAAAGCGCTGTTCTTCTGGAACATGAGCAACCGCCACGCCAATTGAATCATGCCTCGTCGAACCCGAGCATTGCCCGAACGGGCCAGCCCTTTCTCCCGGCATTTCCTCCCGCTCTCGTCGGGCGAGCCAGTGAGGCCGGCATAACGCGCTACGGCCCGTCGGTCGCGCATGTTTCGCGACAGCACCTCCTGCACCAGCATGTCGGCCGTCTCGGTACCGACCCCGATCACGCGCGCCAGCAAGCACACCATGGCATGTGGTCCATCGCTGGGCGTCTGCTCGAGACGCTCCAGGCGTGCCTCCTCGATCTGCCGGATCTGAGTACTGACCAGCCGCCGGCGCTCCATGTCGCGACGTAGCTCAGCCAACGTGTTCGGCGGGATCGGCTCGCCCTCAGGGGTGCGCAAATCTTTGAGGCGCCCGGCGGCCTTTTTCAGCTTGGGATTGAAGCCGCGGATGCCGAGCCGGATCAACGCCGCCTTCATTCGATTGATGATCCGATTTTGCTCTCCGACGAGGCTCTCACGCTCGCGGTTGGGCCGCTTGGCATCTTCGTCCTTGGCTGTCGGGATCGCCACCATCTTACAGTGATCACGCTCGCCCCGCAGCCAGCCGAGAAAGGCGCGTTTGAGCAGCTCGGAGTCGAGACGGTCAGTCTTTGCTCGCCGATGCTCGCGCGACACCGCCACACTCGCGGCGTGAATGACGTAGGCGTCGACGCTGCGCGCCTTGAGCCAACGTGCCAACCAGAAGCCGTCACGGCCGGCCTCGAAGGCGACTACAATGCGCTCGATCCTGCGTCCCGCTTTCTCCGCTTCTTCCCGCCATCGATGCAGCAGCTTTAGCAATGCACACTCGTCGACCGCGAGCTTCTTAACCGGCTGGCGCTCGACGCCAGGCACAATACCGGCAACGAGCCAGCTCGACAGGCTCATCTCAATGACTGCGATCAACGTGCCGTCCGGTTGCAGGGCGGTGAGGGATCGACTCAGGTCGTTCAACTTCTGCATGGGGCGCTCCATCGGTTCACATCAGCAACGATGGATGCAATATCCTCGCCGCCGCCCATAGCATCTTCCATCATGGGATTCGAGGACGAAGTGGAGCGATCTTAGGGGCGGCCTTACCGTCTGATGAACGGTGGTCCAAGCGGACATGCGATCTCACCTCATCCATCGTCCCGCGAGGGACATCATTCCACCGCTCGGTGGAGCTCGAGTTTCCTCCTATCGCATTTGATCCTGCACGACTCTCAGGCCGTTGCGACTTCCCGGGTCCAGCGGAACTCGGTGCCGTCAACCCAGATGCGGTGCATGATCACGGCCAACCGGCGTGCCAGGGCCACGATCGCCTTTTTTATCCCGCGGCGCCGAGCGATCTGCATCGCCCAGGCCTTGAGCCACGACCATTTCTTTGAACGCAACATGCTCTGAGCCGCTTCGTAGAGCATGACCCGCATCATCTCATCTCCGCAGCGCGATATTCTTCCGCTCCGATCGATCTCGCCGGATTGATACTTGGAGGACGTCAGTCCAAACACGGCACCGACTGCCTTGGATTTACGGAACCGAGCAGGTACGTCGACGGTGGCGCGATAGGTCAGCGCCACGACTGGGCCGACACCGGGGGTCGTCATCAGGCGCCGGCACACCTCATCATCCCGGACGATGGCCAGCAAACGGCGATGCAGGACGACGATCTGTTCGCGTAGTGCCCGCAGCACAATGAGCAGAGGCTCGACCAACTCGGCCAAGTCGGGAAGGCTCTCGACCAGCTCCTTGATCCGGGCTTCGAACTTCACCTTCCCGACCATGCCGACCTTGAGGCCGAAGTTACGCAAAGTACCGCGCAGATCGTTCCCGATGGCAATGGCCTTCGACTGCAGCAGCTTGCGATGGGTCAGCAGCATCCGCAGTTTCTGACTGCGTAGCGTCTTCACATGCACCGGACGATAAAGCCCCACTCGCATCATCTGCGCGATGCCGCGTGCATCGTTGCGGTCCGTCTTGTTAATCTGCGCCTTCAGCAGCGCCTGCATGTGTCGCGTCTCAACACAGACCATCGGTAACTCTGCTTCGGCTAGAGCGCTGAACAGCCATTGCGACAGCGGTCCCGCTTCCAATCCAATTCGCCCGAAGCGGTAGGCGGGACTCCTCAGCACCGCCAACAATGCTTCAGGTTCACTCTCAACCTTCACTTCCCGAACGATCTTGCCCGAGTCATCCACAATGCAGACGCTGGTGTCCTTGACCGACACGTCCAGTCCAGCAAAATGGTCCATGCTGCGCTTCTCCTTCTGATGCTTGAGGCCGTACACACGGACCTCGTTTCACCATCAGCCTGAAGCGCAGCACCCAAAATCTTCAGCTATCCACAAGCTGGCCGGCCGATTACCCCATCTTTGGTGTGCACTTTGCGGACACAAGTCAGACATTTCGTAAGGTTCGGGGAGTGCAATTTTCAGACCAAGCGCGGCGCAGCAAAGCTCGCCTACTCGATCACCTCGTCAGCCAGCGAGAGAAGTGTAGGGCCACGCTTAGGGAACAACGTCCGGCAATTGCGCCGACGGCGCCGTCTTACTCAAGAGCAATTGGCCTTCCAAGCCGAAATTGACTTGACCTACGTCCGCGGTGTCGAGCGCGAGAAGCGCAATCCAAGTTTGTTATTGATGGCGCGGATTGCCGAGGCGCTATGGGTATCGGTGCCGAAGCTTTTGAGCGATTGAAACAACGTCTGTTTGGCGCTCAAACAGCCTAATGCGAGTGGACCCAAAGCTTGCCGAACTGCTAGGCAAAGGGTAACGCAGCGCCCCAGAGCGAATGCGGCCGAAGCCAATATGTCTGGAATGATAATCGATCAGCGTGGATTCTTATCGGGGATAATTGCCGGCGGCTCGGTCTATGGCATCTCGCAACGACCTAAGATTTTCGTTCGAACGAACGATCCTGTGGCCGCTGAAGTTGCGAGTCACGCAAGCCTCGCGGCCAACAGCGTTGAATTGGGCGACCTCTTTTCGACAGAAGCAGACGCCATCGTTTCTGCGGGCAATGGTGTTGGGCACATGAACGGAGGTGTCGACCTTCGCATTCGCGACAGATTCTCGGCGGGTCGGCTTGAGGAAAGGGTTCGACAGACGATTGTCGATCATTACCAAGGCGAGCTTCAAATTGGCGAAGCGTTCGCGATCCGAACAAGGCCGCCCGACCTTCCAATACAAGCCGGCGATCCCGAATGGCTTATCGTTACCCCGACGATGAGCCAGCCGCGGACAATGAGGGAAAACCAACTGAGAGACACAACTTACCGTGCAACGCTGGCCGCAGTGATAAAGGCGCGGTCTATCGGAGTAAGTGCGGTCGCACTCACGACCATGGGCGCTGGCGTTGGCGCCGGCTCGCATGAGGAGCGCGGTGCGCGCATCGGGAAGATTACAGCGGCCATAGACGGGATGGACCGCGCGCTTTCGGACTTTCAGGATATAGTGGACGCTCGGGTGACCTATGAGGACGCGTTGATTGAATATCTAGACCGAACGTAGTCCGCTCCCACAAGACACAATCACAGCATCAGTGACCTTCCAGGACAGCCGCACATCCAGTGGACGCCTTCATGGTGGCAAATTCCGGGGAGGGGCACGGCGATGACTCAAAGATCAGAGTCTTCATTTCCTATTCTCGCAAGGACTCGGTGTTTGCCGATCGCCTTGAAGGAGCACTCAAGGCCCGCGGCCTTGAAGCCCTGATCTTAGATCTGCGAGGGTGAGCTTATGACGCATTCTGCGACGCAGCGATGCCGGTTCTGAATCTCTGGCGTTCGCCTTGGCGTCGATAACGAAAGCAAGTCAATTAGTTCCGCTATAAAAGGGACTACCGATCATGGCGATGGCGCCTTGGCACGAGCGCACACAGCTTCTGTATGCCGTTCTTGAAAAAGCTACCTCTGTCCTACGAGCTCCGATTGATCGTATCGAGGTTACCCCGCTTGAAGTTCGATTCCGGGCGAGGACCAAAGTTCTATTCTGGGCGATGATCAGAAAGCTCACGATCTCCTACCGATACGTCGCTAGTTCGAGTTCGAATCCAGGAGCCTCGCCGCAACTGCTGTTAGACGGCAAAGAGACTTGCACCTTTACTGCTGTACCTCGGGCCGACCGGACGGCGCTCCAGCCTTGGGACGAGCGTAGAGAACTTCTCAATGCCACGATTTCTAAAGCTACCTCTGTCCTACGAGCTCCGATTGATCGGATCGAGGTGAACTCAGATAAAGTCCTGCTTCGGGCGGGTAGCGAGGAGCTCGCGATCTCCTACCAATACGTCAAAAACCCCAGGGGATCGCTCAACCTCATGGGTTTCTGCTCGACGGCAAGGACTACTGGGAATGTTTCGAGTCTTGATTGGCGGTTGCACCAAAGCCGAATGCGATTGAGCCGACATTTGGGCTATCGGTGACGCCCTTCGACTTCGGCTTTGGGGTAAGACTTGGTCATTCGACGCCGCCGGGCCTTATGTCAGGGTTTGCCCGAAAGCGGAAAAACGGTCGGGCGATTTATCAGCACATGCCCTATTCCTCATATTTGTGCGGCTTGGTCTCGGACAGGAACATCCAGAGCAACACCGTCGCGGCGGCGGCGACGACGGCGAGCGGCAGATAGCCTAGCCGGGGGCCGATCGCCTGAAAGATATAGCCGGTGAGGCCGGTCGAGAGCGCCGCCGCGACGCCGCTGAGCGCGCCGAGCATGCCCATGGCGAGATTGAAACGGCCGGTGCCCGCAGTCAGGTCGGCGACGACGACGGTCGTGAGCACGCCGATGATGGCGCCGGTGATGCCGCTCAAGCTTTGGCCGAGAAGGAGCAACGGATAACTGGAGCTGAATGCGAGCAAGAGCGCGCGGATCGGCTCGAGGCCGAAGCCGATCAGCAACAACGGCTTCCGCCCGCTCTTCTCCGAATGGTAGCCGACCCATGGCGCGAAGATCGCGACGATGATCTGCGGCACGATGATCAGGCCGGACAGCCAGACCGCCGCGTGGGGGCCGAGCGACATCGCCAGATTTTCGCCGACCAACGGCAGTATCGAAGCGTCGGCGAACTGAAACAACACCGTCGCACCGATGAACAGCGCGAGCTTGCGATTCTTGCAAAGATCGAGGACGCGGGTCGCGGTGCCGACCTCTTTGCCGTGGTCGTGCTTGATGGTCTTGGCGTTGCGTGCCTTCGCGTAATCGATCTCGTCGCTGCGGATGAAGCTGAGCGCTATCAGCGCCGGAACGCAAAGCGCCGCTGCGGCGACAAAGATCGCACTCTTGGCCACATAGGCGCCGACGGCGCCCAGCAGCGCCGCAGTCAAGGCGTGGCCGGCGGCGGCGTAGCGGTAATTGCGGCCGGTGCGCACGGCGATCGCGGCCCGGCCGACCAGGCCGAGACTGATCGCCCCGATCGCCGGCGTAAGGACGCCCGCGGTGGCGCCTTGCAGGATTTGTGCGAACACCACCGAGAAGAAATTGGGCGCGAAGGCGAGAATGAGGGCCGCAGCGCCGGTCATGACGATACCGAGCGCCGCCAGCCCGCGCTTCCAGGTCACCGCGTCGGCAACTGCGCCGCCGGGAATCTGGCTGAGCACCCCGGCCAACGTGCCGACGGCCAAAGCGACGCCGACACTGCCTTCGGACCAGCCCTGCTGCGCCAGATAGAACGCCACGAACGTGCCGAAGCCGGTCTGCACGTCGGCGATGAAGAAATTCATCCAGTCGAGGCCACGCCGGCTCTGCACCGAGGCCGGCGCATGCAGCGACCGCCGTGCCTCGCGGTAACGGCCAGCGGCGTGGCGCAGCCGGGCTCGGTGGTGAGGTGCGACCACGTCCATCGTTTTCTGCGATTGATGAGGACCGCCGGGACGCCAACAACAGGAAACGTCGGCGGCTGGTTCCCGGTTCCGTCAGGCGGTTCGTCCTAGCGGCTTGTCGCGGAGCCGCCGTGCAGATGCGCCCGCATGAAGGCGCCGGCGCTGGCCAAGGCGCGGCGGCCGTCTTCCAGGTGCGCATTCCACAGGTGCCAAGCATGAATCATGTGCGGCCAGATTTCGAGCGTCACCGCGACGTCCGCTTTGCCCGCGGCGGCGGCGAAGCGCACGGAATCGTCGAGCAGCGTCTCGTCGGAGCCGATCTGAATGAGCGTCGGTGGAAATCCGCGCAAATCCGCATAGAGCGGCGACACCCGCGGATCCTTGCGATCGATCGCGGCCGGCAGATACGCGCCCGCCAATTCTTCGAGATAGGGCTTATGGATCAGCGGGTCGACGGCGTCTTTGCTTGAAAGCGTTGCGCCCGACATCGTCAAGTCGATCCACGGCGACACCAGCCACGCGCAGGCCGGCTGCTCCTCGCCCGCTTCACGCAAGCGGTTGATCAACGCCGCCGTGAGCCCGCCGCCGGCGCTGTCGCCGCCCACGGCGACGTGCGCCGCCGCGATGCCTTGCCGGCGAACGAAACGCCACGCGGTCAGCGCGTCATCAAACGCCGCGGGAAATGGATGCTCAGGCGCCAGCCGATAGCCCACCGCAAGGGTGCGGATGCCGGCCGCCCTGCCCGCCTCGCTGACCATGCGGCGGTGGCTGCGAATCGAGCCCGAGCAATAGCCGCCGCCATGGAAATAGATGAGCACGCGCGCTTGGTCGCTACCCGGAACAATCGACCATTCGCCGTCGACGCCGCCGATATCGACCTCGGTGAATTTGACGTCAGCGGCAGGAGGCCAAACCGAACCGACCTCGTCGAGGCGCGCCCGCCGCTCGGTCCATCCTTGCGGCCGCGGCTTTGAGGTTAACAAGGTGCGAATGGTGTTGATTTCGCTCATCACTTGCGTCCCACCAAACGATGCTGAAAGCCGCAGCGCGATCTATTCATATTTCATAGTCCGTTAAGTCCCCTCGGCGAGAGTGCCCCGAAACGGCACAGCTGCCGTGCAGAATTGCCGAGGGATCATGGCCATCCTTATTGTCGACGACGATCCGGTGCAGTGCCGGCTCCTCGAAGGCATGCTGCAAAAATTCGGCTACCGGACGGTGACGCGCGACAACGGCGACGCCGCCTTGACGCTGCTCACTTCCGCCGATGGCGGGCAGATCGACGGCGTCATCCTCGATCTGGTGATGCCGAATCTGGACGGTCTCGGCGTCCTGGCGAAACTGCGCCAGGCTTCGATCAACGTGCCGGTGATCGTGCAGACCGCCCATGGCGGCATCGACAATGTCGTGTCCGCGATGCGCGCCGGCGCGGTCGATTTCTTCGTCAAGCCGGTCGGCGCCGAGCGGCTGCAGGTCAGCCTGCGCAATGCACTCAATGCCAGCGCGCTCGAGGGCGAGCTCAATCGCATCAAGCACAGCCGCTCCGGCACGCTCGGCTTTAAGGACATCATCACCAAAAGCCCCGGCATGCTCGCGGTCTTGCGCATGGCCGAGAAGGCCGCCGCTTCGACCATCCCGGTTCTGATCGCCGGCGAATCCGGCGTCGGCAAGGAATTGATCGCGCGCGCCATTCACGGGTCGTCCGAGCGGCGGAGCAAGCCGTTCGTGGCGGTCAATTGCGGCGCCATGCCGGAGAATCTGATCGAGTCGATCCTGTTCGGTCACGAGAAGGGATCGTTCACCGGCGCCACCGAGCGCCACATCGGCAAATTCGTCGAAGCCTCGGGCGGCACGCTGTTGCTCGACGAAGTCGGCGAATTGCCGCCGGCGGCGCAGGTCAAGCTTTTGCGCACCCTCCAGGAGGGCGAAGTCGAACCGGTCGGCGCGCGCAAGCCCGTCAAGGTCGACGTGCGGATCGTTTCCGCCACCAACCGCGACCTGATCGCCGATGTTAAGCAGGGCCGCTTCCGCGAGGATCTGTTCTACCGGCTGCATGTCTTCCCGATCACGGTGCCGCCGCTGCGCGAGCGGCCGGCGGATATTCCCGCACTCGCCCGGCATTTTCTGGCGCGCTTTGCCGCCGAGGAGGGTAAGCGCATCCGCGTGGTGACGCCGGAGGCTCTGCGGCTCCTCACCACTTTTCAATGGCCGGGCAATATCCGCCAACTGGAAAACGCCTTGTTCCGAGCCGTGGTGCTGGCCGAAGGCGACACGATCGGCGTCGGCGAATTCCCGCAGATTTCCGCGCACTTGTCGGCGATCGCAGCCCCGGTTCAGGCTGAAGTCGAGCAAGCGCTGGCGGATTATCGAGCCGAAACCGCTCACGCTTCGGCGCCATCGCCGGCGGCGCCGATGATGCCGCTTTTGCCGCCACTCGAGGCGTTGCCGCTCCTCGATGCCAACGGCGACGTCCGGCCGCTCGAAGAAATCGAGGCCGAGCTGATCCGTTACGCCATCAGCCATTATCGCGGGCAAATGTCGGAAGTCGCGCGAAGGTTGCAGATCGGCCGCTCGACCCTCTATCGGAAGTTGGAAGCGCTCGGGCTTAACACCGGCAACGCCGAGGCCGAGCCGGAGGGCGTTGCAGCAGAGCGACAGCCGCGGAAAATCGCCTGAACAGGCCCTTTTTGGCAGGCTTGCGGCGCGACAAAAAGAGCAGCTTCGCGTATGGAGAGTTCCGACTTGCTTCGCAAAGACTCGGAGCATGCTTCGTAAAAATGACGAGGTTGGGAGCCATTTTCCCCAACCTGCTGAGAGCTTTGCGATCTTTTCGCCGGTTCTAATGGAGAAAATGCCATGCCGGGCGTCCGAATTGACCGATTTCTCGCTTCGACTGCGGTTGTTCTCCTCCTGTCCGGCGCCGCCGGTGGTGTCTTCGCCGAGCCGAAGTTTGGCTCGATGGCTGATGGGACGGCCCCGCCGGCGTCCGCCGCCAAGCCGCCTGAGTCGCTCTCAGAGCCGGCAGCGCCGGCCGCTTCGAAGCCGCAGGCAGCGATCGAACGTTCGGTCGTGGCGATTGCGAGGCCCGAAGATATGAATGACCAGCCGGCCCCGGCGGCGACCATGCCGGAACAGCCGGCCGAGCAACCGGCCGCGGCGCCGCCGGCAGCAAATCCGGCGCTCGACGACCAGCCGACGGCGACCGTCACCCCGCCGGCGCCGGCCGAGCAGCCGGCCCCGGCGGTTACCGAGACGCCGGCGCCCCCGCCGAGCACCCAACCGATCACAGCGACCGGCGGCGACGAAGTACCGGTGGTGACAACGCCGCCCGCCGCGACGCCCGATGAGCCCGCCGCGGCGATGCCGAGCGCGGTTGCCGACGCCAACACGCCGATCGCCGATCAATTGCGCGAACTCAGTAACGGCAAGTTCGACCGCTTCGTCGGCGGCAAGAAGGATCGCCCGGCTTTTGAGGCGTTTTATGCCGCGCGCAACTACGCGCCGGTTTGGATCACCGACGGCAAGGTCAACGCCCGCGCCAGGGAAGCCATGGCCTATCTCGGCCAGGTCGACGCCGACGGCCTCGATCCGGCCGACTATCCGGTGCCGAACTTCGCGGCCGCGACCAATCCGGCGGCGCTCGCCGATGCCGAGATGCGGCTCACCGCGTCGGTCGTCACCTACGCGCATCACGCCTCGATCGGACGCGTGCATTGGTCGCGTGTCAGCAGCGACATTCTCTATGAGTTGAAGGCGCCGACGCCAGCCGAGGTGCTCGGCGCGATCGCCGAGGCCAAGGACGTCACTGTCCTGCTCGCCGGCTACGAGCCGCAGACGCCGAGCTACATTGCGCTCAAGGCTAAGCTGGCGGAGCTGCGCGGCGGCAAGATGGCAGCGGGCAAGACCCCGATTGCCAATGGACCGGCGCCCCGGATCGGCGCGCAGGACGATCGCGTTCCGCAATTGCGCGAGCGCCTCGGGCTGTCCGGCGACGACGACATCTACGACAAGGCGCTGGCCGACGCGGTCAAGAAATTTCAGCAGACGCACGAACTAAGGGTCAGCGGCCTGCTGACGCCGCAGACCATCGAGGCGCTCAACGGCCGCCAGCCGGATCGGCCGATTGATACGGTGCTGGTCAATCTCGAGCGCTGGCGCTGGATGCCGCACGATCTCGGCAAGAACTATGTGATCGTCAATCTTCCCGATTTCACGCTGCGCGTTTTCCAGAACGGCCAACAGGTGTGGATGACCCGCATCGTCGACGGCAAGCCGAATATGCCGACGCCGATCATGACCGCGGAGATGAAGTTCATCACCATCAATCCGACCTGGAACGTGCCGCCCTCGATCGTGGCCAGGGAATACATGCCGGCGCTGGCGCAGGATCCGACCGTGCTGACGCGCATGGGGCTTAAAGTCTCGACCAACCCGGACGGCACCGTGCACATCTCGCAGCCGCCCGGGGACGCCAACGCGCTGGGCCGCGTGCGCTTCAACTTCCCCAACAAGTTCCTGGTTTATCAGCACGACACGCCGAACAAGAATCTGTTCGCGCTCGACAAGCGGGCACTGAGCCATGGCTGTATGCGGGTGCAAGAGCCGGTCAAATACGCGGAAGTGCTGCTGAACATTGTTCGCCCGGGTGAAGGCTTCACCCAGGAACGGATCCGCCGCATGTTCGGCGCGGGCGAGCAGGACATTCAGTTTCCGCATTTCCTGCCAGTCCATCTGACCTACCAGACCGCCTTTGTCGATGAGGATGGCAATTTGCAATTCCGCGAGGACGTCTACGGCCGCGACAAGGCGTTGCTCGCGATCCTCAAGGGCCCCGAGCTCAAGGTGGCTGATATTCCAGTCGAGCACCGGGTTGATGCGGTACGCCGCGAGGCGCTGGCGCTGCCCGATCAGCAAAGCTTCTTCGGCAGCCGGAACTACTATTCGGACGGCGGCGGCGGCAATTTCTTCTCGCGGCTGTTCGGCGGCGGCGATCAGCAACCGGGGCAGCGCTCACGGCGCGCGCAGGGTCGCCAGGAAATCCGGTAACAAAATATCGGCGGTATAGGCGCAATAGCCCGCGATCCGTTCAAGGGATCGTGGGCTAGCTTTTATCGCCTCTTGCCGCGAGCGGTTTTACGCGCGGTCGACTTGGCGCGCGTGCGCGCTGCTGCGGCGGGCGCCTTCGCCTTGCCTTTCCCTTGCTTCTTCTTCGGCGCAGCTTTCGCGGGCGGCGCTGCCCGTTTTGCGCCGCTCGCGCTCGCGGTTCGCCTCGCTCCACCGGCGCTTTTTTTGGCGGCAGTCTTTTTGCGGGCGGTTTTCTTGCCGCCGCTTCTGGCGGGCGGTTTGGCCGCCTTTTTCGGCGCCGACGTTGGCGGCGTCTGGTATGGCGCCGGCTCGGCGATATCTCCCTTGATTTCGCTGAAATAGGCGACCATCGGCTCGAAATAGTTCGACTGCCAGCCGCCCTCCTCATAGCTCCTGTGCGCGTCGGGCACATTGCGATGCTCGAGCGTCAACAGCGTCCCCTCGTCGACCTCCTGCAGCACGACGGTGATGATCGAATCCTGGTCCCCGTCGGCGAATTCGGTGGTCCGCCACGATTGGACGATGCGTTCGCCGGGGACCAATTCAAGATTGCGGCCGCTGTCATAGCCGTCCCACGCCGTGACCTCGGCGCCGACCTCGTCCGACATCGTCGCTTCGCCTCCCGTCATCTCAGTGGCCGATGCTGTCGAGCCAGGCCTCAAAGATTTCCACAGGGGTGGCCGGGATGGTGGCGGTCAGGGTGAACGTGTACGGCATGGTGGCCTCCTTCGAACGCACGCGCCGAGCGGACGACCAAATCGCCTCGCCGCCGACCGCGTCATTTTCGACATGACGGCATCATAGGCCGGTCCGATCGCGCGCACATGACACCCGCGCCGCGTGCCGGGCTGTCAATACAGCCGCTTGCGATCCGCAGCGTGGCACTGTCGCCCGAACAACACACGGTCGCATGAAACAAATGCAACACCGCGGCGCCAGCCCGCGTTCCGTTGATATTCACCGGGGGGTCGGGCATGGTCATGGTTAACAACGATCGCCGGGGGGCGGGGTTCGCTGCGTAAACGTTCGGATTGTCTGGGGCAGCCATCGCGGGCGGCAGCGAAGCTCGGCGCGGCATCATTCGAATTCGGGGCGCATAGCGACGGGTTTGCGGCTGTGGTTGCGTTGGCCCATGTTGGCGGCGGTCGAAGCGATTGGGCCCGACGCGGAGCGCGTCGGCGCATCCCGGCGTGGGCGCCCGCACTGATATTTCCGCTGGCGCTGGTGGTTGCACTGGCCGGGTGTACCGTGGGCCCCGATTACGTGCCCGAGGCGGCGCCGGTTCCTAACACCTTCAAAGAGCTCAAGGGCTGGAAGCTGGCGACCCCGAGCGATCAGCTCGATCGCGGCGATTGGTGGACGTTCTATCGCGACCCTAAACTCGCGTTTCTTCTCAAACAGGTGGAAATTTCCAACCAGACCGTGGCCGCACAAGCGGCTGCCTATTTGCAGGCGCGGGCGCTGATCCGCGAGGCGCAGGCGGCCTTATTGCCGACCTTATCGGCGACCTACCCGGCCACACGCTCCTATAGCGGGCCGAAGGCCGGCGCCGCCGGCACCATCGCCACCGCCGCCTCTGCAGGCAACTACTCGACGACATTCAGTCCCGCTTTCAACGGCTCCTGGGATCTCGACGTCTGGGGCAAAGTGCGACGGCAGATCGAGAGCAATACGGCGACGGCACAGGCCAGCGCCGCCGATCTCGACAACGCCAAGCTCTCGGCCCAGGCCGCGCTCGCCACCGCTTATTTCAATCTGCGCGCGGCCGATTCCCTGCACGCACTGCTGGTCCGTTACACTAACGAATATAAGAAGAACCTGCAGATCGTGACCAATCAGTTCAAGGCTGGTTACTCTGTTACCGAAGGCGACGTGAAAACGGCCGAGGCGCAAGTCTTCAGCACTGAAGCGCAAGCGCTCCAGGCACTGGTGCAGCGCGCGCAATTCGAGCACGCCATTGCCATCTTGGTCGGCCGGCCGCCGGCCGAATTCTCGATCGGCACCCATCTGCTCGTCGGCACCATCCCCAAAATTCCAGTCACCGTTCCTTCGGCGTTGCTCGAGCGGCGTCCCGACATCGCCGCCGCGGAACGGACCATGCAGGAGCAAAACGCCCTGATCGGCGTCGCGGTGGCCGGTTATTATCCGGATATCAGCCTGTCGGGAACGTTGCAGTGGACCGGTACCCAGCCGGCACCGTTCAATGTCGCCAACATCGTCTGGTCGCTCGGCGCCACCGGCACGCAAGTGCTGTTCAACGGCGGACTGACCGGGGCACAAGTCGATGCGGCGCGCGCCGTCTACTACCAAAGCGTCGCCAACTACCGGGAAACCGTGCTCACCGCGTTTCAGCAGGTTGAGGACCAGCTGGTGGCCATTCGCTTCCTGAAGCAGCAGGTCGTGTTGTACGAGAAGGCGGTGGCGGACCAGCGCCGCGCGGTCGATGTCTTTATCAATCAATTCCAGGCCGGTACGGTCGCCTACACCACCGTGGTCCAAGGTGAGATTATTCTACTCAGCGACGAGGAGGCCTTATTGACCGCCCGCCAAGATCTCTTCCTCGCCAGCGTCAGCCTGATCGAGGCGCTCGGCGGCGGCTGGGATGCCAACCTGCTGCCGACCAAGGAAGAACTGAAGCGGGACAGCACGCTTTTCCCGCAGCTGCCGCCTAACGGGGCGGCACTGCGCCTTGACCCACCGCCGGATAACCCGGCAAACCACTGATTCGGCTTGATATTCCGCTGGCGACTCGGAGGCGAAAAACAACCCCGCCGCTGATTACATTAGCGAATTTTCATTAGGCGCAGCCATCCGGCTGCCGCTATAACCTGTCAACTCCTTCGAACGCACAAACGCCCTTCCACGACCAAGGCACATGGACGAGCGAACACGCACAGTGGACGATGAGACAGCGCCCGGACTTCGCCGTACGGCGCCTGGTCCGATTATTGAGACGAAGCGCGGTAGCCGGTCCGGACTGATCGTCGGCTTGATCATTCTGATCGCCGTGATCAGCGGCGGCTATTGGGCATACCGAACCTACTACGCCGGGCAGCCGGCCGGCAGCGCGCAACGCAACCTTCAGGGCGCGCCGCAATCGGTCGGCGCCGCCACCATCGGCCAGGGCGACATCCGCGTCATCGTCAACGCGCTCGGTACGGTGACGCCGATCGCCACCGTCACGGTGCAGACCCAGATCAGCGGTCAGCTGCTGCAGGTCGCCTTCACCGAAGGGCAGATGGTCAAGGCCGGCGATTTCCTGGCGCAAGTCGATCCGCGGCCCTATGAGCTTGCGCAAGCGCAGTTCGAAGGCCAGCTCGCCCGCGATCAGGGCCTGCTGGCGCAGGCCAAAGTCGACCTGGTGCGCTATCAGAAACTGGCCGAGCAGAATTCGATCGCCCGCCAGCAATATGAAGATCAGATTTATATCGTGCAGCAGGACGAAGGCACGGTGAAACTCGACCAGGCCCAGGTCGATCAGCAGAAACTCAACGTCCTCTACTGCCACATCGTGTCGCCGGTCACCGGCCGCATCGGGCTGCGCCTGGTCGATCAGGGAAATTACATTCAGACCAGCAACAGTACCGGGATTGCGGTCGTCACCCAGACGCAGCCGATCACCGTGATCTTTCCAATTCCGGAGGACGATCTGCCCGACATCCTGCCGCAGCTCAATGCCGGCACGACGCTCGAAGTTTCGGCTTACGACCGCGCCAACGTCAAATTGCTCGCCACCGGCCGCGTCGCGGCGCTCGACAGCCAGATCGACACCACCACGGGCACGGTCAAGGTGCGCGCGCAGTTCGACAATACCGACAACGCGCTGTTTCCCAACCAGTTCGTCAATGCCCAACTTCTGGTGAAGACGCTGCACAACGTCGTCACGGTGCCAACCGCGGCGATCCAGCGCGGCGCGCCGGGAAGCTACGTCTACGTCGTCAACGCCGACAACACGGTGTCGGTGCGGCCGGTCAATATCGGTCCAACCGACGGCCCGATGGCGGCGGTGAATTCCGGCTTGGCCGTCGGCGAGCGCGTTGTGGTCGACGGCACCGATCGCCTGCGCGACGGCGCCCGCGTGATCGTGCCCGGCGCAAAGGGCCAGGGGTCTGAAGCACAAGGGCCGGCGCCAACGGGAAATCCGGCGCCGAACGCGCAACCCCCGAATCCCGATCACCAGAATCGGCGCAAGGGCGGCGGCCAATAAAGCACGATCAGGAGCAGCGAACCGCGGCTTTCTAAAGCGATCATGCAGCAATAACAGTCTCGCGCCGGCGCAGGCGCGCGGCGGCGAAACAATGCCATGAACTTCTCCGAACCATTTATTTTGCGGCCGGTCGGAACGACGCTGTTGATGGCGGCGATCATGCTGTCCGGCATCGTCGCCTACACCTTTCTGCCGCTGTCGACGCTGCCGCAGGTCGATTATCCGACGATCCAGGTGCAGACGTTTTATCCGGGCGCCAGCCCGGAGGTGATGACGTCGTCGGTCACCGCGCCGCTGGAACGCCAACTCGGCCAAATGCCCGGCTTGAATCAGATGACGTCGGCGAGCTCCGCCGGCGCCTCGATCATCACCTTGCAGTTCAGCCTCGATCTCAGCCTCGACATCGCCGAGCAGGAAGTGCAGGCGGCGATCAACGCCGCCAACAATCTGCTGCCGAGCGACCTGCCGATTCCGCCGGTTTACGCCAAGATCAACCCGGCCGACGCGCCGATCCTGACGCTGGCGGTAACGTCGAAGAGCATGTCGCTCACCGATCTCGAGGACCTCAGCGAAACCCGGCTGGCGCAGAAGATTTCGCAGCTCACCGGCGTCGGGCTTGTCAGCATCTCCGGCGGCCACCGGCCGGCGGTGCGCATCCAATTCAATCCGCAGGCGCTGGCCGCCTACGGTCTCAACATCGACGACGTCCGCACCACCATCGGCAACTTCAACGTCAATACGCCGAAGGGCAATTTCGACGGGCCGGCCCAGGCGACCACCATCAACGCCAACGATCAGCTCGAAAACGCCACGCAATACGCCAATACCATCATCGCCTATCGCAACGGCAATCCGGTCCGGCTTTCGGACGTCGCCAACGTCGTCAGCGGCACCGAGAACAGCAAGCTCAGCGCCTGGACCAATACGACGCCGGCGATCATTCTCAACGTCCAGCGCCAGCCCGGCGCCAACATCATCGAGGTGGTCAACCGCATCGAGGCGTTGCTGCCGCGCATCGTCTCGACGCTGCCGGCCGCGGTCGATGTCGGCCTGATCTCTGACCGCACCGTCACTATCCGCGCCTCGGTCGCCGACGTCGAATTCGAGCTGGCGCTGGCGATCGTGCTTGTCGTGGTGGTGATCTTCGTGTTCCTGCGCACCATACCCGGCACCATCATTCCGAGCCTGTCGGTGCCGCTGTCGCTGGTCGGTACGCTCGGCGTCATGTATCTGCTCGGCTTCAGCCTCGACAACCTGTCGCTGATGGCGCTGACCATCGCCACCGGCTTCGTGGTCGACGACGCTATCGTCATGATCGAGAACGTGGCGCGCTACGTCGAAGGCGGCATGGAACCGCTGCAGGCGGCGCTGCAAGGCTCGAAGCAGATCGGCTTCACCATCATTTCGCTGACCATCTCGCTGATCGCCGTGCTGATCCCGCTGCTGTTCATGGGCGAGGTGGTCGGCCGGCTGTTCCACGAATTCGCCATCACACTGGCGGTCACCATCGTCATATCGGCCGTGGTGTCGTTGACGCTGGTGCCGATGATGTGCGCCAAGCTGATCCGCCACCGTCCCGAGGCCGAACGCTCGCGCTTCGACGTGCATGCCGAACATGCTCTCAACGCAACGATCGATCTCTACGGCCGGGCGCTGACCTGGGTGCTTGACCACCAACCGCTGACGTTGCTGGTTGCGGTGCTGACGCTCGGCGTCACGGTGGCTCTCTACGTCATGATCCCGAAGGGCTTCTTCCCGGTGCAGGACACCGGCATGATCCAGGGCATCTCCGAGGCCTCGCAAAGCATCTCCTACGACGCCATGGCGAAGCTGCAGAACCAGCTCGCCGAGACGATCCTGACCGATCCCGACGTCGCCGGCTTGAGCTCCTTTATCGGCGTCGACGGCACCAACCAGACGCAGAATACCGGCCGGTTTCTCATCAATCTGAAGCCGCACGACGAGCGCAAGCTCACCGCGACCCAGATCATCCGCCGCATCCAGCAGGAAGTGTCCGGGATCATCGGCATCACGCTTTACATGCAGCCGGTGCAGGATCTGACCATCGACGCCACGATCGCGCGCGCGCCCTATCACTTCGTGCTCGAAGATGCCAACGCCACCGAATTCAACACCTGGGTGCCCAAGGTCGTACAGAAACTGAGCACGCTGCCGCAGCTCACCGACGTGGCCAGCGATCTGCAGCAAGAAGGACTGACGCTCAACATCGTCATCGACCGCGCCACCGCGGCGCGCTTCGGCATCACGCCGGCGACGGTCGACAACGCGCTGTACGACGCCTTCGGCCAGCGCATCATCTCCACCATCTACACCCAGTCGAACCAGTATCGCGTGATCATGGAGGTCGACCCGGCGCTGCAAAAGTCGCTCGACGGGCTGTCGATGATCTACTTGCCGTCGTCGTCGTCGACCACCAACGGCCAGGTGCCGCTGTCGGCCTTCGTGCATTACGAGCAGCACACCGGGCCGTTATTGATCACGCATTACGGCCAGCTCCCCGCCACCACCATTTCGTTCAATACCGCGCCGGGGGTGTCGCTCGGCGAGGCGGTCGACGCCATCACCCAGGCGGAAAAGGAAGTCGGCCTGCCGATCAGCTTCACCACGGCGTTTCAGGGCACCGCCGCCGCCTTCCAGTCGTCATTGGCCAACGAGGTGTTCCTGATCATCGCCGCGATCGTGGCGATGTATATCGTGCTCGGCGTCCTCTATGAGAGCTTCATCCACCCGATCACCATCCTGTCGACGCTGCCGTCGGCCGGCGTCGGCGCCCTGCTGTCGCTAATGCTGCTGCATTACGACCTCGACATCATCGCCATCATCGGCATCGTTCTCCTGATCGGCATCGTCAAGAAGAACGCCATCATGATGATCGACTTCGCGCTCGACGCCGAACGCAACGAAGGCCTGCCGCCGCGCGAGGCGATCTATCAGGCCTGCCTGCTGCGCTTCCGACCGATCCTGATGACCACCATGGCGGCGATCCTCGGCGCCATGCCGCTGATGCTCGGCACCGGAACCGGCTCGGAACTGCGCCAGCCGCTCGGCGTCGCCATCATCGGCGGGCTGGCGTTCAGCCAATTGCTGACCTTGTTCACCACCCCGGTGATCTATCTCTACTTCGATCGCCTGGCGGTGCGCCTGACCGGCCGCCGGCCCGCCACCCCGATCGCGCGGAACGAGCCGGCCGAATGAACGTTTCCGCACCATTCATCTCGCGGCCGGTAGCGACGACGCTGCTGACGCTGGCGATCGCGCTCGCCGGCATTATGGGATTCTCGCGATTGCCGGTGTCGCCGCTGCCGCAGGTCGATTTCCCGACCATCTCGGTCAGCGCGCAGCTTCCCGGCGCCAGTCCGGAAACCGTCGCCACCAGCGTCGCCGAGCCGCTCGAACGTCATCTCGGCCAGATCGCCGACGTCACCGAGATGACGTCGCAAAGCGGCATCGGCCAGGCGCGCATCACGCTGCAATTCGACCTCAGCCGTGACATCGACGGCGCCGCGCGCGACGTCGAGGCGGCGATCAACGCCGCGCGCGCCGATCTGCCGACCAATCTGCCGAGCAATCCGACCTATCGCAAAGTCAATCCGGCCGATGCGCCGATCATGGTTCTGGCGCTGACCTCCAAGACCATGACCCAGGGCCAGATGTACGATGCCGCCAGCAACATTCTGGCGCAGCGGCTGTCCCAGCTCAGCGGCATCGGCAACGTCAATATCGGCGGCTCGAGCCTGCCGGCGGTGCGCGTCGAGCTCAACCCGCAGGCGCTTTACAATTACGGCATCGGGCTCGAGGACGTCCGTGCCGCACTTGCTTCGGCCAATGCCAACAGTCCCAAAGGCACCATCGACGACGGCAACCGGCGTTATCAGATCTATACCAACGACCAGGCCAACGTCGCCGCCGATTACGCGCCGCTGGTGATCGCCTACCGCAACGGCGCCGGGGTGCGCCTCTCCGACGTCGCCACCGTCGTGGATTCGGTCCAGGACAATCGCAATCTCGGCATGTCGGACGGCCAGCCTTCGGTGCTGGTCATTCTCTACCGCCAGCCGGGCGCCAACATCATCGAGACCGTCGACGCGGTCAAAGCCGAATTGCCGCATCTGGAAGCGGCCATGCCGGCCGACATGAACGTCAACGTCGCGATCGATCGCAGCACCACGATCCGCGCCTCGCTGCACGACACCGAAATGACGCTGGTGATCGCCGTCATTCTGGTCACCATCGTGGTGTTTCTGTTCCTGCGCAATGTCAGTGCGACGCTCATTCCCAGCGTCGCCGTGCCGATTTCGATCTTCGGCACCTTCGGCGTCATGTATCTGCTCGGCTACAGCCTCGACATTCTCTCCTTGATGGCGCTGACCATCGCCACTGGTTTCGTCGTCGACGACGCCATCGTGGTGCTGGAAAACATTACGCGCCACATGGAAGAGGGCATGCCGCGCATGCAAGCGGCGTTTCGCGGGGCGCGCGAAGTCGGTTTCACCGTGCTCTCGATCAGCCTGTCGCTGATCGCGGTATTCATCCCGATTTTGCTGATGGGCGGCATTCTCGGCCGGCTATTCCGCGAATTCACCGTGACACTGTCGATCGCCATTCTGGTGTCGCTCGCGATCTCGCTGACCACGACGCCGATGATGTGCGCGCTGTTCCTCAAAACGCGGCCAACCGCGGAGGCGACCGGCCGCCTGACGATATTCGAGCGGGTTCGCCGCGGCTACGGCCATACCCTGACCTGGGGGCTGCGCCACCACCCCCTGGTTTTCGTGATCTTCATCGCCACGATCGTTCTGAACGTTGCGCTGTTCGTCGTCGTGCCGAAAGGCTTTTTCCCGCAGCAGGACACCGGTCGGATCATCGGCTCGCTGCAAGCGGACCAAAGCATCTCGTTTCAGTCGATGAGCAAGAAGCTCAAGCAGATGATCGATATCGTCCGCGCCGATCCCGCCGTCGACACCGTGGTCGGTTTTACCGGCGTCGGCAGCGGCGGCGGTTTTGCCCAGATCAATACCGGAACGGTGTTCGTTTCGCTCAAATCCATTACCCAGCGGGTGTCGGTCGATCAGGTGATCGCGCGGCTGCGGCCGCAGCTGGCACAGGTGCCCGGTGGGCGTCTCTATCTGGCCGCGGTGCAGGATTTGCGGGCCGGCGGCCGGCAGAGCAACGCGCAATATCAATACACTCTGCAGTCGGAGAACGTGCAGGATCTCTACACCTGGACGCCGAAGCTGGTCGACGCGCTGGAGCACAATTCGGTGCTGGCCGATGTCAGCTCCGATCAGCAGCAGCGCGGGCTGGAGACCTATCTCGATATCGATCGCGACACCACCGCGCGACTCGGCATCACGCCGCAACAGATCGACAACACGCTTTACGACGCGTTCGGTCAGCGTCAGGTGTCGGTGATTTACAGCGCCATCAATCAGTACCACGTGGTGATGGAGATCGACCCGCGCTACACGCAGTTCCCGAACTCGCTGCGCGACGTCTGGGTGGCGACGACCGGCGGCACTGCGCCCGGGACGGCGACGACCAATGCGGTGGGTGGCACCATTTCCGCCGCGACCGCAAACGGGACCACCGCCGCTCCGATCACGCCACCGATTTCAACGCCCAACGGCGCAACCAGCACCATCCTGTCGTCGAACAAGGTCAGCGCCAACGCGCTTGCCACCCTCAACGCCGCCTCGGTGCGCAACGCCTTCACCAACGCCCTCGCCAATACCGGCCACGGCTCGACGTCGGCGGGAGCGGCGGTGAGTACCAGCAAGGAAACCATGATCCCGCTCGCCGCGGTGAGCCACTACCATCCAGGCCACACGCCGCTGTCGGTCAATCACCAGGGCTTGTTCGTCGCCTCGACCATTTCGTTCAATCTGCAGCCCGGCAAATCGCTGGGCGAGGCCGCCGAGGAAATCAACGCCGCCATCGCCCGCATCAATATGCCCTCTTCGATCACCGGCACGCTGGCCGGCACGGCGCAGCTGTTCCAGCAATCGCTGTCCAAGGAGCCGATCCTGATCCTGACCGCGATCGCCGCCGTCTACATCCTGCTCGGCGTGCTGTACGAGAGCTACATCCATCCGATCACCATTCTCTCGACGCTGCCGTCGGCCGGCATCGGCGCGCTGTTGGCGCTGATGCTGTTTCACGTCGAATTCGACATCATCGGGCTGATCGGCGTCATTCTGTTGATCGGCATCGTCAAGAAAAACGCCATCATGATGGTCGATTTCGCCATCGAGGCGAAGCGCGCGCGCGACTTGAGCTCGTACGACGCGATCTACGAAGCCTGCCTGCTGCGTTTCCGTCCGATCATGATGACGACCTCGGCCGCCATTCTCGGCGCCATCCCGCTGGCGCTGAGCTTCGGCAATGGCGGCGAAATCCGCCGCCCGCTCGGCATCGCCATTGTCGGCGGCCTGATCATCAGCCAGTTGCTGACGCTCTACACCACGCCGGTGCTCTATCTTTATCTGGACTGGCTGAGCACTTGGTCGCAGCGCGCGCGGCGGCGGATGCCGCGGCGGTCACCCGGACCGTCCGGCGCGCCTGCGGTGGGATAGTCCAGACAAGCGGTCGTCATTCCGGGGCGCGCTGAAAGCGCGAGCCCGGAATCCATAACCGCCGACAGTGAGGGAAATTTCGCAACGGCGGAAATTTAGTCGTCGCCGCAGTGGATATGGATTCCGGGCTCGGCCCCGCGGGGCCGCCCCGGAATGACGGCTCTGGTTGAAACTACGGAATGTGGATCGGCTTGCGGCCGTAGCAGCACGGCGCGCCCCAGCGCCATCGCGGCGGGTCGAGCGTCGCCTGCAGGCCGCGGATGTCGGCGCCATTTCCGGTGATGATTGGCGCCTTGTACGCCTCGTCGATCTCCGGGTTCGCCTGCAGATAGGCATTGCGATTGTACAGCCCATACATGCCGTAGTGGATGGCCTGCCACTCGGGATAGTGGTGCCAATGCCAAAAACGCCACCAGTATTCGTCGGCCGTCGCCGGTCCGACGCTCAGCGCAAGAATAAACGCACCGCTCGCAAATACCGCCCGCCAGCCCATCACGGCCCTGCTCCGCTTTTAGCAGCTCAATGATAACCGCAGCTTTGCGCAGAAGCAAAGATGGCAGCGGAGATTTCTTCGCAAACCGTCTGGTCACGGCTATCTCGCGCCAAAGAGTTGGTTTGAGCGAGCATCCGCGAGGGTGCGCCTGCGCGCAATGCCGCCGCGCGGCGGCGAAACCGGCGCCGAAGGTTAGCGGCTATCGCTTCTTGCAAATGCCGGAGGGCGCTACGCAAAAAGCGGCCGCCGTTGTTCTCGTTGGTCACGGTCGGCTTCAACACCGAGCGATCGACGTTAAACGCGGAGCGGCGGCACTGCCGAGGCAGCGACTCTGGTCTGCGGCATCCGTTGCTCGACGGGCGGCACGCCGCCTTCTGCGAGGATCACCAGATACTTTGCACCCTTTTTCCGATGTTGCCGGAGCTCCCGATACACCGCGCTATCATACCAGCTTCGCGCGGCATTCTTTGAGGGGAACTCATACACTGCCACGCCCTCCACCGGACCATGTCCCTCCAAGATCAGAAGCCGGCTGTGGTCAATTACGATCCGAGCCGATTGACCCACCAACGTTCCACTCACACGCTGCCGATACGTATTGAGCTCCTCTTGGTCTACAATTTCACGGCAAATGAAGACGACATAGGCAGGTGTCCCGGCACTGCGTTTACCGATAGGCGCGACTTCACTGTCCACGACCATGCCGAGATATTCACATCCATTTGTTCGGTCTTTGCGGGCTTGGACATAGGCATCACCGTTGAACCACTCAACTGTTTGTTCAAATGGAGGGAACTCAGCCACCACAACTCCCTCGACGCGCTCATCCTGATCCGCGTCGAGTACCTCGGAAGGACCATAGGCGACGAGCACATCGATATTCTTGGGGTAGACCGGCGGCGCCTCCTGCCAGTAGCGCTCGAGCCCCACTCGGTCCTTCACCGCCTGGCAGATATAAACAAGATAGCTGGACCTGTTCATTTGGGTCTCCCTCGAAGCCATGGCCAAGCATGGCCGGCGAGGCTCATTCTCCAGCCTCCAGTTATGGGAGACTCAAGCCCTTTTTAGAGGGTTGACTTTCCTGTCAGGGGAGATTGCAGACTAAGGCCATGCCAGCTGTGCCGGCCACGCTTACGATCGGGGACTTTTCGCGAGCCACGTTGCTCACGATCAAGACGCTGCGGCACTATCACGACACTGGCCTCTTGGGAGCAGCCGAAGTCGATCCCCGCACCGGTTACCGGCGTTATCTGACCAGCCAGATTCCGCAGGCGCAGATGATCAAGCGCTTTCGTGAGTTGCAGATGCCGCTGAATGAGATCAGGCAGCTGCTTGCCTCGCCTGACGGCTCGACCCGCAACAGCATCATAGCCGCACACTTGAGCCGACTTGAAAATGACCTGGGACGAACGCGAAGCGCCGTGTCGGAGCTGCGCGGTCTACTCGAGCCGCCTGCGGGCCCGGTCACCATTTCTCACCGCCACATCGCTCCGATGTCGGGCGCTGCCATTGGTGAGCGCGTGGAGGCAAAGCACGCAGTGTCGTGGCTGGTGGGCGCGTTGGCAGAGTTGCATTCGACCCTCGCTACCCATGGCAGACGAGCCGCCGCGCCGGCGGGCGGAGTCTTCTCGGACGAGATCTTCGCCAAAGGGCGAGGTCCGGCAACGATCTACATTCCCTGTGATGGGGCGATCGAAACTATCGGCCGGATACGACCCTACCGCGCGCCCGAGGTCGAGCTTGCCACAATCGTACACGCAGGCTCGCATCGAAGTATCGACCTGGCCTATGGATCCCTGGCCGCTCACGTGGCGCGTCATGAGCGTGCCGCGGACGGGCCCTTGCGGGAACTCTACCTGGTGGGACCGCTGGATACTTCGGACGAGAGCGCCTGGCGCACGGAGATCGGTTGGCCGATCGTGAAGGACGCCGAGCGTCCGCACTGAGCCACGGCTGCTAAGCGCGCGCCCGATCGACCTCCCATCTATGCCTGCCCACGCGGCCCAGGCTAAGCGGTTACATTTCTTCCACACCCCGACGGCCATGCGCGCGATATACTTGCGGGCGTTCCCCGCCTGCCGATCCCCCTTGCGGAGCCATCGACTGATGACTGAGCGATACTTCGAGGATTTTGCCGTTGGCGAGGTATTCAAGCCGAGCGGCCGCGTGCGCGTGGAGAAAGACGAGATCATCGCGTTTGCCAGAAAGTTCGATCCGCAGTCGTTTCATCTCGACGAGGACGCTGCGCGGCATTCGATCTTCGGCCGCCTGGTCGCCAGCGGCTGGCACACAGCGGCGATGACAATGAGCCTGATCGCGCGCAGCGAATACCGCGCCGTGGGCGGCACCATCGGGCTCGGCTTCGACAGCATGCGCTGGCCGATCCCGGTCTTTCCCGGCGACGAGCTTCGCATCGAGAGCGAGGTGCTCGAAACCAGGCCTTCACAGTCGCGGCCCGATCGCGGGCTCCTGAAAATGCGGACCCGCACCTTCAATCAGAACGGCGAGGTCGTGCAGGAGATCATCGCCAACGGCTTGGTGCCGCGCCGCCCGGCGGACGCCGTGACCGCCTCGACTTGACGAGCCCGGCGCTATTTCTCCATGCCGGTCGCGTGGTCGACGCTCCATCGGCCGGGGCCGGCGAACACCATGTAGAGGAAGATGAAGCAGTACAGCACGGCCGAGTCGCCGAAATTTGCCGCCGGGAAGAACGAGCGCGGGAAGTGCGCCATGAAATAAGCCACCGCCATGTCGCCGCAAAGAATAAAGGCGACCGGGCGCGTGAACAGACCGATCAGGATCAAGATGCCGCCGACGATCTCGATGACGCCCTGGATATAAAGGAGCGGCGTCATGTCGGCCGGCCCCGCCGACGGAAAGGCGAAGAATTTCTGCAGGCCGTGCTCCATGAACAACAACGCGACGATGATGCGTACGATGCTCAGGACATAAGGTCGTGCTTTATCGAGATTAGCGTAGGGCGATGTCATAACAGCCCTCCCATCCAGCTTGTGTTCCGGCACATCCCCTAGAGCGCAATCGTTTCGGAACGAAACGATTGACGCTCTAAATTTTTAGTGGAGCATGATCTTTTCGGAAAACCGGCTTCCACTTTTCCGGATCATGCTCTGCCGCAAGATTTACGCCGCGCCAAACACGCGGCCAATACGGCTGCAATCAATTTCGCGTGGCCATCGCGGGCCGCCGGCGCGCTCGATCGCACATCCTATCGCGCCGCCAAAGCCGCGGCGTGATCGGCCACCGGTAGCGGCGGCGTGAAGCGGCCGTCGGCCGCCGTCCAGCCGCCATCGACCAAGAGATACGAACCGGTGACATAGGAACTCGCATCCGACGCCAGATAGACCACCGCGCCGACAAGCTCGGACGGCTTCGCCCATCGCCGCATCACCGATTTGTCGGAATAGGCGCGATACCAGGCGTCGTTTTGCTTGATTTGCTGGGTCAGCGGCGTCTCGACCACGCCCGGCGCAATGGCATTGGCACGAACGCCCGATTGACCGAGCTCGGCGGCGAGCGCCCGGATCATTTGCAGCGTGCCGGCCTTGGTGGCCGCGTAAACGCCTTGTCCCGGCTCGACCACCTGCGCGCGGATGCTGGAGAAGACGATGACGCTGCCCTTGCCGTGCTCGACCATGCCGGGCACGAAAGCTTTGAGCGCACGGAAAATACCCTTGAGGTTGAGCCCGACGACGCAATCGAACTCTTCTTCGGTGACGTCCAGGAGCGGCTTTCGCACATTGATCGACGGCGAGATCACCAGCACGTCGGGGACGCCGGCGGTCTTGGCGGCGGCGGCAACGCTGTCGCGATCGCAGAGGTCGATGTGCAAAGCTTCAGCCGAGCGGCCGTCCGCGGTGATCGCCCGCACCGTGTCGTTGGCTTTCGTCATCTCGACGTCGCCGCAAATCACATTGGCGCCGAAGCACGCCAGACCGCCGCAACTGGCGCGGCCGATGCCGCTGGCGCCGCCGATCACCAGAGCGCGCCGGCCGCTGAGATCAAAAATCTTGGAATAGTCGTCCATGCGCATTCCTCTCAGGCGAGTTTTTTTACTTGTTGGTTGTTTGCAGGCGGCTCAGGCCAGGCCCGCGCTTGCGACGCCCGGATGTTTTCGAACGCGCTGGCGAGGCCGAGTACGCCGAGATCGTCGAAGCGGCGGCCGATGATCTGCAGGCCGATCGGCAGGCCGTCGTCGCTGTAGCCGCAATTGATCGAGGCCGCCGGCTGCTCGGACATGTTGAAGGCGACGGTGAAAGAGATATGCGGAAACGGATCGAGCGGATCGTCGCTCGGCGAAGCAAGCTCGGCGGCGAATGCGGTGATCGGCGCGGTCGGCGCAATGACGAAATCGTATGGCAGGGTCGCGGCGATCGTGGCCTTGCGCATCGCAAAAGTCTGGCTGAAGCCGTGGAAGACCACCTCGCCGCTGAAGTCGGCGGCCGATTCGCCCCAGGCGCGGATGAAGGGCAAAATTTTTCCGCGCCGCTCCGGCGGCTTGGTGCGAAAATCGACCAGCGCCCGCATCCGCCAGAAACGGTCGAGGCCGTCGAGCATCTCCTGGGTCAGAAACGGCGCTAGCGGTTCGACGATGGCGCCGGCGGCGGCCAAGTCGCCCCCTGCCCGTTCAACCGCTGCACGCGTCGACGCCGAAGTGGCATAACCGCATCCGGCTTCCAGCAACATGCCGATGCGCAAGCCGGTGAGCTTGGCCGGCGCGATATGCCAGTCGAGGCTTTGCGGCGGCAGGCTCATAAAGTCGCGCGCATCCGGCTGCGCCAGCGTCGCCATCATCAGCGCCGCATCGCCGACGGTGCGGGTGATCGGCCCGGCAACGCGCCCGATATAAGGCGGGTCGATCGGAACCCGTCCGAGGCTCGGCTTCAGCGCAAAAACTCCGCACCAGCCCGCCGGCAAACGCACCGAGCCGCCGATGTCGGTGCCGAGATGCAGCGGCCCGCAGCACGCCGCCGCGGCAGCCGCGGCGCCGGCCGAGGAGCCGCCCGGATTGCGCGTCAAATCCCAGGGGTTGCGCGTCAACGGATGAAAGCTCGACAGCCCCGACGACAGCATGCCGTAGTCCGGCATCGTCGTCTTGGCGAAGAAAATAGCGCCGGCTTCGCGCAAGCGCGCCGCCGGCGGCGCGTCCTCGGTTGCCGGGGTCAAATCGCTCGCCGCGGTGCCGAGCGGAACCGGTTCGCCCTTGGTGGCGATATTGTCCTTGATCGTCACCGGCACGCCGTCGAGCGGACCGATCGGTTCGCCGCGCTGCCAGCGCGCTTGCGACGCGCACGCCTGCGCCAAGGCGCGCTCCGGCTCGAGCAGGTAGGTCGCGTGAATATGCGGATCGAAGGACGCGACGCGCGCCAGCACGTCCTGCATCGCCTCAAGCGGCGACAGCGCGCGGCGACGATAAGCGTCCAGCAGCGCGACGGCGCTCATTCGACATGGCTGCATGGTGGACACGTTAGAGCGGCACGCGCGCGCGAACAAGCCAAGCGACGCGCGTCATGCCGCAATGCAAAAAATTGCCAACGTCATTGGCGCCGCGCGAGCAAACGCCCGGTTGTGCTATAACGCTTCCATCGCGGGCAAAGAAAACGGGAACCCCACCGTCGTGGAGGTTGATCGGCCCGGGGACGGAGGAACGCCATGGAGTACCTGGAGGCTCGCACCATCCGGAAGGTGTCGGCGCGGCTGATCCCATTCCTGATGATCTGCTATTTCGTCGCCTATCTCGATCGCGTCAATGTCGGCTTCGCCGCACTCACCATGAACAAGTCGCTGGGTTTGACGGCGACCATGTACGGCTTCGGCTCCGGCATTTTCTTTGTCACTTATTTCCTGTTCGAGGTGCCCTCGAACCTGGCGCTCGACCGGTTCGGCGCGCGCAAGTGGATCGCGCGCATCATGTTCAGCTGGGGCATTCTCTCCGCACTGATGGCGTTCATACCGAACATCGCGCAGGGGACCGGGCTCGGCAATGAGGCCACGTTCTACATCCTGCGCGCATTGCTCGGGTTCGCCGAGGCGGGATTCTTTCCCGGCATCATCTTTTATCTGACGCTGTGGTATCCGTCGGTCTATCGCGGCCGCATCGTCGGCGCGTTCATGGCGGCTATACCGCTGTCCTCGGCGATCGGGTCGCCGATTTCCGGCATGATCCTCGGCATGCACGGCATCGCCGGGCTCGAGGGCTGGCAGTGGTTGTTCGTCATCGAGGCCGCGCCGGCCTTGGTGCTCGCCTTCGTCACGTACTTCTATCTGACCGATCTGCCGGCCGACGCGCAGTGGCTCGAAGTGGACGAGCGCGCCTGGCTGCGCGACCGCCTCGATGCCGAACGGCGGCAGCGCGAGACGGCGCAGACGCTGTCGGTCTGGGAGGTGATGCGCAACCCGCGCGTCTGGGCGCTGGCCTTGGTCTATTTCGGCTTGGTGGCCTGCAATTACGGCGTCGGCTTCTGGCTGCCGCAAATCATCAAGGCGTTTGGCCTGTCGAATTTCGCGACCGGCTGGGTCACGGCTATCCCCTACGCCATCGGCGCCATATTCATGGTCTGGTACGGCTATCACTCCGACGCCACTGGCGAACGCAAAGGACACACCGCGATCGGGCTCTTGATTGCCGCCGCCGGCATCGCCGCCTCGACCCTGACCGGCAATCCGACGCTGACGATCATCGCCTTTACGATCGGCGCCTGCGGCGTGTTCGGCACCCTGCCGGTATTCTGGACGTTGCCGACCGCCGTGCTCTCCGGCACTGCGGCCGCCGCCGGCATTGCCGCGATCAACTCGATCGGCAACCTCGCCGGTTTCGCCGGGCCCTATGCCATGGGCTGGATCAAGGACCAGACCGGCAGCTTCACCGGCGGGCTGCTCCTGATCGCGGCGCTGGCGATCATCGCCATGGCCATCGTGCTGGCGCTTGGTCATAACCCGGCGCTGGAGCGGACGCCGGCCGCGGCGCTGAAAGAGGGATGATTTTAGGTTGGATTCACCTTCGTCATTGCTTCGTCGCTATCGCTCCTCGCAATAACGGTGTGATTCGGGCAAAAATCATCCCGCTCCAACGCGCCGCTTTTCGCGTTTCATCGCTGCCCGCCGGCGCTGATGTCGCAGCACCGGCGGACGATCGCGCGTGATCTGCAGCGCGTCGCTTGCCGGAAATGTTTGCTCCAATTCCAGGTCCAATTGATTATCGAGTTCCTTGAACGTGCGCAGGCGCACAACGACGTCATTCTCGTGACTTTTCGCCATGGCGCGGCCTCCGGAAATCTTCGGGGCGACAATTCCCGCCGGCGGATCGCCGCACGGAAAGCACCTTTAAGGCTATCTATGCGGTGCGCGGCCCGCTCACAACGTCGCCGCCGCGACGCCGACAGCATCACTGCATTGCCGGACAGCGGCGCGGAGCGCGCCCGACGTCGCCGGCAACGTCGTGCAACGAATTTAAGAGAATTGCAGGCGGGTGAATTGATCGGCCTTGCGGGCGACGGCGCGGCCGTAGGCATAGCGCCCGACCACATTGGTGACAAAGCGGTTCACCAGGTCGCCGGTCAATGGCAACGGCCGGCGCACGTCGACGATCAGGACCGCGCGCAGATCGTCGCTGTGATTGACGACCGCGTGCGGCCAACTGTCGTCGAACAACACGCCCTCGCCCTCCTTCCAGACATAGTCGCGGCCATTGACGATGATCTTGGGCGGGTCGTTGCGCGGCACGTGCACACCGAGATGATAGCGCAGATAGCCGAGATAAGGGCCTTCATGCTCGGGCACCGATTTGCCCGGGTCGAGGATCGAGAAAAACGCCTGGACGACGTTGGGGACGCGCGCAATGGCCTTGCAGGTTTGCGGACAGCGCGCGCGGTTCGGCTCGACCTTGTAGCCGAGCACTTCGAGCACGTAGACGTTCCAGCGCTTCGGCGTGGTGCTCGAGATCTCGCGCTCGCCGGAATCGACGTCGTGATATTGCGGCATCTCGACGCCGGCGGCCATGAGTTGATCAAATTCCGCGCGAATGGCCGGATACGCCTGCGTGATAAGATCGAGCTCCGGATAGGCGTCGGCGATATTGAAAAATGTCGGCCGCGGCTTCGGACCGATGTGAAAGGCCAAATAGCCGTTCACCGCCGACTTCCAGATGTGGTAGTCGAGCTTCATCGCTGACTTCGCTCTTCAGAAAAAATACCGAGTTTCGCGATCAATCTCTCAGCATCGCTTCGGTGAAGTCAATGCAGCGACAAGCGCCGATAATCCCCGCCGGGCGATGTTCTATGGCCCATACTGATAGATCGCCCACCTATGCTGCGACCAATTTGTGGGTAGGCCGCAGCATCAGCCAGGCCACGATCGCCGCGTTGACCACGTTCCAGATCAGACCGTTGAGGAAAGCGATCCGGTAGGAACCGGCGTGGTCGAAGATGACGCCCGACATCCAACCGCCGAGCGCCATGCCGAACAGCGTGGCCATCAGCACGATTCCGATGCGGATGCCCGCTTCCTTCGGCGAGAAATACTGCCGCACGATGATCGCATACATCGGGACGATGCCGCCTTGGAACAGTCCGAACAGCGCGGAGACGATGTACAGCGAGACGAGACCGTCGAACAGCAGATAGAGGAACAGCGCGAACCCCTGCAGCACCGAACCGATCAGCAGCGTCGCCGGCCCTCCCAACCGATCGGCGACCAGACCCGAGCCGATACGGCTCACGATACCAAAGCCGAGCATCGCCGAAAGCATCTCGGCGCCGCGCGCCGGCCCATAACCGAGGTCGCCGCAATAGGCGACGATATGGACCTGCGGCATCGCCATCGCGACGCAGCAGGCAAGACCCGCAACGCTCAGCAAGACCATCAGCGCATTAGGCGAAATGCCGAGATCGCGCGCGGAGCCGGTACTCGCCGCCTCCGACATCGGCCCGGTCGGATGCGCTGGCGCGCGTCGCCGCAGCGCAAAGACGAAGGGCAGCATCGCCAGTACGCACAACATGCCAACGCCGAGATAGGTGTGGCGCCAGCCCGTGGTCGCCATCGCATGCTGCAGCACCGGCGGCCACAGCGCACCGCCGATATAGTTTCCGGAGGCCGCGATGCTGACCGCGATCCCGCGATGGCGCAGGAACCATTGCGAAATGTCGGCCATCAGCGGCCCGAACGTCGCCGAGGCGCCGACGCCGACTACCAAATGCATCAACGCAAACGTGAACAGGGTCGGAGCCAGCGACGCGCCGACATAGCCGATGCCAAGCGCCAAGCTGCCCAACATGATCGCGACCAGTAGGCCGAAGCGGTCGCACAAGCGCCCCATGGCGACGCCGCCGAAGGCGAAGCCCATCGTCGCAAGCGTATAGGGCAAGGCGGCGTCGGCGCGGGTGATGCCGAAATCGGCCTGCACGAACGGCAGGGCAACCGGCACCGACCACATGCCGACGCTGCCAATGGTGCCGACCGCGACCGCAAATCCAAGCCGCCGCCACGCCACCGGCGAGTCAACCTCGCCAAGCTGACGAGCGCGCAGATCCATTGGACGGTCCCGGCAACGAATTCCTAGGCGGACCTCCCATGACCCGCCTGTCTCGTCAACCCGACGCGGCCGCTATAGCCCACCAATCCGTCAGGCTTCTGCAAAAAGGCGCGTTGTTTTGCTGCGGTTGCGCGCGGCAGGATTTGGCGCTTCCCGAACATCGGGAGATGTCCGACTTGAGTCCGCAAAGGGCGCCAAAGCGGACGCAATCAGGTCGCTGTCGCTATTCGCGATTATATGACGACACGCTCTAATGCCCGGCCATATGTCGGCCGATGACGGTGAGATCGGCATCGCTGGCGCGCGTCTCGTAGACGATCTCGCCGTGGAACATCACCACCAGCCGATCGGCGAGCTCGAGGAGTTCGTCGAGGTCTTCTGAGACCAGAAGCACCGCGGCGCCGCGGTTGCGCGCCGCCATGATCTCGGCGTGGATTTGCGCCACCGCCGCGAAGTCGAGGCCGAAGCAGGGATTGGCGGCGACCAGGATGTCGACTTCGCCGCCAAG
Organism: uncultured Alphaproteobacteria bacterium; assembly: GCA_963806465.1. Taxonomy (GTDB): domain Bacteria; phylum Pseudomonadota; class Alphaproteobacteria; order Rhizobiales; family Xanthobacteraceae; genus BOG-931. Next base: position 45,816 of record CAWDZD010000054.1, on the reverse strand, counting down.
CTCGCGCGCCAGCACGGTGCGCTGGACGTTGCCGCCGGATAATTCACCGATCGCGGTATCGTCGGAGCGGGTCTTGATCTTGTAGCGCTCGATCTTGCGCAGCGCGTCCTCGTGGAATTGCGCGCGGTTGAGCCACCAGCCGCCGGAGGCGAACGGTGCGCGGTCGAACTCGCGAAACGCGAGATTATCGGCGACGCTCATGCGCGCCACGCAGGCATTCTTCAGCGGCTCTTCGGGCAGCACCGAGAGATGATTGTGACGCATCTCCTGCCGGGTGGCGTGATAGTCCTCGCCCTGCAGATAGACTTTGCCGCTTTCGGCGTCGCGCTGGCCGGCCAGCACTTCGATTAGCTGCCGCTGGCCGTTGCCGGACACGCCGGCGACGCCGACAATCTCGCCGCCGCGGATCGACAGCGAGACGTTGCGCACCGCCGGCTGTCCGCCGTCATCCAGCGCGTTGAGCTTTGCGATCTCGATCCGCGGCGCACCGAATTCGCCGGTGCGCGGCGGCTGCACCGTCAGTTCTTCGGCGCCGATCATGGTGCGCGCCATGACGTCGGGGCTCAGCTCCTTCACCAGCCCCTGCCCCGCCAGCTTGCCGCGCCGCAGGATCGTCACCTCGTCGGCGAACGCCATCACCTCGCGGAATTTGTGGGTGATCATCAGGATGGTGAGATCGCCGGCCGCGACCATGCCGCGCAGCATGCCGAGCACTTCGTCGGCTTCACCGGGCGTGAGCACCGAGGTCGGCTCGTCGAGAATGAGAAAACGGCGCCGCAGGTAAAGCTGCTTGAGGATTTCGCATTTCTGCCGCTCGCCGGCGGAGATCGCCGAGACCCTAGCATTGAGCGGCACCCGGAACGGCATCTTCGACAGAAACTCTTCCAGCGCCTTGCGCTCGCGCGCCCAGTCGACCACCGCCGGCACGTCATCGCGGGCCAGCACGAAATTTTCCGCGACCGTCATCGCCGGCACGAGGGTAAAGTGCTGATAGACCATGCCGAGGCCGAGGGCGTGGGCGGCGCGCGGATTGTTGATCACCTCCTGGCGCTCGTCGACTAGAAGCTCGCCGCTGTCGGCCTGGTAGTAGCCCATGATGCATTTGACGAGCGTCGACTTGCCGGCGCCGTTTTCGCCAAGCAGCGCATGGAAAGAGCCGGGCACGACCTTGAGCGACACCGCGTCGAGCGCGGTGAATTCGCCAAAGCGCTTGGTCATGCTGAGCGCTTCGACGCCGAACGTCCTTTTGTTGGCGGTCGCCGACGGCAGACCGCCGGGCGGAATCAGCGTCGCCATCTCGCTCACGCGATGGCCTCGATGAATTTGGCCGAGTCCGACACCGCGCCGAACACGCCGCCCTGCATCTTGACCATCTTGATGGCGGCGTCGTGATTGCCCTTGTCGGTGGCGCCGCAGCAATCCTCCAGCAGCAGGCATTCGAAGCCGCGATCGTTGGCCTCGCGCATGGTGGTATGCACGCAGACGTCGGTGGTGATGCCTGTCAGCACGATATTGTCGATGCCGGCGAGCCGCAGCATCAGTTCGAGATCGGTGGCGCAGAACGAGCCCTTGCCAGGCTTGTCGATGATGGTCTCGCCTTCGTGCGGCTTGAGTTCATCGATAATGTCCCAGCCCGGCTCGCCGCGCACCAGGATACGGCCGCACGGCCCGGGATCGCCGATGCCGGCGCCGATCTGCCGCGAGCGCCAGCGCTTGTTGGCCGGCAGGTCGGCGAGATCGGGACGATGGCCTTCGCGGGTGTGCAGGACGTGGAAGCCCTTGGCGCGCATCGCCGCCAGCGTGCGCTTGATCGGCTCGATCGGCGCGCGCGTCAGCGACAGATCGTAGCCCATCTTGTCGACATAGCCGCCGACGCCGCAAAAGTCGGTCTGCATGTCGATGATGATCAGCGCGGTATTCGCGGCGCGAAGATCGCCGTTGTAGGGCCACATGTATGGATCGGCGGCGACATAGCGCTCCGCCGCGCTGCTTTCCTTGTGCGCCAACTGGGGCATGACCCTACCTCGTAAAAGACTTCACCTCGTCAAAGGCTCATCGGGTGATCGACAATTCGGCCGGCGCGCCGATCAGGGTGCGCTTCGGCGAACAGGTCGCGATCATGATCAGCAACGTCAGAATATAGGGCGCGGCATTGAACAGATGATAGCCGTAGCTGAAGCCGATGGACTGCAGCGCCGGTCCCAAGGCGGCGGCGCCGCCGAACAGCAGCGACGCCCACATGCACAGCATCGGGTTCCAGCGGGCGAAGATGACAAGCGCGACGGCGGTAATGCCCTGCCCGCTCGACAAGCCTTCGTTCCAGCTGCCGGGATAGAACAGCGACAGGAACGAGCCGCCGATGCCGGCGAGGAAGCCGCCGAACATGGTGGCGCGCAGCCGAATCCAGTTGACCGAATAGCCCATCGCCAGCGCCGCGTCGGCGCTTTCGCCGGCGGTGCGGATGATCAGGCCCCAGCGCGTGGTGCGCAGCGCCCAGACCAGGATCGGCGCCAGCGCGACGCCGAACAGAAACAGCACATTGATGCGCAACGCCGAGCGCACCTGCGGAATGTCGCTCCACCAGCCGAAATCGATCGACGGCAACCGCGGCGCCGTCGGCTCGATCAACGGCTTGCCGAGATAGAAGGCAAGCCCGATGCCGAACAGCATCAAGGCGATGCCGACGGCGATGTCGTTGACACGCGGCAGACCGCAGATCGCCGCATGCAGCGCCCCCATGCCGGCGCCGGTGACGCCGGCGGCGAGCACGCCGAGCCAAGGCGAGCCGGTGAGATACGACACGCCATAGCCGGCCATGGCGCCCATCACCAGCGTGCCTTCCAGGCCGAGATTGATGCGGCCGGAGCGTTCGGTGATGCACTCGCCGAGGCTGACGAACAGAAACGGCGTCGAGACACGCACGGCGCCGCCGAACACCGCAAGCGGCACCGTCCACAAGCCGATGTCGGACGCCGCCATGTCAGGATTTTCCCTTGAAGACGCGGAAGCGGCCGTAGAGCGAGTCGCTCGCCAGCACCAAGACGAAGATCGTGCCCTCCAGCACCAGCACCGACGCATCGGGCAAGCCGAGCCGGCGTTGCAGCAGTCCGCCGGAGGCGCCGATGCCGCCCAGGAGCACGGCGACCGGAATAACAGCGAGCGGATTTTGCCGCGCCAGGAACGCTACCAGGATGCCGGCGAAGCCGTAGCCGGCCGCCAGATTGGCGTTGGTGCGTCCCTGCACGGCTGCGACCTCCATCATGCCGGCGAGACCGGCCGCGGCGCCGGCCAGAAAGCAGATGATGAGGATGAGCTTGCCGACGCTCAAGCCGACGACCTTGGCAGCGCGGATATTGCCCCCGGCGACACGCGCCGCAAAGCCGAACACCGTATGATAGATCAAAATGTATGACAGCACCGCGGCGATGATGCCGAACGCCAAGCCCCAATGCACGTCGGTGCCCGGAATGCTGCCGATCATGTTGGCGGCGCCGATTTCCGGCGTCGACGGCTTGTTGAGGCTGGTCGGATCGCGCATCGGGCCCTCAACCAAAAAGTTGAGGACGGCGAGCGCGATATAGACCAGCAGCAGGCTCGAAATCGTCTCGTTGACGCCACGATATTGGCGAAGCGCGCCGGACAGCATGATCCACAGGCCGCCGCCGATCATGCCGGCGATCGCCATGGCGACGTCGACGACCAGCGGCGGCGCTGCCGGCAGCGCCAACGCGGCGCTGGTCGCGCACAGCGCGCCGATCAGAAGCGCCCCCTCGCCGCCGATGATCACCATGCCGAGCTGCGCCGGCAGCGCCGTGCAAAGCGCGGTGAGAATAAGCGGCGCGGCGCGCGTCAGCGTATTCTGCCAGGAGAACCAGGTGCCGAATGCGCCCTGATACATAAAGAAGTAGAGGTCGAGCGGATTCTTGCCGAATAGCGCGACGAAAATCCCGAACAGCACCAGCGAAGCCAGCAAGGCCAGCGCCGGGATGACGATATATTCCGCCCAGGCGCCGAACTTCCGGCCGAAAGGGGCAGGCGAAGAAATTCGCCTACCCCCGTAGTTGCAGCAGCCGTGTCGGCGTCAGCCTTCACGAAGTCGCTCCTTTACGAAGTCGCTCCGATGACGCCGTCGAGCAGATAGCTCATCTTTTCCAGCTCGGGATCGGTCTGGCCGCGCGACACGCCGGCGGCGACGACGGTATTGCCCTTGTTGTCGACCAGCGGTCCTTTGAAGATCACGTAGTTGCCGGCGGTGAGCGCCGCCTTGACCTCGTCGGCTTTCTTCTTCGCCTCTTCGCTGACCATCGGCCCGTACGGCGATACCTTGACGATCTCTTCTTTGAGGCCGCCGCGATAGAAGTTCGGAATGGTCTCGCCGGAGGTGAACATCTTGGCGAAGCGCGGATAGAGCACTTCCCAGTTCCACTCGGCGCCGGTGAGATAGGCCTGCGGCGCCAGCACCGCCTGGTTGACGTGATAGCCGCATACCATCGCGCCGCGGCGCGCGGCGTTCTCCACCACCGTCTTTGGGCCGTCGACGTGACAGGTGAGAACGTCGACGCCTTGATCGATCAAGCCGTTGGTGGCTTCCGCTTCCTTGACCGGCATCGACCAGTCGCCGGTGAAGATCACCTGCGTGGTGACTTTCGGATTGGCGAGCTTGGCGCCGAGGGTGAAGGCGTTGATATTGCGCAGCACCTGCGGGATCGGCTTGGCGGCGACGAAGCCGAGCTTGCCGGATTTCGTCGAGTAGCCGGCGACGATGCCGGAGACGTGCTGCGCTTCGTCGATGTAGCCGAAATAGCTGCCGGCGTTTTTCGGATCCTTGTCGCTCCACAAGCCGCCGCAATGCTCGAAACGGAGCTTCGGAAACTTCAGCGCCATCTTGATCATGTGCGGGTTGTAGTAACCGAACGACGTCGGGAATAAGAGCGTCGCGCCGTCGAGATTGATCATCGACTCCATGGTCTTTTCCACGGCGTCGGTCTCGGGGACTTTCTCCTCCTCGACCACCTTGATGCCGGGCATTTTCTTGAGCGCGGCGGCGCCGGCGGCGTGCGCCTGGTTGTAGCCATAGTCGTCGCGCGAGCCGACATAGATGAAGCCGATGGTCGTCTCCGCAGCCATGGCCCCGCGCAGCGGCAAGGCCGCACCGAGGGTCAAGGCCGCCGTTCCCTGCAGGACGCGACGGCGTGAAATTTTGTCGAAAGTCATGACTTGCTCCCTGTACGCACGCGAGCGCGGGTCGCGCCGCTGCATCGATCCATCAGGACGATGGATGTTCTTCGATTGGCGATCTGAGCGTTCGCAAGGCCCATGCCAGCAACGGGGCGCCGGCCGGACCAGCCAATCGTCTTGATTTAGCTAGGGAAATACCGGCAGTCGTGGTGGCCTTGGATTACCCGCCAAGCCGGCTTCCGGCGCTGACTAAAAAATAGGCAGGCCTCAACCGATTCCTATGCATCAGGAATGGGCAATCTTTCCCCGCCGGTCTGCTAGGATGGACGAACGACGCGAATTGCTGGGGTCGCTTTCATGTCGCTGACCGACCTGATGTGGCTGGCCACTGCCGCCTACGGCTTGCACATCCTCGAGGAATACCAGCTCAACTGGCGCGACTGGGCGCGGGGCGTGCTTCGCCTTCCGGTCGAGTGGAGCGACTTCTATGTCGTCAATGCGCTTGTGATCGTGCTCGGCATCGTCGCCGCCAATCTTGCCGGCCATTGTCCGGGAGTCGCGCTCACCTTTCCGGCGCTGATGCTGATCAACGCCACGTTCTTTCACGTGCTGCCGACGCTATGGAGCCGCGGCCGTTTTTCACCCGGCTTGTTCACCGCCATCGTGCTGTTTTATCCGATCGGCGTCGCCTGCTATTGGCGCGCCTCGCATAATGGCCCTCTCCATCTGCGCGCTTTGATCGGCTCGCTCGTGCTTGGTGCCGCGTTGATGGCGTTCCCGGTCGTCCTTCTGAAAGTGAAAGACCTGCGGTATTTCCGGCAGGGCCGCTGACCACCTTAGGCTTGCGCGACGGACCGTGGTGCGTCGCCGATCGCTCTCGCCAACAGCATGTCGCGCACGGCGGCAAAAACCGCATCGAAGGTCGGCCGGCGATAATCCCATTTCGGATCGCTTGAGAGCGGCACCATGACCATGGTGGCGTTGGCTTCGAAGAACAGAATGTCGCCGTCGGCATTCACCGCGAAATCGATACCGCCATAGTCGAGATCGAGCGCCGCATTGATCCGCTCCAGTGCCGCCATGCCGCGCGCGCCGATGAAACGCGGCATATCGTTGAGGAACGCTTCATCGACACGGCGGTTTTCCGCAGAGTGCGGCATGTCGGCCTTGAAATAATGGATCTTCCAGTGGCGCGAGATCGCCAGATGCAGCGGATAGATTCTGCGGTCGATGATCATGACGCGGAGCTTGCGATAGAAGCCATCGGCATCGCGCGCATCGAGCTGATCGATCAAGCAAATGTCGTCACCGGGAAATTGCGCCACAGCGGCGACCAACTCGGAAAGATTCTCGACGCGAACAAAATGCCGGCCGGTGTGAAAGCCGGGTATTCGCACCAGAAACGGAAATGAAAAACCGTTCGCGGCGACGGCCGCCGAGGCCGCGGCGCTTGTCAGCACCGCGCGCGGCATGGTGACGACCCGCGGCACGATCACATTCGGCAGGCCGCGCAGGCGTTCGACATTGGCGGCGCGCCCGGTCTTGAGCACGGCGCGCGGCTGATTGATCACCGGCCGATCGGTCCGCTGCAGGAGCCGGCACGCCGCTTCGAGGCCTTCCTCACACAGATCAGCATCGCCGATACTATTGAAGACCAGATCGTGAGGCGGCAGCGACGTTTTGCCGTCCGCGTATTCCGCCACCAAGACGGTTGTCTGAAAGGTCCGGTCATCGAGCAGGGTCGAGGTCGGGATGTTGCCACCCGCCGCCGAGATCAACTGCAAGACGGAAATTGGCGCACCCTCGCCTCGGTACGGCAGCGTCGTCTGAAAATGATGTGTGAACCCCTTGTCGCGGTGCCGGCGCGCGCCGGCCGGGTCGCCAAGCTCGCCCAGCAGATTGCCCATGCCGCGATGGGCATGGATGTGGTCGGGATCGGCCCGCAGCGCTGCTTCGAAATGAGCACGCGCGGCTTCCGGCTCGCCGCTGAGCAACAGCAAATTCGCCAGGTTGACTTGGCCGTTCGGATTATCCGGATGATGGCGCACCGCCTCAGCGAATAACGAGCGCGCGGCGTCCTTGTAACCGGCGGTTAGAGCCAGCGTGCCGAAATCGTTCAACACGCCGAAATCGGTCGGCGTGCGACGGAGCAATTCCAGATAATCGCGCTTGGCCGCTTCGAATTGACCCTGCTCGCGTAACAGGCTGGCGCGCTCGTACCGCGCATCGAGGACATCGGGGTCCCGCTCCAGCAGGCGGTCGAGGTCTTGAAGGCGGCGGCTGTGCGTCGTCAGCGGCGAATGCTTATTCACTTAAGCCGGTCCCGGTCACGCTTTCCGCGAATCAGTTGTGCCCCAGCCGATAATGCAGCCGGTGCGCGTTAGAACAAAATTAACCATGACGCCAAATGATGCCGCCGGCGGCCTATAACCGAAAGCACCCACATGGACCGGAAAGACGCCGACGTCGCCGGGATCGTCTTTAGCGAGATAGTCTTGGGCGATCCCGTTCCGTGGTTTGCCGCGCCGTTGATCGGCGATGGCGCCTTCAATCTGTCGGTCGCCGCCGGCCGCTGGATCGTGCTGAGCTTCCTCGGCTCGCCGGCCAACCCGCGGGCGCAGCATGAGCTGGCCGAGATTTTCCAGTTGTCGCATCTGTTCGACGACGATCGCATCGTCTTTTATGGCGTATTGTCCGCGCCGCCCGACGATCCGGCGCCATATCTTGCGCGCACCACCTCAGCCGTCTCGTTCCTTGCCGATTATGACGGTGCCGTCAGCCGCACCTTCGGCGCCGGCGCCATGCCCCGCACCATCGTGCTCGATCCAATGCTGCGGGCGGTGGCGAATATCGCGTGGGACCATGCGGACGGCCACGCCGCGACCGTGCGCCAAGTGCTGGCGAGCCTGCCGGCGGTCGACGATTCCGCCGGCGTCCCGCTCACCGCGCCGGTTTTGATCGTGCCGCGGGTGTTCGACTTCCCGCTCTGCGAGACACTGATCAAGTTCTACGACAAGCTTGGTGGCGAGGAATCCGGCTTTCTGTTCGACGTCAACGGGGAGACCACGCGTGTGGTCGATCATCGCCTCAAACGGCGCAGCGATCTCACCGTCGCCCATCCGCTATTGCGCGAAGCGATCCGCAACCAGATCGTCCGCCGCCTAGTTCCGGCGATCGGGCAATTTTTCCAATTTCAAGCCACGCGCATGGATCGCTACATCGTCGCCTGCTACGACAGCGCCGTCGGCGGCCATTTCTACCGGCACCGCGACAACGTCAATGTCGGCGCGCAGCACCGGCGCTTCGCCGTCACCATCAATCTCAACCGCGATTACCAGGGCTGCGACATGGTGCTGCCGGAATTCGGCCGCCGCGCTTATCGCGCGCCGGTGGGCGGCGCCATGGTGTTTTCCTGTGGCGCCTTGCACCAGGTGACGCCGGTCACCAGCGGGCGGCGCTACGCCTTCCTCGCTTTTCTCTACGGCGAGGCGGATGCGGCATTGCGGGAAGCGAACAACGCGCGGCTGCATCGGACCGCGGCGCAATATGCCGTGGAATCGGACCTGCTGTTTCCGGAGATAGCCGCTGCGGCGCGGGCACCGGAGCGGCTCGCGGTCTGACGCGGCTGTCGACATCGCAACGGCTTGTCAGGCGCGGTTTTGCCGCTAGAGCGCAATCGTTTCAGACTGAATCGATTGGCGCTCTAACTTTTTGGTGGAGCATGATCTTTTCGGAAAACCGGCTTCCACTTTTCCGGATCATGCTCTAGAATAATCGCCACTTCTGGGATGGAGTCCCCCCGTAACCGCCGATGAGGCTGATGACTCCTGCCGGGCGCTTGGCGTCGGTAGGAGTTATTGTTGGGCTCCCGCTGCCTCCAAGAGCATTGTCTGACCGCTCGGCGCCGGCGCGTTGCGCTTGGAGTCGAAGCTAGTGGATTGCAGGAGGGCAGCATGACAGGGGTTTGGGCGCTTGCCTCGCTCTGGTTGGGACTGGCGCTGATTGCCAGCCTGTTGGCGATCTGGCTCCGCATCTCGTCGGCGCTGTCGGAAATCGTTGTCGGAACGATCGCGCAGCTGATCATCGGCGCCGCTGTCGGCTCGGCGATGCTCGGCACCGACGAATCCTGGGTCAAATTTCTGTCCGGCATCGGCGCCATCGTGCTGACTTTCCTCGCCGGCGCCGAGCTCGACCCCGTGGTCTTCAAGCTCAAGTGGAAGGAAGCGGCCGCGGTCGGGCTGGTCAGCTTCCTGTTTCCGTTCCTCGGCTGCGCGGCGGCCGCGCATTATCTGCTCGGCTGGGAGATCATGCCGAGCTGGCTTGCGGGCGTCGCCATGTCGACCACGTCTGTCGCCGTCGTCTACGCGGTGATGATCGAGTTCGGCTTCAATACGACAGAATACGGCAAAACCATCCTTGCCGCATGTTTCGTCACCGACCTCGGCACCGTCGTCGCGCTGGGCCTTATCTTCGCGCCCTTTACCGTCAAAACGTTGATTTTCATCGCGGTCGGCATTGTCGTCTTCGTGGTGCTGCCTTGGCTGACACCGCGATTCTTCCGGCTGTACGGCAACCGCCCCTCGGAATTGGAGACGAAATTCCTGCTGCTTTGCCTCCTCGGCATGGGCGCGCTCGCGGCCTGGGCCGACAGCGAAGCGGTGCTGCCGGCTTATTTGATCGGTATGGTGCTGGCCGGCACTGTCGGCAAGGATCACGCCCTGATCAGACGTCTGCGCACCCTGACATTCGGCCTGTTGACGCCGTTCTATTTTATCCGTGCCGGTTCATTTGTATCGATACCGGCGCTTTTGGCAGCGCCGGCAGCGTTCGTCTTCTTCCTCATCGTCAAGGTCGGAACCAAGATCGTCGGCGTCTATCCGGTCACGAAGCTGTTTGGATCACCAAATCAAGAGGCCATGTATACGACGCTCCTGATGTCTACCGGACTGACATTTGGAACGATTTCCTCATTATTTGGCTTGTCACATGGCATCATCAATCAAGCACAGTATTCCGCGCTGGTGGCAACGGTTATTGCCAGCGCCGTCGTTCCGACTGTGATTGCCAACGCATTCTTCTTGCCGCGTCACTTGCTGCCGCAGTCTGGGCCGGCGCCGACGCCGGCGGCAGACCGCGCCGCAATTCCGATTCGCAACGTTTCCGGCACGTCCGAGTAACGCTTCGGGGTCATCGACATGTTTGCCAAGATCCTACACGCGAACGACGGCTCGGCGCCGGCGTTCAACGCGCTTAAGCTCGCGCTCACCCTGGCGCAGCAGAACCAGTCCGAGCTGCACATGGTGTCGGTCATGGAGGTTGATTACCTGCCCGAGTTTGTCGAGGAGATCAGGGAAGAAACCGGCCGGGCCGCCAGACGCTTTCGCGGCATTCTCCAGCGCGCGCAGGACATGGCCGAGCAATCGCACATCAAGCTTCACACCCATCTTCTGACCGGGCATCCGGTCCGCGACGTCGTCAAGCTCGCGGCCGACATCGGGGCCAACCTCCTGGTCATCGGCGCTACCGGCCATTCCGCGCTTTACGAGCGGATGATCGGCAGCCGCGCCGATCGCATGGTTCAGCTTGCGCATTGTCCAGTGCTGGTGGTGAAATGAGGCCGTAGCCGGAGCTCGCAATTTGGCAATACGGCAATTCGCGTAGTGCTCGTTCACCGGAGAAAACGATCATGGGGTCGCCTTCTGTCGTCTTTCATGAGGATCAAGGACTCAATGCTGGCCTATGTTTGGGGTGCACTCGGCGGCGCGCTGGGCACAACGGCGCGCTACTGGCTCTCCGGCGTGGTCGCGCGCTCGGTCGGCGAGACCTTTCCGTGGGGCACGATGGTCATCAACATCAGCGGCTCGTTTGTCATCGGCTTCTTTGGCGCGCTGACCGGTCCGGACGGCAGATGGTTTGTCGGCTCAAATGCGCGTCAGTTCGTCATGATCGGGATCTGCGGCGGCTACACGACATTTTCGTCTTTCAGCCTGCAGACCTTGAACCTGGCGAATGATGGGGAGTGGTTTCGCGCCGGCGCCAATATCGGCCTCTCGGTCGCGCTATGTCTGATCGCCGTGTGGGTCGGCGTCGTGCTCGCCAGCCTGATCAACGCGATGAAATAAAATGGAGCAGAAGATGCAGATACCCCGGGACGCCGTCCTGCTCCGAATTTTCTTCGGCGAGGACGATAAATTTCAACGTCAGCCGTTGCACGAAGCCATCGTGCTGAAGGCCCGCGAGCTGCATCTCGCCGGCGCGACGGTGCTGCGCGGCCATATGGGATTCGGCCATTCCAGCCACATTCACACCAACAAGATCTTGCGGCTGTCGCAGGACCTGCCGGTGGTGGTGGAAATCGTCGACTCCAAGGAGAAGATCGACACTTTTCTCCCGATACTCGACCAGATGATGACCAGCGGACTCGTCACTATCGAGAAGGTTCAGGTGCTGCAATACGGCGAAGAAAAGACTTAAAGGCGCCGCCAGCACGGTAAACCAAGCCCGTAAACCATTGTGTCGGAATCCGACGCAACAATTCCCCGCTTTCCGACACAATCCGACACGGTTCCGCCCCCGCAATCGCATCTAATCCCGCGTGTTTGGTCGGGGAGCCGCGTTGATGGCAGGTCGCCTGGCAGGCGCTTTTCTCTGCCTGTTTGTGTTCGGTTTTCAGAGCTTCGCGTCGTGCCCGCAGGCCCAAGCGGCCGGCGCAGATTCGGCGATCATGGTTAGCGGCAACCGGCACACCGATGCCGAGATGATCCGCGCGTTCTTTCATCCTGCCGCCGACGGGACTGTTGATGCCGCCGCCCTCGACGCCGCATTGAAAGGCCTCTACGGCACCGGCCTCTTCCAAGACGTAAAGATTGCCCGCGACGGCGACCGCGTCGTGGTGAGCGTCGTCGAAAATCCGACCATCGATCGTCTGGCCTTCGAGGGCAACAAAAAGATCAAGGACGAGGACCTGAAGAAAGCCGTGCAATCGAAAGCCGGCGGCCCCTTGTCGCGCGCGCTGGTGCACGACGATGTCGTCCGCATCGCCGAGCTCTATCGCCAGCACGGCTATTTCGAGGTGCGGGCCGAGCCGAAGACCATCGCCGCCAAGAACGAGCGCCTAAGCCTGGTGTTCGAGATCGCGGAAGGCGGCAAGCTCACGGTCCGCCAGGTCGGATTTGCCGGCAACAATGCCTATGCGAACAACAAGCTCATGGGCGTCGTCAAAAGCCGTGAGACAAATTTCTTGAGCTTTTTGCTCAACAACGACGCCTACGACGCCGACCGCATCGAGGGCGATGTCGATCTGTTGCGCCGCTTCTATCGCGCGCACGGCTACGCCGACGTGCGAGTCCATTCAGCGGCAAGCTACGACGCCGACAAGAAAGGCGTCCTCGTGACCTTCACCATCGACGAAGGCGCGCAATATCGCTTCGGCCAGGTGGACATTGTCTCGAACGTCAAATCAGTCGATGCCGCAAGCTTGCGTTCCTATCTGCGCACCCAATCGGGCGAGATCTACGACGCCGGCGCCGTCGACAAGACCGTCGAAGACATCGGCATGGGGCTTGCCAAAAACGGCGCGCCGTTCGCCACCGTGCTGCCGCGCAGTGAACGCTTGCCCCCGCACGCGGGCGCCGGGGAAGTCATCAATCTGGTCTACACCATCGTCGACGACCGGCGGCTCTATGTGGAGCGCATCGACATTCGCGGCAACAACAAAACCCGCGACGACGTGATCCGGCGCGAGTTCGATTTCGCCGAAGGCGATGCCTATAACCGTGCGCTGATCGATCGCGGCGAGCGGCGGCTGAAACAGCTCGGTTATTTCAAGACCGTGAAGATCACCGCCGAGCCCGGCTCGGCGCCCGACCGTGTCGTCGTCAATGTCGCGGTCGAGGACGACAAGACCGGCTTCTTCTGGGTGATGGGCGGCTATTCGAGCGCCGACGGCGTTTCCGCCACCGTCACCGTCGGCGACAACAATTTCCTCGGCACCGGCGATGTCGCCAAGGCCTCGGCGACGGTCGGCCAATATACCCGCGGCTTCGACGTTTCGCTGACCGATCCCTATGCGCTCGGCCCGCATGTTTCGCTCGGCGGCGATCTGTTCGGCAAGGAGACATTCGCCAGCCCGTATCAGTCGTATAACTCGACGTTCTACGGCGCCAAGATCATCGCCACCGCGCCGCTGAACGACCAGGTCGCCGTCAGCTGGAGCTATTCGATCTACAATCAGGCGCTGTCGCTCGACCCGTCAGTCGGCACGGCGTCGCTGCCGATCCAGCAAGCGGCGGCCGCCGGCCCGATGTGGGTGTCGTCGGTCGGCACCGGCATGACCTATTCGACGCTCGACAATCCGAAGAACCCGACCAATGGCGTACGGGTACAGACCAACAACGAGTTCGCCGGCCTTGGCGGCGCCGCCAAGTTCGCCCGCACCACCGAAGACGCGCGCTACTATCATGAGATTTTCGGCGACGTGACCGGGATGGTCCGCGCCCAGGGCGGCTATGTGACGCCGTGGGGCGGCCAGCAATTGCCGCTGCTGGACGGCTTCTTCGGCGGCCCGCAGCTCGTGCGCGGCTTTGCCCCCAACGGCTTCGGGCCGCGCGACGTGACGCCCGGAACAATGCAGGACAATGTCGGCGGCAATGTCTATTGGACCACGACCGCCGAATTGCAGGCGCCGATGCCGCTCGTCACCGCCGACGCGCACTTGAAAGTGGCGCTGTTCTCCGACGCCGGCAGTCTGTGGGCGACCAACGCCTCGAGCACGTCCAACCTCGCGTCGCTGTCGCCGTCGCAGCAGATTGCCAATTCGCGCGCCATCCGCGCTTCGGTCGGCGGCAGCTTGATCTGGGATTCGCCGTTCGGCGGCCTGCGGGTCGACTACGCCTATCCGATCGCGCACCAGCCATACGACGTGACCCAGCGGTTGAATTTTTCCGCCGGAGCGTTTTGATCCGTTGCAAGCATTTCCCGGGCGCAATGCAACACGAAGTGCTGCATTGCTGACCCGGGACCTTAACAAACTCTGAGTTTTTAACGATCCCGGATCAGCGGTGCATCGCTGCGCGACGCACCGCGTCCGGGAAATGCGCGTGGAAAGCTACGCCGCCTTGGCGAGCTTGCCGGCGGCGTTGAGGCCGCGCTCGATGTCGGCGATGATGTCATCGATATGCTCGATGCCGACCGAGAGACGCACATAGCCGTCGGACACGCCGGTCGCGTCCTGCTCCTGCGGCGACAGCTGCGAATGCGTCGTCGTCGCCGGATGAATGGCGAGGCTGCGCGCGTCGCCGATATTGGCGACGTGGTAGAACATTTCCAAGGCGTCGATGAAGCGCCGCCCGGCCTCCGTGCCGCCGGCGAGCTCAAAGCCGACCAGGCCGCCCAGTCCGCCCTTGAGATATTTCTCGGCGCGCTGGCGATGCACGCCGCCCTGCACCGACGGATGAATGACGCGGGTGATTTCCGGCCGCTTCCTGAGGTAGTCCGTCACCAGCTGGGTGTTCTCGCAATGCTTGGCCATGCGTAGCGCCAGCGTCTCCAATCCCTGCAGCGTTAGAAACGCATTGAACGGCGCCATCGACGAGCCGAGATCGCGGAGCAACGTGACGCGCGCCTTGATGATGTAGGCGATCGGGCCGAGCGGCTTCACCGCCTCCGTCCAAACCGCGCCATGGTAGCTCGGGTCCGGCGTATTGAGCGCCGGCTGGCGCACCGGATGCGCCGCCCAATCGAAGGTGCCGCTGTCGACCAGGATGCCGCCGATCGAGTTGCCGTGGCCGCCCATATATTTGGTCGAGGAATAGACCACGATCGCCGCGCCGTGCTCGAACGGCTTGGTCAGGATCGGCGATGCGGTGTTGTCCATGATCAGCGGGATGCCGAAATTACGGCCGATCTCGGCTACTTCGGCGATCGGAAACACCGTGAGCTTCGGGTTCGGCAGGGTCTCGGCGTAATAAGCGCGGGTACGATCGTCGGTGGCTTTGCGGAAGTTGTGCGGATCGATCGGATCGACGAAGCGCACTTCGATGCCCTGATCCTTCATGGTGTTGGCGAACAGATTCCAGGTGCCGCCATAAAGATCGGTCGAGCTGACGACGTTGTCGCCGGCGCGCGCGACGTTCTGAATGGCGAATGCCGAAGCCGCCTGGCCCGATGCCAGCGCCAGTGCGCCGACGCCGCCTTCGAGCGCCGCGACGCGCTTTTCCAGCACGTCGTTGGTCGGATTCATGATGCGGGTATAGATGTTGCCGAGCTCCTTGAGCGCGAACAGGTTCGCCGCGTGCTCGGTGCTGTGGAATTGATACGACGTGGTCTGATAGATCGGCACGGCAACGGCGCCGGTCGCGGGATCAGCGCGCCAGCCGGCATGAAGAGCAATCGTTTCCGGATGCTTTGACGATGAAGACATGAGTACATCTCCCGAAATGCAAAACGCGGGGGTTGTTGGATTTCACTCAGCGCCCTTCGCTACGGAGTATAATCTTCCCCGCCAGTCAAGTAAGCAAGGCGCAAAAATAAAATTCTTTGCCGCAAACGCGACAAAAAAGCGAAATATTCCGCATTCTCTCAAATTTGGAGAGCGGCCGCGGGGCGCTCGACCATGATCGGATTCAACGCGATTGGATCACGCCTTGAGCAGGGAGTACGGGTGCCAATTCAGAGACGTTTGTCCTGACGGCAGCCGTCAGAGGGAAATCCCCCCTCTTGCTAGCTGCCGCCGTAAACAGTGGTGTCTTCGACGTCGCAGGCCGGCGAAATATTGGTGCCCGTGTCATCGCAATGAATTCCACCGCGGCGGAATTTGGAACTGTACGGCGTGTAGATATAGCCGCCCCTGTTTATGCCGTGGGCTTTGACATAAGCGTTCCATTCCTTTTGCAGTTTGGCCGCTGTATCAAAAACCATTGGGCGGCCCTTCCCGTCGGTGAGCACCGGCTCGCCGGCAAAGGCGGAACCGGCCAACAGGAAACCAGTTGCCAATAGTCCAGAGAACATTAGTCCGTAGAATATTCGTTTCATGACGGACCTCCTTTCGTCCCGCCGAAATTGTGTCCTTCCTACAAAGGCAGATTGTCCAAATTCTGGCGAGGCGGCCGCAAAACTCAGTCGATTGATGGTGGCCGCTCCGCGACGCCGCGCGCCTGTTGGCCGCGCCGCACCGCAACGATTTCCGCCAGGATCGAGATCGCGATTTCGTCCGGCGTGATGGCGCCGAGATCGAGGCCCGCCGGCGCCTTGAGCTTGGCCAGCCGCTCGGCGGGAACCCCGCGCTGCGACAGCGCCGCCTTCAGCGCATCGGCTTTCTTGCGGCTGCCGACAAAGGCGACATAGTCGACGTCGACGGCGAGCGCCGCCGACAACGCGGCTTCGTCGCCCCGCCCCTGCGTCGAGACCACCACATAGCGCGCGCCGGCCTCCTCAACCGGCAGCGCATAGCCTTCGATCCGGCGCTCGGCCTCCGCGAATGCGGCCTGCTCGGCCGCCGGCGCGCAGACCGTCACGGCAAAGCCGGAACGCTTGGCGAGATCGGCCACCGCAACTGCGACCGGGCTCGAGCCGCAAATGATGACTTGCGGCCGCGGCAAAACCGGTTCGACAAAAATGTCCATGGTGCCCTGGCTCGGACACATATTCTTGGCGAAGCGCACACCCTCTTGCTCGTCGCCGGCCGCGACGCCGTGATCGGCAAGAAGATCGGGCGGCTGCACCGAGACGAGGCGCGAGCGGCCGTCGGCCAGCGCGTCCTTAGCCGCCTTGAGCACGGCGGCGCGCGCGCAGCCGCCGCCGATCCAGCCTTCGGAAATCGTGCCGTCCGGCAGGATCACCGCCTTGGCGCCGGCTTTCGCTGCGGTCGCCGCGACCGTGCGAACGACGGTCGCCAGCGCGAACGGCTCGCCGGCCGCCTTGCGGGTCGAGATGATGTCGAGAATGTCGGGCGCGCGGTCCACGTTTCAGATCCTCGCCAGATAAGGCTCGAGCGCCGCCAGGCTTTGCAGATTGTGCGCCGGCGCGAACAGATCGACATGAGGCAAAGCCGCCTGCATGCCACGCGCCTGCGGAGAATAATCGCGCCAGCCGATCAGCGGATTGAGCCAGATGATCCGGCGGCAGCGGCGGCGTAGCCGCCGCATTTCTTCGCCGAGCTGCTCGGGCGCGCCGGTGTCGTAGCCGTCGGACACGATCATCACCGCGGTGCGCGAATTGATGACGCGGCGCGCGTGCCAGCGATTGAAGGTGGCGAGGCTCTCGCCGATGCGGGTGCCGCCGCCGATGCCCTGCGCCATCAGTGCGAGCTTGTCGACGGCGCGGGTGACGTCGCGGTCGCGCAGCGACGGCGAGACGTGGGCCAGCCGCGTATGGAACACGAAGGCCTCGGCTTCGCGGAAGCTGTCGACGACGCCGTGCAGAAAGCGGACAAAAAACGCGGTGTAGAGGCTCATCGAGCCCGACGCGTCGAGCAAAACGACGAGGCGCAGCGGCTTGATCTTGCGCCGCCGCCAAGCCAGCTCGATCAGCGTGCCGCCATGCGAGACGTTGCGGTGGATGGTGCGGCGCAGATCGAGCCGGCGGCCGCGGCGGCGGATTTGCTCGCGGCGGACGAGCCGCGCGCGCATGGTGCGGGCAAGGCGCGCGGCAAGCGCATGGGTCGCGGCGATTTCGTCGGGATCGGCGATGTGGCGCAGGTCCGTTGTCGACAGCACTTCCGCGCGCGAAGCGCCTTCGCGGCGGCCGCGGCCTTGCGCGGCACTTTCATCGTCGCCGTCATGGCGCCGCTCGAGGCGGTCGGGATGGCCGAGCGCTTCCTGCGGCACATGCGCCTCGGCAAGCCGGCGCGCGCGCCCCTGCTGTGTGCCCGCGGCGCCGGACAGAACCTGCCGCTGGCGCATGCCTTCGCCGCGCCAATAGGCATCAAAGATCTCGTCGAAACGTTCCCAGTCCGAATGCGTGGCGCAGCACAGCGCGCGAAGCGCGGGCTTGAGCGAGGTGGGCTTTAGCGCCGCCGGAGACGCAAGCACTGCAAGCGCATCGCCGGTTTCCGCGAGCCCGACGCGGAAGCCGTTGTCGCGTAGGGTCCGCGCGAAGCCGGCGAGGCGCCGGCGCGCGCCGATCTGTTGTCCGTCATCCTGAGGTGGCGGCTGCAAGCCGCCCTCGAAGGATGCGGCCCGAGCGCCGGGGCCGTCGCCCTTCGAGGCTCGCTGCGCTCGCGCCTCAGGGTGACGGACCATGGCTAAGCCACCTTGCCGAGGAGCCGCTCGCTGACTTCGCGGGTCAGCCGCGCGCGATCCTCGTGAGTTTTGAGCAGACAAATCATCGTCTCGTAGACGGCCTCCGGCTCCTGCCGCAGATCGTGCACGTCGAGTCCGGCTAGCGTCGCCGCCCAGTCGAGCGTCTCCGCCACGCCGGGCACCTTGCGCAAATCCTCCTTGCGCACGGCGGCGACCATGCGCGCGATCTGCAGCGCCAGCGTCGTGTCGATGCTGGGCGTCCGCGTCAGAATAATCTTGGCTTCGCGATCGACCTCCGGGAAATCGATATAATGATAAAGACAACGCCGCCGCAGCGCGTCGGACAATTCGCGGGTGCCGTTCGACGTGAGGACGACCCGCGGGATCGACGTGGCCTTGATCGTGCCGAGCTCCGGAATGCTGACCTGAAAGTCGGACAGCAATTCGAGCAGAAACGCTTCGAACTCTTCGTCGGCGCGGTCGACTTCGTCGATCAACAGTACCGGCGGCGTGACGCGGCGGATGGCCGCCAGCAGCGGCCGTTCCAGCAGGTATTTTTCCGAGAAGATATGTTCCTCGATGGCATCGGCGTTTTCGCCGATCCCCTCGCGGGTTTTGATCGCGAGCAGCTGGCGCTGATAGTTCCACTCATAGAGCGCGGCGTTCTGATCGAGGCCCTCGTAGCATTGCAGGCGGATCAGTTCCGAGCCGTGCACGGCCGCGAGCGCCTTGCCGACTTCGGTCTTGCCGACGCCGGCTTCGCCTTCCAAGAGCAGCGGACGTTTGAGAAATTCCATCAGCCACAACGCGGTGGCGATGTCGCGATCGGCGACATAGCCGACGGCGGCGAGTTTGTCGGATATTGCTTCGCGCGCGATGGTCATTGCGCTTTATTCTCTCTTTCGTCATGCGCGGGCTTGACCCGCGCATCCATCTTCGTTCCCGCTATTAAGATGGATTGCCGGGTCGAGCCCGGCAATGACGAGTTCGAGCGTTCCCGCCGACGGCAGCTCAGCCATGCAGGCCGAGCTTTTCCGCGGCCGTCCAGGTGCGCCAATGATCGTGCGGCATCTGGATATGGGTCGAGCCGAGGAAGCCGAAGGCGTCGTTAACCGCGTTGGAGAAACACGGCACGCCGCCGACATTGGGGCTCTCGCCGACGCCCTTGGCGCCGATCGGATGATGCGGCGACGGCGTCGTGGTCCAGTCGGTCTCCCAATGCGGCGTCTCGACCGCGGTCGGCAGGAAATAATCCATGAACGAGGCGGTGGTGACGTTGCCCTCGTCGTCGTAGTGGATTTCCTGACCCATGGCGATGGCGAACGCTTCGGTCAGGCCGCCATGGACCTGGCCCTCGATAATCATCGGATTAATGCGCGTGCCGCAATCGTCGAGCGCGTAGAAACGGCGCACCTTGGTCTGCCCGGTATCGACGTCGACGTCGACCACGCAGATGTAGGCGCCGAACGGAAAGGTGAAGTTCGGCGGGTCGTAATAGTTGATCGCCTCGAGGCCGGGCTCCATGCCGGGCGGTACTTCGTGATAGGCCGCCCAGGCCAGCTCGGTCATGGTCTTGAATCGCTCCGGGTTGCCTTTGACGCGGAAGCGGTCGACGTCCCATTCGAGATCGTCGTCGTGCACTTCGAGCATATACGCGGCGATCATCTGCGCCTTGGCCTTGATCTTGCGGCAGGCCATCGCGGTGGCGGCGCCGGATACCGGCGTCGAGCGCGAGCCGTAAGTGCCAAGCCCGTATGGCGCCGTGTCGGTGTTGCCCTCCTCCACCATGATGTTGTCGGCCGGTAATCCGAGCTCGGTGGCGATGATCTGCGCGTAGGTGGTCTCGTGCCCCTGCCCTTGCGACTTGGTGCCGAGCCGGCAGATGCCGCTGCCGGTCGGATGGATGCGGATTTCCGCGGAGTTGAACATGGCGATGCCGAGAATATCGCAGGCGCGCGACGGACCGGCGCCGACGATCTCGGTGAAGAAGGCGACGCCGATGCCCATCAGCTCGCGCGTCTCGCCGCGCTTGAACGCCTCGCGCTTGGCTTTTTGCTCCTCGCGCAGCTTCTTGTAGCCGACCGACTCCATCGCCTTGCTCATGGCGGTCTGATAGTCGCCGGAATCGTATTGCCAGCCAAACGCGGACGTATAGGGGAATTGCTCGCGCCGGATCAGGTTCTTGGTGCGGAATTCGGCCGGGTCCATGCCGAGCT
Organism: uncultured Alphaproteobacteria bacterium; assembly: GCA_963806465.1. Taxonomy (GTDB): domain Bacteria; phylum Pseudomonadota; class Alphaproteobacteria; order Rhizobiales; family Xanthobacteraceae; genus BOG-931. The sequence goes on along the minus strand of CAWDZD010000054.1, from coordinate 25,184 downwards.
TCTGCGCCATGATGTCCATGGCCCGCTCGATGACATAGGCCGCTTCGGTGACGCGGAATGAACACCGATAGGCGACGCCGCCCGGCGCCTTGTTGGTGTAGACACCGTCGACCAATACGTGCGCGGCCGGGAAATCGTAGGAACCGCTGATGATGCTGAACAGGCCGGCCGGCCACTTGGTCGCATTGGCACAGGCGTCGAAGGCGCCGTGATCGGCAATGGTGTAGCAGCGCATTGCCGTCACCTTGCCGTCCTTGGTCGCGGCGATTTCCATTTCCATGTGGAAGTCGCGGGCGAAAGCCGTGGTAGAAAGATTTTCGATGCGGTCCTCGACCCACTTCACCGGCCGGCCGGTGACGATCGAGGCGACGATCGAGCAGATATAGCCCGAGTAAGCGCCGACCTTGTTGCCGAAACCACCGCCGATATCCGGGGCGATGACATGGATCTTGTGCTCGGGAATTTTCGAGATCAGCGAGCCCACCGTGCGGATGACGTGCGGCGCCTGGAACGTGCCCCATAACGTCAGTTCGCCTCTGATCTTGTCGAACGAGGCGACGCATTGGCAGGTCTCGAGCGGGCACGGATGCACGCGCGGATAAACGATGAATTCCTTGATTGTCACATCGGCCTTGGCGAAGGCGGCGTCGGTCGCCGCCTTGTCGCCGGCCTGCCAGGAGAAGATGTGGTTATAGTGCTTGCGCTTGCCGTGGGCGCCGTCGGTCTTGTCCTTGAGGTCCTCGCGAATCATCGGCGCGTTGGCGGTCATCGCCTTGAGCGGATCGACATTGACCGGCAGCGCCTCGTATTCCACCTCGACCAGATCGGCGGCGTCGGCCGCGACGTAGCGGTCCTCGGCGATCACGAACGCCACTTCTTGATTTTGGAACAGCACCTTGCCGTCGGCCAGCACCATCTGAACATCGCCGGCGAGCGTCGGCATCCAGGCGAGGTTGACGGTCTTGAGCGTCTCGGCCGTGAGCACGGCGATAACGCCGGGCACCGCCGCGGCCTTGGCGGTGTCGATCTTCTTGATGCGCGCATGCGCATGCGGCGAGCGGTTGAAATCGCCATACAGCATGCCGGGCAATTTCAGGTCGTCGACATAGTTGCCTTTGCCCTGGACGAAGCGGATGTCCTCGACGCGCTTGCGCTTACAGCCCATGCCTTCGAGTTTTTCCGCGCGTTCGGCGGAGGTGGGGGTTTGAGCGTTCATTCTGCGGCCTCCTGGAAAGGCACGCCGTTGATTTTCGCGGCGGCGAATTGAATGGCTTTGACGATGTTCTGGTAGCCGGTGCAGCGGCAGAGATTGCCGGAAATGCCGTAGCGGATTTCCTCCTCCGACGGGTTGTTGTTCTCCTGCAGGAGGCGATAGGCGCGCACGATCATGCCCGGCGTGCAGAAGCCGCATTGCAGCGCGTGCATTTCGCGGAAGCCTTCCTGCAGCGCATGCAAGGTGCCGTCGGCGTTCGCCATGCCTTCGATGGTGCGGATGTCGCCGCCGTTGGCCTGCACCGCGAACACGGTGCAGGATTTCACCGACTTGCCGTCGAGGTCGACGGTGCAGGCGCCGCAATGGCTGGTTTCGCAGCCGATATGCGGCCCGGTGATGTTTTGATCATCACGCAAGAAGTGGATGAGCAAGGTGCGCGGCTCGACCAACGCTTCAATGGTCTTGCCGTTGATCTTCATGGAGACGTGCGATTTGGCCATTGCTTTGCCTCCTTATCGTCAGCCGCGGGCGCGGGATTTGGCGCGTGCGAGCGCGCGCGACAGCATCACGCCGGCCATCTTGGTGCGATACTGCGCCGGTCCGCGGGCATCGGTCGCGGGCGCCGTGATCGCCTCGGCGGCCGCGACCGCGCGTTTCACCGTCGCCGCGTCGAGCGTCGAACCGGTGAGAATCCGAGCCGCATCTTGCGCCCATAGCGGAGTCTCGGCGACGTTGGTCAGGCCGATCGAGCAAGACCCGACCTTGCCGCCGCTCATGGTCAGCACCACAGCCGCGGCAGCGGTGGCGTAATCGCCGACCTTGCGCTTGAGTTTCTCGTAGGCGTAGCCGTGGCCAGCCGCCGGGATCGGAATGCGCACTGCGGTCAGCACATCACCGGCCTCGAGCGTGGTGAAATAGGCGCCCTGGTAGAATTCGCGCGCGGCGATCCTTCGTTCGCCGCCTTTGCCCATGACATGATAGGTGGCGTTGAGGCACAGCATCACCGCCGGCATGTCGTTGCCGGGATCGCCGTTGGCGACGTTGCCGCCGAGCGTGCCGAGATAACGCACCTGCGGATCGGCGATCTGCTCCGAGGTCTCGCGCAGGATCGGGATTTTGTCGCCGAGCAGCGGTGAACCGATGACATCGTGCTGGGTCGTCATCGCGCCGATGACAATGTCATTGCCGTCGGTGCGGACGCCTTTGAGATCGGCGATGCCGCCGAGATCGACCAGGTTCGCCGGCGTGGCGAGGCGAAGCTTCATCATCGGGATGAGGCTGTGGCCGCCGGCGAGCGCGCGGCCATCGTCGCCGAATTGTGCAAGCAGGCCGACGGCTTCTTTGACGGATGACGGGCGATGATAGGCGAAAGCGCCTGGTATCATGGAGCATCCTCCCTGGCGCCGTTCTGCACGGCCAAGGTCATCACCAGGGCCGTCTGCGAGCGGGCGCAATACCTGTAGCGCACCAAGTCTGGCGAATTGTGCGGCGCAGCAGCAATCGCCGGTGCACCAAGCGCCAGCGAATGCACCAAAGACTGCCGGATTGCACGAATGGCGGCCAAGATGGCACGAATTGCGTCAAGATCGCTGACGCAATCGACTGAAACGCGCCCCTTTTATTGCGTTGCGAAACGATGTCGTCGCCGGACCGCGTCTGACTCAGTGCCGTTGAGGGTGGCGATGCGCGATTTCAGGGTGCCGATGCGGCTGCGGCTGACCGGCACGAGGTAATGGTTGATGCCTGCCATCTCGACCATCTCGTTGTCGCCGGATCGCTTATAGCCGACCACCCGATCGATATTGACGATGTGGCTGCGGTGCACGCGGACAAAGCAGCTGCCATCGAGCCGCGATTCGACGTCGCCGATCGCAAGCGGACAGAACAGCTTGTCGTTGCCGTCGAAGATAGTGGTGTAGTGCGCGTTGGCATGCACCGCGACGATCTGCTCGACGGCAAGGAAATGCGTGCCGCCGTCGCGCTCGATCGGCAGATGGCGGGCAAAACGCCGCGGCGGCGCGCCGGCGCCGCCAAGCGGCGCATAACCGCCGCGGCCGAATTCGATGTTTTGCTCTGCCGCGACCGTGGCTGCCACCGGCGCTGATGGCACCGACGCCGCGGCCGCACCCGCTGGCATGATGGCCGCGCCGCTGCCGACCGCGATCGGCTGCGCCTCCGCGCGGGCGGAATCCGGCAACAGCAGGAGCAGGAAGATTCCGGAAATGCAGAACGCCACCACGGCGACAACGATGGCGAGAAGATCGGTCGAGAGCGCCGGCGCGCCGGACGCGGTGGTGACGAACGGATAAAGCGTCACCCCGGTCATTGCCGTGTAATGCATGCCGGAAATGGCGACACCGAACGCGACCGACGACAGGATCAGCGGCGGGCGCCCTCCCCGTCCGGTCGCAAGCCACAGCGCCAGGCCGGACGCGGCGATGGCGATCGTCATGCTGGCGGCAACATGGATAGGCTCGTGAATCATGTGCGTGCTAGCGTCGAGTGCGCTCATGCCGATGTAATGCATGGCGAAAATGCCGCCGCCCATCAGGCAGGACGATAGCGTCAGCCGCAGCACCGTCAGCGGCCCGGAGCTCGTGGCGTAGACCGCCCCGCCGACCACGATCGCGCACACCAGAAACGACAGCAATGTCGGCAGCACCAGGTAATCGACCTGGAACGGCAGCTGCACCGCGAGCATGCCGACAAAGTGCATGGTCCAGATGGCGACGGCGAACGAGACGGTGGCGCCGGCCAGAAGCAGCCGGCGCCGCATGCCGGACGCGTGCGAAATCTGTACCGCCAGGCTCAAGCCCACATAGGCGCCCTGGATCGCCATGACGATCGACAGCAGGACGAGCCAAGCCTCGTAGGTCACCGGCATTGCCGTCATCCCTTCGCTGTGTGGGACGGCCGTTCTCACCCCATCGGGTTTGGAACGACTATAAATGAAATTTGTGGCGAGGCCGATAGCTGTTGCGTGATCCGTCATCCTGAGGTGCGCCCCGACGTCGTCGGGGCGCCTCGAAGGGCGACGGCCGAAGCGCTTGAGAGGCATCCTTCGAGGGCCGCTTCGCGGCCACCTCAGGATGAGGCGAGCGTGCTAATTAATCCGCCGCGTATGGCCGGCCCAATACGGCTCGCGCAGCGTGCGCTTGAGGAGCTTGCCGGCGGCGTTGCGCGGCAGCGCGTCGATGAAATCGACCGAGCTTGGCCGCTTGAAGCCGGCGAGCTTGTCGCGGCTCCAGGCGATCAAAGCGGCTTCGCTCAAACTCGCACCCTGCCGGCGGACCACCACCGCTTTCACGGTCTCGCCCCACTTCGCATCGGGCACGCCGATGACGGCGCATTCCAGGACTTCGGGATGGCCCATCAACACGCCCTCGATCTCGGCCGGATAGACGTTCTCGCCGCCGGAGATGATCATGTCCTTGATGCGGTCCTTGAGGAAAATGAAACCCTCGTCGTCGACGTAGCCAGCGTCGCCGGTGTGAAACCAGCCATTGCGGATCGCCTGCGCGGACGCGTCCTCCCGCGCCCAATAGCCGGCCATCAGGTTTTCGCCCTGATAGAGGATTTCGCCGACCTCGTAGGGCGGCAGATCCTTGCCGTCGGCATCGACGATGCGCACGCGGCCGCCAAGCATCGGCCGGCCGCAGGACAAGAGCCGCTCGCCGACATGCTGCTCATGCGGCAAAGTCGTGAACGGGCCGGTGGTTTCCGTCAGTCCATACAATTGCATGAAGCGGCATTTGAAGGTCTCGATCGAACGGCGCAGGAGATCGGGCGAGATCGGCGCCGTCCCGTAGGTGATGAGCTTGAGCGCGGAGAAATCGGCGGTGCGCGAGGCCGGCAGCTCGGTCATCAGCAGCATGAGCGTCGGCACCAGCAGCGCGCTTTCGATCCGCTGCTCCACCATGGTCTTGAGCAGCACGTCGGGGAGCGGCTCGCGCACAATGCAGACGGTCGATCCGGTCTGCATCGCCCACATCGCCCAGATCGTGCCGCCGATATGGAATAGCGGCAGGCAGACCAGCGACCGGCCGGCTTGGCGCATTTCCGGGCTTTCGAGCGCGCCGGCCGAACCGACATTGAGCAAATTCCAGCCGGTCAGCATCGCCCCCTTCGGCAGGCCGGTGGTGCCCGAGGTGCAGAACTGCGCACACACCGCGCCGTCGACGTCGCGCCGCGGATCGTCGCCGCCGCGCGGCAGATCGGCGAATGTCATGGTCGGCACGCCGGTTGCCGCGGCGGTCGCCTTGAACTCGGCGCCCGTGACCATCAGTTTTGGTTTAATGTCGTCGACGATCTGCTTGATTTCGTGCGGCGTCAGCCGCCAGTTCAGCGGCGCCGCCACCAGGCCGGCTTTGTCGAGCGCAAAGAACAATTCGAAATACGCCGCGCAGTTCTTGTCGAGAAAGCCGACACGATCGCCGGGTTGCAGGCCGAGCTTGTCGAGGAGACCCGCGGCAAGCTGCGACGTCGATTCGTTAAACGCGGCGAAGGTCGTGGACTTGCCGTCGAACCAGACGGCGTCGAGCGAGGGATGCCGCCGCGCCCGCCAACGCAGCATTTCCGCGATCGTCCGCATACGCGCGCGTTCTCCCGGAATAATCGAATCTAGAGAGGAGTCACTTTAGATCGGATCCACATCGTCATTGCGAGCGAAGCGAAGCAATCCAGCAGCTTCGTAGTAGAGCTGGATTGCTTCGTCGCTATCGCTCCTCGCAATGACGGCGTTGGTCGACTAAAAATGAACATACTTAGCCCAAGGCCTTCATGATCTTTTCGAGCGACACTGCGGCGCGCTCGTGCTCGACTTTGGCGACGGTGCGTGCGCCGTCCTCGATCTCGACCGCAAACCGCAGGCGGTTCTTCTCGCGATTGACCAGCGCGGCCTTGATGACAAGTTCGGCGCCGACCTTGCTCGGCCCGAGATGATCGATGACCACGCGACTGCCGACGGTGATCTGTCCCGGCTCCAGCAGGTCCTTGACCAGGCGGCCGCACGCCATCTCGGCGACGGCGACGAGGTAAGGCGTCGACGCCACCATCGGCATGCCCGGCACCAGCGCGCCCACGGTGTCGCTCTCGGCGACCGTGACGCGGGTCACCGAGCTGAGTTGCGGGGCCGTGGCAGCAGCTTCGGGAGCGTTCATTACATTTCCTTTATTTCATCCCGCCCCGCGCAGCGGGGAGGGGGGACCGCCGGCGGAGCCGGCGGTGGGAGGGGCGTCGGCGGCGAGGCTAACCTCTAGGCTGACGCCCCCACCACCGCGCTGCGCCATAGCCGATACTTCGCATCGGCGTTCTTCAATTCCAAGAACGGCCGCCAAAGGCGGCCTTTGCCCCCTCCCCCGCGCGACGCGCGGGGGAGGATTGTTTCGTCAAATCCGCCGGGTGTCGGGCTTCCAACTGTGCTTGAGATTATCGATCAGCTTCTGGTCATACAGGCACCGGCTCTGCTGCCGCGCATAGGTCGCCATGTAACGGCGGAAGATCGTCAGCGGCTCTTCGGCGACGCGCAGCGCCTTGCGATTGCTGACGGCGCTCATCATGCCGGCGCGCACGAGTTGCGCCGCGTTGGCTTCGATCGCCGCGTCCATCCCGCCGGGCGGAACGACCTCGTCGCAGATCCGGCGGCCTTCCGGCGTGTCGGCGTGGAACACGCGCTCGAAGAAAATGCCTTCGCGCGCCAGCTTGCCGCCAACCAGGCGCGGGAAGCGCAAATTGGCGGCGCCTGGAATAAAGCCTTCCTTGCTGGCCGGCAGATTAAAGTATGAGCCGGTCTCGGCCAGCACCCGGTCCATGACGCAGAGCAGCTGACAGCCGCCGCCGATGGCGAAGGCTTCGACCGCGGCGATCCACGGCTTCTCGACATAATCCTCGTACTGCTCGTCATAGGAGCCTGAGCGCCAGTGGCCGCGGTAGATTTTGTGCAGCAAGCCGAGCTCGCGTTCGACCATGAAATGGGCGAACGAAATCTGGCCGTAGTAGAGATGCGTGAGATTGATGCCGGCATTGAAGATGCGCCGATCCTTGTATTTCGGATGTTGCACGGTGCCGCCGCGCAGCACGCCGACTTCGATGGCGTCATCGAGCAGCACCAGATCGAGCGCGGTTTCGAGCGCCGCGGTGGCGCGATCGTCCTCGGCATTGAGGAATTTGGCGTTGCGCAAGGTGACGTGACCGACCTTGCCGTTGCGCTCGGCCGTCGCTTCGCCGAGGTCGGCGAAACCGCTCTGCCGGAATTCGGCGATCCGCTCCAACGCCTCGCGCTTGGGTCTGAGCATGGCGTGGATCAGATGCATGCCGCAGCGTTCGTCGGCGAGGACTTGCCCGAGGAACAGGCCCTGATCGAGCTCGCGACCTTCCTTGGCGCTCTGCTGCTTCAAGGCCCGTTCGGCCTCGATCTGCTCACGGGTCGGCAACAGCGCCGGATAGCGGCTCGACACCGCCATCAACAATTCGCCAACCCGCAGAAAACGCTCGCCGCGGCCGGTCACCTCGTCGTAAAGCACGATCGCGTGACGGCGGAAGAACTTTTCCTTGACGTTCAACGCCTGAGCCTTAAGCGCCGTCGTTTCGCCAGCTTTTCCGGCCTGCACGAGCGTTTCGATTTCAGTGAAATATTTGCTGGCGGCCTCGGTATCGCGCGCAAACGACGCGCCAAAAACCGGTTCAGCGGGCGCCGGCGGCGCCGGGCGGACGGCGACTGTCTGCAAAGGAACCTCCCTTGGGGTGCGCGACGGACGCGGCATTTGGCGACAATATAGCCCGGTTCGCTCCCCCGCGGCATCGGCAAAAATAGCGGGTGCGACAGCGTTGCCGCGCGATGGCGGCCTTAATGTCTATGGATGCTGATAGGCCCCGCGCGGCCGGGATCAGGCGCTGGCGCCGGCGATTTCCGCAACCGCGTTGAGCATGCCGGTGCGCTCGTGGCAGCCCCGATACTCAAAGAACTGATCGGCGGCGCGCGCCACCGTCACTTCGTGATAGAGCCGAAGCTTGGCGGCAGGGCCAAGGCTCGACAGGTACTTCATGGCGGCGCCGAAAATGCGCACATGGGTCGGGTGCGATTCGGCCCAACGCTCAAGCGCCGCGAGGCTCTTCCACCAGCTCATGCCGTAGGATTTTTCGGTCGGCCCGCCATCGCGATCCACGACCGTCATGTAGCGATTGGCGAAGCAGCCGATCGACAAGCCTTGGTCGCGGAGGAAGTCCATGCCTTCGCGCAGCACCGGCTCGACGTCTTCGAGATACATCTTGCGCTCGGCCGCTGCGGTGTCGCCCCAATCCTGGCCGGAGCGGATCAGACAAATATTGTCGTGCGGCTTGACGCGCACGCGATCGCCGTCGCGGACGAGGCCGGGCGAACCGGCCGGCGCCATTTCGCTGGTCTGCGAATTCGGAATGCGGTCGCGCATGCCGCCCCAATAAGCGTGCTCCGTGATCTCGCCGCTCAGATTGTCGGCGAGCGTCGCCACGCCTTCGGGCCGGCCCAGCGAGGATAACAGCGTCTCGTAGTCGTTGACGGACGGGCTCAAGACTTCGACGAACGTGCCCAAGCCAGCGAAGTTATTCTTGGTACCCGTCCAGCCGTCGCGCGCGGCCGGAAACCACGCGTCGAAGGTTTTCTGATCGTCCCAATAAGCGACCGAAACCACGTTGGCGTAACCGACCTCATCGATATATTCGGCGCGGTCCCAGTGTTTCGGTCCGCCGGCAGCAGCGAATGCATCCGCGATCCAGCTCAGCGCCGCCACTCGTGCCGGCGGCGCGTCGCCGCGATACTGAACGCCGAAATAGGCCATTACCATCCGCTCGACCGCCGGCCGATGACGGGCGACAAACGATGGATATGGCGGTTGATAGTCGTCCGGCACCCGCCGATGGCGAGTGCGCGTGACCTGCAGATGCGGAGGGATCGCCGATTCCATGGCGCGCTTACTCGGCGGCTTGTGGCGGCGCGAACGCGGCGACGTTGGGCGCCTTGGCTTCCGGCTTCACCGCAGCATCAGCCTTGATGTCGGCATCGACCGGCAGCACCAGCGTTTCCACGCGGTTGGCGGGACGATTGTTGAACAGGAGCCGCGTCACGTCCGGCCGGGCATAATGTCCGGCCGGATCGGCCGCCGCCTTGGCGACCGAGATCATGCCGAGATCGATGTCGGCGTAGAGTAGACCTTCCTTGTCGGGCGGCAGTGGCTTCGCCAGCGGCGCGCCGTCCGGGCCATAGATCACCGCAAAGCCGCCGCCGACATGCAGGAACTGGTGCTTCTCCGGCGTATCGCACAATTCGTCGATCATCTCCTGCGAGACGGTCGCGCAAGGCGCGATGACGAAGCACGAGCCTTCCACCGCGTAGATCTTGCTCGCGGCGTTATTGACCTCGGCGCCGAGCGCGTGAGCGAACGGATCGTACAGCGAAAAGCTCGGCCAAGCGGCGATGTGGACCTGCTCGTTCTGCGCATACATGGCGTATTTCGACAGCGGCTGCAGATGCTCCCAGCAGCACAGCGCACCGAGCCGGCCGAGCTCGATGTCATGCACGGCCAGATGTGAGCCGTCGCCTTCGCCGAACACGGTGCGCTCGGCGTGGGTCGGTTTGAGCTTGCGGCGCTTGGCGATAGTCTCGCCGTCGGGGCCGATGATCCATTGCGCGATATAGAGGCTGCCGCCATCGCGCTCCGACAATCCGAGCGCCACCACCATCTTGTTGCGCTTCGCCGCCGCGCGCAGCCGCTCCGCCTCGGGGCTGTCATAGGTCAGCGAGTTATCGAAATAGCGCGAGACGAAGCCGCGCATGATCGCCCAGGCCGGCGCGCCGAGCCAGATCCACCACGGATAGCCCGGTATCCAGGTCTCGGGGAAGGCGATCAGACGCGCACCGGCGGCGCCGGCTTCGTCGCATCAAGCGGATCGCCTTGTCGACCGAGCCTTCGAGGTCGAGAAAAGCGGGCGCGGCCTGAACGGCGGCGACTTTATACTTCGGATGCGCGAGCAGCCATGACCGGTTCCCTCCTCAAAGGTCCAAGCGAAATTTTTCGAGCAAAGGTCGATGGGGCCCCAATCTAGGCGGATTGCGCCAGGCTCTTGGCTGCGCGCGCAGTAAATATTGCCTGACGGCGCAGTGGTCTCGGGTGGGCTTTTCTTGGGTTTTGCAGGCGCGGGCCACGGTGCTACGCTGCCGCGCCGGTCTCCTCGCGAAAAGGTGCGGTGACATGAGTACCGTGCTGACAACGGCCGACGTCGCCGAACGCAAGCGCTTTCAATTCTGGCAGGACGCGGTCTGCGACACGTTCGTCGAGCTCGATTGCCAGGCGCGTGCCGAGCGGGCGTTCTTCGGCGAGATCACGACCGCGCAGTGCGACGGCCTGCACTTTTCCAACGTGCGGTCCGACGGTCAGATCGTCAAGCGCACCCATAGCCGTATCCGGCGCGCCCGCGAAGAAGTCATGCTGATCAGCGTGCAGGTGCGCGGTGTCGGCATCATCGCGCAAGACGGCCGCGAGGCGCGGCTGCAGCCCGGCGACTTCGCCTGTTACGACAGCACCCGCCCCTACACGTTGAACTTCGACGCCGGGTTCGAGCAGCTGGTGCTGCACATGCCGCGCGCGGCGATGGTGCGCCGGATCGGCCGCACCGAAGTATGGACGGCGCGGCGCATCGAGGGCACGAGCCCGGTCGGCTCGCTGGTGCTGCCGTTCGTGCAGCGGACCGCATCGATCGTTGCCGACATCGCACCGGCGACCGCGAGCCGGCTCTCGGAGACGTGTCTGTCACTGGTGACGGCGGCGCTGGGCGAGCGGCTCGGCGACGTCGCGGAAGGTGGCAGCGCGGCGCGAACCGCGCTGATCTTTCGCGCCAAGGCGATCATCGACAGCAATCTGCACGATCACGCGCTCAATACCGAGCGGCTCGCCGAGCTGGTCGGCATTTCGCCGCGCTATTTGCAGGACCTATTCCACGCCGAAGGCACGACGGTCAGCGACTGGATCTGGAAGCGGCGGCTCGACAAAAGCCGGCGCGACCTCGCCGACCCGCTGCGCGGCAGCTGACAGCATCGCCCAGATTGCGCTGGCCTGCGGCTTCACCGACTTCGGCCATTTCAGCCGCCGCTACAAGGAAGCGTTCGGGGCGTCGCCGCGGGACGATCGGGCGATGCTGCGGAGCGGCGCGCGAGCTGGCGGCCAAGCCTAGACCCCTGTTGATTGAAGCTGCAGTGCCGCGTTTGGTCCGTCATCCTGAGGTGCGAGCCATAAGCGCGTTAACGCGCGTCTTCGACGCGCTAGGGCGAGCCTCGAAGGATGCGGCCGAGCAGCCCGGGCCGGCGCCCTTCGAGGCTCGGCGCTTTGCGCCGAGCACCTCAGGGTGACGGGCAACACGCAACGGCGTCACACGTGCAGATGCGCCAGCACGTGGCTGCGATCGATCTGTGAGCGTAGGCCTTCCAGCATAATGCGGCCCTGGTCCATCACCAGGTAGCGGTCGGCGATGCGCTCGGCGAAAGCGAGATTTTGCTCGACGACAATGAAGGCTGTGCCGGCCGCCTTCTTCTCGGCGATCAGTGCGTCCATGTGCAGAATGTTTTCCCACTGCACGCCTTCGCTCGGCTCGTCGAGCAGCACGACCGGCCGATCCTCGGCAAGCCCGCGCACCAACGAGAGCATCTTCTTCTCGCCGCCGGACAGCGTTCCGGCATGCTGGCTGAGCCGGCGCTCGAGGATCGGGAAACGCTCGAAATAGCGGCGGAACGGCGTCAGCCGTCGGCTCGGGCGCATCAGCGTGAGATTGTCGCGCACCGACAGATCGTCGAACACCGGGCGCTCCTGCGGACAATAGCTCAAACCAGCGCGGTGGCGGGCGGATGGATCGAGCCTGTCGATCGGCTCGCCATCGAGCAGAACGCGCCCGTTCGAGCACGGCAGATAACCGAGCAAAAGCTTCATCAGCGTCGACTTGCCGACGCCGTTACGGCCGAGCACGCACAACGCCTCGCCGGCAATCGCCGCGCCGCTCAGGTTGCGCACGATCGTCGTCGAGCCATAGCCGCCGGTGACGTTCTCAAACACCAGGCGCGAGGCGCTCACTTCTCGCCCCCGACATAAACGGCGCGCACCGCCGGATCAGCCTGGATCGCGGCGACGCTGCCCTTGGCCAGAAGCGCGCCGTTATGCAGCACGTAGACCACCTGCGCCAACTCCTTCACCAGGCTCATGTCGTGCTCGATGATGATGATGGCGCCGCCGAGCCGCGCCGCCGCCCAGCGCACGATCTCCATTACCGCCGCGGTTTCCTCGGGCGACAGGCCGGCGCACGGCTCGTCGAGCAACAGCACGCGCGGCTCGGTCAGAAGCGCCATCGCCAGTTCGAGGATTTGCTGCTCGCCGTGCGACAGCTCCGCCGCTTTGCGCGCACCCGAGGCCAGGAAGGCATAGCGTGCCTGCAGCTCCTTGAGCATCGGGCTGGTCCAGCGGCGAAGCCGCGGATCGAGCAACGCGAGCTTGCCGGCGCGACCGCTCCACAACGCGATCGCCAGGTTGTCAGCGATCGAGAGATCGGGAAACACGCTTGGAATTTGCAGTTTGCGCGCGACGCCTAGACCGCTGACGCGATTGGGTGGAAGTCCGGCGATGGCCGCGCCGCCGAGACCGATCGCGCCGGATGCCGCAGCGAGCTCGCCGCTGACCACGTTGAACATCGAGGTCTTGCCGGCGCCGTTAGGGCCGATGACGCAGAAGATGCCGGCCTGATCGAAGTCAACCGAGAGCTTGTCGAGGATCGTGACTTCACCGACGTGGACGCTGACGCCGTCGAGTGCGAGGGTGACTGGCGGCCGCGCCGCCGGATCGCCGGGCGCGACGATCGACGCTTTGCTCGGCCGCTCTCTCGCCAACCGCCGCAACAACGGCGCGGGCAGGCCGGCAATGCCGCGGGGAAAGACCAGTACGATGGCAATGAAGAACAGCGCCATCAGAACTTCCCAGAAGGGCAGCGTGTCGCGAAGCTGCGCGGTCAGCGAGCCGACCAACAAGGTGCCGATGACGGGTCCGAACAAACTCGCGCGGCCGCCGACCGCGGCCCAGATCACGAGCTCGGCTGAGAGGCCAAAGCCGACGACCTGCGGCGTCACGATGCCCTGTTGCGGCGCGTAGATCGCGCCGCCGATGCCGGCCATGAACCCGGCGGCGCCAAACGCCACCGACTTGAGCTGGTCGGTATCGAACCCGAACAGCTTCAGGCGGCGCTCGTTCTGCGCCAGCGCCCGCCAGAGCACACCGATCGGCGCGGCGTAAAGCCAGCCGGCCAGCGCCAGGATCGCCAACAAGATCGCGGTCGAAACATAATAGACGTCGGAGATATCGTCCAAGCCCGGAAGCCCCGGAATTCCTTTGAGCCCGTTGAAACCACCGGTCACCGAATTCCAGCTGGTCGCGATCTGAAAGGCGAGCAGCGCCAGCGCCAGCGTGATCATCGAGAAATAGGCGCCGCTCTCGCCCGAGCGCCGGAACACCACAAAGCCGATCGCGTAAGCCAGCAATCCGGAAGCCAAAGCCGCCAACGGCACCACCAGAACGGCGACGATCGGCATGTCGGCCAACGCGATGAAGGCGAGGCCCGACAGATAGGCCGCGAGGCCGAAGAACAGCGCCTGACCGAGCGGCAGGAATCCGGCCTGGCCCCAGCACAAGCCGACACCGATCGCGGCTGCGGCGTAGAGCGCGTAAAGGCCGAGCTGATAAGCCCAGAACTGCCCGAGCACGAACGGCAGCACGATGGCGATGAGAACGACAATGCTAGCCGCGCGCAACGATCCCTCGCGGCCTCAACCAGAGAAACAAGATCGACAGCCCCAAGACTGCGAAATAGCCATTGGCGGCATTGGTCGCAGCCGAGATCACGCTGTCGACGCCGCCGATGGCGACCGCCCCGGACAACAGCCCGGACACGCTGCCGAGCCCGCCGACGATCAGAACAAAAAAAGTCTTGAGCACATAATCCAGCCCCATGAAGGGCTGCACCGGCACGAGCGGCGCCACCATGACGCCGCCGAGCCCGGCGAGGCAGGTGCCGACGACAAATGTGCCCGCCGCGAGCCGACGCACCGAAATGCCCTGCGCTTGCGCCAACTCCGGATTGCTGACCATGGCGCGGATGCGGCTGCCGGTGCGGCTGCGCCCATACCACACCGCCAGCGCGGCAACGACCGCGAGCGAGATCGCGATCAAGAACAGGCGATAGATCGGATATTCGGTGCCGAGGAGCTTGACCGTTCCCGGCAGCGGGATGCTGACGCTGCGAAAGCCGAGACCGAACATCGCCTCGGCGATCTTGCGCAATAGCAGGCTCAAGCCCCAGGTCGCCACCAGCGTGTCGAACGGCCGGCGGTACAGCGGACGGATCATGATCCATTCGACCGCGACGCCGAGTATCGCGCACACCGCGAGCGTCAAAGGCACGGCGGCGAGATAGGGCCAGCCGCCGGCCTGCGCGAGGTAAGCGCAATAGGCGCCGATCATGACGAATTCGCCATGGGCGATATTGAGCACGCCGAGCAGGCCGAAGATCACGGCGAGCCCCAGCGCGAGCACCGCAAGCGTCGAGACTCCGTACAGCACGTTGATCGCCTGGGTGACGATCAGCGGATCCATCTCGACGTCCTTCAGCGCGCGAGGATTTTAGGTTGGACCGACCAAATCGTCATTGCGAGCGAAGCCAAGCGATCCAGAACCTGGAGAGAGGGACTGGATTGCTTCGTCGCTTTCGCTCCTCGCAATGACGAGTCAACGTGGTCGTATCCGGCTTGCATCAAGCCTTGCACTCGTCGCCGCTCTTCACGTCCGCAAAGGTCTTGATGATGTCGAATTCGGTGCCCTTGCAGGTGGCGAGGAACATGGTCTTGTCAACGTGACGCCCGCGCATGGTCACCGGCCCTGCCGCGGTCGGGAAGCTTAAGCCCTCGGAAGCCGCCATGCACTTTTTCGCGTCGGTGCCGCCGGCCTTGGTAGCGAGCGCCTGCGCGCAATAGATACCGCCGTAGCAGTCGGCGCCGATCAGCCCGAGTTGCGGCGCCTTGTCGCCGAACTTGGCGAAATACGCCTCCTTGAACTTCTTGTTGGCTTCGCCGGGCGCGTTGGCATAGTAGGACATCGAGGAGAACAGGTTGTTGCTGCTCTCGGGGCCGATGCCAAGCAGCGTGTTCTCTTCCAACAACAGCGACAGCCGGGCGATGTCCTTGTCGAGGCCGAAGCCGGCGAAGGTGCGGTTGAAGTTGACGTTGTCGGCGCCGACCAGCGTGATCAGAACCATATCGGGCTTGGCCGATTTGATCCGGGTAACGATCTCCTCGAATTTGTTCGGCGCGCCGAACGGCACATATTCCTCGGCGACAATGCTGCCGCCGTTGTCGGCTACGTATTTCTTGGCGTGCTCGTTGCACTTGCGCGGCCAGACATAGTCGTCACCGATCAGATACACGCTCTTGGCGCCGCGATCCTTCATCATGTAGGCGACCGACGGCCGGATTTGCTGTTCCGGCGTGTCGGCGATCACGTAGGTGTTGAAGGCGCACTCGCTGCCTTCGTACACCGGCGTGTAGATGTAGGGCACTTTACCCTTGATGGTGGCGACCAGAGCCTCGCGGGTCGCGCTGTCATGGGAGCCGACGAACATGTCGACATTCTCTTCCAGCATGAGGCGGATCGCCGATTTGGTCGACTCGGCCGGCGGTCCGCCGGCGTCGGTCGGGATCAGCTTGATCTGCCGGCCGAGAACGCCGCCGGCCTTGTTGATTTCCTCGGTGGCGAGTTCAGCGCAGGCCTTCTGCGTCGGGCCGAACAACGAGGCCGGGCCGCTGAGCGCGATGAACAGCCCGATCTTGAAATCGCCCGCAGCGGTGGCGGGGCGGATAAGCCCGGGCATGGCGCCGGACGCAGCGCCGGCGGCGGCGCCGCCGAGTAGCGCGCGCCGCGTCGGTCCTTGCTTGTGCACGATCATTGAAGTCTTCCTCCTGTTCGCAGTCTTAAACTGAGAGGTTAAGCGCGTTCCGGCGGCGCGGGTAGCTTGGGCAATAACGGTTCGATCGCGGCGGCGATGGCGAGAAGCTGATGATCGCTCAGCGGCGGACCGGACAGCTCCATGCCGACCGGCAAGCCGGCCTTGGTGATCCCGACCGGCAGACTGATGCCCGGGATGCCGCCGACACTGCCGGGACTGGTATTGCGGATGAAGGTCGCGAAGGTCGGCATCGCCTTGCCGTTGAGCATGAAGGTCTCATCCTCGCCGATTTTCGCCGCCGGCGCCGGCGTCGTCGGAAAGATGATGGCGGCGATACCGTGCTCGCCGAAATGGCGGCGATAGGTGTCTTGCATCACCGATCGCTGCTGCAATGCTTTGCGGTAGACCCCTACCGGTACGGCGCCGGCGCCGATGAGGCTTTGCAGGATACCCTTGACGTCCGGGCTCGCCACCTTGGCGACGAGGGCCGCGTAATCCATGCCGGTCCCGTGCTCGGCCAGATATTTGTTGAG
Source organism: uncultured Alphaproteobacteria bacterium (assembly GCA_963806465.1). Classification (GTDB taxonomy): domain Bacteria; phylum Pseudomonadota; class Alphaproteobacteria; order Rhizobiales; family Xanthobacteraceae; genus BOG-931. The sequence continues at coordinate 8,438 of CAWDZD010000054.1, read as the reverse complement.
GTCGGTGACGGTTTCGTAGAGCGCGATCGGGAAGCCGGCCTCGCCGTCGATGGCGGCTTCTTCGCTCATATCGACATCGTTCAAGGCGGCGCCGGCATCGGTGAGACGCAGCAACGCGCTCTCGCAGATTTGCGCGAGCTCGGGTTCCAAATTCTCCCAGAAATATTTGCGCGGCACGCCGATGCGCACACCCTTGAGCGCCGTCGGCGCAACCTCGGTCGGTCCGCCGGTCACGACGCCGTCGAGCAACACGCAATCGGCAACGCTGCGCGTCATCGGGCCGGCGGTGTCGCGGGTATGCGAGATCGGCACGATGCCGGCCTGCGACCAGCGCCCGGTGGTCGGGCGAAGACCGACGATGCCGCATAGCGCCGCCGGGATGCGGACCGATCCGCCGGTGTCGGAGCCGATGCCGCCGGGCGCGATGCGCGCGGCGACCGCGACGCCGGTGCCGCCGCTCGATGCGCCTGGAATCCGATCCGGGGCGTACGGATTGCGCGCCGGACCGTGGGCGGCGTTGTTGTTGGTGATGCCGTAGGCAAGCTCGTGCAGGTTGGCTTTGCCGAGCGTGATGGCGCCGGCGCCGAGCAACGCCTCGACAACCACGGCATTGCGCTTTGGCCGATTGCCGGCAAGCCCGGGCGTGCCGCCGGTGGTCGCGTATTCGGCGGTGTCGAGATTGTCCTTGAGCGCCAGCGGCACGCCGTGGAGCTTGCCGAGGGTCGCGCCGGATGAGCGTTGCCGGTCGGCTTCGCGGGCGGCGGCGCGGACGCGCTCGGCGTCAAGCGCGATGAAGGCGTTGAGATTGGCGTGGGACGCGGCGCGCGCCAGCAGCGCGTCGGCCAGCGCCTCGGCTGTGGTTTCGCCGGTGCGGATCGCGTTCGCCGCCTCGGCCACTCCAAGGTCGTGAAGCTTCCGCATGACCATCCACTTTGACGGACGCCGCCTTGTCCGCAATTGCAGCAGTGTATCGCGCGGCCTTGGCGTGAGGGCATCAGCATAAATGCGGAGCGGCTCGCCAGCGGCCGGCAAGGCTTCCCCACCCCCACTAGGGTGGAGGGATCCACGCGCGGGTTACGACTGCCGCGCAAACGCCGCCGCGAGCTCGGCGCGGTTGGAGCAACCGTTCTTGCTCATCGCGTTGGTGATGTGAGTGCGGACGGTGCCGAAGCCGATGCAAAGGATACGGGCGATGTCGCGGTCGGTGCAGCCGCGCGCCACGAGCGCGGCGACCTCGCGCTCGCGCGGCGTCAGCCGCTCGCAGCGCTCGCAGCGCAACAGCGCCCGGCGGAGATGCGGCTCGAGCGCATCGAGCAGGTCGAGATCGCGCTCGCAGAAATCCGGACGGCCTCTCGCCCGCCAGATCCGCAGGTCGCCGAGGTCGCGATCGCCGTCGAAGATGAACATGTTGACGCCGTGGTGCAGGCCGTCGCGCGCCAGAAAGTCATTGTAGAATTCGGTGCGGATGAGCTTGCGGCGCGGGATGACCTCGTCGACCAGCGTCGCGCGCCGGCGCGCGCGCAGCTCGAATGTCATCGGATCGCGGAACTGATACCACTCCTCGTAGCGACGCAGGTTGCTCGGCGTCATGTTGAAGTTCACCGCCTCGTCGAAGCGGTTTTTCCGCGCATCCCAAACGTAGGAGGCGCCGAAATCGCCGCGTAAGAGCCGCATCACATCCAAAAAGATGACCGAACGCGCGTCGCCCTCGGGGCCGAGACGTTCAAGACGCGCGACGATATCGCCGAACAGGCTCAATTCGCCGCCAGTGATATCGCGAATTGCGGTGGCCATAGCGCCCGCCCCTTCGCCCACCCGTCGTGAAATTGGGCAGATCGGGGGAATTTTCCTTGTGTGGCGGCAAGGCTGTCAAGGCCAGGAATTGTTCAGCCGAGCGGCTTTTTAGAGCATGCTCTTGCTTTTATCGTGGTGACGTCAGGCTCGCGCGTTTTTGCGGCTTTTCCGTCGTTGCGATGGGCGAGCGCCCCCACCGACCAGCAACCACACGTAATGCCGAGCGGCCCTGACGCAGTGCAAAAAGATCGCTGGGACGATATTCAATTTGGTGCGACAGCCTTTTGTAATTACTATAGAATACATACTTCAGGCGCATGATCCGCAAAATGGCGCTGGCGACGAACGGCAACCCCCGATGTCCGTGAAACAAGGCCAAGTTTCTTCGAATAAATCAGTTCCCTGGGACAAGGACATTGCGCTTGCGTGTATGCGAAGCTGCCTTGATCGCGAAGGTCCGCTGCTGCCGATGCTGCACGCCTTGCAGGAGGAGTTCGGCTATATTGACGAAGCCGCGGAACCGCTGATTGCCGAGGCCTTGAACATCACCCGCGCCGAGGTGCACGGCGTGATCACCTTCTACCACGACTTCCGCCGCGCTCCGGCCGGGCGGCATGTGCTCAAAATGTGCCGCGCCGAGGCCTGCCAGGCAGCCGGCGGCGACCCGCTTGCGGCGCATGCCGAGGCCCGGCTTGGCGTGCCGATTGGAACCACCGCCCCGGACGGCAGCGTTACCTTAGAGGCAGTCTATTGCCTCGGTTTGTGCGCGGTCGCGCCTTCGGCGATGCTCGACGGCCGCGTGATCGGCCGGCTCGACCAGGCCCGTCTCGACGGCCTGCTGGCGGAGACCCAGCAATGACGCTGCGCCTCACGATCCCGATCGATGCCGCGGCCTTGGCGGTCGGCGCCGGGCAGGTCGCGAGCGCGATCGGCGCCGCGGCGGCGCGGCAGAAGGTCGCGATCGAGATCGTGCGCACCGGCTCGCGTGGGCTCTACTGGCTCGAACCGATGGTCGAGGTCGAGACGCCGGCGGGCCGTGTAGCCTACGGTCCCGTCGCGCCCCATGACGCCGAAAGCCTGGTCGCCGCGCTCCGGGTCGATGGCGGGCACAAGCTGCAGCTCGGCCTCACCGAAGACATTCCCTGGCTCAAACGGCAAACTCGCCTGACCTTCGCCCGCTGCGGCATCGTCGATCCGCGCTCGCTCGCGGATTATCGCGCCCATGACGGCGGCAAAGGCCTGGACCGGGCGCTGTCGCTCGCCGCCGATGCGATCATCGAACAAGTCGTGCAGTCGGGGCTTCGCGGCCGCGGTGGCGCCGGCTTCCCGACCGGCATCAAGTGGCGCACCGTGGCGCAGACCAAGGCCGAACAGAAATACATCGTCTGCAATGCCGACGAGGGCGACAGCGGCACCTTCGCCGACCGCATGATCATGGAAGGCGATCCCTTCGTCCTGATCGAGGGCATGGCGATCGCCGGGATCGCGACCGGCGCAACCAAGGGCTACGTCTATATCCGCTCCGAATATCCGCACGCGGTTGCGGCGATGGAAGCGGCCATTGTTGCGGCGCGCAAGGGCGGGCTTCTCGGCAATAGCGTCGGCGGTTCGTCGTTTGCATTCGACATGGAAGTACGGGTTGGTGCCGGCGCCTATGTCTGCGGCGAGGAGACGTCGCTGCTCGACAGCCTCGAAGGCAAGCGCGGCCAGGTGCGCGCCAAGCCGCCGCTGCCGGCGCATAAGGGCCTGTTCGGGCGTCCGACCGTGATCAACAACGTGCTGTCGTTTGCGTCGGTGCCGATCATCCTCGACAAGGGCGCAGCTTTCTATCGCGACTTCGGCATGGGTAGATCGCGCGGCACCATGCCGATCCAGTTAGCCGGCAACGTCAAGCGTGGCGGCCTGTTCGAGACCGCGTTCGGCATTACGCTCGGCGAACTGGTCGACGAGATCGGCGGCGGCACGAACTCCGGCCGCCCGGTCCGCGCCGTGCAAGTCGGCGGCCCGCTCGGCGCCTATTTCCCGCGCGCACTGTTCGACACGCCGTTCGACTATGAAGCCTTCACCGCCCGCGACGGCCTGATCGGCCACGGCGGCATCGTGGTATTCGACGATACCGTCGACATGGCCAAGCAAGCGCGCTTTGCGCTCGAATTCTGCGCCATCGAATCCTGCGGCAAGTGCACGCCCTGCCGCATCGGCTCGGCGCGCGGCGTCGAGGTGGTCGATCGCATCATCAAGAACGACAATCGCGCCGCCAATATCGAAGTGCTGACGGATTTGTGTAACACCATGAAGTTCGGTTCGCTCTGCGCGCTCGGCGGCTTCACGCCATATCCGGTGATGAGCGCGCTCACCCATTTCCCCGAAGACTTCGGCGCGCAGCCGCGCCTGCAAGCCGCCGAATGAAGGAGACGGTCATGTCGCTCGTCCAAGAGATCGACTATGGCACCCCCCGCGCTACGACGGAGAAAACCGTCACGCTGACCATCGACGGCGCCGCGATCACCGTGCCGGAGGGCACCTCGATCATGCGCGCGGCGATGGAGCTCGGCACCAAGATTCCCAAGCTCTGCGCCACCGACATGCTGGACGCGTTCGGCTCGTGCCGGCTCTGCCTGGTCGAGATCGAGGGCCGGCTGGGCACGCCGGCTTCCTGCACGACGCCGGTTGCCGCCGGCATGGTGGTGCACACCCATACCGACCGGCTGAAGAGGCTGCGCAAGGGCGTGATGGAGCTTTACATCTCCGACCATCCGCTCGACTGCCTGACCTGCTCGGCCAACGGCGATTGCGAGCTGCAGGACATGGCCGGCGCGGTTGGCCTGCGCGAGGTGCGCTACGGCTATGACGGCGCCAAACATCCCAATCCGGGGCTCGACGAATCCAATCCGTATTTCACCTACGACCAGGCAAGTGCATCGTCTGCTCACGCTGCGTGCGCGCATGCGAGGAAGTGCAAGGCACCTTCGCGCTGACTATTGCCGGACGCGGTTTCGGTTCGGTGGTGTCGCCCGGAATGCAGGAGCCGTTCTTCAGCTCCGAATGCGTGTCCTGCGGCGCCTGCATACAGGCCTGCCCGACCGCGACCCTCAACGAGAAGTCCGTTATCGAGATCGGCACACCTGAGCATTCGGTAGTGACGACCTGCGCCTATTGCGGCGTCGGTTGCTCGTTCAAGGCGGAAATGCGCGGCGACGAAGTGGTCCGCATGGTGCCGTACAAGGACGGCAAGGCCAATCGCGGCCACTCCTGCGTCAAGGGCCGCTTCGCCTGGGGCTACGCCAATCACCGCGAGCGCATCCTCAAGCCGATGATTCGCGCCAAGATCAGCGATCCGTGGCGCGAAGTGTCCTGGGAAGAGGCGATCGGCCATACCGCGTCCGAGTTCAAGCGCATCCAGGCGCAATATGGCCGCGGCTCGATCGGCGGCATCACCTCGTCACGTTGCACCGACGAGGAAACCTTCCTGGTGCAGAAACTGGTGCGCGCGACCTTCGGCAATAACAATGTCGACACCTGCGCGCGCGTCTGCCACTCGCCGACCGGCTACGGCTTGAGCACGACATTTGGAACGTCGGCCGGCACGCAGGACTTCGATTCGGTCGAACATACCGACGTCATGATTGTGATCGGCGCCAATCCGACCGACGCCCATCCGGTGTTCGCGTCGCGGATGAAGAAGCGGCTGCGGGCCGGCGCCAAGCTGATCGTGATCGATCCGCGGCGCATCGATCTGGTGCGGACGCCGCACGTTGAGGCGTCCTATCATCTGCCGCTCCTCCCCGGCACTAATGTCGCGATCCTCTCGGCACTGGCGCACGTCATCGTGACCGAAGGCCTGGTCAACGAGAAATTCGTGCGCGAGCGCTGCAATTGGGACGAGTTCAGCGATTGGGCGGCGTTCGTCTCCGAACCGCGCAACAGTCCGGAAGAAGTGGCGAAGCTTTCCGGGGTGCCGGCGGAGCAAATCCGCGGCGCCGCGCGGCTCTTTGCCACCGGCGGCAACGGCGCGATCTATTACGGCCTCGGCGTCACCGAACACAGCCAAGGCTCGACCACCGTGATGGCGATCGCCAATCTCGCCATGGCCACCGGCAATATCGGCCGGCCGGGCGTCGGCGTGAATCCGCTGCGCGGCCAGAACAACGTGCAGGGTTCGTGCGATATGGGCTCGTTCCCGCACGAGCTGTCAGGCTATCGGCACATCGCCAACGATGCGACCCGCGCCATGTTCGAGGCGCTGTGGCACAAACCGCTCGACAGCGAGCCGGGGCTACGCATCCCGAACATGCTGGACGCCGCGGTCGATGGCTCGTTCAAGGGCCTGTACGTGCAGGGCGAAGACATCCTGCAATCCGACCCGGACACCCATCACGTCGCCGCCGGTCTCGCGGCGATGGAGTGCGTCGTCGTGCAGGACCTGTTCCTCAACGAGACGGCGAATTACGCGCACGTCTTCCTGCCAGGCTCGACGTTCCTGGAAAAGAACGGCACGTTCATCAACGCCGAGCGGCGCATCCAGCTGGTGCGCAAAGTCATGGCGCCGAAGAATGGCTACGAAGATTGGGAAATCACCTGCCTGATCAGCGAGGCCATGGGCTATCCGATGCACTACGACCATCCCTCGCAGATCATGGATGAGATCGCGCACCTGACGCCGACCTTCGCCGGCGTCTCCTTCGACAAGCTCGACAAGCTCGGCTCGGTACAGTGGCCGTGCAATGAAAAGGCGCCGGAAGGGACGCCGGTGATGCATATCGGCGGCTTCGTCCGCGGCAAGGGAAAGTTCGTCATCACCGAATACATCGCGACCGACGAGAAGACCGGGCCGCGCTTTCCGCTCCTGCTCACCACCGGCCGCATCCTCAGCCAGTATAATGTCGGGGCGCAGACCCGGCGGACGGAAAATGTCGTCTGGCACCCGGAAGACCGGCTGGAAATCCACCCCCACGACGCCGACTAGCGCGGCATCCCCGATGGCGACTGGGTGAAGCTCGCCAGCCGGGCAGGCGAGACCTCGTTCCGTGTGCTGATCACGAGCGGGTCTCGCCGGGCGTCGTCTACACGACCTTCCACCACCCGGGCACGCAGGCCAATGTGGTCACCACAGAATTTTCCGACTGGGCCACCAACTGCCCCGAATACAAGGTGACCGCGGTGCAGGTGTCGCCCTCCAACGGCCCGACGGAATGGCAGAGCAATATGAAGAGCTCGCGCGCAAGAGCCGCCGCATAGCCGCGACGGTCGAAGCCGCCGAGAGGAGTAGCGGCATGCGCGAGCCGACGGTCGCGGTCGACCGCGCGATGTGGCGCCGACGGCGCCACCGCCGACCAGCGCACCATCCCCGAGGAAACCGCCGTCGCGTTCACCTATGACGGCGGCACTTACGCGGTGATGATGGCGACGCCGCAGACCTGGAGGATTTCGCGCTTGGCTTCAGCCTCACCGAGGGTATGATTGCCGGCGCCGCGAGATCCGGCGCTCGAGATCGTTGAACACGCGCCGGCATCGAGGTGCGGATGGGGCTGGCCGACCGCGCCGTGGCCTGGAGCGCGCGGCGGCGGCATCTTGCCGGACCGGCCGGCTGCGGACTGTGCGGTATCGAAAGCCTCGAGGAAGCGGTGCGTCCCTGCCGAAGTGCGGAGGCGCGACTTTCGCGCGGCGGAGATCTTCCGGCGCTGTGTCGCTCGGCCGGCGCCAGGGCTCAACGGCAGACCCGGGCCGTTCACGCTGCGGCTTTTGGCACCCCGCCAAGGGCCTCGTCGCAGTGCGCGAGGACGTCGGCCGGCACAATGCGCTCGACAAGCTCGCCGGCGCGCTGGCGCGCGACGGCATAGGCGCGGCGGCGGCATCGTCTTGCTTACCAGCCGGGTCTCGGTCGAGATGGTGCAGAAGGCAGCCGTATTGGCTGCCCGATGCTGGTCGCTGTCTCCGCGCCGACCTCGCTGGCGATGCGCGCCGCGCACGTGCCGGCATGACCCTGACCGGGATCGCGCGCGGCGACGCCTTCGAGGTCTTCACTCATCCCCAGCGCATCAAAGAGACAGCGAGACCCGGTTCAAGAAACCGCTCATGTCGTCGCATGACAACAAACTGGTCTACATGGCCAATCAAATCGGCCTGTTCTTCGCCCGTCAGAACGAGGAACAAGCCGTGGCCGGCACCAACGACACCTGAGGAAGTTCTGGGATCCGCGGATGCGCGCGGCAATCTTCGCGCATCTTGAGGCGGGCGGCGCCGGCCTCAAGACCCGATTGCCCGCATGGCCCTTGAGCAACTCGCCGCAACAAAAACTGAGGCGGCGCAGCACTGAGGCAAGCGGAGCGCCAAGAACACGCGAACAACAGGAATCGGTAACAGAGAAAAAGCGCGTAACAAGCAACAACGCGTAAAAAAACATAAAGACCAGGAGGGAGACGATGACGACGGTCGCGCAAGCGCAATCATCGGGGGGGCTTTTCGGGTTTATTCGACCGAAACCGGACGATCGCCAAACCGGGATTCAGCCGCTGGATGGTGCCGCCAGCGGCGCTATGCTGCCCATTTGTGTATCGGCCAGGCCTACGCGTTCAGCGTGTTCAACCTGCCGATGACCAAGCTCATGGGCATCAACCAGTCGGCACCGAACGACTGGAATATTC
>CAWDZD010000053.1:0-178397 GCA_963806465.1 uncultured Alphaproteobacteria bacterium | reverse complement strand
GCTGGGGCCCGTATTGCTGGGGCGGCGCCGGGACGTATTGCGGCGGCGGCACCGGAGCGTATTGCGGTTGCACCGGGACGTATTGCGGCTGCGGGGCGTATTGCGGCTGCGCGGCAAAGACCGACTGCCCGAACGAGCCGAAGCCGAAGCCGCCGCCGGCGGGGAACACCCAGCGCAGCCCGACGCGGAAATCCTGCGAGGTGATGTCGCGCAGCGTGTAGAACGCGCCCGGACAAGAGTTCGTGTTCTGACAATGGACGACCGCAGTCTGCGGCGAGCCGAGATCCAAAAACCGCCAGCTCAGGTCGACCTTGAGGTTGTCGTTAACGTTGTAAGTCAGACCGGCCTGCACATCCCAGGCCAGGTTCCACTGGGCGCTGTCATTGAACGTGTAGCCGAACCCGACCGTGCCGTTGGAGATGATGCCGTTGTCCTGCACGCCGGTGATCTGGTTGCGGGCGCCGCCGACGCCGGCTCCGATGAACGGCGTGATGCACCACCAGGTGCCGAGATCGACATAGGCGTTGGCCAGGAAGACTTCCGACGAGAGGTTGCCGGTGTTGACGTCGAAACAAGTACCGGGGCCAAAGGCTGTGGCGGGGCAGAAGTCGGTGTAGCTGCCGGTCGCCTTGAACATCGCCTTGGTGCGATATTCACCGGTCACGTCGAACCGCAGCCAGGCGTTCCATTCATAGCCGATGCCGAAGCCGAAGATCGCGGTGTCCTGAATGTCTTTCTGGACGATCTGCCAGCTCGGCGGCCACACGAAGACTGAGTTGGTCTGCGAGTGATCAAACGAGCTGAAGGTTTGCACGCCGACGCCGACGTCGCCGCGCAGGTACCACCTGCCGGTATCGCAGCAGGGCACGGGCTGATAGACGACTTGAGGCTGCGGCATGGGCATGTCGGCCGCGTGTGCTGGCGTGATCAAATATGCCGTCGCGCTGATGACGATGGCCGCCGCGGCGGCGATCGAGGATTTTACGCTGACCATCTGCTTCGTCCTTTTGTCGGCACGGCCGCGCGCGCGGCCAGGCGTCGCTGAACGAAGCGAAAGGTGTCAGGAAATTGTTAAACGCCTCTTAACCTTAACTCTTAACCGTGTTTGTTAGTAATTTTATCTGCAACGGCGCCATGGATGCGCCGACGCCACGCCGTCAAAACAACGCAAACCTTGCAATTAAGGGCTTATTCCGGGCGGCTTGGTTAAGTGTTCGTTAACGCCAACCGGTGGGGCGGGAGAATTGGCCGCCGCCAGCTTAATCCTTATGATCGTCGTCGAGCTCGCCGATATGGTGCTGGGCGTAAAGCTCGGCGCCGAGCTTGGCGACCAGGTCGAGCTGGGTTTCGAGGAAGTCGATGTGATGCTCCTCGTCGCTCATCAGCTTCTCGAACAAATCGCGCGAGACGTAATCCTTCACCGCGTGGCAATGGGTGGCGGCTTCCTCGTACAAAGCGCGCGCGTGCATCTCCGCACGCAGGTCGCATTCCAGCACTTCCTTCACGGTCTGGCCGATGTGCAGCGGATCGAGCACCTGCATGTTGGGAAAGCCGTCGAGAAAGATGATGCGCTCGACCAGCTTGTCGGCGTGCTCCATCTCCTCGATCGATTCCTTGCGCCACTGCTTGGCCAGCGACTTGTAGCCCCAATTGTCCAGCAGTCGATAATGCAGCCAATATTGGTTGATCGCCGTCAGCTCGTGCCGGAGCGCCTTGTTGAGATAATCGACGACTCCGGGCTCGCCGCGCATGCTCGTGCTCTCCTGCAATGTGGCGCACGTTGATCGTGCACGCGCATAGATTATAACGATTATAACCTAGGAAGCGAATGCGCAAAGGCGCGCGATCCGGTTAGGTCTTAAATTGTGGAAAGGCTAGGAACCGTTGGCCCGGCAGCAGGTGGCGTCGGCGGTGGCCAAAGCTTCGTCCATGATCCGGCGGATGGTGCGGACGCACCGCCCGCATTGGGCGCTGCAGCCGAGGCAGCCATAGACCTCACCGGCGGTCCGCGCCGCTTCCGCGCCGGAGAGCGCCGAGCGGACGTCGTGGTCGGTCAACACATTGCAGGAACAAACGATCATCGCGATACGACCCGGCGGTCCGTTGGTAGCACACGCAACTATCTACGGCCGTCGAAAATCGATTTCAACCAAAAAACGCTTCTTTTTAGTTATTCTAACCTCTTGGGAAGTCAGGTTATTCCGTTGCGCGCCACATTAATGCCGCGTTAGCCACAAAATGCCTTTGGGTGCCAGCATTTAGCTCGGACTTCGCTGTCGCGCGCTGGCGGGAAGCGGCAGACTTCAGGCTGCGGCCGTTTCCTCGGAATCCTCGTCTCGCCGCCGGCGGCGCCGGGGGCGCAGCCGACACAGCCTCGCCGGAATGGCGCACAGATCGTCCATCAGGCCGACAAAGCGCTGGCCGCGGCCGAGCGCCCGATCGAGCGCCGCCATGGTCCGCGCCAGACCGGGATCGTCGTCATTGACCCAGGTGCGCAGCACCGAAGCGAACAGCACGGCGAGGCCTTGAGCGCGGATCATGCCGCGCGGGCCGGCGGCGCCGATGCCGGCGGCCGTCAGCATCCATTGCTGCGAGCGAGCCGCCAGGCGGTTGAGCGCCATCGCCAGCGGCGGATTGCGGCGCGCCGAGCGCAGCAGCGAGCGAACGGCGTCGCGGTGCGCCGCCAGAATCTCGAGCCGGCGCATCAGCACGTCGAACAGCCGCTCCCGTTCCGGCTCCTCCGCCATGTCGCTCGTATCCTCGGCGAGCACGGCGCGGTCGGTCGCCTTGACGTGGGCGGCGATGATGGCAAGGGTCGAGGGGAACTCGTCGCGCAATTGCGCCAGCGAGACGCCGGCGCGAGCGGCTATGTCGGCAAGGCCGATTGTCTCGAATGACTTGTCGGCCAAAAGCGCGAGCAGGGCGGCGACGATCTTGTCGCGATCGGTGCTCGGGGCGGAAGGACCATTGGTCGTTGCCGGGCGCTCGGATTTTGCGGCGGGCTTGCGCGCGGGCCTTTGGACGGGTCTGCGGGCCATGACCAAACTCCTTTACCAACTGATCGACGCGTGACCAGCGCATCATATGTACGCCGCCGGCAGCGCGGTTCCAAGGTCATCGAGAGCGTGATCCGCAAAGTGGAAGCAGGGTCCCGAAAAGATCATGCTCCATTCAACTAAGCTTGCGCGAGCGTTCCGTCGCAGCGGCGATCGCTTTCTTCATGAGTTGCGCCAGCCCGTCATTGCCCATCAACACACCGAGCGCCGCCGCGGTGGTGCCGCCGGGCGACGTGACATTTTCGCGCAAGGTGGCCGCATCGAGCGACGAGCGGTGCAGCAATTCGCCCGAACCCGCCACGGTCTCGCGGGCGAGCTTGTCGGCAAGTTCGCGCGGCAGCCCGGCGGCGGCGCCGGCCTCCGCCAGTGCTTCGGCCAGGAGGAAAATATAAGCCGGTCCCGATCCGGACACCGCCGTCACTGCGTCCATCAGTCTCTCGTCCTCGACCCATTCGACAGTGCCGGTTGCGGCGAGCAGGCGATGGGCCAGATCGCGCTGCGCTGCAGTTATGCGCAGCGGCACCGCCACCGTGATGCCGCGGCCGATCGACGCCGGCGTGTTCGGCATGGCACGGACAAAGGCGCCGGCGTTTTTCAGCGAGTGCGACAGGAATTGCAGCGTCCGCCCGGCCATGATCGAGACGACGACGGTCGAGGCGCCGGCCAGCGGCGCGATCGCCGGCATGGCCTGGTCCGCGGTCTGCGGCTTCACCGCGACGACGATGGCGGCAACGTCGGTCAGGGCGGACGGATGGGGATTAAGCCGCAAGCCCCGCGCGGCCAGCGCGGTTATTTGCGGCGCCGGGGCCGGCTCGATGACGGCGACCTTGGCCGGATCGAGGCCGGCGCGCAGCCAGCCGTCGAGCAACGCGCCGCCCATCTTGCCGGCGCCGGCCAGCACAATCAGGCCGGTGAAATCGTGCAAACTTGGAGAGTCAGCGGCAGAAGACATGCCGCATTTTAGGCGTGGCCGGCGGTCTCGAACAGCGCGGCGTCCATGGCTTCGCGGGCCGATTTGCCGGCCCAGACCACGAACTGGAATGCTGGGAAGTAGCGCTCGCAGGCGTCGAGCGCGCTGCCGAGCACGGCCTCGCACTGTCGACCGGACGCCGACACGCCGCCGGCGAGCAGGAGCGCGTGACGGAACATCACGACGCCGTTCTGCATCCAGACGTCGAAATGCCCGATCCATAATTGCTCGTTGATCAGGGCGACGAGCTGCTGCACTTCCGACAGCCGCAGCTCAGGCACCCGCATGTCGAAGGCGCAAGCGAGATGCAACGCCTCGATCTCGCCCATCCAGGTGAAGGAGACCTGATAATTGGTCCAGCGGCCGGTGACGACGATCGCGATCTCGTCTTCGCCGGCACGCTCGAACGGCCAGCTGTTGCCGGCCGCCATGTGCTCGACGACGTCGAGCGGACTGTCGTTGGCGTCGCGGGCGAGTTCGATGATCGACATGCGGCCTCCACAGCGCCGGTTTGAAGTGGAAATGCGCACGCCACTGAGCACAGCCGACGTACGGGACGCGATTTGCCGCAGGAGCAACCGGCCCCGGCAGATTGACTTAACCGCGCGAATCAGTCCGCGCGCACACTATAAACGCCCCGATTCTTCGGCCAAAGCCTCGACCTAAGCCTTGCTGCTGAAGGTTTCACGTCGGCCGTCGGTAGCCCCGTCGGCAGTCATGAAGTGATTTGCCGGTTCCGCACAATGCAGCGCCGATGACAGTCCACAGGCCGGCCTGCGACAAGTTGACTCGCCCCTCGGCCGTCATGCTCGGCCGTAGCCGTTCTTCGAACGGCTATGCCCGGCCATGACGCAGCGAAGCCATAGTGGGGCCGTCAGTCGAAAAACAGGCTCGAGACCGATTCCTCGGATGCAGTGCGGCTGATGGCTTCGCCGATCAGCGTCGCGATCGACAGCACGCGGATGTTGGGGGAGGCTTTGACCTCGTCGGTCGGCTGGATCGAATCGGTGATCACCAGCTCCTTAAGATTCGACTTGTTGATACGGGCGACGGCGCCGCTGGAGAGCACGCCGTGGGTGATATAGCCATAGACCGCGCTGGCGCCCTTCTCCAACAGCGCATCGGCGGCGTTCAGTAGCGTGCCGCCAGAATCCATAATGTCGTCGACCAGAAGGCAGATGCGGCCGTCGATTTCACCGATGACATTCGCCACCTCCGACTCGCCCGGCCGCTCGCGCCTTTTGTCGACGATGGCGAGCGGGGCATTGATACGCTTGGCGAGCCCGCGGGCCCGCACCACGCCGCCGACGTCGGGCGAAACCACCATGACGTCGGCGAGATTGAAGCGCTGCTTGATGTCACGCACCATGACCGGCGACGCGAACAGATTGTCGGTCGGGATGTCGAAGAAGCCCTGGATTTGCCCGGCATGCAGGTCGAGCGTCAGCACCCGGTCGACGCCGGCGCGGGTGATGAGGTTGGCGACGAGCTTGGCGGAGATCGGCGTGCGCGGCCCGGGTTTGCGGTCCTGCCGGGCATAGCCGTAATACGGGATCACCGCCGTGATGCGCCGGGCCGAGGCGCGGCGCAGCGCGTCGATGATGATCAGCAATTCCATCAGGTGGTCGTTGGCCGGATAGGACGTCGACTGAATGACAAAAACGTCGGCGCCGCGGACGTTTTCCTGGATCTCGACAAAGATCTCCATGTCGGCGAAACGGCGCACCACGGCCTTGGTCAGCGGCGTGCCGATATAGACGCCGATCTCTTCTGCAAGCGCCGGGTTGGAATTGCCGGCGACGAGCTTGATGGCCCCGTTGTTGCCCGCCATTGCGCGCTCCTGGACGCCGTCGGTTCCGGCCGAAAACAACGCCCTGATACAAGCCACTCGCGGGACTGGCAACATGAATCAGGGCCTTGTCCCCGCAGGATTTTTTGGCTTGGGGGTGCTTGTTGCGCACTTGGTAAATCACCGGCAAAGCGGATGGCGAATGGCGAACGGAAGGAGCCGGCCAATCCCTATTCGCTATTCGCCAAAGCAATCGCGTTGATGTGCCGCCCGTAGTCCGCCTCGCCGCGATGCGTCGTGCGGCGGAAGCTGAAAAACCGCGCCGGCTCGGCATAGGTGCAGAGCTGCAGGTCCTCGATCCCGCGGAGCCCGGCCCGGCTCAGCCGCGCGGCGATATAGCCGCCGAGATCGAAGTAAGCATGGCCGTCGCGCGCCGCCGGGCGGAAGAAACTTTCGGAGCCTTTATCCTTGTCGGCAAAGCGCGTGATGAGATCGGGACCGACTTCGTAGTTGTCCTGCCGGATCATCGGACCGAGCGCGGCACGGATGCGGCCGCGCTCGGCGCCGAGCTGCTCCATCGCCACAATCGTCGCCTCGACGATGCCGGCGAGCGCGCCGCGCCAGCCGGCATGCGCCGCGCCGACCACCCGCGCCACCGGATCGGCGAGCAGGATCGGGCCGCAATCGGCAGTGCTGACGCCGATCGCGAGGCCTGGGGTGCGGGTGACGATGGCGTCGGCGCGCGGCCGCGCCTGCATCGGCCACGGCGTCTCGGCGACGACGACGTGGGGCGAATGGATTTGGTAGGCGGTGAGCAAACGATCCGGCGCGACGTTGAGCGCCGCAGCCATGCGCGCGCGATTTTCTGCGACATGGCCGGCATCGTCGCGCGAGCCGATGCCGCCATTGAGGCTGGCATAGAGGCCGCTCGAGACGCCGCCTGCGCGCGTGAAGAAAGCGTGCCGGATTCCGGGGAGCGTCAGCGTCGCGGCCTCTACCATCATCGCTGCACGTGCCGCTATTTTTCGAACCCCGGCAGCACGCCGAATTTCGGGTCGGCGATCGCCAGCACCTTGAACAGCTCGCCCATGCCTTTCGGCCCGGTTTCGGTCAACCGCGCCATCGCGCCGTCGATCTCGCCAATCTTGTCGGGGAGCGCCTGCGACTTGAGCATGGCGGCGCGCCTTTCGATGCCGAGCCGCAGCAAGAAGTCGCGCTGCGACAGCGGACCATGAATGCGCCCGCCGATGATTTCGGCGCTGTTCGCCAGCGTCGAGAAATCGACATGGGCGGTGAGATCGGCTTCGCCCGGCGCGCGCAGCGGCTCGGTGTAGGAATGGCCGGCGACGGCTTGCAGGGTCTGGCCGAGACCCTGGCGCACGTGGCCATAGTCGATAATGAGCGCGACGCCGTCGGCGCGTGCGCGCCGCCCGAGCTCGAGCGCAATGGCGTCGGAGCGCCATTCATAGATCGAGCCTTCGGGCGCTTGGCGCAATTCCCGCGGCAGCGTGGCGTCGAAATGCGGCAACGGATCACGGGCGGCGCCGATGGCAAGCTCGCCGCTGGGCGCGACCTCGACGACGCGCTCGTGCCAGCCGTCGGCTTGTTTGACCGCCTGATGCGCCGGCAGTGCATCGATGAATTCGTTGGCGATGATGATGGCGGGCCCGCCGGGAATGTCGGTAAGCGCCGGATGCCACAGCACCGGCTCGCCGAGCCCTTGCAGCCGCCGCTGCTGCTCCGCCTGCAGCTTCGGACTGATCTCCACCATATGCAGCACGATCGCGGTGTAGAAACTGCGTACGGTCTTGGCGGCGCGCAGCGCATCGATCATCAAAGTGCCGCGGCCGGGTCCGAGCTCGACAATGCGGACGTTTTCCGGCGCGCCCATTTGCTGCCAGACCGCGGCCATCCACAGCCCGATGAGTTCGCCGAACATCTGGCTGATTTCCGGCGCGGTGATGAAATCGCCGCCGGCGCCGATCGGATCGTGGCTGATGTAATAGCCGTATTGCGGGTGCGTCAGACAAAGCCGCATGTATTCGGCCAGCGGCATCGGTCCGGCGATGGCGATCAGGCGGCGGATTTCGGCTTCCAGCGGCGAGGGTGCGTCAGCCATTTTTTGCGATCGGTTGACGGCGAAGCGCCAAAGCGATGAGGCCGATGCCGGCCACGATCAGCGGAATGCACAGCAGCATCCCCATGGTGAGCCCGCCCATGTTTCTGGTGAATTCTTGCAGCTGCGCGTCGGGCTCGCGGAAGAATTCGCAAATCGTGCGGGCGATGCCGTAGCCGAGGAAGAAGGCGCCGGTGACAAGACCCGGCCGCTTGAGCGCACCGAGACGGACCACGACGCCAAGGACGATCAGGAGCACGAGGCCTTCGAGCATCGCCTCATAAAGCTGGCTCGGATGGCGCGGCAGCGGTCCGCCATTGGGGAACACCATCGCCCACGGCACGTCGGTCGGCCGGCCCCACAATTCGCCGTTGATGAAATTGGCGATGCGGCCAAGGAACAGGCCGATCGGCGAGACGGCGGTGGTGACATCGCCGAGCGACAGCATCGGCAAGCCGCGGCGCAGCGCAAACAGCACGGTGGCGACGATGCAGCCGAAGACGCCGCCGTGAAATGACATGCCGCCGTTCCATAGTTCGAAAATCTGGATCGGATGTGCGGCGAATTGCGGAAGGTTATAGAACAGCACATAGCCAATGCGGCCGCCGACAATGATGCCAAGCGTGATCCAAATAATGAAATCGTCGAACTCCCCTACAGTGATCGGCGCCGGTCCGCCCCACAGTCGCTGCGAGGCGATGATGGCGCGCGCATAGAACCAGCCGGCAATGATGCCGATGATGTAGGCCAGCGCGTACCAGCGGATCGAGAACGGCCCGATCGAGATCAGCACCGGATTGATCGCGGGGAAGGGTATGACCGGCAGAACGAGCATCGAGGGCTCCGACGCGGGCTTAATGCGCCCTTGCTTTAAAGCACATTCCGATTCGGTCGAATCCGAAGGCGCTCTGGACACTTTGATTTGCGCATGCCCTGGTCGGAAAACCGGTTCCCACTTTTCCGGGACGTGCGCGAACTGCGCCGCGGTTTCCGGCGCGGCGCATCTTGCGATGGGGCCGCACCATTGCCATTGTGTGGGGGGATAGCAAGCGCGCTGCGGACGCGCCCATTTAGTTTTCGGAGGCCAGCATGGTCCAGACGACAAACCGGTTCTTCGATGAAGTCGCGCGATTGATGAACGATGCGGCCGGCGTGGCGCAAGGCGTGCGGCGCGAGTTCGAGACGGTGTTCCGCGCCCAGGCCGAGCGGATTCTTCGCGAGCTGGCCGTGGTCCAGCGCGAAGAGTTCGAGGCGGTCAAGGACATGGCGCGGCTTGCCCGCGAGGAGAACGAGACGCTCAAGACCCGGGTTGCAGCCTTGGAAGCGAGGCTCGCCGGCGGCAATGCGGCTACGCAATCGTCGGCGCCACCTGCAGGGGGAGCGCACGGCACTTCGGCCGCAGAGCCGCCTCCGACCGGGTATTTCGCGTAACTAACGCCGGTTTTCGGCCTTCCTTGTTTTTACGGATCGGCGCCCGAGCGCGATGGCTTTTCTTCGAAACGCCATCCTGCTCCAGCCTTTTGTTTAAGCATGATCTTTTCCGAAAACCGGCTTCCACTTTTCGGGATCATGCTCTATAAGCGCGCCACCGTAGCCCACAGCACCCCTGGAGGCTGCCGCGGTGATCCAAAGACATGCTTAAGGCTTCAACACGTCAAGCCTACACCGACGAGGATAAATCATGGCCACCGTCAATCTGATCAAGGCGGTGCCGCGTTCACAAGGCGGCAAGGGGGCCGCCCGGGCAGAACGTCGCGCCGGCCGGGTACCGGGAATCATCTATGGCGACGGCAAGCCGCCGCTGCCGATCTCGCTCGACTATAACGACCTGCGGCAGCGGATCTATGCCGGGCACTTTCTGACCACCATTCATGACGTCGAGATCGACGGCGTGAAGCACCGCGTCATTCCGCGCGACTTCCAGCTCGACGCCATCCGCGACCTGCCGCTGCATGTGGATTTCATGCGGCTCGGCGAGGGCGCCACCATCCGCGTCAATATCCCGATCCATGTGAGGAACGCCGACCAGTCGCCGGGTGTCAAGCGCGGCGGCACGGTGTCGATCGTCGCTCACACCATCGAAGTGCGCTGCCGCGCCGACGCCATTCCGACCAGCATCGAAGTCGATGTCAGCGAGCTCGACATCAACTATTCCAAGCACCTGAGCGACATCACGCTGCCGGAAGGCGTGCGCGTGGTCGCCGCCCGCGACATCACGCTGGTCACGGTGGTGCCACCGTCGGGCTATGCGGAAGAAATGAAAGCCGCGGCCGAGGCTGCCGCCGCCGCCGCTGCCGCTGCGGCCGCCGCTGCGGCCGCCGGTCCTGCGGCTACCGGCGCTCCCGGTGCCGCTCCGGGCGCGCCCGGTGCTGCCCCTGGCGCCGCCGCGGGTGCTGCGCCCGCCGCCGGCGCCGCCGAGAAGAAGTGAGGTTGCGCTCCCGCATTGGACGACGCTCATGCTGCTCCTGGTGGGGCTCGGCAATCCGGGAGCACGCTATGTCGACACCCGCCACAATGTCGGCTTCCTGACGCTGCAAGCCATCGCCGAGCGCCACGGCATCGGGCCGTGGCGCCGGCGCTTTGCCGGCGTCGCCTGCGAAGGACCGCTCGGCGGCGAGCGCGCGCTGCTGCTTCTTCCTGGGACATTCATGAACGAATCCGGCCGCGCCGTCGCCGAGGCGGCGCAGTTCTACAAGCTCGCGCCGGCCGACGTCACCGTGTTCCACGACGAGATCGAGCTGCCGCCCGGCAAGGTGCGGGTCAAGGTCGGCGGCGGCATCGCCGGCCATAATGGCCTGCGCTCGATCACCGCGCATATCGGCAACGATTACCGTCGGGTGCGGATCGGCGTCGGTCATCCGGGCGCCAAGGATCTGGTCGAGCATTATGTGCTCAGCGATTTTGCCAAGAGCGAACGCCCATGGGTCGATGCGTTGATCGGCATCATTGCCGACAGCGTCGATCTGCTTGTTCGCGGCCGGGATGCGAGTTTTCAGAACAAGGTTCACCTCGCCATGCTCGCCAAGGGCTTTGGCGACAGCGGTCCAGCGGACGAACTGGACTGACGGCCAAAAAAGATCGTCCGCATTGACACGGAAACACGGAAACGCGATATTCGTGTCATGAAGAACGTCACCATCACGCTCCCGGACGACCTTGCCCGTCGGGCGCGGGTCGAGGCCGCGCGACAGGACAAGAGCCTATCCCGTTTCATCGCCGACTTATTGGCAGAGCGGTGCGCGGCGGAACAGCCCGACAAGCTGACTCTGCTCAGGGAATTTTTCGAAGGCCCCGGCTACCCGGGGATCAGCAAGGTTTGGCGGGGGCGGGAGGCACTTTATGCCGAGCGAGAAGATGAGTTGCTTCGCCGATACGAATCTCATCGTCTACACAATCGACCCGCAGGAGCCGGAAAAACGGCAGCACGCCAAGGACTTTCTGAGTCGGATCATCAGTCGCCATACGCTGGTGCTAAGCCCGCAAAGCCTCAACGAGTGTTATCGCGTCGTCACCGAAAAGCGCGATCTGATGCCAAGAAATGACGCGCGTCTTTTCGTATACGCGTTGAGTGACTTCTGTACGGCGCCTTACGATTTCCAAATCACCCAAACGGCCTGGCAGATCCAAGATCGGCACGGATACGGTTGGTGGGATTGCATGTTGCTCGCTTCGGCATCATCTGCGGGATGCGACGTTTTCTTGAGCGAGGATATGAAATCACGAACAACGAGTCGAGGGATTGATCATACTAAATCCCTTCAAGCTCGAAACGGACTTCACTCTTTCCAGGTGAAATAAGCCTCCATGGGATTCAAATGCGGCATCGTCGGCCTGCCGAATGTCGGCAAGTCGACGCTCTTCAATGCGTTGACGCAAACTGCGGCGGCGCAGGCGGCGAACTATCCGTTCTGCACCATCGAGCCCAATGTCGGCGAGGTGGCGGTGCCCGATCCACGGCTCGATACGCTGGCCAAGCTGGCCAAATCGGCGGCGATCGTGCCGACCCGGCTGACCTTCGTCGACATCGCCGGCCTCGTTCGCGGCGCCTCGAAAGGCGAGGGGCTCGGCAACCAGTTCCTCGCCAATATCCGCGAGGTCGATGCCATCGCGCATGTGGTGCGCTGCTTCGAGGATACCGACGTCACTCATGTCGAGGGCCGCATCGATCCGATCGCCGACATCGAGACGGTCGAGACCGAATTGATGCTCGCCGATCTCGACAGTCTGGAGCGCCGGCTCGACGGTTTAAGCAAAAAAGCCAAGGGCGGCGACAAGGAGGCGAGGGAAGCGCTCGATTTGATCAATCGCGCGCTCGCCTTGTTGCGCGACGGCAAGCCGGCGCGCCTCACTGAGCGCAAGCCCGAGGAGGAGCGCGCATTTCATATGCTCGGTCTGCTGACCGCGCTGCCGGTGCTTTATGTCTGCAACGTCGACGAAGCCGCCGCAGCGGCCGGCAATGAATTTTCCCGCAAGGTCGAGACGCGCGCGAAAGAAGAGGGCGCGGCCAGCGTCGTCATTTCGGCCAAGATCGAAGCGGAAATTGCCGTGCTGTCGCGCGACGAGCGGAGCGAATACCTGGCCGCGGTCGGCCTGGAAGAGGCCGGGCTCGATCGGCTTATTCGCGCCGGCTACGCGCTCCTGCACCTTGTGACCTTTTTCACCGCCGGGCCCAAGGAAGCACGTGCCTGGACCGTGACCGCAGGCGCCAAGGCGCCGCAGGCTGCCGGCGTCATCCACAGTGATTTCGAGCAAGGCTTCATCCGCGCCGAGACTATCGCTTACGACGATTATGTCGCCTGTGGCGGCGAAGCCGGCGCGCGTGATGCCGGCAAGATGCGGCTCGAAGGCAAGGATTATGTCGTCGCGGACGGCGACGTCATGCACTTCCGCTTCGCGACATAATCAGGAACCGGCAGGCGGTCATCAGTGATCAGAAGAATCGGAAGTTAGTCTCCGAAACCTTGACTTACTGAACATTGATTGCTGATAGCTGGTCTACTGATCCCTGAAACCTGATCCCTGATTCCTGATCGCGCCGAGATGCTCGTTGATGCGGAACACGATCAACACGAATTCGGCGATGATGCGCGATACGATCACGCCCATGCAGATGCCGAGCACGCTGGCGATCAGATAGATCATGCCGACGAACGGATTGTACGCCATGGTGACAAGCGACGACACCGCGCCGGCAAGGCCCAAAAGGACCGATATGACCACGGCCAGCCAGTAAAATACCTTGATAACGGTTGGGGTGACGAAGCGCTCCCATTGGAACAAGTCGCCGATGCCGATGCCAAGCATGTTGCTCCCTCCGCGCGAACCAGAATATGTGCGAGTGCGCAATTTTAGGATCGATCACTTCAGATTGAATTAATTGATCCGTTTTCGGTTGAGCATGATCTTGCCAAAAAGGCTCGCTTTCACCGGAATATGGTCCGCCGCGGCCTCATGCCGATCATGCACGAACGCCGAACCAGCGCTGCGTGAGACGCACGCAGACTGCACGCCGCGACTGAGCCGGTCAATCGAGGACGCCCGCGCCAGAAAGTGTGGCGTCGACGCGTTGCATAGGCGTCATTTTTGCGACGCTGGAACAGGAATTATCTGCCTAGCGCAGTCGATAGTTAACGGCAGGAACGCCAGACAAATCCGTGCGTTTCGTTCCAAGCTCGGATCGTTGGTCCGCAGCGACAATGCACGGAGTTGCCGATGAGAAACAGTCTTTGGTTTATCGCGTTCGGCGGTGCGGTTTTAACCGGGTCGTCGGTCGCGAGCGCCCAGACGGTCGAAACCATCGTGACGCCCGCCCCGGGTCCCGCGGTGATCGCGCAGGCTCCGGTTGCGGTGCCGCCGTCAGGCGTTTTGTTGGTGCAGCCGGCGCCGCTCGTTACCGCCGCGCCGCTGGAAACCGTGGAAACGGTCAAGACCGTGCGGACCACGACTCCTGTGGTAAGGCACCACGTCACGCGAACGCGAACGGCCGATCGTGTAACGACCGTCCGGACAACCACGGTGCAGCAGATTGCGATGCCGCCGGCAACGGCGGCGTACGATGAGCTGATGCAAGGGCCGCCGCTTTATGACGTCGTGGCGCCGGCGGCGCCGCCGCTCGTGGCCACGCAACCGATCGTGCCGGCCGTCGCACCCGTGGTCGGCGGAGTGGCGCCGATTGTCGCCGGCACCGCGCTGCCGCTTTACCGCTACGTCTACGAACCCGATCGCATTCTGGTGATCGACCCGGCCACCAATATCGCGATCCAGGCAATCCCGCGCTGACGCAAGCGGGACCATCTACCAAAGAGCCGCGCGCTTCCGCGATCGGTAGCGCGCGGCGCACATGGAGAAGGCCATGAAGAGCACCGGAGCTCGTCGGCCGCTCGCCCGCCCGCTGACAGTGCTGGTTCTGGCGTGCGCCGCGTCGGCATTTATCGGCGCCGGCATTGAACGCGGCGCCGCACAATCCAATATCGACGAAGCGGTGAGCGCCCAAGGCGTGGCGCCGAAACTCGAACTGACGCTGGCGCAGCGGAGTGCGATCTATCAGGAAGTGCACAAGGACAAAAGCAAGGTGGCGCCGAGCCGGTTTGCCACCCACGTCGGGGCTGACGTGCCGCCGATGATCGAGCTCTACGCGTTGCCGGACGACATTGTCGCCAACAACCCGGAAGCCAAGCTCTACAAATTTACCAGGGTTGACGATCAGGTGGTGCTGGTCGACCCGACCAAAATGCGCGTGATCGCGGTGATCGGTCCGAAGCCGAAGGATTGATCCTGTGGGCGGGAAGGCGCGGTTGAAGGCAAACGCGCTATTGCGCCGCCTTCTTCGCTCCCGCTACCACCGCTTTCGGCAGGACGTCGAGATAAGGCCCCATGAAAAAGGCTTCGCCGCTGCCCTCGCCGTAATAGCGGTCATAGGCGTCGATCATGGCGTGGACCGGCGTTAAACAAGACGGCACCGAATCGACGATCAAGTCGCCGAGCGTCCGGCTGTCGTCGCGATAGCGCGGATCGGCGATGACGGCGCGCACAATGCACTCCGTTGCCGAGCGCACCAGCGGTTCGGTTGCCGCGATCTTCTGCTGGGCCGACAGATTGGCGTCGGCGGCCGGACCGGTTAACGGACCGGTCGCGACGGCAACAACCAGCGCGGCGCCGACAAGCGGTGCAACGATCATGCAAACGTCCCTCACCTCAGGGAGGCAGCCTTAGCGGTGAGGGGCGGCCCCGGTCAATGTTTTTTCCGCCGCTGTGGCATCGCGCTTGCTGGTTCCACGCGGCGGCAATGCTATAATCGCGTCCAGCATACACGGAGCCGATCATGATTTTGCCTAAGGTCTTGGCGCTCGGCGCGCAACTCCTGGTGCCGGTCGCCGCCGGCGACGGCGTTCCCAATCTCAATGTCGAGCAGGTCTGCGAAGGCATCGCCCAGCAGGGCGGCGTGACGTTTCGCGATCCCGCCATCGCGCAGGAGAAGAAGAATTGCCTAGACAGCGAGCAGCAGATCCGCGAGGAGCTGGTGAAGCAGTGGTCGAACTTTTCCGCCAGCGACCGTACGCATTGTGTCAACGAATCGGTGATGGGCGGAGATTCAAGCTATACCGAGCTGATCACCTGCCTGGAGATGGCGCGTGACGTGCGGGCCATGCGCGAGCAGCAGACTGTGCCGCCGGTGGCAAAGCAGAAACCGAAGTGACGCTGCCAAGCGCGGCGTGGCCGCCGCGCAAATTCAAAAAGTTGCAGCGTTGGGGCAAGGGGCGCCCGAATCGGTTTGCGCATGATCCGGGCGGCGCCTTGCTCCAGGCTTTCAAAACTTTGTCTCAAGTCTCATAAGAATGTCTCAAGTCTCATAAGAATATGGTGACGCTGATCAAACGCGATGCATCACCACGACCAGTAGTTCCGGCGCCAGCCCCAACCGGGATTCCAGCCGCCGTTCCAGCCATTCCATCCCTGTCCGGCATAAGCATAAGCATAGTACGGACCGCCGGCGAAGCCCGGACTGCCGGCGTAGTCCTGACCGCCGCCGTAATTGTCCCATTGGTTGCCGTACCAATTGGAATCCCACGCGGTTGAGGCCACGCCAACGCCGGCGGCGACTGTGGCAGCCGCAAGGAGCGGTCTACGCCAGCCCCAACGATTGTAGCCCAAGCCCGGTCCGCCATACGCATAAAGCGGACGCCGCCAGCCGACGTAGCCGCCATAGCCGCCGCCGTAGAACCCACGACGCCAGCCGGATCCGCCGTAAGCATAGAGGCCGCGATTCCAGCCCCATCGACCAGCCCAGCCGCCGCGCCAACCCATGCCCCAACCGCCGCCGCGCCATCCGGCGCCACGCCAGCCGAGGCCTAAGCCGCCGCCGCGCCATCCGACGCCACGCCAGCCGAGACCGCCACGCCAGCCGCCAACCCACCGGACCTCTTGAGTGCCGTCGCCAACTTTGCCGGCGACGGTCGCCATGCCATTCGCCGGCATCGCCGAGGCCTGCCCGATGAGCAGGCCCGAGCCGATGACAGCGGCAATAGCCAAACCACCTAATTTCCAGATTGCCATAGGAGCGCTCCTTTCACGAAGTCGCCACCCCGCGCCGCGAGGCTCCCATGTGCGCGTTTAAGGGAAACTGAAATTGTCCGTTGGCTATTGTCTAAGTTTCCGCCGGAACCCGGAGCAAAGTTCCAGCGCCGCAACTCGGCCGCGGCGATGATCTAAAAGTGTGACGAGATTTAGTTGAATCGTTGCGCCGAACCAACGATCGGAACCGGCGGACAACGAACGGCCAGCTCAGCCGACTTCAATAGGCGACAAGAATTTCGCTGACTGTCGGATTGGCGGCACGCAGCGCCGTATCGGACGAGGTGAAGCTGCGGTCGGCTGTCAGGCTGCTCACCGTCGAAGCCGTGGTCTTCGAGTCGGCGCGCAGGCTGATGCCGACCTTGCAGCCGCCCGCCAGCGTCGCCAGTTGCCCGCCGTTCCAGTCACTCAATGTCGCGACACGGTCTTTATCGAATCCGGAGAGCTTGAAGGGCTTGCCGTTGAGCTTTTCCAATTCCGCCAGCGTCAGGCCGAGGTGAAGCTCGCCGGGCGCGATCCAGTCCGATTGGCCGTTGATGACGATAAGATGTGTATCGCTGCGGCTCGCCGGTTTCGCCCACCACACCTCCAAGCGCCGCTTCGGATCTTTGGCGTAGAGCACGCTTGCCATCACCTTGGCGCCCGAGCTGGCGTCGACCTGGGTGAAGGCGACGTTGCGCGACTGGAAGGCCGAGGCCAGCTTGGCGTGGCTTGAATCTCTGGCGAACACGCCGCTGCAGGCGACAATGTTCGGCTGGCCCGACCGCGACGCTTTGGCCACGGCGCCGGGCTCGGTCGCCGCGTCAGTGCCGCGCGCCGCCGCCCCGGCATGGCCACCGCCACCGCCGCTACTCGGCATCGCCACCGCGTCCGGCACCTGTTGCAGGACTTGCGAGGGCGCGAATTGATCCTGGGCATCGAGATCAGGATCGTGCTCGAACGCCGGCGTGGGCTTGCCGGAGCGCGAACGCGTCGATTTCGCCGGCGGTGCGGCGGCAGGCGGCGCCGCGTCCGGCTCGTCGCTTATGATGGAAGGCTGTGCCGATTGCTGCCGCTGTTGCGCCGACGCTGGTCCGGCAATTGTCGCGGCGAGGCCGACAAGCAATGCGCCCTCGATCCACCGTCGATGCATTCTCAAGTGCCTCCCGTACCCCACTTATTTACCATAACATACAAGGCAGCTTTGGGGCGTGGCCATATTGTCCCGCGCTCTAATTCTAGGTATGCCGCGACGATCTCGACAACCGCGGGATGCAAGCCCGCAAGAGCCGGAAGAGAAGACATGCAGCTGCAGCAAAATACCGACCGCATTCAGACCACGCATATCGGCAGTCTGCCGCGGCCGCATCGGCTGCTGGACGTGATGAAGGCGAAATATTCCGGGCAGTCCTACGACCAGAATGCCTATAACCAGGCGCTGCGTGCGGCGGTCACCGACGTGGTGCGCGAGCAGGTCGATTGCGGCATCGACATCGTCACCGACGGCGAATTCTCCAAGCCCGGTTTTTTCACCTATGTGCGCGAGCGGCTCGACGGCTTCGAATCGCGGCCGGACATCAAGCTCAAATTGTTTGAGCAGGAGGTTGCCGCCTTTCCGGAATATTACGAACAGTATTTCAAGCAGGCGATGATGGGCGGCGCGATCGTCTCGCTGGCGCCGGTGGTCTGCGTCGGTCCGGTCAAATACCGCGGCGAAAAACAGGTGCAGATCGACATCGACAACGTCAAGGCCGCCGCCGCCGCGGCCGGTGTCGCCAACGAGCACGTTTTCCTTCCCGCCACGGCGCCTTCGGGGGTAGGGCTGAACGAATACTACAAATCGGACGAGCAGTATTTTCACGCGCTGGCAGCGGAAATGAGCAAGGAATACCGCGCCATCGTCGATGCCGGCATTCTGGTCCAGATCGACGATCCGTTCCTGCCCGACATCTTCTACGAGGTCGGCCTCGACGACGCGCAAAAAAAGCGCCGTGCCCAGATCTACGTCGAGGCGATCAACACCGCGCTCAAGGGCATTCCAGCCGAATATGTGCGTTTCCACACCTGCTACGGCATCAATGAAGGTCCGCGCATCTACGAAGCGGCGCTCAAGGACATCATCGACTATGTGCTCAAGATCGACGCTGGCTCCTACAGCTTCGAGGCAGCCAATCCGCGGCACGAGCACGAATACCACCTGTTTGAGCAGGTGAAGGTGCCGGAAGGCAAAGTCCTGGTTCCCGGCGTCGTCACCCACGCCAGCAACATTGTCGAGCATCCCGAACTGATCGCCGAGCGCATCATCCGCTTCGCCCGCCTGGTCGGCCGCGAGAACGTCATCGCTGGCGCCGATTGCGGCTTCTCCTCGCAGGCGCTGTACAACACCGAGGTGCACCGCACCGTCGTCTGGGAGAAGTTCAAGGCGATGCGGCAAGGCGCCGACCTCGCCACCGAGCAGCTGTGGGGCTAGCGCATTTTGAGCTGATCGCAAGCGGTCCGCCGCGGTCGGACCGCGGCGCTGATTTTCGGCTACTGAATAACACGGACGATCGGCGTGATCGAAAGATCGCCGGCGGCGGTCTGGATGGCGATGAGCTGCGCCAATAGCGCGAAGATGCGTTTCGTCGTCGCAGCCTCTTCCGGGACGCAATAGCTGCCGTCGCGGAACCATGTGTGCACAAAGCAATCGCCGCCGAGATTGCGCAGAACCTGGAGCAGCTGTGGGTCTTCGTGCACGGTGATCAGCGACGGCGGCTCGAGCGCGTACTGCCGCTCGGGCGGGATGAAGGCGGGGATCAACAAGGGCGGACCGCCCGCTTGCGCCTCAAGTTCCGCCCGCCGCATCTTCATCAGTGTGCCGAGAAACTCGAAGACGCCGTAGGCCGAACGCGGCACGATCGAGAAGATGATTCCGGTCCTGGTGAACGTGAGCGGCAGTATGTCGGGCTGCGGCTTGTCTTGCTGCGCCAGGGGATCCCAGTTTCCCTTTTCACCGCAGGTCACGTCGGATCCGTAGAGGTCGAGGGTGTGTACGTCCGCGTCTCTCTTGTTCCGGAGCAGCTCCGCGCGCGGTACCAGCGCGGCGGCCTGCTGCGCTAAGACCAAATTGAAACAGAAACGGGCATAGATCGTTGTCTGCGGTTTGCCACTGCCGCTGCTGGGAGTTTCCCCACTCTTTGGCTGTCCTCCAGACGCGGCCGATTTCTGGACGGTCTTCTCCTCAACCGTCAGCCCGGAGAGGGTGGCATCGCGAACCCAATCGACAAAACATCGATGTTTCGGATCCTCCCTGCTGCAGCCAAAATCATCCGGCGGCGCGTAATGGTAGCCGAGAAGCTTGCCGTGAACGTTCAGCTGAAACGAATCGGTGAACAGCCAAAACAGCAGCTCGCGCGGATAGCCCTGGCGGATAAAGTAATCCAAGGTCTGCAGGTCGATCGGCCTGAGGAAGCCTTGATAGAAGGTGCTCGTCTCCTGCGTCGACACGTTGAAGTTCGAGCTGACAGCGGTGGTATTCGAGGCGGTGGTGTTGCCGAAAACCACGTCGCGTCCTGGGGTAAAAAGAGAATTTGCGTTGCCTGAGATGAAGCCGGGGCCAACCAGGAAGTTCGGCAGGCCCAGCGACGACGTATTCGTCATGGTCGGCGTGACGTTGGAGACCGTGACGAAGCTCAGCGGGTAATCCTGGCTGGCGCGGACGATGTTGAGGAAAATCAACTCATTGCGCGCCTTGGCCAAGCTGCGGCTGATCGTGTCATAGCGCGAATCAACCGGATCGACGACAGCGCACGCGCTCAGCGATACGGCACACGCGCCGGCTAAACACATTCCAGCCAGATACGCGCCAGCGAGCCGCACGCGGACCCACATGACCACCCCTCACGCCCTCCTTTGAGGCTAGTCGCCAAGCGGGAACGGGGTCAAGAGGCCACGGCGCTTTTAGCGGAGGAGGTGCTCCATTGTCACACGCTCGGCGGGGCCAGCCTGCCGATTTCGTGGAGCCGACGAGCGACTTTGGTTGGCCGATGACTTAAAGCTTAGTGGAAACTGCCGCCGCGTGGAAACTGACTTGGTGGAGCCAGGGGGAGTCGAACCCCCGACCTCTTGAATGCCATTCAAGCGCTCTCCCAACTGAGCTATGGCCCCTCCAGACATCAGTACTCGGTGGTCAGTAGTCAGACCGCGCGGACGGGTACGAATTCTGTTCTGATTACTGACTACTAATGACCGAGCTCCTGATTATCCTTCCTCCTCATTCTCGATGTCGCCGCCGATGATGTCGGTGACATCGGCATCTTCTTCTTCCTGCTCCTCGATGAAGGCAGCATCGTCGAGGGTCTCGTCCATCTCGACTTCTTCTTCGATGTCGGGCTCGCTGGTCTCGACCGGAGCCTTGGAGCCCTGCGCCTCGGCGTCGGCGTCTTCGAGCGAGACGAATTCGGCCTCCTGCGGCTCCGGCGTCGCGACTTCCTCGGCCGGAGCGGCGGCGGCGGGACGCGGCGCGGCTGCCGCCGGCTCAGGGCGGGCGCGCGACGTCGGCAGCTCCACGGGTACGACCTTGCCGGTATAGGGCGAGATCACGGGATCCTTGTTGAGATCGTAGAACTTGCGTCCGGTTTCGGGACAGACGCGCTTGGTGCCAAGTTCCGGTTTGCCCACGGCGGAAATCCTTTAATTTGGGTGCTTCACTTGGCTAGTCGTATTGCGCCTGTCAATAGCGGATTGCGGTTGTCACAATCGCGATTTGGCGCGGCAACGGGGCAGGCGCCGGATGCCGGGGCGCCCGTTCTGCTATCTTGATCAGCAAAAGACCGTCAGGGGGGAAGTGACCGTGGCCGACACCGGTTCTTATCGCCATTTGTTCTCGCCGTTGCGCATCAGAAACACCACGCTGCCGAATCGCGTGATCTTCGGGCCGGTCTGCCCGACCTGGGTGCGCAGCCCGCACGAGGGCATCTTCACCGAGCAGGCCGTCGCCTATTACGAAGAGCGCGCCAAGACCGGGCTGGGGATGATCATTCTCGGCGGCCATCTGATCAATAAGGACACGATTTACACGCCGCTCGGCTTCCCGGGTCTGTGGAACGACGCGCAGCTCGAGGGGCTCGCCAATGTGGCGCGGGCGGTCAAGCGGCATGGCTGTGCGCTGGCGGTGCAGCTTCTGCATCTGGGGCTGCGGTCGCCGACGCCGTTTTTGAAGACCGACCCGGCGCGCGACCCCGACGAATATAACCCCTACATGCTGGCGCCTAGTCAGGTGCCCGCCGGCGAAATTCCCGGTGGTCCGACGCCCAAGGAACTCGAAGAGCACGAGATCGAATACATCTTGCAGTGCTACGAAGATGCCGCCCGCCGGGCCATTTCCGCCGGCCTTGACGGCATCGAATTTCACATCGCCCACGGCTATCTGCCCTGGCAGTTTCTGTCGCCTTTCTACAATCACCGCAGCGACCGCTGGGGCGGCTCGTATGAAAACCGGCTGCGCTTTTCGATCGAGGCGATGCGGCGGATCAGAAAGCGCATCGGCGATCGCCCGTTTCTAGGCTATCGCATCAACTCGACGTCGTTCTGGGAGGGTGACCTCGAGATCGAGGACATCAAGCGCATTCATGCCGATTTCGAACGCGAGCTCGATATCGACTATGTGAGCGTGTCGGCGGGCGTACATCACTCCTGGATTCATACGCCGATGACCTTCGAGCAAGGCTGGGAGCGCGAGTACACGCGCGCCATCAAGACCGTGGCGAAGAAGCCGGTACTCTTGGTGGGCCGCGTCAGTCATCCGGGCGTTGCCGACGAGCTCCTTGGCTCCGGCGATGCCGATGCCATCTTGCTGGCGCGGCAAATGATCGCCGACGAGCAATGGATGACCAAAGTCAGGGAGGGCCGCGCCAATGATATCCGGCGCTGCGTCGCCGCCAATTACTGCTGGCGCGCGGTGATCCGCGGCAGCCGCGTGCAGTGCGCCTATAACCCGGTGGTCGGCCGCGAGAGGGTGTGGGGCGCAAGTTCGATGCGCAAGGTGTCGTCGCCCAAGCGGGCGCTGGTGATCGGCGCCGGCCCGGCCGGTCTCGAATATGCCCGCGTGGCGGTGGCGCAGGGTAACGCCGTCGTGGTTTACGAGCGCGAGCCTGAGGTCGGCGGCCACGTTCGCGCCTATGGCGCGTTACCCAACCGTCAGCAATATGGAACGATCGCCACCTGGCTCGCCGAACAGGCGATCGGCAACGGCGCCACCATCAGGACCAGCAGCCCGGTCACGCCTGAAAATATCGACGCCGTGCTGGCGAGCGAGCGCCCCGACCACATCGTGGTCGCTTCCGGCGCGCGTTATCGCCGCGATGGTTTTCAAGGCCAGACCGGCAAGCCCTTGCCGGGTTGGGAGACCGGCCATTGCGTGACCTGGGACGAGGTCGCGCTCGACAAGGTGAAGGTTTCCGGCGAGGTGCTGGTGGTCGATGAAATGGCCGACGTGGCCGCGCCGCTCACCGCGGTCAAATTGGCGAGGCTGGGGGCCAAGGTCAGGCTTCTCACCAGATGGCCGATGATCGGCATGGAAACGGCCGCCGAAGTCTACCTGCATTGGATACTGACATATCTTTACGAGGCCGACGTCGAGATCATCGCCGATCACGCGGTAAAACGGATCAACGGCAGCGAGGTCGACATCGTCAATATTTACGCGCCGTCGCGGTCGCGCCTGATCGGGGCCGATGCGATCGTCATGGCGACGGCGCGCAGCTCGGAGAACGCCCTGCATCATTTGCTGCGCGAGCGCGGCCGCAGCGTCGAAGCCATCGGCTGCGCGATCGCGCCGCGCACGGTCTACGAGGCAACGCTCGAAGGGCACCGCGCCGCCCGCAAGCTCGGCGCGCCGGTGCGCAGCCGCGCCGCGCACGACGCGCTGCAGAGCCAAGCGTCGGCATGACAAAGCTTGGCATACAAGACTTGGCACACAAGGCTTGGCGTGAACGTGATGATGTGACGCGGCGCGGCGCTCGTGATAGAGAGCGCGCCAGCCAAACATGCACACCGATCTTACTCCCCTAACTGCCCGACGCGCCGGCCCGCTGAAAGGCCGTGTCCGCGTGCCGGGCGACAAATCGATTTCGCATCGCGCGCTGATATTCGGCGCGCTTGCGGTCGGCGAGACCCGCATCAGCGGTCTGCTCGAAGGCGAGGATGTGCTCAATACCGCTAAGGCGGTGGCTGCGCTGGGCGCGCAGGTCGAACGCCGCGGCGCGGGAGAATGGCGCGTGCGTGGCGTCGGCGTTGCTGGCTTCGCCGAACCCGCCAGCGCCCTTGATTTCGGCAATTCCGGCACCGGTTGCCGGCTGATGCTCGGCGCTGTCGCCGGCTGTCCGATCGCCGCCACCTTCGACGGCGACGCTTCGCTGCGCAAGCGGCCGATGCGGCGCGTGCTCGAGCCGCTGGAACGGATCGGCGCGCGCACGCTGACCTCGAGTGATGGCCGTCTGCCGCTGACGCTCGCCGGCGCACGCGAACCGATCCCCGTCGTGTTCGAGCCGCCGGTCGCGTCGGCGCAGCTGAAGTCGGCGGTGCTGCTCGCGGGCCTCGCAGCCCCGGGCGAGACGGTGGTCATCGAAGCCGAGGCGACGCGCGATCACACCGAGAAGATGCTGGCGCATTTCGGCGCGAATGTACAAGTCGAACCGCACGGCGCCCATGGCCGCCGCATTACGCTTGCCGGTCAGCCCGAGCTCGTTCCGCAGTCGGTTGTGGTCCCGGCCGACCCTTCATCGGCGGCGTTCCCGCTGGTCGCGGCGGCGATCACTGCGGGCTCGGAGGTAATCCTCGAGGGCGTGATGTTGAATCCGCTGCGGGCCGGGCTGATCGCGACACTTGCCGAGATGGGCGCCGCGATCGAGCGGCTCGGCTCGCGCAATGAGGGCGGCGAAGAGGTCGCTGATCTGCGGGTGCGCGGCGGCGCGTTGCGCGGCGTCGAGGTCCCCGCGTCGCGGGCGCCGTCGATGATCGACGAATATCCGGTGCTGGCCGTCGCTGCCGCGTTCGCCGAAGGCACGACCATCATGCGCGGGCTCAAAGAGCTGCGGATCAAGGAATCGGACCGGCTTGCCGGTACCGCCGCGCTATTGCGCAGCAACGGCGTCAAGGTCGACATCGACGGCGACGATCTCATTGTTGCGGGCAGGGGCCGCGCGCCAGGCGGCGGCCTCGTCACCACCCACATGGATCATCGCCTCGCCATGTCGGCCTTGGTCATGGGCCTCGCCAGCGAGCAGCCGGTGAAGATCGACGATGCAAGCTTCATCGCCACAAGCTTTCCCGGTTTTGTCGAATTGATGCGCGGGCTGGGGGCGGATCTGGCGTAGCTCGGCCGCGCGCGGTTGTCCTGCGCTCAGGCGCGCCCGAGCACCAGCACCGCATTCAAGCCGCCGAACGCGAACGAACTCGACATGGCGTTCTGGATCGGCGCGTTGCGCGCGGTGTTGGGTACATAATCGAGATCGCACTCGGGATCCGACTCTTCGAAATTGGCGGTCGGCGGGATGGTCTGGTGATGCAGCGCCAGTGCCGTGGCGGCAAGCTCCAGCGCGCCGGCCGCCCCGAGACTGTGGCCGAGCACCGCCTTGCTCGAAGAAACCGCCAGCTGCTCGGCGCTGTCGCCGAACGCCTTGCGCAAAGCGGCCGTTTCGCCCTTGTCGTTAAGAAGTGTGCCGGTGCCGTGCGCGTTAACGTAATCGACATCCCCGGGATTGACCTTGGCGTCCACCAGCGCCGCACGCATGGCGCGGGCGGCGCCGTCGGGATCGATGGCGGTGATATCGGCGGCATCGGCGCTCATGCCGAAACCCAATAGCTCGGCATAGATCGGCGCGCCGCGCGCCATCGCGCTTGCGCGCGACTCCAGCACGAACATCGCGGCGCCCTCGCCGAGCACCAGGCCCGAGCGCGTGCGCGAAAACGGCCGGCAGGTGTCGGGGCTCAGCACCCGCAGGGCCTCCCAGCATTTGAACGTGCCGACCGTCAGACACGCTTCGGTGCCGCCGGTGAGCGCGATCGGCGCTTGGCCGGTCCTGACCATCTGGAATGCTTGGCCGATCGCATGGGTGCCGGATGAGCACGCCGACGCGACAGTGAAGGTCGGCCCCTTGAGGCCGAGATCCATTGAAATATGGCTGCATGCGGCGTTGGACATCAGGCGTGGAATCGTCAGCGGGTGACACCGCAGCGCATTTTGTCCGTAGAGCCGGAGGTAGGAATCGTCGATCGTGTTCATCCCGCCGGTCGAATTGCCGACGATCGTTGCGGCCTGCAGCGCAATCTCTTCGGTGATTTGCAGTTGCGCGTCTCGCACCGCCGAGCGCGCGGCCACTACCGCAAACTGGGCGAAACGATCGAGCAGGCTCTCGCGCTTGGGGTCGAAGT
Organism: uncultured Alphaproteobacteria bacterium; assembly: GCA_963806465.1. GTDB lineage: Bacteria > Pseudomonadota > Alphaproteobacteria > Rhizobiales > Xanthobacteraceae > BOG-931. Next base: position 152,505 of record CAWDZD010000053.1, on the reverse strand, counting down.
GTTCCGACGGATTGAAATCGAGGACCTGGGCGGCGATGCGGGTGTTGAGCCGCTCGGTCGGAATGATGGTGACCGGGCCGATGCCCGATCTGGCTTCGACCAAAGCGGACCAGAATTTTTCGCGCGTGCTGCCGATCGGAGTGACAACTCCGATCCCGGTGATAACGACCCGGTTCATTTCGACGCTTTCGCCGCGACCAGCTTCTCGACGATCTCGGCAACATCGCCGACCGTGGAAAACGGCACGTCCTGGCCGTCGCTCTGGTTCGATTTCGCTGGGGCGGCGCCGGCGCCCGATTGCACCAGCCGCGTTGCCTCGTCGGCCCGCAGCGGAATGGCGATGTCGTATTTTTCCTCGAGCGCAAAAACGATTTCGATCACGTCCAAGGATTCCGCGCCCAAGTCCTCAAGGCGCGTTTCCGGCGTCAGCTTCTCGACCGGGAGCTTGAGCGAGTTCGCGATGATTGATCTGACGTCGTCGATAATTCCCACGGCGGCCCCACGCTGAGTTTACTGATTTCATCGATCCGAGCGTCAATCGCCGGCGACAGCCATTATTCGATACCCGGCGATTAATCTCAAGCTTCCCGCTCGAGCTTCTCCAGTCGCCGGCTGTCGGCGGTGCTCAATGTCCGGCGGTCGACCAGCGCGTGAGCGCGTTCGGTGCTGGCATTGAGCGCTCGTTCCAGCGCGCCGCGTGCCTGCTCGAGCGCGTCCGCATCGGCGGCGGCGGGAACGCGGATCGGCTCGCCGACAACCATGGCGCCGCGGCTGAAAGGCAAATTCACTTCCGAGCGATCCCAGCTGTTGAGAGTGATGCGGCGGCTGGTCGCCAGCGCAATCGGGATTATTGGTCGCCGAAACTCGCTCGCGAGCTTGATGATGCCGAGACCGGCCACGCGCGAAACTTTCGGAACGTCGGCGGTCAGCGCCACGTTCCAGCCGTCGGCTAACAGCTCCGTCATGCTGCGAAACGCGCTGACCCCGCCCTTGACATGGAATCGGCCGCCGTGGTCGCCAGAGCCGCGGACCGCGCCGACGCCGAGCCGCTCGGCGGCGATAGCGTTGATCTCGCCGTCGCTGTGGCGGGAAATCAACACCTTGAAGCGATAGTCGCGACGAAAGAACGGCATCATGAAATGCTGACCGTGCCACATCGCCATAATGAGCGGCTGTTCCCTGTCGTACAGCTGGTACGCGTCAGCCGGCTCCATCGCAAACCGGCTCGTCGTCCATACCAGACGCAGATATTCGGCCGCGAGGACGCCGACCGTCTTCTGAAACCAAGGCCTGTTCTTGAATCGTCTTGCCAAGTTCACGCGCAGTTTTCCCCGTCGTCACCAGGTCGGCATCGGCTGCTGACGGTATCCAGCAAGCGGCACGCAGTTTTGCAAGTCTGCTGTTTTTTCAAGTCTGCTGTTTTTTTAAGTCTGTAGTTTTGCAAGTCCGTCGAATCAAGCGTGTAAAGCTTGCCGCACGAGCGGCCGGCAATTCAGTCGAAGCCATTGCAAGCGGCGATTTCTCACTTGCGGAATCTGTCGTGCCGCCGTTTGATCCGCCGCCAGGCTATGATTGGGCCCGTCATCCGACGGCCAGCGCCGAAAAACATAGCCAAGACACGCATGACGCCCAAGTGACGATGATCATCGCTATAGACGGACCTGCAGCCTCCGGCAAGGGAACCATCGCCAAGCAAGTAGCGGCGATCTATGGCCTGCATCATCTCGACACTGGATTGATCTACCGCGCGGTGGCCAAGGCGGTGCTCGATGCCGGTCATTCGCCGGACAATGTCCGCGAAGCAATCGACGCGGCAATCGCGCTCAATCCGCGAAAATTCGAGGAAGCCGCGCTCAAGGCTCAGGTGATTACCGAGGCGGCCTCGGTGGTGGCGGCGATCCCGGAGGTGCGCCAGGCGCTGATGAACTATCAGCGCGAATTTGCCACCCGGCCGCCGGGCGCCGTGCTCGACGGCCGCGATATCGGCACCGTCATTGCTCCGGGCGCCGACGTCAAGCTGTTCGTCGTCGCCACCCCCGAAGTACGGGCCGCCCGGCGCACCCGCGAACTGCTCGCACGCGGCGAGCCGGCCGACGAGCAAGAGGTGTTGGCCGATCTCCTGCGGCGCGACGAGCGTGATTCGAGACGCACTGCCGCCCCGCTAAAACCGGCGCCCGACGCGCACTTGCTCGATACCACGCATTTGGGTATAGACGCGGCATTCCGGGCTGCCGTCGACATCATCGAAGCCGTCCGAACGGGCCGAAAGCGCGGCTGACCGCGCTTTCGTCATTGGAGGTTAAGCCCGCTCGCGTGCTTCGCTAAGGCCACCGGACCAAGCTTTGTCCTGATCGTCTGGCTTCTGGCCCCGCCCGCCGGCATACCGGCGGCTGCTGCGCGTTTGGGATCATTTTCACCATGGGGCCCGGAGTGTTCATGGCTCAAGTAGCGACCGCCGCGCCGTCGCGCGAAGACTTCGCCAGCATGATCGAGGAATCGTTCGGCGATGGTCATCTGCAGGAAGGGTCCGTCGTCAAAGGCACCGTCGTCGGGATCGAGAAGGACGTCGCCGTCATCGATGTCGGCCTAAAGACCGAAGGCCGCGTGGCGTTGCGCGAATTCGCCGGTCCGGGCCGTTCCGCCGAAATCAAGGTCGGCGATACCGTCGAGGTCTATCTCGAGCGGGTGGAAAATGCGCTCGGCGAGGCGGTGCTGTCGCGCGACAAGGCGCGCCGGGAAGAAAGCTGGGGCAAGCTCGAGAAGGCGTTCCAGAATAACGAGAAGGTGCAGGGCGTCATCTTCAATCAGGTCAAAGGCGGCTTTACCGTCGATCTCGACGGCGCCGTCGCCTTCCTGCCGCGCTCGCAGGTCGATATCCGTCCGATCCGCGACGTGTCGCCGCTGATGAACAACCAGCAACCGTTCCAGATTCTGAAAATGGATCGCCGCCGCGGCAACATCGTGGTGTCGCGCCGCACCGTGCTGGAAGAGACCCGCGCCGAGCAGCGCCAGGAGCTGGTGCAGAATCTCGAAGAAGGTCAGGTCATCGACGGCGCAGTCAAGAACATCACCGATTACGGCGCGTTCGTCGACCTGGGCGGCATCGACGGCCTTCTGCATGTCACCGACATCGCCTGGCGGCGCGTCAATCACCCGTCCGAGGTTCTCAATATCGGCCAGCAGGTCAAGGTCAAGATCATCAAGATCAACCACGAGACCCACCGCATCTCGCTTGGCATGAAACAGCTGCTTGAGGATCCGTGGCAGGGCATCGAAGCCAAGTATCCGGTCGGCGCCCGTTTCAAGGGCCGCGTCACCAACATCACCGACTACGGCGCCTTCGTCGAGCTCGAGCCCGGCATCGAGGGTCTGATCCACGTCTCCGAAATGTCGTGGACCAAAAAGAACGTGCACCCAGGCAAGATCGTCTCGACCTCGCAAGAGGTCGAGGTGCAGGTGCTGGAAGTCGATCCGGTCAAGCGCCGCATCTCGCTCGGCTTGAAGCAGACCATGCGCAATCCGTGGGAGGTATTCCTGGAGAAATATCCACCCGGCTCGGTGGTCGAAGGCGAGGTCAAGAACAAGACCGAGTTCGGCCTGTTCCTTGGCCTCGACGGCGACGTCGACGGCATGGTGCACCTCTCCGATCTCGACTGGAAACGGCCCGGCGAGCAGGTCATCGAAGAGTTCAAGAAGGGCGACAAGGTCAATGCGCAGGTGCTCGACGTCGACGTCGAGAAGGAACGCATTTCGCTCGGCATCAAGCAGCTTGCCGAAACCGCCGCCGCCGCGCCGGGCGATGCGGCCGCCGGCGAACTCAAGAAGGGCTCTGTCGTTACCGGCGAAGTGATCGAGGTGAAGGAAGGCGGCATCGACGTGAAAATCGTCGGCACCGAATATGTGTCCTTCATCAAGCGTTCGGAACTGGCGCGCGACCGTTCCGAGCAGCGTCCGGATCGCTTCGCCGTCGGTCAGAAAGTCGACGCCCGGGTGATCCAGTTCGATCGCCGCACTCACAAGGTGCAGGTCTCGATCAAGGCGCTCGAAGTCGCCGAGGAGAAGGAGGCGATTGCGCAATATGGCTCGTCGGATTCCGGCGCAACGCTCGGCGACATCCTCGGCACTGCGCTCAAGCGCAAGGGCGAGGAGGACAAGGAAGAGGTGAAGGAGTAACGATCATCAGCCGCTCGTCCCGGCGAAAGCGGGGACCCAGTCAGGTGGCTGGATTCCCGGCTTCGCGGGAATGAGCGGACGCTGCTCGCCGTTGCGGTGAAACAAAAGGGATGAGACCATGTCGCTTGATGCCGACCTGATCGTCGACCGCCGCCGCATGCGGCGCAAGCTAACCTTCTGGCGCGTGCTTGCCATCGCCGTAGTCGTTATTGCCATCATCGGGATTGCCGGCGCCTGGAGCAACCGCACCGGCTTTGCCGGCGCCGGCTCCTATATCGCGCGCGTCACCATCAAGGGATTGATCCGCGACGATGAGGAGCGGGTCAAGCAGCTCGACAAGCTGGCGCAATCCTCGAGCGCCCGCGCGGTCATCGTCCATGTCGACAGCCCTGGCGGCACCACAGCCGGCTCCGAGCAGCTCTACGATTCGCTGATGCGGCTGAAGGAGAAGAAGCCGCTGGTCATCGTCGTCGACGGCCTGGCCGCCTCCGGCGGCTACATCACCGCCATCGCCGGCGATCACATCGTCGCCAAGCAGACCTCGCTGGTCGGCTCGATCGGCGTGCTGTTCCAGTATCCCAATGTCACCGACCTCTTGGATAAGCTCGGGGTCAAGGTCGAATCGATCAAATCCTCGCCGCTCAAGGCGGCGCCCAATGGCTTCGAGCCGACCTCGCCAGAGGCGCGTGCGGCCATCGAATCGGTCATCAAGGACTCCTATGCCTGGTTCAAAGGCCTGGTTCAGGCCCGCCGTCATCTCAATGACGGCGAATTGCAGACCGTCGCCGACGGCCGTGTCTTCACCGGGCATCAGGCGGTGGGCCTAAAGCTGGTCGACGAACTCGGCGACGAGCGAACCGGCATCGCCTGGCTTGCCGCCGAGAAGAAGGTCGACGAAAAGCTGCCGGTGCGCGATTATCAGCTGCACGACCGGTTCAGTGATCTGCCGTTCCTGCACGCGGCGGCGGCCGCGGTGCTGGACGCGGCCGGACTTGGCACGCTGGCGCGCCACTTCGACGATTGGGGAACCATGCAGGCGGTGGAGCGGCTCAATCTTGACGGGTTGTTGGCCCTTTGGCACCCTCCTGCCAACTGAGCTGCGGGCAGGGCAACAATGATCAAGTCAGAACTCGTGCAGCGTATCTCCGCGCAGAACCCGCACCTTTATCAGCGCGACGTCGAGAAGATCGTCAACGCCATACTCGGCGAGATCATCGCGGCGATGGCGCGCGGCGACCGTGTCGAACTGCGCGGTTTTGGCGCTTTCTCGGTGAAGCAACGCCCGGCGCGCACCGGGCGCAACCCGCGTACCGGTGCCCATGTCGCGGTCGATCAGAAGTGCGTGCCGTTTTTCAAGACCGGCAAGGAAATGCGCGAGCGGCTCAATCAGGCACAAAGCCAAGCCTGATCCGCTATACTGTCCCGGCTGCGGCTGGAGCCAGTAGATCCGGCTGACTAGCTGCGCTGGCTGGATTCCCGCTTGGGCGGGCATGAGCGGATAGACTTTAGACCGGAGGTCTTAGCTTTGCTCCGCAGGATCGTCGCGGCGATCATCCTGGTGCCGGTCGCCGTCCTCATCATCGCCTTTGCGGTGGCAAACCGCGAAGCGGTCACGGTGTCGCTCGATCCGTTCAGCGGCCATGATCCGGCGGCTACCGTGTCGCTGCCCTTGTTCGCGCTGGTCATTGCGTTGCTGATCATCGGCGTTCTGATCGGCGGCGCGGCGTCTTGGCTGCGCCAAGGCAAATGGCGGGGCGCGGCACGCCGCTTCGAGCGCGAGCTGCACGTGCTGCGCGGCAAGCTTGCGGCGCTGGAGGGCATGGAGGAAAGCTCGGGGGGCGTCCGGCGCGAGGTCGATCCACCGCCGCGCCTGCGGCTCAAGCCGCCCGTTCGGTGATCAGCGCCGCTGCCGGGCGCAAGACAAGGCCGGCGTGCGGATGTAGAAGGACGGCATCTAGGAACCGGCTATGTCCCTGATCGTCAAAATCTGTGGTCTTTCGACTCCCGAGGCGCTTGATGTCGTGCTCGATGCCGGTGCCGACATGGTCGGCTTTGTGTTCTTTCCGCCGTCGCCGCGCCATCTGGCGTTCGATGCGGCGCGCATGCTCGGCGACCGTGTCCGCAGCCGCGCGCGGAAGGTCGCGCTTACTGTCGATGCCGACGATGCGACCCTCGAAGCGATTATTGATTCGTTGCAGCCGGATCTTCTGCAGTTGCATGGCAAGGAAATGCCGGCGCGAGTCGCCGCGCTCAAGCGGCGCTTTGGCCTGCCGGTGATGAAGGCAATCCCGGTCGAGGGCAAAAGCGACCTGACATTGATCGCCAACTATGTCGCGATCGCCGATCGGTTGTTGTTTGATGCCCGCGCGCCGCGCGAGGCGACCCGCCCGGGAGGGCTCGGCAAATCGTTCGACTGGCGGCTTCTGGAGAATCTCGATCCTGGCCTGCCGTTCATGCTGTCGGGCGGGCTCGACGCTGCCAATGTCGCCGAGGCGTTGCGCATCACCGGCGCGGGCGGGGTCGATGTCTCCTCCGGCGTCGAGCGCGCGCCGGGCGACAAAGACCCTGATAAGATTCGCGCCTTCGTCCGCGCCGCCCGCGAGGCGGCTGCGCGTCTGGCAGTAAAAGTGGTGAGTCCGGCATGACCGTGCAGCAGCAACCGAATTCTTTCCGCACCGGGCCGGACGAAAGCGGCCATTTCGGCATCTATGGCGGCCGCTTCGTCGCCGAAACGCTGATGCCGCTGATACTGGAACTGGAAAAGGCGTACGCCAAGGCGAAGGCCGATCCGCAGTTTAAGCAGGAGATGGACTGCTACCTCACCCACTATGTCGGCCGTCCGTCGCCGCTTTATTTCGCTGAGCGGCTCACGGAGCATTGTAGACAGACGGCCTCCGGCCTTTCGGGTGGCGGCGCCAAGATTTACCTCAAGCGCGAGGAGCTCAACCACACCGGCGCACACAAGGTCAACAATGTGCTCGGTCAGATCCTCTTGGCGCAGCGCATGGGCAAGAAGCGCATCATCGCCGAGACCGGCGCCGGCATGCACGGCGTCGCCACCGCGACCTTGTGCGCGCGCTTCGGGCTCGACTGCATCGTCTATATGGGCTCGGTCGACGTCGAGCGGCAGAAAGCCAACGTCTTTCGCATGCATATGCTCGGCGCCAAAGTGGTGCCGGTCGAGTCCGGCTCGAAGACGCTCAAGGACGCCATGAACGAGGCGCTGCGCGACTGGGTGACCAATGTCGGCTCGACGTTCTATTGCATCGGCACCATTGCCGGGCCGCATCCCTATCCGATGATGGTGCGGGATTTTCAGTCCATCATCGGCCGTGAGACGCGCGAGCAGATGCTGGCGGCCGAAGGCCGGCTCCCCGACTCGCTGGTCGCCTGCATCGGCGGCGGCTCGAACGCCATGGGCCTGTTTCATCCATTCCTCGACGAACGCGGCATCGAAATCTACGGCGTCGAGGCGGCCGGGCATGGCCTGGAAACCGGCATGCACGCGGCCTCGATCGCCGGCGGCCGGCCCGGCGTGCTGCACGGCAACCGCACCTATCTCCTGATGAACGAGGACGGTCAGATCAACGAGGCTCATTCGATCTCCGCCGGCCTTGATTATCCCGGCATCGGCCCGGAGCATGCCTGGCTCAACGACGTCGGCCGCGTGACGTTCTTGTCGGCGACCGACGACGAGGCGCTCAACGCCTTCCAGCTTCTGTCCAAGCTCGAAGGCATCATCCCGGCGCTGGAGCCGGCGCACGCCATCGCCAAGGTGCTCGAGCTCGCGCCGCAAAAGCCGAAGGATCACTTGATGGTCGTCAATCTCTCCGGCCGCGGCGACAAGGACCTCGACTCGGTGGCGCGGCATCTGCAACGCAAAGCGCAATGACCACCCGTATCGATCGCCGCTTTACCGCGCTCAAAGACGAAGGCCGCGCGGCTTTGGTGACTTTCATCATGGCTGGCGATCCGGATTACGACAACGCGCTGGCGATCCTCAAAGCGCTGCCGGCGGCCGGCGCCGACCTGATCGAGCTCGGCATGCCGTTCACCGATCCGATGGCGGACGGCCCTGCGATCCAAGCCGCAGGCCTGCGCGCGCTCAAGGCCGGCCAGAATATGAAGCGCACGCTTGCCCTGGTGCGCGAATTCCGCCGCGGCGACGACACCACACCGATCGTGCTGATGGGTTACTACAATCCGATCTACATCTACGGCGTCGCGCCATTCTTGACCGACGCCAAGACTGCCGGCGTCGATGGCTTGATCGTCGTCGATCTGCCGCCCGAGGAGGATACCGAATTGTGCCTGCCAGCGCTCAAGGCCGGCTTCAATTTCATCCGGCTGGCGACGCCGACCACCGATGACAAACGGTTGCCGGCGGTGCTCGCCAATACGTCGGGCTTTGTCTATTACGTGTCGATCACCGGCATCACCGGATCTGCGGCGCCAGATCCCGGCAAGGCCGCCGAAGCGGTAGCGCGCATCAAACGGCACACCAAGCTTCCGGTCTGCGTCGGCTTCGGCGTGCGCACCGCCGAGCAGGCGCGCGCCATTGCGCAAGGCGCCGATGGTGTCGTAGTCGGCTCAGCCCTGGTCGATACCGTGCGCAGCAGTCTTGGTGCTGACGGTCAAGCATCGCCGGCAACGGTAACCGCCGTCGCCGACCTGGTCCGCACCCTTGCCAAAGGCGTGCGCGGCGCAACCCGCGTCGCGGCGGCGCGCTGAAATTTGTCGGCGCAGCCCAACTCTAAGATCGCGCGATCAGAAAGTTTGGGCGCTGGCCCATTCGGGCGAATGACCATTCCCGCGCCTGTTGCATTCGGTCACCTTGAAGACGGCGCGCAATTTTTGATAGAACCCACAACGGGTGGCGGGCTTTGGCGTTCGCACATCCGACGCAATGCACGCCTAAAAAAATCAATGATGCAAATCGGGAGGAAAAACTATGGCTAATCGGATTCTCACCACCCACGTAGGAAGCCTGCCGCGCCCAGCGAAGCTTCTCGAACTCAGTCAAAAGCGCACCCTTGGACAGAATGCTGACGAGGCCGCCTTCGAGAAAGAGCTCAGGAATGCGGTGGGCGACGTCGTCCGCCTGCAGAAGGAGGCGGGCGTCGACCTCATCAATGACGGCGAGCTCGGCCACACCATGGGCTGGGCCTACGATTACGGCTCGTGGTGGTCGTATGTCGTCCGCCGCCTGGCGGGCGTCGAAGTCTCCAACACCGGGCTCTGGGCGACGAAATTGACGGCACATACCAAAACTCCCATGGCGCCGAAGGATTTCATCGTTGGCGATTGGCCTGAGCGCCGGGACATGTCCAAGTTCCAGGAAGCCTATATGGACCCGCACTCCGGGTGCGGGTTGCCCGAACAGTTCATGACCGAGCATAGCCCGCTGGTCACAGGCGCGATCAAGTATAAGGGCCAGGAGGCGATCAAGCGCGATATCGAGTATTTCAAGGCCGGCCTCAAGGCGGCGGCGCTGGGAACCGAGGGCGCTTGGATGAACTCGATAGCGCCGGCGAGCTGCGCGCGCATGCCGAACGAGCATTACAAGAGCGAAGAAGAGCTGTTGTATGCCTGCGCCGACGCAATGCGCGAAGAGTACAAGGCGATCATCGACGCCGGCCTCGCCGTCCAGCTTGACGATCCGGCGATCGGCGAGAACTGGGATCAGCAGAAGAACGAGCCAAGCGTCGAGGGCTACCGCAAATACACGAAAATGCAGATCGACGCGCTCAATCACTCGATTAAGGGACTGCCGTCCGACAAGATCCGCTTCCACCTGTGCTACGGAAGCTGGCACGGCCCGCATAGCACCGACATCCCGATGAAACACCTCGTCGATCTGATGCTGGCGGTGAACGCTGACTATTATTCCTTCGAGGCCGCCAACGCGCGGCATGAGCACGAGTGGAAGATCTGGAAGGACGTCAAGCTGCCGGCCGGCAAAAAGATCCTGCCGGGCGTCGTGACCCATTCGACCAACCTGATCGAGCACCCCGAGCTCGTTGCCGACCGGATCATCAAGTTCGCCGAAGCCGTCGGCCGCGACAATGTCATCGCCTCGACCGATTGCGGGCTTGGCGGCCGCGTGCATCCGCAGATCGCCTGGGCGAAGCTCAAGACGCTGTCGGAAGGCGCGGCGCTGGCGAGCAAGCAGCTTTGGGCGAAAGTGGCGGCGTAGTTTAAGCACCGCTCTGTCATCGCGCCCGCGCCGGCTTGGTCTGGCGCGGGCGTTTATCAGGAATGACGACCGAGACGCCCGCAAGGGAGGCGACTGACGTGGCGCTCGCAGGCGAGCTCGCCCGCGTCGCCAAGACCAGAAGACTTCTCAACCGATCGATTTGGGCGCTGGCCGTCGTTTTCGTCGGCACGATGGCCGTTCTTGCCGGCACGCTTGCCGAGTCCTACCGGAACGCGCAGCGCGAAGCCGCAATATTCGCCAGCATCAGCGCCGCCGCCTTCCGGGAGGGTGTCTGCGATCGCGCCTTGCGCTTTGCCGTCGCCGGCCTCCCGCCCCGCAAGGGCAGCCAGCCACTATCGTTTCAGCCGCGGCAGCTGCAGGGCGACTTGTCATTCTTTGCCTCGGCGCGGGACTGTTATTTTCGGCTCGCGCTGGCCGGCCACACCGCTTTGGTGAGCGGCGCCGCGTTCAGCCCCGATGGCTCTCGCGTCGTGACCGCGTCCTGGGACGGGACGGCGCGCGTCTGGGACGCCAACACCGGCGGCGTCCCGATCACATTGGCGGGACATAAATCTTGGGTGGACAGTGCTGTGTTCAGCCCGGATGGCAGCCGCATCCTCACCGCTTCGTGGGATAAGACCGCGCGGGTGTGGGATGCCAGGACCGGCGCCGTACTGGCGACGTTCTCAGGGCATGCCGACCATGTGAACGGCGCGGCGTTCAGCCTGGACGGCTCTCGTGTCATCACCGCGGGGAACGACAACACGGCGCGCATCTGGGACGCCAAGACCGGCGACGCGCTGATCACGCTGGCGGGACATGCGGGCGGCGTGAACGCGGCCATCTTCAGCCCGGACGGTTCGCGCGCGGTGACGGCGTCGTTCGATGATACCGCGCGAATTTGGAGTGCCGAGACCGGCGCTGCGCTCGCGACGTTGTCGGGGCATACCAGTTGGGTGTGGAGCGCGGTCTTCAGCTCCGATGGAACCCGTGTGCTGACCGCATCGGACGACAATACCGCGCGGGTGTGGGACGCCAACTCGGGCGCAGTGCTTCATATCCTCTCAGGACATAGCGGTCCGGTGCTGAGCGCCGCCTTCAGTCCGGATGGTTCCCGTATCGTCACGGCGTCGTTCGACAACACCGCGCGCGTCTGGGATGCGGACACCGGCGAACTGAAGGCGACGCTGTCGGGGCATTCGAATTGGGTCTGGACCGCGGCGTACAGTGCCGACGGCGCCCGCATTGTCACGGCGTCGCAGGACAAGACCGCGCGCGTGTGGGACGCCGGCACCGGCGCGCTCCTCGCGACGCTGTCGGGCCACGCCGGCCCGGTCTTCCGCGCGGCGTTCGGTCCGGACGGCTCAAGCGTCGTTACCGGGTCTTTCGACCGTTCGGCACGCATCTGGAATTTGGAGAAAAACGCCCCGGCCGTCGTGTTTTCCGATCATGCGGATGCGGTGAACAGCGCGGCGTTCCGCGCGGATGGTTCGCGGGTGGTCACCGCCTCCGAAGACGACACGGCCATGATCTGGGATGCCGCTACAGGCGCGGTCACCGCCTCGCTCCGGCACGAGGACGCCGTGAACGACGCCGCCTTCTCCCCGGACGGTTCTCGCGTCGTCACTGCGTCGGACGACAAGACGGCGCGGCTATGGGATGCCAATAGCGGCGCCGCGATCGCCATTCTTAAAGGGCATGCCGATCGCGTTGTCGGGGCAACCTTTAGCCCGGATGGTTCTTTGATCGTCACCGCCGCCTTCGACAACACCGCGCGCGTCTGGGACGGCAGGACCGCCGCCGCGCGCTTGACGCTGTCGGGGCATACCGACTGGGTGAACAGTGCGGCGTTCAGCGCGGACAGCGCACGCATTGTCACCGCGTCGTTCGATCATACCGCGCGGGTCTGGGATGCCACGAATGGCGCGTTGCTCGCCACTTTGTCGGGGCATGCGGATCGCGTCGTCGCCGCCGCATTCAGTCCGGACGGGGCGCGCGTCGTCACCGCGTCGGCAGACAACACCGCGCGATTATGGAACGCCAAGTCCGGCGCGGCCTTGGCCATTCTCGCCGGCCATGGTGATTGGGTGAACCGTGCGGCGTTCAGCCCGGACGGCTCCCGCATCGTGACGGCGTCATTCGACAACACGGCGCGCGTTTGGGACAGCGCGACCGGGACCACGCTGGCAAAGCTCTCCGGCCATACGGACCGCGTGTACAGCGCGGCGTTCAGCCCAGACGGTTCGCGCATCGTCACCGCGTCCGCCGACAACACCACGCGGGTGTGGGACGCCGCGACCGGCGCAGCGCTGGCGACACTCTTGGGCCATACCAATCAGGTGGTCGGCGCGGTGTTCAGCTCTGACGGCGCGCGGGTCGTTACTGCTTCACTCGACCGCAGCGCGCGGGTCTGGCGGCTCGATCCCGTCATCGCCATACCGGCGGATCAACGGCGCGCCTATGTCTGCCGCGAGCGGTTGATCGGCGCCCGATCCCTGACCGACGAAGAGATGCGGGACCCGATCCTGCGCGGACGCGAGGATCTCCGCGATCCTTGCAACCGTGTCGGTCCGCTCAGCCCGTCCTATTATTGGCGCGCGGCCGCCGGGCTCGCCGCGACGATCAAAAGCGCGTTCGCGCACTAGTCTGCGCCGAGCGATGAGTGCCACAATTTGGGACTCCAAGCTGGCTTCGGCGAAGCGCCGATGGTCTCACGTATGGGCGCCGCAGCCGCATGCGGGCGGATGAAAGCGGCCGTTGCCTTCGACCGTGCCGCCTTTGCCGTACATGTTTCTCGGCCGCGCCCAGTCTGCCAACGAATGATAGGGCCCGGTTTCGTTTCGGCCCTTCGGCATCGCGTCCAGGATGCCGTAGACCCCGAGCACCTCCTCGCCGCCGCGGCCGTAGGCCGAGTAAGTGTGGAAGATCTCGCCGGCGTCGTTCTTGTAGAAGATGCTGCGGCCCGACAAATCCTGCACGCCGGCCGCCCATTCAGGCGCGGTCGCAAAGTTATATTGCGCGCGGGCCGAAGCGACTTCTTCCGGCCTGAACGAAACGTGGAAATCGTAATTGAAGTCGCTGCCGAACGACGAGACCCAGAGGAACTTCCAGTTCATGCGTTTGCGCACCACTTCGATTTCCTCGATCGGCGCGCGGGCCACGACCGCGTAGCTGACGTCATGATTTTCGAGGTGGGGGAGTATGCCCTCGATATGATCGACCTCGAGCGAACAGCCGACGCATTGATGTTGCGCGCCTGGCGCCATCATAAAGTGTTTGACGTAGAGCTGGCTGCGGCTCTTGAACAGGTCTGAAAGGGTGAGCTCCCCGTCCGGTCCGTTGAAAACGTAATTCTTCTCAATTCTGACCCACGGCAGGGCGAGGCGCCCGGCGCTGACCGCGTCGCGCTGCCGCGTCAACGCCTTCTCGTTGGCAAGCAGCGCCATCCGGGCCTTGAGCCATTGTTCGCGGGTTACGATCGGATGCGGTTCCATGAGCGTCCTCTCTACGTTTGTGCGGGTTCAAGAAGTTCATCGGTGGCCTCAAGTAGTAGTTAATACCGACCAGTCGGTTTGTATCAATCCAAGCATCAAGGGTGCGCCCGTCCCTAAAACGTCAGCCGGATGATTCTGCCTTGCCGCTGCGTCGCGGACGAAGCGATTCGAGGTAGCGGACCAAAGCGCGTTGCCCGGCCCGCACTGCCTTGGCGTCCTGGGAGTTCTTCGCCAGCGACAGGTAGCCCTCGTAGGTGGCAATCAGGAAGGTGGCGGCTTCGTCCGGTTTGACGCCCTTGCGCACCTGGCCGCGCGCTCTGCCGTCCCGCAGTGCCGCCGCGACCGCACGATGCCAGTCGTTGAACACCTTCGCCGTTCGTCGACGGAAGCCTTCGTCGAGCGCCGACATTTCCTGCGACAGGTTATTGAGCGGACAGCCGCCGCAGACATGCTCAAGGCTCAACGAGGTCGAGCGGACGATGCCGATCAATGCATCGACGGGATCGTGCGCATCTTGCAAGGGCGCTTGCCATTTGACCCGCATGATGCTGGCGACGATTTCGTCAACGACTGCGTAGCCGAGCGCGTCCTTACCGTCGAAATGGTGGTACAGGGCCCCCTTGGTGACGCCGGCCGCGCCCAATATCGTCTCGACATCGGAACCTCGGTAGCCGGAGCGGTAGATTTCGCCGAATGCCGCCTGCAGCAGCGCCTCCCGCGTCCGTGCCGGATCGCGTGCCGCCGGCTTTCCCGCCTTTTTTCGCCGCCCTGAAGCTAACATACCGACCAGTATGCATGTTGCAGTTTTGGCCGTCAAGCGCCTGGTCGCGGCACGGCGGCGGGCCGGACGCCGCCGTTGACGGGCTGGCTGCTACCGCGTAGCCCGCGGCGCAGCCGTTGAATTCGGCCGACCGGCTGCACACATATCTCCTCCAAAGCTGGAGGGAACGTCTCATGGCCCGTGATGTGGCCCGTGATTGGATGTGGTCGGAGGCGCTGTCGATGCTGTCGCGCGCCGAGCGGCTGCATCGCGACATGTTCAAGCCGGCCGGCACGCGGGCGCGGCAGCCGGCCTGGGAACCGCCGGTCGATATTTTGGAAACCGAATTCGAGGTGTTGGCGCTGGTGGCGTTGCCCGGCGTCAATGCCGACGAGGTGGAGGCCGTCATCGAGGACGGCGAACTGGTGATCGCCGGGACGCGCATTTATCCGCCGGCCCTGCGCACCGCCGTCATTCACCGGCTCGAGCTGCCGCAAGGCTGCTTTTACCGGCGGCTGCGGCTGCCGGCGGGCCGCTATAGCGGCGTGCGCCACGCCGTCGCCGATGGTTGTCTGGTGATCACCTTGCAGAAAGCGGAGATGAGCCGTGGCTGAGATGGAAATGTTGTCAGCAAACGAAGGCGCGCAAGGCGCCACCACCATGCCGGCTTTGCCGCCCGATGCGCTCATCATCGTGCCGGTGCGCAACACGGTGCTGTTTCCCGGCCTGGTGCTGCCGATCACGCTCGGCCGGCCGAAGTCGATCGCCGCCGCGCAGCAGGCGGTGCGCGACCAGCGTCAGGTCGGCATTCTCCTGCAGCGCGACGCCGAGGTCGCCGATCCGACCCCGATCGACATGCACCGCATGGGCACGCTTGCCAATATCGTGCGCTACGTCACCGGGCCGGATGGTTCGCATCATCTGATCTGCCAGGGCGAGCAGCGCTTCCAGATCGTCGAGTATCTCAGCGGCTGGCCGTTCTTTGTCGCGCGCGTGCTGCAGATCGCCGAGCCGGAGGTCAAGACCCCGGAAATCGAGGCGCGCTTCGTCAATCTAAAGGCGCAGACGCTCGAAGCCATTCAGCTTCTGCCGCAGGCGCCGCCTGATCTCCTGGCCGCGATCCAATCGATCGACGGCCCCTCGGCGCTCGCCGATCTCGCGATCGCCTATATGGACGTCAAGCCCGAGGAGAAGCAGGAAATCCTCGAGACCGTCGACATTGCCGCGCGCATGGACAAGGTCTCGCGGCTCCTTGCCCACCGCATCGAAGTCCTGCGGCTGTCGCAGGAGATCGGCCGGCAGACCAAGGCCGCGCTCGACGAGCGCCAGCGCGAAGTGCTGCTGCGCGAGCAGATGGCGGCGATCCAGCGGCAGCTCGGCGAAGGCGAGGAGGGCAAAGCCGCCGAGATCGCCGAGCTCGACAAGGCCATCGCCAATGCCGGGATGCCGAAAGAAGTCGAGGACCAGGCGCGCAAGGAATTGCGCCGGCTGCAGCGCATGCCGGAAGCCGCTGGCGAATACGGCATGGTGCGTACCTATCTCGACTGGCTGATCGAATTGCCGTGGGCGCTGCCCGAGGAGAAGCCGATCGACATCGTCGAAGCGCGGCGCATCCTCGACGAGGACCACTACGATCTCGACAAGATCAAACGGCGGATCATCGAATATCTCGCCGTGCGCAAGCTCGCGCCGCAAGGCAAGGCGCCGATCCTGTGCTTCGTCGGTCCTCCGGGCGTCGGCAAGACCTCGCTCGGCCAGTCGATCGCGCGCGCCATGGGCCGGAAGTTCGTGCGCGTGTCGCTTGGTGGCGTGCACGACGAGGCCGAAATCCGCGGCCATCGCCGCACCTATATCGGCGCGCTGCCCGGCAACATCATCCAGGCGATCCGCAAGACCGGCTCGCGCGATTGCGTGATCATGCTCGACGAGATCGACAAGCTCGGCGCCGGCATCCAGGGCGACCCCGGCGCGGCTTTGCTCGAGGTGCTCGATCCGGAGCAGAACCACACCTTCCGCGACAATTATCTCGCGGTGCCGTTCGATCTGAGCCGGGTGGTGTTCATCACCACGGCCAACATGCTGGACACCGTTCCCGGGCCGCTGCGCGACCGCATGGAGATCATTAGCCTGGCCGGTTACACCGGCGAAGAGAAACTCGAGATCGCGCATCGCTATCTGGTGCGCCGACAAATGGAGGCGAACGGGCTGAAGCCGGGCCAGGTCGAGATCGGCGACGACGTGCTGCGCGAAATCATTGCCAGCTACACCCGCGAAGCGGGCGTGCGCGGGCTCGAGCGGCAGATCGGGCAAACGCTGCGGCATGCCGCCGTGCGCATTGCCGAAGGCGGCGCCGGTCCGATCCGCATCACCCGCGGCGATCTGGTGTCGATCCTGGGAGCGCCGAAGTTCGAGAGCGAGACGGCGATGCGCACGAGCGTGCCCGGTGTCGCCACCGGTCTCGCCTGGACGCCGGTCGGTGGCGACATTCTATTCATCGAGGCGACGCGGATTCCCGGCTCCGGACGGCTGATCCTCACCGGGCAACTCGGCGAGGTGATGAAGGAAAGCGCGCAAGCGGCGCTCTCCATCGTCAAGAACCGCGCCGCGGTGCTCGGAATCGACGCCAGCCGCTTCGAGAAAAACGACATCCACGTCCACGTGCCGGCCGGCGCCACTCCCAAGGACGGACCGAGCGCGGGCGTGGCCATGTTCATGGCTTTGGTATCGTTGATGACCGACCGCACCATTCGCAGCGATACCGCGATGACCGGCGAAATCAGCCTGCGCGGGCTGGTGCTGCCGGTCGGCGGGATCAAGGAAAAGGTCGTCGCCGCGCACTCGGCCGGCATCAGGCGCGTCATGCTGCCGGCGCGCAATCGCCGGGACTATGACGACATCCCCGAAGTCGCGCGCCGGGATATGGAGTTCATCTGGCTCGAGCGCGTCGAGGAGGCGGTCGCCGCCGCGCTCGAGCCGAAGAAGCCGGCGGATGCTCCCGCAGCCGTGCCGCAGCTTGCCGGCGCGGACGCGTGAGCTCCGCGCTTCCCATTCCGCGTTCGACCGGGCAGCTTTACCGCTCGGTGAGATGCCGGCCGATAATCTCGGCCATCCGGTCTGCCGACGTGCCCGGTGGGAAGAAGCCGAGATATTCGCCGTTGCGGCCCATCAGATAAATGAAACCGGTATGATCGATCAGATATTCACCGCCGCCGGGTGGCGAATATCTGGCGTAGTAGGCTTTGTATTCATCTGCCACGGCGCGGACCTGCGCCGCCGTACCGGTCAGGCCGATCAGCCGCGGATGCAGGAGCGCGACGTAACCAGCGAGCATGCTCACGGTATCGCGCTCGGGATCGACCGAGATGAAAAGCGGCTGTACTTCGCCGCCGGCTGCGCCAAGCTTGTCGACGGCCAGTCCGATCTGCATTAAATCCGTCGGGCATACATCCGGGCAGTAAGTGTAGCCGAAATAAACCAGCAGCAGCTTGCCGCGAAAGTCGGCGTCGGTTCGTTTGTTGCCGCGATGATCGATCAATTCAAATGGGCCACCGACCATTCCGCGGCCCCACATCAGGTCGTCCATGAGCCGGGCGGCGCGCGCCGGATCGGGCTCTTGCGCGAGCGCCCGATGCGGGGTCGGCGCGGCTAGCAAAACCACGGCGATGAGCAATCGGCGCGCCAGCTGGAAAAGGAGCCGCCGCGCGGGCATCACGCCCCGAATATCAGCATGGCTCCGGCCGAAGCGAGCAGCAGCCGGTCTGGAGCCGTGTCCTGCATGGCCTGGACGAAATTCTGCCCGCTCAGCGCGTGCAACTTGTTGACGCCGGAAATTTCCTTCGCCTGCTACTGTTCGAGCGTGTTCGGCAGGATTTTCTCGTCGGTCTGCCGCTTGATCGGCCCGGTGGTGAAAGCGTGGCCCTCCATGACGGTCGGCTGCTCGCACAGCACGACGCCGACATTGCGGGCGGCGAGCGCGCGCCGGTCGAGAGTACCGAAATCGCTGAACTCGCCGGCTGTGCCGGTAGCCTGGACGCGATGGCAGAAATTATCTTCGCCCCCGGCGTAGAGCTTGAGGTTGGGGGGCAATGAGCCGCGGTATTTGTCGAGAAATCCGATCAAGCCGCCATAGTGATCGAAGTGGCCGTGGCTGACGACGAGCGCATCGATGTGCTTGGCGTCGGCGCCGACGATCTCGAAATTGTTGAGCAGCGCCTCGGGCGTATAGGCGAAATCGAGCATCAGGGTGCGCGGTTCGCCGCTCTTGACCGATTCGAGCAGCAGCGAGAGACCCCACTGGGTGTGTAGCTCCTTGGTGTAGTCCTTGGCCCGCGGTGGCGGCTGCAACGACATGCCGTTGAACGCCGTCGGCCGCAGGAAGATGTCGTGCGTCAAATCGACGACGACGCGCACCGAAAGCTTGTCGACGGTCGGCGTCTCCAATGCCGCGGCGCCGGCAAACTCGACGCAGGAAAAGCTGCCGGCCGCCGCGCCCGCGAGCGCTGCCGAAGCTTTCAAAAAATCACGTCGTTTCATGGCAGGTCCGATGTTGGCGATGGGGGTTGGCAGCGAGGTTACATCAAGCGATCCGCCGCGAACAGTAAAGCTGCTCGATGCGCCATTTCGCCGGCCGCCGCGACGCGACTTGAGGCAGATCAAAGAATGCCACCATAAATGCGCCAACGCGATCGCAGCGGAACGACTTGGCGGCGCCGCGCGTTGAATTTGACACTGGCATTTTGGGCTTGGCGGTCTGGCCTTCTCCGCCGTGACGGGACGCTGCCCATTTGGCGAACAGCGTCACCGGTGAATTTGAGCTACACCTTCCAGTGCGTGGCCTCCGCCGCGGAACCTGTGCACAATTGCACACTCAGTGCAGGGGGAAGGCTGGAATGAATATTACCGTCGGCCGTAAGGCGATCGCCGAGGCCACCGAGAAACTCAAAAATTGGGGCCGCTGGGGCAAAGACGACCAGATCGGCACGCTCAATCACATCACGCCCGAAGATATCGTGCGCGCCGCCGGCCTGATCCGCACCGGCAAGGTGTTCGCGCTGGGTATTCCACTCGACCGCCGCGGCCCGCAGACCGGCCTGTTCGGCGGCCGCTGGAATCCGATCCACACCATGCTGGCGACCGGCACCGACGCGATCGCCGGCCGCCACGACAAAGTGCCGGGCGTCCGCTATGCCGACGACGCCATCTATATGCCGGTGCAGGCTGCTACCCACTGGGATGCGCTCGGCCACATCTTCTACGAAGACAAGATGTATAACGGTTTCGACGCGCGCGAAGTCGACAGCAACGGCGTCGGCAAGCTCGGCATCGAGCACACCAAGAACAAGATGGTGGGCCGCGGCGTGCTGCTCGACGTCGCGCGGCTGCGCGGCGTGCCATGGCTCGAGGACGGCGAGGCCATCTCCAACGACGAGCTCGACAAATGCGCCAAAGATGCGAATGTCGAAGTCGGGCGCGGCGACTTCGTCATCCTGCGCACCGGGCAGATGGAACGTTGCCTCAAGCAAGGCGACTGGGGCACCTATGCCGGCGGTCCCGCGCCGGGCGTGCGCTTCGAGAATTGCTATTGGTGCCAGGAAAAGAAAATCGCCGGGATTTGCTCCGACACCTGGGGCGTCGAGGTGCGGCCGAACGAGACCAAGGAAGTCAACCAGCCGTGGCACTGGGTGGTCATTCCGGCCATGGGCCTTACCATGGGCGAGATGTTCTACGTCAAGAAGCTGGCGGAAGACTGCGATGCCGACGGCATCTACGAGTTCTTCTTCTGCGGCGCGCCGCTGATCATCACCGGCGGCACCGGCTCACCGCTCAATCCGCAGGCGATTAAGTGAGGCCGTAGCGGCGCCGCTCCTCCCAGCATTCGAAGGATGTTAGACTTGCCGCGATCCGACACATACAGGCTCACGTCGGGGCGCGAGGGATGATGAAGGTCGACGTCTCGACGGAACTGAATTGCTCGGCTGCCAAAGCCTGGGACGAAGTGCAGAAAAGCTCGCTTCTCTTGCGCGTGATCTGGCCGCTCGCCCGGATAACGACGACCGGGTTGCCGGATCTTCCGGAACGATGGCGTCAGGGTCTGAGCGCGCAATGCCGCTCATATGTGTTTGGCTTCATCCCGATTGGTATTAGGGATCTTCACTTCGAGACAATTGACCAAACCGACTGTCGGATCGTAACGCGCGAGAGCGATCCCCTAGTCAAGCGCTGGAATCATACCTTCTCGGTCACGCCGTCAGGAACCGATCGGTCGATCTATCGCGATGTTATCGATATAGATGCCGGCGCTTTGACCATTCTGGTCTGGGTGTGGGCCAGCTGGTTCTACCGCCATCGCCAACGGCGCTGGCGGGCACTCGCCAAGTCCTTGTGAGCGACGTCGGGCTTTTTACTGTCACGTTGAAAAAAAGAGCATGGCCGGGACAAGCCCGGCCATGATGGATCAGAGCGGAGCTAGCCCTCACGCCTTAAACTTCACCACCTTCTGCTGCGCCTCGCCGAGGCCGTCGATGCCGAGCCGCACCACGTCGCCGGGCTTTAGGAATTTCGGCTCCGGCTTCATTCCCAGCCCGACGCCGGGCGGTGTCCCGGTGATGATGACGTCGCCCGGTTCGAGCACGAAGAATTGCGAGCAGTACCAGACCAGGTGGGCGACGCCGAAGATCATGGTCTGGGTCGAGCCCTTTTGCCGGGTTGCGCCGTTGACGGTGAGCCACATGTCGAGCCGCTGCGGGTCGCGGATTTCGTCCTTGGTGACGAGCCACGGCCCGAGCGGGCCGAAGGTTTCGCAGCTTTTACCCTTGCCCCATTGGCCGCCGCTGCGCGCGATCTGAAAATCGCGCTCCGACACGTCGTTGGCGAGGCAATAGCCGGCGACCGCGTCCATCGCCTTGGTCTTGGCGAGGTAGCGCGCGCGGCTGCCGATGACGATGCCAAGCTCGATTTCGTAGTCGAGCTTGGTGGATTCCTTCGGCGTCATGGTGTCGTCGTTCGGCCCGCTGATGCAGCTTGGCGCCTTGTTGAAGATGATCGGCTCTTTCGGGATCGGCATGCCGGCTTCGGCGGCGTGGTCGGAATAATTCAGCCCGATGGCGATGAAATTGCCGACCCGGCCGACGCACGGGCCGAACCGTGGAGTGCCGCGAATGAGCGGCAGCTTTTCCGGCTTGAGCTTGCGCAGCTTGGTAAGCCCGCTTGGCGATAGCGCGGCACCGGCGATGTCGGGCACGATCTTGGACAGATCACGCACGCGGCCCTGCGCATCGAGCATGCCGGGTTTTTCGCGCCCCGGGGCGCCAAAGCGGACAAGTTTCATGGAAAGACTCCTCGGATGAAGGACTGGATTTTGCGTTAGAGCATGATCTTTAGAGCATGTTTTTTTCGAAAACCGGTTTCCACCCCGGATCAAGTCCGGGGCAAGCTTTTTCGGGATCATGCTCTAGAAAGCCCCCGGAAAAGCTCCACCGTCAATCAACAAACTTTGGCCGGTGATGTAAGCGGCCTGCGCCGAGCAGAGAAACGCGCAGGCCGCGCCGAACTCGTCAGGGTCGCCGATCCGCCGCGCCGGGACCGCAGCCACGCGTTCGGCTAGTGCTGCTTCGGCGCTGATGCCTTTTCTCTTCATCGTCGTCTCGACATAGGTTTGGAAGCGATCGGTTGCGAACACGCCGGGCAACAGGAAGTTGATGGTGACGTTCGATACAGCGACATTGCGGGCGACCCCGGCAAGGAACGCGGTCAGGCCGGCGCGCGCACCCGACGACAGATCGAGACCCCCGATCGGCGCCTTCACCGATCCTGAGGTGATGTTGACGATGCGGCCGAACCGCTTGGCGATCATCGGATCGATCGCTTTCTGGACCAGCTCGACGGCGACGACCATGTTGGCGATGACGCCATCGAGCATTTTCGCCCGGTCGAGCTCGCGGAAGTCACGAAACGGAGGACCGGCATTATTGTTGACCAGAATGTCCGGCTCGGGGCAGGCGGCGAACAGCGCTTTTTGCCCGTTCGCCGAAGCGACGTCGGCGGCGACCGGAATGATCTTGGCGCCGGTCGCCCGTTGGAGTTCCACCGCGGTAGCGGCAAGCCGCTCGCAGTCGAGGCCGTTGATCACGACCTCGCAGCCAGCCTCCGCCAAAGCCTTGGCGCAGGCCCGGCCGAGGCCGCGGCTCGAGGCACAGACAATGGCTTTCCGGCCGGCGATACCGAGATCCATTCGGGTTCCTGCGTGCTGGCGCTTGACGCGGCGGGCGTTCGTTCGTGTTTGTCTTGATTGCGCGCAGCCAAGTCAATGGCCGAAAGCGACTGCTGCCAATGACTTTACCGATGATCTTCGCTGCAGCGCAGCGAAGAAAGGGCGCCGCCTCCGGTCAACTTGCGAGCCGCACCGGGGCGCACTTTTTCCCGATCAGCTGCGGCACGATCGGAACACTGCACCAGTAGCCGTTAGGCCGGTATCGGGCGCTGATCGCTTCGATATGGCCCATCGCCACGCCGACGAACGCATTAAGCCTTAGCGCCTGGTTGTTCGCCCGAGTCTTCTGGAAAAGCTCCTGCGTGTCTTTATTCGTCAGATAGTCCCAATCCGCCTGAGCGATGGTGCTTTTCGAGGCCCATTCCAGAAGCCCGGTGAGCTTTTTGTGCGTGACGTCGAAGCAATATTGCATTGTCAGCACATGATGCTTCGCGCTGTTCCAATCGAGCGTGGCCGTGGTTCCGTCATGTTGGTCGGTAAGGGGAATTCGCACCTTGTCCGGAGCAAAATTCGGCAGGTATTTTTCGCAGTTGAAATCGAATTCTCCGAGCGTCGACATGTTGAACGGATCGACATTCGGGCCGGTGTTCGTGGCTGCGTCGTGGGACAGATCACTGGGCCAGTCGAGGTAGATTTCAGCCTTGCGCGCCAGCAGATTGTAGTTTTGATGCAGGCTGGTGTAGGTATCCATGTAGTCCTTGTACATTGCTCGCGCGCTCGCCGTCGGGTAGGCGCCGTCGTCCTTGTAAACGCCGTTCGGCACGGCGGCATAGAAATAATTGATCAATTGCTGCTGAAGAGAGATTGCCGACGACAGAGCCGTTGAAGCTTCCGCAAACACCTGCGTCGCCGACGTCATGTCATCTTTGGCTTGGGTGGTGACCTTGTCCTGGTAGGCGGACATGTTTTGGAAGTACGCGACGATCAACGTCGTCAGCAAGCCCAGCACGCCGACGATGGTGATGCCGGACAATTGCCGCATCACCAAGCTCTTCAACGATTGCCAAAATCCCTGCGGCGCGGGTGCGCCATCATCCGGTGCGCTCGACATCAACACCCCCTGCGCTTGGAGCGACTATAGGATGCCGGGATTTGCGATTGCCACTATGACAAACAGCACACCACGGCCGATCACGGCCACTTCACCACCGGCGGCATCGACGACAGGATCGACTCGACATTGCCGCCGGTGCGCAAGCCAAAGATCGTGCCGCGATCGTACAGCAGATTGAATTCGACATAGCGGCCGCGGCGCACCAGTTGCTCCTCGCGCTCGGCTTCGCCCCAAGGCTTGGCGAAATTTCTGCGCACCAATTCGGGATAGATGCGCAAAAAGGCGTGGCCGACATCCTGCGTGAAGGCGAAGTCGGCGTCGAAGTCGCCGGAATTGAGCCAGTCGTAGAAGATGCCGCCGATGCCGCGCGCCTCGCCGCGATGCTTCAGAAAGAAATACTCGTCGCACCAGGTTTTGAATTTGTCGTAGGGCGCGACCGCGGCATGCGCGTCGCAGGCGGACTTCATCGCCATGTGAAACGCGACCGCGTCCGGGTCCTCCTGCGAACGCCGGCGCAGCAGCACCGGCGTCAGATCGGCGCCGCCGCCGAACCACGACTTGGTCGTGACCACGAAGCGGGTGTTCATATGCACCGCCGGCACATGCGGGTTTTGCATGTGGGCAATCAGCGAAATGCCGGTGGCGAAGAAGCGCGGGTCGTCGGCAGCGCCCGGTATCTCTTTGCGGAACTCCGGAGCGAACTCGCCAAACACCGCAGAAACGTGGACGCCGACTTTTTCGAACACGCGACCCTTCATGATCGCCATGACGCCGCCGCCGCCAGGCGCGCCGCTGTGATCGGTGCGATTCCATGGCGTGCGCACAAAGCGGCCGGGCGTGCGGTCAGCCAATGGCGCGCCGGCGGGCAGTGCGTCCTCGAGCCGTTCGAAGGCGGCCGTGATCTGGTCGCGCAGCGCCTCGAACCAGGCGCTCGCGCTCGCTTTGCGCGTCTCGATCAAGCTTAAATCCATGGTCGCTTCCCGTATGACACTGACAGCCACGCCTCCTTTTTTTCAAGGGTGTCACATTCGGGGGCGATTATATTGATTTGTCGCAATTGCAGGGTTTGCGGTCGCCGCGCACGCCCGCCGTGCGTTTGGGGGCACGAGCGCAAGTCTCGTGCAGGTCTCGTGCAAGTCGCGTTATGTCATCCCACCCGTCTGCCGCAACGCTTCGCCGGCCGCCATGGCGGCGGCGACTGCGACATTGAGCGAGCGCAAGCCGCCGCGCATCGGAATCTTCAAACGCGCATCGGCGGCGTCATGGACGGCTGCCGGCACGCCCGCTGATTCGCGGCCGAACAGCAGGATGTCGTCGGCCCGGTAATCGAAGTCGAGATAGGAGCGGGCGGCGCCGGTCGTGAACAGCACGAGGCGATAACCGCCGCGGCCGCGCCAGGCGGCGAAATCCTGCCACGACCGGTGCCGCATGAGCGCGACCGCGTCGAGATAGTCCATGTCGGCGCGGCGGAATGCGCGGTCGGTAGTCGGGAAGCCGGCAGGCTCGATAATATGTGCCTCCAGCCCCAAGCAGGCGCACAGGCGAAGAATTGTTCCGGTGTTCTGTGGAATATCGGGTTCATAGAGAGCGATGCGCATGGCGGGATCGGGCGGCGATGGGAGGCATGACTGGGCGATTTACCCGCAGGAGTTGAGGCCGGTTGATCGGCAATTCGGGAACCGTTGGCCCTGCGGCACGGCCGTGGGACGCCGGTCGCGGTGCCGTGGATGGCGCACTTGCACTCTCTCGGTAAGGGTGCCAATAAAACGCCGCCGGATTGCGTCGCCTCTGATCTCCCCCAGGTCGGATGAGACGGACCTTCCGCCGCCGCGCCGCCTCCTTATTACCTCCTCCGCACGCGGGGGAGACAGGAAGGGGGAGGGCGGTTCGCAGCGCGGATGGAGTGTGACCGGCAAGACGGACGAGGGTAGGACGGGTGACCACAATCTCCGCAGCGCGGCCTTCGCGGCGCGATTTCCCATCCGTTGCCGCCGGCGCGGCCGGCGCTGCCGCCAAATTCGTCTCCGATGCCACGATCGGGATCGGCCAAGCTTGAGCCGCCCAACGCATAAGGTTCGACCATGAGCGCACATTCGATCTACAAGCCGCAAAGCTCCTTCATGCAATGGCTGGAGCGGCGGCTGCCGATCGCGAGCCTCGTCTATTCCTCCTTCATCGTTTATCCGACGCCGCGCAATTTGAACTATTGGTGGACCTTCGGCGGCATTCTCACCTTCATGCTCGGCGCGCAGATCGTCACCGGCATTGTGCTGGCGATGCATTACACGCCGCACGTCGACTTCGCCTTCAATTCCGTCGAGTTGATCATGCGCGACGTGAATTACGGCTGGCTGTTGCGCTACCTGCACGCCAACGGCGCCTCGTTCTTTTTCGTCGCCGTTTACGCCCATATCGTGCGCGGCATGTATTACGGCTCCTACAAGGACCCGCGCGAGGTGTTGTGGATCCTCGGCGTCATTCTGTTCCTGCTGATGGTGGTGACCGGCTTCATGGGCTACGTGCTGCCCTGGGGGCAAATGAGCTTCTGGGCGGCGACCGTCATCACCAACCTGTTCTCGGCGATCCCCTGGGTCGGCGATCCGATCGTCACCTGGCTGTGGGGCGGTTATGCCGTCGGCAATCCGACGCTGAATCGATTCTATTCGCTGCACTACCTGCTGCCGTTCGTCATAGCCGGCGTCGTGGTGCTGCACATCTGGGCGCTGCACATGGTCGGGCAGAATAATCCGACCGGCGTCGAGGCCAAAACCGAGAAGGACACGGTGGCGTTCACGCCCTATGCCACCATCAAGGACGCGTTCTTCATCGGCGTGTTCTGCCTGTTCCTCGCCTGGTTTGTGTTCTATATCCCGAACTATCTCGGCCATTCCGACAATTACATCCCGGCCAATCCCGGCCAGACGCCGACCCACATCGTGCCGGAATGGTACTATCTGCCATTCTACGCCATTCTGCGCGCGATCCCGAGCAAGCTCCTCGGCGTCATCGCGCTGCTGGCATCGATCGTGCTGCTGGCGTTCCTGCCGTGGCTCGATACTTCGCGTGTGCGCTCGGCGAAGTACCGGCCGCTCTATCGGCAATTCCTGATCGTCTTCTTCCTGGTGGTGATCGGCCTCGGCTATCTCGGCTCGCGGCCGCCCGAAGGTGGCTACGTGATCGCGGCGCGCATCCTCACGGCTTATTACTTCGTTTTCCTGCTCATCATCCTGCCGCTGCTTGGATTGTTCGAAACCACGAAGCCGCTGCCGAGCTCGATCTCGGAATCGGTGCTGGCGCCGCCGCAGCCCTCGGCTGCAAAGGTTTAGGAGGCCGGGCCATGAAGGTTGATCGCAGCATCGTCCTCGCCGCCGCGCTCGCAGTTTCGCTTTCGGTGATCGGCATGCGCGTTGCGCTCGCGCAGGAGGCCGAGGCGCCGCCGCGGTTGCATTGGTCATTCCACGGGCCGTTCGGCACCTACGACCAGGCGCAGCTGCAGCGCGGCTTCAAGGTCTATCGCGAGGTCTGCTCGACCTGCCACAGCCTGAAGCTTTTAGCATTTCGCAATCTTGCCGATCCCGGCGGGCCCGATTTCACCGAAGCGCAGGCGGCGACGGTTGCCGCAAGCTTCCAGGTGACCGACGGCCCGAATGACAAGGGCGAAATGTTCCAGCGGCCCGGCAAGCTTGCCGACTACTTTCCGCCGCCGTTCCCGAACGACCAGGCCGCCCGCGCGGCGCTGGGCGGCGGCCTGCCGCCGGACATGTCGGTTTTGGCGAAAGCGCGCAGCCACGAAGCAGGCTTCCCGCGCTTCATCTTTGATGCCTTCACCCAATATCAGGAGGCCGGCCCGGACTACATTCACGCCATCCTGACGGGCTACGAGGAGCAGCCGCCGGCCGGGTTTGCGCTGGCGCCGGGTACGCAATTCAACAAATACTTTCCCGGCCACGCCATCGCCATGCCGAAGCCGTTGAGCGACGGCCAGGTCGAATACACCGACGGCACGCCGGCCACCGTCGATCAATACGCCAAGGACATTTCCGCCTTTTTGATGTGGGCGGCGGAACCGAAGCTCGACGAGCGCAAGCGGCTCGGCTTCCAGGTATTCGTGTTCCTCATCGTGTTGACCGGCCTGCTCTACTTCAGCAAGCGGCGGGTGTGGCACGATCTGCACCATCCGGCGGTCAGTTAGGGTCTGCCGCAAGCCGTTAGCGGCCCTCCAGAACGCATTAACGGCCCTCCCTTCTCCTACGGAATGGCGGTTGCGTCGGCCGCCATGGTTCGCCACAGTTGCGGCCCGTGCCCGCCGAAAGTTCCGGCAAGCGAGATTGGGGTCAGACCATGACGAGCGTTGCGTTGGATTTTGACAATGATCTGAAGGCCGCGATCCGCAACATCCCGGATTATCCCAAGCCGGGCATCATGTTTCGCGACATCACCACGCTTCTCGGCAATGCGCGCGCGTTCCGCCGTGCCGTCGACGAACTGGTGCATCCCTGGGCCGGCCGCAAGATCGACAAGGTCGCGGGTATCGAGGCGCGCGGCTTCATCCTTGGCGGCGCCGTCGCCCATCAGGTGTCGGCCGGCTTCGTGCCGATCCGCAAAAAGGGCAAGCTGCCATTCAAGCGCGTGACCATCGGCTATTCGCTCGAATACGGCATCGACGAAATGGAGATGCACGAGGACGCGGTATTGGAGGGCGAGCGGGTCGTGCTGGTCGACGATCTCGTCGCCACCGGCGGCACTGCCGAGGCCGCGGTGAAGCTCCTCAAGGGCATCGGCGCCGAGGTGTTGGCCGCCTGCTTCATCATCGACCTACCCGACCTCGGCGGCGCCGCGAGGATCAGGAAGCTCGGTGTGCCGGTGCGCACTTTGGTGAGCTTCGAGGGGCATTAGCCAATCTTTGGACGGCTGAGTTTCGGGATCGGGAGCAGTCTAGTCCGCCTCTCGCCTCAGGCCGCACTGGCGCTATCGCACCGCGACCGGGAAATGCAGAAAGCCGCGAAAGCGCGCGCGGCCGCCGCGCACGAAGTCGCCAGCGCGCTCGATAGTAGCAAAGCGCTGGACCAGCTTGCCGATTGCGATACGTGCCTCCATGCGCGCCAGCGACATGCCGGCGCAGGCGTGAATGCCGAGGCCAAAGGCCAGATTGCGGTTGGGCGAGCGGCGAATGTCCAGGCGATCTGGATCGGGGAATTGCGCTGGATCCCGATTGGCGGCCGCGATGCAGAGATGGACGTAGCTGCCGGCGGGTATCGCGATGTCGCCGAGCTTGGTGTCCCGCACGGCCCGCCGGTTGCCGAGCTGATTGGGGCTTTCCATGCGCAGGAATTCCTCGATCGCCGTGTCGACGAGTTCGGGATTTTCGGCGAGGTCCGTCCGCGACTCGGGATTGCGCAGCAACAGATCGACGCTGTTGCCGATCAGGTTCGTCGTCGTTTCGTGTCCGGCATTGAGCAGGAAGATACAGTTATGAAGGAGCTCCGATTCCGACAATCGCTCGCCGCCGCTGGCGGCGGCGTCGGCGGCAAATTCGCTGGCGTTGATCAGGATCGAAAGAATCTCCCGGCCATCGGTGCCGGTGTTTTCTTTCCGCCGCGCGATCAGCCTGGCCAGGTATTCCTTGAACTCGCCGACGGAACTGACGCCGGCGTCGAACTGTTCGGGCTTGAGCACCGGCTCAAGCGCGCCGAGAATGCTCAGCGACCATCTGCGCAACGGGCCTCTTTCGTCCTGCGGCACGCCGAGCAGATCGCCGATCAGCTGCATCGGGATGGCGGCGGCAAAATCGTCGATCAAATCGATGACGCCCGAGCGCGCGGCATTGTCCAATAGCCGATCGACCAAAGCCTCGATTCTGGGCTCGATCGCCTTGAGCGCCCGTGGCGTAAAGACCGGCGCCAACAACTTGCGCACCCGCGTGTGCACCGGAGGATCGTTGAACACCAGACTGGTGGTGTGATGTTCGTAGAGCAGGCTGTCGGCAAAGGCCGGTCTGAAATCGATCTTCTTGTCGGAGCTCCAGGTCGACGTATCGCGATAAACCTGCGCGACGTCGTCATAGCGGGTCAGAAAGAACGAGCCATCCGGCAGGCGGTGAATCGGCGACTGTTCACGCAACGCCGTGTAGGTTGGATAGGGATCGTTCAGAAACGCCGGGCTGAGCCGGCTGAGATTGAAGCCGCGGATCAGCTCCGCCGCTTGCCCATCCCCGATCGTTTGCGCCGGAGCCACCGACATCGCTATCTTCCCGGTTTCTGCTTGCAGCAGGAGCGAGCGTAGCGTCGGCTCGTCTCGCATCGGCTTTTGGGCGAGTTTACTATCACGGTAACGAACCGCCATCCCCGGTTTGGGGCTGCGCGGCGACCGTGGCGGACAACGATGCCGGCCTGAAAATTGCCAACACGTCACTGTCGGCGCGCCAAGCTGGGCAATGGCGAGGCGCTCGGCTATCCGCTTTCCTCCGCTACTAGTCCGTCGGCGAAGCTGAGATTCATCGCTGACTCCCTGCCGTTGCCGCTCGGGCGCTCACATCGTCGCGAACTGTTTCTCGACGGCCTTGTGGTCCTTCTTCCACGCCTCATAAAGCGACGCCGACATCGGGTCGGGGAAAATGTCCTCGACCGACTGGGAAATGCCGGCGACGACGGCGCGCGCGACGTCGTCCGGACTTGTTTTCGGCATCTCCACTCCCGCCAACATGTCGGTGTCGACGGCTCCGGGGAACACGCCGTAGACGGCGATTTTGCGCGCCGCAAGGCCGGCGCGAAGCGACTGCGTGAGCGACCAGGCTGCAGCCTTCGACGCGTTATACACGCCGAGGCCGGGCATGCTGGCGAGCGCCACCAGCGTCAGGATATTGACGATGGCGCCGCCGCCATTGCGCTCGATGGCCGGAGCGAAGGCCCGCGACATCGACAGGACACCGTAAAAATTCGTGCCGAAATTGCGCTCGAAGGCGTTCTGCGGAGCGTCCAGAACCGAGCCGAAATCCAACACGCCGGCATTGTTGATCAGGAGCGTGACGTCGCCGGCTCGTTTGGCCAAAGCGGCGATCGATCCGTCGTCAGTGACGTCGACGGTAACCGGGACGACACGCCGCTCGTTCGTGAAGCCGCTAAGCTTTTCGACGCTGCGCGCAGCCGCGTAGATCTTTGCAACGTTGGCGGCGAGCAGGGCTTGCACGAGGGCACGGCCGATGCCGCGATTGGCCCCCGTCACGAGCGCTGTAGAATGCACAATGTTCATGGCAATCTCCGGATGACGATGACTGGAGACTGGCCGATGTCGCAGCGGCGAAAAAACCGCGTTGGCGCAAGACACTCGTGCGTCGTGCGCACGATGCGCCGCGGCGCGCGTCACGGGTCTTGGTCGAGCGCGTAATGGCGAAGACGCTCGCGAACGAAATCGATAAAGGCGCGAGCCTTTGCCGGCAGATAGGATCGGCTCGGATAGATGATCCAGGCCGCGGTCTCGAAGTCGGTGGCGGTGACGCTGTGGTCCGGGAACAAGTCGATCAAGCGCCCGTCGGCAAGATCGGCATCGATGTTCCAGTGGCCGATGAGGGTCGGTCCCAAGCCATCGAGCGCACACTGCCGAACCGCCAGCGCGCTTGATAGCCGCAAGTCGCTCTTGATCGGCACCTCGGTAATGTCGCCGCTTTTGCTGCGAAACAACCAGCGTTCGCGAAAGCCGGGCAAATCGAACACGACGCAGTTGCGTTCAGCCAACTGTGCCGGCGCCGGCACCGCGCCCTCGCGCGCGACGTATGCGGGACTGGCGCAAACTCGATATCGGGTCGAGAACAGCTTGGTGCCGACATAGCCGAGATCGAGGCGCGGACCCAGGCGGATGGCGATGTCGATCCGTTCGCTTATCAGATCGAGGTTCGTATCGGTGAGGAGAAGATCGAGCGACAAGCCCGGATAGCCGCGCCGGAATTCGGCCAGCAGCGGGACGATGCAAATCTGGCCGAATGCGACCGTCGTCGAAACGCGAAGGGTGCCCGACAGACCGGCGCCGGCGTCCTGCGCTGCGGCGCGCGCGTGCTCCAACTCTTCGATCAGCGGCTCGATTCTCTCGAAATAGATTCGGCCCCCCTCGGTCGGCACGAGTTGACGCGTCGACCTTTGAAATAGGCGGATGCCGAGCTCATCCTCTAGGCTGGCGATCAGCCGTGAGATCGAAGACGGATCGACGTTTCGATCCTTGGCGACGGCGGCGAAGCTGCCTCGCCGCATGACCTCGACAAAGACGGAGAGGGCCCCAATATCCATCGGCGCCAGGCAAGCCTACGCGGCCTTCGCGCTCTCGTGTCGCCGTTCAAATTCCAGCGCACCGTCGCCGAGCGACCCGAAGCGGAGGCTGAGTAGGTCTTTCACATAGTTCTGATAAAGCTTCCAAGGCTTCTGAGAGCCCTGGCGCGGGAATTGGTCGATCGCACGCTGGACATAGCCGGAAGAGAAATCGATCAGCGGCTCCGGCGTGACCGCAGGGTCGCGCCGGCGCGGCGTGCAAGCGACGTAGCCGCGCCGATCCATGTAATTGATCAGCCGGGCGGCGTAAGCGCAGATCAGATCGCACTTAAGCGTCCACGACGCGTTGGTGTAGCCGAATACCGCGAACAGGTTCGGCACGTCGCTGAACATGACGCCCTTGAAGTTCATCGTCTCGGCAAACTTGACCGGCTTGCCGTCGACCGAGACGCCGATGCCGCCAAGCAGCAGCATCTTCAGGCCGGTCGCGGTGATGACAATGTCGGCATCAAGTTGGCGGCCCGATTGCAGGCGGATGCCATTCGCGGTGAAGCTCGCGATCGTGTCGGTGACGATGTCCGCCTTGCCGGATTTGATGGCGCGGAAGAAATCGGCGTCTGGCGCCAGGCACAGCCGCTGATCCCATGGATTATAACGCGGGTTGAAATGCGTCAGCACGTCGTAGCCGGCGCCGAGCTGCTGCCGCACCTGGCCGATGATCCATTTCTTCACCTCGCGCGGCTTGCGACGGGACAGATTGTAGAAATAGATACCGAACAGCACGTAATACCAGCGGGCGATCGCGTAAGCGATCCGCTTTGGCAGGTAACGACGCAGCTCCTTGGCGAGCCGATCCTCCGCCGGCCGCGACACGATATAGGTCGGCGATCGCTGCAGCATCGTGACCTGCGCCGCCGTTTCGGCAATGGCCGGAATGATCGTGACCGCCGTGGCGCCGCTGCCGATCACGACGACGCGCTTACCGGCATAATCGAGTTTCTCTGGCCAGTGCTGCGGATGGACCATGATCCCTTTGAATGTCTCGGCGCCGGGGAACTCCGGCGCGTAGCCGCCGGCATAGTCGTAATAGCCGGTGCAGCCGAACAGGAAATTACATGTAAAGCGAACCGGCTCACGCTCTGTTCCGCGCTCGACGTCGATGGTCCACACGGCGTCTGCCGACGACCACGACGCGCGGGTGACCCGATGGCGGAAACAAATCTTCCGGTCGATGCCGTAGGCTTCCGCGGTCTCGCGAATGTAGGTGCGGATCGATTCGCCGTCGCCAATAGCAGCGCTCGACTGCCAGGGGCGGAACGAGTATCCGAACGTGAACATGTCCGAGTCGGAGCGAATGCCCGGATAGCGAAACAGGTCCCAGGTGCCGCCGATGGCTTCGCGGCTCTCAAGGATGACGTAGGATTTTCGTCTGCACGACGTCTGCAGATGATAAGCGGCATCGATGCCGGAAAGTCCGCTGCCGACGATGATGATGTCAAAGTGCTCTGGCGTCATTGCTCGCACGCTGGCTCAACGCTCCCCTTTCTTTGCCGCACCACGCTGTTTCGCATCGCGCTCTATTTAACCGGCGCGAGTTTGCTCGCGGCCGGGGCGACCCGCCGCGCCATGCGCGCAATGAAGGCGGCCGCCTGATCGGCGGAGGTGATCATTATCATATGGCCGCCGCCTTTAATGAACTCCAGATCGGCGCCGCTCACTTTTGCCGCCAGTCCTTTGCCGTGCAGCGCCGGATCGAGGATGCGATCGTCGGTCCCGTACAGGATACCGACCGGCATGGTCAGATCCTTATATCGTGCCGGCATCTCGGCAAGCTCGCTGCGGGCAGCCATCACGTCGCCGGACGCGCCGATGAAGCTTTTGGGCCGCAAGTTCAACAGCGCGCCGCCCCTGATGGCGAAATCGTCCACGACCGGCTGCGGACCGAACAGCGTCGTCAGCGCCCGATCGCGATTGACCAGCGACAGCGGCGTCGCCAGTGTCCAGGCGATGAGGCGGCGCAGCAACGGTGACGCAATTTCCATTCCGTCAAACGGCGGTGGCACGTGTTCCGGCTCGTGCGTCACCGGCGCCAGCAGCGCCAAGCCTGCCACCTGCTCGGGATGGTTCAACGCCAGCGCCAGCGCAATCGCTCCGCCCAGCGAATGGCCGACGATCAAAGGCCGCTCCAGGCCGAGCAGCTCACAAAAACGGCTGATCACGCGTGCCTGAGCGCTGATCGTTGCCAACTCTTCCGTCGGGCGGGTGGAATAGCCGCTGCCGGGGCGGTCGAGAATGACGACGCGGAAGTCCCGCATCAGCTTGCCGAGCAGCGAATGGGTGAAGTTGTGCATCTGGCCGGCGAGGCCGTGAACAAGCAGAAGCGTCGGTCCGGTTCCTTTATCGAGATAATGGATGCGCGCGCCGTCGACGTCGATGAAGCGTCCGCGCGGCGGCAGCGCCTTCTCCACCCGCCGCGCCGTCCACGCGGTAAACAGAACCAGGCCGGCGAGAATGACGCCGACCAACGCGACGGCAATACCGACGATCCACGCGATCATTCCTGCAATCTCCGTCCGATCCGCTTCCAGTATGTCACAGGCATCAGCCGTTCGACGAGTGCGGCAAATTTGGCGTCCGACCCGACCAGGACGCGCGGTCTTCGATTTTCGACGCCGCGAACGATGGTTTCGCCGGCAATTTCCGGCGGCATGGTCAGGAAGGCGTCGGCGAGCCTGTGCCGCTTCGCGACTTGGACGGTGGACAAGTTGGTTGGAAACCGCGCGTTGCGAGCGATCGAAGTGGCGACGCCGCCGGGATGCACGACGGTAACGCCGACGCGCGTTCCGGCAAGCTCGTGGCGCAGCAACTCCGAAAAACCGCGAACCGCAAACTTGCTCGCACAATACGCGGTCTGTCCGGGCGGCGCGATCAAGCCGAACAGGCTCGAGATATTGACCAGCCGCGCCTCCTCGCTCTTTTGCAACAGCGGCAGGAAGGCGCGGGTCATCTGCACCACGCCCCAGAAATTGATGCCGAACAACCAGTCGAAGTCAGCTTCCGCAACCTCGACGAAATTGCCGCCGAGCGCGACGCCGGCATTGTTGACAAGGACGTCGACGCCGCCGTGCTCGCTGGTCACTTGCGCCGGAAAAGCGGCGACCGCCGCCCGGTCGGCGACGTCGAGACGATGCCGGCTGACGCGTATCTTATCGCCGGCTTTGTTGTCGGCGATGTCGGCGGCGGTGCGCGCCAGTGCCGCGTCGTCGATATCGGCGAGCGCGAGGTGACAGCCACGCCGCGCCAGCGCGACGGCGATGCCGCGCCCAATTCCGCCGGCCGCTCCGGTGACGACGGCGATCCGGCCTTTGAGGTTGAGCACGATTGAGGTCTCCGAATTTTCAAGGTGAACCGGCGGTTCGCTGAATCGCCGGGCGCCGCCGAGCAACGAGGACGGCGTCGTCGCGCCGGAGTTGACGGCAGCGTTAACGAAGCATTTCCCAGCGAGGCTCCGCGCTTACGGCAAGTTGATGCACACCCTGACTTCTTTGTCGACGCAATGGGCCGGATCATGGCGTGGTCCGAACAGGGCCGCGGCGACCCGAGCGCAAAACCGCTCGCGACGTTCTCAGGATCGCGATGACGACGGCGGAATTGCAAAACGCCATGGATTTGAGCAAGGTTATGGATTTGAGCAAGGTTTACATCCGGTGAATTGGCGGGACCGCCCATAAACCGAATTTTCAGGCCTCGCCTTTAGACCTGTACGCTCTGCAGTTGCTCTGTTGCGGCGGCGAGAACGCCATGCGTGTGGCCCAACGGTCTGGGAGCGAGACGGCGGGCCGGGCGGCCGCGCTCGGCGAACGCACCGATTCCGATCTGATGTTGACGATGACCGCCACCACGATCGCGGAGCCGGCAGGTTACGCGAGTGCATAAGCTGCTCGCCAGACAACTAGCCAAAGCAGCGAACGGCTCCGGCGAGTTCGAGCTTCAGGCGCTATTGACCCTCGTCTCCGAAGCCTACGAGCAGTCGGACAACGACCGCGATCGCACCGATCGCTCGATCGCGCTGATGGTCGCCGAGCTCGAGCAGCTCAACCGCGGGCTGGATCAGCTGGTGCAAGAACGCACCGCCGCGTTGCGCGAGCGCGAAGCCGAATTGGAGGCGCAGAATCTGCGTTTCGATGCCGCGCTCAAGAACATGCCGTACGGATTGTGCATGTTCAACGGCGACGAGCATCTGATCGTTTGCAACGAGCGTTACGGCGAGATGTATGGGCTGACGCCCGAACAGACGGCGCCGGGCATGACGTTGCGGTCGATCCTGGATGCCCGTATCGCGAACGGTCGGAGCCCGGCTGACGGCGCCGCGTACATCAAGAGGTGCCTGACCGACGTTCGCAGACGTGAGCCGTATTATAGCGAAGTCGGCTTGCGTGACGGGCGGACCTACGCCGTCAATCACCGGCCGATGCCCGACGGGGGCTGGGTCGCCATCCATCAGGACATCACCGCGCAAAAGCAGGCCGAATCCCAGATCACCTACATGGCGCGGCACGACGGACTGACCGGCCTCGCCAATCGCGCCGTGCTGCTGGAGAAAATGGAAGAAGCCATGGCCCGCTTCCGGCGCCACGGCAATCGGTTCACGATCTTCGTGCTCGACCTCGATCTGTTCAAGATGGTCAACGACTCGCTCGGACACCCGGTCGGCGACGAGCTCTTGAAGGTGGTGGCAGGTCGGCTGGCGGAATGCACCCGCGAAACCGACGTCGTTGCCCGGCTCGGCGGCGACGAATTCGCGGTGCTGGCTACGGTGGACGGCGATCAGCGCGAAGCCGCGATCGTCCTCGCCTCGCGGCTGCTTGAGGCGGTGGCGGCGCCGTACGATGTCGATGGCCATCAGCTCAATATCGGCACCAGCATCGGCGTTGCGCTCGCGCCCGAGCACGGTACCGAGGTGGATCAGCTCCTCAAGAACGCCGATCTGGCGCTCTATAAAGCCAAGGCCGAGGGCCGCGACGCCTACCGCTTTTTCGAGGACGCGATGGGGGTCGAGGCCCGCACTCGCCGCGCCCATCAGGTCGAGTTGCGCGGCGCGCTGGCCAACGACGAGTTCGAGCTGCACTACCATCCCATCGTCGACATTCGAACCGGCGAAACCGCCAGCATCGAGGCTCTGATCCGCTGGCGCCACCCGCAACGCGGCATGATCGCGCCGTACAGTTTCATTCCGCTGGCGGAGGAGAGCGGCCTGATCCATCCGATCGGCGAATGGGTGTTGCGCAAGGCGTGTAGCGATGCGGTGAGCTGGCCGTCGCACGTCAAGGTCGGCGTCAATTTATCGGCCGTACAATTTCGCAAGGCAAACCCGGTCGACAATTTCTGCAAGGTGCTGAATGAGACCGGCCTGCCGCCGGAGCGCCTGGAGCTCGAAATCACCGAATTGGTGCTGCTGCAAAACAATGTCGAGCATGTCGAGGCGCTGCATCAACTGCGGCTGATGGGCATTTCCATCGTACTCGACGATTTCGGCACCGGCTATTCGTCGTTGAGTTATTTGCGCATGTTTCCGTTCGACAAGATCAAGATCGACCGCTCGTTCGTCCATGAGCTCGCCAACAATGCCGATTGCGCGGCGATCGTGTCGGCGGTGGCCGGGCTCGGCTCGAGCCTGCGGATCGGCACCGTGGCTGAAGGCATCGAAACCGGCGATCAGCTCCTGCTCGTCCACGCCGCCGGCTGCACGCATGCGCAGGGCTTCTTGTTCGGCCGGCCATGTCCCGCCGCCGAACTCAAATTCGAGCGCCTGACCGAGCGCAAAGCGCGGAACAGAGTGGCGTAATCGGCGGGGGCGAGCTTAACGCCGCAACCAGCCTTTCCGCTTCGGTTCGGTCGCCGGCGCTGGCGTCGGCGGCGCGCCGAGACGGGACGTCAGTTTCCCCATCAACAGCCGCAGCTCGAAGTCGCGGAATTGGGCGTAGACGTCGGCGGTCCAGGTATGAACCTCGGTCGGCCCGCCGGGCTGCTTGGCCATATACGTATTGAACGAGAAAGTCGGCCGGTCGACCACGCCGCGCACGATCTGCGACAGGCGCGGGATGCGGATCATGCCGCATTCGGGCCGGGTCGGCGGAAAATCCTCCTTGGAGAACATCAGCGACACCGATTCGTTGTGCACCGGCACGAACGTCGCCGCCACGGAAAGCTGCAGCTCGCCGTAAATGCGCACCGTAGCCACGGCTTGATCGGTGACGAAGAACACGATCGCCTCGGTGCCGCGCCGTCGCGCCTCCTGGGCGAAGCCGATTTCACCCATGACGCGGAAGAACAGCTCGAACGGCGCGTAGCCGAGATCGATCACCTTGGTGCTGGTGGTGTCGGCGATCAGCCGATCGAACAACTCCATCTGGCCGCGGATATCGGTGATATCCACCGGCCAGACCAGCTTGGGAAAACGCCCGGCCAGCATCGGCTCGCGCGGATTGAGATCGAAGCCGACCAGCGGCCGGCCACTTTGTTGGAAATACTCCATCATCAGCCGCGCCAGCAGCGTCTTGCCCATGCGTGGGCGCGGCGAGGTGATGACATAGAGAGGGGCCGGCTGCTTCATCGCAGCGCGGCGTTACGATCGGCTGACGACCTGGACGCGCGGACCGGCCGCCGGCGCTGCGCCGGCCGCCGCAACGATCTCGTTGAGCTTGATGCGGTCGTACTCGGCCCACACATTGCCGAGCCAATGCCGCACGTAGCCGCGCAGCACGAACGAGTAATTGGCCGCCTCGCCCTTGAGGCCCTTGTTGGCGACAAAGGTGAGGAACGGAACGGAGGCGAGCTCGACCTGCTCATAGGCCATTTCGTTGAGCTTCGGGATGGTGATCTCAACCGCGTCCTTGAACTTGCGGAAGTACGAGGAGTGGGTGGCCTGATCCCACTCGAAGAAGCTCGTGTTGTTGATGAAGTTCTTGACCAGGAAATATTTGGCGTCGGTCGTGAAGGGTGACGTGTCCTCGATCTCGTTCAATGAAGCGATCGACGAGCCGAGGATGTGAAATACCACAAAGGTAAGCTGGCCCTTCTTGACGGCGTCGAGAAAGCCGATGTCGCGCAGCGAGCGCAGCGTCGGCGAGAGCAAGCCGGCGCGCACGTCGATGACCGTGACGCTGGCATCCGTGCTCGACAGCGTGTCGAAAATCCGCATCTGGTCGGGCACCGACATGACGTCGACGATTTCGCTGATGTCGGGATGGAACCGCTTCAGAGTGCCTTTGGGCGATTCGGTATCGAATGCCCGCGTCGCGACGTGGTGCGCCGTGAAATAATCGAGCAGGGTGCGCGATACCGTCGTCTTGCCGACTCCGCCCTTGTCCGCGCCGACCACCACCACTGTTGGCTTAGCCATGGCCGATTCCTCAATCACCCGACGGCGTTGTGGGCCGCGCTGAGTCACGGATGTTGATTCCACAGGATTTTTGCGGCTGGGTCGAGCGTGTCACGCCGTTTTTCCCCTGGCAGTCGTTGTACACACACCGGGTCCGGTTTGGAAGCGTTAACGTAGGTTACCGGCGGTGGAACACACTCTACGCACCGATTTGCAAGCCGATATGGTTAATTTGACGGCTTTGCACTCGTTCGCGCCCGGAGCTTCGCACGCTAGTTGCCGCTATGAGGTCCCCAAGGACCGGAGGGTGATTCGGCTGGCGGGTCGATGGCCGCCGGCGCGGTTTCGGACGCTCGGTTGCCCCAAGGTCCGGCGTCGGGTCCGCCGACCGGTTGGCCCTGCTGGTGACTTTCTTGCGCAGGCTCCGGCGTTGAATTCCACGGTCCTTGCGTCGCCGGCTCGCCGCCCGTTTCTGTCGCGGCATCGTCAGGCTGCGGCGGAACGGCGATCGGGCCGGGATCGTGGCCGCCGGCGAACTTGACCAACGCCGCTACGCGGCTTTCCACCGAGGGATGGGTATCGAACAGTTCGCCGAATCCTTCTCGCGGGTTGTCGATGCACATTTCCATAACGGCCGAGGTAGCGCCGGGCAACTCGCCGCGGCCTTCGATCTTGCGCAACGCCGAAATCATCGCGTCCGGATTCTTGGTGAGCTCGACCGAGCCGGCATCAGCAAGGAATTCGCGCGAACGCGACAACGCAAGCCGGATGAGGAAGGACAGCACATAGGCCAGCACCAGAAGCCCAATGGCAACCACAATGGCAATGGCGGCGGCGGCGCCGCCGCGCCGATCGTCAGAGCGGGAGCTGCGAAAGCTGAAGCCGTTATAGAACCAGAGCCGGAAGACCAGTTCGGCGACGAACGACACCACGCCGGCGATGATGACGGCGACCACCATCATGCGCACGTCGCCGTTGCGGATATGCGTGAGCTCATGGCCGAGCACCGACTCGATTTCGACATCGTTGAGCCGGCCGAGCAGGCCCGACGTGATCGTGATCGAATATTGGCGCTGATTCATGCCGGTGGCGAAGGCGTTGAGCGCGTCGGACTCCATCACCTTGAGCTTGGGCATGGTGATGCCGCGGGAGATGCAGAGATTTTCCAGAAGATTGTAAAGCCGCGGCTGTTCGCTGCGCGTGACCGCGCGCACGCCGGTCACCACGTCGATCATGCGCTGATGGAAGAAATAAGCGATCACCACCCACAGTGCCGTGCCGAGCGTGGCGAGCGGCGCGGCGCTGACGAGGTCCCGCCAGGCGCGCTGCATCAAAACGTTGAGATCGGCATCGATCGACAGCGCCTCGGCGACCAGCGCGCCGGCATAAACCAGGACGTAAATCAGAAAGAACAGGCCGACGAGCAGCGCAATCGACCGGCGCCGGTTCGACTGCACGTGGCTGTAGAGGCCGTACGCGGCCATCGCTACGTCATTCCGGGGCGCTGCCCTTGGCCGCCAGCCCGGAATCCATAATCACGAAGCGCTAGGTTTCCGTGGGATCGTTTCATTTCGGATACGACGGTGGCTATGGATTGCGGGTGCCTCGCTGTCGCTCGGCCCCGGAATGACGGGCTAAAACTTCACCTGCGGCGCCTCGCCGACGGTCTTGCGCTCTTCACCGAGCTCGAAGAATTCCTTCGACGCAAAGCCCAAGGAGGCGGCGAACAAGGCGGCGGGGAAGCGCTGGATGCCGGTATTGTATTCCTGCACCGCGTTGTTGAAGAAGCGGCGAGCGGCGGCGATCTTGTTTTCGATGTCGGTGAGCTCCGCCTGCAATTGTTGGAAATTGGCGTTGGCCTTGAGGTCGGGATAGGCCTCGGACAGCGCGAATAGTTGGCGCAGCGCGCCGGACAGCATGTTCTCGGCGGCCGCCTGCTGGGGCGTGCCTTGGGCCGCGACCGCGGCATTGCGCGCCTTGACCACCTCCTCGAGGGTACCGCGCTCGTGCGCCGCGTAACCCTTCACGGTCTCGACCAGGTTGGGGATCAGGTCATGGCGCTGTCGCAATTGCACATCGATGTCAGCGAAGGCCTGATTGACCCGCTGCCGCATCGAGACGAGGCCGTTGTAGATGGCGATGACCCACAAAACCAAAACAACGATAATGGCGAGAACGATCAGTGTCGTCGTGCCCATCGGCGGCATCCTCCGGCTTGCCAACATGTATTGACTGCGGACGTCGCAAGCGCTTCCGCCACATAAATAAGCCGATTCATTGGCGCCGTTAAGGTTAGCCAGCGATGAATATCGCCGGCTTCCGGCTTGTCGTTTAGGAAGGCCGACAAGCAAAGGTGCCGATCATGTCGAACCAACCTACAGGCTTTCCGGGCGACGATGGGGCGGGCTCGGTCGCAGATCGCACGCACGAACCCAATGTTCGCCGCGAAATCGCTGCCTCGGAGATCGACGATTCCGGGTTGCTGGCAGCCGCCGATCGCGAGCATCTCGAGCGTGAGATCGCCGCCATCGAGCGCGCAGCGGCGGCGTTGCGCCGCGCCGATCCGGAGCTTGAAACCTGGAGCGACGTGCCGCCGGCGACCATGCACAAACCGCGCCCGATCTGGCTGTTGATCGGCGTGCTGTGGCTCTCCACTGCGCTTGTGACCATCGGCGCGGTGTTCGCCATCTCCGCGCTGGTCGGCTAGCTGATAAGTGCTCGTCCCCCGAGGGGGACCCAGCATCCCCTCGCTGGATTCCCGCTTGCGCGGGAATGAGCCGATTAGATCCCGCTAATGCGCATTGCGATAGGCGGAGCGCGACAGCACCGTGCGGGTCATGATTTTCAGGTCGAGCCACAGCGACCAATTGTCGATGTAGAACAGGTCATACTCGACGCGCTTGCGCATCTTGTCTTCGGTGTCGGTCTCGCCGCGATAGCCGTGGATTTGCGCCCAGCCGGTAATGCCAGGCTTGACGTTGTGGCGGCGCGCGTAGCGTGAAATGCGCTGCTCGTATTCGCGATCGTGCGACAGCGCATGCGGCCGCGGGCCGACCAGCGACATGTCGCCGGTGAGCACGTTGAACAGCTGCGGGATCTCGTCGATGTTCCAGCGCCGCAGCCAGCGGCCGATCCTGGTCAGCCGCGGATCGTCGACGCGCGCCTGCTGGATCACCGCGCCATCGTCGAGAGTGCGCATGGTGCGAAACTTAATAATGCGAAACGGCTGCTGGTTGAAGCCGAAGCGCCGCTGCACGAAGAAAATCGGCCCCGGACTGTCGAGCTTGATCAGCACGGCGATCAGCACCAGGAGCGGCGTCGCCACGATCAGCGCGCCGGCCGCCAATACCAGATCGAAGAGGCGCTTCTGGATGATTTCGCGCCGGGTCAGCGGCCGTCGCGTCAGCTGCAAGCTCGCGACCGGGCCGAGCGTCGACAGCGTCGCCTCTTCGAATTTGTGCAGCACCCGCTCCGGACCCAGATGAATCTCGACCGGCAGCGAGAGGAAGGTCTCGGCACAGCGATCGATCGTCTCGGTGGCCGACCACGGCAACAGCACGAAGATGGCGTCGGGTTCGAGCTGGCGCACGCTGGCGACTGCTTCGGCGAGATCGCGATCAAGGATCGCGCGCCGCTCGGCGACCGGCGCGGTAGCAACGACCGGCGTCAGAAAGCGGCAGCCGACGATGTTGATGCCGAGCGTCCACGGCTCGTATTTGCTCACGAACGCGCCTACATTGGCGCCGGTGCCGATCAGAAAGATGCGCAGCGCCGACAACAGTCCGGCGGCACGCGCGAGCGCGGTGACGCGCACGATCAGATAGCG
The DNA here is from genome assembly GCA_963806465.1 of uncultured Alphaproteobacteria bacterium. Lineage (GTDB taxonomy): Bacteria > Pseudomonadota > Alphaproteobacteria > Rhizobiales > Xanthobacteraceae > BOG-931. Next base: position 109,097 of record CAWDZD010000053.1, on the reverse strand, counting down.
CTCGACGATCAGCGCGATCAGCGTCGTGACGTAGAACAAGACGATCCAGCCGCGCGAATAGTCGACGCTGATCCGCGCCAAAAAGCCGAGCATCAACAGGCACACCAGCGTCACATTCCACAATTGGATGGTGCGCCGGCCATGCGGCTTGAAGCTGAAGAAATTCGGCAGCCGGTACTCGCGGCGGAACAGGTTGGAAATCGCGAAAATGCTAGCCGCCAGGAGTCCGACCTGGACGTAGGAAGAAATATTGCCGGGATCGCCGTAGGCGGCGAGGTGATAGACGATGCCGGTGAGCGTCGACATTGCCACGATCAGCGCGACGTCGGTCAAAAAGATCGCGCCAGAAAACGTGCCGCGCGACAGCACGGCCCAGCCGCGCAGGACCGGGTTGGTCTGCGGCCGCGACGCCAGCGTGTAGTTTTGGTGGGTATTCATCAACGCGCATATCCGTCTCTCCTGCCCCGAATTGGGACAGGGCGAGGGGCCTGGCAGCGACGTCGCCAAAAGCATGCCAGGGATGCAGCGCATTGTTTCTTCGGCGATAAACCCGACGATGGAGCATGTTAGGATTAACGCGCGGCGGCGCTAATGACTGGCGGCCCGGGGAGGTTTCATGAAAGGCAAGATCGCGCTCGAAGAACATTTCGCTATTCCCGAAACCCTTGCCGATTCCCGAGGCTATTTTCCCGATCGGGTCTGGCAGGAAGTGAAAAGCCGCGTGCTCGATCTGCATGAGCGGCGGCTCAAGCTGATGGACGAGCACGGCATCGAGATGATGCTGTTGTCGTTGAACGCGCCAGCGGTGCAGGCCATTCCCGATACGACGCACGCGCACGACATGGCGCGGCGCGCCAACGATTATCTCGCCGAGCAGGTGGCCAAGCGGCCCGATCGCTTTCAAGGGCTGGCGGCGCTGGCGATGCAGGATCCGCAGCTCGCGGCGCGCGAGCTCGAGCGTTGCGTCAAGGAACTCGGCTTCCGCGGCGCGCTGGTCAACGGCTTTTCGCAGATCGGCAACGCCGAGACCGCCGTGTATTATGACCTGCCGCAATATCGACCGTTCTGGGCCGTGACGGAACGGCTCGACGTGCCGTTCTATCTGCATCCGCGCAATCCGCTGCCGCGCGATGCCAAAATCTATGAAGGCCATTCGTGGCTGCTCGGGCCGATCTGGGCGTTCGCCCAGGAGACGGCGGTGCACGCGCTGCGGCTGATGGGCTCAGGCTTATTCGATGCGCATCCGCGCTTACAGATCATCCTCGGCCACATGGGCGAGAATCTGCCCTTTGCGCTGTGGCGCGTCGATAACGCCAATGGCTGGATCACCGAGCGAAATACTTATCCGGCGAACAAGCCGATCCGTCAATATTTCCGCGAAAACTTCTATGTCACCACATCCGGCAATTTCCACACGCCGGCTTTGCTCAACGCCATGCTGGAAGTCGGCGCCGAGCGGATCATGTTTTCGACCGACTGGCCGTTCGAAAACATCGATCACGCCGCCAATTGGTTCGACGCCTGTCCGATCAGCGAGAACGATCGGATCAAGATCGGCCGCACCAACGCGCGGCGATTGTTCAAGCTCGGGAATGATTGAGCGATCGTGACGGAGTATTTGTTGTGCGCTCTCGGCTTCGGGACGCGGTTCTTCTGGCGCGGAACTTTTATTTTTTCCACAGAGTTCCACCATCTGAAAGTTGGCAGCGTTGCCGTCGTGATCGGCGATTGTAGAATTCGTTAACTCGAATCAGTTTCGACTGGCGCGCATTGATTCTCGGCGCATTGTTTTTCTGACTCATTGGTTTTGTGGGCGCATTTGCTTCGAGGCGATCTGAGCACCAATCGGTTGCGAACAGACCGTTCTGTTCCGGATGGGGGAACAGATGCTGGGAATTACGCTGCCGACACGCCGTGCACCGTCCGCACTGCGGGCGATGGCCGCGCTCGTTCTGGTCGGCGCCTGCGCCGCCCTTGATGGCGCGGCCGGCCAGACTTGCACGGTTTCCGGCAGTTCCGTCACGCTCAGCAGCGGGTCTTGCGCCATCACTCCCAACACGACGCTCAATGGAAGTCCCGCGGTCCACGCCACCAACAGCGCACAGATCACCACGAACAACGTCACCGTAAATCCATTCAATGGCGGCAGCGTCGGCGGTTTGGCTGAGACCCTTGGCACCATCATCTTCAGCCCCGGATCAAGCATCAACGGCAACTGGGCCACCGCCGCTTCGGCCCAAACCGGCGGCCAAATCATCTTTGAGGGCGGAACAGCGATCAATCCGCCGTTCGGTGGCGGCAGCACGGCTCTCCTCGCCAATGGCGTCGGTGCTGGCGGACAGGCCAGCCAGATCATCGCGACCGGTCTCACCGTCAATCTCAATGGCGGTGGCGGCAACGTTGCTGCCAGGGCAGGTGCCGGCGGCTCGATCGTTCTCAACGACGGCACCACCATCAGCTTCGCCCCCGGCGGCGGCGGCAATACGGGCCTGTTGGCAACCGGCGCCGGCAGCCAGATCGTCACCAACGGCGCGATCTTGACGATGCCGGGAGGCGGGGGTGGTGACACCGGCGTGCGGGCGGACACCGGCGCCACCGTGAACCTCAACCAAGGTTCCGTAACTGTTCAGAGCAACGGCGGCGGGGAGATCGGGCTGTTGGCCAGCGGCGCCGGCAGCAGCATCAACGCGACCGATGTGATTGTGAGCGTTTCCAACAGCGGCAGCGGCCGCGGCGGCTTCCTGCAGAACGGCGCGTCGATTAATTTCAGCGGTGGAAGTCTCACCACGTCGGGTCCGGGGACTTACGGCTTTCTGTTTCAGGCGCCGAGCGGCGTCTTGAACGCGCTGACCGTCACCGGCGCGCAAATCAGCTCGGCGGCCGACGCCTTTGCGGTGCAGGGCGGCCTAGCCAACATCGCCGTCACCGATTCAACGGTGATCGGCAATAACGGGATTCTGCTCAGCGCTTCGCAAAATGCCGGCGCTCCCGCGGTCGTGACGATGATCGCAAATTCTTCGATGCTCACCGGCGCAATCGTTACCGACAGTGCGAGCACCAGCACCGTCACGCTCGGCAGCGGCACCACCTGGCTGATGACTGGAAACTCCAACGTCACCAATCTCACCAATAACGAAAGCTCGATCTTCTTCACTCCGCCCACCGGTGACCCGACCCAGCTCGGCAGCTACAAGACACTGACCGCGACGAACTATGCCGGCATGGGCGGCGAGATCTTGCTCAACACTTATCTCGGCGGCGACGGCTCGCCGTCCGACCGGCTGATCATCAACGGCGGCACGGCGACGGGCGCGACCAGCCTCATGTTCCACAACACCACCGGCCCGGGAGCGCAGACAGCAGCCAACGGTATTCTGGTCGTCAATGCGATCAGTGGCGGAACCACGGTGCCGGGCGCGTTCGTTCTCAATGGCGAGGCGCGCGGCGGCGACTTCGACTATCAGCTATTCCGCGGCGGCCTCGGCGGCACCAACCCGAACGACTGGTTCCTACGCTCGACATTCATCGTTCCGCCCGAGCCGCCTGAACCAATTCCGCCCGAGCCGGGACCTTTGCCACCCGATCCGCCGCCCAATCCATTGCCACCCGGCGTCTATTCGCCACTTATGGCATCGTGCAGCCGATCGCGCGGCAGCTTGGTCTCGACACGCTCGGCACTCTGCACGAGCGCATCGGCGACACGCTGACACAGGACAATGCCGGCGGCTCTGGCACAGGTTGGGGTCGGGCCGATTGGGCGCGCTTCTTCGGCCAACAGGTCAACAACCGCTATCAGGCGTTCGCAGATCCGCGCGCCGACGGTTGGTTGGGCGGTTTCCAGGGCGGGCTCGATTTGTGGCGCGGAAGCTTCTTGCCTGGCCATCGCGACGCTGCCGGCGTCTATCTGGCTTATGGTCACGCCGACATCCAGGTGAACGGGTTGGTCACCAACACCCCGGCAACGGCCTATGTGCTCACCCACACCGGTACCGTGAATCTCGATGCCTATTCGGCCGCGGCCTACTGGACGCATTACGGTCCGACCGGCTGGTACGTCGACGCCGTGCTGCAGGGCACGCGCTACGGCGGCAGTGCAATGACGCAGTTCGCTCAGCTGCCGACCAACGGCTATGGCTTCATCTCCTCGCTGGAGACAGGCTATCCGGTGCCGCTGCCGCTGGGGCCACGCTTCGTGCTTGAGCCGCAGGCGCAGATCATCTGGCAGCAAGTCACGCTCAACCAGGCCAATGACGGGGAGGGCCCGGTCGCGCTCGGCTCTACCTCAGGTCCGACCGGACGGATCGGCGTGCGCGGGCAGTGGACGATCGTCGGCGAGAATGGACAGATTTGGCAGCCTTATGCGCGGGCGAATCTCTGGCGGGACTGGGGCGCGGAGGCGACCACAACATTTGGCGTCGACGCGGTGCCGTTGATCGAGGAGGCTACGCGGCTGGAGCTGGCTGGCGGCCTCACCGCCAAGCTCAACGATCGTTTGAGCCTTTACGCCCAGGCCGGCTATCAGTTCGCTGTCGCCCAAACCAACGACACCACCCGCAACGGCGTCAAAGGCGACGTCGGTCTTCGCTACGCCTGGTAAGGGCGTCGCCTTTCTTCCGAACCGAAGGCTTTATGCGACGCAATCGTGGCCGCAGTGCTCCCCAGTTTTCGACACGAGATTTTGACTGACGGCCGCCAGCCGTTTTCGGTCCGGCTGCCGATCATTTGTGTCAAGTTATCGCCGCCTCCTCAGTTCCGCGGATAGCTTCGGCATGCTGAGATTTCCGCCGCCGGTTTGGACGCTGATCTACGTTGTCGTGAGCGCCGCGATCAGCTGGTTATTGGCTTGGCCCAAGGTCCCGGGCTTGCCGTTTGCGCCGCTTGGGATCGCCTTGGTTGTGGCCGCCTTCGTGTTTCCGGTATGGGCCTTTCTCCTTTTCCGCCGCGAAGGTACCGAGATCGATCCGACGTCACCGACTAATCGCAAGCTGGTCATAACCGGTCCATATCGGTTCACCCGCAATCCGATGTATCTCGGCCTCGTGCTCTTCACGGTCGGCATCGCCATCTGGGTGGGCACTTGGCCAATGTTTCTCGCGCCCATCGCCGTTTTCGCGACCACCAACTGGGGGCACATTCCCTTTGAAGAAGCGAAGATGCGCCGCCAGTTCGGAGCGGCTTACGACGGTTACGTCGCGCAGGTGCGGCGCTGGATATGACCGCAGGGTGATGCCCGGAGCTCCAGAAGCTCACGGCTACAGATTAAGACATCGCCTTAAGACATCGCCGAAATTTGGCAGAGTCGCTTGCCCGGTCGTTTACGCTACTCATTTACCGAGTGTTCGAGTTGTTGCTCCCGGCATCTCACAACAGGGCCTTTGCTCGGGCATACTGGCGCTCGGAACTAGGCAACGTTTGAGTTTAGAAAAATAACTGGGAGCGATGAAATGAGGAAAGTTCTGGTTGCGCTGGTCGCGGCGGTGACGCTCGGCACGGCGGCTTTGGCGACCTCGAGCGCAGCCGAAGCGCGGTGGTTCGGCTATGGCGGCTGGGGCCGCGGCGGCTGGGGTTATGGCGGCTGGGGTCGCGGCGGCTGGGGTCATGGCGGTTGGGGTCATGGCGGTTGGGGTCGTGGAGGGGGCTGGGGCGTCGGCGGATTCGCGGCTGGCGCTCTGGCCGGCGCCGCGATCGCCGGCGGTGGTTATACGTACGGTGGCTACGGGGGCTACGGCGGCTACGGCGGTTACTATGCCTATGCGCCGACCTATTACCCGCTGACCTACTACGTGCCGACCTATTACGTTCCGATCTACGGCGGTTGCGGCGGCTGCGGCGGCTGCTGCTAGAGCACGAGCGTCGCTCATCGCGACTTGATGAGCGACGCGCTAGCTCGCTTCGCGCAGCTTGACCGCGCCTTCGAGGTCGACCGAGACCAGCTGCGAGACGCCGCGCTCGGCCATGGTGACGCCGTAGAGGCGATTCATGCGCGCCATGGTGATCGGATTGTGGGTGATGATGACAAAGCGCGTGTCGGTCGAGCGCGTCATCTCGTCGAGCAGGTCGCAGAAACGTTCGACGTTGTAATCGTCGAGCGGCGCGTCGACCTCGTCGAGCACGCAGATTGGCGCCGGGTTGGTCAGAAACACGGCGAAGATCAGCGCCAGCGCCGTCAGCGCCTGCTCGCCGCCGGACAACAGCGACAGCGTCACCGGTTTCTTGCCCGGCGGCTTGGCCATGATTTCGAGGCCCGCCTCCAGCGGATCGTCGCTCTCGATCAGTTGCAGCTCGGCGGTGCCGCCGCCGAACAACTCGGCGAATAGCTTCTGGAAGTTGATGTTGACGGACTTGAACGACGCCAGCAGGCGCTCGCGTGCCTCGCTGTTGAGGCTGCCGATGCCTTGCCGTAGCCGCCGGATCGCTTCCACCAGATCGTCGCGTTCCGACGTCAGCTTGGCGTGCTGCGCCTCGACCTCGTTGAGTTCCTGCTCGGCCAGCAAATTCACCGAACCGAGCCGCTCGCGCTCGCGGCGGATGCGGTCGAGCTTGGCTTCGACCTCGGTGATTTCCGGCAATTGCTCGCCGGCTTTGAGCTCGGCGATCTCCGCCGCGCCGGTGGCTTCGACGTCGAGCAGATCGCGGATTTCGTGTTCGACGTCGGTCCGGCGCCGCCGGGCGCCGTCGCGGCGCTCCTCGGCACGCGCTGCTTCGGTGCGGGCTTCGCCGACGGCTTCCAGCGCTGCCAGCGCCGCCTTGTCGGCCGCCGCGAGCTTGGTCTCGGCTTCCGCCAGGTTGTCGGCCGCACCGCGCCGCGCCGCGGTCGCCGTTTCAATCTCGCCGATCAGCGCCGCACGCTGGCCGGCGAATTTCTCCGGCGCGTGCTCGAGCTCGGTCCGCTCGGTCTTAGCTTCTTCGGTGCGCTGGCCGATGGTGACGATCTGCGCCGCGGCGTTGTTGTTGCGCTCGTCCCATTGCGCACGCTCGCCAGTGATCGCTTGCAGCCGGCGATCGGCGAGTTCGGCGTTGCGCGCAATCGTCTGCGCTTCGACCCGTACTTCGGCGAGTGCTGCGCGATGCTTGGCAATATCCTCATTGACCTTGGCAAGCTTGGTTTCCAGATCGGCGGCGGGTGGCAGCGCGTTCAGAGCGGCTTCCGCTTCGGCGCGCCCGGCGATGGACTTGTCGCAGCCGGCGCTGGTTCGTTGCCTGGCTTCCTTGAGCGCCGAAATACGCGCCGCGTTGCGGCTGATCTCGCGCTCGGCGGCGGCGTGATGCTCGCGCGTGGCGTCGGTCGCCTGTTGCGCCTCGCGCCAGCGGGCGCGCGCCTTGATTTCCGCGGCCGCGGCTGCGGCGCGGGCCGCCTCGGCGGCTTCGAGCGCGCGCAGCTTGGCTTCCATTTCGCCGCGGGCGGCGGCAAGTTCGCCCTCGATCGCGGCCAACCGACCGCGTTCGGCGAGGCGCCGTGCCGCGCCGGTCGGCGCGTGCGCGGCGGCGGCAAAGCCGTCCCAGCGCCAGAAATCGCCTTCTCGCGACACCAGCCGCTGCCCCGGCTTGAGCATCGCCGCGAGCCTCTGCCCGGTGGCGCGTTCGACAACGCCGATCTGCGCCAGCCGGCGCGCCAGTTCCGGCGGCGCCTGCACGAAATCCGACAGCGCCTTGACGCCGTCGGGCAGCGCCGGGTCGGACGGATCGAACGCGGCGCCCGCCCAGCGCATCGGCGCCGACGGATCGACCGGTGCGTCGAGATCGTCGCCCAGCGCGGCGCCGAGCGCTTTTTCATAACCTTCGGCGACGCTGAGCGCGTCCATCACCGGCGGCCAGAGATTCTTGTTTTCGACGGCCAGCAACTTGCCGATGGTCTTGGCTTCGGTTTCCAGCCGTTGCACCCGACGCTCGGCGGCGGCGAGCGGCGCGCGCGCGGTATCGATGTCGTCGCGCGCCCGCGCGTGCTCGTTCTCGGCGGCCCGCGCCGCGTTCTCGGCGTCGGCCAGCGCGGTCTGCACGTCGGCGAGCGCGGCGCCGAGCGCGGCAAGATCAGGCTCGCCACTACCGGTCGCCTGCAGGCCGGCGTCGATATTGGCGAGCTCGGCTTGCAGCCGCGAAGCGCGCTGCTCATGATCGAGCAAAGCGGCCTGCAGCTGGTTGCGGCGCGCGGTCAGATCGGCGAGGGCGCCGGTCAATTCGGCAAACGACTTTTCGGAGGCCGCTAGCGCCGCGTCAGCCGCCGCGACGCGGTCATTGACGCCGCTCAGTTGGGCGGCGCTCGCCTGCGCCTCGGCCCTGAGGGTTTGCTCCTCGGCATCGAGCCGCTGCAGCGCGGCCGCCGCATCGGCTGCAAGGGTGTGCTCGCGCTGCAGATCGGCGGCGAACTGTTGGAGCCGGCGATCAAGCTCGTCGATCCGTTCTTTGGCTCTTGCCTCTTCGCGCTCCAGCGCGTCGCGGGCGATCAGGAGACGCTGCAAAGCCGCTGCCGCCCTGGCTTCCGCCTCGCGCAGCGCCGGAAGGCCGGCCGCGACCTCCGCCTGCCGGGTGGTGGCGACGGTCTGTTCGCCGGTGCGCGCGGCGACGACGCGCACCGCCTCGTCTTTGGTGCGCTCGGCCTCGGCGAGTTCGGCCTTGGCGGCGATCCAGCGCAAATGGAACAACAGAGCTTCGGTGCGTCGCACCTGACCGGAAATGTTGCGGTAACGTACCGCCTGGCGCGCCTGGGTTTTGAGCGAAGCGACCTGCGCCGCCAATTGGCCGATGACGTCCTCGACCCGCGCCAGGTTGTGCTCGGCGGCTTTGAGTCGCAGCTCGGCCTCGTGCCGCCGTACATGCAGTCCGGAAATGCCGGCCGCTTCTTCCAGCAGGCGGCGGCGCTGGTCGGGCCGCGCCTGGATGATCTCGCCGATCCGGCCTTGATGCACCAGGGCCGGCGAGCGCGAGCCGGTCGAGGCGTCGGCGAACAAGACGGTAACGTCGCGGGCGCGCACTTCGCGTCCGTTGACGCGGAAGATCGAGCCGTGCTCGCGCATGATGCGGCGCGAGACTTCGAGTGTGTCGTCTTCGTTGAACGCCGCCGGCGCCTTGCGGTCGGCATTGTCGATCACGACGCTGACTTCGGCGTGATTGCGCGCTGGTCGGTCGCTGTTGCCGGAGAAGATGACGTCGTCCATCTCCGAGGCGCGCATCGCCTTGTACGACGCTTCGCCCATGACCCAGCGCACGGCTTCGACGAGGTTGGATTTGCCGCAGCCGTTCGGTCCGACCACACCGGTCAGTCCCGGTTCGATCTCGAAGTCGGTCGGTTCGACGAACGATTTGAAGCCGATGAGACGCAGCCGCGTGAGCTTCATTCGCGAGTTATTTCCATCTGTCCGCCGCGGCCGCGAGGAAAATGACCAGAGGCTCAGGCCCTTAAGGACCTGATTCGAAGGCAGCGCCGCATCGGCGCGGAGAATGAATTGTCACGCCCGTAAGCGCAACAGCGCCGCCGCCTTATCCAGACTTTCCCATTGAGGACCTAAGCCCAAAGTTCCCCGAGCGGCCTTTCGTCGATCCGCTGGAAGCCAAAAACCCCTTATCCTTCCTTAAGATAGGGCTCGATCTCCTTGGCCAGCATGTCGATCGACTGGTCGCCTTTGAGCCTCTTGCCGTTGACGAAAAAGGTCGGCGTCGAATCCACACCGAGTTGCTCGGCGGCGCGGTCGCGCACCTCCTGGATGCCGTCAAGCAGCTTCTGATTCGCCAGGCACTCATCGAAGGTTTGCTGGGTGAAGCCGAATTGCTTGGCGATTTCGCGCAGCGGCGGTATCGGCGGATCCACCATCCATTCGCGCTGCTTGGCGAACAAGGTCTCGACCACCGGCATGAACTTATCCTTGCCGGCGCAGCGCGCCAGCATGAAGCCGGCGGCCGCGAGTGCGTCGAGCGGAAACTCGCGGAAGATGAAACGCACCTTGCCAGTGTCGATGTAACGCTTCTGCAGCTCGGGAAAGGTGTGCTCGGAAAAGTGGGCGCAGTGCGGGCAGGTCATCGAGGCGTATTCGATGATCGTCACCGGCGCCTTGTCGCTGCCGAGCACGATGTCGCCGTCCGGGCCAGCCTTGGCCAGCACGGCCGGGTCAGTATCCGCTTCGGCCCGTGTCAGTGTCGTGAGCGCGGTTCCAGCGGCGCCAGCCAGCGCGACAGTCGCGGTGATCGAAAACAGACGGCGGCGGGTCAGCGGCAAGGTCGACTCCTGATCCTGAAATGCAAATCCTGTGGCGGGTAAATTCTGCGGCCCGAATGTGGCACCAGCGCGCCCGTTCGCCAAGACCCTGCGCCAAAACCCTGCGATGAGGCTTGCGCCGCGTCCCCCAGTGCTCATCAGGACGGTCACGCGGTCGCGCGACGACATGGCGGCGGTTCGATCAATGGCGTTTCACCGCCGCGCCGAGCCGGGCGAGGGCCGCTCGCAAGTCGTCGTCCGCGATCTCCGGCATGGTCGCGGCGATGCGCGCGACCGCCGCGGGATCGGCGGCCGGAGCCGGTGAGGGAGCGGAGCGCCGCAGCGGCGCTTGGCGCAGCGTGATGCGCTCGACCGCGCGCCAGCCGAGGAAGCGATTGACCCGCTCGCAGATCACGTGGGCCAGATGCTGAATCTCAATCGCAGCCGGGCCTTCGACCCGCAACACCAGCGTGCCCGGCGGCCGAGCGCTGGTCTGGTCCGGGCGCGGCCATTGGATCTTGATCGGCTCGCTGTGCGCGGCGATTTCGGCGCCGGCGATCTCGGTCCAGCGCGTCACCAACTCGGCTGACGCAAAGCCCTGCCGGGTAAAGGTGTCGCCGACGACCTTGCCGAGGAGGTCGCGCAGCGGTTTGGCAAAGCTGCGGCCGGGCTTGTCCATGCGGAGGCGCTCTGTCATCCAGGTGACTATGAGCGTAGCAGCCAGTGCGCCGCGCAAGAAGACTTCTTCCGCCCATTCAGCGAAGGGAAAGAAGAAGCTGCCGGAGCCCGCCGCGTTGCTCGCCTGGTACGACCGGCATCGCCGCAAGCTGCCGTGGCGTGCGGGAAAGGGCGAACGTCCCGACCCCTATCGCGTCTGGCTCTCCGAAATCATGCTGCAACAGACGACGGTCCGAGCGGTCGCGCCCTATTACGCTCGCTTCCTCGCGCGTTGGAGCGATGTCCGGGCGCTCGCCGCGGCGCCGATCGAGGACGTGCTGAAAGCCTGGGCAGGGCTCGGCTATTATGCGCGGGCCCGCAATCTGCATGCCTGCGCCCGCGCGGTGGTCGAGCGTCATGGCGGCATATTTCCGGCGACCGAAACGGAGCTGCACACGCTGCCGGGCGTCGGCAGCTACACCGCGGCCGCGATCGCCGCGATCGCCTTCGATGCACCGGCGAGCCCGGTGGACGGCAACATCGAGCGCGTCATGGCGCGGCTGTTTGCCGTCGAGCAGCCGTTGCCCGGCGCAAAGCCGGAGCTGCGACGATTGGCGCGCGAAGTTACGCCGCTGCAGCGGGCCGGCGATTTCGCCCAAGCGATGATGGATCTCGGCGCCACCATCTGCACGCCGAAGCGGCCGGCCTGCGCGCTCTGCCCCTGGAACCAAAGCTGCGCCGCCTTTGCCCGCGGCGATGCCGAGACATTTCCACGACGGACGCCGAAGCGCGAAGGCGCTTTGCGCCGCGGCGCCGCCTTTGTTGCTCACCGGACGGACGGTTATCTGCTGGTGCGGACGCGGCCGGCGAAGGGGCTTCTTGGGGGCATGACAGAAGTGCCGACTACGGAGTGGACGAGCGACTTTGATGAGCGCGGTGCCTTGAAAAGCGCGCCACGCTTGGCGGGAAGCGCGGCGATCGCATGGCGCCGCCTCCCCGGCGTGGTGCGCCACGTGTTCACGCACTTTCCGCTCGAGCTTTCCGTGTACGTCACCGAGCTTCCGCCGACAGCGCGGGCACCGAAAAACGCACGCTGGATCAAGACTTCAGAGCTTGATGACGAAGCGTTTCCAAGCCTGATGCGCAAAGTGCTCGCGAATGCCGTCGATAGGTTGGGCGAAGCTAATCGGCGCCCATCTGCGCGCGCACCCGCGCGCGCAGCGCGTCGATGACGGTCAAGCCCTGCGGTGTCTCGACATGCCAAAACGTCCAGCCGTTGCAGGCTTCGAGCCCCTGCGCCAGCGCGCCGATGCGGTGGATCGAGCCGACCGCTTCGCCGAGCGACAGCGCGCCATCGGCGCGAACCAGCGCGCGATGGCGTTTTTTGGCGTCGACGAGCTTGATGCCGGGCGCCAACAGGCCGCGTTCGATCAGCGCCGAGAACGGCACGCGCGGCGCCTCGCGCGCGGTCACAAAAGAGGCCAGCGCCGGCTCCGGCATCGGCAGGATGCCGGCGATTCGCTCTTGCGCGGCCGCGACATATTCGGCCGCTCGCTCGATGCCGATGAAACGCCGGCGCAGCCGATGCGCAACGGCGCCGGTCGTGCCGGTGCCACTGAACGGGTCGAGCACCAAATCGTCCAGCCGCGACGCGGCGAGGATGACGCGGGCCAAGAGCGCTTCGGGTTTTTGCGTCGGATGCAGCTTCTTGCCATCGCCGCCTTTGAGCCGTTCCTCGCCGGTGCACAGCGGAAAGAGCCAATCGGAGCGCATCTGAATGTCGTCGTTACCCGCTTTCAGCGCCTCATAATTGAACGTATAATTACGGCTTGCGGCGCCGTGCGCCGCCCAAATCAAGGTCTCGTGCGCATTGGTGAAGCGGCGGCCGCGAAAATTCGGCATCGGATTCGATTTGCGCCAGACGACATCGTTCAAGATCCAAAAGCCGAGATCCTGGAGGATCGTGCCGACCCGGAAAATGTTGTGGTAGGAACCGATGACCCAGAGCGTGGCGGCGGGCTTCATCAGACGGCGGGCGGCAAGGAGCCAGGCGCGGGTGAAATCGTCATATGCGGCGAAACTCGAGAATTTGTCCCAGTCGTCGTTGACCGCGTCGACGCGGGAATCATCAGGGCGTTTGAGATCGCCCTGGAGCTGGAGATTGTATGGCGGATCGGCGAACACTAGATCGACGGAAGCCGCCGGCAGCTTTGCCATTTCGGCAACGCAATCGCCGACCAGGATGCGCGGCGACGCGGCAGAGTCAAAACTCACGCGGGGCGCCCTGACGGACGCCCCGCGACGCGACACAACCATGACTCAGGACTTCTGACTCAGGCGACGCGAGATCGGCGACGCGGGACCTACAACCGACGAAGCGGATGATGACCGGCCAAGGTAAAAATCGGCTTAATCAAAACGTCGTCCTACTAGGCAATAAATGCCGGGAAACGTTTGGTTAATCGTGCGCGACGCGGTGGCAAATCGATCGGCTTGAGCCTTCACTCTTCAAGCCGCATCGGGCGATGGATTTGCGAGGAGAATGACAGATGCGTACCGATGATTTTCGTCCCAGCGAAAATGTTGAGGACAATCGCGGCGGCTCGCGCGGCGGCCTGCCTGGCGGAGCTGGCGGTCTCGGCATCGGCACCGTCGTCATCATCGGGCTGATCAGCTGGTATTTCGGCATCGATCCGAGCGTGCTGCTCAACGGCGCGCAAATTCTCAGCGGTGGCTCCACGACCCAGCAGACCGGGCCAACGCCGCCGGTCGTCACCAGCACGCCGAATGATCCGACCGGCAAGTTCGTGGCTTTGGTGCTGGGCGACACCGAAGACCGATGGAAGGAAATCTTCGCCGCCAATGGCAAGACCTATCATCCGCCGCGGCTTCGTCTGTTCTCCGGCGTCGAGCAGGGCGGCTGCGGCCTGGCGCGCGCAGCCATGGGACCGTTCTATTGCCCGAACGATCAGCGCATCTATCTCGACATCTCGTTCTTCGACGACCTGCAGAACAAGTTCGGCGGCTGCTCCAACAGTAATGCCTGCAAGTTCTCGGAAGCTTACGTGATCGCCCACGAAGTCGGCCATCATGTGCAGGATGAGCTCGGCATTCTGCCCCGCGTGCGGCAAGAGCAGCAGGCGGCGGCGAACAAAGCCGACCGGAACGCCCTCCAGGTCCGGGTCGAATTGCAGGCCGATTGCCTCGCCGGCATCTGGGCCAACCGGGCGCAGCGGAAACATAATTTCCTCGATCCCGGCGACGTCGATCAGGCCTTGCAGACGGCGTCCGCGATCGGCGACGACCGTCTGCAGCGGGAGACGCAGGGCTATGTCGTGCCCGATGCCTTCACCCACGGCACCTCGGAGCAGCGCAAGCGCTGGTTCATGGCCGGGTTCAAACAAGGCGACATCGCGGCTTGCAATACGCTCGCTGCCGACGCCCTGTAGTTAACTGTTCCGCTCCATTCCTGCGAAAGCGGCAATCCAGAGGAATGCGCTGAGTCCCGCTTTCGCGGGGACGAGCGGATGTATATTTATTTGCTTTGTGTAAAGGTGTACCCATGGCTGGGATCGACGAGAGCAAACAATTCGTGCCGCTGAAGATCGCGGTGCTGACGGTTTCCGACACCCGCAATCTCAAAGACGACAAATCCGGCGCGCTGTTGGTGCAGCGCATCGGCGCCGCCGGTCATCTGGTCGCTGAGCGCAGCATTGTGTCCGACGATATCGAAGCCATCAATGCGCGCGTCAAGACCTGGATCGCCGATCCGGTGATCGACGTGATCATCACCACCGGCGGCACCGGCTTTACCGGCCGCGACGTCACGCCGGAAGCGATCGAGCCGTTGTTCGACAAGAAGATGGATGCCTTCTCGGCATTGTTCCTGGTGGTGAGCTTCCAGAAGATCGGGACGTCGGCGATTCAGTCGCGCGCCACCGCCGGCGTGGCGGGCGGGACCTATATCTTTTGCCTGCCGGGCTCGCCCGGCGCCTGCAAGGACGCCTGGGACGAAATTCTGGTGCACCAGCTCGACTATCGTCACGGCCCGTGCAACTTCGTCGAGATCATGCCGCGTCTCGACGAACATTTGCGCCGGGAGAAGGCGCGCGGCGCTACGGTGTAGTTTTGTTACCGTCACCCTGAGGTGCGAGCGTAGCGAGCCTCGAAGGGCGACGGCCCAGGCCGTGCATCCTTCGAGGGCCGCTTCGCGGCCACCTCAGGATGACGGAAGTAGCGCCGGGCATCCTACAATTCCAAATTCCAGTGCTCGCTCACCACCGGACGGCCCCAGCTGCGGTGCCGTTCGGTGCGCATCAGCTTGAAGCCGGCTTTCTGATAGATGTGACGCGCGGCGCTGAGCACGCTGTGCGTCCACAAGGTCATCTTCGTGTAGCCGGCGCGGCGGGCGAAGTGGATGCTTTCGTCGGTGAGCCGCGCCCCGAGCCCGAGACCGCGGGCCTTCGGATCGACCAGCAGCAGGCGGATGCGAGCGACGGCGTCCGAGTCCTTCGCCAGCATGATCGAGCCGACATTCTCGCCGCCCATCTCGGCGATCCAGCAGCGCTCGCGCTTCTCGTCGAATTTATTGATGAAGTCGGCGACGATCTGCGCGCAGACGCCTTCGAACGGCGCGATCCAGCCATATTCCTGCCGGTACAGCTCGGCATGGCGCTTGACGATCCAGCCGAAATCGCCGGGGGTCGGCCTGCGCAAGCTGTAGCGGCGTGCTGGCGCATGATTGTCCGGCGCGGTGCCGAGCAGCTGTTCGATGGTGCGCATCGCCGCGAGCAGGCGCGCCTCGTCGGCGGCATCAAGCCGCGCCAGCATCGCCGTGGTGTCGTGCTGCGAGCGCTGTTCCAGCGGCGCGAACGATTTTCTGCCGCGCGCCGACAGCGCCAGATGGCTTTGCCGGGCGTCGCTTACCGATGCCTTGCGTTCGATCAGGCCGCGCTTTTCGAAATTGCGCAGCGTCCGGCTCAGATAGCCGGCGTCGAGATCCAGCGCGCGGCCGATGTCGCTTGCGGTCGGCGCGCGGCCATTGGCGATCTCGTAGAGCACGCGCGCTTCGCCGAGCGTGTACGGGCTGTCGAGATAGGTTTTGCGCAGCACGCCGAGCTGCCGCGTATAGAAGCGGTTGAAGCGGCGCACATCGGCAATGCGATCGTTGGCAACGCGATCATCCAAAGCGCGCGTTGCGCGGCTAGCGGCGGTCATGGCGGCGAGGCTCGGCGATATACTTGACTAAGTCAAGTATTGGCCGGAAATGCCCTGGTCGACAATGTCGCGATCCGGCGCCGGCCGATGCGGCGAAGCAGATCGCTTTCCGGATCGGCCGCCCGCTCGGCGTGGCCGCCGCTCTGCCGGTAGAAATCGGCGTTGATGAGCAGGCCTTGCTCCGGGCGCGGTCTGGTTGCGAGCGCCGCGACCAGGACCGAGAGCGCTTCACGAAGTCCCGACTGCGCCGGCGTGGCTCGGCGGAACACGGCGGCACGAACATCGACCCGCGGCCGCTCGACAAAGCTGCGCGCCTCGCCGACCCACGGCGCGTCCAGAATGGTTCCCGGCCGCAGAAAAAGCAGCCAGGGCGCGCGGGCCGCGGCCGCGGCCGCCACCAGCCGCTTTCCGAGCGAGCCCTCGGCAACAAGGAAATTGCATCCGGCGATATCGGCTACCGCCGCGGTGTCGTCGCGTGAGCCGGCGTCGGCCACCACCACTTCCGTAATAAGGCCGGCCGTGGCTCCGGGAACGAGCGCAGCGAGCGTCCGCACCAGCAAACGCTCCGAATCGTGGGTCGCGATGACGACGCTCAGCATTCGCTACCGATCGCGCCCCGGCGGTCTGGGTAGGGTTCCCGCGGACATTTACGGCCCCTGTCGGGGGTTTCCAACATTTTCCGTGGCTAACGAATATTTGTTCTTGTTTTGTTCACATTCGCGCATTAGCTTTGGACCGAGAGCCGCAAGCCATGAGCCGATCGTCCGCATTGAAACGCCCGCCTGCGCCGCTGCCCCCGCTGCCCCCCGCGCCGGCGGGCGAGGTGGGAATGGCGGTCGACCGCGAACGCCGCCGCGGCCGTGGCGCCCATTCGAACGCATCGGGGCGTTACGAGCCGCTGGCGCGGGTCGCCTTCGACGACGGCTGGGAGAAGCTTGAAGACCTGCCGCCGTTCAAGACCAGCGTTACCGCCGACGCCACCCGCAAGATCATCACCCGAAACGATTTGCCGGATATTTCGTTCGATCGCTCGATCAATCCGTATCGCGGCTGCGAGCATGGCTGCGTGTATTGCTTTGCGCGGCCGACGCACGCCTTTCTCGGGCTGTCGCCGGGCCTCGATTTCGAATCGAAGCTGTTCATGAAGCCGAACGCGCCGGAACTCCTGGAGCGCGAATTGTCGGCACCGGGCTACACACCGAAGGTGATCGCCATCGGCACCAATACCGATCCGTATCAGCCGATCGAGCGGCGCTATCAGATCATGCGCCGCATTCTCGAAGTGCTGGATCGTGCCGGCCATCCGGTTGGCATCGTCACCAAGTCGGCGTTGGTGCTGCGCGACCTCGATATCCTGGCGCGCATGGCCAAGCGCGATTTGGTCAAAGTGGCGATCTCGGTGACGACGCTCGATGCCAAGCTTGCACGCACCATGGAGCCGCGGGCATCGACGCCGCCGCGCCGGCTTGAGGCGCTGCGGCAATTGGTCAAAGCCGGCGTGCCGACCTCGACCATGGTGGCGCCGGTGATCCCGGCGCTCAACGATGCCGAGATCGAGCGCATCCTCGAGGCGGTGGCGGAGACCGGCGTGCGCCATGCCGGCTATGTGCTGCTGCGCTTGCCGCTGGAAGTGCGCGACCTGTTCCGCGAATGGCTGATGGCGAATTTTCCTGATCGTTATCGCCATGTCTTCAAGCTCATTCGCGACATGCGCGGCGGAAAGGATTACGATTCGACCTTCGGCAGCCGCATGACCGGCAAGGGTCCGATCGCCTGGATGATTGGCCGCCGCTTCGAGGTCGCCTGTGAGCGGCTTGGTTTCAACGCCACCAGCGTCAAGACCACGACCGAGCATTTCCGCCCGCCGCAAGCGGCCTCGGAACAGCTGAGCTTGTTAGGGTAATCCCCGCAATTCTTCGATGTCCTGCGCTGCGCGTTGCGGAGCGTACGCCGCCATGGTCAACATGGCGGGATGAGTCGCACCGAGAAGGCGGCGCGCCTGCCGCTCAACGAGGAAATGCCCCGGCCGACGTTCCGTCGCGAGCGCTCCGCGCTCAAGCGCGGGGTCTGGCCGGTCGCCGGATGCGACGAAGCCGGCCGCGGCCCGCTGGCCGGCCCTGTCGTCGCCGCGGCGGTCATTCTCGATCCCGACAATGTTCCACGCGGCCTCGACGACTCCAAAAGGCTCACGCCGGAGCGGCGCGAAGTTCTGTACGAACGGATTTGCGCGCGGGCGCAGGTCGCCGTCGCCATGGCACCGCCGGCGCGCATCGATCGCGACAATATTCTACGGGCGTCGCTATGGGCATTGGCGCGCGCGGTGGCATCGCTGCCGGTCAAGCCGCGGCTCGTCTTTGTCGACGGCCGCGACCGGATCGATGTGGCTTGCGACTGCGAGGCGGTGATCGGCGGCGACGGGCTTGTGGCTTCGATTGCCGCCGCCTCGATCGTCGCCAAAGTCACGCGCGACCGTCTCATGACTTGTCTCGGCGCCGCGCATCCCGGCTACGGTTTCGAGCGCCATATGGGCTACAGCGTGCCCGAGCATTTCGCCGCCCTCGACCGCCTCGGCCCGACGGTTCATCACCGCCGCTCGTTTTCGCCGGTAGCGGTCGCGCTCGGCGCGTTGGCCGCCGAAGCCGACGATCTGGTCGGCGCCGTTTTGCCGCTCTAGGCTTGCTGCTTGTTGCTACTCCTTGCAGAAGCGTAGAGATATTTGGTCTGCTGTTTACCCTTTGCGGTAAAGAGCAGGCTTTGGGGCTACGCCCTCACTCATTTCTGAGCTGACACTCCTTCCTCACGGCGCCGGATGTTTTACGTACCGCTTTACATCGAAGGCTTGCGGTCGCGCCCGCAGCTGGTGTTTTGGCTGGCGACACTGGCGCAGGCGGTGTTGTGGCTGATCGTGCCGATGTTGTTCTATGCCGCTCCGCCGGCCGAACTGGCACAACTTCTGGCGATCGCTCACGAACCGTCGCTGCGCGACAAAATCGGCCCGCCGTTGGCCTATTGGCTTGCGGAAATCGCGTTCCGCGGCGGCGGCCTGTTCGGCGTTTATCTCTTGTCGCAGATCTGCGTGATGGCGACTTTTTGGTGCGTCTTCCTGCTCGGCCGGGCGTTGGTTGGCCCGAGCCACGCGGTCATCGCCGTGCTGCTGATGGTTGGCATTTTCGCGTTCGCGGTGCCGACGCCGAATTTTGGTCCGTCGATATCGGCGATGGCGTTGTGGGCCGCGACCCTGCTGTTCTATTGGCGTGCGGTGGCGCAACGCCGCCGCCAATATTGGTACGCCTTCGCCGCCGCGACGGCGTGTCTTTTGATCACCACCGAGTTCGCTTTGATCTTCCTCGCCGCGCTGATCTTGTTCACGGCGATGACCAAGCGCGGCCGCGCCGCCGCCGACACGTTCGAGGCGTGGGTTGCGGCGGCCGCGGTGACCGGCATGGTGTTCGCCCATTTTGTCCTGCTGGAGCGCGCCGGAGTCACCCTGGCGCCCGCGGTCGAGCGTTTGCGCCTTGCCGGCATTGCCGGCGCCAACACGTCCGCATGGCTCCTGCTCCTTGGCGCGCTGGTCGTCGTCCATGCTGGCCTAATCGTTCTGGTGGTACTGGCTGTCGGCTGGCCGCGGAGCGGCCTTGCTCCGGCGCCGGCAATCGCACGCGCCCCGGTCGCTCCATTCGCCGTGACTTTCATCAAGATCTTTGCCTTCGTGCCGGTCTTGCTGACGACGGTCGTGGTCGTGCTCGCTGGCATGCGCTTGCCGCTCTCCGGCGCAGCGCCGCTTTTGGTGCTCTCGGGGCTCGCAGTCGTCATCCTCGCCGGTGACAGCATCGAGCTGCACCATC
The DNA here is from genome assembly GCA_963806465.1 of uncultured Alphaproteobacteria bacterium. Classification (GTDB taxonomy): domain Bacteria; phylum Pseudomonadota; class Alphaproteobacteria; order Rhizobiales; family Xanthobacteraceae; genus BOG-931. The sequence continues at coordinate 89,192 of CAWDZD010000053.1, read as the reverse complement.
AACGCGTTCTCGGCTCGGCCTGGGTCGGTTTCCTGGTGGTACCCGCGCTCTTTGTGCCGGTCGTTATTGCGCTGTTGCCTTGGACGACCGGCACTGAGCTTCGGGTCGCGCAGCCGGCCAGCGCTATGGGCCGTTTCTTTGCCGAGAGTTTTGCGCGCCGCACCGGCCGGCCGCTGGCGATCGTCGGCGGCGACCGGCGCATTGCCGAATTGGTGGCGGTCGGCGCGCCCGACCGTCCGAGCGTTTATTTCGATGCCGATCCAGCGCAGGCATCGTCGATCAACGCCGCTGTCATCCGCGACAAAGGCGCGGTGATCGTCTGGCCGGCCGCCGGCACCGATCCGGCGCCGCCGCCCGAGATCCAGGCGAACTTTCCCGATCTCGTTCCCGAAGTACCGCACACCTTTGCGCGGCCGGTACGCGGCCGGCTGCCGCCATTGCTGATCGGCTGGGGCGTGATCAGGCCGGCGACGGCGCGCTAGCCAGCGCCTTCTTCAGCGCGAGGAAATCGCGCCAGGCCAGCCGTTTCTGCAGCGGGCTTCGCAGCAGAAAGGCCGGATGGTAGGTCGCCATCGCGCGAATCTCGCGACTGCCGGTGTGGAACTTGAACCAGCGGCCGCGCGTGCGCGTAATGCCTTCCTTGGTGCCGAGCAATGTTTGCGTCGACGGCTGCCCGAGGCATACCAGGATATCGGGATCGGCCAGCTCGATCTGGCGATGAATGAAGGGCAGGCAGATGGCGCTCTCCTGCGGCGTCGGCGTGCGGTTGCCGGGCGGTCGCCACGGCACGATGTTGGCGATGTAGACCTGCGTCCGGTCAAGCCCGACGGCTTGCATCATCAAGTCGAGCAATTTTCCCGAACGGCCGACAAACGGCAGGCCGGCGATATCTTCGTCGCGCCCCGGCGCCTCGCCGACGAACATGACGCGCCCCTTCGGATTGCCGTCGGCGAAAACCAGCTGCGTCGCGGTGGTGCGCAGCATGCAGCCTTCGAACGTATCGAGCAGCGCGCGTAGCGCGTCGAGGTTTTGCGCGCTCTTGGCGGCCGTGCGTGCCGCCATCACCGCGGCCTCCGGTGAGGCCGGTGCGGCCTGCGCGAACGATCTTCCTTCGGCTGATATGGGAGGGTTGGAACGCGGCAGGCGATCCGCGGAGACGGCGGCAGGCGCTCGGAACTCTTCGGTGCTCATTTCCGTCCGGGAGCCATCGTTGGCTAGCTTCGGCTCGGCGGGGGAGGGACGAATTTGCGGCTGATCCGCAAAGCGGTCGATCGGCTCCTCGCCAAGGAGCGCGTCGACCCCGGCATCGAGGTAGAAGACGATCAGGTCGCGTGCGTCTTTTGCTGCGGGAGTCATGGCGCCGAGTTTATGGACGATCCCTCGCGTCTATGCGAGGGATGAAGGCACGAAATATCGTCTTTTGCGCCAATTGTGGAGCCGGCCATGAGTGCAACGGACCTTCCCGCCCGCGAGGCGATGGAGTTCGACGTCGTCGTCGTCGGCGCCGGACCTGCAGGCCTTGCCGCCGCGATCAAGCTCAAGCAGCTCAAGCCGGACATCTCCGTGGTCGTGGTCGAAAAGGGCTCCGAGGTCGGCGCCCATATTCTCTCTGGAGCGGTGATCGATCCGATCGGCCTCGACAACCTCATTCCCGAGTGGCGCGATGACGACACCCCCGTGCGCACGCCGGTGAGTTCCGACCGCTTCTATGTGCTCGGACCTTCCGGCGCCGTGCGGCTGCCGAACTTTCTGCTGCCACCGCTGATGAACAACCACGGCAATTTCGTCGTCTCGCTGGGCGATGTTTGCCGCTATCTCGGCCAGAAGGCCGAGGCGCTCGGCGTTGAAATCTATCCGGGCTTTGCCGCCGCCGAAGTGCTGTTCGAAAACGAAGCGGTCGCTGGCGTCGCCACCGGCGATATGGGGATCGGCAAGGACGGGCATCACAAATCCGGCTTTGCGCGCGGCATGGAGCTGCGCGCCAAATACACGCTGTTCGCTGAAGGCGCGCGCGGCAACCTTTCCAAGGCATTGATTGGACAGTTCGGGCTTTCGCAGGACCGCCAGCCGCAGAAATTCGGCATCGGACTGAAAGAGCTGTGGCAGGTCACGCCGGAGAATTTTCACGGCGGCCTCGTTCAACACACCATGGGTTGGCCGCTCGACAACGGCACCGGCGGCGGTTCGTTCCTTTATCATTTCGGCGACCATTTGGTGTCGGTCGGCTTCGTCGTTCATCTCAACTACCGCAATCCGTATCTCTCGCCGTTCGAGGAGTTCCAGCGCTTCAAGACTCATCCGCTGGTGCGCGGCACCTTCGCCGGCGGCAAGCGGATCTGCTACGGCGCTCGCGCCCTCACCGAAGGCGGCTGGCAATCGGTACCGAAGCTGGTGTTTCCCGGCGGCGCGTTGATCGGCTGTGCTGCGGGCTTTATGAACGTGCCGCGCATCAAGGGCAGCCACAACGCCATGCTGTCCGGCATGCTCGCTGCCGAGAGCGCGGCAAAGGCACTTGCCGCGGGGCGCGCGCACGACGAGTTGTTGGACTATGAGGCGGCGTGGCGGTCGTCGCCGATCGGGCGCGATCTGTGGCGGGTGCGCAATGCCAAGCCGTTGTGGTCGAAGCTCGGAACGGTGCTCGGTGTTGCGCTCGGCGGCGTCGATATGTGGACCAACACGCTCGGGTTTTCGTTGCTTGGGACGCTGCGCCACGGCAAGCCTGATTTTGCCTCGCTCAAGCCGGCGGCGGACTGCAACCCGATCGCCTATCCGAAGCCCGACGGCAAGCTCACGTTCGACCGGCTGTCCTCGGTCTATTTGTCCAACACCAATCACGAGGAGGACCAGCCGGTCCACCTTGTCGTCCGCGACGATGCTTTGCAGAAATCATCCGAGCACGACGTCTATGCCGGGCCGTCGGCGCGTTATTGCCCGGCCGGCGTGTACGAATGGGTCGAGGAAGCCGGCAATCCGCGCTACGTGATCAACGCGCAAAATTGCGTCCATTGCAAAACCTGCGACATCAAGGACCCGAATCAGAACATCAATTGGGTGCCGCCCGAAGGCGCCGGCGGACCGAACTATCCGAATATGTGATTGGCCCGCCAATTGTTTGCGCCCATCGCCTCCGGCCGTTGCCGCGATTTCGCCGCCCTTCGGGCCTAAGGGGCTTTTGACCTTGCAGGGGGTATGGCAAAAGGGTCATCTTCGCGCGCAAAGCGTATCAAGGCGCGATTCCCTGTTAGGCCGTACGCCGACACTAAGTTGCGCCGATACTAAGTCTCGTTAATGGAGATATCGTGACCCACACGCTGCTGCTCCGGCACGCCGCCATCGCTGGCGCTGCTATCGTCTTCGGCCTTTCTCCCGTGCTCGCCTCGGAGACGCCGACCACGCAGGATCTCGTGCACGCGACCGCCTCGGGTAGCTATCTGGCCGCCCGCCATGCGGGCACGGAGCGCGACTCGGCTACCGCGGCCGCCTATTACCTCAATGTACTCAAAGCCGATCCGCGCAACGCCGAACTGCTCAGCCGCACCTTTCTCTCGGTCCTGACCGACGGCGATATCGAGGAGGCCGGCCGGCTGGCCGACCGGGTGGTCCAGGTCGACCGCAACGATCGCATCGCGCGGCTGGTGCTCGGCGTACGCGCGCTCAAGCAGAAGCAATACGCATTGGCCCGGCAGAATTTCGCGCAATCGGTGCGCGGCCCGGTGACCGATTTGGCGGCGACGCTGCTTTCGGCATGGGCGCTGGCCGGAGCCGGCGACACGCACAACGCAATCGATACGCTCGACCGGCTGACCGGGCCGGATTGGTATTCCATCTTCAAGGATTTGCATGCCGGCCTGATCTTGGACGTCGCCAACAACAAGAAGGACGCCGGCAAGCGCTACGAGCGCGCCTATAAGGCCGACGCCGTGGCGGTGCGCACGGTCCAGGCCTATGGCCGCTACCTGTCACGCACCGGCGCCAAGGATGAGGCCCTGAAAATCTACGGCGAGTTTGAAAAGACCGTGCCGAACCATCCGGTGATCGTCGAAGAGGTGAAGGAAATTACCGCCGGCGAGAAACTCCCCGTGCTGGCGGATTCGCCGGCGGCCGGCGGCGCCGAAGCGCTGTATGGACTCGGCTCCTCGATCGGTCGCCGCGGCGGCGAAGACCTCGCACTGATCTATCTGCAGCTCGCGCTTTATCTGGAGCCGACGCACCAGATGGCGCTGTTGTCGCTGGCCGATCTCTACGAAGCGCTGAAGAAGCCCGAGCTGGCGATCAAGATCTATGACCGCATTCCGCCGTCGTCGCCGCTCCATCGTAACGCCGAGATTCAGATTGCCTCCGACCTCGATACGCTCGATCGCACCGACGAAGCCAAGAAGCGGCTCGAAAAACTTGTCGCTGACCATCCGAAAGACAACGAAGCCGTCCTGGCGCTTGCCAACATCCTGCGCAGCCGTAAGCAGTTCGCCGAATGCGGCGATGTCTACAGCAAGGCGATCGGCAATATTCCGACGCCGGAAAAGGCGAACTGGGTGATCTTCTATTTCCGCGGCATTTGCTACGAGCGCTCCAAGCAATGGCCGCTGGCCGAAGCCGACCTGAAAAAGGCGCTGCAGCTTTATCCGGATCAGCCGCTGGTGCTGAATTATCTCGGCTATTCCTGGATCGACCAGGGCGTCAATCTCGACGACGGCATGAGCATGATCCGCCGCGCCGTCGAGCAGCGGCCGGACGACGGCTATATCGTCGACTCGCTCGGCTGGGCCAATTTCCGCATCGGCAATTACGACGAGGCGGTGAAGGACCTCGAGCGCGCAGTGGAGCTCAAGCCCGACGACTCGACTATCAATGACCATCTCGGCGACGCCTATTGGCGGGTCGGCCGGGTGCTTGAGGCGCGCTTTCAGTGGTCGCATGCCAAGGATCTAAAGCCCGAGCCGGAAGACCTGCCGAAGATCGAGGCCAAGCTTAAATCCGGGCTGCCCGAGGACACCTCGTCCGCGGCCGATGCAGCCAAGGCAAAAAAGGTCGGCAACGGCGGCTAAAGCTTGTCTCTGCCTGATCCGCTGGTCGAGAACGCACCGGCCAAAGTCAATTTGACATTGCGCGTGCTTGGTCGCCGGGCCGATGGCTATCACGAGATCTTAAGCCTGGTAGTCTTTGCCGATTGCTGCGACCGGCTCAGCTTCACGCCGGGCGTAGAGGTTGCGCTCACAGTCGCCGGGCCGCGGGCAGCGCAAGCTGGCGATAATGCCGACAATCTCGTGCTCAAGGCGGCACATGCGCTCAAGGCCCGTATTCCCGATATTGCTTTGGGCGCATTTCACCTCGAAAAAAATCTGCCAGTGGCGGCCGGACTGGGCGGCGGCTCCGCAGACGCCGCTGCGGCTCTGCGCCTGATCGCGCGGGCAAGTAACCTTAGGCCCAACGAGCCGCGCCTTTGTGAGGCCGCGCAGGCGACGGGAGCCGACGTGCCGGTCTGCCTCGATCCAAGACCACGTGTCATGTATGGCATCGGCGAAAAGCTGTCGGAGCCTCTCTCATTGCCGCCGCTGCATGCGGTACTCGTCAATCCGGGTGTAGCGCTTTCGACCAAACAAGTTTTTGCAGGTTGGCTGGCGGCGCCAAAGCCCGTTCCTTCCCTCGATCTTTCGACGGTCGACAAATCCACCAGGCTTGATCGGTTCGTGGCACTTGTTGTGCCGCAACCAAACGATCTGGAAGCGCCGGCAATTTCGCTGCAGCCGGTCATCGCCGAAGTGCTCGCCGCGTTGCGCGGCCATGCCGGATGCAGCCTGGCGCGCATGTCCGGCTCCGGCGCTACCTGCTTTGGCCTCTTCACCACTGCCACTGCGGCGAGCAAGGCGGCCAACCTCTTGCGCAACAAACATCCGGCGTGGTGGGTGGAGCCGACGACGCTCGGCGAAGGCTAGGGAGAAGAGGCTAATGCGTCCGCGCGATGCAGAAATCAACCGTTTCGGCGAGCGCTGATTTCATCTTCGAGTCGGGAAATAGCGCCAGCGCGTCGCGGGCGATGGCGCCGTAATGGTGCGCGCGGCCGATGGTGTCTTCAAGCGCGCGGTGCTTGGTCATAAGCCCGATGGCATGCTCGAGATCGGCGTCGGTGGCCTCGGCGCGCTCCAGCGTGCGCCGCCAGAATTCGCGCTCGGCGTCGCCGCCGCGGCGGAACGCCAGCACCACCGGCAGCGTGATCTTGCCTTCGCGAAAGTCGTCGCCGACATTTTTGCCCAGCTTGGCGGCAGCGCCGCCATAGTCGAGCACGTCGTCGACCAGCTGGAAGGTGATGCCGAGATTCATCCCGAACGATCGGCAGGCGGCCTGCTCGGCCTTGGGCCGCGATGACAGCACCGGGCCGACCTCGCATGCCGCGGCGAACAGCTCGGCGGTCTTGGCGCGGATCACGGCCAGGTACTCGTCCTCGGTGGTTGCTGTGTTCTTGGCGACGGCGAGCTGCATGACTTCGCCTTCGGCGATCACGGCGGCCGCGGACGAAAGGATTTCCAGCGCCTTGAGGCTGCCGACCTCGACCATCATCTTGAACGCCTGGCCGAGCAAAAAGTCGCCGACCAGCACGCTAGCCTCGTTGCCCCACAGCATGCGGGCGGCGAGCTGTCCACGCCGCAGCTCGCTCTCGTCGACGACGTCGTCATGCAGCAGCGTCGCCGTGTGCATGAACTCGACCGCGGCGGCGAGCTTGATGTGGCCGTCGCCGCCATAGCCGGTGAGCCGCGCCAGCGCCAGCGTCAATATCGGCCGCAGCCGCTTGCCGCCGGAACTGATGAGGTGATTGGCGACCTCGGGAATCATCGTCACTTCGGAGCCGGTGCGCGAAAGAATCACGCCGTTGACGCGCTCCATGTCAGCGCTCACCAGGTCGACCAGCGGGTCGATCGAGGGTTTTTCCGGGCTTTCAAAAGGGACGATTACAGCCACGCAATTCTCCATTGAGGACGCGCAAGCATAGAAACGCCATGTTGACGCGGCAAGTGCACGGACCGTCGCACGCAGAGATACGGACGAGCTTGCATAAGTTTCGGCGGCGTTGGCCAAGTCAATTAACGGCGTCGTGAGCGGGCCAAGAGGGAATGCAAGAGAGATCAAAAGCGGCGATATCGAGCGGCGAACGTGTTGCCAAAAACGTGATCGGCGCCGGCCATCAGGTAGCGGCCTTGGTGCCGTGCTACAACGAAGAGCATGCGGTTGCCAAGATGGCCGCCGATTTCCGTGCGACGTTACTCGTGCTGGCTATCGCGGCGATCGGTCTCGCCATTCCGATTTTCATCACGTACATACAGGAAGGCTTGGTGCCGCGGCTGCCGACCGCGGTGCTCTCGACCGGGCTGATGCTGCTAGCCTTCCTTTCGATGGCGGTCGGATTGATCCTCGATACCGTGACGCGCGGCCGCCGCGAGCTCAAACTTGTCGCCTACCTTGCCCCGCGTGCGCCGGGCGAGGAATGGCGCCGGACCTGAAAAAACATGCGCGAACTCGTTCGTACCAACGATGCGGTGCTGATCACGGCGATCGAAGCGTTGCTCAACGGCGCGCAGATCGAGCATATGGTGGTCGACCGCAATATGAGCGTGCTGGAGGGCTCGATCGGTATTTTCCCGCGGCGCATTCTGGTCGCCGACGGCCAGCTCGACGATGCCCGCCGGCTCCTCGAACAAGCCGGTTTCGCCGGCGAGATCAGCCGTGATGGCCGCTGAGCAAGCGGATGTCAGCGAGGACGCAGTGCTCGGCGGTCGGCTCATTCTGCGCCAGCCGCGCAAAGGCCATCGCGTCGGCCACGACGCCATCCTGCTGGCCGCGGCGTGTTCGGCGCAGCCGCGCGAGCGCCTGATCGAGCTTGGCGCCGGCGTCGGCGCGGCCGGGCTCGCGGTCGCCCGCCGCATTGACGATCTTGCCGTGACCTTGGTCGACGTCGATCCGGCGCTGGTCGCGCTGGCGCGCGACAATGCGGAGCACAACGGCGTGGCCAAACGCGCGCGCGCCGTGTGTCTCGACGTCGCGGCGCCGGCTGATGCGTTTGCCGCGGCCGGGTTGCCGGCGGGTGCGGCAGATCAGGTGCTGATGAACCCGCCGTTCAACGCGGCGCACAATCCGTCGCCCGATCGCCGCCGCCGTCTCGCCTATGTCGCCGCGCACGACACGCTAGCGCGGTGGATCGAAGCCGCAGCGCGGCTTCTGCGTCCGGCGGGTGTTGTCACGTTGATATGGCGGGCGGACGGTCTCGCCGCCGTGCTCGACGCTCTCGCCGGCAACTTCGGCGCCGTCACCGTCTTGCCGGTTCACCCGAAGCCCAACGCGCCGGCAATCCGGGTGATTGTGCGCGCCGTCAAAGCGAACCGCACGGCGCTCATACTGTTGCCGGGTTTGATTCTTGCCGATGCAAACGGACGGCCGACGGCGGAAGCGGAGGCCGTGTTGCGCGACGGCGCGCTGCTGCCTTTAGCAAGCGATTAAATCCGTGCGTTGGATTTCAGACGCTCGCGGCGATGGAGTCCGATGAAACCGGTGCGGGTGCTTTGGCTCGGTATCGAATGGGAAGCTGAGAAAAGGCAACGATGATGCCAATCAGCATCAACAGCACATATATTTTCATTGCACGTCCATTCCGTCCCGCGGGTCCGCCCCAAGCAAGGTGTAGGCTGGGCGGTTAACATGCGGTTACTTGAGAGCGCCCCAACCGCATCCTATGTGAGTTTCATGGCGGAACCTTGGACGGGCGAACGGGTAAGAGAGGGCTGGAGGCGGGCCACTATGGCGTTGCGCCAGCTTGTGCCGCAGCGCTTCCGCAGGGACCGCCTGGTGGTGCCGGTGCTCCGCCTTAGCGGTGTCATCGGCTTCTCGACGCCGCTGCGGCCCGGGCTCAGCATGGCCGGCATTGCCCGCGCGCTCGATCGGCTGTTCGCGGTGCGCAACGCCGCCGCCGTCGCGCTGGTCATCAATTCGCCGGGCGGCTCGCCGGCGCAATCGCACTTGATCTTCCGCCGCATCCGCGCTCTGGCGCAGGAGAACGAACGCAAGGTGATCGCGTTCGTCGAGGACGCGGCTGCGTCCGGCGGCTACATGCTGGCCTGCGCCGCCGATGAGATCATCGCCGATCCGAACTCGATCATCGGTTCCATCGGCGTGGTCGGCGGCTCGTTCGGCTTCGATAAGCTGATCGCCAAGATCGGCATTGAGCGCCGGCTCTACACGTCGGGCGAACACAAGGCGATGCTCGATCCCTTTCTGCCGGAAGATCCCGCCGACGTCGAACGGCTGAAGACGCTGCAGCGCGAAATCCACGAGGATTTTATCGCGCTGGTCAAATCGCGGCGCGGCAACAAGTTGAGCGGCCCGGAGGAAAGCCTGTTCTCCGGCGAATATTGGACCGGCCGGCGCGCGCTCGGCTTCGGTTTGGTCGATGCGATCGGCGATTTGCGCTCGACGCTGCGCGAGCAATTCGGCGACAAAGTGCTCACCCCGCTGATTACGGCGGAACGTGGCCTGTTCGGCCGCCGCGCCTTCGGCGTGGGCGCGGTCGGCGGGCTCGGCCTTGCAGAAGACATGATTTCGGCGCTTGAAGCACGGGCATTATGGGCCCGCTACGGGCTTTAGGGCACGATCCCGAAAAAGCCTGCCCCGGACTTGATCCGGGGTGGAACCGGGTTTTCGGAAAGGATCATGCCCCACTAAAGATAAAAGGATCATGCCCCACTAAAGATATCTGGCGTATTCGCGTATCCTTGCAGGTAAGTGATACGGAGATTGACATGCCGGTCTTGGCCTTGGCGCTTGGAGTGATGGGAACGGCGGTATTGGTGCGCTGGTGCGTCCGCGAGGCGCGGCGCGTCAGTGCCGAACTCGACGCGGTGCGCGAGCGCGCCGCCATGGGGCCGATCAATCGCGATGCCTTGCCGACGCTCAAGCGCGATCCGCGCACCGGCGAATACCGGCCGGGCTAACCCTTTCTCGTCATTGCGAGCGGAGCGAAGCAATCCAGCCTTTTGACCGGCCGTCTGGATTGCTTCGTCGCTGTCGCTCCTCGCAACGACGGGCCATGGCCCTTGACCACAAGCGGGCGTTCAACCAACAACGTCCCGATGAACGCCGCTGCCACCCGCGACTTGCCCCCGCACATGCGTCCCGAGCACTCGTTCCAGGGGCTCATCCTGGCATTGCAGCGCTATTGGGCCGACTTCGGCTGCGTCATTTTGCAGCCCTATGACATGGAGGTCGGCGCCGGCACGTTTCATCCGGCGACGACGCTGCGCGCGCTCGGGCCGAAGCCGTGGAATGCCGCCTACGTGCAGCCCTCGCGCCGGCCCAAGGACGGCCGTTACGGCGAGAATCCCAACCGCCTGCAGCATTACTATCAGCTGCAAGTGATCCTCAAGCCGTCGCCGGACGATCTGCAGGAGCTTTACCTGAAATCGCTTTATGCGATCGGCATTGATCCGAAAATCCACGACATCCGTTTTGTCGAGGACGATTGGGAAAGCCCGACGCTCGGCGCCTGGGGACTCGGCTGGGAATGCTGGTGCGACGGTATGGAGGTTTCGCAATTCACCTACTTTCAGCAAGTTGCCGGCTTCGAGTGCGCGCCGGTGTCCGGCGAATTGACCTACGGGCTTGAGCGGCTGGCAATGTATGTGCAGGGCGTCGACAATGTGTTCGCGCTCAATTTTAATGGCCGCGACGGCAAGGATAAGGTCAGCTATGGCGACGTCTTCCTGCAGGCCGAGCAGGAATATTCGCGGCACAATTTTGAATATGCCGACACCGACATGCTGTTCGAGCAGTTCCGTATGGCCGAGCAGGCGTGCAAGAAATATCTCGAAGCGGGGTGGAGCGCCGACGGCGGCGAACGCTCAAATCGCGGCCGGCATCTGATGGCGCTGCCCGCGTACGATCAGTGCATCAAGGCCAGCCACGTGTTCAATCTGCTCGACGCGCGTGGCGTGATTTCGGTCACCGAGCGGCAGAGCTACATTCTACGAGTGCGCGAACTCGCCAAAGCCTGCGGCGAAGCGTGGCTCGCAACCGAAGGCGGAGGATTAAGCAAATGAGCGAAATGCCGGAGATCGGCGGACGGGCGCCGATCACAGTCGATGTCGAGGCCGGCAAGAGCTACTGGTGGTGTGCGTGCGGATTGTCGAAGAAGCAGCCGTTCTGCGACGGCTCGCACAAAGTGACGTCGTTCACGCCGATCGAGTTCAAGCCCACGACCTCCGAGAAGGTCTGGTTCTGCGCCTGCAAGCGCTCGGGCAAGAAGCCGATGTGCGACGGCAGCCATAAGAAGCTGTAATCAACTCACCATGCCCGACCTGCTGCTCGAGCTCTTCTCCGAAGAAATTCCGGCGCGCATGCAGACGCGGGCGGCGGAGGATTTGCGCAAAGCCGTGACCGACCGGCTGGTCGATGCCGGGCTCGTTTATGAGGGCGCCAAGGCATTTGTGACGCCGCGGCGGCTGGCGCTTGCGGTGCACGGCGTGCCGGTGCGACAGAAAGACGTCCGCGAAGAGAAGAAGGGTCCGCGGGTCGGCGCGCCGGACACCGCCGTCGCCGGCTTCCTCAAAGCGGCCGGGTTGAAATCGATCAGCGAAGCCAAGGTGCAGCCGGACAAGAAGGGCGACTTCTATGTCGCGGTGATCGAAAAGCCGGGACGCGCCGCGATCGAGGTGATCGGCGAAATCCTTGCCGACGTGATCAAGACTTTCCCGTGGCCGAAATCGATGCGCTGGGGCGTGCGGTCGAAAGAACCGGGCGCGCTCACTTGGGTGCGGCCGCTGCATTCGATCGTCGCCACCTTCGGCCCGGAAACCGAGGAGCCGGACATCGTGCCGTTCGCGATCGACGGCATTGCCGCCGGTAACGAGACCCGAGGCCATCGCTTTCTGGCGCCGGCGCCGTTCACGGTGCGCCGGCTGGCCGACTATCTGCAAAAGCTCGACAAGGCCAAGGTGGTGGCGGACGCCGAGCGAAGGCGCGACATTATCCTCACCGAAGCCAAGCAGCTTGCGTTCGCGCAGGGGCTCGAGCTCGTCGAGGACCAGGGGCTGCTCGCCGAGGTCGCCGGCCTGGTCGAATGGCCGGTCGTGCTGATGGGCTCGTTCGATCAGAGCTTTCTGCACATCCCCGAAGAGGTGATCCGCGCCACCATCCGCAACAACCAGAAATGCTTCGTGCTGCGCGACGGGGCACACGCCAAGCTGGTCAACAAATTCATTCTGGTCTCCAACATGGAGGCCGAGGACGGCGGCGCGGCGATCGTCGCCGGCAACGAGCGCGTCATCCGCGCGCGGCTCTCCGACGCGAAATTCTTCTACGAGACCGATCTGAAGACGCGGCTGGAGGACCGGCTGCCGAAATTCAAGGACATCGTGTTTCACGAGAAGCTTGGCACGCAGTGGGAGCGGATCGAGAGGATTGAGCGACTGGCTGGAGAATTAGCGCCGTTGGTCGGCGCCGACGTGGAAAAAGCAAAGCGCGCAGCGCGGTTATGCAAGGCGGATTTGCTCTCCGAAGTCGTCGGCGAATTTCCCGAGCTGCAAGGCCTGATGGGGAGATATTACGCCGAAGAGCAGGGCGAGGACGAAGCCGTCGCCCATGCCTGCGAGGATCATTACAAGCCGAAGGGACCTGACGATCTCGTGCCGAGCGCTCCGGTGTCGATCGCGTTGGCGCTGGGAGACAAGATCGACACGCTTGTCGGTTTTTGGGCGATCGATGAGAAACCGACGGGGAGCAAGGACCCTTACGCTCTAAGGCGCGCGGCGCTTGGGATGCTTCGAATAATCCTCAACAACAATTTGCGCCTCGACTTATGGAAGATCGCGATACCGGCAACGCAGTCATATCTGGATCAAGGAAACAAATATGTCCGTCAATTTGTGGATAGCGCAGGTACTACCGTTCGCGATGTTTTCAAGGCGTTTGATGCCGCAAAGCTGCGAGATTTCGTGGCCGATCGCCTGAAAGTCCAATTACGCGATCAGGGCGCTCGACACGATTTGGTTGACGCGGTGTTTAGTCTTAAAGAGCAGGACGATCTTGTGCTCATCGTCAGTCGGGTTGAGGCACTTGGGAAATTCCTCAACTCCGTGGACGGCAAGAATCTGCTCGCCGGGTTCAAGCGCGCGACCAACATCATCCGCATCGAAGAGAAAAAGGACAATCGCGAATATACCGGCACACCCAATTCGAAGCTCTATCAGCAAGCCGAGGAAAAAGCGCTCGCGCAGGCGATCGGTGTCGCCAAAACCGAGGCGGAGCGTGCGGTTGCCGCGGAAGATTTCGAAGCGGCCATGCGCGCCATGGCGAGCTTACGCCCTTATGTCGACGCCTTCTTCGACAAGGTCACTGTCAATGTCGAGGACAAGGCCTTGCGTGAGAACAGGCTCAAGCTGCTCAACGAAATCCGCGCAGCGACGCGCGCGGTGGCGGATTTTTCCAGGGTCGAGGGATGAAACCGCGCGTCATGCCCGGCCTTGTGCCGGGCATCCACGTCTTCGCGGCGAACATGGAAGTCAAAGACGTGGATGGCCGGGTCAAGCCCGGCCATGACGAATAGGCGAGGCTCGCGGGCGCGCCCGCCGCCGGAATGACATTCCCAAAAACCCGAATCCTGCTAGAACCTAACGCCGCGTCATGCGTTGTTCTTCTGCCGGGCTTTGCCGGCTTTAATCCCGCCGACCTATTTGCCCCATCCGATCCTCGAAAAAACCTAAAGGACGAAATCATGGTCATCACCGCTGCCCATATCACGCCGGTTGTCGCCATCATTGCCGGCATCTTGATCCTGATCATGCCGCGGCTTCTCAACTACATTGTCGCCATCTATCTCATCTTCATCGGCCTCGTCGGCCTCAATAACGTCCATCACTTCGTCAACTGGCATTAGCGCGAAGGCGCCGGCGCCGGCGTTGCATTCGCCGCCGGCATCTGCATTAAGGATGCACGCCGCAGTGAACGAGACGCTTTGACAGCGCGTTATCGAGACGCCGAGGCACTGAGGCGCGGAAGGTATTAGACACGAAGTCACCATGGCGAAATCGCGTTCGAAAATTTCCCGTCAGCCGGTGAAGAAATCCGGGCGGCCGGCGCGGCGCTCCGCGGCGGCCATGAAGCCGCCCAAGCGCCAGCCGGCGAAGGCGGCAGCGGCGGGCGGAAAGGCGTCGGTCGCGACAAAAAAAGGCCAGTGGGTGTACGCTTTCGGCGGCGGCAAAGCGCAAGGCCGCGCCAATATGCGCAATTTGCTCGGCGGCAAAGGCGCCGGCCTTGCCGAGATGGCGCATCTCGGGCTTCCGGTGCCGCCCGGCTTCACCATCACCACCGAGGTCTGCACCTATTTCTACGACAACGGCAACGCCTACCCGAAGGATTTGAAGCCGCAGGTCGAGGCGGCGCTGGCCGAGGTTGGCCGCATCACCGGAAAGACATTTGGCGATAACGAAAATCCGCTCCTGGTGTCGGTGCGCTCGGGCGGCCGCGCCTCGATGCCGGGCATGATGGATACGGTGCTCAATCTCGGCCTCAACGACGTGACGGCTGCGGCGCTCGCGGAGAAATCCGGCGACAAGCGCTTCGCCTTCGACAGCTATCGCCGCTTCATCACCATGTATTCCGACGTCGTGCTCGGTATTGCACATCACCACTTCGAGGAAATCCTCGACCAGCACAAGGACCGCAACGGCCACAAGCTCGATACCGATCTTGAGGCCGCCGACTGGGAAGAGATCGTCGGCGCTTTCAAGGCGCGCGTCGAAGCCGAAAGCGGCCGGCCGTTTCCGCAGGACCCGCACGCCCAATTGTGGGGCGCCATCGGCGCGGTGTTCGGCTCATGGATGAACCAGCGCGCCATCACCTATCGCCGCCTGCACGCCATTCCGGAGAGCTGGGGCACGGCGGTCAACGTCCAGGCCATGGTGTTCGGCAACATGGGCGAGACCTCGGCTACCGGCGTCGCTTTCACGCGCAATCCCTCGACCGGCGAGAAAAAACTCTTCGGTGAGTTTCTGATCAACGCCCAGGGCGAGGACGTGGTCGCTGGCATCCGCACGCCGCAGGAGATCACCGAACAAGCGCGCATCGACGCAAAGTCCGGCAAACCGTCGATGGAAAGCGCGATGCCGCGAGTCTTCGCCGAGCTTGAGCGCATCCACGACGTGCTGGAAAAGCACTATCGCGACATGCAGGACCTGGAATTCACGGTCGAGCAGGGCAAGCTGTGGATGCTGCAGACCAGGAACGGCAAGCGCACCGCTAAGGCGGCTTTGCGCATCGCCGTCGAGCTGGCTAAGGAGAAGTTGATCAGCAAGGAGGAAGCGGTGGCGCGCGTCGATCCCGCTTCGCTCGATCAGCTCTTGCATCCGACCATCGACCCCGAAGCCGAACGCAAGATCATCGCCACCGGGCTGCCGGCATCGCCGGGCGCCGCCTGCGGCGAGATCGTGTTCTCGTCGGAGGACGCGGAACTGCTCAAGAGCCAGGCGCACAAAGTCATCCTGGTCCGCGTCGAGACCTCGCCCGAGGACATTCACGGCATGCACGCCGCGGAAGGCATCCTCACCAGCCGCGGCGGCATGACCTCGCATGCGGCGGTGGTGGCGCGCGGCATGGGCAAGCCGTGTGTTGCCGGCGCTGGCGCGCTGCGCGTCGATTACAAAGCGCAGACCATGACCGCCGGCGGCGTCACCATGAAGAAGGGTGACATTCTCACCATCGACGGCTCGACCGGGCAGGTGCTCGCCGGCAAGGTGGCAATGCGCGAGCCGGAACTGGCCGGCGAGTTCGGCACGCTGATGCAATGGGCCGATGCGGCGCGCAGGCTAAAAGTTCGCGCCAACGCCGACACGCCAGCCGACGCGCTCGCTGCGGTCAAGTTTGGCGCCGAAGGTATCGGGCTGTGCCGCACCGAGCATATGTTCTTCGATGAGGACCGCATCCGCGCGGTGCGCGAGATGATCCTGGCGGAAGACGAGAAAGCGCGGCGAGTGGCGCTCGCCAAGCTTCTGCCGATGCAGCGCGCCGATTTCGTCGCGCTGTTTGAGATCATGGCCGGGTTGCCGGTGACCATCCGGCTCCTTGATCCGCCGTTGCACGAATTCCTGCCGCACACTGAGCGCGAGATCGCCGAAGTGGCGCAAGCGATGGGCGCCGACGCCAAAAAGCTCGCCGACCGCGCCCGCGACCTGCATGAGTTCAATCCGATGCTCGGCTTCCGCGGCTGCCGTCTCGCGATTGCTTATCCGGAAATCGCGGAAATGCAGGCGCGCGCTATTTTCGAAGCCGCGGTCGAAGCCGGCCGTTCGACCGGCAAGCCGGTCGAGCCCGAGATCATGGTGCCGCTGATCGCGACCAAGGCCGAGCTCGATATCATCAAGGAGCGCATCGACGCCATGGCGGAAACCGTGGCGGCCGAGGCGAATAGCCGTGTCAAATACCAGGTCGGCACCATGATCGAGTTGCCGCGCGCCGCGCTGATGGCCGGCGAGATCGCCGAGACCGCCGAGTTCTTCTCCTTCGGCACCAACGACTTGACGCAGACCACGTTCGGTATCAGCCGTGATGACGCGGCGAGCTTCTTGGGCATCTACACATCGAAGGGGATTTTAGCGACCGATCCGTTCGTGTCGATCGACCGCGACGGCGTCGGCGAACTCGTACGCATCGCCGCCGAGCGCGGCCGCAAGGTGCGCAAAAATCTCAAGCTCGGCATTTGCGGCGAACATGGCGGCGATCCGGCCTCGGTCATCTTCTGCAACGAAGTCGGCCTTGATTACGTGTCGTGCTCGCCGTTCCGGGTGCCGATCGCGCGCTTGGCCGCGGCGCAGGCCGCGCTCGGCAAAAACGCAAGCTCGACGGCGTAGCTCCAAACCCCTCCCCCTTGTGGGGAGGGGTAGGGGTGGGGGTGCGAGGTGAGGCGCGGGCGGCGCGGTTGTCGCAAGACTTAAACGGCCCCACCCTCGGCTCGCTCCGCTCGCCGGCCCTCCCCACAAGGGGGAGGGTAGCTTAAGCCGCCACACCCTTGAGGAACGCCTCGACATGCCGGCGCAGATCGGCGACCGCGGCCTCCACCGATTGCGAGGTATCGAGCACGACTTCGGCCGAGCTTTGGGTCTTCGTTGCCGCGCCAGCGACGTCGGTGAGCGCCTCGGCCATGGTCTCGGCCGCCTGCGCCGCGCTGGCGACGTTCGAGGAGATGTTGCTGGTAGCCGCGCTCTGCTGCTCGATCGACGCCGCGACGCCGGACGCATAATGCTGGATTTCGTGCATGCGCTGGGTGATGCGCCGGATCGACTCGACGGCGCTCGTGGTCGAGCCCTGCACAGCCAGGATTTGGCCGATGATCGCTTCGGTCGCCTTGGCGGTCTGCACCGCCAGCGATTTGACTTCCGAAGCGACGACGGCGAAGCCGCGGCCGGCCTCGCCGGCGCGGGCCGCTTCGATGGTGGCGTTGAGCGCCAACAGATTGGTCTGCTCGGCGATGGTTTGAATGAGCTTGACGATGTCGCCGATCTTCTGCGCCGAATCGGCAAGCGTCGTCATTTCGCCATTGGTCGATTGCGCCTCATCGACCGCCATGCGCACGACATCATTGGTCTGCGCGATCTGCCGGGCGATTTCGGCGATCGAGGTCGCCAATTCGTCGGTGGCGTAGGCCGCGGTTTTGACGCCCGTCGACGCCTCGTTCGAGGCTTCGGCGGCGCTGGTCGCACACAGCGAGCCGTGGTTTGCCGCAACCGACAGCGTCATCGCGGTGGATTTCATCGCCGCCGCGCTGTTGCCGAAGGTCTTGAGCAGCGTTTCCATCGCGCCGCGGAACGACGCGATCGCGGCGTCGACCACGCCGCGGCGTTTCTGCTGGTCGGCCATGTCGTCGCGCTGCCGCTGCAACAGCTGCTGTTCAGTGACGTCCTCGTGGGTCGAAACCCATCCGCCGTCGGGCGTCGGCGCGTTGATGGCGTGGATAATGCGGCCGTCGCTGGCATTGACCACGAACTTTGAGGTTTTTCCCGCGGCGATGCCGGCCATGATCTCCTTGCAATATTTGTCCGCATCACCGGTGAACAATCCGGTCTGCTTGCGGTGCTCGATCAGGTCGCGCAGCCGCAAGCCCGGCTTCACCACCTCAGGTGATAGTTTGTACATGCTCAGATATTGGCGATTGCAAACGACGATGCGGCCCGCGCCATCAAACATGCACAAGCCCTGCGACATGTAGTCGAGAGCGTCCGCCAAACGGGCGATTTTTGCGCGCGTCCGCGCCAACGCAATGACGCCGCCGGCGACAACGAGCAACGCGGCGATGAGAGAGATCGTCAGGTAGGGAAACAGCGTGGTCGACATAAGCGCGCCCGGATCGAAGGACGAGTATTGTCGCGGCGCATTGCGGTTTGGTTAACAAACAACCAATCACCATCGTCGTTGCAAGGAGCGCAAGCGACGAAGCAGCAGAGCAAACGCGCGACCGGCGCCCGAATTGCTTAGCTTCGCGTGTCATGGCGCGTTCGTCGGTCCGATTTCGGCCGGATGCGCGGGTCGATCGGCGACTTTGCCGGATTAACAGGTCCGCAAGGTTAACCCGACAATATCCGAATGTGTCGCATTCGCGCCACCGCAGCCGCGTTTGCTGAAGATTACGGGGAAGCGTCGCGTCGTCGAACGGGCGCATGAGGGGTGATGTTGGCGTTGCGTAACCGGTTGGTTGTCGCGTTCTCCGGTCCGTTCTGGCTTAGCGCGCTCTGCGTCGGGCTCGCGCCGACAACGATCGGCTATCACGACCCTGCCGCACTCCTGGCGCGGCAGCCTGATACGGCCGAACGCTGGCGCGACCTGACCACCTCGCCGTTCGGCACCATTCACGCCGCCATGTTCAGCTTTTCGCGTCCGATCGGGACGACGACTTTGGAGCCGGCCGGCGTGGAGCCGGTCAATTTCGACCCAAACATGTCGGATCTGAAAACCTGGATCGCCGGCAGCGGCTCGGCGCTCGTGCGCCCGGCGCGGCAGGTCGAATATCCGACGGTCAACCGCCGTCTCAAAGGCGACCGCATGCCGGTGCCGCAGACTGAGACTGCGCCAGCGTCAAGCGGAACGGAGAGTGCGCCGTCATCGCAGCCGATCAATGCGCCGACCACGCAGCCCGCGCCGGCGTCTTCGCCGGCGCCGGTTTTGGGCCCGCGACCGAAAAGCGTCGAACGGCTCGATGCCGTCCCTGCCGCGCTCGATGCGCCGATCGAGGCGTTCGGAACCTTGCCGACTGACGGCCCGCACAGCGACGTCGTGACTGGCTCGGTTACGCCGAATGCCCGAGTGCCCATGACCGCATTACCGAGCGTGCATGATGAAGCGCGCGACGCGGACGTCGACGACGATGGCGCGCTCGCCGACAAGCCGCCGGAAATTCCGGCCCCGGGCGAAAGCGATCAGCTGGACCCGGCGCGTTCGCCGTTCGCTTTGCTATCCTTCCTCGAAGCAGATCCGGCGCAGCGCAACAGCCAGCTTTATTTCAGCGGTGGCGTCATGGGTGCGCGCAGCGGGCTGGAAAGCTGGCCGCTCGGGGCGGAGCCTGTTTTGGTGTCCCGGTCGCGCGACCCGGACATCAAGCTTTCGGCTTTGGAAGCGCCGCCGGAGTCGGATGCCGGCGGCGAAACCGTCGCCGATCGGGATGACGCCAGCCGGCTGATGAGTCCGGCGGAGCGGCTTGGCCTTGAAGGCAAGCCGCGCGCTAAGGCCGAAAAATGTCTCGCCGACGCGGTCTATTTCGAAGCGCGCGGCGAGCCGCTGCGCGGCCAGATGGCGGTGGCGCAAGTGGTGATGAACCGCGTGTTCTCCGGCTACTACCCCAACAATGTGTGCGGCGTCGTTTATCAGAACGCCAACCGGCATCTCGCGTGCCAGTTCACCTTCGCTTGCGAAGGCAAGGATTTGAGCCGGATCGACGAAACCGACATGTGGGAGCAGGCCAAGCGCATCGCCAAGGACATGCTCGACGGCAAGATTTGGCTCACCGAAGTCGGCCACGCCACGCACTACCACGCTTACTGGGTGCACCCGAGCTGGGTGCATGAAATGAACAAGATGTACCGCCTCGGCGTGCACACCTTCTATCGGCCGCGGGCCTGGGGCGACGGCTCCGACGCGCCGATCTGGGGCGCCGTGCCGGCGCTGCCGAAGCCGGCGGGCGCCGGCACGCCGCAGGGTCCGGAGGCGGCCAAGGAGCCGAGCAAGGAGCCGAACAAGGAGCCGGCAGCCACGGTTAGGAGCCCGCAAGCGGCGGTTTCGCCGGAAGCCGGCACGCCCAAGAGCGCACCGATCGCAAAACTCTAAAGGCCGCCGTTCGACGCAAGGCAGCCATGCGCTCATCTGCGCATTAGAAAGTTTCATTTGGGCGATCCGTGCCAGCACCTTATTTTGGCGGTTCGCGAATTTTTACCGGAATTGCCATGCCCACGAATCCAACAAAAGCTATTGCCGCGCCCGCCGCAGCGAAGTTCGGCACATGGCGGACGCCTGTGGTCGTCATCGGCTTCGGCTGTTTGATTGCAGCGCTCGCTTTCGGCCCGCGCTCGTCGCTCGGTTTCTTTCTCGCCCCGTTGTCGAACGCCAATCACTGGGGCCGCGATGTCTTCGCCTTCGCGCTCGCAGTGCAAAATCTTCTTTGGGGTGTGGCGCAGCCCATCGCCGGCTCGATCGCCGACCGTTATGGCGCGGTGCGGGTGCTGTCGGTCGGCGCGCTACTTTACGCTCTCGGCCTGGTGCTGATGGCCTATTCGACCAATGCGGCGATGCTCGACCTGACGGCGGGCGCGCTGATCGGGTTCGGCCTGGCAGGCTGCACGTTTCCGATCGTGCTCGCGGCCTTCGGCAAGATATTGCCGGCGGAATGGCGCTCGACCGCGTTCGGGCTCGGCACGGCGGCGGGCTCGTTCGGCCAATTTTTGTTCTCTCCGCTCGCGGTTCTGATGATCGATAAGGTCGGCTGGCAGCACGGGCTCGTAGTGTTCGGCGTCATTGTGTTGGCCGTGTTGCCGGCGTCGCTGGCGCTGGCTTCGCCGGCATCGGAAGAAACAAAAACCGCCTCGCAATCGCTGCGGCAGGCACTTGGCGAGGCGTTGGGGCATCGGTCGTACGTACTGCTGATGCTCGGCTTCTTCACCTGCGGTTTTCAGCTCGCCTTTATCACGGTTCACCTGCCGGCTTATCTCGCCGATCGCGGCGTCGCGTCCGAGGTCGGCGGCCAGACGCTCGCCGCGATCGGATTGTTCAACATCATCGGCTCACTGGCCGCCGGTTGGCTCGGCGACCGCATGCCGAAGCGTTATCTGCTCTCACTGCTCTATTTCGGCCGCGCCGCCGCGATTCTCGCCTTCATTGCGTTTCCGATCACGCAGTTGAGCTGCATCCTGTTCGGCGCCGCCATGGGCCTGATGTGGCTGTCGACCGTGCCGCCGACCAACGGCATCATCGTTGTCATGTTCGGCACACGCTGGCTGGCGATGTTGTCGGGCGTCACCTTTTTCAGCCATCAGGTCGGCGGCTTCCTCGGCGTCTGGCTCGGCGGCATCGCATTCGACCGCACCGGTTCCTACGATCTGGTGTGGTGGCTGGCGATTCTGTTCGGCGTGCTCTCGGCGCTGATCAACTTGCCGATCGTCGAGAAGCCGGTGCCGCGGCCGGAGCCGTTGCCGGCGTAGCGAAGACCTCGCCGTCTTATCCGGCGCAAGCGACCGACCATCGGCCGGCGCAATCGCAAGACCTTGTGCCGGGCATCGACGTCTTACACACTGCGACGCGTCAATGTCGCAGCGGGCAGTGACCCGCCAATGACGAACGCTGGGAGCATCGGTGTGAGTACGTTCAAGGCCATCGTCATCGATAAGACCGACGCCGGGCAAACGGTCCGACTCACCGATTTCGACGACAAGGATTTGATGGACGGCGACGTCACCATTGCCGTCGAATATTCCACGCTCAATTACAAAGACGGGCTGGCGCTGACGGCAAAGTCGCCGGTGGTGCGGCGCTTCCCGATGATCGCCGGCATCGATCTCGCCGGCACGGTGGAAGCCTCGTCGCACCCGAACTGGAAACCGGGCGACAGGGTGATCCTCAACGGCTGGGGGCTCGGCGAAACCCATCTCGGCGCTTACGCCGAAAGGGCGCGCGTCAAGGGTGATTGGCTGGTGCGGTTGCCGCCGCGCATGAGCCCGCGCGAAGCCATGGCGATCGGCACCGCGGGGTACACCGCCATGCTTTCGGTCATGGCGCTGGAGCGGGCCGGCATCGCGCCGGCGCGCGGCAGCATCGTCGTCACCGGCGCGGCCGGCGGCGTAGGTTCGGTCGCCATCGCGCTATTGGCGAAGCTTGGCTACGCGGTCATCGCTTCGACCGGGCGGCCGTCGGAAGCAGACTATCTTAAGGGGCTGGGCGCGGCCGAAGTGATCGAACGCAAGGAACTTACCGGACCGCCGCGGGCGCTCGGCAAGGAACGCTGGGCCGGCGGCATCGATTCGGTCGGCTCGACCACGCTTGCGAATGTACTGTCGATGACGTGCTACGGCGGCGCCGTTGCCGCCTGTGGGCTTGCCGGCGGCATGGATTTGCCGACCACGGTCGCCCCTTTCATCCTGCGCGGGGTGTCGCTCCTGGGCATCGATTCGGTGATGTGTCCGCTGCCGTTGCGGCAACAAGCATGGCGACGTCTCGAGACCGACCTCGACCGGGGCAAGATCGCGAAAATGACCAGCGAAATCGCTCTTGCCGAGGTCGTCGACGCGGGTGCGCGCATCATCGCCGGAGAGGTGCGCGGCCGGATTGTGGTAAAAATTCGGTAAGCGGCGCACATTTTTGCCCGGGAAAATCGCGATAAATTCGATCAGGGTGCGGCGGCTTATGGTAAGGGGACGGTTAAGAAATTTTGTTAACATCACCCTCGTGTTGAGAGTGGAGTTACCGATGTTGTTGCGCGTTGCCGTCGTTGCGGGTGGGTGCATTTTGGGTGCTGCCTCGGCCATGACCGAGGAACTTGGGCCCGAGCAGGCCAAGGCTTTTGTCGTCGGCAAGCTGTTCTCGTATACCTGCTTCGACGGCACGGTCGGCGTGGGCCGCGTCTTTGCTGATGGTTCCGTCATCGGCACAATCCGGCCCGGCGGCCGGGGCGAGGTGCGATTCGCCAGTTTGCCGCCCGGCACGCTTCGGATCGAAGGCAGCGCGATGTGCGCGCACCTCTCAGGCTTGCCGATGCAGCCGTGCTTCCGGGTCGAGAAAATCGACTTTCGGAGCTTTCGCGGATCGATCGCCGGCTTAGGCTTCGCCTATTGCGATTTCTCCCAGCATAACGCGCGCGCCCAGATCATCAGCCGCGGGCCGGAACCGCGCACCCGTGTCACCAGCCGCATGCTAGCACCGGCGCAGACGGCGCCCATGCAGAACGCGACGGTGCAGACTGCGCCCGTCGTGCCGGTACAGGCGGCGCCGGTGGTGCCGGTGCAACCCGCGCCGACGCCGGTCGCGCCGGTCCAGGCGGCGCCGAACGTCCCGGCTGACACGACGCCTACCGCGACGCTACGCCCGGCAATTGCTGATTAGCGACTTAGCGAATAGCGAATAGCGAATAGCGAATAGCGAATAGCGAATAGCGAATAGCGAATAGCGAATAGCGAATAGTGCGGCTCGCTCATCTATTCGCCACTCCCTATTCGCTCACTCCAAATCCAGCCGAAACGGATTGCCCTCGAGCGCGATCTCGCCGCGCCCGATGGTTTCGATCGCCGCAATCATGCGGCCATCGCGGCCGAGCATCCGATCCGCCAGCGATACGATGCGAATATTGGGCGTCGCGGTCGGCGAAGCGCGCCGCAACGCATGCGCGATGCTTCCCTCATCGCGGTGCGGATTGAGCGCGCAGACCGTCGCGTAGGCGCTGGCGGTCGAGCGACTGATGCCGGCATAGCAATGCACCACCAACGGCGCGCGGCGATCCCACCGACGCACGAATTTCAACAAATCGGCAACGTGCTCCTCGTCCGGCATGATGTAGCCGTCGAGTGGCGAGGAAATATCGTGCAGCCGCAGCCACAGATGGTTCTCTTCGACGACGACGCTCGGCCGTTCGATGCGGTCTTCGTCGGCCAACAGTGACACGACATGGCGCGCGCCGGTATCTTCGACGGTCTCGTGCAGCCGGGCGAGGGAGCAGACGTGAATCATGGAATCAGGTGTCGTTTTCACGAGTGGCATATAGGTATGACCGGCGGCACAAGTGTGACGCTTGTTGGTCGGCGGATGATCTGCGTTGGCCTTATTCCTGAGGCGGCGCAGCCGCCGTGGCCGGTGTCCGCGGGTACAACAGCCGCTGATAGAGCCAGCCGATGCCGAGGAGGACGACGCCAAGCCCGATCACCGAAAGCGCGCGGTAGATACCGCTGATGCTCGCGGTATCCCAGATGAACACCTTGGCGACGGTCAGCGTAATGACGCCAAGCGCCAAGTAGCGGGCCGGCTGGGAGCGCAGGAAAAAACCGACCGCCAACAGCACGATGCCAAAGATCAGCCAGACTGTGGAATAGCTATATTGCTCAGCGTCGCTGGTCGGCCCGGCCATGATCGGGCCGTGGAACAGCCTTCGCACTTCGAGCGTCAGATAGAACAGCGCCAAGATTACCGCCGTGGTCGCGGCGACGACGCGGTAAGGCATCGGGCGTGTGGTCCGCGCGACCAGCGCCAATATGATGGCGAGTACGGCCGGCAGGCCGTAGCCGAGCAGGATGGTGTTGAAAAACGCGCCCTCGATCGGGGCATGGTTGAAGCCCAGACTGGGAACGATGATCAGTTCGAACACGATGGTGCAGAGCGTCAACGCCGCGATCACCAGCGCGCCGACATTGTGCACGATGCTGCCGGTGCGTCCGCGGACCCGTTCGAGGGCAATGGTCAGCGCCAGTCCGGCATTGACGTTGAGAGCTGCCTCGGTGAGGTCGTTTACCGGCCGGGAGATGTCGCCGCCGGTGATGTAGTGGCGGATTTCGAAAATCACCAGCAGCACGGTGAACAGGATGGCGCCGGCGTCGGTGATGCGCGCCGGAAGGTCGTCGGCGCGCCGCCGCAACAGCCATCCTGCGACCCAGAATGAAAGCGCCGGGACGCCGTAGCCGTAGAGCAGCCAGTTGAAGATCGGCGTGGCGCCGAGATCGGTGCCGACGATGCGCGGCTCGTAGCCGATGCGGGCGACCGTCACTGCGACCATGACGGCGGCAACCCAGCGCAGCGCCGGCAGCGGGCGTTTCTCCGCGATCCACGCGGCTCCCGGCGCCATTAGCGCCAGCCCGATGGTCAGCCAGCCCTTCTCCAGCGCGAAAGTGAGCGCGAGCGCGAGCGCCGCAAGCGTGGCGGTGGCGAAGATTGCGCCCGAGGCGGCAAGACCGGGCCGCGGCTCGCGCTGTACCAGCGTCTCGGTTGCCACGGCATAGATCGCCGCCAGTAGCAGTGCCAGTCCGGCGAATGGCAGCGAGCGATCCAATTCCGCGATTCGATAATACAGCGCGATCAGCATGGCGAGCGGCACGATCACGGCGGTGGCAGACCACAAGATCGGCACCAGTGCGCGCGCCGAACGGCCTTGCGCTAGGAAGCCCGCGATGCCGAACATCGCCGCCCATGCGGCGGCAACAAAAAGATGCGGCCCGTAATTGTAGCGCTGCGGATCGGCGATCGCCGGCGCTGTCGGGCCGGCCGGCGCGATCAGATTGGAGAGAATCATCGGCACCGCCCAGTCGGCCACCACCGCAACCGCAAGCAGTGCGGCGACGGGCACGGCGCCGGTCGCGGCTTCCGTCCGCCAGGCGATGGCGACGGTCGCTGCCGTGAGTACCACGAACGCGGTGAACGCGACCGCGTCGTGCTGGCTGGTCAGAACGAGAAACGCCGCGACCAACAGATAAGCCGACAGCGCCAATGTCGAGAGCCAATCGACTTCGCCGGGTCGCGCCTCGGGGCCATACAGCAAGCCGCAGACCAGGAAGATGGCGGCGAGGACGTAACCGGCGAGCGCGTTGAAGACGTGCGCGCCGATCGCTTCGACCGGGAACAGATCGGCTCCCGGAAACGTCCACAGCGCGCCGAGCGCGATCGCGGTGACGGCGAGCCACGACCACAATCGCGCGCGTGCCAGCGCAAATGCGGCCGCGGTAACCACCGCAACGTAAATGTAAAGCGACCAGTAATCCGGCTCCTCGGAAGCAACCAGGAGCGGAGCGACAAAGGCGCCGACGACGCCCAAGCCGGCTAGCGCTGGGCCGTGCAGCAGCGCCGCCGCCAAAGTTGCGAGCGCCACGAGGCCGAGCAAAACGAAAGCAGCGCCCGGGGGCAGGAAGTTATAGAGGGCGTAGGCGGCATACACTGTGGCGTACGCGACGATGGTGCCGGCCGCGGTCAGAATGCTCGGAATATCTGCTGATGGCAGGCCGGGAAGACCCAATAATCGTTCTTTGCGCCTCGCCCATTCGCCGACGGCGATCAGAGCAACCGCGAGCAGCCCACCGAGCGCGATACGAACGGCGGGGCCGATGAGACCTTGCTGGATGGTGTAGCGCACCAGAAATATGCCGCCGAGCGCCAGCGCGATGCCGCCGACCCAGACGACCCAGCGCGTGCCGAACCGTTCCTCAAAGCTGATCGATCGCGGCGGTGCGGCGGGCGGCGGCGCGGGCGGGACAGGAGGAGGCAGATGCGAAGGCAGCGGCGGCGGCGCTGCGGCGGCTGCCGATGCGGCGATTGGTGCTGGCGCAGCCGGCGTCGCTGCTGGCTCGGGGGGCCGCGCCGGGGCCGGCGCGGGTTCCGGCGTCGGCGGCCGGGCCGGGGCGGGCACCGCTGCGGCCTCACGCGGCGTGCGCTCTAGCTCGAGTGCCCGCATTCTGCCGGCGAGGCGCCTGAAGTCGTTGCGCAGCGCGAGCACCATAACCAGTGCGACGATGGCGATGACCGGAAAGGCCAGTGCCACCAGCACCAGGATCACGAGCAAATCGAACATGGAAGCCGCCCGCCCAGATTCTGAGCGTGGATTCTACGGGACGGGCGCGCCGAGCGAAAGCTTCAATGCTCGGTTGTTCGGCTCTTTACTTCAACCGCTGCTGACGAAAAGCTTCTTGAATCGATCCAGATACCGTGTCTGTGCGGTGTCGGCGGACCAGGGCTTGAGGTAGTCGCGCTCGATCGATAGCGAAATCGGCGGCGGGCGCCCGAAGAAGCGGCGGGCCTCGGTAATGTTGAAGCCGGCCAGGCGGGTGGCTTCGAGGAAGGCCGCTTCGCGATCGGCGGTCTTGATGAGTTTTTCCAGATCCGATGGCGCCTTCGCCGGCAAGCCGAAGCGGCGATGGATCGCCGTGAGCAAACGCCGTTCAACCACCTTGTAGGCGTCGCCGATCACCACCTTGAACGGCGAGATCATGTCGCCGATCACGTATTCGGGCGCATCGTGCAGCAGCACCGTGAGCCGCCGGCCGTGATCAAGCCCCGGCGCGCGCAGGTGCGCCAGCGTCTCGACCAACAGCGAGTGCTGCGCGACCGAAAAAATATACGGGCCGCTGGTTTGTCCGTTCCAGCGCGCCACCCGCGCCAGGCCGTGCGCGATGTCCTCGATCTCGATGTCCAGCGCCGATGGGTCAAGCAGATCGAGCCGGCGGCCCGACAGCATCCGCTGCCAGGCGCGCGGCGCCGCCGCGCCTGCGGTCGCCCCGCGTTTGTTCACAACCAGCGGATCGTCGCGTCGGCGCGACTCGGAAGCGGGGGAGGGGGCCAGTGGAAGCCTCGGCATCACGGCAAACTAGCTTGCTTGTGATCTTCCGCAAATGGCGCCGCGATTGCGGCGCGCCTGTTCGGATGTCAAACGATCCGACACGGAATTCAGGCCATGTCGATCGTTATCCAGCCAGTGACCCGCGAATTGCGCCCGGCTGCCATCGCCTTGTTGGTGCGGTTCTTCCGTGAGGAAGGCTTTACCACGCCGCCGCCGCTGATCGCCGAGAACCTCGACCGTATGCTGGCCGACGCGTGGTGCTGGTGCGCGCTCGCGGTCGCCGACGGCACGGCGCAGGCGGTGATCACGGTCTCGACCGTGCTTTATGTCGAATGGGGCAGGCTCGGCGAGATCGGCGATCTTTATGTCCTGCCGGAGTATCGACGCCGCGGCGTGGCCCAGCTCCTGGTCGAGCGCGCCAAGGACTGGTGCCGCGCGCACGGCTGCTCAGCGGTCGCGGTGACGATCACGCCGATAGGCGAACAGCACCATCGGCTCAGCCAATTCTACGCTCGCCTAGGCTTTGAAATGAGCGGGCGGACGTCGGCCTCGGCCATGTTGTAACGCATCGCGCTCCGCGCCTTGGGCGGCGCGGGGCGCGATAGTGTTGCGAACTCTTGCTGCCTTTACGCCGCCTTTCGCCCCCACAGCCGGTTGGTGGCGATGTCGGCGCCTTCGCGCATGGTCTTGAGCTTGAGCCAAACCACGTCCTCGGCGACCCATTCCCAGCCGGCGAAGGTGCCGAAGCCGCAATCGGACGAGGCGATGACACGCTCGCGATCGCCGACCGACGCGACCGCCTGCTCGATCCGCTGCGCTACCACTTCCGGGTGCTCGACCAGGTTGATTTTCGAGTCGATGACGCCCGGCAGCAGCACTATGTTGTCGGGAAATTTGTGTTTCTTCAGCGCGCCGTATTCATGCTGGCGGCGCGCATTGGCGAACTCGATGGAGAGGCCGCCGACATGGGCCTGGTAGAAGGCCGGCAACAGCGGCTCGAGCCCGATGTCATAGATGTGCGGTCCTTCCCAATTGCCCCAGCAGATGTGCAGCCGCACCCGGTCGCGCGGGATGCCTTCGAGCGCTTTGTTGAGTGCGGTGATATGCAACTCGACTATTTTGACGTATTCGGCATCCGACTTGTCTTGGAACAGTAGCACCCGCTCCATCGCCAAATCCGGCGCGTCGATCTGCAACACCAGGCCGGCATCCACCACGGACTTGTATTCGTAGTGCATCTCGCGGGCGATGGCGTCGAGATAGCCCTCGTAGGTCGAATAGTGCGCGTTGAGCATGGTGGTGGCGATGATCCCCGGCGACGGCTCGGCGAAGAACATCTCGGCGAACGGCGGCTTTATGGTCGCCGCGGCGCGCTTGAAGCGGTCCAATTCGGTCTTGATTGCTTCCTTGTCGTGATATTTGAGCTCGCTGGTGCATTCGGGGCAGCCGAACACCTTGCCGGTTTTGGGTATCCGCGCCGAGAATTTTTCGGTGAACAGCGGCAGCTCGATCCACTCACGGCCGAACGGCCGTTTCGATTCGCCGCCGAACCCGTGCATGCGCTTCGGTATGTAGGTCTGGAAGCCGACGCGGCCCTGCTCGCCGTCATTGGCGATATCGACGCCGGACCAGCGTTGCTTCTCCATGACGAAGGCGACGCGCTTGTCGATCCGATCGGTGAGCTTGGCCTTGTCGACCTTCTCGCCCGCCTCATCCGCAATCAACAGATCGTTGAGCTCGGCGCCGCGCGGCAGGCTGCCGGTGTGTGTGGTCAAAATATGGTCGACACTCTTGTGCATACACTCCTCCCATTGGAATTTTAGTTGGCCGCCAACATTGTGCCGGCGAGTATGCCAGCCCGTTGCTGCGATGCGCAAGATGAAGCTGGGCGCCGAAATGCGGCCCGCGCGCAATGGCACGCAGTTAGTTGCCGCTCGTGGTTGCCGTCAATCGCGTGCCAGTTGACAAGCGCGTGTTCGTGCGTTGGTGGGCTGCAGCCTCGTGGAAAAAGGGCCACGGCCCACACCGTTCTGTCCAAACAAATCGTGGTTACCGCCGGCGCCGACTTCCGCAGCAGCGCTTGGCACCGCCGGCCAAAGCAGAGTATGCTTCTCGCGCACAAGAACCATCTGGGAATGTCCGGTGATTTCGTTGTACTCCGGACCAAACAGGTGCACAGGGGAGGAATGCATGTTGTCACCACGCAATCTTGGATTTGGCGTTTCGACGTTGGGCCTGGTGGTCGCGATGGCGACCTTCGGCTACGCCGTCGAAATGGCCAAGGTAAAGCTCTATCCCGACAAGAAAGGCACGGTCGCCGACTTGCAGCCGATGTCGAAATTCTGCGGCACCAAAAAGATCAAGGTGGCGCTGTCCGACGGTTGGGGCGGCAATTACTGGCGTCACATCACCCGCGCCGAGTTTGAAAACGAAGCGTCGAAATGCCCGAACATCACCGAGACGCGCTACACCGACGGTGAGTTCAAGCCCGAGAAGCAGATCGCCGACATCGAAGGTCTGATCGCCCAGAAGTACGACGTTATCGTCAGCTTCCTCGACGGCGGTCCGGCGATCCTCAAAGCGACGCGCGAAGCGACCGGCGCCGGCGTGGCGGTGGTGCCGTACGATACCGGCGACAAGTTCCCCGGCGTCATCGGCAAGGATTACCTCGACCGCGCCACCGAAAGCCAGGAAGAAGTCGGCGCACAGGCCGCCGAATGGCTGGCCAAGACGCTCGGCGGCAAAGGCAACATCATCATGTTCGGCGGCACGCCGGGCAATCCGATGACCGAAGCGCAGACCCACGGCTGGCGTCCGGTATTCGCCAAATATCCGGGCATCAAGGTGCTTGAGGCCGAGCCGGTGCCGACCATGTGGGATCCGGCGGTGGCGCAGCAAAAGACCGCGGCGCTGATCGCCAAGTACCCGCAGATCGACGGCGTCTATAGCGAGACCGTCGGCCCGATCCGCGCTTTCGTCGCCGCCGGCAAGCCGCTTCCGGCTTATGCGGGACAGGCGCTGATGGACCTGAGCTGTCTCGCCGCCGAGCATCCGGAAATGAAAATGATGAGCATCGACGCTCACACCTGGATGGTGCGGCTCGCTTTGCGCAAGGCGGTGGCGGCAACGCAGGGCATCGACAACGACGAGCCAAGCCTGATCACCCTGCCGTTTGTCGAGGATTCGACATCGAAGGATCCCAAGCTCGCGAACAAGTGCGACAAGTCGATGCCGATGGACTCCATTCCCGGCTCGATGCTGACCAACGATCAGCAGAAAAAAGCGCTGGGCAAGTAAGCCGACCAGCCGGACTTGATGCCACAGCCGAGCTCAGCCCGCCTTCCCTCGAACGGGAAGGTCGGGCTGAGTTCTTTGATGTTGCGTTTCGTGACCTAAAGGACTGAACTGGGGAAATGGCGGACGATCGAATAAGCCGTCTGCGATTGTCCGGACTGGGCCTCGATCTCACCGAGCTGCCGCTGGCAGCGAAGGCCCTGATCGCGACCGCGCTTCTGGTGCTGATCGGCGGCATTGCCGCCCCGAGCACCGTCTCCACCGCCGCGATCCTCTCGACATTGCCGTATTTCGCCATTCTCGCGGTCGCGTCGATCGGCCAGCATCTGGTGATTCAGCAACGCGGTCTCGACCTCTCCACCGCGGGCATCATGTCGTTCTGCGCGGTGGTCGTCACCAAGCTGCCGGACGGCAGCACCGTCACCGCCGTGGTTATTTTCTGGATTTTCGCGTCGCTGGCGATCGGTGCGGCGATCGGCGCCATCACCGGGCTGATCGTGACCTATCTGCAAGTGCCGCCATTGGTCACCACCATCGGCATCAACGCCATTCTTTTCGGCCTGACTTATTTTGTGTCGACCGGCGCCTCGGTGCAGTCGCCGCCGATGATGGTCAGCTTCTTCGTCGGTACCTTTCTTTATTTACCGGTCTTGGTCTGGGTGCTGCTGCTTGTGGGCGGTACGACGATCTTCGTTCTGACCTTCACCACGATCGGGCGGCGCTTCATCGCGGTCAGCGTCAACCCGCCGGCCGCGCATGCGGTCGGCGTGCCGCTGAAGGCCTACAGCATTCTCACCTACGCCATCGCCGGCTTGATGTACGCCATCGCCGCGCTCATGCTGTCGGGCTATCTGGTATCGCCGACGGTATTGTGCGGATTGCCCTATCTGCTCGGCACCATTGCCGCTGTGGTAGTCGGCGGCAATCCGCTCGGCGGCGTTACCAAGGGCAGCGTGCTGGCGACCGTCGTCGGCGCGTTTTTTCTGACTTATCTGGCGCAGCTGGTGACGGCGCTCGGCTTCGGCAGTTCCGCCGAGGATTTGGCCGACGCTATCATCGTGCTGGGTGGCGTGGCGCTTCCCGAAATCACCCGGCGGCTGCGCTATGCATAACGTCGCTATGCATAACGTCTTGGAGCCCGCAAAGACCGAGCCGACGACCGCCCACATCCCGGTCATGACGCTCGCCAGCGTACGCAAGAGCTTCGGCCCGGTGCAGGCGCTCAAAGGCGTCGATGTCCTGATCATGCCCGGCGAGGTGCACGCCATCGTCGGCGAGAACGGCGCCGGGAAGTCGACGTTGATCGGTATTGCCGCTGGCGTGCTGCGCGCCGATTTCGGCGCCATCTATTATGGTGGCAAGCACGTGAAGGCGCCCGATCCGCGGCAGATGCGCGAGGACGGCGTTTCGGTGGTTTATCAGCATCCGGCGTTGGCCCCCGACCTCACCGTTCTGGAAAATCTTCAGCTCGCGGCGCCGTCGCTCGTCGGGGCCGAAGGCGCCGCCGAGGCCGAGCGCCTGTTGGCGCGGATCGCGACCGACGAATTGCGCATGCCGGTTGGGAAGCGCGTCACCGAATTGTCGTTGGCCCAACGCCATGTCGTCGAAATCGCCCGCGCTTTGGCGACCCGCCCGAAAGTGCTGTTTCTGGATGAGCCGACCGAGCCGCTGCAGCAGGGCGACGTCCGCAAGCTATTCAACCTGATCGGCGAATTGAAGCGCGACGGCGTCGGCATTGTCTACGTCTCGCATCGGCTGCACGAGGTCGACGAACTCGCCGATCGCATCTCGGTGATGCGCGACGGCGAAATCATCGACAGCCGGCTTGCGGAATTGATCACGTCGGCCGAGATCGTGGCGCTGATTGCCGGCCGGCCGCTCGGCCAGATTTTCCCAGCCAAGGCGACCAATGTGGGCGCGCCGCTGTTCACGGTCAGCGGCTTGAGCGGCCGCGGCTTCGACCAGGTCGATCTCGTCGTCCATGCCGGCGAGATCGTCGGCCTCGCCGGCATCGAAGGCGAGGGCCAGCGCGAATTTATCCGCGCCGCCGCCGGCATCGACCGCCGTTCCGGCGGCGAGGTGCGCGTCAGGGACGTCAAGATCGGCGGCGACAGCCCCGGCGCGTTTCGCCGCTCCGGCATCGGCTTCATTCCGGACGATCGCCACACCGAAGGCGTGTTCCTCAATCTGACGCTGCGCGAGAATTACAGTCTCGGATTCTTAGATTTGATATCGCGCTACTGGGTGATCGACCGCAACGCCGAAGTCGCCCGCGCCGGCGCCATCACCAAGGATTTGCGGGTCCGCGCCGCGTCTGCGGAATCAAAGTTGTTCGAACTGTCCGGCGGCAATCAGCAAAAGGCGCTGTTCGGCCGCGAGATTTCGGCGAAGCCGACTGTCCTTTTGGTCGACGAGCCGACCAAGGGCGTCGATATCGGCTCGCGCAGCGAGATTTACCAGCGGCTACGCGCCACCGCCGATCAGGGCCTGGCCGTCCTGGTTTCATCCTCGGACGGCATCGAGCTCGAAGGCATCTGCGACCGGGTGCTGATCTTCGCCCGCGGCCGCATCGTCCACGAATTGTCCGGCGCCGCAGTCACTGACGCCGCCATCACCGAAGCCAATCTCACCGCCACTGTCTCGCGGGCAAGCAAGACTCCTGCCGGCCTGCAGGTCCGCCGCTGGCGCGAATTCGCGGCCAGCGATCATTTCCCTGCCTTGGTGCTGGCGGTCCTGACGGTGATCATCCTCGGCGGCACGCAGGCGCTCAACGGTTACTTCCTGTCGCCGTTCAGCATCAGAAGCATCCTCTCCTTCTTCAGCATCCTCGCATTCCTGTCGAGCGCGCAGCTCGCAACCGTGCTGGTTGGCGCGATCGATCTGTCGGTTGGCCCATTGGCCGGCCTTTGCGTCGTGCTGGCGTCGTTCCTGACGCCCGACGGCGTCGAACCCGGGCCGTTGGCCGCCGGACTGATCTGCATCGTCCTTTTCACCACCGGCTTCGGCCTGTTGCAGGGGCTGTTGATCACCTCGCTCCGCCTGCCGGCCATCGTGGTGACCATTGCCACCTTCATCGGACTGCAGGGCGTGTCGTTACTGCTGCGGCCGACCGCCTCCGGTCAGATCGACGACGCCATTTCCGACGCCGCGCAATTTCCGCTGCTGTTCCTGCCGGCCGGGCTGGTGCTGACCTTGGTCATGGTCGCGGCGGCTGAATATTTGCTCTATCGCACCGCTTTCGGGCGGAGCTTCCGCGCCGTCGGCTCGAGCCCGCTGGCCAGCCATCGGCTTGGCATCGACAGCATGCGTCTCACTTGGCTCGCCTTTGTCATCTCGGGTTTCTTGACCGGAATCGGCGGATTGATGCTCGCCGGCCAGGTTGGCATCGGCTCGCCATCCACCGGCACCGACTACACGCTAATGAGCATCACCGTCGTGGTGCTGGGCGGAGCGAGTGTTGCCGGCGGGCGCGGCTCATTCGTCAGTACGCTGTTCGGCGCGGCACTGGTGCAGGCGACCTCGAGCGCATCGTCCTATATCGATGCCAATTCGTCGGTGCATTACACGGTCATCGGCACGCTGACTCTGTTGGCGGCGATTTTCTTCAGTCTGGCTCGGCGGCGCGTGGCGAGCGCGTGAACGTCATTCCGGGACGGCCGAAGGCCCAGCCCGAAATCCATAACCAAAGGTCAAGCGGGACAGGCGCCGAGCGTCGCTTGAACCAATCGTGATTATGGATTCCGGGCTCCTCGCTGGCGCTCGGCCCCGGAATGACGACATCGGCTAAACCTTCCGCGCCAGCTTCTGCACCTCCTCGTGGCGGTAGCACGCGATCAGATGATCGTTGACCATGCCGACCGCCTGCATGAACGCGTAGACGATGGTCGGCCCGCAGAATTTGAAGCCGCGCTGCGCAAGCTCCTTGGACATCGCCCGCGATATTGCGGTTTCCGCCGGCACCTGCCGCACGGTCTTGAAGCGGTTCACCTTCGGCTTGCCGTCGACGAAATCCCACAGCAGCTCGGAGAAGCCAGGCTCTTTCCCCATGATCTCGAGCCAGGCGCGGGCCGAGAGCACCGTGCCTTCGATCTTGGCGCGATTGCGAACGATGCCGGCGTCCTGCATCAGCCGCTCGACTTTCTTCGGCGTGTAGCGCGCGATCTTTTCCGGAACAAAACCGTCGAAGGAGCGGCGGAAATTCTCGCGCTTGCGCAGAATAGTGATCCACGACAGGCCGGCCTGAAAGCCGTCCAGGATCAGCTTTTCGTACAGCGCACGATCGTCGTACTCCGGCACGCCCCATTCCTGGTCGTGATAGGCGATGTAGAGCGCGTCGTCCCTCGGCCAAGGACAGCGCGGCAGCGTGTCGGCTTGCGCGAGCGCCGTCATTCGGCGGCCTTCGAGCCATCGGGAAAGGCGAAGTGGGCCCATTCCGGCTTGATCGGCCGGATGGCAACGCCGCCGGCGACAAGCTCTTCGCCGCGCGAGGCGGCATCAGCGACGCGGTCGAGGCGAAGGAGCGCGAGCCCGTGGCCAGCCGCCGCCGATCCCATGGTGCCGACCTGGCGCTCACCGGCCATGACGGCAGCGCCGGCGGCCGGGGCCGCTCCGTCATAGCGGACCGCTAACGCGCGAGTGCGCGCGATGCCAC
The DNA here is from genome assembly GCA_963806465.1 of uncultured Alphaproteobacteria bacterium. GTDB lineage: Bacteria > Pseudomonadota > Alphaproteobacteria > Rhizobiales > Xanthobacteraceae > BOG-931. The sequence goes on along the minus strand of CAWDZD010000053.1, from coordinate 53,439 downwards.
GATGCTCCATGCGCGAGACGACTTCCTGGCCGACATAGCAGCCTTTGGCGAAATCGACGCCGCCGAGCTGGTCCATGTCGGCCTCGTGGGGGAAGGCGTCGCCGTAAGCGAAATCGACGCCGCCGCGCGGAATACCAAGCGCGATGCGATGCCCGTCGTAGTCGCTGGCGTCGACCAAGCTGGCGCCGAGATTGGCCGCGGCATCGGCGGCGCGATGCGGCGGGATCATGACGCGAAGTCCTAGCGCGGGCAGGCGGGGATCGTCATAAGCGAGGCCGATGCCGGCAACGCCGTGTCCATCCCAAGCTGCCAGCACGCCGAGAATCTCGGACAAATCCTCGACCATGATGCGCGAGCGCAGTTTGTAGAGATTAAGCTTGTCGACTAGCGGTTTGGCCAGAGCGTGCGCCACGTCGAGGAAAAAGCCGCCACCATCGTGCGGCGGCGCTTCGGTGACAAAGAAGTCCGCGAAGATTTTTCCCTGTGGCGACAGCAGCGCGCAAAAGCGTGCTTCGCCCGGCGTGAGCTTGAGAATATCGGCGCTGAGGAGCCCGTGGAGGAAATTGCGCGCGTCGTCGCCGGCAACTTTCACCACGCCGCGGTCCAGAAGCAGAGCAGCTTTCATCTCGGCGAAACTTTCCTGCGAAACCGGCCTTTGCCAGCGACGCTAAAGACTTCTCACCGCCGAAACTAAGGTTCCGGACGGTTGTGCTCAAGGACTACCCGCCCAATCATACAGAAGGTTCGGGGGCCGTATGGCGGCTCCTAGCCTCGCGTCATGGCGAAAGGAACCATCGAACTCAGGCCGCTGGCGACCAATGTCTGGAGCGAAACCGGCGGCTTTAGGCGCCACCGCGGAACGGGCTATTGCCGTGACAGCTCGACGGAAAAATCGCCGTTACGAATCCGCGACGGCAGGCTTTCGGCGTACGTGGCGGCGGCTTCCTCACCGTAGGTCGAGATCAGTTCGGCGAGCGCGAGGAACAGCGCGGTCTGCGCCAGGCAATCGCCGTCGATGCCTTCGTGCCGCGCGCCGACCCATGCTTCCTGGAGATAGCCGAGCGCCAGCCGCTTCTGTTCATGATCGGCGACGGCTTCGTGAGCCGCCTGAAGTTGCGTCGCAATGCTCATTGAATCCTGTGCCGCCGCAGCCCGAGGCATCCCTGACGAGGGCGACGTTAGCATGGCACCTGCGGGCGCTAAGTCGAACCTCAAGGAAGGGTTAATTCGGCTTTGCACCAGTGGATAACGCCGTTTTTGAACACTTCAGGAACAGGGACCGGCCGATCAATTGGCATAGCGCGCCGTGATCTCACGGGCGATCTTGGCGCCCTCTGCGAGATAGCGGCGAATGGCGAAATCGGCGGCCGGCGTGCAAGTCCGGTAGCTCTGCTGAAATGCCCGATAGCCGCGATTGAAGCTTGCGATCATCTGATCGTGGCGTTCGCCGGTCGGCGCCTCGGTGTCGATCAGGGTTTGCGCTTCATTGCGCCACTTCTGGCCCTCGTTCGCGCCGCAAATGCTGCGCAGGAAATGCAGCGAACCGAGGATCTCGGCGAGCCGCTGCAAATCGCGGTCGTAAGGCGCCGGGGTATTTTGCGCTGGCGGCGGCGTTTGCGTTTGTGGCTGGGCTTGAGGTTGCGGCTGTATTGGCTTGGGCTGCGGCTGGTATGGCTGCGGTCGATATTGCGGCGGGGGTTGCTGTTGCTGCCAGAAAAAACCCTGCGCATGTGCGCCGCCGGCAGCGAGGCACAGACAGATAAAAAGAATGATCGCGGTTCGCAGCATCGGTTTGAGTCAAACCATAGTCGTGGGATCGACTGGGCGCCAAGCATGATCGGGCGACACGGTTGGGGCCCTCATGTCGGGCCACCCGTTAACGCAGACCAGCCAACCGCTCGCCGGCGATAGCGACGATTTCGGCAAGGCCTTCAGTGGTTTTCAATCCGGCGAGCTCGGATGGCGACAGCCAGTCCGCTTCGGCTAGCTCCTCGTTGAGTGAAACGTCGCCGGCGATCCAGCGCGCGGCAAAGGGCAGAATGACAAAATGCCGTTCGATCTTGCCGTGCGCGTCGCGCATGATCACCTGCCGGTAGCCGGCGAGTGCCAGCGGCTCGATGTCGAGTCCAGTCTCCTCGCGCACTTCGCGGATCACCGCCTGTTCGAGCGTCTCCCCAACCTCGACGCCTCCGCCGGGCAGTGTGTAGAGGCCATGCGATGGCGGTCTTCCCCGCCGCACAATCAGCACCCGGCTGTCTCGGAAAATAGCGGCACTGACGGCAAGATAAGGCCGTGTGGGATAAGTGCGCGGGTCCACACTGGTGCTGGTCAAAGGCCGGTCCCATTTGGCTATGATCGGGACGATCGCGGCGCGGTCCGTTTGCCACTATCCGCCCGAGACTAGGTATAGCCCAATGTGCGCCCGCTATGTCATCACCTCGCCGGCTGCCGCGGTCCGGGCGCTGTTCGCCTATGACGAGCAGACAGATTTTCCGCCGCGCTACAATGTCGCGCCGACCCAGCCTATTCCCATTGTGCGGCTTCACGATGGTAAGCGCTCGTTTGCATTGGTGCGCTGGGGATTTCTGCCGGCCTGGGTGAAGGACCCGCGCGGCTTCTCTTTGCTGATCAATGCCCGCGGCGAATCGGTGCAGGACAAGCCAGCCTTTCGCAACGCCATGCGGCGGCGGCGCTGCCTCATTCCGGCAGATGGCTTTTATGAGTGGTCGGACACCCAGCCCCGGCGTCCATATTTCGTGCGGCCTAAATCCGGCGGACCGATCGCCTTTGCCGGATTGTGGGAGACTTGGACCGGCCCGAACGGCGAGGAAGTCGATACCGCGGCGATCGTCACCACCCAATCAAACCGCCTGCTCGCCGCCGTTCACGACCGTATGCCGGTCATCGTGCCACCGGACGCTTTCAATCTTTGGCTCGACTGCGCCAAGGTCAATGACACCACCGCCGCGGCATTGATCATGCCGGCGGCTGACGCGTTGCTCGAATGCTACGAAGTTTCTACGGCCGTCAATCGTGCGGCCAACGATTCACCGCAGCTGATCGCGCCGGCCGCTGCGGCGAACGACAGCGCCGGTGCGACGTCCGACGCGCCGGCAAAGAACGAAAAGGCCGACGACCAGCTGTCGCTGTTCTAGCTCACGACGGAACGGTTCAGGCGCGTCCGCGGTTGAACTGCGCACGATCGACCGAAGCTGTTACGACCGGAATTTCGTGATCGGCGAGCGGCTTCATCCACGCCTTGCGCTTGATCGCCGCGGCGATGTACGGCGCCAGCTCCTCGGCCTTGCGGGCCTCGCGCGCGGCAACGTCGGCCTTGAAAGCGGGCATCACCTCGGCGGCGAACAGTTCGAGCGCTTCGCAGATATGATCGTGGCGGTTGCGCCCGGCCTGCTGCAGGAAGATGACCTGATCGACGCCGCTCTCCTGGAACATTTGGAGATGCGTGCGCATGTCGGCCGGCGTGCCGATGCCGGACGAATAGCCGCCGACCCGCTTGGTGGCGGCGATGACCGCCTCGGTCCGATCGCCGCGCTGCGCCAGATAATCGCTCCACAGAGTGGTGCGGCCCGGAATGGTGTCACGCGCCACCAGCGCGTTGAGCGCGTAGCCGAAAAACTCGAAACCCTCATGGCCGCGCCGGATCGCTTCGGCGCGATCGCGATGCACCGAGAAGCTCGACACCATGGCGAGATTGGCATTGACCGCGTGACCGAGCGGCACGCAGGCATCCGATTTGATGATGCCGTAATAGATATTGGCCCAGTGCTGCGCCTCTTCGCGATCGAGGAATGAGAAGGCGAGCGCGCCGACCCCGTTCTGCGCCGCGATCTTGATGGTGTCGCGATTGGTGCAGGCCATCCAGATCGGCGGATGCGGCGTCTGCACCGGCTTGGGCAGCACGTTGCGGCACGGCATCGCGAAATATTGGCCCTCGAAGCCGGGATACGGCTCCATCACCATCATGTTGGCGATCTGCTCCGCCGCCTCCAGCGCCATGGCCCGCTTTTCCTTGGCGGGGATGCGGAAACCGCCGAGCTCGAGCCGGGTGGCGCCCTCGCCGATGCCGAAATCGACCCGGCCGTCGGAGATGATGTCGAGGGTGGCGAGACCCTCGGCGGTGCGGGCCGGATGATTGTAGTTGGGGATGACCTGGCGGATGCCGTGGCCGAGACGAATGGCTTTGGTGCGCGCCGCCGCGGCCGCCAGAAAAACCTCCGGCGCCGAGGAATGCGAATATTCCTCAAGGAAGTGATGCTCGACTTCCCAGGCATAATCGAAGCCGAGACGGTCGGCCAATTCGACTTGCTCAAGCGCCTGATGAAACAGATTGCGCTCGTCGCCCTTGTTCCAAGGCCGCGGCAATTGCAGTTCGTAAAACACCCCAAAGCGCATTTCCGTCCTCGTGATCCAATTGTTTTTGTCAGTAGAGAACAGCGTAGCGTGTCGCCGCGTTCGCTGTCGAGGACGGCGCCGCGCATGGCTGCTCCACCACCGACTGAAAAGCTAAAGCACCTTGCCGGGATTGAGAATGCCGTTCGGATCGAGCAGTCGTTTAAGACTGCGCATCAGGTCGAGCGCGACCGGGTCTTTCACCGACGGCAGGATGTCACGCTTGAGTACGCCGATGCCGTGTTCGGCCGAGATCGATCCGCTGTACTTTTTCACCACCGCGAACACCGCGGCGTTCATCTCGTCCCAGTGCTTGAGATAATCGTCCTTGTCGGCACCGACCGGCTGCAGGACGTTGTAATGGATGTTGCCGTCGCCGAGATGGCCGAACGGGAAGGGACGCGCTCCAGCAACGACCGCAACAGCCGCCGCCTGCGCGTCCTTCAGGAAAGCCGGCACGGCGGCGACCGGCACCGAGATGTCGTGCTTGATCGAGCCGCCGGCATGGCGCTGCGCTTCGCCGAAATTTTCGCGCACGCGCCAGAATGCCTTCACCTGCTCGAGGCTCTCGGCGATGGCGGCGTCGGCGACCAGGCCGGCTTCGACGCCTTGGGTGAGGATATCCTCCATCACCGCACGCAGGCCGCTCTTGGCCTGCGACGACAGCTCGATCAGCACGTACCAGGGATGCGGCGCGCCGAGCGGATCGCGGCAGCCGGGCGTGTGGTGCAGCACGATCTCCAATCCCTCGCGCGGCATCAGCTCGTAACTCGTGACGCTGCCGCCGGCGCTCTGCTCGGCGATGGTCAAGAGCGACAGCGCCGCGTCCGGCGATGGAACACCGACAAAAGCGGTTTCGACCGAGCGCGGCCGCGGCACTAGGCGGAGCACCGCCGCCGTGATCACGCCGAGCGTGCCTTCGGCGCCGATGAACAGGTTTTTCAGATCGTAGCCGGTATTGTCCTTCTTCAGCTTGTTGAGGTCGTGCAGGATCCGCCCGTCAGCGAGCGCCACTTCGATGCCGAGCACATGCGCGCGGGCGATGCCGTAAGCGAGCGCCGCGGTGCCGCCGGCATTGGTCGAGAGATTGCCGCCGATGGTGCAGGTGCCCTCCGATGGCAGCAATTGCGGATAGAGCCGGTCGACCGCGGCGGCGGCTTCGCGCGCCTGCTGCAGGGTGACGCCGGCTTCGCAGGTGATGGTGTTCGACGTCGGGTCGACCTCGCGGATGCGGTCGAGCCGATTGAGCGACAGCACGATCTCGTTATGGAGCGGCATCTGGCCGCCGACCAGGCCGGTGTTGCCGCCTTGCGGCACGATCGCCGTTCCGGTCTCGCTGGCGAGTTTCAGAATCTGCGCGACCTGCGCGACCGAATCCGGCCGCAGCACCATCGGCGTGCGCCCCTGGAACATGTCGCGCATCTCGACGACATAGGGCGCCTGCATCTGCGGATCGGTGATGGCGTATTTGTCGCCGACGATGGCGGCGAAGCGCGCCAGCAGCGACGGATCGATCGCTTTGTCCAGCTTGGCCGTTTCGGACTTATCGAGCATGACGCCATTCCTATCACTGCTTAGATAGGCCAGATTTCCCTTAAACGTATGTCTAGCGCCCAGCCGCCGCGCGCGCGAGGCGGTCGTTGATCGCCTCGCCGAGACCGTCGGCCGGGATCGGCATCACCGCGATGGCGCTGCCGCCGGCCGCATCGAGGGCGCGCAGGTGCGAGAACAGATTCGTAGCGGCTTCGACGAGATCGCCGCGCGGCGAAAGGTTGAGCATTTTTTTGCTGCGCTCGCTGCCTTCCGCCAACGCCGGTCCGAACGCGAGCAGCGCCTCGCCGGGCGCGACGTGGCTGATATTGAGCCGGAGCCGCGTGCGCGGCGCGTAGTGCGACGCCAGCATGCCGGGTGCAAGCGGGGCGTCGTCGTCGGACGTTTGGGCCTCCGCGTCGCCGAGTTGTCGCCCAAGCGTTCGCTCAATCGCCGCCCGCGGCACGCCGCCCGGCCGCAGCAAAACCGGTTTGTCGAGACACGCAACGATAGTCGAACTCCAGGCCGACCGCCGTCGCGCCGCCATCGACGATGAGATCGATCCGCCCGCTTAGATCCGCCTGAACGTGTTCGGCTTTGGTCGGCGACACGTGACCCGAACGATTGGCCGACGGCGCGACTACCGGTCTGCCGAATGCGCTGAGGATGTCCCGCGCCACCCTATGGGACGGAACGCGCACCGCGATGGTGTCGAGGCCCGCGGTCGCGAGCGCGGCAACTGGGCAGTCGGCAGCTTTGCGCAGAACCAGCGTCAGCGGCCCTGGCCAGAATGCTGCGGCGAGCCGCTCAGCGTCGGCGTTGAAGCGCGCCAGCGCCAGCGCCGCTCCCTGATCGAGCACATGGGCGATGAGCGGATTGAAGGCCGGCCGGCCCTTGGCCCCGTAGAGGCGCGCGATGGCCCGCCCATTGGTGGCGTCGGCGCCGAGCCCATAGACGGTCTCGGTCGGGAATGCGACCAGGCCGCCCATGGCAAGCACACGCGCCGCGTCCGCTACCGACGCGGCGTCGGCCGGCACAACGCGTGTCGCCAACAGGGCTGTCATCCATCACCTTTCGTCACTAAATAGCCAAAATGGACGGCGCTTGCAGCCCCACGACGCCGATTGTATAAGCGCGGCCTTAATGTCGGAGTGTAGCGCAGTCTGGTAGCGCACCTCGTTCGGGACGAGGGGGTCGCAGGTTCAAATCCTGCCACTCCGACCATCACTTAGCTGAAATCTCATCCTATCCGGCCAAAGGTTCGGCCAAAGCTTCACGATGCCGTGCGAACGATCCGATCGCCTTCGAGAGATGCTCAGGGTGATGGTGGCCGTACCGCGCCGAAAGCATCTCGACAGTCATGCCGAGATAGCCGGCGGCCTGCCACATGTCCGTGCCGGTCTGCATCAGCCAAGTCGCTGCGGTGTGCCGAAGTGTGTGCGGGATGACATCATCACCGAGCCGGGCGTCCTGCACGGCACTCGCAAATGCTTTACGAATGCTCTTTACCGAGTGGCCATTCCACTCGACGGCAAACCGCTGTCCTTGCCGTTTCCAGCGTCGCAGGTGTGCCAACAGTTGAGGCGGCAATGGGACGGGCGGCTGACGCTTCTTCGTCTCACGCTTGCCCGCTGGGCGTCGGTAAAAGACGCCGCGGTCGAGATCTATATAACCGGCGCCAGACACCCGCTCGAATGCGGCGCCGCAGACTGCGCTCGCCCTGGTCCCGGTGTAGAGCGCGACCAGAATGAAACGCGCGATGTGTTGGCGCGATCGTCGGCCGGTGGCGTGTCCCTTCTGTACTTCACGGTATCTCCAGGCCGCTCTGACTAGGCGAGCCGCCTCCGATCGTGTCAGCCATCGCTCTCGTGGCACCCGTTCATTAGGCAAAACGACAGAGACAATCTTGTCGTGAAGATTCTCGCGGCGATGGTAGTTGATCGCTGCTCGAAGATCCTCAAGCTCGCGACGGGCTGCTGCATCGGTTGACCGGTGCGCAACGTAGGCCCGGCAGGTCTCGCCACTGATATAGGACAACATCCGCTCGCCAAAGAAATTGTCTAGCTCTCTGATCCGTCCCTTCGTTTCCTCCGGCCTAGCGTGCTTCGGAGCGACGTCGGTCAGATAGAGCGCGAGAACGTCGGCTATCGGAATTTGGTCGGGGTTACGGCTACCGGCTTGCCTTGCGGCTCTGGCATGCTTGCCGGCGAGATAGCGAGCGAGGGCGCGCTCGGCTCCCTCAAGATCGTGTGCAGCGCAGCCCGTGCTGTGCTGATCTTTGCCGTCGAGGATGAGCCAGATCGATGAATGTCCGCCCACTTTGTCTCGGCGCGCACGTCGGAGGTAGAGGCGAGGGCCTTTGTTTCGAGCCGGCATTGCTCCCTCATGCGGTTAATATACCCGAAGGTGGTGTAATCCTTGCCAGCGATGCGCTCGATGACAAGCCGGCCGCGCTTGGCTTCACGCCGCAATCCACTGGCCGTCATGGAGCCGTCTGGGTAAGCAAGCGCGGCGGCTATATCCAAACGGAGCGGGGTGTCCGGGAGGATGGCCTCCATATTGGGGAGGTCGTGTGGTGGTGAAATGCGGCGGGGCCGGCTCATGGTGTCCCCTCCCACAGTTCGTCACCGGGGGTGAACTCCATGCAAACAACGTGCATGCAATGCCCGACGATGCCCGCGCGAGCGTCGCTGATGCGCTTAACATGCCCACCGGGCGGCTTGGTGCTGGCGAATAAAACGCCTACGGGTGGCCCTTGGAACAAAATGCGAAAGAACGACAACATCGCGCCGCTCGCCGCACGGATCTCCGCCGCGAACCTAATAGCATGCGAAGAACGCGGACCCGCGACGGCCTTGCTGGGCCGTGTAGGCCGTGAAGGCCGTGAAAATGCATCTCGTTTGTTCTTGCCCGCGCGCGCGTATGCCCGCGGGCGCCGTTCGTGAACGTTAATATTGCGGTAGCAAGGCTGTTCTAGTGGAGAAAGAAAATCACGGCCTTCACGGCCTTGACGGCCCGAAGGGAGATTACTGTAGTCGCTGGCGATGTCCGTCGGCGAAAACGGTCGAGTGCCCATTATCGAGCCCCCACGAACTTGAAGGCGGCGGCGATGCGGTCGCGCACCGTGAGTGGCGCTTTGCCGTAAATCTTGTGGCGGGTGCCATCGATCTTCCAACGACCTTCTGTGTCGTTTGGATTAGAAACCGCAACGTAGCCGCAATCCTCGAAACGATGCGGGATGGCGCGTCTGTTCTTACGGTCACGCAGCCACTCGGCGAATGGCGGTTGAAGTATCGCTGCTCGGTTCGCCACATCGTTCAGCGTCACCACGTCGGGCCGGCCAAGATCATCCAGCACGTCAGCCAACTCGGCATCTTCAGGCGCGCGATTGGCGTTAGCGATCTCCCAAAAGGCTTGCGTCTTCGGCGGTGGTTCTTTCGGATTGAAATCTGCTGACATCAAAGTGCGCGAGAAAGTAAGCGATATGGCCGACGCCGCCACTGCCGTACCATTGGTATAATTCGCGCCAGTATTCAGCCGTGAAATCGTCCTTGGTTAGGTTCGACCAAGCAACCATGTGACGCCGATCGTCATCTGGCAAATAGAGCCCGTTCGTCTTATGGTTGGTCGTGATGACCACGCCGCAGAGGTTTGGCACGTAGTACTCGCGTATGTTTTTTTCATCGACGCGCAACACGTCCGGTGGCGCGGCGAGATAAACCTTCATGTGGTCATGGAAGGCGTAGCGATCGAACTCGCCGAGATCACGCGCTTCATTTACGCGGACGATCACCGCTTTTAGAAAGCCGTTGAAGCGACCGAAGATTTGCTTTGGCGAGACATCGGCAAAATTCCAAGGCCCGATAACCTGCCTTACAGGCTCCATTATCGTGTCTTTGCCGATGCCGGGCGGGCCGCCGAGTAAGAGCGCGTGGTTTATCTTTTCATCCGGTCGCTGCACGCGTTGCGCCAACCACGCCACTATATGATCGGCTTGTTCCGGATAGTTTCTTTGGATCAGATCAAGCCAGCGCGTAACGTCTCCTTCGACCGGCTGGATGGTGGGTGGCTTGTAGAGATTAAACACAGTGCAGCCGGGCCGATTGATCCAACCGCCATCGGCGATCAGCTTGTCACGAACCAACATCGGCTTGCCCGGGGCCCAGGTCATCTGCTCGACGGGCCGAGTGAAGTCGAGCCACTTGGATGCCGGAATGGGCTCGCCCTCAGCATCATCGGCTGGCGACGGCACGCGCGCGTTGACGCTTGCCGCCGGCCACAATTCACGTGCCGGCATGAAGATGTACAAATGCTGCGGCATGTAGGCGACGAAGTCGTTGAGCGACACGCCAGCTATGAAACCGCCCGTTTGGTCGTGCTTCGGCGTCGCGTCGCTGGCGTCTTTGGGCGTATCGATTTGTTCGTCAAACGTCTCTGAAAAATCATCCTCCACGGCACAGCACCACATCATTGAAATCCGTATCCACCTTTTTCGGTGTGAGGCGGATGACTTCGCGTCCGGCCGCACTCCATCGCGCAGCACATTTAGCAGCAGCGTCTTGGCCGGCACGTCGGTCATGCTGATCAGGCAGATCGTTGTCGACCAACAGCGTGAGCGCCTCGATGCCGGACAGCACCGGCAACTTCTTGACGTTGCCGCTGCCACCGGCGGCCCAAGCCGGTTTGAGAAGCGTGCCTCGGTGCAAAATTCGCGTCGCGGCCGCGAGCACTGTTTCTGGGCCTTCGCCTAGAACGAGCCCGCGGTCAACCGCCTCGTCGGGCCAAAGGCGGATGACACAGCCAGCTGTCGGGCCCAATGTCATCGGTTTCTCGCCGTTGAGTGGACGGCGCCAGATGCCCTGGGGCTTGTTGCCGAACGCTGTCGTGAAGCGGCCGATGATCGCCGGCGTTGAGCCTTTGCGCCAAGGACAATGCGGGTGAAAGCGCAAACCACCCTGTTCGGGCACTTGATTGATGTCGATGCAACGGTTGGCGAAGTAGGTTATTGCGTCCCGCGCCAACGGCGTCGCCTCGCGCCAAATCGTTTCGGCCCGATCGAAATTTTCCCGTTCCTCTTTATTATCATCGCGATGAACCAGCTTTACCGCCGGCGTTGCCTCTCTTGCGGTGTTTCCGATAAGCGTTGTTATCGCGCTCTCGAAGTTGCAGCCGTCGACATGTCGAACAAAGTCGATAACATCACCGCCAACGCCGCACCCGCGACAATTCCAAAGCTGCTTTTTAGTATTGATTGCGAAGCGGTCATCCCCGCCGCAAACGGGACACGGTCCCACGAAAGAGTGGCGGCCTTGTCGCCTGAGTTTGCCAACGCGGCGAGCGACCTCATCTTGAATTCTTACAACGCGCGCGAGGTCGATTTCGGAGGCGGCAACCACTCTTTCGGGTCTCCGCCCGAAAATCCGTCTGGAGCCTTTGTTGGTCAAATTCATAGTGGCGTGGTCCTCGGTGCGACCACGCGCGGCTTGCAAACTTGGGCAGGCCCAGATACCTTAAAGTGCCGTCACCAAATGGCACCTCTTGTGTCCAGACCCCGCGCAAGCCACGCGCGGGTTCTGGTTTTTTAGGTCGTGGATGTTTCTTGCTTAAATGTGTTCTGCAGCCGGAATATAATTTCACTGTTAACGCTGCGAACGGATCGACCGGCCGCTTCTTCAAGCTGCTGACGCAGAACTTCGTCAAAACGCAGCGTCCGGGTAACCGGAGCACGAACGTTGCGTTCGGTGGCGCGTGACCGCGGGGTGTTGTTCCTAGGCATCGTAGTGAGTCTCCAGTGGTGTCAATTTTCCACTAGCTCAACACCGCCCGCTCTTGGACTCTGCCCTTAACGAGTAGGAAAACTGGAAATTAAGGGTCAATCGTTGCGCGCTGGGGCAACGGAGGTCTGCCCTTGGTCACTTTGCGCACCCGTGAGCCACTCCAATCCTGGCATTTGAACGCGACGTTCGCCACGATAGATACGATACCGTACAGCGGTTGGCCAAAAATTGCCGTGGCGGCATCTACAAGCTGGAGGACGAACCCAGTCTGGCGTTCATCACCACGTCTCTTTCTTTTAACATGAAGCGGATGGTCGGGTGGCTCGGCGAGTGCTTCGTAGGCGAGTGCAGCATTAGTCAGTACTCCGTTAGAGAACGAACCCATGTCCGCGAGATCAGTCCGAATTCGGTTGGCCATGTCGAGGTAGTGCGCTCGTTTCTGTCGGGCGACGGCGCGGGGGACCGGTCTGGATTCGCTTCGAGCAAACTCAAATGCTTGAGAAAAGAAGGCAACCAGCGCTCGGTCTTGGATCGATAATTCCGAAATGGCAGTGGTCGCTGTCCACGCTGCCCAATAAAATTTTGCACCCACTTCAGAGTTTTTGGCTGCACTCTCGGCGTCCGAACCGGGCATTCGGCGGATGGATTGAGCGCGTCGTAGCTGTTCTCTCTCAGCAGCATGCCAATCAATCCGATCGGTAGCCGGATATTTGAATGTGTCAGAGCTTTCGTAGTCGGACCGCTAGCGCTTTTGCAACTCCGTCCAGACCCTCATCATCCGCGGGTCGGACGTGAGCCGACGTAGCATCAACTCATCGGACTTAGTCTGGCAGTTAATCTGTCGAGCATAGGTAGCGACTGGCAGCGGCAGCCACACCGGTCGCTTTCGTCGAGCATTCCCACCTGCCGCGTCCACGCTTGCGCGCGGAGCATCCTTTTTCGGCATGGCCCCACCGTTGCCACCGCCCTTGAAAGGGCCGCGGGGCAACGCATCCGGACGGTGAAATGGATGCAACGGTTGGCCGACCGGCCCCGCGGTTGAATCAGAGATTAGCACGTCGGACGGCGGGTAGTCGTAGCGGCGACCCTCGAAGTGCAAGCACCGCAGCTTCCCAACAGTCAAGCATGAGTGGCCCCCGACACCCGCAGCGCCTGCGAGCATGGCTCTCATTTTCCGTCCGCCTCCCTGGAGAGGATCCGGGTAAACTGATCCATGTGCGGCCGCGCAGGGCCGCAGAAGCAGTTGGGGTATTTGGTGTGCCGAGCTTCCTTATAGACGGCGAGCTTTTTGGGGACGGGAACACTTGTTAGACATCCGGGAAAAATTGGCGCCTCGTCTGCCAATAACGACTGCCCCTAGCGAACGTGCAAAAAGCCGCTGATCAATGTCCGCTCATCGGGGTGAAGAAGACATCACGAATCCCTGCCGTGACGTCGCCTTTTGACCCGACGCAGACCTCAGAACCGCAGCCCGTCTGTGCTAGACTTTCCCCATGTCCAAAGACGAAGTTGACAGGTACTTGGCGGCGTTAGAGGAGCCAAAACGCAACACTCTAGACGCGCTCCGGCGAACGATCCTCGATATCGTTCCCGAGGTAGAGCAGTGCATCTCCTACGGCGTGCCGGCGTTCAGGCTGCAAGGCAAGGTCATCGCCGGGTTCGCAGCCTTCAAGAACCACCTCAGTTACCTGCCCCATAGTGGTTCCGTGTTTCCTGAGCTTGGGGACACAATCTTGCACTACAAGACTTCGTCAGGAGCGCTCCAGTTCCCTGTCGATAGGCCGTTACCCAAGGCACTCGTGAAGAAGCTTATTGCGATCAGAAAGAGGCAGGCCCTCGGCCGCTAGACCGTATCGAGTGCCTCATGGTGTACGGCCGGAACGTGGCGCAGCGCCATGTCGCTTCTTGGCCCTAACCGGAAGTGGCGCGGTCCATTTTGCTGTGGTGCACAACTGCCGTGCATTAGTCGGTTCATGGCCCATTTCGACGTTTGCGACGCTACCACGTCATGTCTGAAATTGAGGGACAAGCGGACCTAGTGCCGCAAACTGCCGCTCACGGCAATTCCAGGTGCATCCGGGGAATCCAGGGTTCACTCGCGCTCCACGGAATGCGATAGTCGAAACATGATGTCATTACTGCCGGAACTGGATCGCGGCAACGTCGTCGACGTCGATCTTGGCAGTGCCGAGTTCAAGGCGAACGCGCACCGTTACATGGCCGAATGGGCGCGACGACGCCCATTCTATGTGCTCGGCAAGGGCCCGCCGCAGGTTGTGGTCGGCCGGTATGCTGACGTGCATCGCGTGTTTTCTGACACTGAGACCTTCAAGTCCGAGATGCCGCGCGGCGCGGGCTGGGAGCAGTTCAATAAGATCATGTTCGCGCAATTCGTCACGCAGATGGACGGCGAGCAGCATGCCCGTGTCCGCCGCCTGCTGATGCCGGCATTCTCGTCGCGGCGGATCGAGCAGCTTCAGGACAATATCACCCGGATCGTCGATGGCATGCTCGACCGCATCGAGGCAAACGGCCCCGAGTTCGACGGCATGCAGGACTACGGGGCGCATCTCGTTGTCGATGCCTTGCTGGATGCCATGGTGAATATGGACCAGCGCCGCAAGGCGATCTTCGTCGCGTTCCACGATGTGATCCCAGGCACCACGTACGTCAAGCCGGGCGAGTCGTGGTCGCGGGAATTGCGCCGCGCCTTCGATCACACCATGGAAGAAGTCAGGGCCATTATCGAAGAGCGGCGCCTGAACCCGCGCTCGGACTTCATTAGCGATCTCGTCAACGCCCGCGATCAAGGCGACAAGCTCAGTGACAGCGAACTGTTCGACCAGATTTTCGGCATCTGCGGCGCCTCGCTGTCGGCAACGAGCCGTGCGGCCGGTGGTGCCCTCTACCTGCTCTACACGCACCCGAAGCAGTTGGAGCAGTTGATCTGCCACCCGGCGCTCATTCCCGACGCGCTCGAGGAGTGCCTTCGTCTCGCTAGTAATGGCTATTTCACCTTCCCGCGAATTGCTACTCGCGATACAGAGGTCGGAGGCACGCGCATCCTCAAGGGCATGGTGGTACGGCCGTCGCCGCTCGCCCCGAACTATGATCCCGACGTGTTTCCTGACCCGACGCGCTTCGACATTCATCGCAAGCCGAAGCGGATATTATCCTTCGGTGCGGGCCCGCATCACTGCATCGGCAACATCCTAGGCCGCACTACCATCACCATCGCAATCCGCAGACTGCTGCTGCGCTTTCCTAAGGCGCATCTCATTGATCCGGGCTTCACCCCCGTCTATGGCGGAGCGGTCGGCGAATTACGGCTGCAAAGCCTGCCGATGAAAACCCACTGAAGTAGCGGTCCGATTTTGGTCCTGAACGTCGTTTGCTGCGAGACAGCAATACGTCGGGAATTGGAGGCAAAGCGGAACTGCCAGGCGCATGATCCAAACGTCGCTGATGACCCATGAGCGACATGGGCCCAAACTTCTGTGCAACGAAGAACGCAAAGCATGCAGCGACCGCGCCGAGCTTTACCTCACGTCGCTTCTCGGCATTTCATGAACGCATGTCGGAACTTATCTGTGCTCAGCCCATCCATCGGCGAACCCGATGGCTAGCATCTAAATACTCGATTTATCAGCTGACCTCGGATGTTCATACAGTTACTTGCGCGCCTGTAATGTTTACGGCTCGCGCATCGTACTGCGTGTTCCGGCGGCCGGCTGCTGCTGATGTTGAGTTGCGCGCCGCCGAATCCTAGGCAGGGCTAGCGCGAGCCCTGGAGCGGCGCATTCTTGTTCGTGTGCCAAGAAAACGCCAGGGGGAGCAACCCCCGAAACAGCCAAACCTTTCAAGGGAGGAAAACATGCGACGACGCGAGTTTCTGAAATATACTGCTGCGTCAGCAGTTGCTGCACCATTCGTGCGCGTTGCCCGAGCGGACTCCGGCGTTGTGAAAGTCGGCGTCGTCGGCGCCAAAACCGGGCCGCTTGGTCCGGGCGCGGCAGTGACCCATTTCCCGCCCTATCGTCTGTGGGCGCACGAAGTCAACGCGCGCGGCGGCCTTAGCTCAAGAGCGGCCCGGCAAAGATCGAACTGATAGAATACGACGACCGTACGCAGCCGCCAGAAACTATAAAGGCCGTGGAGCGTCTTGCGACGGTCGACAAGGCGGATTGGATCGGCGGCGTCTTTGCCACCGGCTTCAATCTCGCCGCAGCGCCTACTTTCGCCAAGTACGGCTACCCACAGCTCGCCGAGTTATGTGTGACCGATCAAGCGCCGGCGCTGATCAAGCGCTATCCCGGCCTGTTCGTCTTTCAACAATCGACTACGACCTACGCGAAGGGTGCGATCGACGTTCTCAAGAAACTGAAGGACGGCGGTCAAATCGGCAACAAGGTCGCGGTCGTGAATGTCGGCGACGATTTCGGCATCGAGCTTGCCAATGTTGGGCGGCCGCTCTTTAAGGAGGCCGGTTTTGAAATCGTTTATGACAAATCTTACCCGCTCGGCAGCCAGGACTATGTACCAGTGATCAAGGCCGCCAGGTCAGCAAAACCGGACGCCTTCGTCGCCTGGTCTTACCCACCAGACACGTTCGGTCTTGCCGAACAGGCCAAGATCGAAGACCTCAATGTGAAGGCCTATTTCAGCTGCGTGGCGACGGCCTTTCAGGGCTTTTCGCACAAGTTTGGCCCCGCGGCCGAGAATGTTCTGGGTGCCGGTGGCATGGTCGATACGCCAGAAGTCCACGACTACTTTAAGCGGCACAAAGAAGTTACCGGCATCGACGCTGACTACTGGGGCAATGCCTTCTATTACGCAATGCTCGAGATTCTCGCGCAATCCATCGAAGCAGTCGGCTCTATGGATCGTGAGGCGATCGCTGCACATCTCAGGGACCGTGCGTTCAGAACTTTTCTCGGCGAACTTTCCATGCCGGGTCAGATCCTCGACAAGGTCTACACTGTCGGGCAATGGCAGGGCGGCTTCTTCAAGGCCGTATCCGGCGTCGGCTTCTCCGACTATGCGCCGATAAATCTAAAGACGAGCTGGGGATGAAAACTACATCAGCCGCCGCGGCGGAGTGACCGCAATCCACCGAGCTGAAAAACTTCGACGTTCTCGCCCTCGGCCCTCAACCCGGGCCGAGGGCGAATACCAGGTGCCGTTTCAGCGTGGCCCCCCGTCGGCCGCGTCGCTGCAACATAGGTAGATGACGCGCATTTTGTGCGAGGATAACGGACGGGAGGGGGTTGTCGTGGCGACTTCTAAGCTTTCGTTGGGTTCAGTGCGGGCAGAACAAGTCGGAAGCCTGCTCCGGCCGCAAGCATTACTTGAAGCGCGGTTGGCAAGACAGTCTGGCGAGTTGAGCGATGCAGCCCTCGCCAAGCTCGAAGACGAAGCAATCCTTGCCGCGCTACGAGGACAGCAAGCGACCGGACAGCAAGTGTTTGTTGATGGCGAGTTTCGACGGACGGGGTTTATGACCGGCTTCCCCGACAGCGTCGAGGGCTTCGTACTAGATGCCTACAAGCCGATTGCCTGGAAAGGCGGAACTGGTAACGAGGGTCCCTCTCCCAATACACAGCTGGTGATCGGCCACCGCCTGAAGTCAAAAACGCGCATTGCCAAAAATGAAGCGGATTTCCTCAAACAACACGCGCCCGGGCCCTTCAAGATAACACTCCCGAGCCCGGTCGTTTTTGCTGCGATCTTTTGGCGGCGGGGTGTCAGTGAAGCTGCCTATCCCACACCGGGCGACTTCCTCACGGACGCGGCGTCGATTCTGGCGAGCGAGGCGCAGGCCCTTGCAAATGAGGACACCCCTTACATTCAGCTCGACGCGCCAGCGTATACGCATTGGGCGGATGAGTCCCTGACCGCAAAGTATCAGCAAGCCGGTTTCGACATGGATCGCTTCCTTTCCGAGGCAATTGCGGCGGAGAACACCATTCTCGACGCCGCCGCGCCGGCGACCACCGGCGTGCATCTGTGTCGCGGTAACTCGATGGGACGGTGGCTCGCCGAGGGAGGCTACGACAAGATCGCGGAGAGGCTGTTCAACGAGCTGCGCTGTGATCGGCTCCTACTCGAATACGATAGTCCGCGAGCGGGAGATTTCGCGCCGTTACGCTTTGTTCCGAAGAACAAGATCGTCGTGCTTGGCCTGATCACCACCAAGCACGGTAAACTGGAAACAGCGGACGAGATCGTGCGGCGGATCGATGAGGCCGCGCGCTACCTTCCGGTCGAGCAATTGGCGCTCAGCCCGCAATGCGGTTTTGCGTCATCGGGCCGCGGAAATCCGCTGACCGAGGACCAGCAGTGGCGCAAACTCGAGTTGGTTTCCGCCGTCGCCGAGACTGTTTGGAAACATTGACGAGTAACAACCGCTATCAATGCCAGCTTAGGTCCGTTCCTGATGCTGTGGACGGCTCCTCCACCGGCACGTGAGTGCCATGGATGTGGGTGCTGTTAAAGCCCCCACGATTTGGAGGAGCCAAGTCATGCAAACGATCACGACAATCGGTCTCGACATTGCCAAGTCGGTATTTCAGGTCCACGGCGTTGATAACGATGGCAAAGTGGTCATCCGCCGTCAGCTGAAGCGTCGCTACGTCCTGGCGTTCTTTGAGAAGCTGCAGCCCTGCCTGGTCGGCATCGAGGCCTGTGCCTCGTCACACCATTGGTCACGCGAGCTGCAGGCACTTGGCCATACCGTGCGGTTGATGCCACCGGCCTACGTCAAGCCTTACGTCAAACGGCAGAAGAACGATGCGGCCGACGCAGAGGCCATCTGTGAGGCGGTCACAAGAACCAATATGCGGTTTGTGCCAGTCAAGACGCCCGAGCAACAAAGCGGGCTGATGCTCCATCGCACGCGCCATCTGTTCATCCGGCAGCAGACCTCGGTGATCAATGCGATCCGGGCTCACCTTGCCGAGTTTGGCGTCACCGCAGCGGTCGGGCGCAAAGGCATCGAGGAACTACTGCGGGTCATCGCCGATCCGAGCGACAAACGGGTGCCCGATGTTGTCCGCGCATGTCTTGCCGCACTGGGCAGCCAATTGCTCAGTCTCAAAAAGCAGATCTTGGATTTTGATCGAATGATTATGGCATGGCACCGCTCCAATCAAACGAGCAAGCGCCTTATTTGCATCCCAGGCGTCGGTCCGCTGCTAGCCACTGCCCTTGTCGCGAGCGTCGCCGATCCTAAAACCTTCCGATCGGGTCGCAACTTCTCGGCCTGGATCGGGCTGGTTCCCAAACAGCACTCGAGCGGGGGTCGGGATAGGCTCGGCAGTATCAGCAAACAGGGGGATCGCTATCTGCGCAGCCTGTTCGTGGCCGGCGCACTCGCCGTCATTCGCTATGCCAAGATCCACGGCACCAAGTATCGGCCCTGGGTCGCAGCGTTGCTGGCACGACGGCCGACCAAAGTCGCCGCCATCGCGCTTGCCAACAAGCTCGCCCGAATGGCCTGGGCAATGATGGCTAGGGGCGAGCGATATAATTATCCAGCCTCGCTGAGGGTCTGACGAGATCGCGCCGAGCACCATGGCGTGATGTGAAGGTTGGGAGGGCGAACAGCACGTAATGCAGAGCCGGTCGATCCGGCGATCAGGACAACCCACTTGGGCCATTGCATTCTCGAATGCGGGTTAGTGACCGGGACCTGATCCGCGGAGAGCATTATGGCCAGCGGTCATGTGAACCGCACTCAAAGGCCGAACACATGGCTGCACCGACCAAGCCTGCGACGTGAAGATTCTCCTTGCCAACTTGGAGCCGTCCACACATGGCCCATCGCGTTCATTTCGCACTCACGCCTTGAATGATCGCTCTTGGAGCAACAACGGACATCGGACGGCGCAGGCGCGGAATCCATCGGTAGCGTTTGACCCGGAGCGGACTTTCGCGATCGTAAATTGATGCATTGCGAAATGATCAGTCGATCACCTCGCCGTTTTGAAGCCTGCATTAAGTTCGCCTGCGGTTCGGATCAAGAAAATCTGCCAGACCGGTAATCCAAGCTGCGCGGCATTAGTCCAAACCGGCGCGGCGGAATCCTTCCAGATAGCGCTCCCGCTCGGCCTCGTGTTGGATTGGCATTTGCTTGGCGATCCAGCCGAGCGAAATATTGGGCTGTGCGCGCCGCAGCTCCTGCAACCCGGCCTTGGCAGCGCCGATGTGACCGACCGGCCATGCCGGCGGCGGCAGTTAATACCCGATGCGCGCCAACGAAATCGGCGCGTTGCCGGACGCCCTCGCGCGCCAGCCGCATTGCCTCGTCGTAATTGTGGCCGACAAACTGGGCGTAGGAAGCGGTGCCGCAATAAACAGCGGCCAGCGGATCGTGCGGACTCAAACGCAGAGCGCGTTGCGCGGGGGCAGTACCTCCTTCCAGCACCCGCAATAGGCCAGCGCCAGGCCTAGTAACCTTGGGCCAGCGAGAAATTCGGAATGAGCCGCAGGGCCAACTCGAACTCGGCCAATAAATCATCGAACCGTCGCGCAACCAAATAGACGCTACCCAAGGCGAGGTGTGCCCAAGGGTCTTCGCTGTCGGCCAGAATCGCGGCCGCTGATCCAGTCCATCGAGCTGGTCATGCCAGACGCTCGGCCACCAAGCGGGGATCAATTTTGGAGGCTTTCGACAATCGCCTTGCGAGCAAAGTCAATACCGTCGCGGTATCGCAAAACCGGGCCGCGCTTGACGTTCGCCTCACAACGGAAGACGTTTCCGAATTCGACCGCTGGTTCCTGCCGCGCCCCTCGAAGCGGCCGCTCCTCGTGGTCTAATTTCATTCTCGACCTGGATTACTGACGGCTGACCTGCGAGGCTCGACATGTCGACGATCGATACGCGCCGCGAGCAGATGTTTCCGAAGCTTGAGCCGCGTGAAATTGATCGTCTTCGCCGGTTTGGGGACGTTCGGCGCTATTCTGCAGGCGAGGCGCTGTTCGTGACGGGAGAAATCGCTCCCGGCATGGTCGTGCTTATTAAGGGCTCAGTGCAAGTCACCCGACGTGATCCCTTGGGGCACCACGCTCCGATCGCGGAGCAGGGAGCCGGTGAGTTCGTCGCCGAAGTAGGGCAATTGTCCGGCCAGCCAGCGTTCGTCGACGTCCACGCGATTGACGACGTGGAAGCGCTGCTGATCCCGTCCGAAAATTTGCGCGCCCCGGTGATCGAAGAGCCCGAACTCGGCGAACGGATCATGCGGGCACTGATCCTGCGTCGCGTCGCCCTGGTCGAGGCTGGTGCCGGCGGTCCCGTCCTGATTGGCCCAGAATCCACTCCCGACGTGATTCGCCTGCAAGGGTTCCTGGCCCGCAATGCGTACCCACATCAATTGCTCGATCCGACACAGGACCGCGATGCGGCGGAGCTGGTCAAACAATATGCTCCGAATCCCGCGGACCTGCCGCTGGCCGTATGTCCGAAAGGATCGATCCTGAAAAACCCGAGCGAGACCGAATTGGCGCGCGAACTCGGAATGGTGCCGATCGACGAACGGGAGCGAACCTACGACGTCGCGGTCGTCGGCGCGGGACCCGCTGGCCTCTCGACCGCGGTCTATGCCGCATCGGAGGGTCTCTCGGTGATCGTCTTCGACGCGCGCGCCTTCGGTGGACAAGCTGGAGCGAGCGCACGTATCGAGAATTATCTCGGTTTTCCAACCGGCATTTCTGGCCAGACGCTCACTGCCCGCGCCTATGTCCAGGCGCAGAAATTCGGCGCCAGGATGGTGATACCGACCGAAGTGATGCGCCTCGATCTGACTGAAACTCCAGTTGCGCTTCAATTGGGCGATGGCCGGAGCGTGAAGGCCTCAACAGTGGTCTTGGCGACCGGCGCTCGCTACCGGCGCCTCAACGTCCCGAACCTCCGGGACTTCGAGGGGCGCGGAGTCTGGTATTGGGCTTCGCCTATCGAGGCACGCCTGTGTCGAAACGAGGAGATCGTTCTGGTCGGGGGTGGCAACTCGGCGGGTCAAGCCGCCGTCTTCCTGCGCAGCTTCGCTGCAAAGATTTGGATGTTGGTGCGCGGGCCAAGTCTCGCCGAGAGCATGTCGCAGTATCTCATCGATCGCATCGAGGCGACCGACAATATCGAAGTATTGACCCAGACTGAAATCGTTGCCCTGCAAGGGACTCCGGAAAAGCAGCTGGAGCGCGTACGCTGGCGCAATCATGTGACCGGTGAGCTAACGGAGAAGCCGATCCGCCACCTCTTTCTCTTCATCGGGGCGGAACCGGCAACAACCTGGCTGTTGGACAGCGCTGTCATTTTGGACGCCAAGAATTTCATTCTAACGGGCCCGGACGTTCCATCCGACGTCAGCTGGTCAAACAATAGATCCGGCCGTCCACTGCCGCTGGAAACGAGCGTTCGAGGTGTATTCGCCATCGGCGATGTGCGGTCTGGGTCAGTCAAGCGGGTGGGCGCGGCAATCGGCGAGGGAGCAGCAGTTGTGGCGAGACTACATGCCGTTCTCGCAATTGGCGCCGCTGCGTCGCGATAGTTCGAGCATTTCAGATCACACCCTTGGGCCGTCGGCGAGATTCCAAGTCAGAAAGCAATGGTCTCACGATAGGCGATCTGCCAATCCGAGGCGCCGGAGCCAGCCGAGCCTCACTCGGCCGCTACGGAAGATTCTGCGACGGATCCGAAGTGGTTTTCTCCGCAAACTGATCGACTTTGTTGAACAGCGTGGCGCATCAGCCACAGTCGCGGCGGAGCATAAAAATTGGCACTGGGTCGAAAAAGCGCACAATTAGCCGAATGGATTGGGCGAGAGTAGTCCTATTCAGTCGGCCTCCGTTGCAAAGTACGCCCGCATCCAATTCAAGAAGGGAAATTTCAAATACGGCTCGGGGGAAACAAGAATAACGTCCAAGGCGGTTATTTTAATCGATGCTTTTGTTGCGGTGCATGAGTTGGTTTTTGGCCCATCGCGACCAATTTCTCATTAGCACCTGACGTCAGCTTTTGGGGCGAAGCGGACCTGGGCCGGGCGGCAGAGTTCGCTGCCTCGGTCGAAAATGACCCAGAACGGACCTGATCGCCTTATTTCGTGCGACTGCAGTACGGCTCCCGTCATGCGATGTAGTATTATCCCTGCGTGGTCGTACGGCACTGGATGAAGGGGAATGAAGCGGCGGGAGTTCATAACGCTTCTCGGCGGCACCGCAGTCGCGTGGCCGCTCGCGGCGCGTGCGCAGCAGCCGGAGCGAATGCGGCTGATTGGCGTGCTGATGGGCTATGCTGAGAGCGACTCGGAAGCGCAGGCCCAGATCGCAGCGTTCCGGGACGGACTCCAGAAGCTCGGGTGGATCGAGGGTCGCAACACTCGGATCGACACTCGCTGGGCGACACCTACCAACGCGGCAGCGATGCAACAATTCGCGGTGGAACTCGTTGCGCTACAGCCCGAAGTCATTCTTGCCAGCACCACACCCACCACGACCGCGCTGCTGCAACAAACGCGCACCATCCCCATCGTTTTCGCTACAGTCGGCGATCCGATCGGCAGCGGCTTCGTAGCGAGCTTCCCGCGGCCAGGCGGCAATGTCACCGGTTTCGTCACCATCGAGGGCTCGCTGGGCGGCAAGTGGCTGGAGCTGCTCAAGGAGATTGCGCCGCACGTCAATCGGGTCGCGTTCCTGCTCAACCCGGCAACAGCGACGTATGCCGAAATCTTACCTGAACGCCTTCAAAGCCGCCGCAGCGTCCGTCGCAGTCGAGGCGATTGCAGCACCTGTTCACGACAGGTCCGAGTTCGATACCGTCATTGCTGCACAGGCTCGCGAGCCGAATAGCGGCCTGATCGTGTTGGCGGACGCGTTCACGGTCGCCCATCGCGTAGAGATTACATCGCTGGCGGCTCGTTACCGTCTTCCTGCCATCTATCCGTTCCGTCTTTTCGTTGAAGTTGGCGGCCTGCTGTCCTACGGCGTTGACTTGACCGATAACTTTCGGCGAGCGGCGACCTATATCGATCGCATCCTCAAGGGCGAGAAACCGAGCGAGCTTCCGGTGCAGGCCCCGACCAAATACGAACTAATTATCAACCTCAAGACTGCCAAAGCGCTTGGTCTCACTGTTCCGCATAATTTACTCGTGCTTGCCGAAGAGGTGATCGAATAAGAACCCACTTCCCCTTCTGGCCCTTAGCGTCGTTCGCGCCCCTGCAACGTGATGTCTGAAATTGAGGGATGAACGGACGTCACGCGGACATCGCGTTTCGGTAGCGATCGACCTGTCACGTCCGTTTGCTGGGACTTCAGTGCCATGGCGGCGTCGAATGACTGAGTACTCATAGCCGACATGTGCGACTTGCGCTCGATGCTTTAATTTTAGCTAATTCGGATAATTTGAATTGTCGGCTTAAGCCGAACTCAACTGCTGCCGTGCATTCGTACCGGGAGGGGCACCAATAGCAGTGGTTTATACGTGGCCCCAGGGGGGCTCATGTTGTCGCCAGATGGAGAGGAAAAGCGCCAAACGGCGCGTTACGGTCTGGGCCGGCTTGCGGCGATGTTTATTGGAGATGATGCCGTCCCGCATTACTGTGTCGTTTCAGATTTCTCGGAAAGCGGCGTGCGGATAAACGCCAACGGACACAAAATTCCAGACCAATTTGTCCTAGTATTTACAAGTTCCGTGCCCCACAAGAACGGCACGTACAAGGTAGTTTGGCGTAACGGCAATATTGTTGGCGCGGAGTTTCTAGGCGCCATGGCTCCACGCACTTGATGATGATGACGTTGTGGACCTTGCTGGCTTGCGTGGCCGATGGCGCCATCGTGGGTGCCTTCTTCGGTGGCCTGTTGGCCTACTGGAAGAATCGACGCTCAATACCGTGTCTCACCGAGCGCGAATGGGTGCGCCAGCGCTATATCGCTCTGCTCGATCGCGGGCTCAGTGGGCCACTGCCGCTGCCGGAGCAGCACGAGATCAGACATCTGTCGCAACGCTGGTGCGACCTCGGCTTGCCACAAACGCCGCTCGGTGCGCCATTTCCGGAGCGACAGATGATCCGAGCACGATGACAAATCTTCTTACGCCATTTCGATGACTGTTAGGCAACAATTGTGCCAAAATCAGTGTCAGCGATCAGGGGCTGATAGGTGTTAAAGTGATGGCGCAACCCTTGGCTTTTATCTTGATAGGAACACAATGCTGCCGCTTCCGCGCGGGCCCGTAGCCGCTGAAATGTGCGCCGGTGCATTCCCTTTGGCTTTCCTGGAAACGGCGCAAGCAGGTCGACGCCGCCGCCTAGTCTCATGATTTATTTTTTACTTGATCCACGGCGGCGCTGGCCGAACTCGAGGGCAGCGTCGCCGACGCCGATCGAGCCCGCCGGCTAACGCAGTGATAGACCGGCTATTCCGCGGCCATCCGCTCTGTTCTGATGCCCTTGGCGATACGGTCGCCAACAGATTGGTCAATGCTCCGCCAATACTCGAACGCGCGGGCCAGTACGGGCTCGGTCACTCCGTCCTTGAGGTGGCCGACGACGTTGGAGACCAGCCGATCGCGTTGGGCGTCGTCCATGACCTTGCGCACCAGGGTGCCGGGCTGACCGAAGTCATCGTCGTCTTTTCGTTTCGTGTAAGCCGCATGCGCGAACTCTCCGCTGGCTTCCCACACCTCGACCTGGGGATAGTGGGTGGGATCGGCCTTTGGTCCGCCTTTGGAGTTCGGCGCATACACTGGGTCGGATACATTCTGGACACGCATCAATCCGTCCTTGCTGTAGCTATGCACCGGCACCCTGGGCTGATTGACTGGTATCTGCTTGTAGTTCACGCCCATTCGAGCGCGGTGCGCATCGGCATAAGAAAACAGCCGGGCCAGCAACATCTTATCCGGACTGGGACCGACGCCCGGAACGAGGTTATTGGGCTCGAAAGCGGCCTGCTCGATCTCAGTGTGGTAGTCAGTAGGATTGCGATCGAGCGTCATCCGGCCAACTTCGATCAACGGATAGTCGCTGTGCGGCCAAACCTTGGTTAGATCAAACGGATTGAAGCGATAGGTTGTAGCCTCGTCGAACGGCATGATCTGCATATGCAGGGTCCAGCCCGGATGGTTTCCGCGCTCGATTGCTTCGTAAAGGTCGCGAACGTGATAATCGCCGTCGACGCCGGCCAGCCGGTCCGCTTCCGCCTGGGTTAGGAAGTCGATCCCCTGGTCAGTCTTGAAATGGTACTTCACCCAAAACTTCTGACCTTTGGCGTTGACCCACATATAAGTGTGGCTGGAATAGCCATTCATGTGCCGCCAAGATTTGGGAATGCCGCGGTCGCCCATCAGCCAGGTCACCTGGTGAGCCGACTCCGGGGATAGCGTCCAGAAGTCCCATTGCATGTCGTGGTCGCGCATATTGGTGTCCGCGCGGCGTTTCTGCGAGCGGATGAAGTGTTGGAATTTCATCGGGTCGCGCACGAAGAACACCGGCGTGTTGTTCCCAACCATGTCGTAGTTGCCTTGACTGGTGTAGAACTTCAGCGCGAAACCGCGCGGGTCACGCCAGGTGTCGGGGCTGCCACGCTCGCCGGCGACCGTAGAAAAACGCACCAGCATGTCCGTCTTGGTGCCCGGCTGGAACACCGCGGCCTTGGTATATTTGCTAACGTCCTTGGTCACCTCGAAACGCCCGAACGCGCCACCTCCCTTGGCATGCGGCTGACGTTCGGGAATCCTCTCCCGGTTGAAATTTGCCATCTGCTCGATGAGATAGTGATCCTGCAGCAATATGGGGCCGTCTGGCCCAACGGTGAGTGAGAACTCATCGCTTGGGACTGGAATCCCAGCATCGGTCGTTGTGGGTTTGCGGCCGTTGTCCGTCATACGGCGCCTCCGTCGTGGCGTGGGTGCCTCGCTTCGCATTTTGACATGGTGCACAGTACAGTTTCCTGCAAGCGCCATGGGCCAGACAAATTGTGGCGGGTGGCAGCCGAGCGGCCGGCCGGCGCTTTCATTTTTACTTGATCGGACGATCTCGAAAGGACGATCGCGCCACATACCGGTCGTTGTTGAGAACCGGCTTGCTGGCCCACAGCGCCCTCCAATGGCTGCCGCCGCGGGCGCTAATTTCCCAAAACGATTGTACAAATATGCCGATCCGGTTATTCCTCAGCGACCAACGAAAATTCATTGCTCCAACTTCGGGCCGATTACCGCGATCACACGCATTTTGGTCGGGTCGACGAGTATCACCTCGTCATCGACCCCGGTGAACTTGTAGAGCTTGGTTTCCGGACTGTTGGCTTGAATATCGTCCGGCAGCGGATAGAGCTCGATCGTAGGCGGCACGTCGGCGCCGACGTGGGTGGCAAACCGGCTCGGCGCAGCTTTGCTCCTGCCTTTGTGCACTTCCTGATAGATCGCGCTCCTTTGCGCCGGCGTCAGTTCGAGCGTCGGCGCGACGCCGTGCTCGCATCAAGACTGACAGATGGCAGGAAGGGTAAGCCAAGCTCCTTCAAGAACTCATTGTGCTTCGCCGTCGCCTTGGCGATCTCGCCCTCAATTCTAACCAGCTCCGCGTGCGTGGCCGCCAGGTCAACCTCCGCTTCTTCCAGCGCCGTGCTGATGTAACGCGAGATGTTCAGGTTGTAGTCCTTCTCTGCGATCTCCTTCATCGACACGCGCCGGGCGTAGCGGTCTTGCTCTTTCCGGTGTTGATAAGTCGTAACAATTTTCTCGATGTGTTGGTCAGTCAGCTGGTTCTGCCGCTTCCCCTTCACGAAGTGCTCCGCGGCGTTGATGAAGAGAACGTCGTCCGGCTTCTTGCACTTCTTCAGCACCAGGATGCAGACCGGAATGCCGGTCGAATAGAACAAGTTGGCCGGCAGCCCAATCACGGTATCGATATGCCCGTCGTCCAGCAGCTTGCGACGGATACGCTCTTCCACGCCGCCGCGGAAAAGGACGCCGTGCGGCAGGATGATGGCCATCACGCCGTCGTCCTTGAGGTAGTGCAGACCGTGTAGCAGGAAGGCTAAGTCTGCCGCGCTCTTGGGCGCCACGCCGTGGCTGTTGAAGCGCATGTCTTCGCTGATCGCGTCGGTCGGCTCCCAGCGATAGCTGAACGGTGGGTTAGCGACCACAGCGTCGAACTGTGGCTTCTTCGCCGGATTGGTCTCGCGCAAAAAGTCCCAGGCGTTGGTGAGCGTGTCGCCGTGGTAAATCTCGAACTCAGTGTCCTTTACCCCGTGCAGCAACATGTTCATGCGCGCCAGGTTGTAGGTGGTGATGTTGTACTCCTGCCCGTAGATCTTGCCGATACTGCCACCCGCCCCGTTCATGCGGTGCCGCACGTTCAGCAGCAGCGAACCGGAGCCGCAGGCGAAATCGAAAACGCTCCCCAGATTCTTGCGCGGGCCGGTGCCCGGCTCCTGGCTGTCGAGCGTGACGATGGCCGAGAGGATACTGGAAATCTGCTGCGGCGTGTAGAATTCGCCCGCCTTCTTGCCCGAGCCCGCCGCAAACTGCCCAATCAGGTACTCGTAGGCATCGCCCAGCGTGTCGGTGTCGGTGGAGAACAGTGACATGCCGCGCGCCAGTTCCGAGATGATCGAGCACAGCTTGGCATTCCGCTCATCATACTTGCGGCCCAACTTGTCGGACGCGAGGTTGATCTCCGAGAACAAGCCCTGAAAATTGCTCTGGAAAAACTCTTCCTCGATGTATTTGAAGCCCTTTTGCAGCCTGTCGAGAAGTTTGTCGCTCTGCGTCTTGGCTAGGTGGACGATGCTACCCCAAAGAAACTCCGGCTTAATGACGTAGTGCACCTTGCGGCGCATCTGCTTTTCGAACTCGGGCACGTCGGCGTCGTTCTCTTTGTACCAGCGCGCCAAGGGTGGCTTGGCATCACCATTGGTCGCAGCGGCGCCGTCCTTCGGATAGTCCGCTCCGAGTTCCTTCTTTGCCGCCTGCTCGTAGTTGTCCGAAAGGTAACGCAGGAACAAGAAGGATAGCATGTAGTCGCGGAAGTCATCCGCGTTCATCGCGCCGCGCAGCTGGTCGGCGATGTTCCAGAGCGTCTTGCCGAGTTGTTTCTCTTCTTGTTCGGTCATGCCGGCGGATTCTCGTTCTTCTGGTCTTCGAAGAGAGTGGAGTTAAACGGGAAAGCCTTGCGGAAATCGCTCAACAACTTCCTGAAGATAGCTTTGTTCTCGTCCATCATGGGTACCGGCTCATACAGCGAATAGTTACCGTGGCTCATGATGTTGACCACGCGGGCATACATCGTCGTGTCCGGATCGTCCTTGTCAGACCGAATGCAGTCGGCGAAGTTTCCGTAGCCGTGGAAGCTGGCGGTCTTTTCCATGATGGAGCGCATCATGTTGAAGTGGTGTGTACGCAGCTCGCCCGAATCAGCCGCTTCGCACAGCTCGCGCAGCGACGCGACATGGTGAAAGAACGGCGTATTGCCGGTGTCGCGTAGAAGATAAGTATCGCCAATTCCTTTACTCAAGAAGTAGCGGTGCGACTTGTTCTTGAGTTCGTTGCATAGCACGTTGAAGAATAGCGTGTGGTGCGACGAGATCACTGTCTTGGGCGGGTTCTTGGCGTCCAGTAGCAGCCGCGCCAGATGGTTGGCCACAACGATGGCGTTATGCTCGTCCAGCGATGAAATCGGGTCGTCGACGTAAACGTACTTGACCCACTTGTAGGCCTCAGCTCCATCGAGCACGAGCTGCACGATGGCGAGGAAAAAGCACCAGATAAATATGTTCTCTTTCCCGCGCGAGACCTTAATATCCTCCACCAATGTCTTCGCGCCGTCGCGCTCCACCTCGCGCGAGAAGCTCACTTCCCACTCGGCTGGGTCGATGCGAAAGTCAAAGTCGGCATAACGATTCAGCAGCGGGCGGATGCGGTTGTCCATCTCCAGCTCGCGCAGGCCCGCGAAGAAGCGCGAGTCCTTGTTGATCTTCAGGACCCGTTCGCGGTCGTTCTGGAGGTCGTTGTCCCAGTTGAACAGATCTTCAGTGAAGGCGTTGAAATAGAGCGTGTCGCGTTGGTCGCCGTTCTTGCCCAAGTCCTTGAACGCCATAGAAAGGCGCGTCTTGCCAGTACCGTTGTAAGCGTAAAGCAGAACGAATTTTTTGGATTGCAGCTCCGTGCGGAGGTGCTGGGCGAGCGCGGGCAGGCCGGGAAAGGACGCAGTCATGCGCTATGCCTCTTCCGGCGCCGAGAAGAGTTGTTGCATGAGCCCCTTCTTGTGGGTCTTAAGGGCTTCTAGCTTGTCGGTTTCCGCGGTAATTTGGACGTCGAGAGAAGTGAGGCACTCAGCAATTCGCTGCTGCTCAGCGGGCGAGGGAGCCGAAGTCGGCTGCGGTGAAAACGTCGGGCGTGACGATCTCTTCCAGCAACCGTGCGAACTCCCCGTCGGTTAACTTGACGCGGTTGAGTTGCTGGAACTTCTCGCGGAAATTCGCTTCCAGCGTTGCGCGGTCGCGGATGTCCTCCCGGTAGCTGTACTTCAGCTCCTGGAGTTTTGAGATCAGCTCTCCTTCGAGAATGCGCTCGGACGATGTCATCTCGGGGCCTGCTACTTGCATTCGTCAAAGGCCAACGCTTTGGTCGGCTCCAGCCCGGCGGGCTCGTGCAGTTCGACGGGATGGGACGTTTTTAGCGGTTCTTAGGAGTGGTTACGCGGCGGCGCCGCGGCCGAAAGGGCCAGCCGCCTCCATCTCTCGTTTAACCCGCTGCACAGTGCCAGTCCCAACCTTGAGGTCCCGTGCAATTGCGAGCATGCCCCTGTTGGCCCTCAATTGAGCTTTTATACGCTTCTCCATCGCGGCGTCGATCTTGGGCCGGCCAAGCTGTTTCCCGCTCGCAACGGCCCTCCTAAGCCCGGCACGAACCCGCTGGCGGATCATGCTCCGCTCAAACTCCGCAAAAGCTCCTGTGATCTGAAACATAAGGCGCCCGATCGGGGTGGTCGTATCGATCGACTGCTGGTCTAGGTACAGATCAAGCCCACAGGTTTCCAAGGTTTGGATCGTGCCTAAAAGGTCGATCAGAGAGCGTCCTAGCCGGTCGATCGCCCATGCCATGACGATATCGAACCGACGCCTTTGGGCGTCGTTCAGCATCTCGTCCAACCCCGGTCGGACCTCCCGGCCTTTAGCGCCGCTTATCCCGGCATCGTGGTACTCACGGACGACCTCCCAGCCTCTCCGTACCGCGATCAGCCGTAGCTCACGAAGCTGGTTCTCAATGGTCTGTTTGTCTGTCGAGACGCGGACGTAGATTGCAGCCCGTTTCCCCATCCTTTCCTCCGCTATGCGGCCCAATCATAGCTCAAATCATACAGTATCCAATTGTTTGTCGTATGGACCCGCGAGGAACTAGCGGCCTTTGAAATTATTAGCTTTCTGACATCAGCCACCTGATGGGTTTTTTGTATAGCCATAGCCGACGCATTTAGCCCCGTGAGAGCAGCGTCCCAGCCACCATCGCCGCTATGCCAACCGTGTCCGTCCGCTTCCGACACCGCCACAGGCCGGTTTTTGACGAACCAACTAGGGCTTGCGTCTACGCTGGTGCAGGACGAGGTCCGTTATTGGAGCAATTTCGGAAGTGCACAGCCGGAATGTTCGGCGCTGTCCGACGCTAGTGACCCGCAGCGGAACTCACCAGAAATGGCTCCGCGTCAGCCGGATCCGAGGTTCGATAGTTAGTCAGATCACCTACATGATTTTGACCACCGAGGTGCCCGACGCTATGCGCCGTGCTCTGCGTCCCGGTCGAGCAGACAATCGATAAAGGCCCGAAGAGCGGGCCGAAGAAAGCGTCGGTTCGAATAGTAAAGAAACAGGCCCGGAACAGTTGGAGACCAGTCGACTAGCACTCGCCTCAGGCGCCCTTGCGCGATCGCCTCGCGAACGCGATCATGATCATAGGCATAGAGGATGCCAAGTCCCTGCAAGGCACCTTCGATCACAACGTCCTGATGGTTGGAGATCAACGCGCCTTCCACGTTCAACTCGATACGTTTTCGTTTCTTCTCCATTTGCCATCGATAGATCTCCCCGCTGCCGGGGAATCGCCAGTTGATGCAGATGTGGCGATGAAGGTCGGCTGGAGTCTTTGGCTCGCCGTGACACGTGAGATAATCGGGCGACGCTACCGCCATCATTTCCACGTCTGACGTGAGGCGCACTGCGATCACATCCTTTTCAAGACGCTCGCCCACGCGAATGCCGGCGTCGAAACCTCCAGCCACAATGTCACTAACCCCATCATCAATCACGATATCGAGCACGACGTCCGGATGCGCGGTATGAAAGCGGCCGAGCCTTGGTGCAATGAGCTTTTTGGCAGCCACGGCGAGGGTGTTAATGCGCAAGGTGCCGGCGGTACGGCCAGTAGCCGCTATAGCCTCAGCTACAGCGGTATCCAGCTCCTGCATCATCGGTGTGACGCGCTGATAAAGCCGCGCACCTGCAGCCGTTGGCGCGACGCTCCGCGTGGTGCGGTTAAGTAAGCGCACACTGAGACGCGTCTCTAGCTGCCGGATCGTCTGGCTTAGCGCTGAAGCCGAAAGACCCAAATGATTGGCGGCGCGGACGAAGCTGGCGCGTTCGACGACGGCCACGAAAGCTTTCAATTCCGCAAATTCAGATCCGCGCATTATACCTCATTCACTCAATAATATACTCCAACTATAGCGCATTATCTTATCCATAGAAATTCACCATCTTGCGTCTCGCAACGATGGAGACCTCCCATGAACGAACGCCTGAAGTTACCCGATCCGATCGCTTTGTACTTTGCCGCCGACAAGGGCGACGGCGAAGCCATTGCGCAATGCTTTACGAAGGACGCGGTCGTGAAAGACGAAGGCCGGACGTACACCGGCCTGGCGGCCATCAAGCAATGGCGAGTCGAGGTCTCAACCAAATACACCTACACGAGCGAACCCTTCGCCGCGGAGCAGACGGACGGCAAGACTATTGTCACGAGCCGGCTGACTGGAGACTTTCCCGGCAGCCCAGTTGTTCTCCAATTCTTGTTCCGCCTCGAGCGCGGCAAGATCGCGGCGCTGGAGATCATCCCGTGAGTTTTGATCTTCAGCTGACCAACAGTCGTGCCTTGGTTACTGGCGGCACAAAAGGTGTCGGTGCCGCCGTCGTGGAGGTGCTGCGTGACGCCGGGGCGATTGTACTGACAACTGCCCGCTCGTTGCCGTCTCAGCCGACGGAAGGTGTGCGCTATATCGCGGCCGATCTTTCGACCGCCGATGGATGCGCCACCGTTGCCAAAGCAGTCCTGCGACAGTTGGGTGGAGTCGACATCATCGTCGATGTACTTGGAGGCTCGAGTGCGCCAAGCGGTGGATTTGCGGTACTCGACGACGCCCAATGGTGGAAGGCATTGAACCAGAACCTCATGCCTGCCGTTCGCCTGGACCGAGCCTTGTTACCGTCGATGATTGCGCAGGGCGCAGGCGTCATTATTCACGTCACTTCAATCCAGCATGAGCTTCCGCTCCCCAAATCAACAACCGCTTATGCCGCCGCAAAGGCCGCGCTATCGACCTATAGCAAGAGTCTCTCGAAAGAGGTGACGCCCAAGGGTGTCCGGGTGGTGCGCGTCTCTCCCGGTTGGGTCGAAACCGAAGCGGCTATCGCATTGGCAGAACGCCTGGCCGCACAGGCCGGCACCGACTATGAGGGCGGAAAGCAGATCATCATGAAAGGACTCGGCGGGATTCCGCTCGGTCGACCAGCCAAGCCGAAAGAGGTGGCAGACCTCATCGCTTTTCTCGTTTCGCCACGCGCCGCCTCCGTTACGGGCACAGAGTACGTGATCGATGGCGGGACAGTTCCGACGGTTTGAACCTGGCCTCGGATGTCGCCTTATGGCCCTTAGCGTCACTTTGCTGCGCCGGACGATAATGTCGCTAACGGAGCAACAACGGACATTGATCGACACGGCCACTAAATGCATCGGTCGTTGATGACCCGCAGCGGACGTGAGTGGCTCAGGATTGCTGTCGTGCAACTTGACCCCGAACCCCTTTCGCGTGCCGCAAATCCTTGCCGCAATCGCATCATGCCGATTCGAGCCAATAATAGCGAGCGTAGCGCCGGCAGGGATCCACGCTTCACGAGTTAGAGAACGTGATAGGGCTGTCCCTCAAAGCAGCTGTCCGCGCAGCTTGACGCACTCAAATTCGCCGTGATGGACACAGCTCGCAATTTGCAACGTCTTCCGCGTCGGCGGCTCAAACCTTCCCTCTTGCAAATAAAGCCCCGCTTAAAAGCGGGGCTTAATGTTTAGAACACAAAAAATGGGCGTCGTATCAGTAGCCACTGGGGGCGTAGTTATAATAAACGGGCGCGGGTCCGTAACCATATGGACGCGCATATCGGTAGTTATTGGCGGGCGTGTATCCGTAAGCATAAGGTCGCGCGTAACGGTAGTTATAGAGTCCAGCGTACCGATAGCGGTAGGGGTGCGCGTAGCGGTAGTTATAGAGTCCAGCGTACCGATAACGGTACGGGTGCGCGTACCGGTAAGCCGCGTACTGATAGCGGTAGGGGTGCGCGTAGCGGTAGTTATAGAGTCCAGCGTACCGATAACGGTAGGGGTTCGAGTATCGGTAAGCAGCGTACCGATAGCGGTAGGGTGCGCGTAGCGGTAGTTATAGGCTCCTGCGTATCGATAATATGGTCGCGCGTAGGCGTAGTTATAGTTGGGCGCGCCAGCGTAGTTATAGCCGAGTGCCATCCCGTAGTCATAGCCAGGCATATACGCCTGATACGGATACCCCTCAGACATATACCCCTGATACGGAGTTTCCTGCGCCTCCGCACGGATCCCCGTCGCTGTGACGATTGAGCCGATGATCGTCATCGCGACGAATGCAAGATGAAATCTCTTCATGGCCTTACCTCGACGTTGCAGACCGAAACTTATGGACTGTAGCCATCAAAGAGAGTCGACAAAACTACAAACAGGGCGACTGGTAAAAGACCACGTTAGCCGCAGGCATTATTTGTGAGAAGAAAAAAGTCGAATTATCCATTAATCGCCCCACCTCCCAGCATCCCATTTGAAGTACAATGATCACCACGTTTCTCTGAGAAACGTTTATGCAGTCGCAACGCGCGCCAAAGTGTTTTCACACAGCCAAGACCCATCGGCGACATCGCGGTCGCTTAGCTCCGTTCCAACAATGTCACCCGGCCCGGGGCGTTAGCACGACTTCGTTCGGTGTGGGTGCGTGACGCGCGCCGCGTCGTCTGCTCTTCCGGTTTGCGTTACAGCAGCTTCATCAGGTTGGCGCCGTTCGGGCTGCCCCAGCCGGTGACCGCGTCATACCCGGCGGCGGCCTTGTAGCCGCCCGCGGCGGCGGTCGCATTGCCGCCGGTGGTGATATCCGTGAGCGCGGCGGCACCGAGCGGCTGGCGGGCGGTCTTCGCGTTCGCCTGGTAGAGCAGCGGCGTGAAGAAGCCGAGCGTCTTGCCATTCGCCATCAGCCGCGCCAGCAGCGCGGCCCACAGCGGCGCAGCCGCGCTGGTGCCGCCGGAGACCTGCGGGTTGCCCTGCGACACCATGAAGTAGCCGGTGCTACCGGCCGCGTCGGCGGCGACGTCGGGCACGCAGCGGCCGGCCCGCGCATGCGGATTGACCGAGGCGATCGCGATGTTCTTCTGCCAGGTCGGACGCGCGATCACCTCGCTCACGCCGCCGCCGGTCGAGCCGCCGCCATCGGCGCGCAAGCCGTCGCCATCGAACCAAGTGGTCTCGGTGAAGCCCGACCCGTTGCGCTTCTTGAGCATGGTGCCGCCGACGCACAGCACGAATGGGCTGGTCGATGGGAAGTCGACATGCGCGGCGCCGTCGCCCACCTGGTCGTCCGAACCGTCATCGCCAGCCGCGATGCACACCGGAACGCCGAGCGCGGCCGCCTCCTTGAGCGTGTCGTTGACGGCCTGCATCGCCTGGCCGGTCCAGATGTTGATGCCTTCGGCGAGCCCGTAGCTGATCGAGAGCACCGACGGCTTGTTGGCCCTGTCGTGCAGGGCGGCGTCGAGCACGTCGACCCAGCCTTTCTCGGTGAAGTTGCTGAAGTAGACCGCGAGCGTCGACCTCGGGCAGACGCCGGCAACCACCTCCACGTCGAGCATACACTCGCCGATAGCGCTGGGATCGTTGCGGTCCTGCGGCGATAGCTTCTCGACGTCGATGGTCACCACCTTGGGCGGGACGCGGAGCCCAGTGATTTGCGCGAACTCGGCGAGGTCGCTCGCGATATACTGGCCTCCGAGCTCGATGATGCCGATGGTCTGGCCGTCGCCGCCGCCGGGCGGGAATTGGTAGATCGAGGCGAGCTCCTGCGGCAGGAACCAGGGACGGTTAGCGGCCGGGGGCACCTCCTGCGTGGCCGCATGAGCGATGCGCCCGCGGCGGTGGCGGGTCATGCGGCGCATATCGAGGCCGAACACGCCGGTCACGATCCCGTCGAGCGCCTTCGGAATGTGGATGTCGCCGACGCGACCGCGATAGGAGTGGTCGCCGTGCTGCACGCGCAACAGGTGGACCTGGAACAGCTTCTCCATCGCCTCAACTGGGCCGCCCGCCTTGATGTTGCGGGTGGCGACGTCCTTCGACTCGATGGTGAGGCCCGCCTTGGCCAGCGCGTTTTCGACGGTCGCGAGATCGTCCGTGTCGGCGCCGTAGCGGTGGTCGAAGTCTGCCCGCGAGACCACCGCTTTGCCGGCGACCGGCTCGGGCAGCTCCTCGGCGCGGCGCAGCTTAATCGTGACGTCGCACCATTCGTGCGCGTCGGCGCGGCCGAGCACTTGCGTGCCCGCCCGGTGATAGCGGCACGAGCCCGGCAGCACCACGTGGGTGCCGTCGTTGAGGCGCGCGTGCGCGCCGTTGGCCTTCGCTTTCTTCGCCTTGGGTCGCGTCGAGAGTTTCTTGATCATGATGTGTGTCCTTCATATCGAGAGTTGAGAGCTCGGGACGATGTCCTGGAGATACGAGAGGCCGCTATCGGCGGCGGTGGCGAAGAGCCCGGATGCGTACGCGACATGGCGGCTTCCCGGTAATGGAGAACTCTTAGCCGCTGCGTGTCGCGGCTCCACAGCGCTCTACAGCGCCGCTCCCAGACATCAACAAAGGCTACGCCGATTTTGGCAAGGGTGACCTAAATGAGATCTATAGGATCTTAAACAAAGATGATCGGTGGGCCTTGTGTCTGTCGGGCGGTGGTATCCGCAGCGCAGCGCTTCGTACGGCTATACCTGCTTCCAATTGCTCGGCGACGCTATGGAAGGTGCCAAGACCCTCGACGACTCCAAGCTCGCGGGCACAACCACGCCCTTCACGACGATCAGGGCTGATGACATCAGGTTCGGCGAAAATGGCGAGTGGGTAGCCTTACGCGCGATGCAGGTACAATACTATCACTATCAATGAAGCAGCGAACCTCGAAGACTTGGCAAAGTATGAGCTGCCGGCCAATACGTACTCTACTGATCAAAAAAGACCGGTGATCTGATTTATCCTTACAGCAAGGCGAAACAGGCGATCAACAACAATTCTACTCAATTAATTTGCGAGCCTGACGTACTTTGCGAGCCTGACGCGCTCGGTAGATTAGAAATAAAGCAGCTCGTGAAAAACTGATCAGGGCATGTGCATCGTCGCTAATCACAACAAATAACGCTGGCAAAGCATAAGTTCCGCGTTCCACCAGACAGTGCGCGCCGAGTTTCTGCGCGACTTGCACTACTCAGATAAACACAACCTTAAGCAATCCCAATGAACGTTATTGTGGCCACGACCCGCCACGCGCGTAACTCCCACTGACATGTTTTGCAAATATAAGCGAAGCGTCATGCAACGCTGTGGCAAGGGGCGATGAAAACATGGCCAGTCGCGACGACCGAAAAATCGATCGAACGATCACAGACAACTTGCACCGCTTGAGCAAATACGGGGTGCTCACAGCTCGGCCCGGGTATGAAATCACGGGCCATCAATTGACTGGCAGGCGCGCCATCGTTGCCACTGTCCATACCAAGAAGCCTCTGGCAGGTCTGCCTCGCGGCGAAGCGCTTCCAGACAGTATTGGCGGCGTACCAGTCGACGTGCGCGAAGCAAACTCGTATCAGCGCCTGCGTGCAGTCGATCCACTAGCAGCGGAGGTAAGCCAGACATATCGCCGGCCCGAAGATGCAGAGCCCGAATGGCCGCTTGAACGCGAACTGCCGAGCGGCGAGTTGCTGAACAGCGCCCGCAGCGAAACCCAAAAGAAGCTCGCGGCTCAAACAAAGGCTCAACCCGCCAGTGCGAGGGCACTGACTGCGCACCAGAATAAGCCTCAGCTAGAGTATGACCCGGTGGGTTGCCCGCCGCTGCAGCCAGTCGAGGTGACCACGAGGGTGACAACCGCGGTGAGCCCGGACGCCGGCCTGGCTACGTTGACTAAGTTTCTGAGTGGCACGAACTCCTCGCTGATCATTGGCATGTACGACTTCACTTCCGCGGAGATTCTTGGTGATTTCAAGAGTGATCTCACCGCAAGTAAGACGCTGCAAATCGTCCAAGACGATCCCGCACCAAATCCGACGCGCGACCAAACCGATTGGGAAACGGTTCAGGACCTAAAGCAGACGCTCGGAAACCGAGCACGCATAGCCTGGGCGCTCACCCGCTCCGACCATTTCGCAGCACAGTGGTCGTTCCCGTACGCGTATCACATCAAGGTCATCGTCCGGGACAACAGTGCAGTGTGGCTCTCGAGCGGCAATCTGAACAGGAGCAATGAGCCCGATCTAGGTCATCCGCCGACAACAGAAGATCGCGACTGGCATGTGATTGTCGAAGACGCAGGCCTGGCGCGGACCTTCGTGGCTTATCTCGACTTCGACTATCGAACCGCCGCCGTCAACCAACTTTCCAATCAGCCCGTGATTGAAAAGGCGATCGAGGATGCGCACGCCAAACGGGCCAGGGAAGCAAATCCGACGCCACCTCGTCAGCCAAAGAACGCTGACCGCGTGCGGGGCAGCGTGGGTACTCCTGTCGCGTCCAAGGTCTTCAGCAATCTTTCGCTTAAGGTCACGCCGTTGCTAACACCCGACAAGCTGCCCAACACGCAAGATGGGCAGTATGTCACGAACATCATCAAATTGATTAAGGGCGCGCGGAATTCCATTTGCATCCAGCTGCAGTATATCGAAGCGTCCCAGGGCAACGGCTCTCTTTATGACCAACTGCTGCAGGTGATTGCGGACCAGATCGCCGCCAAAAAGGACGTCAAACTTATCGTCAGTGCAAACTACGCTGAGAAATGGGGTGAAAAAATGAAGGATGAGGGCGTGGATCTAACCGCGAGGATCCGCACTCTACCCAATGTGCATAATAAAGGCTTCATAATCGACGGTGGGACAGTTGTCGTTAGCAGCCAGAACTTTTCACCAGCAGGCATTTACGAGAATCGCGATGCGGGCCTCATCCTTGAGAGCGAGCAAATCGCCGAATATTTCGAGCCGATTTTCGACGCCGATTGGCGCGAGTCGCGCGCGCTCGTGGCCCAAGGTCACTCCCGCGAGGGCGGAGCAAAGAAGAAAAGAAAGCCGACCGTAAGAAAAGCGAAGAAGGCGGACTTAAGGCGGCGAAGATAACAATTGAAAGCGAAATGTAATGCGCACGTTAAGAGAATTGGCAGTCGCCGGGACAATCATAGCGATCGATCGCATGAGCCGAATAAACATCGAGGAGTCGGCGTTCGTCTGAACGTTGTAGGACGTTTCTACCAGTCGCTGGTGTGAGGAAGGGAACTCGATCATGCGCTGCAACCCCTTGCTTGCTTTTGGATTTGCAACTGCGGTTGGTTTGATTTCTTTGTCGGTGTTCTCGACGCAGTCGCCCGCTCAGACGGGCGGCGCAGCAACCGTCTCCCAAACCAAAGCGCCAAGTATGCAATGCAATGGCGCACGCTTACTCGATCCGTTCAAGGGCAAGCTGGCCGGCTCCGATCTCCCCGTGGGATTGCTGCCGATCGACGAAAAGGTCAGAGACTCCATTCTTGGTTCGGGCATGCCGTGCCAAGAAAATGTAACGCCGGTTGGACAAGAAGATGTCGGGTTGGACAATCTGCAGCGTGGCTTTGATTTCTATTCGTGGCGCACTTTTATCGCGCTGAATTCGCCCGCCGACGGCACCTCCATCGGACATGCGCAGCCGGACACGAGGACCAGATGGGAGGATATGGACAATTTCAAGCAGCTGCTCGACGTCATGCTGCCGGCGAACCTCCAGCCGCCGAAATGGCCAAGCGACAGGGCCGCAATGGAAGCTGAGCGTGAGAGGTTGGTGCCAAAAGAATGTCGAGAACTGCATCAGAAGATGCCAAACAAAATGATCATAAAGATGATCGAGGAGAGCTTCAACGAGCCGTTCAAGACCGGCCCGCTGATCGACCAGCAGGGGCATTACGCCATCTTCGACATCCTCATGAACCGGGAGATGTTCCAGTACATCGTGGCGCATCGTCTCAACACTAAGGCTGGACAAATGAGCGCCGCCAACTCCGGCCTCTTAGTCGACTTTCCACCGGGTCAGAATGCCGACGCCACACTCGGAGCCTTCATGCTCAAGGTTTCATGGAAGATTCTGACGTCCGAAGAGAAGGCAGCCAAGAGCTTTCATATGGTCGATGCTCTTGTCTTGATGCCGCCTCCAGACAAACCAAAGGCGGAGCGGCCGTGTCTGTCTGAAACCTTGGGGCTGGTCGGCTTTCATGCGGTGCATAAGACCGCAGGCCGTCCGCAGTGGATCTGGACTTCGT
This sequence comes from uncultured Alphaproteobacteria bacterium, assembly GCA_963806465.1. Lineage (GTDB taxonomy): Bacteria > Pseudomonadota > Alphaproteobacteria > Rhizobiales > Xanthobacteraceae > BOG-931. The sequence goes on along the minus strand of CAWDZD010000053.1, from coordinate 12,866 downwards.
TCGAGCACATCAAGAACGTGCCAGACAAGGACGAGGTTGCCGCCGATAAGCTCGACGGCCCGTACAATTTCTTCAGCATCAGTTGCAAGGACCTCTGTCCGCCTCAAAACGCGACGCCGCCGCGTCCTTGGGATCCCGATCCGGCCTTGGAGCTGAAGTTCAGAAAGGATGACTCATTCAAAAGTCAGATCGTTCGAGAAACGCCCCTCACCGACGCTGCCAAGAACATGAACAAGATCTTTCAGAGCATGTTGCAGAACAGCGTCTGGAAAAATTACATGCTGATTAGCACGCAATGGCCGAGCGCGGTTGCCTGCACATCGCTGCACTCGCAAAGGACCGATTCGCCGGCACCCCGGACCGATTTTATCAAGCAACCCGACATGACTTGTTCGCCGGCGCCCTCATTCTTGGCGAATTCAACGCTCGAGACATATAGCCAGGCAGACAGCGAGGGAGATGTTCCACTCGCCTCGTCGAGTTGCATCGCCTGTCACGGTAACGCGGTCGGTTTCCAAACAGGACCGTCGACGCCAAAGACCGGCGAGGTACATCTAAACCAGTCGGATTTCACGTTCATGCTGGAAAAGGCGCAATAGGCGAGATCCGTTGCGCTGGTATTCGTTTGGACTCTGAAATATTAGAGGCCGTTATGGAAACCTCACGGCATCATCGGCACAATGCTACGCCAGCCGCGACGCGGTCGGATGAAGCGGGCGAAATCTCTCGTCGGACAGTGCTAACCGGCACGGTAGCGACGACTGCGGCCGCGGCCGTAGTGCCCATTGCCGGTTCGGCCTATGCCGCGGCACCAGACATAAATTCGAAGCAGGACATGGTGGCATTCCTGCTGCTTTCCGCGGCCCTCACCGGGGTTCACGTGGCGAATTTAGCGCCGGAGTTCGCCCTTGATAAAAGTGAGATACTGAATTCGGATCCTGGCGTCGACCCGATTAATATCAAGAATGCCTATTTCGCGTGGATAAACGTCAACGACTCAACGCCGTCATTCGCCAAACTGATTCAGCTTGCCAAGGACAACCGTGAGTTGGCGATCAGCATCATCGCTGCCGTAAACGCCAGCGATGACAATACTAAGTTCCTGGCTCGCAGCATTGTACTGCTCTGGTATCTGGGCTCCTGGTATAAGCCGGAAGATCTAAAGACCAACTCCGCTACACCTGGAACCCGCGCAGTCACTCCGTCCGAGGTCGTCTCCGCGAAGACATATACTCAGGGATTAATTTGGCAAATCGTGGGAGCCCACCCGATGGGCTATAGCAATTTGCAGTTCGGTTATTGGTCACGCGATCCGCGCGATGCAAATAATCCAGCTGAAAAATCGAATTTCGGCCTCGTGTCCGCAACGATTCCCTGAGGAGGCAAACATGGCCGACAATTGCATTATATGCGATGTCGCGATCGTCGGATCCGGATTTGCTGGGTCGTTGATCGCCAAAGAATTGAGTCAGAGACTGAAGGATATCAAAGTCGTTATTCTCGAGGCCGGTCCAGGTATTCAGCCGAACATCAACGACTATCTGAGGGAGTTTTATAAGGCCAGTGTCAAAGTACCGGAAAGTCCCTATCCCCCAGCACTGACCGATTCGAGTAACAAGCTAATTGATCCAGCGAATGTCGCCGCTGGCAGGCCCACGTCGCGTACGTTATCCCCGTCCAACTGGAAAGATCCTCACCAAGCCTATCTTGATCAGACGAAAAGTAAACTTCCCTTCAAGAGTACTTACGAACGCCTTGCTGGGGGCACAACGCACTGGCTTGGCTCGACACCGAGGCTCGTGCCGAACGATTTCCGTATGAAAACGATCTACGGCAAGGATCAGCCGAGCTTTCAATTCCCGGATTGGCCAATCAACTATGCCACGATCGGCCCGTACTACGAGAGAGCGGAAGTTGAGCTCGGTGTAGCCGCTGACGCGGAGGAGCAAAGTTTTTGCGGTATCAGTTTCCCCGAGGGCCACGCCTACCCGATGCCCAGGATTCCGCCTTCGCTGTTCGATCAACGCGTCGGCGACGCGCTTGTGCAGTTGACCGATGAAGAGACCAAGTTTCTTGGAATGGGGAAGCCCGTGACCGGGCTCAAGGTGCGGAGCCTGCCGGCAGCTCGCAATTCCCAGCCGTATAGGAATCGCCGCGCCTGTGCCGGCAACACCAATTGCATTCCAATTTGTCCGATCCAGGCCAAATATGATCCAACCATTACGTTAAACGAGGCAACCAACAGCGGCGCGAGGCTGATCGACCACGCGGTCGCCAGCGAGATTCTGGTTGAGGATAACCTGATCAGTGGGATCAACTTTATCACGTACACGAACGAGGCTGGACCGAAGACAGGGAATGGTTGCATCAAAGCCAAGATTTACGTCATCGCCGCCAATGGTATCGAGACGCCGCGCCTTTTACTCATGTCAAAAAATGGAGGCCGAACCGCCAACGGCGTCGCGAACAGTAGCGACATGGTAGGACGCAATTTGATGGACCACCCCCAATATGTCGCCTGGGGGCTACTGCCGTCGACCTCACAGCCGGTATTCCCCTATCGCGGTCCGCTTCTTACCTCCGCTATCGGCGATCTTTGCGACGGTCCGTTCCGCACCATGCGCGCCGCATTCCGCGTCAGCTTAGGCAACGAAGGTTGGAATTTCGTGGTCGGCGGCGGCGTGTTCGGCGCCGATCCCCACGTGACAACACTTGATTTTGTCAACGGGATGAATTCCAGCGGGCTCAACAAGCACATATTCAGTCAGCTGGCAGTCGACAACAGCGCGCTGTTTGGTATCGGCCTCGCTCAGACGCTCAATGATCTGATTTCGCGACAGTTCCGGATTGCATTCGCGGTCGAGCAAAATCCCGATCCTAACAATCGAGTAACGCTATCGTCGTTCACCGATGCGTTAAATTTGCCACGTCCGCAAATTACCTACGATATTTCTGACTACACGAAACAGGGTATCTTCACGGCCGTTCGCATGAAGAGGCTGATCTTCAGTAAACTTGGCGCTCAGGATTTCACCGAGCGTCCTGAACGCGATCCCGCTGGCTTCGACGAGACGATCGACGGCAAACTGGAACAACTAACTTATGGCGGCGCGGGCCACCTCATGGGCACTTATCGTATGGGCGATGATCCAAAGACATCCGTCGTCGATTCCCGGCAGCGCTCGCATGATCACCAAAACCTTTTTCTAGTCGGAAGCGGCACGTTTCCGACCGTTGGCACTGCAAATCCGACACTCACGCTGTCGGCACTGACGCTGCGGACCGCGGACAGCATCGTCGAGGACCTCAAGCCGCACGGCTAACGGCGGGATTTCAGGCAGAGGGTAATCATGACGCGCACGGGCCGGCGCCGTGGCTCATCACCGACGCCATCTTACGACACTAGCGATTGCGGTCAGTCCTCTTCCGGCCGCAGTGCTGCGTGCCCGACCCGACGGCAGACCACTTAATGCGCCCTGGTCGAGCCGCCATATCGATTACCGGCGTAGCCGAGCCGCGGCACAATCCCTAGCACGACAATCATATACGACAATCATAGAGGGGCGCTTGATCTCATGCTCTGGAATGTCCGCCACGCGAAGCCACCGAATCAAGCCATTGCTCTTTAGAATTGACGAAAGTCGCGAGCGATTTTCTATCCAAAAATTCAACTCCGAAGCAAAGGCACGCGATTACCTCTGATTTTATTGTATTATTTTCATTTTTCTTGTCGCGCTGTCGGTGTTAATGCCGAAATGAACAATTGGCCATGATGCAAGAGCGTTGCATGCCGGAGGAACCTCGTTCAACCGCGCTCGATCCCGATCTGCTGACAGCAGAGATCGGCCTGTTGCTCGACTACCTGTCTGGTCTGCCCGACCGCATCTTCACGTCCTCCCAGCGCGGACATCTCCCGCCAGGTTGCGCGACTTACGATGAGGCTCTCGCGCGCTATTTCCCGATCGATGAAAAGGTCCGTCGCGGTGAAACCCCTCCGCCATCGGACCTTCAGTTCCTGCTCGAAATGCGTGACTATCTCAATACCTGCGCCGAGCCTGCTACCGGCGCTTCAGTAGCCTTCACCACCCTTGTCATGCGCAAGTTGCCGGAAGCGCGCAAGGGAAAGGCCGATGCCGAGCGCGCTTATCCTGAATGGGTTCCGATGGCGCGAGCCTTGAGCCGCGCCATGATGATTATGTTAGGCCTAGCGGTGATCATCACTTTGTCGATCGCGACGCTTGCCGCCTACATCTATCTCGGCAACGCCAAGGTCGCGAACCTCACTGATATCAAAGCGCAGTTCAAATCGCTGGACGAAGAGATTCTTCGCGAAGAGGCCGGGACCAACCGTTCGTCGAAGACCGCCGTTCTGTCCTACTGCGCCGACGTTGAGGTAGTGCAAGATCCCGTCAACCCGGCAGGCATGTTGAGAGGGTTTCACACCATTGCCCAATCGCATCTATGCGCTCAATACAGCGATTTGCTGCGAAAACAGGACCTAGCCTACGAGAGTTTGTCGCCGCCTTGGTTCCCGCCCGACGATCGCGCGCTGCCCGCCCAGCTCAACGTCGTGAGTGGCTACGTGCTGCCTGTCCTGATGGGCCTGCTCGGTTCAATGACTTACGTTCTGCGGCGTTATCTGCGCAGCGTCGGCGATCGTCTCCTTTCCCCTCGCGACCTGCGCGAATACATCGTACGTCTCGTGCTCGGCACGGTGTTTGGAGTAGCGATCGGCTTTTTCACCAGCGCCAACGGCAACGCTTCCGAGCAGGTCATTGTCAATTCTGCCAGCTCACTCGGGGCACCGGCGCTGGCGTTCCTCGCCGGCTACGGCGTTGAAACCGTATTCCAGATGCTCGATGGCCTGGCAGAGCAGTTCTCCTCCGCGAGGAAGTGAAGCGGTGTTCCACAAACCAGCATGACCCGGGGTCCCTGCTTGCTTCACCTCGCAAGTGGCAAATAGTCTCCACGTCTGGTTTTGGCCGATACTGTTGAAAAAGTTGAAAGTCTAACGTCGTTGCAAATCTACCAAAACACAAACGACATCTTCGATTGACGCTAACTACCGCCGCAGATCGATTTAGAACTCGCTCCGTTGAGTTTGAGGCGGATGACGAGGTCCCCCGCGTCCGCATCTGAAAACCGCGCCCACGGCGCTGAAAAAATTGGGCCAAGGCGATACTCCGACTTTTTCAACAGAATTGGCCCGAAACGGACGTGCCGAACTATCAAACGAATGTCTGATATTGGGGGTGAAGCAGACGTCGGAAATTAGAGCCGTCACTTCGCCTTCTGACCCCAAAGCCGACCTAGCCGGCCCGCAAGTTTTAGACCAATCTAAAATCCGACACCCGCTTCTCAGGTTGCAGTTGGCTCCCGCGTGCGACGTGTCCGGTTAAGACCGGTGTCTCGACTGACGAGCTGGGCTCCCACGTCATGGCCGACGCGCCAGATCACTCTATAGGTGCCATCCTTGGCGGGCCCATCGCCTGAGAGGCGCAGCACAAATTCGTCGGGAACGTTAACTCCAAAGGTATTGATCCGCGCGCCGCCCCCGGAAATATCGGTTATGAGGCAGTACCGCGGGGGAGTGCCGTCTCTGGGCTCCATCTTGGCCAGACGTTCGAGCGGATAGCGCGGTGAGCTGCGCTTCTCCGCAACCTTAGGCGATGGCATGCTTGTAGGGGTCCCTCTTAGCCAAGCCACGTAGCGAAACTGCTATCAGGAGCGGGCTAATATTGGCGTTCGGGTTTTCTTAGAATTTGTCTGAAATCAGTGCGCGCCGACGGTGTTCGTTCCGTACAGTCACTAGCTCGAAACTGAGCACGTCAGCGATGCTGCTCGCAAGCCGCGGCTTGAGAGTCCTCGCGATCGATCGTGCGCGGTTTCCTGGTGATACAATATCTACACATTTTCTGTGGCCGCGAACTACGTCTTTCCTCGCAATGTGGGGCCTATTGGATAAGTTGTCGTCGGCGGGCCGCTCGGCGATCACCTGGTGACTGCCGATTATGGTCCGTGAGGTCAATAGTACTTCTTCCACCGAGGTGAGCATGCGTCTCAAGCACAAGATCGCTATCGTAGTCGGTGCCGGTCAGTCACCGGGCGAAGGGCTGGGCAACGGTCGTGCCACGGTTTTGCGCTTTGCGCAGGAAGGCGCCAAGGTGCTGGCAGTCGACAACAATCTCTCCTCCGCCGAGGAAACCGTTGCAATCGCACGACAGTCGGGTGGCGAATGCTTTGCGTTCGAAGCGGACGTTGCGGACGAGACGACGCTCGCGGCGATGGTCGAGGCCGCACGGCAACGTTGGGGGCGCGTCGATATCCTCCACTACAATGTCGGTGTAGGCATGGCCGGCGGTGACGCGCCGCTCAACCAGATCACCGAGCTCGCATTCGACCGCATCGCCACCATCAACCTGCGCGGCGCCATCATGGCCTGTAAGCATGTCTTGCCGCTGATGCGTGAGCAGCGCGCAGGTGTGATCATTACGATCTCATCGGTCGCCGCTTGGGAGCAATACCCCAACGTGGCCTACAAGGCCACTAAAGCCGGAATGATTGCCTTCACTCAGCAGGTCGCCATTCAGAATGCGGAATTCGGGGTACGGGCCAATGTCATCCTGCCCGGATTGATGGACACACCGATGGCAGTCGACACCCGCGCCCGCGTCAGCGGTAAGGGCCGGGCTGAGGTCGCGGCCGCGCGGGATGCGCGCGTGCCCCTGCGCCGCAAGATGGGCACGGCTTGGGACGTCGCAAACGCCGCTCTGTTTCTGGCGTCTGACGAGGCGAATTTCATTACTGGCGTCGCGCTGCCAGTCGATGGCGGCGCCCTTGTCAACATCAATTGAGCCGCTGCCGCGCCCGCTCGCTGGTCACGAACTGCATGTCGTCGGTGCAGCGCCAGTCCCCGACCAGAAAGTTACAGGTGGGCTGCATCGATAAGGAGTATTTCGGACCCAATATTTACTGCGCTCGAAGGCCGTCCGACGCCAACCGGATATCGCGCTGACGTGACCATCGTAATCGCGGCAGTGCTTGGTGGATTGTTTCTCGGCGTCGCGTCATCGTTGCTACAAGTGTTAATGGTCGTGTCTTTGCTTCCTCGGGTGAACCCACTAATCTTGCGCAGTTATGGAGCATGCCATGGCGCAAGGAGCCCCTGAAGCCTCTGTTATCAAAGCATACTGGCAGCCTGGGTGCACGAGTTGTCTCAGAATGAAGGAGTTTCTGATCAAGCGCGGCGTTGTCTTCGTCTCAGTCAACGTGCTTGAGGACAAGGGTGCCTTCGCCGAGCTGGCAGCACTCGGCATCCGCTCGGTTCCGATAGTCCGGCGCGGCGGGGATTGGGCGAATGGCCAAGTGCTGCGCGAGGTGGCACGCGTCGCCGGGGTCGCGTGGGGCGGGGCGGAAGTGCTGCCCGCGTCCGAACTAGCCGCGCGGCTCATCGAGATTCAAACTGTGGCGCAGCGGCTCTTTGAGCAAATTCCTGACGACGAACTCGCCCATATGTTGCCGCATCGGCCGCGCAGCTACGCCCAGCTTGCCTATCATATCTTCAACATCGCCGATACTTTTCTCGAACACGAGGTGCAATGCCTGCCGCTCGAGGAAGGCGTCTACGATCGTGTGCCGCCACCGGAGATGAACACCAAGGCCAAAATACTGGCCTACGGACAAGACGTGCTGGGGCGCTTCCAGATCTGGTGGGATGGCCCCGGTCAGACGACCGATTTTTCGCACAAGGCCACGGTCTACTATGGCGACGTGACGTTGCACGAGTATCTGGAGCGGACCACTTGGCATTCGGGCCAGCACGTGCGCCAACTTGTGATGGTACTTCATATACTGGGCATCGAGCCGGACAGACCACCGTCCAAGGAAATCTTTGCGGGTCTGCCGATGCCCGACAAGGTCTGGGATAACGAACGGTTCATAACCTGAACCTGAATCAGCCGGCGGGTTCAACCTTTCTGACTGCACACCAAACGGTGTCGGGGCCGCTCGCGGGCACGCATTCTGGGTCGGCACGCTCTTCCATCAAGCACCCAGCCCGGACATGCTACTATTTTCGACAAACTGCATCGAAGCCGTCTAGGGAGTGAGGAACATCCATGCTGAAGCTTTTGGCGAGGTTGCTGCCGCTCGCGGCGGCGATAGTCGTCGCCGGTTTCCCCATGCAATCGCGAGCTGAGACGATCACGGTGACTCATTGGGGGTCGGCCTTCTATGGCGCCCCGTATGCGGTCGCCATGGAGAAAGGCTTCTTCAAGAAATACGGCGTCGACATCACCGGCGTGCTGACGTCGCAAGGCGGCGGCACCTCCGTGCGGAACACGCTGGCGGGCGATTTGCCCTATGGCGAGGTGGCGCTGGCGGCGGCAGTTGAGGCGATCAACAACGGCGCGCCACTGCGCATCATCGGCTCCGGGGCGCAGAGCATCGCCGACATTCTGTGGATGGCGAAGAAGGGCTCGCCGCTCCATTCGATTGAGGATCTCGCCGGCAAGAAGGTCGCCTTCACCGCGCCCGGCTCGGTGACCAACATGCTGATCTTGATGTCCATGAAGAAGAAAGCCATCGACCCCAATGCCGTGAAACTGGTGCCCGCGGGTGGCATCGGCGCCAATGTCTCGGCGGTACTCAACAACGCTGTCGACGCCGGCATGTGCGGAGAGCCGGTATGGTCGGAGAACGAGGATAAATTGCAGCCGGTGTTCTGGCCCAAGGATATCCTATCGCCGAATATGATGCAGACCGTCGCCGTTACGACCGCCGACTATGCGAAGGACGGCTCGGCTAAGCTGCGCGGCATTATCGCCGGACGGCGCGACGGCGTGCGCTACATCGAAGCTCACCCCGACGAGGCCGCCGACATCACCGCCAAAGCGTTCAACGGCAATCCCACTCTGTATCGCCGCGTATTCGCCCGCTACGTCGCGGTCCATTATTGGTCGGAAGGGAAGTTCGACTACGACGCCATGGCCCTCATGGTTGAGGGGTTGCAGATCGTCGGCAAGCAGAAAGGTCCGGTGGACTGGTCGAAGATGGTCGAACTCTTCATTCTTGCCCACGGACCTGCAAAATTGACTTGCACCCAATGTCTATCGGTGACGCGCAAGTCGCGCACGCGACCTTACGAGGGGTGACACGGGTCTATCCCGGCGTCACCCCGGTGCATGCACTAGGACCGCTTGATCTCGATCTGGCGCGCGGTGAGTTTTTCTCAGTCGTCGGCCCGTCCGGCTGTGGCAAGTCCACGCTGCTGGACGTGCTGGCTGGGCTGAACCCGCCAACCGCCGGCACGGTCAGTTTCGAAGGCAGAGCGGTCGTGGGCGAAGTCCCAGACGGCATCGGCGTGGTATTCCAAGAAGATGCGAGTTTCCCGTGGCTGACGGTGCGCGACAATGTCGCTTTCGGGCTGCGCCGTGCCGGCACCGAGCCCGCCGAGATCGCGCGGCGGGTGGCATATGCGATCGGATTCATGGGGCTAGACGATTTCGCCGGCGCCTATCCCGCACAGCTTTCCGGTGGCATGCGGCAGCGCGTCTGCATTGCACGCACTTTGGTGCTACAGCCGCGACTGATCCTGCTGGACGAGCCGTTCGGAGCGCTGGACCAGCAGACACGACTATTGATGGGCGACGAGCTGCTGCGTCTATGGCGGGAGACAGGCTCCACGGTGATGCTGATTACCCACGCGCTGGATGAGGCCGCGCTTTTGTCGGACCGGGTCGGCGTGATGTCGGCGCGCCCTGGCCGGTTCATCGATCTTGTCAGCACTGGCTGGGCCCGCGACCGCGACAGCCGCATCGCGTCTGGTCCCGACTTTGGTGCAGTCACCGCCCGCCTGTGGGCGGCGTTGCGGCCTAAATCCATGAGGGCGATGGGACGACCCGCGTCATGACCCGCGCTCGAGGCATCATCTGGACGCGCGTCGCGTTGATCGTCGCGGCCGTCGGCTTCATCGAGCTGCTGTGCCGCCTGGGCGTGATCAAGCCACTCACCATGATTGCACCGAGTCAGATGGCGTTGGAACTCGTGCGCATGATGGCCTCGGGCGAACTTATCACTCCCGCGGCGCGCACCTTTATGGAAGTGGGGGTCGCCTTCGCCGTCTCGGTGCTGGCTGGCGCGACGTTGGGGGCAATGGTTCACGCGCAGCCGCGCCTGCGCCGTGCACTCGATCCTCTATTGGCGAGCTGGTATGCGGTGCCGTTCTTCGTGTTCTATCCATTGCTGGTGGCGTTATTCGGTTTGAACGCACTGCCGTTGATCGCTATCGGCGTGATATTCGCCGCGCCCGCCATGATGCTGAGCACTCTCGCCGGTCTCGACCGGGTTCCTCGTGTGATGCGAAAGGTGGCCCGTGTGCATCGGCTGTCCCGGGTCCAGGAAGTGCTTCTCATCACATTGCCGAGCGCCGCGCCGCATTTGTTCACGGGGCTGAAGCTCGCCTTCGCATATTCGTTCATCGGCATCATCGCCGGCGAATTCATCCTCTCCGGCGGCGGGCTCGGCTACGGCATCGCCTATGCCTATGAAAGTTTCGAGAACCGCACGATGTACGCGCTCATGCTGTTCGTGCTGCTGATCGCGACCGGCGTGAACGGCGCGCTGCATATGTGGGACGGCCGCCTGGCGCGCCGCCGGGGGCGGACGTGACACGGCTGTTCGACGCGGCCGCAACCGTTGCGGCGATTCTCGTGATCTGGTTCGGCCTCTATGCCTATGCGGGCGACGTCGCCATCACTCCCCCTTTACGCACCTTCGCCTTCGCTGCGGAGCTGTTTGCCCAAGCGTCATTCTGGAACCATGTCGGCGCGACTATGGCGGCCTTCGCCACGGCGCTCGCGATCTCTGCAGTGGCGGGCGTGGCGCTTGGCCTGGTGCTGGGGATGCGCCGCTTCGCGGGGGAAGTGGCGGAACCAATCCTGAGCTCGCTTTACACTATTCCCAAAGTGACGTTGTATCCGGTGATGCTGCTGATCTTCGGCCTCGGCATGTCGGCCAAGGTGGCGTTCGGTGTGATCCACGGCGTGATCCCAGTAATGCTGTTCACCATAGCGGCGGTCAAGAACATCCAGCCGGTACTGCTGCGCACGGCCAGGGTGCTGCGCCTCAGCCCGACGCAGACGGCGCTGAGCGTGCTGGCGCCGGCGGTAACGCCGGAGATCATTACCGGGCTGCGTGTCGGCTTCGCCCTAACACTTCTCGGTGTGCTAATCGGCGAGATGTTCGCCTCCCAGCGCGGCCTTGGTTTCCTCATCATCAACGGTATCAACGTCCACGACGTGCGCATGACGACGACGGTAACGCTGATCGTCGTTGTCTTTGCGGCCGTCGCTAACGGGCTGATGCTGGCGCTTGATCGGCGCGCGCACGCCTAAGTCCAGTCGGAATCACAAAATGTTATTGATTGCCAAGGGATCGGCGACGGTGGCCACAACGGCGCGGCGAACGCGGTGAAGGTCCAGTTCTGGCACAGCCGCCGTTTCCTGCTCTTATGCATCAGTTCAAAAGTCACCTAGGATCGTCGGCCACTGTCTGAAAGCTGTTGCTACATCGGCGTATCGCGCACTACTTTTTCGACGCTTGCCTCATCCACTGTGAGCTTAGACAAATGCTCTTCGGCTGCTACATGGACCGCGGTCATTTGCGTAAGCTGCCTCTGCATCCGCTCAAGGACAATGCGCGCCCCTGACAGCCGCGCTGCATCATTGTCTCGCTCGTACTTAGCCAGGAGTTCACGTTGCCGGGCGATGCGGCTCTGCTGTTCCTCAATGTTCTTTCCGGCTAAATCGACAAGTTGCTTAGCAGTTGCAGCAGGGTCGTCCATGACAAGTCAACGCCTGCGGAATTGAATTGTTCATCGTTCGCCGCCAACCCGCCTGCATGCGCAATCGGGTCATGTCTGAGATTGAGGGATGAACGGACGTAACGCGGACATCGCAATTCGACCGCGATTGACCCTGCTGCGACATTAAAGGATGTCCGAGTTGAGTCCGTCATCGGTAGCACAGCGGGCATCATATCAAGGTCGCTAGAAATCCGAGTTTGACCGATACTGTTGAAAAAGTCGAAAGTCTAACGTCGTTGCAAATCTGCCAAAACACAAACGACATCTTCGATTGACGCTAACTACCGCCGCAGATCGATTTAGAACTCGCTCCGTTGAGTCTGAGGCGGATGACGAGGCCCCCCGCGTCCGCATCTGAAAACCGCGCCCACGGCGCTGAAAAAATTGGGCCAAGGCGATACTCCGACTTTTTTAACAGAATCGACCCATGTCGGACATCGAGCGCGCCTGTTGAAAGGTTATCAATGTTCGGGAATCCCAGCCTGACGCATGCCGTCGCACACGCGCTGGCGTCGGGCAAGATAAGTCGGATTGTCGCTCGCCGCCGGCCTGTTCGGCATGGCCGCACATCGGCTTTCTGCCGTTTCCAATGCTACTGTGTGAGATGGGGGCGGCCCTAGGTTATGGGGCGGGTTATGCAACACGTCGTGGCTTGGTGGTGCACTTTGCTCGGAATAGCTGATCCGCTTTCAATTCAGATCGCGAGCGGCATTGTCGGCGGCAGCACGCTGATCTACTCGCCATTCGTGGCTTGGCGGCTGCTCTCTGCAATCATCGCACGGGTGGTCCGATGATGCGGAGCGGAGCGACGACCACGCTCGGCGATCTGCAGCGCGCCACGCCGCGGGTGTGGCTCAATTGCGAGAAGAGCTCGCACCATTCGAATCGAGCGCCTCGTAGATTAGTTTTGCTGATCCGACTTTTGTTGGTTCAGCAGCATCAGCGCACCGGCAAATTCCAGCCAGGGAAGCCACGAGTGGGGTGAAATGAAGACGATAGTGGT
>CAWDZD010000052.1:0-197145 GCA_963806465.1 uncultured Alphaproteobacteria bacterium | reverse complement strand
GCCGCGCCCGGAGCGAGCGGGCCGGTCTTTGGGCCCACCAGGCCGACCTTGACAATTCCGGCATCCGCTCGAGCAGCGCGCACGAACGGTGCAGCAACGACTGCCGCAACTGAGTATTTCAGAAACTCTCGCCGTTTCATGATTTCCTCCCTGGCTGCGTGTCAATGCTGGGTTGGCCCGGTGTTTTCTTGGCACGCGAAGATGATAGCGAGAGCCATATTGATTGCATAGGTCCAATTTCCAAAAACGCTACTTTATGGATTTATCGCGGCGGCCGCTTTCACCCGGCATGGCAATTTGGTGGGATCGAGTTGCCGCACCTTGCAGCATCTCGCAGCTGGCTTCCTCACCGAGATTTTGGAACGAGGAGGACGACCTGGCTTGCCTCGTTCCGCGAGCGGATAGTAGACAAGCAGCTTGACCTTCGGAAAGCCAAGGTATCACCGTCATTGGACGCAACTTAATTAGGAGCTTGGTCGATGGAACCTATGCGCCTACTGCGGGCAGACCAGGTCGGCAGCCTGCTGCGGCCGCAGGCACTGCTCGATGCTCGAGCAGCATGGCAGGCGGGGCGACTGAGCGAAGCAGAACTGAGTCATCTTGAGGACGAGGCGATCTTGGCCGCGTTGCGGGCGCAAGCAGCGGCGCACCAGCAAATTTTTTGTCGACGGGGAGTTTCGGCGGACCGGATTTATGACCGGCTTCCCTGACGCCGTCGAAGGCTTCGTGCCGCACGCCTACGTGCCGATCGCCTGGAAGGGCGGAACCGGCGCCGAAGGGACATCGCCAAACACTCAGCTCGTGATCGGTCAACGGCTGCGGCGGCGCCTGAGCGCACTCGCTTTCGAATTCGCCTGCTGTATTTCTGGTGCTCGCGCTGAGGCACACTCGTTCTATTCCGGCGGTGCCTGCGCGGCCGCACGGCCACAGCTGTCAACATCGCTTACTGCCTACGCCGCCGGTGCGGTACGGCCGAACACCGCGGCCGCGGCCGCCTGCCAATCGGGGTCGGACAAGTCGATCAGGGTGGGATTGCCCTCGCACCACTGAAAGCAGTGCTTCAGCTTGCTGATTTTCCAGCCGTCGTCGGTGCGGCGAAAGGAATTCTCGTACCAGCCATATTGTGTGTAGTGGTCGTCGCCATGCCGGTTCGGGAACCGATGCCGCGACACATGATAGAAAACTCCGTCAGCCTGATCGCCACGCAGATTGATGTGGAAGTTGGAATACTGATGCATGACGATCAGCCGCTGAAGGCAGGCGCTGGCAAATCGTGCCCAAATTTTCGGAGTGGTGTTTGCCGGCGAGCGGCCGGTCAGATCGAAAAAATCCACCTCGAAGGGATCGGTGAGCGTTGCCGCGTACATGTCCCAGTCATGCAAGTCCAACCCACGTCCGAAACGGAGCATAACGTCGCTGATCTGCTGCCGGTCCCACAGCTCGCGAACGATCTCGTCGGTGCTGAGGGACTTTCTGGATAGCGACATCAGTCTTCCTCTCGCACAATTTGATGGAGCGAACGAGAACTCGCGCCCCGTCATGCCTAAATGCTTGCGCTTTACGCACAATCTCGGTCAGAGTTCCGGGATCGTCGCTCCCCATTCCAAATTCGCAATTCTCCCGTCTGTGCCGGCCGCTAGTGCATTTCCCAGCCGCCATCGACGTTAAAGGCGGCGCCGGTAATGTTTTCCGCCCGATCGGAAGCTAAAAAGGCGGCCATCTCGCCGATGTCCTTCGGCGTCTGGAAACGTCCAAGCGGAATGCGGCTCTTGAACCACGCCCAGGTGTCCTCCTCGTTCTGGCCCTGCAGGTTGGAGAACTGGGCTACCACCGCCGAATGCAGATCGGTGGCCAGGATGCCGGGTTGGATCGAGTTGACGGTGATGTTGTGCGGGGCGAGTTCTGAGGCGAGACTGTGCGTCATGCCGGTAACGGCAAATTTCGACGCCACATAGGGCAGCACCATCGCGAAACCGGTCTGGCCGACGATCGACGAGATGTTGATGATGCGGCCGCTCTTCTGATCGATCATGCCTTGCACGAACGCGCGCGTAGTCAGGAACAGGCCGCGCCATTCACATTCATGACACGATCGTACTCCTCGTCGCTCGCTGTTCTGCACCGGTCCCGGCTTCGGCCCGACGCCGGCATTGTTGACGAGGATATCGACGCGGCCGAACGCATCCAGGGCCTTTTCGCGCAGACCTTCGAAGACTCGCCGTCGCGAACGTCATGCTCAACGGCGATCGCCCGATTACCCAAGGTTTTTGCGGTTTTTTCCGCTGTGTCGCCGTCGATGTCGGCAACTACAACCGCAGCGCCGGCGGCACTTAATCGCTCGGCTATTCCCAGCCCTATGCCGCGCGCAGCACCCGTGACGACGGCAACGCGCCCGTCGAGATCAGACATGCCTTCCTCCCATTGAAAATTTTCCAAAATTTCTAAAATTTTTAAATTGTGGATACTGGCGTGTCAAGCGCGGTACTATCGGGCCGGCTCAGTCGCGTATAGCCGCCACGTGTGGGACATGGGAGAGCACCGAGGTGACTTGTTTCGCCGTCTCGCGATAGTGTCGCTCAAGCGCCTGCATCGCGGCCTTGGCGTCACGCGCCAGCGTTGCCTTGAAAATTTGCCTGTGCTCGCGAACCGTATCTCGCTTGAGCCTTTCCTGCGGTCCGAAGTTTGCGCGCAGAATACGATGACGCTCCGCTTGATCGAACAAAAGGCCGGCCAGTTCTATGTGCCAGCGCGACTCGCAGGCTGCGAGCAGGGCCATGTGAAAACGGCGATGATGCAGCGCCCAAACTTCGGTTGATGGGCCAGGCTTTTTCGGAATGGGGTGCCGGGACAAGGCGTGGAAAGCCGCAACAACTGCGGTTTCCCAGGCCACATCGCCGCGCTCGATCGAGCGCGTCAAGGCCTGCCCTTCGATCACGAGGCGCGTCGCCATGGTGTCTTCCACGTCGTAGGCGGTCAGCGGCGCTACGCGAAAGCCGCGCTGTCCGACCAACGTCACCAGCCGTTCGGAGACAAGCCGCATCAGCGCCTCGCGCAATGGACTGACGCCGACGCCGTAGCGGGCTCTCAGCTTATCGGAGCGCAGCGGCGATCCTGGCGCAAATTGTCCCCAAAGAATGTCTTGTCGCAGCCGATGATAGGCTGCCTCGGCGATTGTACGCGGCCTCGAGTCCCACTCCGGAATGACCGAATAGTCTTCCGCGACTGCCCGTTTCATAGAACGTTAGCCCGGCGTTATTCTGGAAATCATTATGCAAGCGGATCTCGAAAAGCCACTCGTTGCGGACGGTCAAATTCCTCCCCCGCTTGACAAGCGAATATTCCAATAAGATACTTTTTTTCCAAAAATGCAATAGTGCACGAAGTTGCAAGTGCCGCGCTGTTCGTTGCTTCGGGCGAAAGCTCCTTCGTGCCTGACCCGATATTGCAGCCGATGGAGGCACTTCCGCCCGGTGAACGCTGTCAAGAAGAGCCGCTACCCACCGCTGGAAAAGCAGAGAAGCAACAGGAGGAAACGATATGAGGGCACGTTTGCAAATCGCCATCGCATTGGCAGGTGCGGTCGGCGTTGGACTTGTTGGGTCTGCAGCTGCTCAGGACAAGCAGCTGACCATCGGCGTCTCCCACTTGAGCCTAGGGTTTCCTATGCGGTCGCCCTGCAAACGGCGAGCTGAAAGCGGCTAAAGAATTGGGTGTAAAGACGATTGAGCTTGACGCCCGTGCCAACCCGCTTAATCAAGCGAACGACATTGATAAGTTGATTGCGCAACATGTCGATGGCATCGTCATGGTGCCTATCGATAGCATTGCAGCTCAGGACTGGGCTGACAAAGCAAAAGCGGCGGGCATACCCATCGTCGCCTTGGCGGTTTTCGTCGGTGATGCGAAGAAGCATCAACCGCCTTGGATCTATCCGGCTTTGCTGGCTTATGCGGATCGCAACGATGTTGACCAAGCTTATGCAGTGGGGAAGCTCGCCGTCGCAGACAATCCAAATGGCGGCAAGATAGCCATAGTCGAGGGCTTTCCGGGCTTTGCGGCTGTAGAGCTTCGGGCGTTAGGCTTCGAGAAGGCGCTGAAGGAGTCGAACGCGCATTTCGAGGTCGTTGCAAAACAGGCCGGCAACTGGGACCCCGAGCGGGCGCACCAAATTTGCCAGGATGCGATTCAAGCTCATCCAGATATCTCGATCATCTTTTCACACGATCAAGCGATGGCTCGGGGCTGCCTCTCGGCGCTGAAGTCCGCCAAATCGAAGGCAAAGATCTACGCCATCGACAGCTCCAAGGATGTCGAGGCATTGATCCGCGATGGCGAGCCAATCGTAACCACCTGCGCAAATCCGGTGACGAGTGGCCAGCAAGCAATGGCAGCGCTCGTTAATTACCTCCGTACGAAGCAGAGCCCTGCGGACCGCTTTATTACCTACAAATGGGACACAGTCAGGAAGGACAACGTGGATACCTGTCCTCCAGAATTCTAAGAGCAGTTACATCTAAGCGACCGAAACATTCGGCTCGATTATAAAGGCGAACAGCAGACGCAAGAGACTTACGCGCCGCTCTGGGGAGTTGGTCATGCGAGAACGAACCGTTGTCGCCTCGTCGCATTTGACCAACCCCCTTTTTACCGGCCCCGAAAATGGGGGGCCGATGTGATTCCAAAAAAACTACACCACGATTCCGAAGCTGTGTTCAGATGCTGAATCAGCCGATACTTTCCGTCAAAGCAATCGAGAAGATCTATCCTAATGGGACGGTTGCTTTAAGGAACGCTAGTTTCGATGTGGCCGATGGTACCATACACGGTCTGATTGGAGCTAATGGCGCCGGCAAGTCGACACTCATCAAGATCCTTTCAGGAGCTATCCCCGCTTCAAGCGGACAGATCGTGTGGCGCGGCGAGACCCGCACTTGGCGGAATCCGGCCGACGCCGCGGCTAATGGCATTGCAACTATCCACCAGCACATTCCCTTAGCGCCCACTTTGTCGGTGCAAGAGAATGTTTTCTTGGCCTCGGCGCATCCGTGGCGCAATTCCCGATCCGAACGCGAGCGCTTTGGCCGGCTTTTGGACAGTATCGGCTACGCGGTTGATCCGGAGGCATTGGTCGCCGATCTGCCGGTTGGACAAAGGCAAATGGCGTCGATTCTCCAGGCGCTCGCGTCGGAAGCCCGGCTGTTGATTATGGACGAGCCCACGGCATCGTTATCGGAGCACGAAAGATCGGTCGTATTCGAAGCCATTCGTCGCTTGCGCGATAACCACGGGACGTCCGTGCTTTTCATCTCCCATTTTCTTGATGAGATCATGGAGCTATGTCAGCACGTGACGGTACTGCGGGACGGCATTGTCGTGTTGGACCAACCGCGCGACCGGATTGATGAACGGAAATTAGTCGTTGCTATCGTCGGCAAGGAGACCTCGCTGGATGTTGGACGTTCGCCGATCTCACCCGACACAGCTTCTTTGCTTGAAGTGCATGAACTTTCGTCTCCTGGCCGGATCAGTGGTGTGGATTTTGTCGTTGGCTCCGGCGAAATCGTCGGGTTGGCTGGCCTGTTTGGGTCAGGTAGAAGCGAGATCTTGCACGCAATTTACGGTGCCGATACTCGCGCGACCGGAATGGTCAAGGTTGACGGCCGCCCAATTGGCCGCGATATCGCGGCGGCCGTGGAAGCTGGAATAGTCCTGGTCCCTGAAGATCGCATCCAGCAGGCCCTCTTCGTAAACGAGTCAATTTGCTGGAACACCAGCTTGCCTAATTCACTGGCGATCTGCGCGATGAAGGTGTTTCCCGTCGCGCGCAAGGAGAGACGCCGCGCCGATCAGATTATCTCCAAGTTCTCCGTGGTCGCGGCAAACTCAGATGTTGCGATAGGGGAGCTCAGCGGAGGAAACGCGCAAAAGATCGCTCTTTCTCGAGCAGTTACCGCCGACTGGCGGGTGCTCCTCTTGGACGAACCCACTGCCGGCGTCGATATCGGTGCTAAGGCCGATATTCACCGCGCGATCGCAGCGATGGCAGCCGGAGGCGCCGCGGTCATTGTCGCTATTTCCGATTTCGAGGAGCTGCTTGGCACCTGCGATCGCATTCTCGTTGTTGCTTCAGGTCGCATCATCGCTGAGCGGCGGCCCGCAGATACCGGCGAACATGAACTCACTGCCCTCGCTGGTGGGCTAACGGCGTGAACCTGTCATGGACCAGATGATCGAGACGAGCCAGCGCCCGGCAAAGTCGCCGCGTGCGGGCAGACGACTAAAGGGCTTTTCTCTTGGTGAGGCTGGGATCTACTACGCTCTGGCGCTCATTTGGGTCGTGCTCGAGGCATGCACGCACTTGTTCGGTGCGCCGAATTTTCTGAATCCGGCCAACTTGGCAAACATACTCTACCAATCGTCTTTTGTTGCCATTATCGCCGTTCCCATGACGCTGGTGTTGATCAGCGGCAATTTCGATTTGTCCGTGGCTGCAACAGCCGCGATTTCCGCCGCGTGTGTCCTGCTGTTAAGCGACGTCGTTGGCATTTACGCGGCAATGGCGATCAGTCTTGTTGCTGGCGCCTTTATCGGTCTCGTAAATGCCGCGGTAGTCCAAGGTCTTGGTATCAATGCTTTCATTGTCACGCTCGCGACTATGACGGCGTTACGGGGTGTCCTTTTGATCATCACCGGGGGCCACACCGCGTCGGCCAATGATCGCGAAATTGTCCTGCCACTGAAATGGATTGAAAATGGCGTCTGGGTGCTGCCAAACCTTTGGTGGTGTGCCGGAGCCATCGTGCTCGCCGCTTCAGCGTTTGAGTGGTGGCAAAAAAGGCGTCCACGATTGCTCCTGATGGCCGTCGGTATTGTCCTGTTTGCAATCGGATTCTATTTTGACGCGTCGTGGGCGCTTAGTAAGCCCGTGTATTATATGGCGGCAATCACCGCGATCGCTTACTTAATCACGCGATTTACGATGGTTGGTCGCCGTTTGCAGGCCGTAGGCGCAAATTCGGAGGCGGCGCGGCTTATTGGTATCGATATTAACCGCTATCGAGTGGTGCCCTTTGTCCTCAATGGGTTGGCGGCCGGCATTTGTCGGACTCCTGTTCGCGGCGCGAATTGGGGCCGTTTTGCCAAACGCCATGGCAGGCCTGGAGCTGACAGCAATCACGGCAGCGATCCTTGGCGGCACCTCACTTTTTGGCGGGTCAGGAAATGTCTTGAAATCAGTGGCCGGCGTCGTCGTGATCTACAGTTTGATCAATGGCTTCGACATCCTCGGGTTAGGAAGCAGCTATCAGGGAGTGATTGAGGGAGTAGTCCTTATTATTGCTGCGGCTATCTACACGGTCGGACGGCGACGACGGTAATCATAAGTTTGACGCCGCCAAAAATCGCACTGCGTGCGTCGCTTGAGTGACTTGAGCCAGCGTTTTTGATGTCCGCTTCACCCCCGGATTGTTCTCTAATTCCGGGTCTGGGTGTCAAGCTCTCCACGATCATCCTTGCCGGGCCCACTGTTCTCTCCGCGGTAGGGCTTGCCCTCCGCATGATGGCGTAAGACGACGCTGGCGGATCAGTGTTGCAAGCGCGATCGCCCTTTCGGACGCTCGCAAAAAATCGGACGATCTCACCACCGCCACCGTCCCGGCAGGGACGACTCTTCCCGCAGTGTCGCGGGAACCCTATGATCTCCTCATGCGCGTTACGCGGTAGCCTTCTTCGTCGACCACTTGAACTCGGTCCCGTCGATCCACATGCGGTGCAGAATGACCGCGAGCTTGCGCGTTGATCATACTCTCTGTGGTCACGCGCGCGCGCGCGAGGCGGGCGCCGATTCCAGCGCGCTCTGAGGCAGACCGACCTGCACTGGCCGGCTGGGCGGCGCTGCGGCTGTCAAGGCGGTCGCCGCGGTGGCGGAATTGGTGGGTGCCTTGATGCTCGCGAGGGCCGTGGATGACCCGGCCCTGTCCAATGAAATCCTCGACGCAGCCAAACAGGAGCTTCTAGCGGCCGCAAAACGCTAACTGCGTTGCTGCTCGCTCGGGTTGGCACGGAGGGGGACCTCCGGCCAGTCAGTGCCCCGCATCGCCCGCAGCATGAAATGGCCGAACGCAGACGCGATTGGCTTGTTCGCATCGTCCTGCCAGGCTCTTGCCTCGAAGGCAACGATACGCCGGCCCTGCTTGACGATCGAGACGTTAGCGTAGCTGTCCACTGCGCGACCGGGCCGCAAATAGTTGATCGTCAACCCGATCGGCTTGGGCCGCTCAGCGGCGCTGAGTTCACGGGTCACGCCGATGATCGCGGCCGTTTCCAGGAAAGCGCCGGTCATGCCGCCGAGGTGCCAGAAGACCTCGCCCGGAAGCTGCCGCGCTATCCGACCGTGCCCGCTGTTCTCATTGGCTGGCTCGGCCGGCACCAAAACTTCCGCGGGCTCGGCCTTGGCGAGGCGCTGCTGTTTGATGCCATCAGAACGGTCGCCAAGTCCCCTATCGGCGCACACGCGATTTTTGCCGACGCGATCGACGACGATGCGGTCGCCTTCTACACAAAATTCGGCTTCACAAGCCTGACCGGGCGACCGCGCACGCTCTACCTGCCGGTCGCAACCGCTCTTTCCGTCATCGCTTGAGTCCCCGTGGCCGCACGACCGAACATTCCCCTTTACGACTGTTCGTAAAAGGATCATTGTACGACCGGTCTCCAGACCAGACCGGAGCAAACCATGCGCAAATCCGCCCTGCAGCTCGTCACCCCAACCACCGTTTTACGAACAGTCATGCCCAAGCGGCGCCCTAACGTCGAGCTGCGGACCCGCGAGCACCTGACCGAGGCCGAGGTCGAGCGGCTTATGGCGAAAGCCAAAGACAACCGCTGGGGCCACCGCGACGCCACGATGATCTTGGTCGCCTACCGGCACGGCTTGCGAGTGTCCGAGCTGGTCGACCTGCGCTGGGACCAGATCGACTTCAGGACGGCCACCCTGCACGTCCGCAGGGTCAAAAAAGGCACCCCCAGCACCCATCCGATCCTGGGCGACGAGCTGCGGGCGCTTCGCCGCCTGCAGCGAGAACAGGAGCCGAGGTCGCCGTTCGTGTTCGTCTCGGAGCGGGGCGCGCCGTTCACGACTGCCGGCTTCTCCCGCGTCGTCGAGCGGGCCGGCGCCGAGGCTAAGCTGGGCTTCAAGGCCCACCCGCACATGCTCAGGCACGCTTGCGGCTTTGCGCTGGCGAACAAGGGGCACGACACCCGGGCGCTGCAGGCTTATCTCGGGCACAAGAACATCCAGCACACGGTCAGATATACCGAACTATCGCCTACGCGGTTCAAGGATTTTTGGCGCAATTGAATTCGACTGCCGAGGCGCGCTTATCGCCGCCGCGGCCGGACCAACGCCATTCTGTCGTCGATCAAGGCTTATAACGCCGGCCACGACCTCAACAGCCTCTCCAGGACCGTCCGACGATGATATGCTGTGAGACGCAGCATGGAGCGTCGTCATGGACGTCGTGGTCTGGCTGCGGAGCCTGGCCCTCGAAAGGTACGAGGCGGTGTTCCGCCAAAACGACATCGACGAGACGGTCCTGCCGAACCTTACGGCTGCAGACCGAGGCGCGCTTTCTAGCCTGATGCCCGAGCGCCGCTTCCCGCCGCCGTGGGACATTGAAGAGGCGAACGCCTCCTGCTTCATCGTCAAGGACAACAACGGCCAGGCGCTCGCCTATGTCTATTTCGAGAGTGACCCCGGCCGCCGCACGGCCGCCAATTTGTTCACCCGTGACGAGGCGCGGCGGATCGCAGTTAATGCTACGATGTTGCCGTGGCTGAGTGGTGTTGTTTTTGGATCGCGCGCAGAAAATGGCAGCGAAGCATTCCCTAATGAGGGATGTTACTAACGAGTTGGAGCTTTTGTACCTTTGCCCACTCCGAGCATTCGGAGCTGGACTTCCGCTCTATTGCTTTCCTGGCGCGGGTGGCGAAGTCGGCATCTTTGAACGGATGGTTTCGATCATGCCGGAGGGTCGTCCTGTTTATGCAATTAACATTGTTAGATTTTATGACGCGAATAGAAGTTTCACGATAGAGCGGCTTGCGAACCTTTGTCTTCGGATCATTCGGAAAAATCAACAGCATGGTCCCTACTATTTCTGTGGCTATTCCTTGGGTGGTGTACTGGCTTATGAAGCCGCAAGCCGACTTGCAAACGAGGGAGAAGACGCCCGTCTCCTTGCTCTGTTCGACGTGCCTAGCCCAGCTTTTGTTTCAAATCTCTCCGCGGCCGAAGCTGCGGAGTTTCGAAAGAGATACCTTGTTGATCGATTGAGGAAATACGCTCACAATTTGCGTACTGGCAATCTCCGAAGCTTTACCGGGGATGCGCTCCTTTTCCTGAGCTCCAAAGTGGGTACGTTTCCGTGGCTAATGGCTCGAGCATCATTTCGTATCGTCAACAGGCCGATGCCACCAAAATTGCGAAATAACTCCCCCATGTTCTCGGCGGCGTTGCGAGCGTACATTCCCAAACCTTATGCAAAGCCGCTGGTGCTTTTTTGCAGGCAAAGTCAAACTCCCGAATCCGCCATCGATCCTACACTTGGATGGGGTAGATACGCACTCGGTGGCATTGACGTTTACGCAGTGCCGGGAGGTCACGTTAGCATGATGGATCAGCCGCAATTTTTGGTAGAGAAATTGACAGCCAGACTGGATAAAAATGCAAGTGCGTCGTGGTCGTCGTCGCCGCCATGCGCCTGATCAGAAGCACGCCGCGCTACGCTACGGCGGATTGCCCGATGTGTGCACTTTTGAATAGTTCCGCGGAACCAATGCCTCGGTATATGCAGCGCGAGGGGCGAGCCGTCGAAGAACGACATAGCTATTAGCATGGCTTCGCGACGAGATGCGACCAAGCCGTTGCTAAATCCTCGACGTCCCGATCGCGAAAGCGTCCCCAAAGCTTCATATATTTCGCCTCCTCTACGCAGCGCTCATTTACAAACTTGCGCTCGATGACAATTTTGTAGCCGGCTTCGTGCAGCATGGTGACGTAGTCCGAATGCCGCAGGCGGTTAGTATATAAATTGATGCTAAATATGCGCCACGTCCAATCGTCATAACGTAGAAAGTCAACTCGGCTTAGGCGCGGATCCACATTAGCGCGATGGTCTGTATGATCTATCCCGTGTGAATGAAGGCCGCCTGGCCGCAATAAGTTTCTAGTATCACACAAAATCTTCCTGAGAACGTGTTCGGGGATATGTTCAAGAACCGTATGGCTCACGATGCAGTCAACCGAGAGTAGGTCCTTGCCAGCGTTAAACGGGCAAATATACGTCAACTGAAACCATTGCAGAAGCTCGTTCAAGGAAAGATTTCGCGGGGCAATCAATAACTGCTCAATTGTTGCAATATCGATCCCAAGTTTTTGCGCCAAATCTTCTTTCTTTTTCAGAAGAAAGTCAGCCGCAACCAAAATCGTATTTTTATCCATGAGACGCTCAGTGTCCGTAAGGTACACACGGCGCGCGCCGGCAAGTCGCAGCATGAGCGGAATGACCGGAAACCAACCCGTTCCCAGCTCAAGGACGTGCTTTCCTTGCAGCGAAAAACCTGCGTCTCGAAGCGCCGAAATATGGTCGAAGCCTCCAGGATACACTGAGGATTTTGGCAACGACGTACGGGCTCGATGCAATTCTGCGTTTGACCGCACGAAGTTGCCTTTGAAAAGATAGAAGCGCTTTCAGCGTGTGAGCTACGCAGTGGAGCTGCCATCTGTTCGCGATTTGATGAACCCTGAGCACTGCGATCCCCAATCGCTGCCGAGCCAGTTCGTGCACGCGGCTACAACCCTAGTTTACGTCTCTTCAACTTGCAACTTTTTGATTTTTCTCACTAGAATACCGAAGTCGTGCTCTACGAGGAGGAGCCGGGACGCCGAGCGGCGGTTAATCAGCTCACCCGCGACGAAGCGCGGCGCATCGCCGCCGACATCGCCAAGCTGCCGGAGCTGCTGCGGCAGGCGCCGCCTCTTTGAGCACTTCCGCTTCTCATCCGATTGTGTTGCAAAACTCGCCCGCGAGCAGTGGATCAAGCGAAATCGGGCAAGAATAGAATCCGAACGAGCGGTTTCTTGAATCAATATTCCGCACCGGTGCGCGATCTTGAAAAAAATTTCTTCGCTCGGGAGCTCAAAATAGTTTTGCAACACAATCCATCCAACTCCGGACATATCGCTGGGTGGACGACCAACCTGTATTTACTTGCGCTCATCGGCGTGATGTTCGCGTACGTTCTCTCGGAGATAGGCTTCGACCTGCGCCTCTGGTGGGCGTCACTGCGAAAGCGGCAGCGCGGGGGCTTTTATTTGCCGCGCGAGCCCCCACATAGGCTGTAGCCGCGCCGGCCTTAGCTGCCGCGCGCGACTTTTCCAAGCTCAGACCACCTGACAACAAGAACCAAGAACGTGGTGTGGGCGCGAGCGTGGACCTTTCCGAAGACCTTTCCGACCTCAAGACGTTGAGCCAGCGGCAGGCCGCCGCGGCCATCGGCATATCGCCGCGCACGCTAGCCAGGATGACAGCGCGTGGCGAGGGGCCGCCGTGCCTCGACCTCGGCTTCAAGCGGCTGCGCCGCTACCCAGTGACAGGGCTGCGCCGCTTCCTCGCACTGGAAATTGAGAACGTCTCGAACCCCCACGAGGATTATCCGAATGAGTGAAGACGAGCAAACAAACAATACCGACAGCGCTCCTGACCGCAGCAACGAGCGTAGCAGCACCCGGCTAACCCCCCGCCTCGGGCGCACTAGTGACGCGCGGTCTGCGCGGCAGGCGATTTCGGCGAGCTCGGAAGTACAGCCGCCGGAATCGCCGGCTTATGAAGAAGGAGGCCCGCGCCCGGCATGACTGACACCGCGACTGCGCTCAAGCCCTGGATGAAGGGTGGGCCCAGCCCAAATTATCGAGGCAGGGGCAAGGGCACGCCGAACAAGTTCTCGCAGCAGCTAGTGGCAGATTTCGCCGCCGACTGGCGTGAGCACGGCGCCGCCGCGATTGAGCAGCTGCGAAAGGAAAACGTAGCCGCGTACGTCAAGATTGCGACGTCGCTCGTGCCCCGCGAGCTCCTGCTGCAAGTTTCCAGGCCGCTCGCAGAGCTCTCTGATGACGAGCTGCAGGCCGCGGCACTCGCCGAGCGCGACCAGGCCACGATGCTGATCGAGCACATTCGCCTGCGCGGCGGCGCTGAGCTCATCGAGCAAGCCCAGCGCGAGGTGCTGGGCGAAGACGAAGAGGACGATGACTAGCGCGTCCGCAGAGATCGCCCGCCGCCGTCGCGTGCGCTCCTCGATGGAGGAGCTGAGCAAGATCTGCGAGCTGACGCCGGCTGCTCATCATCTTTACATCATGAAGCACCTGGAGCAGGTGACGCGCGGCGAGCTCGATCGCCTGCTGATATCGGCGCCGCCAGGCTCAGCAAAAAGTACTCTGGCGAGCGTGTTCTTTCCCGCCTTCTTCCTCGCGCAGCACCCCGAGGCGCAGGTCATCACTGCCAGCCACACGCAGGACCTCGCGGAGCGTTTTGGCAGACGCGTGCGCAACCTCATCAGCGAGCACGCCGCGGTCCTTGGCCTGCAGCTTTCAGATGATTCTCAGGCCGCAGGGCGCTGGGGCTTGAAGTCCGGAGGCTCGCTGTTCGCAATTGGAGCTTCTGGAGCTCTCGCCGGCTACCGGGGCGACCTGATTGTTTTGGACGATGTCTACAGGTCGATGGACGACGCGTACTCGGACAGCACCCGCCAGAGAATATCCGATTGGTTCTATGGCGAGGTGCTGCCGCGGGCCAGGCCAGGGTGCCGCGTCGTGGGGATCGGCACGCGCTTCCACCACGCCGACCTGTTTGCCGAGCTGGAGGCCAGCGGCCGCTACAGGGTGATCAAGCTCTCGGCCATCGCCGAGGAGGGCGACGAGCTCGGCCGCGCCGCCGGCACGTTTCTGTGGGACGACCAGCCCGGCACCTACCCGTACGCGGACTATTTGCGCCAGCAGCGCGACGTGCTGCCGCCGCGCGTCTGGGCCAGCCTCTACATGTCTCGGCCAACACCTCTAGAAGGGGCGATGTTCAAGTCGGCGTGGCTCAAGACCTTCCACAACCCGCCGCCGCGCGACACCATGAAGACCTACATCGCGGTGGATTTTGCTGTGACTGATTCAGCCACGGCCGACTACACTGCGATCGTGGTCTTTGGCCTCGATCCCAGCGCGGACATCTTTGTCCTCGATGTCTGGCGGCGCCAAGCCGACGCCGCCACCAGCGTCGACGCCCTGCTCGACATGGTGCGCGACTGGAAGCCGCTGGTCGTGGTCACCGAGTTGGGCCAGCTGAAAAACGCGCTTGAGCCCTTCCTGAGGGAGCGCATGAACCAGCGCCGCATCTACGCGCGAATCGAGACGATACCCAGCCGCCACGCCAAGGAAATTCGAGCGCAATCGATAGCGGGGCGCATGGCCGTGCGCGGGCTGTTCCTGCCGCAGGCGGAGTGGCTGAGTGACTTTGTCAGTGAAATTTTGACGTTCCCAGCCGCCGGACGAAACGATGACTGCGTCGACTGCCTGTCGCTTTTTGGCCAGCTGCTGGACCGGCTCGTGCCGGGGCGCGAGGTGGCAAAGAAAGAGCCGCCGAAGGTGCTCTCCACCGACCCGGCGCTTTGTTCGGTCACGTTGTCGGATTTGTTCGAGCAAGCAGACCGGCGCTGGAAGAAAAGTTCGCAGCGCATCTGGTGACAAACAAGCAGAAATGCGGTCAGTTGAGATCGATCTCTTGCGGCGCCGAGGCATACTCGGCCAAGGGCCTGCCGCCGTAGCGATCGACGAGCGTTTGAAAAGCCGCGTTCGCGATCGTCTCCGATCCCTCGAACCGGCTAAGCACCAGCCGATCGAGCTCTAGGTCTTCTTGGCCGATATGCGCGATGACGTCGATCTTGGTTTCCCCGGCGACGAATGTCCTCATATCGATTTCCCCACATGATCTGTCCCAGCGGCAACATCAACGCTTACCACACGCCGCGGTTCCCATATGACAGCGGCGCTCTGGATGCGGACGCGGTACAGGCATTTCCGCAACCCCCCAAAAGCGGACATTCGCAGGCAGAATTGGCAAGTCAGCTAAGGGCCATGAACAGACATTGCCAATGTGATAGCGGCGGCCCCAGCTTCGGCAAAGGCGGGCAGTTCTGAACTGATCTTTGTGCTAGTCTGGGTCTGGGTTATGGCGGAAAGTACGTCATGGCCGAGACCCGGAAACTTGCCGCAATTCTTGCCGCTGACGTAGTCGGATACAGCCGGCTTGCCGGCTCCGACGAGGATCGCACACTGGCGCGGCTGCGAGCGCTGCGGAGCGATCTGATCGATCCGACCATTGCTGTGCATAACGGGCGCGTAGTGAAGCGCACTGGAGACGGCATCCTCATCGAATTCCGAAGCGTTGTGGATGCCGTGCGCTGCGCTATCGAGGTGCAGAACGGCATGGTCGAGCGCAATGCCGGCCTTTCGCCCGAGCGCCGCATCGAGTTCCGGGTCGGCATCCATCTGGGCGATGTCGTCGAGGAGACAGACGGCGACCTGATGGGTGATGGCGTTAACATCGCCGCGCGGCTCGAAGGCATCGCGGAACCAGGTGGAATCTGTCTCTCCAACGCGGCTTATGAACAGGTACGCGACAAGCTGAAGGATGAATTCGTCGATCTCGGAGAACAGAGCCTCAAGAACATCGCACGGCCGGTGCGCGTCTACCGCATGACGATGAACCGAAACACAGGGAAAACCGAGCCGGCTCTCGCGCTTCCCGATAAACCATCGATTGCTGTGCTGCCCTTCAACAACATGAGCGGTGATCCATCGCAGGAATTCTTTGCCGACGGTATCGCCGAGGACATCACAACGCTCTTGTCGCGGCTGCCTGGCTTCTTTGTGATCGCCCGCAACTCGACCTTCACTTACAAGGGGCGCGCGGTCGATACACGCCAGGTCGCGCGCGAACTTGGCGTTCGCTACGTGCTGGAAGGCAGCGTGCAGAAGGCCGGCCAGCGCGTTCGGGTGACGGCGCAATTGATCGAAGCGAACTCCGGAAATCATATCTGGGCGGAGAAATACGATCGCAACGTCGAAGACATCTTCGTCGTGCAGGACGAGATCACCCGCGGCATCTATGCGGCGCTAAAGCCCCATTTGCTCCTAGCCGAGGCCGAGTTCGCTCAGCGCAAGCCGCCGCAGAGTCTCGATGCCTGGGGATACACGGTTCGCGCCTTAGTGAAGTGGTACTACATCACGCCCGAGAACTTCGTGGAGGTCGTGGCGCTCGCGCGCCGCGCCATTAGCGTGCAACCGGACTACGGCCCGGCGCACGCAATCCTTTCGGCTGCGCTGGGCTTCGGGTCCTACACCGCGGTCAGCGACGACCTTATGGCGATGGGCCGCGAAGCGGCGGCTGAAGCCCGCAAGGCGGTCGAACTCGACGGCGACAACCCGGACGTGCTGCTCGCTGCCGGTACCGCGTACTTCTTTTTAGGACAGTTCAAGAAATCGCATGCTTTGCTCGAGCGAGCAGCCGAACTAAATCCCAACAATCCAATGGCGTGCGCCATGTTTGGCCACGCACAGGCGATTCTTGGCCGCCCCGACGACGGGATTGAACTGATAGAAAGCGCTATGCGGCTAAGCCCACGCGACCCTCAGACCTATCTCTTCCACAGCATGCTCGGCTTTTGCCATTTCCTCGGTGGTCGGTTTGGCGATGCGATCGGGTGGTGCGAGCGGTCGTCGCAAGCCAAGCCGCGCTATCTCAACTCGTGGGTCTACATGGCAGCGGCGCTTGCCGAAGGTGGCCGCACGGAGGAGGCGGCGCGGGCGATTCGTAAAGCGCGGGAACTCGTGCCAAGGCTGTCACTCGCGATCTACCGGCGCCCGCGTGCCGAGGGCACCCTTTGGCCGAAATTCATTGATGGTCTTCGGCAGGCTGGGCTGCCCGAAGAATAGGCGGTGGCGTGCACCCTTGTCGCCGGTGCCGCACTCACATCAACGCTGTGTAGCTAATGCGATGCACACTTCGCTTCCGGTTTGGGTCTTGGCTGTGTGAAAACACTTTGGGCCGCGATTGCGACGGCATAAACGTTTCTCAGAGAACCCTTCTTGTTGCGCGGAGCGTCGCAGGCAGATCCTATTTCGGCAGATTGAGAAAGATTCTTCTAGCCGCTTCTCAGTTTTTTGCGTTTTTCGCAGACGTTGGCGAATTGTTTCGATAAAATCATCGTGGAGATGCTGGATGTAACGGCAAAAATGAGCGTTGGCCCGGGAAACGTGAGACTTGGTTCTACGGTATTCTCCTGCTCGTCTTTTTCAATTCTGCTTCAGCTTCGCATTTTACTGAGCGAATTCAGAAGACATGTAAAATCTGGCATTTCCTTAAGAAGACATGGGTCTTGCCGTGGGTGGTGGATGTTGCCAACAAAACCGTGAGCGGCCACCGTGGATTACCGCTCTTTATGTCTGTCGTGCTCAATCGGGATCATCTGCAAAAGGATGTCTTCCAATAAGTCTCGCGCTTGCAGCACCGTGAGCGGGTGAATTCGTTCTTGGACGGCTGCCATGCGTCCCGTTCTATCGACGCGCTAGGTAAGGAGCTGCGAAATCGCTATTTCGATTGCAAGTCGGGCGGAAATGGCTTTGGCGGCGTGCGGCTTGCGTTGGACCGCAGCAAACCACCCAGCCAAGCGTTCGGAACAGTGGATGCGAGCACAAGAGCGGCCCGTCCGGTCGCGCCCGCCCGAGCCCATAGTTGTGCTTGGCGCTCCGGTGTCACCGATGGTGTCGACCAGTCGGGAGCATGAGCTCCCCATGCTGCGAGGACACCGGGACGGCCTTCCACCATGCCGAGGTGCCGCAATTTAACACCCGACCGCGCTATGAAATCGGCCGTAATTTTTTCAAATACGCGTGGCGCCCAGCCGGTCCCCTGTGCGCGGTCCTCGAACAGGAAAATCATTTCCCCATTCTTACGACGCAAGACGTAAGAAAGTTGTATGTTTTCCCAGAAACGACCGCCGTAGGCCTCAAAGCGCGTTTCGATCGCGTCGATGTCGTCATAGCGGATTGTCAAGTGCCGTGTCGCCGGCCGATGAATGAGCGATCGCCAGTGTGGAAGATCAAACGTGATGGTCTCGGAGTTGAGGGCAATGCGCATGCCCAATTTGCCGCGCAGATCGCGCCAACAATAGACGACGAGCAGACCCAAGACGATTGCGCACACGATCATAAACAGGCCTACGGGCCAATCTTGCATGATGACGAGCATGGAAAGGACGGCTACCGCGCTCGTACCAGCAATGAGCACCGTTATGCCGACTACCGAGAGAATTTTTGGACCAGGTGGATATTTGAAAACGCGCCTGGCGGGTGTCGCCTTCGCTCGTTCCATCGCACGGCCAATGCCTAAAGCGTCTATGTCCGGGGTTCGATTCAAGTTTGCCTCGCTGGCCGCTTCGCGCCGGCCATACGCGGTCGAGCGGTTGCCCGGCCGCCGAAAAGGCCGATGACTTCGGGCCGCTTCAATTGATCGAATGCCATTCCGTTCGTCCCACGCGCCCGAGTTGGATTAAAGGATATCTAATCCGCACGGATCAGTCAGGGGCATTGGAACGGTTTTTTGCCCTGCGCAAAAGTCTCGCAGGCAATGTCGCAGTTGGGTCATTTTCGACCGAGGCAGCGAACTCTGCCGCCCGGCGCACTTCCGCTTCGCCCCAAAAGCTGACGTCGGGTCCCAATGAGAAATTGGTCGCGATGGGCGAAACACGGACATCGGACCCGCTATTCGATCACCTCGTCGGCGAGCGCCAGAACGTTCGGCGGGATGGCGACGCCGAGCGCTTTGGCAGTCTTGAGATTGATGACGAATTGGTACTTGGTCGCTTGCTCAACCGGCAGGTCGCCCGGCTTGGCGCCTTTGAGGATTTTGTCGATATAGACGGCCGAGCGGCGATAAAGGTCGTTGAGGTCGGCACCGTAGCTCATGAGGCCTCCAGCCTCGGCGTCGGCCCTGGTGGAGAACATTGCCGGCAACCGATGTTTCAGCGCGAGTTCGGCGAGGCGGACGCGCCCGGCGGCGAAGACCGGCGATGCCACGACAAGCAGAGCGGCCGCGCCTTTGTCCGATATCCTTGACAAAGCGCCGGCGAAATCGTCGGCGGTCGAAGCCGGCACAGCCACGAGATCGACTTTGAGCTTCTCCCCGGTGCTCTCGACCGCCTCCACGGCAAGGTGGTGCGAAGGTGTTGTGGGATTAAAGAGCACTCCAATTCGCCTCGCCTGCGGTGCGGCTTGTGTCAGCAGATCAAGCTCCTTGGCGGCAATATCGGTCAGCAGCATCGTCAGCCCGGTGATGTTGCCGCCCGGGTGCGCGAGGCTCGCCACGTGTCCCATGCCGACGGGATCGGCATGGACGGCAAATACGATCGGGATGGTTTTGGTGGCCTGCCGCGCCGGCTCAACCATGGTCGAAGAATTGGCAAAGATAATATCGACGTTCTCACGGACAAACTCGGCAGCCAATGTCGGCAACTGGTCCACGCTGTCAGCCCAGCGGAACTCGATGACGATATTCTTGCCGTCGATATAACCGAGGTCGTGTAGGCCTTGCCGAAGCGATGCAATCGCCGCTGCGAAGCCGGATGACGGTCCAAGCCCGAGAACTCCAATCCGTGGGATGTGCGCCGACTGTTGCGCGCGCGCGGCCAAGGACCACCCCATGACGGCACTGCCGAGAAACCCAATGAAGTCCCGTCGCCTCATTGGTTTGCTCCGAAGCCCGAGGCCAATGCAGGATTATCATACTGTAGCTTGAGGAGCACGCGACAGGTCACCGCCCAGCGAAACCCCACGAAGTCGCAGTTGGGTCAAACGCTACCTATGGATTTCGGGCCTCTGCCGCCCGATGTCCGTTGTTGCTCCAAGAGCGACCATTCAAGGCGTGAGTGCGAAATGACGCGAAGGGCCAAACTCGGACATCGCGTGGCTTCATTCGATCACCTCGTCGGCGGTGGCGAGCCGCGTGTGTGGCACGGTGAGGTCGATCGCCTTCGCGGTCTTGAGATGATCAAAAGCTCGAACTTGGTCCGCGTGCCTTCCGCTCATTCGCCCTGTGGCCGATGTGGCTGGTTGAGCCTCGCCCGCGCCGCGTTGCAACTCGTCGTGCACGCGTTCGAGTGACAGCGTGTTCAGCGGAGCCTTCTATGGATTAATTGGTAGTTGCGTCGTCAGGTTGTCGAGGTACGCCTGCGTCACGACCTGGCGGAAGTTGTTCGTGCCGATTTGCCGGGCGACCATTGAGTTAACGAACACCACCAGCTCCATATCATCCGGCAAGAAATACGCGAGGCTTTGTTCGTCCCGGTTGTTGGGATCGTGCCAGTCGCCGGGCTTGCAGTACACATTACCAGCAGGCGTAGTCAGGCCGGTAGGAAGTGCTGAATTGCCGCTAAGCGGGTCGACGCCAAAGCCGTTGTCGAGCATGGCCTGCGCGTCGGCGGGCATCAGAATGCCGCCGCCCCGGCGGAATTCGCCCATCACATTGAGCAACTGGCCGACGGAGAGATGCCAGCCGTCGCAGCCGCAGCTCTCCTGCAGGTTACCCGAGTTCCAGCCGGACTCCCTATCGTCGGGTACCCGGTAGGCCAGCGCGCACCCGGGCGGATGATCGAGTGTGGCGCCGACCACACCAGAGGGCTGAAACACCTTGGCCTGCAGATAAGCCTCATAGGCGTAGATCGTTGCTAGGTCCCAGAGGCTGTCATTAATGGCAGGATCAACAAGAGGTGCCGGGGCGAAATACCTGTCCTTGTTGATGTTGCCGTTGATGACCGGGAGGAGCATCCGGCAAAGTCCGTAATTCAAATTCTGATAGTTGTACTGCCCGAGATCATTGATAGCGATGCCACCCGCGATCGCCGACTTCATGATGTAGAAGTCGATGTTAGAATTTCCCAAAACTGAGAGGCCACTGGTGTGGTTGAACAGGTTCCGGAAAGTGATTTGTTCGATATTTGACCCTTTCGCCCAATAGTCTGGCAAATAATTGATGATCTGGGCGTCCGGCGAGATTTTGTTATCGCGTAAGAGCACCGTCATGGCCATGGCAGTCATGAGTTTGCTCACGCTGGCCACATGCATCTGTACATCCGGCGTCCACAGCTGCCTGCCATCTTGGGGGAAACGTTTGGCGTATTCCCATGCCCTGGTGAACTGAATCGTGCCGGACTGACGGAGTTGCGCCACGTAGCCGGCAACGACGTCTTTCAACGCATTGTCCAGGGCGACCTCGAACGCGACGACATCGAGAACGTACGGGTTAACGCCGGGCGGTGGCCCCGGCCTGAACGGCACCGCGCTTCCCTCGGTCCGGCGATCCGAGGAGGCGACGCCATTGTAACTGGGCGGTCGAATGACGTGCGCCAGAACGGCTTTGGCGTCGACGGACACACCTTTCACATTCTCGGCGAGAAACCGGTCCAGCGTTTGCAGCAGTTCCATTGACCGTGCCCTTTAGGTGCTTCGTTCTATGTCGTCCCCGGACCTTAGCCCAAATCGTATACACGTTCCCTGTGATACGCGGCACACTGTCAACAAAGCCTCAATGTCCGAAGAGGGTCATTAGCGTCGGACAGCGAGGAACACTTCGGCTGTGCACTTCCGAAATGCTCCAAAAGCGGACCTCGCGCTCCACCCCGAAGCGTAAATTTAAATGCTATTCCTGCTTGCTATGCGTTATCCGCGAGGGACAAATTGGCAGCCTCAGTTCTTCGCGCCTTCTGGGGCCCAAACATGAGGCAAGAGCGTGCTCCGAGACGATCGTAGTGATGGAGGCAGGAGGCCATTGCCGGCCCGCAACGTGCTCGGCGAGCCGATCGAAATCTGTTCGCTCAAGCCAATGACTGGGTTCTTTCGGGACGGGTGCTGCAACACCGGCCCGCAGGATGTGGGCAGCCACACGGTTTGTGTAGTGATGACCGCCGAGTTTCTTGAGTTTTCCAAGTCGCGCGGCAACGACCTTTCGACACCCGTGCCGGAGTTCGGCTTCCCCGGCCTCAAGCCTGGTGATCGCTGGTGCCTGTGCGCGCCGCGCTGGCGGGAGGCACTCGAGGCGAAGCGGGCGCCTCGTGTCGTCTTGCGCGCTACCCACGAGGGCGCACTGGCTTATTGCTCGCTCGCCGATCTGAAGCGCCTTGCAATGGACCTAGCGTAGCGGGCCACTACATAAGCGCCATGTGCGGGAGGGTCATCCAGAGCAGCGTGCCGTTTCGGCTCGCGATCGTCGAGGGTTTGGACGTGCGCGACAGCCGCGTGCACAACTACCCGCCGCGCTGGAACGGCGCGCCCAGCCAGGAGCTGCTGGTCATCCGGCGCAACCACTACACCGGCGAACTTTCGCTCGACCCGCTGCGCTGGGGCCTCATCCCCTACTGGTGCGAGGATCCCAAGGGAGGGCGCAAGCCGATCAACGCCAAGTGCGAGACAGTGCGCACGCTCCCGACGTTCCGCGACGCCTATCGGCGGCGGCGGTGCATCGTGCCGGTCGACGGCTTCTTCGAGTGGAAGGCGATCAAAGGTCAGAAGGCCAAGCAGCCTTACGCTATCGGCATGAAGGACGGCAGCCCGTTCGGCCTTGGCGGGCTCTGGGAGAACTGGAAGGACCCGGCCTCAGGCGAGTGGGTGCGCACTTTCGCGATCATCACGACAGACGCCAACGAAACTAATCGCCGAGATCCACGACCGCATGCCGCTCATCATTGAGCCTAGCGATTACGCGCGCTGGCTCGGCGAAGAGCCCGACCCGAGTGACTTGATGCGGGCGTTTCCAGCCGAGCCAATGCGCATGTGGCCGATATCGGCGCGAGTCAACAAGCCCGAGAACGACGATCCCTCGATCGTTGAGCCGATTGAGTTCTCGGCCGCCTGAGCCGCTTAGCCGTCGTGTCACAAACCCGGCTGAGGGGGGGCGGCGCCCGGCGCGGCGTCAAGTCTTCCTGATCAGAACGGACCGCTGTTGCTGAGGCCGTATCTGAAATTTGTCGATTGCAATTTCGCGCGGTCTCCGCGTTTGAAAGAAGTTTGAAGGAATAATGTCGACAACTCTTTTCCATGCCATTCTTTTGAATTGCGAACGGTCATTCGGCTGTCGCATGATGCCGCCAATTCAACGATTCTTCGGTCGAGTGGCGTTCGTCACGTGCTGTTCTGACCATGATTTGGGGAGCCATCATGCCTCAATATTACTTTACAATTCGGTCGGGCGACCACGAGGATAAGGACGAGCGCTGCGCGGTGTTGCAAGATGTGGCTGCCGCGCTCGACTATGCCTGCTGTCTAGCTCGGGAGCTAAGCGTCAATAAATACGGTGACCCGAGATTGGCTGTGAGCGTAAGAAACGAGAAGCGCGAGATGGTGCTCTCGGTGCCCTTTCTGGCCGCTTGCGCGTGAGCCTCGATTTTATCAGATAAAGCAACGGCCTCGCCTGCGGTTAATGGAAGAGGCTTGGGGCGGCAAGCGGAAGGCGCCAGCGTTGCGGAGTTGGCAGCGAACGGAGGGCACGTATGGATGATCGCGAACGCTCAGTTAGCGAGGAATTGGATTATCAACTAGCTGCTCGTTACTTCGCCTCTGCTTTTGAGCACTGCGATCGATTACCCGTCGAGGATCAGCAATCATTGTTGCGCGAGATAAGTAATCAGCTTTCCAAGCGCCTCGCAGCGGCGGCTCTGCGCGGAGAATGAAATCGGCGTCGGCGTACCTCTAATACTGTGATATATCGGCAACTGATTTTGCAAACCGCACGTTGTTACAGGAATGTAATTTCAACCAATCAAAAAGCGTGCAAGTAAGGTGGGCCCCAGCGGGTGAACGCTGGGGCCCAGTGTGGCCAGGACGCGCCTTTGCGTTGGGAGCTTGGGGGCATGCCCGGCCACACGAATCAACATTACATTTCCGCTGGGCCTTTTCTTGGCGGCTTTTTGTTCAATTGCCGCCTTCCGTCCTTAAAGCCCCGGTCTCGCCCCAGGCCGGGGCTTTTCATTGTCTGCGGCGATCGCGAACTATTCGGATCAGCGGTTCACATTGCGGAGTGGCATATTGGTGATACGGCAGTATCCGCGCGAATAGACGTAATGGACCCCGGCGCAGCGTAAGGGGCACGCAACGCTCGCGCGCCGGGGCCGGTTCAGTGGCGGATACGTGCCCGATAGCGTGTCCCCACTGTCCCGAGCAACATCGTAGTTGGCGGGAGTTATCGGCCGCTTAAAGTTGCGCCCGCGTCTGGGTCTTGAAATCAACCCAAGACAACTTTTGGATTTCGAGTGCCCGGCTTTTTCGAGACGGCGGTTGGGGTGTTCTCCGCGCCGGTGTTGATTGCTCTCTGCATCGCAGCGCGAAACGCTTCGTCCATTTTTTCTTGAGTGGCGCGCACCGACAGTTCTTCAATAAGTAGCTCGTTCATCATCGATAAGGCGTCAGGTTGACGAAGCTAGCTTGTTTGCAGGAAGTCGTTTTGCGAGAATTTGAGTGCGGATCGCCTCCTCAATGCGAAACACGGCATTCGCTTTTTCTTTAGCTTGGGCCTCGGCTGCGTTTGCCCGCGTTTCAAGTTCACTCATCTTATTTTCAGCAGCTTCGAGACGCGCTTCGCCGGCTCTCGCAACTTCTTCCAATTCCTTGAGCTTGGCGCGGGTTTCGTTGATTAGAAGTTGAGCAGTTCGCAGCTCTGTTTCCAGCTCCTCAATACGTTTTTGCTTGAACTGAAGCTGTTGATATGAGGCCTTTTCTATTTCAGCCGCCTGATTTTCCACACCCTCAATTATTTCGGCGACCTGATATACTAGCTCTAGCGCCGCGCTGTTGCCTCTTCTCATATTAGCACTGGGGGTCGAGCTTAGGAGCCGCACGCCCCGTTCTTTTGTTTCGGTTGGACCTGACTCAAAGGAGACGTACTCGTTCCGCTTCTCGTAAATTCGATCCAAGCTCCCCATTGGCGGGATCCCATGGTTAACAAAATATTGCCCGACGACAACGTTGCATTGAATGGTAAATAAAACTTTAAGCATCCGGGATAGGGACGAACCGCGCTCCGGATCGGGCCAACATCGCGAGCTGCCGGAGTTGCTGCGACCCGGCTGAGGTGTTCCCTTTGGGTACCTGAGGATAAAGAGAAGCAGGAGAAGAGTAGTGCCCTGTCCCCTTCGGGCGGCTACGTCATCCTGCTTAGCAGCGAGCGAACGTAGCTCCTCGCGATGCTCCAATCTTCGCCTTCGCGGCTTTTAAGCTCTTCGTAGTGGATCGCACTGCGAAGTCGTTCAAGCGCATGGGCAAGACTGAAAGGATCGGCTTTCAGATATTCATCGATATGTCTTTCAATCAAGATATCACGATGCGGATCATTCGATTTCGCCAGGTCACGCAATGCGGCCGCGCATGGCCCGAGCCGATGCATTTCAGTTCGCGCAACTCTGCTGTCTCCCATGACAAGGTTATAAGCCTACTGTGCCAGTGATGCCTGAGCAGCGGAGGCTTAACGTTAATTGCGCACCGATCCGGCTTCATGGTGGTGGCCCCGATCGCCGAGGCCACCATACTCTGATTTCAGAAGCGATATTAGGAGGACGCTTTTGTCCCCATCTTCTTGTTGGCAGTTGCATGCTTTGGCAAACTGTTCTTGCCGCTAGCTTGATGCGATTGCCGGACTTGATGATGCGGGTTGTGGCGGTCTGCTACGGCAGACTTCCTTGCACCGACCCGATGGCTCAGCCGCTTCTTGTGAGTTACTGAGGCCTGGGTGTGTGTGGGCTGAACCCCTTCCTTCATTGCTGGTGCAGCGTTCTCGGCAAAGGCCGCGCCGCTCAAACCGAGCATCGCAACGGTTGCCAGCACCAACATCGTTTTACTCATTACGTTTTCTCCTGGGGATTGTTAATGCGAGCAAATAACCACTATTTGCTTGGGTGGCTACGTAGACGGTCGGTCTCGCTCGCGCCAATTACAAATATTTCACGCTGATGAACCGGCATTCATCCGGGCAGCAACAAGCTTTTCGATTCCACACAATTTGTGCGGCCCCAACCAGTGCCGGTGGGAAAGATACATACTCTTGAAAATTCCACGCAGTTTGCGAAGCACCTATGCGCCGATCGGGCCAAGCGAATTTTGGCCCCGCCCCCACCCATCGCGACCATCCCTGGCAATGCACGCGGCCCTGCGTCGAGCAAACAAACAACAACAAAGCAAATAGACGTGCGCTGATTTAACTTCGAGCTAACAGCGTTATCTGATAGCTTGTTTGTTGCTGATAAAGCGGCCAGTCGAAGCACTGAGTGGGCACTGAGTTCTACGACTGGCCTTACCCCAAACCATCAAAGGGTAATCCAATGGTCGAGGCTACTCCCAGCCTAACGCAAGCCCAACGTCTAGCCCAGCGCCAAGCTCGGGCAGTGAGAGTGCTGGCCCAGCAATCGGCGATACGAGGGGTGAAGGAAGCAATCCGGCGAGAGGGAAAGGTCAAGCTCCGCTCAGTGCCACAGCGCGAGATCAAGGCGATGGCGACAGCCAGGGTGATGGAGGATGCAGCCTACCGCGCAAGCCTAATCGCCGAGGCGAGGCGGGTGGTGGAAGAGTGGACAGCAGAGGGATTTTTCGGCCGACGCGCTGCGCAAGGGGTTGTTGCCAAGCCACTCAGGAGGGCTTAACGGACCCGAATAAGGAAGAGCCTGCCCCTATGGTGTGGGCTCGCCGCGCGGCCTAAGGGCCGGTCTGACTTTTATGCAATACCGCCCGGCAAACTAAGCACCGGCAGCAAAAACACTCTGGTGCTGGAGGCTGAGTTCGCTATTGTGCTGGTACTTCTCTTTTTGCGGTTGCAGCAACTTGAAGTCCCGATCCTTCCGGTCGGGACTTTTTTTTCTGCCTACGGTGATGTCGCTGCCCCGAAGGCCTTAGCGTCGGATAGTTTCAACGGGACTAGCGGCCCTTACACCTTGCCTGTCTTTAAGCTCGACGGCGCCGGCCGGCAGTTGGAGAACAGTCGCCCGCTGGCCCGGCTTTAGCTTGGTCAGCAGAACGATCTTGCCATCTGGGAATTCCAGAGCGTCGTGATGGGTGGCGCGTTCGTGCTGATTGATTTGCCGAAAGATTGCTGTCTTGTGATTGATACGGCTCTTAATCCACGGCCATGTCCATGCAAGCTTAACTTCCTTCGCAAAGGACAACTCGGTTCCTGGTAATACGCAAACTGCGAGGGTTTTGTCTTCCGACGCGCAGAACCCTCGCGTGTGCACATTGAATTGACGGGTCGTTAGCAGGTCGCCGACTTTCGCAGCTCGGGATTTAACGAGGTGTAGGCTGTAGTCGCACATCTCGCACTCCTATGCTCCTCCCGGCTAGGGTAAAGGCTACCCCTTTCGCTTTTGTGACGCCATGCGCAAAAATCTCTGGCCAGCTATTCCGCCTCAACCGGTCTGGGCTTCAATCAATTTTGGCATCGCACCCGGCCGCACGCTCTAGCCGAGCCGCGAAATCATCGCGTGCCAGGTCGCGCCAGAATGAAAATAATCGCCCTACCCGCATCATGCGCGGCGATCTACTCTGCTTATTAACTTGATCAGGTGTGTTTCCCGCAAGGGCGCGTGCTGCCGCGGCAGGCATTCGTGTGATCCGAGAGCACGTCCCTAAGAACGACTTTGACCTCCACCTCATGCGCGGACGGCATCAGGAGCGAACGCGCAAAAGGCGTTGATCAATGGCCGTTCATAGGGGTGAAGAAGGCATGACGATTCCCCACCGTGACTTCGCCTTTAGACCCACATCTGCCGTTTAGGGGCAGGCGGTGTTGCAGCGCATTAACACGCGGCTCGCGGCCACCCGAGGCGTCCCTATGCTCCCCGCGGCTACTGATCTTCCGCTCCTGATCAACCCGTAGCGCGTCCGGATGCGGCGTGGCACGACATTCGAGCGACTTGTTTGTTCCGTATCAATTGCGTACAATTTTCCTCATGGGTCTCGCGCCTCCGCAAAAGATCTCCAGCTTCAAATACCGCGCCTTCATCAGCTACTGCCATCGAGACACGCCTTGGGCGCGTTGGCTGCATGGCGCGCTCGAGCGTTATCGCGTCGATCGAGATCTAGTGGGCCGGCAAACCTCGACAGGACCATTGCCGAAGACACTGCGACCCATTTTCCGCGATCGCGAAGAATTCTCGGCCGGTCATTCGCTGACTGAGCAGACGCTCGCCGCTCTCGATGCATCGCAGTTCCTGATCGTCCTTTGTTCGCCGAGCGCGGCGCTCAGCAAGTACGTCAACGAGGAAGTGCGTCACTTCAAAGCGCGTGGCGGCGCCTCGCGGGTGATCCCGATCATCGTCGACGGCGAGCCCGGTGACGCGGAGCGCGAGTGCTTTCCTGCGGCACTCAGGTTCAAGCTAGGGCCAGACGGGGTCCTGACAGATGAGCGCGAGGAGCCCCTCGCAGCCGACGCGCGACCGCAAGGCGACGGCAAGGAGATCGCAAAGCAGAAAGTGATTGCCGGCCTGCTGGGCCTCGGACTTGACGAGGTCATGCGCCGGGCCGAGCGAGCACGAAAACGTCGCATGCGATTTGTAGCTAGTCTTGCCGCGGTATTTCTATTGCTCGCCGCGGGGGCGATAGGGAGCGCAGTATACGCCTACCAAAAGCTCGTGGAATCAAATGAGCGGCTCGATGAAGCAATTGAGATCGCTTATGGCATCGTAACGAAAGCGACGGCCATGTCGGATCGCTACGGCGTGCCACAAGAATTAACGCTCGATTTGCTCGGCCAAGCCGAAAACGCCCTCAACGGCTTGATGGCGCGCGGGGCTGACACGGCGATGCTGCGGCATCGTAAGGCCTTGATGCTGATTAGCTTTTGCGACAGCTACCGGTTGCTTGGCCGCTACGATGATGCGATGCGCCCCGCCGCAGAAGCTCATGAGCTGCTGGCGGACCTTACCGAGCGCAATCCGAACAACATCGAATGGCAGGATGAGCTGGCGATCGCCGAATATAAGATCGGTGACATTCAAATGTATTTTGGACATTTCGTTGAAGCACTCGAACAGTTTAGTGCCAGCGTCCAATTGTTCAAGAGATATCCCGACCAAAAATCGAGTGCCGCGGTATCCTTCTCAGGAGAAGGAAGTGCGTCCTACTACCGGGTTTGGGCGAGCGCATGGCTCGGTTACATGCAATCTTTTGTCGGCGATGCGGACGCGGCTCTGGCCAACGCCGAGTTTGGGCACGACTTGGCCCGACGTGTGGTTTCCGAAAATCCGAATGATGCGATCGGCAAGCGGAATTTGGGGTTATCTGATTTGGTCATCTGCATCATCATGCGCACACGCGGGGACTACGCGGAAGGGATCCGCCACTGCCGGATCGCAGTGGCCACGATGAACGGTTTCGTCGCGGATGACGCCGGGAACTCGCGATGGCAGCGAGACTTGGCCTGGGCCAACTGGAATTTAGCCTTCGCTCTTATAAAACTTGGCTCGGTAGACGAAGCAATCGACGCGCTTCAATCGGCCATCTCGATCGACGAACGGCTGGCGATCAGCGACCCGAAGAACATTCTGTGGAGCTGGCAATTATGGACAGGCTATTTCCTACTGGCCCAGATCCAACTGAGATTGGGAAAAATTGATGAGGCGCTGGCGAAATGCCGTGCCGGTTTTGCGTTAGTCGAACCGCTGGCTTTGCGTGACGCCCGTAATTTTTTGTTGCGACGCCAATTAGGATGGTCTCATCTCTGCATCGGCGACGTGCAAAAGGCACAATCCGACCCAGATGGAGCCTTAGAGAATTATCGCCGCGGCTTTGAGCTGCTTGCGGAGCTCGCGCGGTTGGATACTAAGAGCGCACAGCGAAAGAGCGATCTTGCCTGGGGTTACATCAAGGCGGGCGTTGCGTTGGCGGCACTCGGCCGCAAGGACGAAGCGGTTGCCGATTTCCAGAAAGCAGGCGCTCTTGCTCAGCAGATTGCCACCGCCGATCCAAACAATGCCGATTGGGAATCGGTTTTGCTTTGGTCCGAGTGGCGGCGCGCGGAGCAAGGCAACGAAGCACAGGCCTGCCTTGGCGATATTGTCGCTAGGATACGAAAGCTAAAAAGTGAAGATCGGCTGAGCGCCGATCTCGCTTCGCTATTGCCAATCGCGGAAGCACGGCTGGCCAAGCTGAGCAGCTACTAAAATACTGATGAGTTACTGCGCCCCACGTTGGCGGCAAACGACAAAACCCAAGGGCTTCTTCGCAGTCCCGTGACGGGTTCTTAACGATAAGGGTTCTTGTGGAACGGCTGATACTTATGACAAAAAGCAAATACCATGGATTTTTTCTCATCCCCGTGAAAGCACAATCCACACGATATACAGTCTGCCATTGACGCGCGCTCCGCACAGCATCCATAACCGGTCGCACAGGGACCGCACACCGCAAACTTGCCCATGCCAGCAAAGGCGGGCCCGGTCACCAATTCAAGCAACAACAGGACAGTGGCTATGTATTTCATTGGAACGTTCTTCCTCTGCCGCTAGGAAGTTATGATAACGGCCCAATTCGGGCAGGCAAATATCCATTAGCCGGCGGGCGGCGTGGCGAAGGGCCTCGGGCCTACGATTTGTCCGATGCCAGGCCTCCTCTTGTATGTGGGCTGTACGGGGATGAACCGCGGCGATGAACCGCTGCTAGATGGCGCACCGGCCGGAAATAGAAAGTTGCCGGTACCTATCGGACTGATGGGTTTTTGGTGCAGTGCCGTTCTTCTCTTAATGGCCCATTGCGTCGGTTCGTGCGGTGCAGCGATATGTCTGTAGTTGGATGAGAAGCGGAAGTGCTCAAACAGGGGGCGACTGCCGCACCAGCACCGGCAGCTTGGCGATGTTGGCGGCGATGCGCCGCGGCTCGTCACAGGTCAAACTTCGTGGCTTGCTGGCGCATTTACAGTTACCGTCAAGCCCGTCGCCAAATCCAACGAGCCGTCGCCAGCCGCTCCGTCATTCACTGTAGTCTGCATTCAAGCTAGTCAGCTCGGGATTGACGGGCACTTGCTGTCGAGCAATTAGAGCGCGTG
The DNA here is from genome assembly GCA_963806465.1 of uncultured Alphaproteobacteria bacterium. GTDB lineage: Bacteria > Pseudomonadota > Alphaproteobacteria > Rhizobiales > Xanthobacteraceae > BOG-931. Next base: position 165,970 of record CAWDZD010000052.1, on the reverse strand, counting down.
TTGTGTGGGTTTCAACAAATCCAATTTTACATGCGCGGCGTGGGTTTCTTTTTGCCACACCTCCCGCCTTTTTGGAGATGGCGTCTTGCGGCGAATCAAACCTTCGTTTTAATTTCAACCAACCGTTTGAAACAAAATGTGGGCCGAGCCCGTTCGAAAATGCGGATGAATCTGCGAACCGAAGAGTGCCGTAGACGCGCCGCCGAGTGCGCCCAGAAAGCGCTTTGCGCTTCTGATCAGGATGCACGTCGGACATTCGCTGAACTTGCTGAGCAATGGCGGATGCTGGCTGAACACACTGAGTATTTGGGGCAATACCATTGAAATGCACGGCTGCAGCGGACCCCGAACCGCGGAGACCGGACGCGTAACGCTGCAATGTGCCCTGCGTCACATTCAAGCAGGCGAGTGCGGTGCCAAATAGTCCCGTGCGATGTGATTGGGAGATGAGCTCGCGAGCCCATTGAAACGACGACCGTGGCGTATAAGCGTAGTAAGATTGTACGAAATCTGATGGATAACGTACTGCCGTTGACTGGACTTGGCGTCGCGGCGATCGTGAACGCAGCTTGGATAGGCCTCTTGGGCTACTTCTTCTTAAAGCTTGTTTAGACGGCTGGCGTCATCGCGTTTCGCTGCGTGTAGGGCGCCTAAGGTTGCAGCCGCCACGCACGCACCAAATATTGCTCCGAGCAAGAAGCCGGCAGCGAACATCAACGCTATACCCCGTCCCCGACGCTCAATCCATGAGAGCGTCCGACGTTCGAAAAATGCGCCACGTCGGCTCGACTACGTTTTCACGCTCGTGTTCTTCGACTTTGGTATTCAGCTTTTTTTCGGCACGAGCGGCGGTGCCCGCCTCCGTGGCGGACGATCAGCGCTTGGCTTCGGCCGCTCGTCGGACAGAGCTGCCAACACGATGCCGCGATTGGGACAGGCACGGCCTTCAACAATTCCAGTGCCGCCACACAGTTCACATATTCGGTCGTCGCTCATGACGGCGCCTGATTCGCGTCGACGTTACGGCGCCGAAGTGTAGCCCAGAGATGGTTAGCAAAAAGTGAAGCGCGCCGACGCGTCCACGGCGGCGGGAAGCGGCGGGCGGACATGACGACCAAGTCCGACAACGGAACGGAGCCAAAATACTACTCGTGGTCAACGTGCTGTGGCTCGGCTCGTTGGGGTATGCGCTGGCGCGGCTGCTGTGACGCGCGGTCAATCGCGACTTCAAGGCGCGTTGCTCATCAATCTCTGACGTTTTTCTGGTTCAGAATGCGCAAATCTTGCGATTCGCCCATCCGAGCTAAAAACGCCTCAAAATAATCATCGAGAACAGCGACGCACTGGACGAATTGGCAGGAAGGGGCGAGTGAGCGTCACCAGTATTTAATAATGAAGTGCAGAACGACGTAGGCCACGAGAACGGCGCCAAGTAGCTGCAATAGGTGCACACCGAATTTACGGCTTGATGCTCCGATTGCGGCGCCGGCCCGACCACGTTTTCACGCTCGTCTTCTGACTTTGGCATTTAGCACCCCATAGCTAGACCGATCCCTGATTTGAAAGCGATCGAGCTACCTCGACTGCCGCTCGGCGATCTTGGATCAGCGCGTCCAAACATCGCGCGCCGATCGCGTAGGAGGGATCGATCGTGAGTTCGGCTTTGAGGCCCATGTGGAGGTTGTCCAAGAGAGCCAAAAGCTCATGATGCACATCTAAAGGCAGTGGCTCGTTCTTGTAAGCAATAACAAGGTCACACACCCCACTGAGTGAGATACCCCCCAAGTTCTGAAGGGAAGCGTCGGTGTGGGCGTGTCAAACCTCCAGCGGTCGAAAAGGCGGACAGCGTCACAGAAGGCTTGGCGCACATCTTCTGGCATCGTTTCGGACGGCGGTTTCTGAATGAGCCTGGCGGCATGATCGGCGTCATTGGAGTTGATCGCTTGCTCCAACAGATTGGTCATGGCGTGTACTCCTCGCTGATGACCTTGACGACTTCGGCCAGCGTAGCACTGCGCTGATAAGCCGTCAGCACAGCGGGCCAAGCCTCATCGGAACATCGCGGCCGGATTTCCGTTTGTGTGCTGGAGGGACCGTCCGTGAGCCTGCGCGCAATTGCCAACCTGGTACTCGCAGTGGTGCTTGGGTCCGTCACCGCCCAGGCGCGGGAGATGCGCATGGGGGAAACATCTCGAGCGACGATAGTCCTTGCGCAAGCCTGGTGGACCGTGGCCGGCCAAACCCAGGCTCGGCAGCAGGAGCAGCCTTTTGCGCCGAGTAGACACACGCGGCGCCGCCCATAATTGCGACGCATTACAGTCGAAGCATACCGGTCTTCCAGTGACAAGCAGTGGCCGGGGTATGATCATGCCGAGCAGGTTAGCTGGATCAATTCCAATTATCGCGACACTCGTCCTAACAGCACTGGGCGTGGGAGCGCCGACCAGCAGTGCGCGTGCCGAAGATTGCCTCGCTTCGCCGAATTCGCCTGCCCCGAATGGCAGCTGGTGGTACTACCGGTTGGATTTGCCTACGCAACGTAAATGCTGGTATTTGCGTGCGCTCGGAAGGTCGGCGCAACCAACGGCGGAACGGGCGACAACAACTTACGGTCAGCCCGCGCGCGCAGGGTCTGCTCTATTCGAGTCAACACGACCAAGTGATAGCGCTGAAGATAGCACTCCATCTCTGCCTGCCGCTGACACCGCACCGGTCGGCTCAATTGTGCAAGAAGTACCTGCTACTCAACCAAGCACGAGAGGGGAGACCAATGTCCCGACCGCGCCCCCCACGCAAAATGATGCGCCAGCAACCAGCGCGACAATTCAACAAAGCGCAGACGAAGGAAAGGTCGCCGACTCACTTCCAGAGCGACCCGCTCAGGAAACAAGCGCGTCGTCACAAACTAACGCCCAAGCGGCAGCAGTCGACGCAGCTGACATGGATGGAGTGCCCAGAATCAAGGCACACGCAGTATCGGCTGCCGACCCCGCCGCTTCGGTGCCCGACGACTACATAGAGAGGGTTGTCCGCAGCCGTAAGCAGGCTTCCAATGAGCAGGCGCCGATAACCTTTTTCGTTATCGGAATTGGCCTAGCAGTCATCGGCATCTCCTTCCACTTCGTGCGTCGACTGCGATTGGCTCGCTTTCATTAAGCTTTGATCAAACAATCGTCGCTTCAATATCTGCATGTAACCGCGATGTGGCGACAGCTTTGGTCGCGCTGGCAGCCTTCGATTACTTCTACCTGGACGGCACGTATCTCCACTGCGTCCACGTGGTAGCTAACTCCGCACGCGGCAGCGGTCAGCTCAGGAGTGACATCGCACACGCCTGGCGCGTCCCAAACGTCATCGCGCAATAAGAATTTGTGACTGTTCGAGCGCGTAACGAATCTAGCGCGCTTCCATCACGACCGCGTGGGGAATGATGGCCGCGCGCGATATCCGATAGTCTTTAGTGAAAAGCACACCCGCGTCGCTTGTGAAACCTCAGAAAACAACATAGGCAAATCTAAAGGATCAAACCTGATCCTCCTGAGAGCAATCGCTAAGTGTTGAGCTTGTTCAACAACTGCTTCAGCGCCGCTTTCCCTGCTTTGTTGGCCGCCGCCATAGTGCGAAAAAAGCTCGGCGACTGCCCTATCGGGCTCGATCTCCCGGCTCGATAGATCTCCCATCTCCATGGATTCGGGGGAGATCCCCTGGTCTTCACGACGACGGAATAATCACTGTCATCGAAACAGTTATTCCTTTGTATCGGTCGTAACCGTCGCTAGATGCGGCTAGTCGTCATTGTCATCGTCATCGTCGGCTCGTGAATGACTCACATTTAACACTCCCTCAGACTGTAGCGGCTTTCCACGCCGGCCGGCAGTGGGTAGGTAGTTGGCCCTCGTCGGGTTCGCCTCCTATTCCAATTGAGAGGACCTCAGTGAATCGCGCGCACTTTGCCAAAGGGCAAGTCCTCTTCAGAGAGGGAGAACCGGCGGACAGTGTTTTTCGCCTCCTTAGCGGCGCCATCGACATACTCCGGGAACTCGATGGCGACCCCATCCTTCTCGGCACGGTTGTCGCAGGGCAGTTCATAGGGGAGATGGGCGTTGTGGAAAACCGCCCCCGCAATGCGACCGCTCGAACCGCCAGCGAGGTCGAGGTAGAAATCCTCACGCCGACCGAGTTCTTCGATCAGATCGCAGGCTCGCCGCGGGCCGTTCGCGAGTTGATCGAGCGCCTCAGTCGGCGGCTGCGCGAGGCCGACGATCGCATCGTCAACGATGAAAGACGAAGCGGCCGAGCCCGTGCGACCCGCAAGGACGCCGACAGTCAAACGCCTGTAGAGTCAGTCAATAGTGCGTATCTCGCTGCCAAGAATCCGTGGTTGAGGCGTCAGTTCCAATATCAACTCGGGCTCGGCGATCTGCCTTTCGTCGTTGGCCGGGGGTCTGTCGCACGGGAAGGGCTGCCGCCGTTGCAGCCAGATCTCAAACTCGATGACACCGCCCCGTTCAGATTGTCGCGCAACCATTTCATGATCGAGAAGCGCGACGGCAATTATTATGTGCGCGACCTCTGCAGCACGCTTGGAACGATCGTCAACGGCCAGCCCATCGGAGATCACTTCCGCGGTGACGATGCGCCACTGCGCGCGGGAGAGAATGAAGTGATTGCTGGCGGCGTGGATTCACCGTTTGTCTTCTCCGTCTTCATAGCTTGAGAAACCGGTTCGGCAGCAGGCTTTGGTTAAATCTGAGGGGCTCAGGAACCTAAATGTTGCTGACAGCCGTAAACCCAAGGTGCCGTCGCTCCGCTGTGCACGTGCAACCGCACGCTCGAAAGACGGCCCGCCCGGCGCCTGGCCTCAAATTCTTCGTTCGCCCTGATGCAATCCCTTTGTCCCCTCAACGTCTCGCCGACGTGCCGCCTCCTCCGTCAATTTGTTGGCCAATAACTGCTATGGCCCGCTGATAGACCGGCGCCGCATTCCATGCCTGGATCGCTAGGAAATTGGCTTCGCCGGGCTGGTATCCCGCGCCCGCTCGCCAGCCATGGGCCTTAAGAAAATTTGCCGTCGAGGCCAGCGCATTGCCAGCGACGTCGAGATTTCCGCCTATGCCGTAGTTCAAGATGTTCTTGGGCAGGAACTGTGTGTGGCCGACCTCACCATGCATGGAGCCGCGCGAGGCTGCTGAGAGGGTCCCACGATCGATCAGCGTCAAAGCAGCGTAGAGCTGCTCGGTGAAGTAGGCAGTCCGCCGGCAGTCATAGGCGAGAGTCGCCACCGCCGACAGAACGTTCTGATTCCCTCGCGACCTCCCGAAGCCCGTCTCCATTCCCCAAATCGCCAGGAGCGGCCCCGGCGGGACACCAAACCGTTGCTGGAGGGACGCGAAGAGTGCGGCATCAGATTGTTTGAGCGCGCGCCCGCGCGCGACGATGGCCGAGCCGCCGCGCTTAGCGAGAAACTGATCGAGCGACAAACTGAAGCTCCTTTGGCCACGATCGGCCGCAATAGTTGCGGTCGAATAAGAAGTCGCCATCAAGGCTGCGATGGCCGAGGCGCTAACGCCCCTTGCCCGCGCTTCACCGGCAAACTGCGTCTTCCACGCCTCGAAGCCAGACGCCGTGCCTCCGCACTGCGCGGCGCTCGCTTTGTTGGCCATGCACACGAGCGCCACCAAGGCTGCGACGGCGACCGTCTTAAATTGCCCACCCTTAGTCATCGCACCCCTTTCGTTGGGCACAGAAGCTTTATCTGAAGTGTGAATTTATTGCGCTCCTCCTTTTTGGCCGAAGCGACGCGCAATATCATGATACACCCTTGAAACCTCGTTGGTGGCTGCAACCCTGCCGACGATGTCCTGCGTGACGCTTACTCCCGCCAAAAATCCTTGAACCGCGTCGGCGACAGCTCCGTGTAGCGGACGGTGTGCTGAATGTTGCGGTGGCCGAGCCAGTCCTGGAGGGCGCGTGTGTCGTGACCTGCGTTGGCCAGGGCGTAGCCGCAGGCGTGGCGGAGCATATGCGCGTGGACCGGAAAGGGCATCTTGGCGCGTGCGCCGATGCGCTTGATGAGGCGGTTGACCGCGTCGGTGGTGAATGGCCCGCCGCGCTCGGTGGCGAACACGAAGGCGCTGTCCGGGAATTGCCGGCGTAGCTCGCGCAATGCCCTGATCTCATCGCCGCGGAGCGGATGGACGCTGGGTTTGCCGTTCTTCACACGCCGGACATGCAGCGACGCCGATCGCCCGAATTCCACCTGCGACCATTCGAGATCGCATATCTCGGCAGCCCGCAGCCCGTGCCGGTAGGCGATCAGGATCAGCGTGGTGTCGCGGTGGCCGTAGCGGCCTCCGCGGGCGGCCTTGGTCAGCTTCTCGACCTCGGTCGGGGTCAGATACTCGCGCGGCCGAAGCTCGGCATTGGCAGGTCGCACCGGAACTGACCGGTTTACGGCGCGCGGCTTAATTACCCGCAGGTGCGCAGTCATTGGCTTTCTCCCCACTCCACGAGAGCGATGGACCGGATAATAAGCATTTTCCGGTCAGTCATAAAGGAAAATGTTAAGCGACATGCCGGGCGTCCCATGCCCGGCGGGGCGACCGGGCTGCCCAGAGGGCTTGGCGGCAGGGGGAACCGCCCGACCGGCGATTCCACGGTGCTCGGCGCCGCTCAGGCTTGCGCAGGAATCGCCGTCGTTTGAAAATTAGAAAAGCTCTGGCCTGCCTGACGGAAGGAGGTGGCTTTGACGAACTCGGATCTGCGGAATGACAGGCCATCCGGGAGCCGTACAAACGGCCGAAGCGAAGTGCAGAGAAATCCACGATATTATGGGTTCAAGATCCTATACGGTCCACCGCTCTTCCGGCCTCCTATCCTTTTCATCGGATACCAGCCGGGGGCGGCAGTGCCGATTTTGAGCGGGAAACGGCGCGCGGGACCGACACGCACTGGCCGGCCGACGTGCGATTACACCACACACTGGTCGATCGCCAAGAAAATGCGGCGGCTGTTCGGGCGGAATACCTGGCAAGTTGCACCGAGACGAACGCGATCTACCTGCGCTCGCCGACCATGCGAGACTAGGTGCGCGACCACGACAGACAAACACGCTCGAACAAACACGCTCGAAGGTCGAGCGATGCCTAACGGTAATTGATTCCGACGCAAATCTTTGACCAACTTCGCGGTAGAAAGGTGAAGTTGAGATGTAGCGCGTCATTGGCGTGTTTTGTATCGAAATCAGTAGGCTAAATTTTGATTTCGAACGTAGGAAAATTTCAGAAGCGCTTCATAAGCCGCGCACAAGCCGTGGCCAGGCGCCGATCCAGCACGCCCTCGTACTGATCGAATTTTTCGACAGCGCGATTGTAGGTATACCACCGCATCCATTTTGGTTTAGGCGGGAGGTCCCATTCATCCGGAGCAAAACCGCCGAGCAAGCAAAGCCGCGATTTGATCCTCAGCTCGCCCCGGTGAGCACGATCAAACTGCGTCAAGAATTGTGAGGAGTAGGCGACTTGGCCACCCCAGCCTTGGCGAGAGGCAAAGGAACGAGCTCCCGGTGGCATCCAAAGCACCATCGCTCGCCGGGCCGTGCGAGGGCAGATGAAGAACCATTGCCGACCGCCGAAGTGACGCGGGCGAGCAACCAAATAGATTTTCTGGTCCAGGCTACCCTTCTGGATGCGGAACCACCCTTCGCATGGTCCTGTAAGGTCTGACGTGATGACGCCAAACCCAATTTCCCGATCATAATATCGATTGCTCCACACGATGCAGACCGGCCCGCTGGTGGCGCCTGGCTTAATCAAACCGAGTCGAGCAAGCCGATTGATGTCGAGCTTTGACCCGGCTTCCAGACGGACGCGCTGACGTGGACGAGGCATCACGCGTCACCCGAACCTGGCCCAGTCTTTGCGTATGTCACGGGTGCAAATAAGGCAGGCTCGCGGGCTTAAGAAAAGGATTTGTGTCGGGGGTCCGGGTACCTCGTTATCGTCGTCATTTACCAATTCTCGCACTTCGCATCCGGCCGGCCGTGGATGGACGCTTTGGCGGAGCGGGCCGCGACCTCGTGCAGACGGCGACGTGCCGCTACGGGTACGCTGCGTGTCCACTAAGGGTACGCGGCGTTCCCTCTGAGACCCAACAGGGGCCTATTCTTTCTTCTCTTCTTCTCTCATTAATAGATTCGTGACTCTCACTGCTTGATTGCCGCTCTGTTCAATCTGGATCAGTCCCAATCCGACTAACTCTTTCACCGCTTTGATTCGTACCTTACGGGATAGACCTGTAGCCTCGGTGGACAGGACAATCTCTCCGCCTACATAATGACGCTTGAACGCGTCCTTCAGTATGCGGTGGGCAAGCTTAAACGTTCCCGGATTTTTGGACCGCTCCAATCGCTCAATCCAGAAGTCGGGCAGCTTCACGAACCGCACCACGAATGGCCTGCGCTTGTTCGGCTGCGCGCCAGTGTTGACAATGTCGACAGCAATTTTTTTGCCGTAACGGCGTACGTACGTCATGGGATCGAGCCTTCCGGCAACGCTCCAACACCCTGCAGTGTGCGCATCATCGTGTTCCACATCTTCGCGGCCACCGGCCGCTTGTCGCGGTATCTGGCACTCTTGTGCAGTTCCTGATCTGTATCGACGCCGATCTCGAGCCCATCGCACACCTCCCGGCCGGCATCACGCATGATCCCCTTGGCGTGCTCAACCTGCTCCGCGTCACGAGCCTCGAGAAGGATGCCGTCGTGGATCAACATGCAGGGGACGATGCCGGCCTCGCACATCCGCCAGGCGGCAAGCCGCAGCATTTCGGCGCCGTTCGCCTGCATGGGAAAATTATACAGCGTACGCTTGTTCGGGCTGGTGCTTATCCGAAGTGTCCACCCGAACACCGAGCGCATCTCCCGACGCAGCATTGCGGTGTTTACTACCTCGTCACGCCACTGCCAAAAGCGAGGGTATGCGCGTCGGTGCTGCTCGATGATGTTGCTGGCAATGAGCGTGTGACTGTTCAAACCCTTCGCCAGCGACGGCACGCCCATACCATAGTTGATCGCGAGTTGAAGCCGCTTCATCTGATTGCGCATCTCGCTACTGTTCTTCTTCCAATGCTGCGGATCTGGGTCCTTGGTATATCCGCAAGTGAACGCGAGTGCGTGATAGACATCACCCGCCGCATACGCCTGGATCAGCTTCTGATCTTCGGACAGCGCCGCGGCGACACCGACTTCTTGGGTCCGCCAGTCGAGGTAGACGCCGATCTTATCCGCCGGAAAGACCATGAAGGAACGCATGCCGGCGTGTGCGTTGTACAAGCTTTTGGCGTGCGCGTTGCGCCCGGTCGCGGTGCAAAACGGGAAAAGACTGGGACGGTTCCGTCCATCACGTCCAATCGGAAGCTTCGCCCGCACGATCACGCCAAGGCTGTCCCGTAGCGCGTGCAGTCCCTCAATTCCCGGCACGCGATACATTTGGCGGAAGGCATCACCGGAGATGTCGAGTTGACCGCTAGGAAGTCGGGGCCACGCCGTCACGCCAATGCTCATCAGCCAGCGTTCAAACCGGGCGTAGTTCCACTGGCCGTCGGGCGTGTAGATCGGCTCATCGCTGCCATGGCTGGGGTCGAATTGCCGCAGCAGTTCGCCGATGACCGCAGCCTTGTTTTCCTGCACCAAGTTCCACAGCGGCACGTCTATCGGCATTCCCGCCGCCTGAATCAGTGCAGTGGACTTTGCACTGTAGTTCGACCAATGCAGAATGCGCTCAACATCGGTAGCAGGATAAGTCCGGTTGCCAACGAGTTGAGCGCGCAGCAGCTTCGCCGACATGCGCACATCTTCTTCGCAATATTCGAAAACTGCCGCCTTGCCGTGCCTCTCCCACCGGCCTTCGCCGATGTCTTGGGCGATGGTGCCTTTGTCGATGCCTTCCCAGCCTTCTATTCGGTAGGCGCGACACGCTGAGGCCAAATCCTTCTTCGGCCGGCGGTAGGTCGTTTTTTCGTCAACCTGAGGCCGGAGAACATTCGAGGCAGCGAGGTAGGTCGTGTGCAGGTCGAAGATGTGAGTGGGGAACGTCCAACCCAGTACCTTGAAGCAAGTCATCTCCGCCCATGCTGAATAGGCGACGAAAAGCGTATCGTCTCTGATTTCGAACGGTGGTGTTGACCCGAACTCACCGCGCCACTTCCGAATCGTGCGCACGTATTGAAGATGCTCGTCCAACTCGTACGCCACCATACACAACACGTGTGGAAGATCACCGTCGCGGACTTCATATTCGAAGTCCGCAACGAGGATGCGCCCAAAGTTGCCATTCACGACACGGACTGCTTGGCGCCAATCAGACGCAGTAATGCCGGATGAGTTTCGCTGACAATCATCCGGCCGGCGAAGGCCCGATCAATGAGATCGTTGAGCGATTGTTCCGGCCATTTCGGTTCCGGGAAGGCGTCGGGGTCGCGAGCGACCTGGAGAAGGTACCCATCGACGCCTTCCTCTCCACGGCTTGTGGCCTGAGTCCACAACGCCTTCGCCTGTTCACACCCCACAAGGGAGTCTCGGTTCCAGGAATTGTCCAGGTTCCGCGTCGGGATGCGGCAGAGGAAGAACACGTCCTGAGGCTCTGCCGCCAACGCCAAGCGAAACCGCAGAACCTTCCCGCTCGGAAGGAAGCGCAGTGCCAGGTCTTCTTCGATAAGATGCAGGCTGTCGCGCTTGGCGCCTTTGATTGGAACCATGACGAAGCACAGCTCAGGCGACCAATAGGCTTCGTCCGGGTGCAGCCGCACGAAGTCTTTCGCTTGAGACATGCTGCTGATCGGCAAGCCCGTCTGCAAGGTGTCAACGTTTGCGATGGCGTCGGCCCGCTTCGACTTAAATCTATTCAAGTCGAAACCGCTTGGCTTGGCGATGGCGACAGTACTGGCAGAACCATTGCCCTTGCCGTCGCCTGCTGAATTCTGAAGCTTAAGTTCTTGTGAAGAGCGATGTTCAGGCGTGGTGTTCATGCTGCCTCTCCGGGTGGTATGGCCCCGCGAGCGACAGGTTCTTGCTCGAGGTTCTCGGCAGCACGTGCGTGGCGCCTTAAGAGGATGCCTTGTGCAGCCATGCGCGCGTCAAATTTGTCGAGCTCGCCGACGCGCCAGTAGCGTTTTTCGCGGATCACGACAGGTTTGGGGAACTGCAGCCCCGCGTCGCTCAACCAGCGCTGGATGGTCGTGTTGGACTTATTGCCGTAGCGCTTGCGCAATTGCGGGGCATCCAACCACTCAACATTGTTGCTCATCGAGATAGCCTCCGTTGTTCGAAGGCTACCTACTATCTGTGGGCGGGCGTCGATTGGTATGCGGCGGAAAGGAATATTTCCGCCGTATAGGGCGCGTCAGTAGTTGCGGTTGGCGCGTCTGTGCCCCCGGTCGTCGAGGTAACGGGCGATGGTGCCGTTGGGGGAGGGCTCGATCTCCATCTCGAGTTGCACGGCGCGGATAAAGACGAAGAACGGCGTATCGTAGACCTTGTACTTGCGGGGGTTGCGCGACAGCCGCGGCCGTGCACCCAAGAATTTCCTGTAAACAAACGCCAAGTCCTGGCCGACCAGCAGCTCCTTCGGGTTAGCATCCAGCGGCGTCAACGGACCCGCCAGGAAGGCGTCCAGCTTGCTTGTGAGCGTGCCGACAGCATCATCCACGCCAAGCAGGCGCCAGGGCAGCTTTGGGTCGTGCAGCAATCCGCGCAGGTCCTTGAGCCTTTTCAGCCCCGGCCTGGTCAGATGAAGACTTGGGTTTCTAAGCCTCAGGTATTTGCGTTCGCACTGCTGTAGCTCATACAGCAGCAGCTGACGATCGATCTTCTCCAGGCGGCCAAGGTCGATTTTCGGCGCGTCGTGCATTTTGGCCAGGATGCGCCCGACACCGTCCATTGCAATCATCGCAGCGTCACTGATCTGCTCGCCAATGCTCGTGGCAGACATAGTCTGCCCCCATTGCCCGGTGCAACCCGCGAATTGCGTGACACCGGCTTGGCCGTGGCGGTTTCTCAGATCAAAGTTTTTTGTTGTGAGCTGGAAGCCGGAAGACTGGACTTTGCCCAACAGCCTTGGCCGCGGCTCTCGAACACAAAGACGCGGCATGACTCGCGGGCCCAGTAAACAGATAAATTTCATCGGCCAGTGTTTACTGGGCCCGCGATCGCGGTAATATTCGGTGTCGGCATGAGCACCGGCGCCCCCAAATCATCCGCCTCGCGAAGCCGTACCTGCGGCCGAGCCCGCGGCCACCACGGCGAGAAGCCGGAGTGCAGCGTCGCGGGGAGGGGCGACGACGTGAGTCGGGCTCCATCAACTTTCAAGCTTGCCGACATCAAGCGCGCGGCGAAGGCTATGGCCGGCGCCGGATTCGTAGTGACGGGTGTGAAAGTCGACCGGAACGGCGGCTTCGTTATACTGGTCAACGACAAGCCCAGCGCCACTGAAGTGAGCGCCCTGGACGAATGGATGGCTAAGCATGCGCGTTAGACTCAAGGGCCTCAATTCGAAGCGCAAGCGCCTCGCTGACGGCAGTTTCAGAACTTATTGGTACGCCTGGAAGGGCGGTCCGCCATTGCACGGCCAGCCGGGAACGGCGGAGTTCATTGCCAGCTACAATGAAGCCGTCGCCCAGAAGATCAAACCGCCGACTGGAATTCTGTTCGGTCTACTGCGGCAATACCAGGACAGCGAGGATTTCAGATCGCTCGCCGATAGTACGCGCCGCAGTTACGTTCCGCTGATCGCTCGCATCGAGCGCAGCTTCGGCGACTTCCCGTTGTCGGCGCTATCTGATCGCCGGACCCGCGGTGTCTTCATGGCGTGGCGCGACCAGATCGCCGTCAGCAGCGGGCGGCGCCAAGCCGACTATGCGTGGACGGTTTTAGCGCGGGTGCTGTCTTGGAGTTGTAACCGTGGCCTGATCAGCACCAATCCGTGCGAGCGCGGCGGCCGCCTCTATCGCAGCGGTCGGAGCGACAGCATTTGGACCGTGGAAGATGAAGCAACCTTCCTGCGATCGGCACCGGCGCATCTGCATCTACCGCTGTTGCTGGCCCTGTGGACCGGGCAGCGACAAGGCGATCTGTTGCGCCTGCCGTGGTCTGCCTATGACGGCAAGCATATTCGCTTGCGGCAGGGTAAGGGCGGGGCACGTGTCACCATCCCTGTCGGTGCCCCATTGAAGGCCGCGCTCGACGCCACGCCGAAGCGCAGCACGATCATCCTGACAAACAGCGCCGGCGCGCCGTGGACATCGGACGGCTTCCGCGCATCGTGGGGCAAGGCGTGCAAGCGTGTCGGCGTCGTCGGCCTGACGTTCCATGATCTGCGCGGCACTGCTGTAACTCGGCTGGCGATCGCCGGCTGCACCGAGGCTGAAATCGCGACCATCACCGGGCACTCACTACGCGATGTCCGATCGATCCTCGATGCGCATTACCTGCACCGTGATCCGGCACTCGCCGAGAACGCGATCAGGAAGCTTGAGGGGCTGAAAGGCGAACAAACTTTCCCGACTGACCGCCCGACTGGTCAAAGCGGGTCTGGTTCTGTTCAAACTAAGCCTTTGAAATGATTGGTGGGCGCACAAGGACTCGAACCTTGGACCCGCTGATTAAGAGTCAGCTGCTCCAAATCAAGTTGCTGAGTTCGGCCGAGGCATTGACCGTTTCCCCGGCTATTCGTCCGCGCCACGCCTGCTTTTCATTATTCGCGACTGTCGCCAATTGGTGCCGCCAGTGACGCCAATGATCCTGATAAGGTATTGATTTTATTATATGGTGGGCCCGGGAGTTGTGCCAGGGCGTAGCAATTTCAAGAACTTGCATTGTCAAACGGCTCTAAGCGCGATCACGGGCACTAAAGGTTTTTTGTCGCGCTGTAAAACCGCGACCCGAAGATTGTAGACTAGCTAGGACGTGGACTCATTAACACGTAGCCACAGCCCTATTGAAGCGAGCTGAACGAAGGCCAGGTAGTTGGCCGCGAGTTTGTCGTAGCGCGTCGCGATCCGCCGACACTGTTTGATTTTATTGAAGAACCGTTCGAGCAAGTTGCGCGCACGGTACAGGTGCGGGCTGAAGCAGGTGGGCTCGTTGCGATTGCATCTCGGTGGAATGTTCGCCCAAACGCCCCTTTTGGAAGCGAGCGCCCTAATCCAATCGGCGTCATAGCCACGGTTGTCAGGCAGATCACGCCATGGCGCACCTGACCGCGAGACCCAAAAGATGCCGTTGAGCACGGCCGACGCAATAAGCGTTTTGCGGGTTGATGGTATCGACCAGCGCGACCCGCCGGTCATTCACACGCGGCACGCCGCGCGGTTTGTTCGGTAGGGAACGGCTTGATGACGGTCCATTCATAGTCGGTAAGTCGTAGCGCATGATTCGAGGCCCCGGTTCGGGAGTTTGAATCACCGCTAATGCACAATTTTACTTCCGCTTTTGGGTGCACAGCAGACATGGCAGGACCTGCCGCTTGTCTCGACCCGGTCGAAAATGACCCATTTGAGACATGGACGGCTCTCTTGGGCGTCTATGCCTCCATGGGGACGATGCTCAATGGCCGACGTGGACAGTACCACCCAGCTTGACCTTGCGCAGGCTTAGCGCCAGCGGGATGGCGGCGAGCGAAATCAGCATCAGCACCCAGAAGGCATCCATGTAGGCCAGGAACGAGGCCTGTGCCTGCACCTGTTGCCCGATCCATTGGATGGCCTGCTGCTGCGCCTGGAGCAGCGAGTTGCCCTGGGCCACGAAATAGTCGGTCATGCGGTGAAGCGTGTCCTGATATTGGACGCTCGACGGGAGCACGCTTTCGACCAGCCGGCTCTGGTGGAACTGCTGGCGGTGTGTCAGCACGTTGGAGACGATGGAGACCCCGATCGAGCCGCCGGTGTTACGCGCTGCGTTGATCAGGGCCGAGGCCTGGTCGGTCTTGGATGGCGGCCATGATCGGCACGAAGATCAGCGGTAGTCCGACGCCGAGCAACATCCGCGAGCGCGCCATGTACCAGAAACCGAGATCGCCGTAGACGTTGGTCATTTCGTCCATGGAGATCGCGATGATCATCGCGCCAGCGACGATGAGATATTTGGGCTGCACCTTGGCCGCGAGACGGCCGACGACGAACATCATCAGCATGGTGACGAGGCCGCCTGGCGAGATCAGGAGGCCGGCCCAGGTGGCGGTGTAGCCGAAATTCTGCTGCACCAGCTGAGGCAGGAACTGGGTGGTGGCGAGCAGGATGGCGCCGGTCGCGAGCATCACCAGGAAGTGGCGCCGAACTGGCGCGTCGCGACCATCCGTAGGTCGATCATCGGATTGCGGCGGCTCATCTCCCACGGAATCATCAGCACAAATGCCACCGCGCAGATGACCGAGAACGCGACGATAAAGGTCCAGGCGAACCAGTCGTCCTCCAGCCCACGGTCGAGCACGACCTCGAAGCGAACGGGTCCTCTTCCAGCTTATGGATGTTACCGGGAAGGTATTTCCGGCGAATTCAGGTACCATCGCGCAACAAGTTAGCTGGCCCGCGCGTGCTTGGGCTCCGGCAGGAGATCAGGAAATCAGCGGCAGTAGCCGTGCGTGCAATGTCTGTAGTGCAGATAGTAACGCGGAGACGCGCGGTGGGAAGTCCCGTGTGCCATCGCCATCCGGCACGCCGCGCTTAACTGCCCCCGCTTTGCCATCATGCATTTCGTGGTTTGAGACACGTCCGAAGTGAACTCCGAACAAAGCCGCATCGCATCCGGCGTGCAAGCTTGGCGCGCCTCTGGGCTGCCTTGAGCGGCAGCGTCTGTGATCCCCATTGTGCTCATTCCAATCAGTAGAAGTGCGGCGGGCAATGCCGGGCCGCAGACCCGGTACATGATACGCAGCATATTGGTGCTCCTCAGCTTCCACTCCGACGGCAGCCTAGAACATGATCCAGAAGGAGAAATGAAAAATTTGCCTCGCAGCTTATTGAAATACTTAAGGCGATTTCACCCCAGTCGGCCGGTGACGGCCTTTTCATTGGAGAGTTTGAGAATGAGCGCCGAAGGACTTACTGCCGCACCGATTGCTGATCGCAGGCTCGGAAGAACCGTCTCGTCTATGTCATTCTCGCGGAATGCAGCCTCGTACTTCCCGAGACCCAAGCCGAGGCCGGCCAGCCGGTATGATGCACTTCGCTGCGCGGAACGATCATGTCGCTATTGGAGTAACAACGGACATTGATCGGCACGGGGTACTGGATGCATCGGTCGCGATTGACCCTGAGCGACCTTTCGCGACCGCCATTTGCGGCATTGATCTCAGCTTAATACGATGGCTATGGCGCCTGACGGCGAAATGAGTAGCCGCCACGCTGGATCCGGTCCGCCATGGCAAACACTAAAGCCTGCTCGAGCTGCAATAACGACATTCCCGGCGATAGCCGCTTTTGCCCGCAGTGCGGAATGCCGCAGGCATTGACCTGTGCCGCTTGCGGCCATGCCAACGCGCCGGGCTCGCGGTTTTGTTCGCAGTGCGGCATAAGCCTTGGTCAAGCCGCGCCCACGGCGCCGCCTGTCGCAGTGACCGCACCGCAGACGGCTTCTCCACGAGCTGCCGCATCGGCTGAACGGCGACAGATCACGGTGATGTTCTGCGATCTTGTCGGTTCGACGGCGCTCTCGACGCGCCTCGATCCGGAAGATCTACGCGAGGTCATCGCCGACTACCACAAGAGCGTCACCCAAGTGGTCACAGGCTTTGGAGGCTATGTCGCCAAGTATATGGGCGACGGCGTTCTGGTTTATTTCGGCTATCCGGAGGCGAGCGAGACCGATGCCGAAAATGCGGTGCGGGCGGCGCTTGCCCTGATCGGTACCATCTCGCAGCTGGTCGCCGCCGGCGTCCATCACGAAGTCCGCGTCGGTCTCGCCACCGGCCTCGTGGTCGTGGGCGAACTCATCGGCGCGGGTGAAGCGCAGGAGCGCAACATCGTCGGCGAAACGCCGAACCTCGCGGCGCGGCTGCAAGCGGCGGCGGCGCCAAACACCGTCGTGATCGCCGCCATCACGCGCCGCCTCGCCGGCGACTTGTTCGAATACGAAGCAATCGCACCTACGCAGCTCAAGGGATTCCAGGAACCGATCGGCGCCTGGCGCGTGCTGCGAGAGCGCACGGTCGCGAGCCGATTCGAGACCTTCCGTGCCGCGACCCAATCCCCGCTTGTTGGCCGCGGCGAAGAAATGGAACTGCTGCTGCGACGATGGGGGCAGATCAAGAACAACGAAGGCCGCGTCGTGCTGCTTGCCGGCGAGCCCGGTATCGGCAAGTCGCGCCTCATCGCGGCGCTGGAAGATCAAATCAAGGACGATGCCTACACCTGCCTGCGCTACTTCTGTCAGCCGCATCATCAAGGCAGCGCGCTGCAGCCGGTTCTGGCGCAGCTTGCGCACGCCGCGGGCTTCGCCCACGACGACAGTATGGTTGATAAACGCGCGAAGCTTGAAACGCTGTTGGCTCGGGAAGCTCCAAGCCGCGCCGTGGAGGTCGAGTTATTCGCCGAGCTTCTGGGACTGGCCGAACCCAACTCGTCCCAACACTCCGCCGAAAGAGACCCGCAAATCCGGCGGCGCAAAATTCTGACGGCGCTGATCGAGCAGCTCGAGACGCTGACACGGCGCGGGCCGGTCCTAATGCTGTTCGAGGACGTGCATTGGGCCGATCCCACGACACTCGAATTGCTGACGCTGACGGTCGACCGGCTGCAATCACTACCGATCCTCCTCATCATCAGTTTCCGTCCTGAATATCAGCCGTCCTGGACCGGACTGCCACATGTCACCATGCTGACGCTCAATCGGCTGTCGCAGCGCGAGCGAACCGTCCTGGTCGAGCACATCGCCGGCGGCAAAAAGTTGCCGCCGGGACTACTGGACCAAATTGTTGAACGCACCGACGGGGTGCCACTCTTTGTCGAAGAGCTGACCAAGGCCGTTCTCGAGAGCGAGCAATTGCACGACACCGGCGACCGCTACGTGCTCGATCAGCCGACCCAGGAACTGGCGATTCCAACGACGCTGCAAGCCTCGCTGATGGCGCGCGTCGACCGCCTCGGTTCGGCGCGTGAGGTGCTGCAGATCGGCGCCGCGATCGGACGAGAATTTTCCTACGAAGTCCTGGCCGCCGTCGCTGGCCTTCCGGACGTGGTCCTGCAGGACGCGCTGATCCGGCTCACTGAAGCCGAGCTAGTATCGCTGCGCGGCACTCCCCCAAACGCAACCTATACCTTCAGGCACGCCCTGATTCAGGATTCCGCCTACTCCAATATGTTGCGGGCCCGGCGACAACAGCTGCATTCCGCCATCGCCACCGTACTGGAAAATCGCTTCCCGGACCTGGTCAAATCGGCTCCGGAACTGGTCGCGCAGCAGTTCGAACGCGCCGGACAGAACGAGAAAGCAATCCACTATTGGCGGCAGGCCGGCGAGCGCGATCTGCGGCGTTTCGCCATGAAGGAATCGATCGCGCACTATTCCAGCGCGCTACGTCTCGTCATGGCCATGCCAGAAACGCCGCAGCGTTCAGGCCTGGAGCTGGAGGTTTGCTTGCGGCTCGCGCTGGCGCAGCTCATTGGGATCGGCCCGACTGCCAAGGAGTCGGGAGAGTACTACAGGAGAGCCTTAAAACTGAGTCACACAGTGCCCGGCTATGGGCGCGAGCGGTTTCTCGCCACTTGGGGCGTCTGGTTTTCTGAGACAATGAACCGCAGCGTGGAAGCGTTTCGACTGGCCGATGACCTTGTGGCGATTGCTCGCGAACTCGACGACCCCGACCTGCTGGTCGAGGCCTACCACGCGCAGATGCCGGGATTGCTCTGGCAGACCGACTTTTTGGCGACCAAGGAAGCCGCGGAGGAGGTTATCCAACTCTATGATCGGGAGCGCCACCGCGATCACGCGTATTATTTCGGCGGGCACGATTCCCGCGTCTGCGCGCGGAGCTTTTATGCGATAACTTTTTGGGGACTTGGGTTCCCCGACCAGGCCGCGAGGATGGTAGGACGATGCATCGAGGATGCACGTGCGTTGGGTCACACATTCTCCCTCGCTCATGGTTTGAATATGGGCAGCCTGACATTTTTGCTACTGCACGATGTAGAGGCATGCCGGGTCGTGGCGGATGAACTCTATCCCTTCGCCGAGCGCAATAAATTTTCCTGGCCGCTCGCGCAGGCTCGGTTCCTTCGCGGCTGGTTGACATCGCAACAAGGCGACCTTGCCGCCGGCATCGAACAAATGCGCAAAGCGGTGGACGACCCTTCCTCGGCGGTGATGCGGCCAATGTTGCTCACTTACATCGCCGAGCAGCAGTTGCGCGCTGACCACTTTGCCGACTCGATCGGCACACTCAATCAAGCCGCGGAAGAAGTTCGAACAGGGGCAAGTCGTTTTTATGAGCCGGAGATCGTCCGCCTGGGCGGCGAGATTTTGCTGGCGCAATCGGCAGCCAATGCGGCGCAGGCGGAAAGTGTGTTTAGGCAAGCCATGGCGCTTGCGACGGAGCAATCGTGCCGCATGCTGGAACTGCGAAGCGCGGTCAGCCTGGCGCGCCTGCTTGCGAACGACGGCCGAAAGTCGGAGGCGCGCGATCTGCTTGCGCCAATATATGGCGCATTTACCGAAGGTTTTGGGCGAGCGGATTTGCAGACGGCGAGGACCTTGCTCGCCGGACTGAGTTAGAAACCGCCGCCATACTGCGCACCGCTCGGAAATGTCGCCTTATGGCCCAACGCGTCGGTTCGATGCGTCGCAGTGATACGTCCGTAGTTGGGGTGAAGCAGACATACCGACATCGCTCAAACGACGCGATTGACCCGCAGCGGAAGTCACCGCACGTGTCAAGGCGTCCCGGCGGGAGACAGGTACGCCGCTCAGGCCAAATTTGTACGGGTTGAGCCGAGCGTACGCAACGAGGTTCCTATTCCTTCGGATTTCCGGATAGCATCGCGCGGAAGGCTTTGATCTCCGCAGCAACGAAATCGAAGAATGCGCGCACGCGCGGCGTGCGTTGCAGATCACGGTGGGCGAGTAGATAGTGCGCAGTCAGCAGCTCGGGGATGTCGTCGATCACGCGAACCAGATCACTGTCGCGATCCGCATCGGCGACGGGCATCGGCGTCAGTCCCGCGCCGGATTTGACCGCAAGGAGAAGGCCGGGCCAGTTGTCGCAGCGGGCAGCGATCGTCGCGTGTGGTGCGATTGATCGAAGCCATTGCGCGGCGCGATAATTCGTCAACGTGCCGTCCATCGTGACCACGAAGTGACGCTCGATGTCCTCGGTTCGTAGTGGCTTACCATGGCGTTGGACATAGGAGCGGCTTGCATAAACTGCCCAGCGCGTCTCGCCGATCTTGCGGCCGACAAGGTTTTCGTCCGGGGACTGACCGGCGCGAATAGCAATGTCAGCCTCACCCTTGGCGAGATCGAGATAGTGGTCGCTCATCACTAGCTCGATCCTCAAGCCGGGGTGCCGTGCTTGGAAGGCATCGATCAGGGGCGTCCTGGTCAACCGATGCGCGACGGTGGTAGGGCATGTCAAGCGAAGCGTGCCGGTGGCCTCTTTCTGGCACGAAGCCAAGTGGCGCTCGAGCGCTGCCACAGCAGCCTCGATGCGCTCTGCATCGGGTCGTAGTTGCATGCCGAGCTCGGTCAGTCGATAGCCGCCGCGATGACGCTCGATCAGTTGCTGGCCGAGGCGATCTTCCAACTCCGATAGACGGCGCTGCACGGTGGACTGATTCACGCCAAGCGCCTTCGCCGCGGCCAGCATGCTGCCTGTGCGGGCGAACGCCAGGAAATACTTAAGATCGTTCCAATCGAACACACCGTGAGTATGCAATCTTGCCAAGCGATCCGGCAACTTTGCGGCTGCCGGGATCCGTGCATCGGCGTTACCCTTGCAGTCGCCACCGCGGCGATTGAGCTGAGGCACCTTGGACCAGCGAGGGATCGCATGCCGGCAAATTTACGCGAAATATCCGCGTTCCATGGCTGACACGGGAACCTCCAAAGGGCCCGCCGATGCCGCGGGCCTGATAAGAGCGGCGCGCGAGCTTGCACCAAAAATCGAGGCCGCCCGCGCGGACATCGAACGTGAGCGGCAGATGCCTCGTGGTCTCGTCGACGCCATGGGCGAGGCTGGTCTATTCGCGCTTTGGCTTCCAAAAGCATTCGATGGCCCCGAACTCAATCTCGTCGACTACATTCGCGTGATCGAGGAGCTTGCCAGGGCCGACGGATCGGCTGCCTGGTGCGCAACCGTGGCCGCCTGCTACAGCCGCATTGCCGGATACCTGCAACCGGAAGTCGCCCGCCGTATCTTTGGCGGAGGTCGCACCGTCGTAGCCGGCACGATCAACCCGACGGGCAAGGCGTTTGCGGTGGATGGCGGCCATCGAGTGACCGGCCGCTGGGCCTACGGTAGCGGCATCCTGCACAGCACTTGGACCTTGGGTAGCTGTATCGTGCACGGTCGCGACGGACCGCGGCGTGGGTCGAGCGGTGCCCCAGAAATCCGCCTACTAATTTTCCCGACCAGCGCTGTCGAGGTGATCGACACTTGGCACGTCAGCGGCCTGCGCGGAACCGGCAGCCATGATTACCGCGTTGCCGATCTGTTCGTTCGTGACGACCATTCGATCCCGTGCTTCGATGCAACGCCGCTTCAGCCGGGTACGCTCTATGCCGTGCCGATGATCACGGTGCTCTCTGTTGCGATCGCCGCCGTACCGCTGGGCATTGCGCGCGCAGCGATTGATGCGGCCATTGAACTAGCCGTTGATCAAGACCCCCTATTCTTCGTCTCTCTTGCTGCGTGACAAACCGACTTTTCAAGCTGCTGTAGGGCGTGCCGAAGCTCTGCTGGGCTCTGCCCGCTCGTTCCTTTTGGCGACAGTCAACGATCTTTGGGATGAAGTGTCCGCCAGCGCAGCCGCATCGATGCGCCGGCGCTCGTTGGTGAGGCTCGCTTGCACACAGGCGGCGCAGTCGGCCGCGCAATCCGTTGATCTTATGTACAACGCTGGCGGCAGTACGTCGCTCTACGAAAGCAGCAGCCGATTGGAGCGCTACTTCCGCGACGTGCATGCGTGCACCCAGCATATCGCGACATCAACGGATAGTTATGAGCTCGGCGGGCGCGTGTTGCTCGGGCTCGACCCGGGAAGACCGCAATTCTGAGGCAGTGGAAGGAACAGGCAGATGGCCGGAACTTCCGCCACATTAGTCGCAGACGCGGCCCCGCTCTCCGTAACGCGCCGGCGTGTTGTGCTCGCCGCTACGATCGGCAATAGCCTCGAGTGGTATGACTTTCTGATTTACGGCTTTCTGGCCGTAACGATTGCGAAGTTGTTCTTCCCGACGGAAAACGAACTCACGTCCCTCCTGCTCTCGGTTGGAACGTTTGGAGCCGCCGCCATTGTCCGGCCCATTGCTGGTGTGGTGCTGGGCATCTACGCCGATCGCGTCGGCCGAAAAGCCGCCCTGACATTGACGATCTTCACGATGGGTTTCGGGACCGGACTGATCGTGGTCGCGCCCATCTACGCATCGATCGGGATCTGGGCCCCAGTGCTGCTGGTGACTGCACGCCTGCTGCAGGGCTTTGCTTGCGGCGGCGAACTGGGCGGAGCAACGGCAATTCTCGTCGAGAATGCGCCGGACGGCAGCAGAGGCTTATACGCAAGCTGGCAGACCGCCAGCCAAGCGGCGGGCGTCCTGCTCGGCGCAATGGTCACGATGCTGGTTTCTCTGTCGATGACGCAGGCTCAGCTTGAAGCCTGGGGGTGGCGTTTACCTTTCGCTTTCGGGCTCCTCATTGTGCCGGTTGGCTTCTACGTAAGATCGAAGCTCAAGGAGCCCGACGCGTTTCTAAGGGCACGTACTAAGGCCCCAATCTTTTCCTTCATGCGGTTGCTGGTGGGCGAGCGTCGCTCACTTTTCACTGCGATCGGCATTGCCGTTCTATACCTGGCATGCGCCTACGTCTTGTTCGTGTATATGCCGACGTTCGCGGTTCGTCAGCTTCGGCTGCCATTTTCGCAAGCTCTCATCGCGACGACGCTCGCAAGCGCAGTTCTGTTCGTGTGCAGTCCCGTCATCGCAGCCATTTCGGATCGATACGGCCGTAAGCCGTTGCTTGTCGTCGGCGCGTCGGCGTTTGCAATACTGACCTATCCGGCTTTCATCCTAATCACCAGGGAGCCGAGCCTCCTGAAACTCGCCGCAGTTCAATCGGGCTTCGCTGTCGCGATGGCAGCGTATGCTGGCCCGGCCATCTCGGTTTTTGCGGAACTCTTTCCGACTCGCCTGCGCTCCACCGCAGTGTCGCTGGTCTACAGCGTCGCAGTTGTGTTGGTCGGTGGATTTGCGCCCCTCATTGTGACTTGGCTGATCGCCGCAACTGGCAATCCGATCGCGCCCGCCTTCTATGTGATCGGAGCCGCCGCCGTGAGTGGAGCTGCTCTGCTCAACTTTCGCGATCGCTTTCGCGAGGCTTTGCGCTGAATTGGCGAAGGCCCACTTGATTTCGCTGTTCTTTCCATAAACGCGGCGCCAATGGCGTGAAAACACCCCGCTTCTGACAAAGGCGAGAGACTTCGTAACGCGCAATAACGAGGTCGACATCGGGTTTGAACGGACGGCGGACATGAAGTCGAGGGGGCGGACCAGGCCGGCACCCTATCATGTCTCCCTTTGGCCCTTGGCGTCACTTCGCTGCGCCGAACAACATTGTCGCTATTGGAGTAACAACGGACATCGATCGACAGGGGTACTGAATGCTTCGGCCGTGAATGACCCGACTGAGACATCGGCGAGCTAGCCGCCCCAATAGTGTTAGGGGATATCAGCGTGATAGTCTTGGTCGAATAATACCCTGTCAGTGGGTCTTGGGGAGGCAATGAGACGGCGCGAATTCATCGCTCTCGTCGGAGGCGCGACCGCGTGGCCGCTTGCGGCACGCACGCAGCCGGCGAACAGGCTGCCGACGGTCGCCCTTCTAGGCGATCGGGTTTCGGTATGGGGTACTTGGACTACCGCGTTCGCGCAGAGACTGCGTGAACTTGGTTGGATCGAAGGCAAGACCGTCGCTTTCGAGTACCGCTGGTCGGAGGGACGGCCGGAGCGCGTCGCCGAGTTCGGAGCCGAGTTCGTGCAGCAGAAAGTCGACGTCATCGTCACGTACGGAGGGGCTGTCGCCATATTGAAACAAGCGACGACATCCATCCCCATCGTCTTCGCACTTGCGGTCGATCCTCTTGGTATCGGCCTCGTCGCCAACCTTTCGCGCCCAGGCGGCAACGTCACCGGGTTCTCCCTGCAGCAGGCTGAAAGCGCAAGCAAACGGCTCGCACTTTTGCGCGAGATTGTCCCCAGTCTTCGCAGATTGGCAATCATCTTTGACGCCAGCTATCCGGCGTCCGTCCAGGAAGGAGTCAACGTTCAGGCTGCGGCGCGCACGCTCGGCCTTGAGGTCGCACAACAGGAGATTCGACGTAGAGAAGATATTGCATCCGTGTTCGATGCTATCAAAGGCCAGGCTGACGCGGTTTATGTCGTGGAGAATGCCCTGACCGCTGCCAACGCGGACCGCATCACCGCGCTCGCACTCAATGCGCTCCTACCGACGACCTTCACGACTGCGGTTTCTGCGAGGGCCGGGGCGCTCATGTCATACGGACCCAACGTCCCGGCCTTGTTCCGGCACACTGCCGACTATGTTGACAAGATTCTCCACGGGACAAAGCCCGCGGAGCTGCCGGTCGCGCAGCCAACTCAGTTCGATCTTGTTATCAATCTCAAGACCGCCAAGGCGCTCGGTCTCACTGTTCCGCATGATTTGCTCGTGCTCGCCGACGAGGTCATCGAATAGCGGGCTGATGTCGCTTCTTGGCCCTTAGCGTCACTTCGCTGCGCCGAACAATAATGTCGGTATTGGAGTAACAACGGACATTGATCGGCCCGGGCACTGACTGCATCGGTCGTGAATGACCCATAGCGAACGTGAGTGGCTCAGGATTGCTGTCGTGCAACCCTGAACCCCATTTTTTCTCGTGTCGCAAATCCTTGCTATAATCAAATCATACCGATCCGAGCCAGTAATAGTCAGCGCAGCGCCGGCGAGTCGGAAAACGTGATCAGGCTGTCGCCCAAAGCAGATATCTGCTCAGCTCGACGCACTCAAATTCGCCGCGAGCGACACAGCTCGCTTTGCGACGCCCTCTGCGTCGGCGGCTCAAACCTTCCCTCTTGCAAACTAAGCCCCGCTTACAAGCGGGGCTTAGTGCTTAGAACACCAAAATTGGCGCCGTATCAGTAGCCACTGGGGGCGTAGTTATAATAAACGGGCGCGGGTCCGTAACCATATGGACGCGCATATCGATAATTATAGGCGGGCGTATATCCGTTAACATAAGGTTGCGCGTAGCGGTAGTTATAGAGTCCCGCGTACTGATAGCGGTAGGGGTGCGCGTACTGGTAAGCCATGTACCGATAGCGGTAGGGGTGGGCGTACTGGTAACCCATGTACCGATAGCGGTAGGGTGCGCGTACTGATAGCGGTAGGGGTGCGCGTACTGGTAACCCATGTACTGATAGCGGTAGGGGTGCGCGTACTGATAGCGGTAGGGGTGCGCGTACTGGTAACCCATGTACCGATAGCGGTAGGGGTGCGCGTACTGATAGCGGTAGGGGTGCGCGTACTGGTAACCCATGTACCGATAGCGGTAGGGGTGCGCGTAGCGGTAGTTATAGAGTCCCGCGTACCGATAGTAGTAGGGACGCGCGTGCCGATAGTGGTAGGGACGCGCGTACTGAGAGTGGTAGGGATGGGCGTACTGAGAGTGGTAGGGATGGGCGTACTTCGCATTTCCTTGATACCCGGTGTCCTGCGTCTCCGCACGGGTCGCCGTCGCTATGACGATCGAGCCGATGATTGTCAACGCGACGAATGCAGGATGAAATTTCTTCATGGCCTTACCTCGACGTTGCAGACCAAAACTTCTCCAGTGTAGCCATCAAAGAGAGTGATAAAACTACAAGTAGCGCGACTGGTAAAAGACTACGTTAGTTGCAGTCATTATTTGTAAGAAGAAGAACGTCGAATTATCCATTAATCGCCCAACTCCCAGCATCCCATTTGAAGTACAATAATCACCACGTTTCTCTGAGAAACGTTTATGCTGTCGCAATCGCGCGCCAAAGTGTTTTCACACATGGGGTAATTCCGGGTTCGAGCCATACCCAGGCTCTGGGAATCAGCTCTCCAGGAATCGACGAGGCCCGCGTCATGGGCCTTGCAATCATGGAGAACCGCAATGGAGCACTATGTCGGATTGGACGTATCGCTGAAGCTGACAGCAATCTGCATTGTTGATGGGACAGGAAAGATCGAGCGCGAAGGGGTGGTTGCATCCGACCCGGAGACAATCACGGCATTCATCAAATCGCATGCGCCGAATGTCACAAGGATCGGGCTTGAGACGGGAGCGACGTCAACGTGGTTATGGACTGAGCTGAATAAGATGGGGCTGCCTATCATCTGCATCGATGCCAGGCATGCGAAGGCAGTTCTGAAGATGCAGATCAACAAGAGCGACCGTAACGACGCCGTGGGCATTGCGCGCATCATGCAGTGTGGATGGTACAAGGAGGTCCGCGTCAAAGATCTCGACAGTCACTCGATCAAAGCCCTTCTTGTAAGCCGAGCTCTGCTCGTCAAGATCAAGCGGGATCTTGAGAACCAGATCCGCGGTCTCCTCAAGAATCTCGGGCTCGTCATCGGCCGGGCAAAAATGAATGTGTTTGCCGTGCGCGCCGCGGAGCTCGCCGAGGCTCGGCCACAAAATCGCTGCCGCGGTAGAGCCGCTGCTCAAGGCACGCGAGGCTGTCGGGCGGGAGATTGCGGACCTCGACCGCAAGGTGATGCGGCTGGCTCGCAATGATGCCCAAGTTCGACGGTTCATGACAGCACCTGGCGTCGGTCCAATCACGGCTCTTTGCTTTCTTGCGACGATCGATGACCCCACTCGCTTCAAGAGGTCGAGAAGCGTCGGAGCCTATGTCGGACTGACGACCCGACGATACGCATCCGGCGAGATCGACTGGACGGGCCGAATCTCGAAATGCGGCGATAAGATGCTGCGAAGTTACCTCTACGAGGCAGCCAATGTCCTGCTCACCCGCGTAGCAAAGTGGTCGACGCTTAAAGCCTGGGGTATCCGGCTTGCGAAGCGAAGCGGGCTGCGCAAAGCCAAGGTTGCCGTCGCTCGAAAGCTTGCCGTCATTCTGCACCGAATGTGGATCGAAGGCACCGAATTCAAATGGTCATCAAAGGAGGCCGCTAATCAGCCTGCATAGCAGGACAACCGAGTTCCCGCCGACCAGCGGGAAACGAACGTCCCTGCCGGGACGCTGGCGTTGGTGCGATCGCCCCAGGCTTTGCGATGCTCGAAAGAGCAAAACGCGCTTCACACATTGATCCACCAGCGTCATCTTACGCCATCATGCGGAGGGCACGCCCCTACCGCGGAGAGAACCCTGAACCCGGCAAGGATGTTCATGGAGAGCTTGACCCCTGGCCCGGAATTAGAGAACAGCCAAGACCCATCGGCGACATCGCGGTCGCTTAGCTCCGTTCCAACAATGTCACCCGGCCCGGGGCGTTAGCACGACTTCGTTCGGTGTGGGTGCGTGACGCGCGCCGCGTCGTCTGCTCTTCCGGTTTGCGTTACAGCAGCTTCATCAGGTTGGCGCCGTTCGGGCTGCCCCAGCCGGTGACCGCGTCATACCCGGCTGCGGCCTTGTAGCCGCCCGCGGCGGCGGTCGCATTGCCGCCGGTGGTGATATCCGTGAGCGCGGCGGCACCGAGCGGCTGGCGGGCGGTCTTCGCGTTCACCTGGTAGAGCAGCGGCGTGAAGAAGCCGAGCGTCTTGCCATTCGCCATCAGCCGCGCCAGCAGCGCGGCCCACAGCGGCGCAGCCGCGCTGGTGCCGCCGGAGACCTGCGGGTTGCCCTGCGACACCATGAAGTAGCCGGTGCTACCGGCCGCGTCGGCGGCGACGTCGGGCACGCAGCGGCCGGCCCGCGCATGCGGATTGACCGAGGCGATCGCGATGTTCTTCTGCCAGGTCGGACGCGCGATCACCTCGCTCACGCCGCCGCCGGTCGAGCCGCCGCCATCGGCGCGCAGGCCGTCGCCATCGAACCAAGTGGTCTCGGTGAAGCCCGACCCGTTGCGCTTCTTGAGCATGGTGCCGCCGACGCACAGACGGATGCAGAAATGCCTCTGCTTTCTGCAGAGCCGCCCTGCGCGTGAACTTCCCAAACCCGGAAAATCATCATGCGCCATATTCATATTTATGGCGTGACGTTCATCGTCGCTAATCACAACAAACAGCGCTGGCGAAGCATACGTTCCGCATTCCACCAGACAGTGCGCGCCGAGTTTCTGCGCGACTTGCACTACTCAGATAAACACAACCTTAAGCAAGCCCAATGAACGTTATTGTGGCCACGACCCGCCGCGCGCGTAACTCCCACTCACGTGTTTTGCAACTGTAAGCGAAGCGTCATGCAACGCTGTGGCAAGGGGGCGATGAAGACATGGCCAGCCGCGACGACCGAAAAATCGATCGAACAATCACAGACAACTTGCCCCGCTTGAGCAAATACGGCGTGCTGACAGTTCGGCCCGGGTATGAAATCACGGGCCATCAATTGACTGGCAGGCGTGCCATCGTTGCCACTGTCCATACCAAGAAGCCTTCGGCAGGTCTGCCTCGCGGCGAAGCGCTTCCAGAGAGTATTGGCGGCGTATCGGTAGACGTGCGCGAAGCGAATTCCTATCAGCGCCTGCGCGCCATCGATCCACTTGCAGCTGAGATCAGCCAGACATATCGCCGACCGGAGGATGCGGAGCCTGATTGGCCGCTCGAACGCGAACTGCCGAGCGGCAAATTGCTGAATAGCGCACACAGCGAAACCCAAAAGAAGCTCGCGGCTCAAACAAAGGCTCAACCCGCCAGTGCCAGGGCACTGGCTGCGCACCAGCTTAAACCTAAGCTAGATTATGACCCAGTGGGTTGCCCGCCGCTGCAGCCAGTCGAGGTGACCGCGAGGGTGACAACCGCGGTGAGCCCGGACGCCGGCCTGGCCACGTTGACTAAATTTCTGAGTGGCACGAACTCCTCGTTGATCATTGGCATGTACGACTTCACTTCCGCTGAGATTCTTGGTGATTTCAAGAGTGATCTCACCGCAAGTAAGACGCTGCAAATCGTCCAAGACGATCCCGCACCAAATCCCACGCGCGACCAAACCGATTGGGAAACGGTTCAGGACCTAAAGCAGACGCTCGGAAACCGAGCACGCATAGCCTGGGCGCTCACCCGCTCCGACCATTTCGCAGCACAGTGGTCGTTCCCGTACGCGTATCACATCAAGGTCATCGTCCGGGACAACAGTGCAGTGTGGCTCTCGAGCGGCAATCTGAACAGGAGCAATGAGCCCGATCTAGGTCATCCGCCGACAACAGAAGATCGCGACTGGCATGTGATTGTCGAAGACGCAAGCTTGGCGCGGACCTTCGTGGCTTATCTCGACTTCGACTACCGAACCGCCTCTGCCAACCAACTTTCTAGTCAGCCCGTGATTGAAAAGGCGATCGAGGATGCGCGCGCCAAACGGGCCAGGGAAGCCAACCCGACGCCACCTCGTCAGCCAAAGAACGCTGCCCGCGTGCGCGGGAGCGCGGGTACTCCTGTCGCGCCCAAGGTCTTCAGCAATCTCTCGCTTAAGGTCACGCCGTTGCTAACGCCCGACAAGCTGCCTAACACACAAGATGGGCAGTATGTCACGAACATCATCAAACTGATTAAGGGCGCGCGGAATTCCATTTGCATTCAGCTGCAGTATATCGAAGCGTCCAAGGGCAACGGCTCTCTTTATGACCAACTGCTGCAGGTGATTGCGGACCAGATCGGCGCCAAAAAGGACGTTAAACTTATCGTCAGCGCAAACTACGCTGAAAAGTGGGGTGAAAAAATGAAGGATGAGGGCGTCGATCTAACCGGCAACATCAGCACTCTACCCAATGTGCACAATAAGGGCTTCATAATCGACGGTGAGACAGTTGTCGTTAGCAGCCAGAACTTTTCACCAGCTGGCATTTACGAGAATCGCGACGCGGGCCTCATCCTTCAGAGCGAGCAAATCGCTCAATATTTCGGGCCGATTTTCGACGCCGATTGGCGCGAGTTCGCGCGCGCTCGTGGCCCAAGGTCACTCCCGCCAGGGCGGAGCAGAGAAGAAAAGAAAGCCGACCGTAAGAAAAGTGAAGAAGGCGGGCTTAAGGCGGCGAAGATAACAATTGAAAGCGAAATGTAATGCGCGCGTTAACAGAAATTGGCAGTCGCCGGGACAATCATAGCGATCGATCGCATGAGCCGAATAAACATCGAGGAGTCGGCGTTCGTCTGAACGTTGTAGGACGTTTCTACCAGTCGCTGGTGTGAGGAAGGGAACTCGATCATGCGCTGCAACCCCTTGCTTGCTTTTGGATTTGCAACTGCGGTTGGTTTGATTTCTTTGTCGGTGTTCTCGACGCAGTCGCCCGCTCAGACGGGCGGCGCAGCAACCGTCTCCCAAACCAAAGCGCCAAGTATGCAATGCAATGGCGCACGCTTACTCGATCCGTTCAAGGGCAAGCTGGCCGGCTCCGATCTCCCCGTGGGATTGCTGCCGATCGACGAAAAGGTCAGAGACTCCATTCTTGGTTCGGGCATGCCGTGCCAAGAAAATGTAACGCCGGTTGGGCAAGAGGATGTTGGGTTGGACAACCTGCAGCGAGGCTTCGATTTCTATTCGTGGCGCACCTTTATCGCGCTGAATTCACCCGCCGATCGCACCACCATCGAACATGCCCAGGCGGAAATGCGGACCCGATGGGAGGATATGGACAATTTCAAGCAGCTGCTCGACGTCATGCTGCCGGCCAAGCTGCAGCCGCCGAAATGGCCGAGCGACAGGGCCGCAATGGAAACCGAGCGTAAGCGGTTGGTGCCGAAGGAATGCGTCGATCTGCATAACAAGATGCCCAACAGAATGATTGTAAAGATGATCGAGGAGAGTTTTAACGAGCCATTCAAGACCGGCCCGTTGATCGACCAGCAGGGGCATTACGCCATCTTCGACATCCTCATGAACCGGGAGATGTTCGAGTACATCATGGAGCATCGTCTTAACACCAAGGCTGGACAAATGAGCGCCGCCAATTCCGGCCTCTTAGTCGACTTTCCACCAGGTCAGAATACCGGCGCCACGCTCGGCGCCTTCATGCTCAAGGTTTCATGGAAAATTCTGACGTCCGAAGAGAAGGCAGCCAAGAACTTTCACATGGTCGACGCCCTCGTCTTGATGCCGCCTCCAGATGACCCGAAGGCGGCGCGGCCGTGTCTTGAAGAAACATTGGGGCTGGTCGGCTTTCATGCGGTGCATAAGACCGCGGGCCGTCCGCAGTGGATCTGGACTTCGTTCGAGCACATCAAGAACGTGCCAGACAAGGACGAGGTTGCCGCCGATAAGTTCGACGGTCCGTACAATTTCTTCAGCGTCAGTTGCAAGGACGACTGTCCGGCTCGAAATGCGACACCGCCGCGTCCATGGGATCCGGATCCGACCCTGAAGCTGAGATTCAGAAAGGACGACTCATTCAAAAGTCAGATCGTTCGTGAAACGCCCCTCACCGATGCTGCCAAGAACATGAACAAGATCTTTCAGAGCATGTTGCAGAACAGCGTCTGGAAAAATTACATGCTGATTAGCACGCAATGGCCAAGCGCGGTTGCCTGCACATCGCTGCACTCGCAAAGGACCGATTCGCCGGCACCCCGGACCGATTTTATCAAGCAACCCGACATGACTTGTTCGCCGGCGCCCTCATTCTTGGCGAATTCAACGCTCGAGACATATAGCCAGGCAGACAGCGAGGGAGATGTTCCACTCGCCTCGTCGAGTTGCATCGCCTGTCACGGTAACGCGGTCGGTTTCCAAACAGGACCGTCGACGCCAAAGACCGGCGAGATACATCTAAACCAGTCGGATTTCACGTTCATGCTGGAAAAGGCGCAATAGGCGAGATCCCTCGCGCTGGTATCGTTTGGACTCTGAAATATTAGAGGCCGTTATGGAAACCTCACGGCATCATCGGCACAATGCTACGCCAGCCGCGACGCGGTCGGATGAAGTGGGCGAAATCTCTCGTCGGACAGTGCTAACCGGCACGGTAGCGACGACTGCGGCCGCGGCCGTAGTGCCCATTGCCGGTTCGGCCTATGCCGCGGCACCAGACATAAATTCGAAGCAGGACATGGTGGCATTCCTGCTGCTTTCCGCGGCCCTCACCGGGGTTCACGTGGCGAATTTAGCGCCGGAGTTCGCCCTTGATAAAAGTGAGATACTGAATTCGGATCCTGGTGTCGATCCGATTAATATCAAGAATGCCTATTTCGCGTGGATAAACGTCAACGACTCAACACCGTCATTCGCCAAACTGATTCAGCTTGCTAAGGACAACCGCGAGTCGGCGATCAGCATCATCGCTGCCGTAAACGCCAGCGATGACAATACTAAGTTCCTGGCTCGCAGCATTGTACTGCTCTGGTATCTGGGCTCCTGGTATAAGCCGGAAGATCTAAAGACCAACTCCGCTACACCTGGAACCCGCGCAGTCACCCCGTCCGAGGTCGTCTCCGCGAAGACATATACTCAGGGATTAATTTGGCAAATCGTGGGAGCCCACCCGATGGGCTATAGCAATTTGCAGTTCGGTTATTGGTCACGCGATCCGCGCGATCCAAATAATCCAGCTGAAAAATCGAATTTCGGCCTCGTGTCCGCAACGATTCCCTGAGGAGGCAAACATGGCCGACAATTGCATTATATGCGATGTCGCGATCGTCGGATCCGGATTTGCTGGGTCGTTGATCGCCAAAGAATTGAGTCAGAGACTGAAGGATATCAAAGTCGTTATTCTCGAGGCCGGTCCAGGCATTCAGCCGAATATCAACGGCTATCTGCGGGAGTTTTATAAGGCCAGCGTCAAAGTACCGGAAAGTCCCTATCCCCCAGCACTGACCGATTCGAATAACAAGCTAATTGATCCAGCGAATGTCGCCGCTGGCAGGCCCACGTCGCGTACGTTATCCCCGTCCAACTGGAAAGATCCTCACCAAGCCTATCTTGATCAGACGAAAAGTAAACTTCCCTTCAAGAGTACTTACGAACGCCTTGCTGGGGGCACAACACACTGGCTCGGCTCGACACCGAGGCTCGTGCCGAACGATTTCCGTATGAAAACGATCTACGGCAAAGATCAGCCGAGCTTTCAATTGCCGGATTGGCCAATCAACTATGCCACGATCGGCCCGTACTACGAGAGAGCGGAAGTTGAGCTCGGTGTAGCCGCTGACGCGGAGGAGCAAAGTTTTTGCGGTATCAGTTTCCCCGAGGGCCACGCCTACCCGATGCCCAGGATTCCGCCTTCGCTGTTCGATCAACGCGTCGGCGACGCGCTTGTGCAGTTGACCGATGAAGAGACCAAGTTTCTTGGAATGGGGAAGCCCGTGACCGGGCTCAAGGTGAGGAGCCTGCCGGCAGCTCGCAATTCCCAGCCGTATAGGAATCGCCGCGCCTGTGCCGGCAACACCAATTGCATTCCAATTTGTCCGATCCAGGCCAAATATGATCCAACCATTACGTTAAACGAGGCAACAAACAGCGGCGCGAGGCTGATCGACCACGCGGTCGCCAGCGAGATTCTGGTTGAGGATAACCTGATCAGTGGGATCAACTTTATCACGTACACGAACGAGGCTGGACCGAAGACAGGGAATGGTTGCATCAAAGCCAAGATTTACGTCATCGCCGCCAATGGTATCGAGACGCCGCGCCTTTTACTCATGTCAAAAAATGGAGGCCGAACCGCCAACGGCGTCGCGAACAGTAGCGACATGGTAGGACGCAATTTGATGGACCACCCCCAATATGTCGCCTGGGGGCTACTGCCGTCGACCTCACAGCCGGTATTCCCCTATCGCGGTCCGCTTCTTACATCCGCTATCGGCGATCTCTGCGACGGTCCGTTCCGCGCTGCGCGCGCTGCATTCCGCGTCAGCTTAGGCAACGAAGGTTGGAATTTCGTGGTCGGCGGCGGCGCGTTCGGCGCCGATCCCCACGTGACGACTCTCGATTTTGTCAACGGGATGAATTCCAGCGGGCTCAACAAGCACATATTCAGTCAGCTGGCAGTCGACAACAGCGCGCTGTTTGGTATCGGCCTCGCTCAGACGCTCAGTGATCTGATTTCGCGACAGTTCCGGATTGCGTTCGCGGTCGAGCAAAATCCCGATCCTAACAATCGAGTAACACTATCGTCGTTCACCGATGCGTTAAATTTGCCACGTCCGCAAATTACCTACGATATTTCTGACTATACGAAACAAGGTATCTTCACCGCCGTTCGCATGAAGAGGCTGATCTTCAGCAAACTTGGCGCTCAGGATTTCACCGAGCGTCCTGAACGCGATCCCGCTGGCTTCGACGAGACGATCGACGGCAAACTGGAACAACTAACTTATGGCGGCGCCGGTCACCTCATGGGCACTTATCGTATGGGCGATGATCCAAAGACATCGGTCGTCGATTCCCGGCAGCGCTCGCATGATCACCAAAACCTTTTTCTAGTCGGAAGCGGCACGTTTCCGACCGTGGGCACCGCAAACCCCACACTCACGCTGTCGGCACTGACGCTGCGGACCGCGGATAGCATCGTCGAGGACCTCAAGCCGCACGGCTAACGGCGGGATTTCAGGTAGAGGGTAATCATGACGCGCACGGGCCGGCGCCGTGGCTCATCGCCGACGCCGTCTTACGACACTAGCGATTGCGGTCAGTCCTCTTCCGGCCGCAGTGCTGCGTGCCCGACCCGACGGCAGGCCAGTTAATGCGCCCTGGTCGAGCCGCCATATCGATTACCGGCGTAGCCGAGCCGCGGCACAATCCCTAGCACGACAATCATATACGACAATCATAGAGGGGCACTTGATCTCATGCTCTGGAATGTCCGCCACGCGAAGCCACCGAATCAAGCCATTGCTCTTTAGAATTGACGAAAGTCGCGAGCGATTTTCTATCCAAAAATTCAACTCCGAAGCACAGGCGCACAATTACCTCTGATTTTATTGTATTATTTTCATTTTTCTTGTCGCGCCGTCGGTGTTAATGCCGCAATCAACAATTGGCCATGATGCAAGAGCGTTGCATGCCGGAGGAACCTCGTTCAACCGCGCTCGATCCCGATCTGCTGACAGCAGAGATCGGCCTGTTGCTCGACTACCTGTCTGGTCTGCCCGAGCGCATCCTCACGTCCTCCCAGCGCGGACATCTCCCGCCAGGTTGCGCGACTTACGATGAGGCTCTCGCGCGCTATTTCCTCATCGACGAGAAGGTTCGTCGCGGTGAAACCCCTCCGCCATCGGACCTTCAGTTCCTCCTCGAAATGCGTGACTATCTCAATGCCTGCGCCGAGCCTGCTACCGGCGCTTCCGTCGCCTTCACCACCCTTGTCATGCGCAAGTTGCCGGAAGCCCGCAAGGGAAAGGCTGATGCCGAGCGCGCTTATCCTGAATGGGTTCCGATGGCGCGAGCCTTGAGCCGCGCCATGATGATTATGTTAGGCCTAGCGGTGATCATCACTTTGTCGATCGCGACGCTTGCCGCCTACATCTATCTCGGCAACGCCAAGGTCGCGAACCTCACTGATATCAAAGCGCAGTTCAAATCGCTGGACGAAGAGATTCTCCGCGAAGAGGCCGGGACCAACCGTTCGTCGAAAACCGCCGTTCTGTCCTACTGCGCCGACGTCGAGGTAGTGCAAGATCCCGTCAACCCGGCAGGCATGTTGAGAGGGTTTCACACCATTGCCCAATCGCATTTATGCGCTCAATACAACGATTTGCTGCGAAAACAGGACCTAGCCTACGAGAGTTTGTCGCCGCCTTGGTTCCCGCCCGACGATCGCGCGCTGCCCGCCCAGCTCAACGTCGTGAGTGGCTACGTGCTGCCTGTCCTGATGGGCCTGCTCGGTTCAATGACTTACGTTCTGCGGCGTTATCTGCGCAGCGTCGGCGATCGTCTCCTTTCCCCTCGCGACCTGCGCGAATACATCGTACGTCTCGTGCTCGGCACGGTGTTTGGAGTAGCGATCGGCTTTTTCACCAGCGCCAACGGCAACGCTTCCGAGCAGGTCATTGTCAATTCTGCCAGCTCACTCGGGGCACCGGCGCTGGCGTTCCTCGCCGGCTACGGCGTTGAAACCGTATTCCAGATGCTCGATGGCCTGGCGGAGCAGTTCTCCTCCGCGAGGAAGTGAAGCGGTGTTCCACAAACCAGCATGACCGGACG
This sequence comes from uncultured Alphaproteobacteria bacterium, assembly GCA_963806465.1. Classification (GTDB taxonomy): domain Bacteria; phylum Pseudomonadota; class Alphaproteobacteria; order Rhizobiales; family Xanthobacteraceae; genus BOG-931. The sequence goes on along the minus strand of CAWDZD010000052.1, from coordinate 129,432 downwards.
GTCCCTGTTTGCTTCATCCTAGTTCGCAAGTGGCAAATAGTCTCCATGTCTGGTTTTGATGTGGTGGACGGTGCCCGCTCCCGACAACGAGCTCCGATAGGTTGATCGTTGCCAACGAATCACATCATGGAGCGATGCACATGCAAATTGCCACCATCGATTTGGATATTGCCAAGAACGTGTTTCAGGTTCACGGCATCGACGCGGCCGAGAAGGTCGTTGTTCGGAAGCAACTTCGGCGCAGCCAAATGCTGGCGTTCTTCAAGACGTTGCCGCCTTGCCTTGTGGGTATGGAAGCCTGCGCGACCTCCCACTATTGGGCACGTGAACTCATGAAGCTTGGCCACCAGGTGCGGCTGATGCCGGCGAAAGACGTAAAGGCCTACGTCAAGCGCAACAAGAACGATGCCGCCGATGCCGAGGCGATTTGCGAGGCGGTGCGGCGGCCGACCATGCGGTTCGTGCAGGTCAAGGCGGCCGAGCAGCAGGGGCCAGTTAATGCTGCATCGAACGCATGACCTTTTGATGCGGCAACGGACCCAGGTGATCAATGCCCTGCGGACGCATATGGCCGAGCTCGGCATTGTGGCTGCGCAAGGGCGTGAGGGGATCAAGGATCTGCTGAAGATTTTTGCGAGCGAAGAGGATGCGCGCTTACCGGTCGATGCTCGCACCAGCCTCGTCGTGCTGGCGGCGGGGCTTCAGGCGCTGCAGACGATGATTAGATCGATCGAGAAGCGGATCGTTGTTCAGCACCGCTCGAGCGCGGCGAGCAAGAGGCTCGAGACCATCCCTGGCATTGGGGTTATCGGAGCCAGCGCGATAGCAGCGACCGTCCCGGATCCGAAGGTTTTTCGATCCGGTCGCGATTTGGCAGCCTGGATTGGGCTGGTGCCGCGCGAAGATTTAACTGGCGGTAAACAGAAGCTCGGGCCAATCTCGAAACCAGGCGACCAATATCTGAGACGCATCCTGGTGGTCGGAGCCCATGCGGTGTTGAAGCTGGCGCGCCAGCAACCAGAGAAGTATCCGTGGCTCACGCGGCTACTCGCCCGCAAACCGTTCCGGGTGGTGGCGGTGGCACTTGCCAACAAGATGGCGCGCATCGCCTGGGCATTGCTGGCCAAAGGCGGCACCTATCGCGTGCCAGTGCTTGCGGCAGCGGCGTAAGTAGTCTGCCGATGGGAGGATGAGATAGCGTCTGTGTGTTCACGAACTGCAGGGGTGATGACGACGTTGATGCGAAACGGTCGAGACCGTCGATCGGGAAAACCCGTTAAGGGCCATGCGAAGCTTGAGCGCGCGCTTTTGGTTGGGACCCGATCAGCGGATCACATCAGGGCCAGCGGCCGTCCATGCCGCATCAACAGATCCTATGATGGTGGCACGAGCAGGCTAGGCTGCGAGCCACGTCAAACTGGAGGATCTGATGACGCAGACAGTCGCCGCTCTTATAGCTGCCGCCGTGGACTATGAAAGGACGCTCGTCCTCGCGATTGAGGTGAGTAACGAAAGTTGGGTGCTCGCAGCTCAAGTTCCTGGCCTGCCACATACGAAAGCGAAGCGTACGATCAATCCAGACGCCGAGTCATTGATGGCGGCGATTGCTGGATATCGCGCCCGCGCTACCGCTTCCGGCCACAGCGTGGAGCGGGTGATTACGGTGTACGAGGCGGGATGGTCGGGCTTCTGGCTGGCGCGGTGGATTATGAGGCATGGGATGGAGGCATACGTTATCCAACCTTCGAGTGTGCCTGTCGATCGTCGGATGCGCCGCGCAAAGTCTGATGGCATTGACGCCGAGTTGCTACTTCGGACACTGCTCGCTTGGCTGCGCGGTGAGCCGCGCGTGTGTTCGATGGTGCCGATCCCAGACGAGGCCGATGAAGATGCCCGACGGTGTGTTCGCGAGCGGACCGAGCTCATCTCCGAGCGCGTCGGTCTAACCAATCGGATCGGAGCTGTTCTGGCCACGCTTGGTGTGAGCGATTACAACCCATTGCTCCGCAGCCGGCATCGTCGTCTGACCGAGTTGAGGACCGGTCTCGGCGAGCCACTGCCGCGGAACGCGCAGGCCAAAATAGAGCGGTTGCTTGCGCGGTTGGAACTGGTACTCGCGCAGATCGCTGAGTTGGAGCGTGAACGTGATGCGGTGGTGGAAGCTGAAGCGTCCGACAAAGCTAGTAAGATGATTTAGCAGCTTACCAACCTGCGTGGTATCGGCGTTCAGAGTGCGACCGTGCTGGTGCGTGAAGCGTTTGTACGTCGCTTCGCTAATGGCAAGGCACTTGGATCATACGCCGGTCTAGCTTCCTCGCCGTATAGCAGCGGTGGGATCGACCGCGAGCAGGGCATTGGAAAGGCCGGCAATCGGCGGGTCAGAACTGTGATGGTCGAGCTTGCGTGGTTATGGACGCGCTATCAGCCCGGCGCCGCTCAGGTCCGCTGGTTTCGCGAGCGGGTTGGATCAACAGGACGGCGTGCTCGGAAGATTATGGTGGTGGCCCTGGCCCGAAAACTGCTGATTGCGCTATGGCGGTTCGTCATCGACGGTGTGGTGCCCGAAGGTGCAATCCTAAAGCCTGCTGCCTAATCGGCCCCGTAGTCCGGTCTGCGCTGCGAACGCGGAGCAGCCCGCCAATCCGAGGGAACGTCGCCGTTGTTCGGCATGGTGCTACGGCGCCGTTTACACAGAGTGGTGCCGTTCTCTTGGAGCTCTCCCGTCCCGAATGCGGGACAGTGGTTGGGATCAACTCCCGCCGGATGTGAGGTTTGCAGGGAAAGCCTGCAGCGATGAGAGCCCCGCCTTGGATCGCGGTCTGCCCAAATCAGCGCTTGACGGAGAAACCATCATGTGAGGCCGAACACATGGCCGCACCGACCAATGCTGCACGCGTGAAGAAAGCCCTTGCCAACTCGGAGCCGTCCACACATGGCCCTTAGCTGACTTGCCAATTCTGCCGGCGAATGTCTGCTCTTGTGGCATTGCGGAAACGCCTGTACCGCGTCCGCATCAAGAGCCGCCGCTGCCATACGGGAACCGCGGCGTGTGCTAAGCGTTAAGGCTGCTGCTGGGACAGATCATGCGGGGGAAATGGACATGAGGACATTCGTCGCTGGGGCAACGAAGATCGACGTAATAGCCCACATCAGTCGAGAAGATCTTGAGCTCGATCGGCTGGTGCTTAGCCGATTTGAGGGATCCGAGACGATTGCGAACGCGGCTTTTCAAGCGCTCGTCGAGCGCTACGGCGGCAGGCCCTTGGCCGAGTATGCCCTAGCGCCACAAGAGATCGATCTCAACTAATCGCTTTCCTGCTTGTATGTTACCAGATGCGCTGCGAGCTCTTCTTCCAGCGCCGGTCTGCCTGCTCGAACAAATCTGATAAAGTTACCGAACAAAGAGCCGGATCGGTACTTAAGATTTTTGGCTTCGGCTTGGGCGCCGGCACGCTGGGCGCGTGCATGCGATCTAAAATTTGCCCGATCAAGCCTAAAGCGTCCGCGCAATCGTCGTGCGCACCCGCAAATGCCGAGAGCAGCTCGGCCCTCACGTCCGGCCACCACTCGACATGGGTCGGTACCAGTATGCCGCCACCGACCGCTAAGCGACCACGAATTGATTGACAGCGAATTGCTTTATCGCCGCGGGTCGGAAACATTTCCATCGCGACATATATCTGACGTTGCCGTTGCCTCTGAATGAGAAACGGCTCGATGGCATTTGCGAGTTGACCTTTTTCACAGGCCCAGCCTAGCGGCCGCCACTGCTTAACCAAATCCAAGAAGGCGTCCACGCCCTCGTCGGTGGCCGCTTGCTTTCTCCAACAATCGAGTAAATGGAGCTGGCCGGAAGTGTCGAGGCCGACCACGAGGTGCACGGTCCAGTCGCCACGTCCAGCGCTGACGGCATAATCTGATGAGCCGAACACGTGCATCTGATCGCGCGCAGGCATCACCGTCATCGGCCGAAACCATTCAGAGCGAAAATAATCGCCAGTCTCAGGGGCCGGGCGTCCCTGGAAAAGTGCGCTCCAAACCGACGGCAGCTGGCTCTTCTTTTGTTCCCGCATTACCTCGCCATAGGGGTAGCTCGGGTCCGAGTCCCAGAGGTATTCACCAGGCGCGCGGCCCAGTGGATCGTCAGCCTCGGCCTCCGCCGGTATGCTGACCACGTCCCAATCATCTTCAGCATGCAGCAGTCTTGCGGCGAGATCGTCTTCATGGAAACGAGTCATCACCAGAATTTGTGCGCTGCCGGGGCGCAGCCGCGTACGTGCCGAGGAGTGAAACCACTCCCAGATGTTTTCTCTAACGGTGGGGGAAAAAGCGTCGTCACGACTCCGTATGGGATCATCGATCAGCAGGACGTCCGCGCGAAACCCGAGTATGGCTGAGCCCACACCCGCCGCCATGTACTCGCCACCGCTCGTGAGTACCCAGCGGCTTGCGGCCTGGCTGTCGTCGCTGAGTGTGATCCCAAGAGTGGTGCCGTGCTCCTGGACCATGCCGCGGATGCGGCGCGAGAAGCGCTCGGCCATTTCGGTCGTGTGCGAAGCGCCGAGCACCGCGTTGCCCGGCGCACGTGCCAGGTACCAGGGCACCCAAAGATTGCAATACGTTGATTTCGCGCTGCCGGGGGGCAGGAAGAACATCAGCTTCCTTATCTCGCCGCGCGCCACCCCTTCGAGCTTCGCGCACAGCAGCCGGTGGTGAAGTGCTGGCTCAAAATTGTTGAGGCGCGCCCACTCGACCATCGACGAGCGCACGGCGTGACGGCGGGCGAGCTCTGCGGACGCGCTACTCATCGTCTTCTTCGTCCTCGCCCGTCAGCTCGCGCTGCGCCTGCTCGATCAGCTGGGCACCGCCCCTAAGGCGTATGTGCTCGATAAGTTTCTGGCTCGCCTCCTGCTCGGCGGCTGCGGCCTGCTGCAGGTCGGCATCGCTCATCTCGGCCATCGGCCGCGAGACCGACAGCAATAACTCGCGGGGCACGAGCGAGATCATGGCCTTCAGGTAGAGCCCCGGATTGTCCGCGTAGACACGCTCGATCGCGCTGTAGCCGAAATCTTTCCAGTGGCGAGAACAATCATCTACTAGCCGCTGGCTGAGCCGGTTCGGCGTGCCCTTTCCTCTTCCTTTCGGGTTGGGCGTCGGCATGCCTTTGTGCCAGGGCGTGTGCGGCGGCTTGGGCTGCGGTGTGTCGGTGTCGTCGTCGCTCATGGTCGCGCCATGACTAGTTTGGCTGCTCGGCAATGGCGGCGTGCCCCTCGCCATCTACCGCGTCATGGCGGCCCTTAGAATTGGCCAGCCACTCATCGAAGCTGTCAGGCAGCCCCTCGAGGAGCTGCTCGGCTTTGGGCACCTTCAACTCCCTCAAGCGCTGGGCAAGGTGGTCTCTGGTGGACCGGATGAACTTGACCGCCTGCCACCGCTTGGTGCCCACGGCCCGATATTGCAGCACCCACTGCACGCCATCACTCGCCAGCGCCCAGCAGCCGGCCACCCTGAATTGTCGATCTGTTTGCATCCGTTTCTTCTTCTTCTTTTTGCATACGCCTCAGGCGGCCGCAGAGACGCTCACCCACCCCTTGGCCTCATAAGGGGACGATTCCGGCGGCTGTACTTCCGAGCTCGCCGAAATCGCCTGCCGCGCAGACCGCGCGTCACTAGTGCGCCCGAGGCGGGGGGTTAGCCGGGTGCTGCTACGCTCGTTGCTGCGGTCAGGAGCGCTGTCGGTATTGTTTGTTTGCTCGTCTTCACTCATTCGGATAATCCTCGTGGGGGTTCGAGACGTTCTCAATTTCCAGTGCGAGGAAGCGGCGCAGCCCTGTCACCGGGTAGCGGCGCAGCCGCTTGAAGCCGAGGTCGAGGCACGGCGGCCCCTCGCCACGCGCTGTCATCCTGGCTAGAGTGCGCGGCGATATGCCGATGGCCGCGGCGGCCTGCCGCTGGCTCAACGTCTTGAGGTCGGAAAGGTCTTCTGCAGACATCCACGCCGCGTTCTTGTTCTTGTCAGGCGGTCTGGTCTGCGCACCGCGCGGCAGCAGAGGCCAGCGCGGCTAGGAGTTATATAGCGGCGGGCGAGTTAAAATAAAAGCGTTTGCGCGGTGGTGGGTGCTGGGTGGGTCGAGCGCGGTCCTTTGGCCGCGATGCAGCGCCGGTGCGACGAGCGGCGCGTGGGGGGCGGCTAGGGTTCGTTAAGCCCCGAACGCGGTCCTTGGCCTAACGTTTACCCCGTGGTTTACCCCGACGTAGAGCCGGAAAGCTGACGATCAGGCTAAGTGCTTGTTTTTAATGGTGCCGCGGAAGGGATTCGAACCCCCGACCCACGCATTACGAATGCGTTGCTCTACCAGCTGAGCTACCGCGGCAAACCGAAAGCGGGCGCGTTTTAGTAATACCCGCACTGTGTAAACGCAAGGCTCACTGGCCCTCCGCCTCGGCGCGCAGCTTGAAGCGCTGGATCTTGCCGGTGGCGGTTTTCGGCAGTTCGGCACGGAAGTCGAGCCAGCGCGGATATTTGTACGGCGCGAGCTTCTCGCGGCAATAATCCTGCAAGGCGAGCTTGAGTGCGTCGCAGGCTTTGTCCGGCGACTTGAGCACCACGAACGCCTTCGGCTTGATCAGCTTGTCGTCGTCGGGCCAGCCGACCACAGCGGCTTCGAGCACGTCGGGATGGCTTTGCAGCACGCCCTCGACCTCGAATGGCGACACGTAGATGCCGCCGACCTTGAGCATGTCGTCGCGCCGGCCGCAATAAACGAAATAGCCTTGCTCGTCCTCGAGATACTTGTCGCCGGAGCGGGTCCATTCGCCGAGAAAGGTCGCCTGCGACTGCTCGCGGTTGTTCCAATACATCACGGCGCTGGTTGGGCCGCGCACCTGCAGCTCGCCCATCTCGCCGCGTGCCGCGATGTTGCCGTTGTCGTCGACCAGGCGAACCTCGTAGCCCCGCACCGGCTTGCCGGTCGTGCCGTATTTCACGTCGCCAGCGCGGTTGGAGATGAAAATGTGCAGCATCTCGGTCGAGCCGAGCCCGTCGAGAATGTCGACGCCGTAGCGTTCGAAGAAGCGGCGGCCGACATCCGACGGCAGTGCTTCGCCGGCCGAGACGCAGCGGCGGAGCCCGACCTCGCCGCGCTGCGGGGCGGCGGCGCTGGCGAGAAACGCTGCATAGAAGGTCGGCACGCCGTAGAACACCGTGATCCGATGCTTCTTGAGAATATCGGCGACCAATTCAGGCGTCGGCCGGTCCGGCAACAGCACCGTGGTTGCGCCCTCCGACATCGGAAATGTCAGCGCGTTGCCGAGCCCATAAGCGAAGAACAATTTCGCCACCGAGTAGCAGACGTCGTTGTCGACGATGCCGAGATAGGGCTTGCCGTACAGCTCGTCGGTGAATTTCAGGTCGGCATGGGTGTGCACGGCGGCCTTTGGCTTGCCGGTCGAGCCGGAGGTGTAAAGCCAAAAGCAAATGTCGTCGCGTTTGGTCGCCGCCGTGTGGGGCGGCTCCGGCGATTGCTTGCGCGTGCGTGCCCGATTGGATTCGAGCCTGATGCTTTGCGTTTCATGCTTAAGCAAGTCGCGGAGGCGGCGGTATCCCTGGCTGTTGTCGCCGGACACGATGACATGCTCGAGGTCCCGGCAGTCGCCGATGATCTCGGTGAATTTCGGCAGCAGCGCATCGGAGACGACCAGCATCTTGGCGCCGCTGTCGGCCAGCATGAAGCGGTAGTCGTCCTTGGTCATCAGCGTATTGACCGGGATCGGCACGGCGCCGAACTTGATGGCGCCGAGAAAGGCGACCGGCCAATCGACCGTATCGAGCATGCAGAGCAGAATGCGATCCTCGCGGCGGATGCCGTGGGCGCGCAGTATGCGGCCGAAGCAATCGGCGCGGCGGGCGAGCTTGCCGTAGGTCAGGGGTTTCCGCGGATCGATGAAGGCGATTTTCGCCGCGCGGCCGGCGTCGAGATTGCGCTTGAGGATGTCGGCGGCGAAATTGTAATCGCGCGGAACCGCATCAGCGGCCACGGCCGCGGACGGTTGTGGCTGCACGACGTTCATTGCCGTTTCCTCCAGGGCCGGTGGTTATCGCCCACCTTCGGCCCACGCCAACGCATTATGGCGACATGACTATTCTGCCGCAACCGCACTGGCGCGAACGCCAAATTGCGCTATGAGGGACGCTTACTGTGCCGGAGTGAAGCCATGATTTTAAGCCGCGATCGTATTCTCACCACCCATGTCGGCAGCCTGCCGCGCAACGACGCGCTCAGCGAGCTGCTGGTGCAACGCGAGGCGGGCGAAAGCTACGACCGCGCGCTGTTTGAGACCGAGATGAAAAAAGCGATCCGGCACGTGGTCTCGAAGCAGAAGGAAGCCGGCATCGATATCGGCAATGACGGCGAGCAGCAGCGCGTCGGCTTCCAGACCTACGTGCCGGCGCGCATGTCCGGCTTTGGCGGCGAATTGAAGCGGCGGCGCGGACGCGAGTTCGAAGAATTTCCCGAACTGGTCAGCTACCTGACGCGCCGTTTCCCCAATGTCAGCCGGCAGCAAAATGCGCCGCAAGCGATCAGCGAGCTGCATTATCACGACACTTCGGCCATCGACGGCGAGATCGCACGCTTCAAGCACATCGCCGCCGAAGGCGCGCCGTTTGCCGAATCGTTCATGACCGCGCCGTCGCCCGGCATCATCGCCTCGACCATGCTCAACGTATTCTATGACTCGAATGAAGCCTATCTGGCCGCCATCGCGCGCGAGATGCGCCATGAGTATCGGGCGATCCACAAGGCTGGCCTCGTTCTGCAGATCGACGCGCCAGATCTCGCCATGGACCGCACCATGTTCTATCGCCACGGCTCCGATGCCGATTTCGTCAAGGCGTGCGAGCTGCACGTGGCGATGATCAACAAGGGCATCGAGGGCATTCCGGCCGATCGGGTGCGGCTCCATGTCTGCTACGGCAACTGGGAAGGCCCGCACATCCACGACATCGCGCTGGAAAAGATCCTCCCGGCGCTTTACCAGGCCAAGGTCGGCGCGCTGTCGATCGAATTTTCCAACCCGCGCCACGCGCACGAATACACCGCGCTCAAGCGGGTGCCGTTTCCGAACGACATGATCCTCATTCCCGGCGTGGTGGAGACCACCAGCAACTTCGTCGAGCATCCGGAAGTGGTGGCGCGGCGGATCGAGGAAGCGGTGGCGTCGATCGGCGACCGCGAGCGCGTCGTCGCCTCGACCGATTGCGGCTTCGGCACGTTTACGCGGCGTGAATGGGTGATCGAGCCGGTGGTCTGGCTCAAGCTCAAATCGATCCGCGATGGCGCCGACATCGCCTCGGCGCGGCTGTGGGGGCGGAAGAGCGCTGCTTGAGCGCAGTTGCAATACGTTCCCCGGACGCGGTGCAGCGCGAAGCGATGCACCGCAGATCCGGGGTCTTCGCAAACTCGGCGCCTGAACGCTTTGAGTTTGTTGCGATCCCGGGTCTGCAGCGCATCACGGGCGTGCTGTGCTGCGCCCGGGAAACGCGCCGCGAGCAAGTTCCAATGAAGACGCTTTTCTTCGTCTACATCTTGGCTAACCAACGCCGAGGTGTTCTCTATGTCGGTGTCACAAATAATCTTCCGCGACGCGTCTGGGAGCACAAAACGAAGGCGGTTCCTGGTTTTACCCGCGCTTACGGTGTCACAACGCTAGCTTATTTCGAAGAGCACGCGTCAATCCTCGAAGCACGCGAACGTGAGCGGGCCTTAAAGCGTTGGCGACGGGCCTTGAAATTCAAGTTGAGCGAGGAATTGCACCCGGACTGGCGAGACCTCGCGGATGAACTGGTGCTGCTATAGCAACGTTCCCCGGACGCAGCATCATGAGCGCGTTCCCCGGACGCGGTGCAGCGCGAAGCGGTGCACCGCAGATCCGGGGTCTTCGCAAACTCCGTGCTCGCAGCTTCAGAGTATGTGACGATCCCGGGTCTGCAACGCAGCACTGCGTGCTGCGCTTCGCCCGGGAAACGCGTTATAGTTTCGACGAAAACTAGGGGAAGAACGCCATGGACGAGATCACCCGCGAGCCGACGGTCATCCGCGCCGAGGACATCAACCCGCGCTACAATTGGGGCCGGGCGTTGCCGGCGTTCGGCACCATGGGCGTCGATTTCGAGGAGCGGGTCGATTACCGCCGCCTGCACCGCTATCGGCTCGGCCGCATCAAGGCGGCGCTGGAGAATTCCGAGCTCGGCGCGCTTCTGGTCTTCGACGTCAACAATATCCGCTACATCACCTCGACCAAGATCGGCGAGTGGGAGCGCGACAAGCTCTGCCGCTTCGCGCTGCTGACGCGCAGCAGCAACGACCCGATCCTGTGGGACTTCGGCTCCGCCGCCGTGCATCACAAGCTTTACGCGCCGTGGCTCAAGCCGGAGAATTGCAAGGCCGGACTGATCGGCATGCGCGGCACCGTCGCGCCGGCCTTCGGCCTGATGGAGCGGCATGCCAAGGAGATCGCTTCGCTGATCCGCGAGGCCGGCCTCGGCAATATGGCGGTCGGGGTCGATATCATCGAGCCGCCGATGATGTTCGAGTTGCAGAAAGCCGGATTGAAGATCGCCGACGGCCAGCAGGTCATGCTGGAGGCGCGCGAGGTCAAGAATATCGACGAGATCGCGCTGTTGAACCGCGCCGCGGCGATGGTCGACGGCGCCTATCACCTGATCAACGAGGAGCTCAAACCCGGCATTCGCGAGAACGACATCGTCGCCAAGGTCAACGAGTTTCTCTACACCCACGGCTCCGACGACGTCGAAGCGGTCAACGCCATCTCCGGCGAGCGCTGCAATCCGCACCCGCACAATTTCACCGACCGCATGGTGCGGCCGGGCGATCAGGCGTTCTTCGACATTTTGCATTCCTTCGTCGGCTATCGCACCTGCTATTACCGCACCTTCAATGTCGGCCGCGCCACGCCGGTGCAGCACGACGCCTATAAGCGCGCCCGCGAATGGGTCGACAACGCCATCGCGCTGATCAGGCCCGGCGTGACTACGGACAAGGTCTGCAGCGTGTGGCCGAAGGCGCAGGATTTCGGTTTCCCCGACGAGATGGCGGCGTTCGGGCTGCAATTCGGCCACGGCCTCGGCCTGGCGCTGCATGAGCGGCCGATTATTTCGCGCGTGGTCTCGCTCGAACATCCGACCGAGATCAAGGAGGGCATGGTGTTCGCGCTCGAGACCTATTGCCCGGCGACGGACGGCTATTCCGCCGCCCGCATCGAGGAGGAGGTGGTGGTCACCGACAAAGGCTGCCGCGTGATCACGCTGTTCCCGGCCGAGGAGCTGCCGATCGCCAATCGATACTGAGCGAATGGCGGGCCTGCGAGGCCGGGGATGAACGCGGCGCGGAAACCTGCTACACCCTCGCCAGCGAAAACCGCCCCAGCGACGAAACGAAAATCCGGCCGAAAGCGCCGGCTATCGCCCTTTCGAAAGAAACCCCAAAGAGGCCCTTCATGTACGCCAACCTGGAACTTTACATCGACGGTCAGTGGCTCAATGGCGACGGCCGCCGCGGCGAGGACGTGATCAATCCGGCGACGGAAAAGCCGCTGGCGCATTTGCCGCATGCCAGCACGGCCGATCTCGATCGCGCGCTGGAAGCGGCCAAGAAGGGGTTCGCGGTGTGGCGCGCGACCGCGGCCTATGACCGGGCGAAAATCCTGCGCAAGGCGGCCGATCTCATGCGCGAGCGGCATGACGGGATCAGCAAAGTGCTGGTCCAGGAGCAGGGCAAAGCCTACCCGGAAGCGCGCGCCGAAGTGCTCACCTCGGCCGACATCATCGAGTGGTATGCGGAAGAAGGCCGCCGCGCCTATGGCCGGATCGTGCCGGGGCGCGGCAAAATCCGCCAGCTCGTCATCCAAGAACCGGTCGGCATCGTGGCCGCGTTCACGCCGTGGAATTTCCCGGCGCTGACGCCGGCGCGCAAGATCGGCGGCGCGCTCGCCGCTGGCTGCTCGCTGATCCTCAAGGCCTCGGAAGAAACCCCCGGGACCTGCGTCGAGATCGTGCGCTGCTTTGCCGACGCCGGCCTGCCGGCGGGTGTGCTGAACCTGGTTTTCGGCGTGCCGGCGAGCATCTCCGAGCACCTGATCGCCAAGGACGATGTGCGCAAGATTTCGTTCACGGGTTCGATCCCGGTCGGCAAGCATTTGGCGACACTCGCCGCCAAGACGATGAAACGGGCCACCATGGAGCTCGGCGGCCATTCGCCGGTGGTGGTATTCGCCGACGCCGATCCGGAAAAGTCCGCCGACACCATCGCCGCCTTCAAGTACCGCAACGCCGGCCAGGTCTGCATCTCGCCGACGCGGTTCTACGTGCAGGAGCAGGTCTACGACCGCTTCCTGACGCGGTTCACCGAATATGCCAAAGGAACTCAAGCTCGGCGATGGCCTGGAAAAGGGCGTTGGGATGGGGCCGCTGGCGAATCCGCGGCGCATGGACGCCATGGACTCGTTTGTCAGCGACGCCAAACATCGCGGCGGCAAGGTCGTCACCGGCGGCCAGCGTCGCGGCAATCAGGGCTTCTTCTACGAGCCGACGGTGATCACCGATCTGCCGGACGATTCAAAGATCATGACCGAGGAGCCGTTCGGCCCGCTCGCCCCGATCGTCACCTTCAAGACGATGGACGAGGTGGTGGAGCGCGCCAACTCGCTGCCTTATGGCCTCGCGGCTTATGCCTTCACCAGCTCGGCGAAGACCGCCGACATGATCGGCGATGCCTTGCAGTCGGGCATGGTCGGGGTGAATTCGATCAACGTCTCGACGCCGGAAACGCCGTTCGGCGGCATCAAGGAATCCGGCTACGGCAGCGAGGGCGGGCTCGAAGGCCTGCAAGCGTATCTGAATACGAAGTTCATCTCGCAGGGATAAGCGACGCGGCTTCAGGCGCAGGATTCAGGGCGTGGAATTCGCGGCGGTCGTTCTATTTTACCTCGTTGCGGCCGTCATCATATTCGGATTCATCTTTCGCGCCCAACTGCGCGCCTGGTGGATACGCCGCAAGCTGACGTCGGCCGGCATCGCGGCCAGCGGGTTCGAGCCGCCGCTGCTTGCGACCCGGTTGCACGAGCTCAACAAAGTGTTTGAGCCATTCGGTTCAAGCGCCGCGCATCCGAGCGCGCTCCGCGTACAGCCGCAATTCGTCGAGGCGGTCAATCTCTTGGCCGCTCCGGCGGTATCGCTCGCCGTCGTCCTGCAGTACGTCGAAGGCAATAGCTGGTCGCTGGCGAGCGCGGCCAGTGCAGCGCTCGCAAAGCGCAGCGATCGCTCGGACGGCATCGAACGGGTGCTGGTGCAGTGCCAGTACTTGGCCCCGTGGACGATGTATTTCGCGCTCGATCTGCTGTTCGAAGCCGAGCCCCGCGTCGCGGTCGGCGCGCCGCTCATTCGCGCCAAGGAATGGTGGATCGACAGCCGATGGATGCCGAACATCTTTCGCGATTATTTCGCGCGGTGCGCGGATCGCGGCGATGCCGCCACGTTCGGGCCGGCACTGCGCGCCACGCCCGACGCCTCGCCGCACGAGACCATCCGGCGATTTCTGCGGCTTGTCACCCATCCGTTCGCGGCGACGCTAAGCGAGGAATTGGACACGCCGAACGTGCCGGCGGCGGCGAGCCCGGCGGCGAGCGTCTTGTCCTCGGTTGGCCGCTTTTGGGTCGATCAAACCGGGCATGACGTGCTGGTCGAGCCGGACGGTTGGCAGAATGCGCTTGCGATCGCGGCGTCGACCCTTGATCAGAAACCGCCGCGCTCGTTGCTGGTCGCCGGCGAGCCGCTGGTCGGCAAGTCCTCGTTCCTACGCCTGTTGGCGCAGCGCCTGCGCGCCGACCGCTGGGGTGTCTTTGAAGCGAGCGGCGCCGACCTGCAGGCCGACCAAGTCTACATCGGCCAGCTCGAGGGCCGCATCCGCCAGGTTGTCGATGAGCTGGCGCGCACATACAGGATGATCTGGTACATCCCCGACATTGTTCAGGTGGCGATGAGCGGACGCCACCAGGGCCAGAGCGCGACGATGCTCGATCAGATCGTGCCGGCGATCGCGGCCGGCCGCCTGGTGATTTGGGGCGAAGCAACCCCCAAGGGGGTCGCCCGGTTGATGCAAATCAAGCCTGCGCTGCGCGCGCTGCTTGAGACCATCACGATCGAGTCATTGCCAGCGGACGAGACACTAACGCTCGCCCAGCGCGTGCTCGACAGCCTCGCCGAACGAACGAAGATCCGTTTCGTCGCTGACAGCGCCCAAGTGGCGCTCGACACGGCGGCCCAATATCTCGGCAGCAGTGGACTGCCGGGCTCGGCGCTGCTTATGCTCAAGCTCTCGGCAATTCGCGCCAAGGACGCCGGGAAGGAAATCGGTCCGCAGAATATCCTCGAGACGCTGTCGCAGCTTTCCGGCCTGCCGGTTTCGATCCTCGACACCAGGGAACGGCTTCATCTCAAATCGGTGCGCGACTTCTTTTCCGCTCGCGTTATCGGCCAAGAGGAAGCAGTCGAAGCAATGGTCGGGCGCATCGCCATGCTCAAGGCGGGCCTCAACGATCCCAACAAGCCGATCGGCGTCTTTCTGTTTGCCGGGCCGACCGGCACCGGTAAGACCGAGCTGGCCAAGGCGACGACCGAGTTTCTGTTCGGTTCGGTCGAACGGATGATCCGTCTCGACATGAGCGAATTTCAGACGCACGAGTCGATCGGCAAGACTCTTTCGGCGTCGGCCGACGCCGACTCGCTGATCAATCGCGTGCGCAAGCAGCCGTTTTCGGTGCTGCTGCTCGATGAATTCGAGAAATCCCACCCGATGATCTGGGACTTGTTCCTGCAGGCCTTCGACGAGGGGAGGTTGACCGATGCCATGGGCCAGGTCGCGGATTTGCGCCATTGCCTGATCGTTCTGACGTCGAACCTCGGCGCCACTGCTCATCGCAGCCTCGGACTCGGATTTGCACCGCAGGCCGACGCGTTCAGCAAGGAGCAGGTATTGCGCGCAATCGCACAAACCTATCGGCCGGAATTCCAGAATCGGCTCGACAAGGTCATCGTGTTCCGGCCACTGACCCGAGAGCTGATGCGCGGCATTCTCAAAAAGCAGCTCGCCGCACTGCTCGACCGGCGCGGATTGAAGGATCGCACCTGGGCCATCGAGTGGGAATCCTCGGCGCTCGAGTTTCTGCTGGAAAAAGGATTCTCGCCGGAAATGGGCGCGCGGCCGCTCAAACGCGCCATCGACCAATACCTGGTCGTGCCGCTGGCGGCGATCATCGTCGAAAAGCGGTTTCCGGAAGGCGATCAGTTTCTGTTCGTGCGCAGCGACGGCGAAGGCATCCAGGTCGAATTCGTCGACCCGGACGCCGACTCGGCCGTTGCGGACGGGACGACATACAAGGCCGCCGCCGAGCCAATCGCGCATTCGGCGCTTGCTTCGGCAATCCTCGCGCCGCAGGGCAGCTCGGGCGAATTTCAAATGCTCCAGGCCGAATACGAGGCGACGGAGCAAAAACTCAACGCCGCCGAATGGACCGATCTGAAAGACCGCCTGGCCGGAGAGATGGCGTCGCCCGACTTCTGGAGCCGGCCGGACCGGTTCGCCACGCTAGCGCGCTTCGCGTTGATGGATCGCGTCAAGTCCGCGGCGGAAACCGCGAATGCGTTGCGCGGGCGGGCTGCAAGATACAGCCGGTCGCCGGGACGATATTCCGCCGAGCTGTGCAGCCGCTTTGCGCTGCAACTGCACCTCATCAGAGAGGGTATCAAGGACGCGCTGGAAGATGCTCCGGTCGAGTTGGCGTTGACGATCGATCCGGTCTTCGACGGCGGCGGCGATCGGTCGGCGACACTCGCCTGGTGCCGCAATTTGGCGACGATGTATCGCGCCTGGGCCGAGAAACGCCGCATGCAGATCAGCGACCTGCCGGGCGCGGTCAATGGCGGGAAGCCGGACGCGCCGATCTTGATCGTCAGCGGCTTCGGGGCCCACCGGGTTTTGGCGGCGGAAGCGGGCCTTCACGTCTTCGAGCCATCCGAGAGCACGGCGGGCCGCCTTGCGGCGCGTGTGCGCATTGGCCTCGTACCGCTCGGCGACGTCCCCGGCGCCAAGGCACGTCGGGCAGTCATGGCGGCCCTTGCCGAGGCGGAGCGGCCCAACACCGTGGTCAGACGTTATCGGGAACAGCCGCCGCTGGTGCGCGATGCCGGCGGGAAATGGCGCACCGGCCGCCTCGATCTCGTGCTCGGCGGCGAGTTCGATTTGCTGTCGGGCGTTGCGTAGCCGACGGCGCGTTGGATCAGCCTTGATCCATCAGCCCGAAATGCGGGCCGAGGTCACGCCGCACGCGATTCATTGCCGCGCGCGCGGTGAAGGCATCGACAGCGATGCGCGCCAGCGGCGACAGCTGCAACGGCCGGGTCATTATTTCGCGCAGCATCGCCGAAACATTGGGCCGGCCGTCGGGACGCATATCGATCAGTGCCGCGGGCGGAACCGCCCGATGCGCGGGATCGACCACGACGCGCAGGGCCGCAAAGGCAAGTTTGTGCTTGGCGGCAACGCGAGCGACGACATGGGATTCCATGTCGACGGCGGCCGCGCCGGTGGCCCGATACAGCTCGCGCTTTTTGGCCGGCTCGGCGATCGGCGAGTCGACGCCGACGATCGGCGCATGGATGGCACCGTCGATCATGCCGAGAAGCTTGCGTGACCACACCGCATCGGTCTGGCGGACGGTATGCGCCTCGCGGATCGAAGAGGCGACAATCCAATCGCCAGCGCGCAGTTGGGAGGCCAGCCCGCCGGCGACGCCGAAGCTGATCATGCCGCGATAGCCTTGCCGGACGGCGCTGTCGGCGATCGCTTCCAATTCGCTGCCGGCAGTACGGCACACGACCTGCACCCCCGGCGCCGCGGCGATCTTCGCTTCGAAGGCCAGGCCGACGAAGGCGATCACCAGACGACGGTGTGTTTCGACGGCAGCAGAATCGGCGACCTGGAGTGTGTCGTCCGCCTCAGCTACCAGTCCGTCAACGAAAGTCCCCCCGGCGAAATCCAATTGGGATGCCATTAAAAGCTCAGCCCCTTGCGTCTGTTGCCCAACCTCGACTACGCCCCCAAACCAGCGCGTCTTCGCAGACGGTCTCGGCTCATTCCGGCAAATCAACCGAGCTCGACATGAGTTTATCATAATCATTTGCCAACGCCATTCTTAAAGCAAATACCGGCAATTAAAACTGTCCGCATGGCAGACGGGCGCAGCAAGAATGGCGTTTTGGCTGCGGAAATGCTTGGGTTCCATCGCCCGCACCAGACTGAATGAGCAAATGGCCGAGACCCTGATCACTGGAGCCACCGGACTTGTGGGGTCGGCGATCGCAAGAAAGCTCGTGGCAGCTGGAACTCGGGTGCGTGCGCTGGTACGGCCCGGCAGCCCGCGCTGTCACCTCAAGGAACTCGACCTGGAGTTCGTCGAGGGCGATATGCGCGACGCCCAGTCGGTACGGAGGGCGATGGCCGGCATCCGTCACGTGTTTCACGTCGCCGCCGACTATAGGTTGTGGGCGCCCGATCCCGGCGAGATTTTCGCCGCCAATGTCGACGGCACCCGCATCGTCATGCAGGCGGCGAAGAACGCCGGCGTCGAGCGGATCGTCTATACCTCAAGCGTCGCCACCATCGCGCTGCGCGACGATGGCAGTCCGGCCGATGAATCGATCGGACTTGCGGTCGAGGATGGCATCGGCGCCTACAAGCGCAGCAAGATCGCGGCCGAGCGGCTGGTCGAGGCGATGGTAGCGGACCAGCAGCTTCCGGCGGTCATCGTCAATCCGTCGACGCCAATTGGGCCGCGCGACGTAAAGCCGACGCCGACCGGCCGCATCATCGTCGAAGCCGCGCGCGGCCGGATGCCGGGTTTCCTCGATACCGGCCTCAATCTCGTCCATGTCGACGACGTGGCCGACGGGCACCTTGCGGCGCTCGAGCACGGCGATATCGGCCAACGTTATATTCTCGGCGGCGAAAACGTCCTGCTCGCCGATATGCTCGGGGAGATCGCGAATCTTGTCGGACGGCGCCCGCCGCGATGGCGCATTCCCCGCGCCCTGGTCATTCCGGTCGCGTACGCCGCCGAGGCGGCCGCCCGGTTCACCGGGCGCGCTCCGTTCACGACGTTGGACGGCGTCCGCATGGCCGAACATCGGATGTTCTTCACCGCCGCCAAGGCCGAACGCGATCTCGGCTTTCGGGCGCGGCCTTACCAGACCGCGCTTGAGGACGCGATCAATTGGTTTCGTGCGGCCGGATATTTGGACCGTTCCCGTCAGAGCCGCACATCAGAATAGCCGCCGACGGCGTAGCCGGACTGCCGCACCGCAGCGATGCAATCGGCATCACAGAGCGCGGCGAATTCGTCGGCGTAGCGATAACCGGGCGCAGCCCCGGCAAACGCGTTGGTCGTCCCCGGATGCAGATAGATTTCGACGATGCCGGCAGGCAGCCGGCGCAGCAACGCGACGACGCGGTCTTTGGTCATTGCCCCCGACCACGCCAAGCCGAACACCGCGTCAGCGGTCACCAATCCGGCGCTGCTGACGCGCCGGCGCAGCCACGCCGCCCACGGCGCCACTATCCGGCCGAGGCGGCGCTGCGTGCCCGGATCGATCGCTGCAATCGTCTGCCATGGCTCGATCGGAACGCGCAGCGCCCGCATGCCGTGCACCTGGCCGACGCGCAGGATCGCGGCGGCGATGGCCGGATGAAGCTGAAAGTGGCGGTGTCCATTGACATGATCGAGCGGCAGCCCGGTGGAACGATAGGCTTCGAACTGCGTGGCGATTTCTTTCGCCATCTGTCTTTTCACCGACGGATCAAAAGTCAGCTGCGCGCCGTAAAGCGCCAGATCGTTGCGGAATTCGCCGTGGCGGCCGATCAGACCCGGAATTTCACGACGGTCGCTGACCGGCGCGCCGTCGGTCAGCACGATGTGCAGCCCGACCCGCAGATTCGGCAGCGTCCGCGCCCGCGCCACCGCGTCCGCGGCCGCGGGGGCGCCGACCATCAGGCTCGCCGCGCTCAAAATGCCGCGTCGGTGTGCCGCCTCGATGGCGGCGTTGACCGGTTCGCTGAGACCGAAATCATCGGCCGTGATGATCAGTCGATTCAGTGCGCGAGCTCCCGGCGTTCGCGCAGGAACGAGAAGAACTCGACGCCTTCGCGCAGCCGCCGCATCATCATTTGCGGGCTACGTACCATCTCGGCGATGATCGACGCAATCTTCGGCGCCCGGAAGTAGAAGCGGCGGTAGAATTCTTCGACCGACTGGAAAATCTCGGTGTGGCCGAGATGCGGATAGTGCAGCGGCGCCATCTGCACCCCGCTGTCGTCGATCAGCTCGGCATGTGCCTGGTCGAGCCAGCCATGTTCGAGCGCTTCGCGGTACAACTCGGTTCCCGGATAAGGGGCGGCCAACGACACCTGGATGGTGTGCGGATTGACCTCGGTGGCGAAACGGATGGTTTCCTCGATGGTCTCGCGGCTCTCGCCCGGCAGCCCCAGGATAAAGGTGCCGTGGATAGTGATACCGAGCTCATGGCAGTCCTTGGTGAAACGCCGCGCCACGTCGACGCGCATGCCCTTTCTGATGTTGTGCAGGATTTGCTGGTTGCCGCTCTCGTAACCGACCAGCAATAGCCGCAAGCCGTTGTCGCGCATCACTTTGAGCGTCTCGCGCGGAACGTTGGCCTTGGCATTGCATGACCAGGTGATGCCGAGCTTGCCGAGCTCGCGGGCGATCGCTTCGGTTCGCGGGCGGTCATCGGTGAAGGTGTCGTCGTCGAAGAAGAACTCCTTGACCTGCGGAAACGCCGCTTTTGCGAAGCGCATCTCCTCGATCACGTTGCCGACGCTGCGGGTGCGGTAGCGGTGGCCGCCGACGGTCTGCGGCCAGAGGCAAAAGGTGCAACGCGACTTGCAGCCGCGCCCGGTATAGAGCGAGATGTATGGATGCTTGAGATAGCCGATGAAGTAGTTCTGGATCGTCAGGTCACGCTTATAGACCGGCGTGACGAACGGCAGCTCGTCCATATTTTCGAGGATGGCGCGTGGCGGATTGTGCCGAATGACGCCGGTGGCATCGCGATAGGAAAATCCGGCGATAGCGTTCCAATCGCGACCGTCGGCGACCTCCTTGATGGTGAAGTCGAACTCGTTGCCGGCGACGAAATCGAGCGCCGTTGCGCTCTCCAGGCTTGCCTGCGGCTCGACCGCGACTTTGGCGCCGACAAAGCCGGCCTTGATGCGGGGGTTCGCCGCCTTGAGCGCCTCGACGACGCGCACGTCGGAGGCGAAAGACGGCGTCGACGTATGCAGCACCGCGAGATCGTAATTTTGAGCCTCGCGCACGACGTTGGCGAGAGTGAGCCGGTGCGGTATGGCATCGATGAGCTTACTGCCGGGCACGGCGGCGGCGACCTGCGCCAGCCAGGTCGGATACCAATACGAGCGGATCTCGCGGCGGGCCTGATAGCGCGATCCGGCGCCGCCATCGAAGCCATCGAAGGACGGAGCCTGCAGACATAGCGTGCGCATTCCGTTCCTCGTTCGATCATGATCAATTCAATGGAATTGGATCATGGTCTCCGTTCTTGCTTTGAGCATGATCTGGTCCGAAAAGCGGTTCCCACCCTCGGATCAAGTCCAAGGGCAAGCTTTTCGGGACCATGCTCTAGGACGAGCCTCTCAGGTCCTGGCCTTCGAACAAACTGCCGTCGGCCATGACGCGATAGTCGGCGCCCCGCCAGTGAACCGTCGCCCCAAAGAAGCTCATGATGTAAACGCTGAAAGCGATCATATCCTGCAGCGGCATGAGCCAGTAATTTTGCCGCGGCAGATCGAACCGCCATTCGACGCACCGGCACAGCATGAGCCGCGACAATAACGCCGCTGCGACAACCAGCGAGGCCGCCGGGCTGCCGAGCAGCAGGCCAAGGAGCGCCAGCGGCCAGGTGTGGGTTATGACCGTGCAGGCATAAGCGATCGGATAAATGCTCTTGATGGTGCGCGCCACCCGGATCTGCTGGCGGACGAGCTGAAGCAGGCTCGCTTCGAAACAGCTGTGGCCGACCAGGAACGGCGCAGTGACGATGTCGTAGCCTTCGGCGCTGACCGCAACCCCGATCGCGTGATCGTCGGCGAGCGTGTCGGCCAGCGCGCCGAAACCGCCGATCCGCTCCAGCATCGATCGCCGCAGCGCGATCGTGGCGCCGCAGCACGGCTTCGCCAGGCCGAGGCTCACCGCCATGATGGCCTGCGGCAAGAACTGCGCATTGATGGCGAGCGCCGACAGGCGGGTCCACAATCCCTCGCCGCCGATGCCGTAATAAAGGCAAGTCACGGCGCCGACGTCGGACGGCGTCAACAGCGCGGTGATGATGCGCAGATAATCCGGTCGGACGACGATGTCGCTGTCGGACAGAACCAGCGTGTCGTGGCAGGCGCGCGGCATCATGTTGATCAGGTTCGACACCTTGCGATTGACGCCATGGCTGCGCGGCTCGACGATCAGTTCGATCGTGGTCCCCGGCGAGCCGCTATCCATGGCGCCGACCACGGCGACGGCGCGCGAGTTGCGGTCTTGCGTGCCGCAGAGGACTTGAACCGGCCCGGCATAATCCTGGCGGCAGAAGGCCGCGAGCCGCCCGCGAAGCCCGGGCTCGGCGTCATGCAGCGGCTTGAGCACCGTCACCGGCGGCTGTGCCGAGGGCTCGATCGGATCGTCGGTCGAAAAGCTCAGCACGCAGGCACTCAACGCCAGCGTGAAGACGCAGCCGATAATGGCGATGACCAGAAAGGCGTCGCCCAGCGACCGGGCGAAAGCAATTGCGTCGGGAATACTTTCCGCCATGGTCATGAAAAATCACGCTCCGAACACCGGGTCGTCCAATCGGCAAAGTCTCGTTCCAGGACCCGGCGCGACAAATAGATCGGCACCCGCACGCGCGACAGCGTGTCGGGACGCAGCGCACCGGCATTGTGCGCCAGCACGATCAGCGAAATCAGGATGTTTTCGCCGAAGCGATGCAAGCGCTCGCCAAGGGGCAACTGCTTGGGCTCGGCGATGGTTTCGAACCCGTAATACGCCATGATGCGCGCCAATTGTCCGCTTTGCGACCTGGTCGCCGAGGGGACGTCGCCGCAGATGATGGTGACGTCGGCGAGATCGGGGCGCTCGGCAAGATAACGGGCCAGCTCGTAGAGCGAGACGGCGATGGCGCGCTGCATGCGGCGCGCCCAGCCGATGGTGGCGCCGTCTTCCGGCATTTTCGGAATCTGCTCGTTCCAGAAATGCAGCCGCGCCAACCGCTCGCCGACATCGACGCGCGTGCTGTCGCTCAGTGTGAGCGAGCGCCGGGCGCGGCTGATATCGAGACGGAAAATACAGGCTGGGTCGCGGGAATATTCGAACACCGCCTGACGACGGCGCTGCCGTGCGTCAAACGCGGAAAGCGCCTCAGCCAGCCAAGGATGGCTATACGGCGAGGGCGACTTTGGTTCGGCGGAATCCCACACCGCCATGTAGCGGGTCTCCGCTTTCTTAAAAACCTCTCGGCCAAACTCCCCGCCCGCGAAATGGTTGCCGGCGGACTCCACAATATAGCCGAATTTCAGCCGGGTTTGCGAGAGCCCAAAATTCCATACAACCGGTGGCGGTGGCAGCCGATTCGGGCAAGCCACCTCGTCCTATTATCGCGCTGGCAAGTCGCCACACCAGATCACTTCGGCAAGTCGCCATAGAGCGTCGCCAATGTGCTCTTGACCACGAGCGCCACCGGGACGGCGAGGATGATGCCGGGAATGCCGAGCACGATGCCGCCGGCCAGAAAGCAGAAAATGATCAGCACCGGATGCACATGCGCGGCGCGGCCCAGCACTACCGGTCCGACCACCTGATCGATCGAAAGCCGCAACGCTGTCGCGTAGGCGGCATATTCGACGATGCTGAAGATGCCGGTCGCGGTGCGCAACGAGACCAATCCAGCGAGGACGGCGGCGGCGGTCGGTCCGACCACCGGCACGGTTTCGAGAATGCCGGTAAGCAGCGCCAGAAACACCGCGTGCTTGATGCCGAGAATGACACCGAGGCCGACATAGGCGGCGATGGTCGCATAGAGGACCAGCGCCAGCACACCGATGAAATAGCGCATCAAGACCGGGTCGAGCCGCGTCCAGATGCGGGCGACCAAAGGTCGGCGATGCGGCGGCACGATCCAGAACAGCCCGCGCGCCACGCGGCGGCCGCTGACCAGAAAATAAAACAGCAGCACGATGGTCAGGAACGAGCCCATGATGAAGGCTAGGCCATATTCGGTTATGAGACCGAGCTGATCAGATTGATTGAACCAATCGCGCAGCCGGTCGAGCGCGCCCTGGGAAATATCGTGCGCCGTCAAGGTGGAGCCGAACACGTGGATCGGCTCGTCGCCGATCGCCTGGCGGGTGAAGTTCTCGATCATGCTCTGCAGATCGGCGGCGATCGCCCGGCCTTCGTCGAGCAGGCGCTGCCCGGCAAACATGAAGACCAGGACAGTGATGCCGAACAGCAGCAGGAACAGCACCACCGCCAGCAGCACGCGCGGCCAGCCGGTTCGCTTCGCCGCCCAGTCCAAACCCGGCGTGAAGATGTAGGCGATGATGGCGGCCAGCACGAACGGCAGCAAAATCAGCTTGATGAAATAGAGAAAGATGGTGAGGACAACCGCGCCGATCATGATGGAGCGCGCTTCGCCGGCGTCGAGCGGGCCGGCAGCGCGAGCGCGCTCGATCGCCCGCTGTTCCTCGTTTCTGCCGCGGTCAGCCTTCATGAATAAATCCGGCCCTTCCAGATCACCCGGCCGCTGAGACGGCGGCGCACGCTATCGATAGCCATCAGCGCGCCCACCGTATAGCCGAGCGGAAAGACCAGACCGTACCAGAAAGGAATGCGGAAATAGAATGTGGCCGCCAGATGCAGGCCAAGCGCCGCGCCCGAACCGGCCAGCGCCAACAGCAATGCCGACAATGCGTCTTGGTCGCCGCGGAGCCAGCCGGCGAGATCGGTCACCGGCAGGATGAACGCCGCCCAGGCGAGGATTAGGCCGGCGAGCGCCACGGCCAAGGTCGCCACCGGACCGCCGAGTGTATCGACCAGATTCTTGGCAAGCCCCGGCCACAACGTCCGCCACCCGGTGTACATCCGCGTCGACAACAGCTCATCGCCGCCCATCAGCAGGACTGCCCGGCCCGATTGTTTCAGGCGGCGGGCGAATTCCAGATCCTCACAGATCACCGTACACACTGCGGCATGCCCACCCACCGCCTCGTAGGCGTCGCGGCGGACCAGCATGAATTGCCCGGTCGCCGCCACCGCGCTGCCGGAGCGCGCCTGCGACTGCCGTAGATCCTGAACAAACGACAACACAATGAGTCCGCACGGCAGAATGAGCCGCTCGGCAAAGCTGCGCAGCTCCTGGCGCGGCATCAGCGACAACAGATCGAGGCGCTGGGTCAGTACGGTGTGCACCGCGCTCGACAACGCACTGCTTTTGACCGTCACATCGGCGTCGATGAAGCACAGCCACTCGCTCGGCGGTGAGTTCCGCGCGCCGTTCCAGCAAGCATGCGACTTGCCGGTCCAGCGCGGCGGCAGCGGCGGACTGTTGATCAATGTGATCTGCGGATGCTGCCTGGCGAACCTGCGAACAATGGCCGCGGTGGCGTCGACCGATTGATCGTCGACCACGATGACGCGCATGCGGCTCGCCGGATAGTCCTGCGCCAGCAACCCTTCCAGGCAATGCCCGATATTGGTTTCCTCGTCGCGCGCCGGAATGATGACAGTCACACGCGGCGCATCGTCGCTCGACGGCGGCAATGCTGGCTCGAGCCGGTGCAGACACCCGCGCTGCTGGACGGCCCGCGCGATCAACCACGCGATGATCGCGAGCCATAAGGATGAGAACAAAAGCTCCACAGCCTTACCGCCACAGCGCCCCAGCCGGGTTTGAGTTGGCGTTTTAGCAAACTCAACGGCCAAAAGCGCTTTCAGGTTCCGGCTATGTTAGCTCCGATCACCGGCGTGGTGGATGATTTATTTCGCCGCTACCACCAGCGAATAGCGCTCGTCGGCGGCCAGGCATTGGGCTTCAGGAAAGCCCAGTTCCTTGCGCACCATGTTGGTGCCTAACACCAGCGAGACCATCTTGTAGAAGGCGTGGCGGCGGCTCATGCCTTCGCGGCCCATGCCGCAATCCGACGAAATCACCAAGCGCTCCGGCGGAATATATTTCAGTGCGGCGCGGATCTGCGCCGCCACTTCGTCCGGGCTTTCCACCTGCAGGGTGTGATGATCGATGACGCCGATGGCGATCTTCTTGCCGCTGATGGTCTTGCCGATGGCTTCGAGATCGATACCGCCGGAGCTGGCATTCTCGAAGGTGATGACGTCGGCGTCGACTTTGTTATAGGTCTCCAGCGACGGCTTGTAGCTCTGCACCTTGGCGAACATGCGCTGCTGCGAGGGATTGCCCCAGCATGAATGCGCCCAGACCTCGGTCTTGGCGCGCAGCCCTTTCACGGTGCGGTTGAACACCTCGACCATCAGGTCGAGCGTGAGGATTTTGTCCTGGATGCCGCGCGCCGCAGCCAGATGGATTTGCGGCTCCTCGATCTGAATCACCGGACAGCCGGCGTCGACGAGCTCGTTATATTCTTCGTTGAAGGCGTCGGCGATGGCGAGCATGCGCTCGGGCAGGCTCTTGTAATATCGATCCTGCGAGGCGAAGGCGACGATCTCCGCCGACACGGCGCCGAATTTTACCGGCCGCGTGGTCAGCCGCTGCGCCGCCTTCCACAGTGCCGTATATTGCAGATCGCCGCGCGCGACCGGACCGATGATGACCGGCATGACACGCGATTCCAGATAGTCGTGCAGGATGTGGCCGCGCGGAAACCACAAGCCGCCGCGCCCGGCCGGCGTCGGCCGCGGGTCGCCACGCTCATAGCCGGTCATGTGATGCGGCGGATAGCTGGTCCAACTCTGGCCGCCGACATCGTCGTCGAACCGGCAGTCGCCGTCGGTGACGATGTCGAGGCCGGCAATCTCCTGATCGCGCAGATAGCATGACAGCGTGTCGATATATTGCTCGCGGTAGCGGCGGCTGACCATGGCATCGAGAAACATGCGGGTGCCGAGATTCTCGGTGTACCAGCTCGGCCGCGGCAGCGAGCCGGTGATGGTCGTCGGCAGCATGATGTCCTTGGTCGCGCGATACATTGCAATGCCTCCAAGATGCTCTCACTCGAACAGATTTTCTCGTACCCAGATGTCTGGTGGAGCATGATCTTTTCCGAAAACCGGCTTCCACCCCGGATCAAGTCCGGGGCAGGCTTTTTCGGGATCATGCTCTGGACGTCTCACCGTTAAGCAGCAAAAAGCCGCCGCGGCAATGGCCGCGTAACGCCCACTTCGATTAATCAATCGGTTGGGCGCTCGCCCCGACGTGGGCGGCGCTATTTGCTCGGCCGATGCAGATAGCGGCCGCGCGCCGGGCCGACGACGTTGCCGCCATGATAGACCAGCGCGCCGCGCAGGAAGGTGCTCTTGACCCGGCCGGTGAGTTCCTGGCCTTCGAAGGGCGAATAGCCCTGCTCGGACTCGGACTCAGCAGCGTGCACAGTGAAAGTTTCGTTCGGATCGACGAGGACGATGTCGGCATCGAAACCCGGAGCAATGTCGCCTTTGCTGAAGAGGCCGAATCGCTTCGCCGGATTGAAGCTCAGCAATTCGGCCATGCGGTTGTAGGACAGGCCGCGCTTGCTGCCTTCGCTCACCACGCCGGACAGCAGGTATTCGGTGCCGCCGAAGCCGGACTTTGCGAGCCAGATATTGTCCGGGTCGTCCTTCGACCATTTCTGCTCGGCCGAGCAGCAGGCGTGATCGCTGACGATCCAGTCGATCTTGCGGTCGAGCAGCGCCTGCCACAGCGCCTCGACATCCTCGCGCGGGCGGATCGGCGGATTAACCTTGGCATGCACGGCACAGTCGCAGTCGGTATCGAGGAGGAGGTGACCGACGGTCACTTCCCGGCGGAAAGCGATATGCGGGAACACCTGCTGCATGGTCCAGGCCGCGTCCACCGCCTTGCGCGAGCTCAAATGCAAAAGATTGATGTTCATGCAGTTGGTTTCGTTGGCGAGGTAGGAGGCGATCCAGACCGCGAGCCCCTCCGAATGCGGCGGCCGCGCCGCGCTATAGGCACGCAGTCCAGTGAGCTTGCCTTCGCGCTCGACCAAGGTCGTGTAGGCATTGAGGATGTCGGCCAGCTCGCAATGCAGGCTGACGCTGATGTGGTCAGCGAGCTCAGGGCGGCGCTCGACGATTGCTCGGGCTGAGCGCATGATGAATTCGAAATGGGCGATGTCGTAGCGGTCGTCCGGGCCGAGCATCAGGAATTCGTTCTGCGAGGCTGATTTACCGTGCAGGCCGTAGCCGCCATAGAACATGAAAATCTTGAACGACGTCACGCCATGCTCGGTCGCCAGATAGTCCATCTCGCCGAGATGTCGGCCTTCGATCGGCGCGATGTGATAGCCGTAGTCGACCCAGAAGCGGCCGTCGGAAAGCTTCAGGATCTGCGGCATGATTTCGCGATACGGGCCACCGCGATTGAGATAGTAGGCGCCGGTGCGGATGTAGTTGAGGCTCGAGGTGACGCCGCCCATCGCCGCGGCCTTGCTCTCGCTGACGGCGTCGTCATGCAGCGGCCGGTAGATGCCGACATGCATGTGGGCGTCGACGCAGCCGGGAAAGGCTAACAGCCTTCCGGCATCGAAGACTTCGCCCGCGTCCTCGGCGCGGATTTCCGGCGCCAGCCGCGCCACCTTGCCCTCCTTGATGCCGATATCGAGACAGTCGACGCCGGCCTGGTTCGGCCGCACGACACGGGCATTCTTGATGACGAGATCAAACATTTTCATTCCGGTTTCTCACTTTCATCGTGGGCGGCTCATCTCCGGCGTAGCGCTTGCCCAGTTCCAGCATTTCCGGCGTGCCGATCAGGCGGTTGAGCGTATCGAAGTCGAACATGCGCGCGCGGAACGGATCGGTGCCGCCGTGGCTCTTGAGCGAGGTGTAGAAATCCTCCGCAGCCTTGGCGAGGGTGCGGACGATGGCGCCGGGAAAAATCACCAGCGCAAAGCCGAGCGCTTCAAGTTCGTTCGCCGCCATTATCGGCGTCTTGCCGCCCTCGACCATGTTGGCCATCAGCGGAGCGGATTTGCCGAGCCGCGCGCCGATGCGCGCCAGCTCGTCCCGCTGCCGCGGCGCCTCGACAAACAACACGTCGGCGCCGGCCTCGCGATACAGCGTCGCACGCGCCAGCGCGCGGTCGAGGCCCTCGACCGCCACGGCGTCGGTACGGGCAATGATCAGCGTATCGCGCGACGAGCGCGCATCCACGGCCGCCTTGATCTTGCCGGCCATCTCTGGCGCAGAGATCAATACCTTGTCGTCGAGATGACCGCAGCGTTTGGGGAAATCCTGATCCTCGATCTGGACGGCGTTGGCTCCGGCGCGTTCCAGAAGGCGCACGGTGCGCTGCACATTGAGCGCATTGCCATAGCCGGTATCGGCATCGACGATCAGATGAGCATCGACGCGGTCACGGATCAGTGCCACCGTCTGCACCACTTCGCTCATGCCGACGAGACCGATATCCGGCCGTCCGAGCCGCGAATAGGCAATGCCGGCGCCGGATATGTAGAGCGCGTCAAAGCCCGAACGTTCGGCAATGAGGGCGGTCAGCGCGTCATAAACGCCGGGAGCGATCAGGATCGGCGGGACGGAAAGGCGTGCAGATAGACTGGTTTGCGGCATGCAAAATCCCAAAGTTTCAGAGTCCCAGATAAGCGCGTTTAAGCTCCGGGTCGGCGCCGATGTCGGCGGAGCGGCCCGACATCACGCACTGTCCGTCGGCGAGGATGTAGGCGCGGCTCGCGAGCTCGAGGCTCTGCACCACGTTTTGCTCGACCAGAAGCACCGCGACGCCGTCGGCGTGGATGCGTGCGATCAGCGCGAATAATTCCTCGACCAGAAGCGGCGACAGCCCGAGCGATGGCTCATCGAGAATGAGCATGCGCGGCTCGGCCATCAGGCCGCGACCGATCGCGAGCATCTGCTGCTCGCCGCCGGAGAGCGTGCCAGCCCGCTGCGCGCGCCGCTGTGCCAGCCGCGGAAAGATCGCGAACACCCGGTCACGGTTGGCAGCGCGGCGTTCGCCACCGCGGCGGTAGCTGCCGAGATCGAGATTTTCGCGCACCGACAGGTTCGGAAAAATGCGACGTCCTTCCGGGACCTGGATCAGCCCGCGGGCGACGATCGCCGCGGGCTTCTCGCGTTCGATGGCAAGGCCGGCAAATATCACAGCGCCGCTCTTCGCGCGCACGACCCCGGAGATGGTGCGATTGAGCGTCGATTTGCCGACGCCGTTCGAACCGAGGACGGCGACGATCTCGCCCGGCTCGACTTTCAGATCGATGCCGCGCAGCACGTCAGTGTCGCCGTAGCCGGCGCACAGCGCGCGCACGTCCAGGAGCGGCTCAGTTGACATGAGTCCCCTGACCTTGGCGGCTGCGCCATGGCCGAGATAGGCCTCGACGACGGCCGGATCGGCGACGACCTGTGCCGGGCTGCCTTGCGCGATGATGCGGCCTTCGGCGAGTACGAAGACATGTTCGGCGAGACTCATCACCGCCTGCATCACATGCTCGATCATGATGACGGCGATGCCGCGCGCGGCGAGCGCTCGAATGACGGGGACGATGTCGCGGATCTCGGAGGGATTGAGCCCCGCGAGAACTTCGTCGAGCAGGAGCAGCCTCGGCTCAGTCGCCAGCGCGCGCGCAAGCTCGAGCCGCTTTCGTCCGGCGACAGTCAAAGTGTGAGCGGGACGATCAAGCCGATCGCCCAGGCCGACATCGTCGCCGGCCTTTTCGGCCAGCGCCAACGCCGCTTGCCGGGAGCGATGCCGCAGATGTGCGCCGACCAGAATATTGTCGCGCACCGACAGGCCGGCGAAGGGCTGCACGATCTGGAAGGTCCGCGCGATGCCGCGGCGCGCGAGGCGGTGCGGCGGCTCACGCGTTACGTCTTCGCCGTCGTAGCGGACGTGTCCGGCGCTGGGCTTGAGGAAGCCGGAAATCACGGCAAACAGCGTGGTCTTGCCGGCGCCGTTGGGACCGATCAGGGCGGTGATGCGGGCGGCGGGCGCCGACAGTGACGCGCCATTGACCGCCAACAGGCCGCCGAAACGGCGCGACACGCGGTCGACGGCAAGAAGCGGCTCAACCACTGGCCACCTCCTTGATTGCCGATCGCGGCGTCATTAGACGGCGCGCCAGATGCGCGCGCGCGTCAATGAAGGCGCCGACGAGGCCGCGCGGCGCGAAGCGAATCACCGCGATAAGCACGGCGCCGTAGATCATCAGATCGAGGCCGGGGACATCGCCGGTGACAAGCTTGGCGCCTTCGCCCAGCGACTTGACCACCAGCGCGCCGACCAGCGCGCCGAATACGGTGCCGACGCCGCCGATGATCGGCGTCAACAGCGCCTCGATCGAGATCCAGGCGCCGTAGGCGATGCCGGAATCGATAAAGAGGAAATATTGGACGTAGAAGCAGCCGGCCGCCGCAGTGATCGCGGCCGACAAGACCATGGCGCCGAGCTTGACCGTAAACGCGTCGACGCCGAGCGCCATGGCGGCATCCTCGTTTTCGCGCACCGCGATCAGCCAGACGCCGAAGCGCGAGCGCTCCAGCAATTGCGCCATCACCAGCGACACGGCCACTAGCGCAAGGATGACCAGATAGAAGATCACCCGGCTCTGGAATTGAAACGATTGCGCCCGCAGGTCGAGCTTGACCAGAAGGCCGACGCCGGCGCCGGTGATCGGCGCTACGCTGGCGAGGATGCGCAGCACCTCGGCGAAAGCGAGCGTCACCAGCGCGAAGTACGAGCTGCGGAGCCCGGCGCGGAACGCCAGCGTTCCGATGATGGCGCCGGCCGCGGCGCCGGCGGCGATGCCGGCGGCAAAGCCGATCCAGGCATTGACGCCATAATGCACCTGCAAGATCGCGGTCATGTAGGCGCCGGTGCCGAAGAACGCGGCGTGGCCGAACGAATATTGCCCGCCATAACCGCCGAGGATGTTCCAGCCTTGCCCGGCGAGCGCGATCATCAGCGTCACCACCAGGAAATTGAGCACCACGTTCGAGTGGACCAGAAGCGGCACCGCGGCGAGCGCCGCGACCACAACGGCGGTCGGCAAAAACGCCCTCATGCGCTCACTCCAAACAGGCCGCGTGGACGAACCAGCAGCACGACGATGAAGATCAGAAAAATACCGAGCTGGCCCAGCGACTCGCCGAAATAAAAGCCGCCGAGGCTTTCGACGACACCGATAAGGAGGCCGCCGAGCAGCGCACCGGGCACCGAGCCCATGCCGCCAAGCACGACGATGGTGAAGGCGACTAGGACGAAGGCGTCCCCGGCCTTCGGATTGGCGTAGTAGGTCGGAATGAGCAGGCAGGCGGCGATGGCGACGCAGGCGGTGCCGAGCCCGAACGTCATCGCGTAAATGTGCGCCACATCGATGCCGGCAAGCTCGGCGCCGAGCTTCTCCTTGGCTACGGCGCGAATCGCCTTGCCGGTATCGGTGAGCGCCATGATCAGCCACAGCAGCAGCGCAACGACAAAAACCGCGGCAAAGGAAATGATGCGGGGCAGCGACAAGAATGTGAATCCAAGATCTACGCTTTTGAAGCCGTACGAAAGATCGATGGTGCGGGTGTCGGCGTGAAAAGCGTAGAGCAGCGCATTCTCGATCAACACCGCCAATCCCAGCGTCACCAGCAGCATGTTGCGATCGTCGCCGTGCGAGGCCGGACCGATGACGAAACGCTGCAAGCCATAGCCCAACGCAAAGAAGGCCGGCGCGATCAGCAACGCGGCGAGATAGGGATCGAGCCCGAGTTTCTGATAGGCGAAGAACGCGGCGAACAGCGCGGCGCCGAGCAGCGCGCCGTGGGCGAAATTGATGATATGCAGTACGCCGTAGATCAGCGTCAGCCCGAGCGCCACTAACGCGTAAATGGCGCCGGTCATGAGCCCGTTGAGGACCGCCGTGAACAGGATGACGGGCGAGAGCACGTTATCTACACGAGCGCGCTTTCGTCATTGCGAGCGAAGCGAAGCAATCCAGCGCCCCACCCTGCCTTTCCCCGCGAGCGGGGGTAAGGAAGAGTGGATTGCTTCGTCGCTCCGCTCCTCGCAATGACGATACATCGCGACTGCCTCACGCCGGCATCGGAAACACCGCCTTCGCATTGGCGAACTCGGGCGGCAGGATGGCTTTGATGTCGTTGTCGAGTACCTGGGTGTTGAGCGGCCCGGCGCCCTGGTTCTGGCCATTAACGAACTTGGTCGGCCCGTAGGGCATGATCGGGCTGGAGAAAGTCGAGCTTTCCAATGCCGCGGTGAGCTTGGCGCGGTCGGTAGAAGCCGCGCGCTCGAGCGCATCGGCCACCAGCTGCACGGCGCTGTAGTTCAGATAAAGCTCGTAGGTGAAGAACTGGCCCTTGTCCTCGACTTTCTTTTTCAGCTCCTGCGCCTTGGCGCTGTTCGGATTGAACCAGTGATTGCAGTCCATAATGTATTTGGCGGCGTCGGGGAAATCCTTGACGAACTTGTAGGACGACGCGGCGCCGCCGAGCACCGAATAGATGCCTTTCGGCCGCACGCGCTGCTCCTGCATGGTGCGGGCGAGCAGGACATATTCGTTGTAGTAATTGGCGGGGATGACGAGATCGGGATTCTGCGCCTTGATCTTGAGCACCACATTGGCGAAGTCGCGGGTCGGCGTCGGGTGCGGGATCGTCTCCAGAATCTCAAACCCCTTGGCCGGGAGCTGGGCGTTAAGGAGCTTGGCGAGGCCGGAGCCAAACAGCGAATCCTCGTGCACGATGATCACGGTCTTGGCCGGCTTGCCGGCCTGATCGTTGATGATCGTCAGATTATCCAGCGCGGTTTTGGCGATCACGCCAAAGCCCGGGCTGAAGCGGAACGTGTTCTTGAGCCCCCGGGTGACAATGGAATCGGCAACGCCGACATCAACCACGTACGGCAGATCGTAGCGCGCAGCCGCCTGGCTGGCGGCTAGGCAGATCGAGGAGGCATAACCGCCGATCACGCTGGCGACTTCGGCGGCATTCATTTTTTCGACTTCGGCGGTACCGCCGTCGGGCGTCGATTGGGCGTCGCCGAGCACCGGATCGATCTTGGCGCCGAGCGCCTTGATGCCGCCCGCAGCATTGATCTCGTCGACCGCCATAGTGGCGCCGATACGGCCCTGCTGTCCGGAATAGGACAGTGCACCGGTGATGGGATGTAGCAGACCGATCTTCACGCCGCCGCCCTGAGCGCGTAGCACTGACGGCATCGCCACCGCGCCGGATGCGGCGGCCGCGGCACCCAAGGCGGTGGTGGCAAGAAATCGGCGGCGGCTGAGCCGTGTGTGTTGCTCCGACATGGCTTCCTCTCTTTCGCTTTGGCGTCGCGGCATCAGCTCATGCCGCTTTCCTCTTCCTGTTCAAATTCAACGGCGCGATTGCCGCGCAACGGTGCGAGGCTGTTGCGATCGACCGGCGACCAGGCGTTGGTCTCGCTCGTCCCCGAACGCACCAAGTCCATTTCGAACGCGTAACGGTCCGGCCGATAGAGCGCGTGAAGATGCTCGACGGCACGGCCGGATTGATCGTAAACGACCCGAACAAGCTCGATCAGCGGCGATCCGGCACGGACCTCGAGTGCGTCGGCGACATCGGGCGTGGCGAGGCCGGCGCTGATGCGCTGGCGGGCATGCTCGACCTTGACGCCGGCGCGCTCCAAAAGCTCGAGCAGCGGCCGCGCCGCCAGTTCCTGTTTGGTGAAGGTGAGCGCGATGCTTTCCGGCACATGGGTCGTCAGATAGGAAAACGGCACACGGTCGACCGAGCGCACGCGGATCGAACGCTGCAATAGCTCGTTCGGCCCGACGCCGAGCGCCTCCGCCACCGAGCCGGTCGCCGGCACATAATCGAACGACAAAAGCTTGACGGCAGTGCGCCGTCCCATGTCGGCGATATTGGCCAGCACGCCGGAGATATCGGCAGTCACCGGCGCCGGCGTCCGCCGATAAATCACCCGCGTGCCGGCGCTGCGGCGCCTCTCGATCAGCCGTTCACGCGCCAATTCGCCGAGCGCGCGGCGCACCGTGACCCGCGACACGGCGTAGCGGTCGGCAAGATCGTTCTCGGTCGGCAGCTTGGCGCCGAAGCCAAGCGCACCAGAGAGAATGCGGTCGCGCAGGATCAGATAGACCTGCTTCGCTTTCGCCTCGCCGAGCCAATCGCGCACGCCCTACTCCCAACCAGGCGCCGGTCCGCCGACGCCTTTACTTGGTATTCTTTAGCGTACAATATCCTTCGCGATCTCTACAAGTCTGGCGCCCAGGGATTAGTTTTCAAGGCATGAACGAGCCGCTGACATTGATCGACAAGCTTTGGTCGGCGCACGAAATCGCCCGCCGCGAGGACGGCGCCACCCTGCTCTGGGTCGACCGCCATTATGTGCACGAGGGCTCGTTCCTCGCTTTCAGTCAGCTGCAGGACCGCGGTCGCGCGGTGGCGGAGCCGGGGCTGACCTTCGGCATTGCGGATCACTACGTGCCGACGCGCGGGCGCAAGGGCGCCATCGCCGATCCTTCGATCGCCGCGATGGTGACGACGCTTGAAGCCAACACCGCCGCAAGCCGCATCAGCCTGTTCGGCCTCGGCGACCCGCGTCAGGGCATCGTTCATGTCGTCGGTCCGGAACAGGGATTGACGCTGCCGGGACTTTTGATCGTGTGCGGCGACAGCCACACCTCGACCCACGGCGCTTTCGGCGCCTACGCCTTCGGCATCGGCGCGTCCGAGGTCGCCCACGTCCTGATGACGCAGACGCTGTGGCAGAAAAAACCGAGGCGTATGCGCGTCGTGGTCAGCGGCATGGCGACCGCCGGCATCGGCGCCAAAGACATCGCGCTTACCGTCATCGCCCGCATCGGCGCCGATGGCGCGCGTGGGCACGCCGTCGAATTCGCCGGCAGCGCGATTGCCGCGCTGTCGATGGAAGGGCGCATGACCTTGTGCAACATGTCGATCGAGGCCGGCGGCCGGTGCGGCATGGTAGCGCCCGACGCGACCACGTTCAGCTATCTCAAAGGCCGTTCCTATGCACCGCGGGACGCCGCGTTCGACCGCGCCGTGGAGGCGTGGTCGAAACTTGCCACCGACTCCGGTGCGGTGTTCGATCGCGAAGTTGCTCTCGATGCGCACGCCATTGCGCCGACCGTCACCTGGGGCACGACGCCAGACGATGCCTTGCCGATCGACGGCAACGTTCCCGACCCGGCGGGCGAGGGCGATCCGGTGCGCGCCAAATATCTGCGCGACGCCCTCGACTATATGGGGATCGCGCCGGGCAAGAAGCTGACCGACATCGCCATCGATCGCATTTTCATCGGCTCGTGCACCAATGCGCGGATCGAAGATTTGCGCGCCGCTGCGGCAGTGCTGGCCGGCCGCGTCAGCAAGGTGCCGGGGCTGGTGTCGCCGGGCTCCTCGACAGTGAAGCGGCAGGCCGAAGCGGAAGGCCTCGACCGCATCTTTCGCGACGCCGGACTCGAATGGGTAGACTCCGGTTGTTCGATGTGTGTCGGCATCAACGGCGACACCGTACCGCCTGGCGAGCGTTGTGCGTCGACCACCAACCGCAATTTCCGCGGCCGGCAGGGGCCCGGGGCACGCACGCATTTGATGTCGCCGGCGATGGTGGCCGCGGCGGCGGTGACCGGGCACCTTGCCGATGTGCGGCCACTGCTCGCCGGCCGGAAGGTGTGAGGTCCAAGGCGATGGAAAAGTTCGTTCGCCTCACCGCAAAGGCCTGCCCGCTTCTGCTCGCCAATGTCGACACCGATCAGATTTTGCCGGCGCGGTTTCTGAAATTGCCGCGCTCGGCAGAACTCGGCCGTGTCCTGCTCAACGATCTGCGCCACGACGCCGGCGGCAACGAAAATCCCGACTTTCCGCTGAACCGGCCAGTCTGGCGGGACGCCAAGATCCTTGTCGCCGGCCGCAATTTCGGCGGCGGCTCGTCACGCGAGGCGGCGGTTTATGCACTCTATGAAGCCGGCTTCCGCTGCGTGATCGCGCCGTCGTTCGGCGACATCTTTGCGCAGAATTCAGTCAAGAACGGACTTCTCACCGCCGTCCTGTCCGAAGCCGATGCCACCGAGCTTGGCGCCGCGATCGCCGCCGACCCGGACATGCCGGTCACTGTCGATCTCGAGCAGCAAACCATTTCGCGCGGCAATCGCAGCTTCGCCTTCACCATCGATCCGGTCAGCCGCAATCAGCTGCTCAATGGCTGGGACGACGTCGATCTGACCGATAGTTTTGGCGAGCGCATTGCCGCGTTCAAGGCGGCGGATCGAGGCCGCCGGCCCTGGGCGCAGCCGCCTAATCCGGCGGTTGACTAAGGCAAAGCCGGCGCGACGCAGTCGCACCGGCTGGCAGCCACATATCTACGCCGCAATCAGCTGTTCGCCGGTGGCAGCGGACGGACATAAGTCCGGTGGTGGACCCGATGATGAACGATCGGAGGCGGTGGCGCCGGCGGCAACGGCAGCTCGACGACGCGTTGCCATACGGTGCCGCGATCGAATTGAATGGTCATGCCGTCGGGCGAATAGACCGCGCCTTCGTTCCAGGCTTCCGCCCAGATGTGACCCGGATAATCGACCCAGGCCCGTGACGGCATACCGGCTTCGTTCACGAGATTGAGCTGCCAGTCGGCCTGCGTGACGTAGGCCGGCCCCACCGGAGCCGGGACGCATCCTTCAATACACTGGAACTGGCCGGTCAGATTGATCACCTGCGCGGATGCGCCGGTCGTAGTCGCGGCGAACGCCGCCGCAGCGCCACATAGCGCAATCACAATCGCTCTCATCGTCCTACTCCTCCTGAAAGACGAAAGGCCGTGACGTCGGTTTGCAACGTCGACAGCATTGAGCACCATGAAAAC
This sequence comes from uncultured Alphaproteobacteria bacterium, assembly GCA_963806465.1. Taxonomy (GTDB): domain Bacteria; phylum Pseudomonadota; class Alphaproteobacteria; order Rhizobiales; family Xanthobacteraceae; genus BOG-931. The sequence goes on along the minus strand of CAWDZD010000052.1, from coordinate 92,177 downwards.
ACCGTTGTGACAAGCAAGCCGCGCGGATAGCGGGGCACGACCTAAGGTGTAGCCAATTGACCGATAATATTATTTCCGGCCGTCAATCGTGCTGGCCGTCACATTTTTGTCTGTTGTCGTGCCGACATTATTCATGCCGATGATGCGGGGCCTGCCGATAATGCAGCCGCAACAAGTCGATGCCGTAGTCGTTGCCGTTCGGCGTCCGCACGATGGTGTGGACATGAAACTTCGCCGGCTCGGCATTGGTCAAAAACACACCGGCGTGATGGTCGAACTCGACAAAGATCACCGGACTCTGAATGCGATAATAGAACGGGCTGGTTTCGGTAAAATCGCCGATCCAGCAAAAATGCGTATCGTCAAGGTGCCGCTCGACTTCGGCTAGCCGCGCGGCAAGCGGCCCCGGCGGCAGCGGCGCCACATAGGCGGCGATCAGATCGATGAGGTCGCGCCGCTGGCGCGCCGATAGTGCGGAAGCGCGCAAGCCCTCGTAAGGCACGATGCGATTGTCTTGAAAGGCGCCGCCGAGATGCAGGTTGTCGGCAAAGTGCCGGCGCCCCGGCGGCAAGTCGCCGCCGACCATCGCGTGGGCGACGATCGCTTGCTCCTGCTGGCTCGCCGACAACGACCGCATCAACGCCAAGCCGGCGCGTTCTTCGTCCTCGAACAAGCGGATGCCGGCGAACGGCCCGGTATCGGCGTAGTTCGGCTCGGCGCCGAAGAAGCACGGCGTCAGCACCATCTGCCGGCCGATGACAGAGCAGTTGAGGCTGAGATGGTGGCCGAACAGCTGCCAGCCCCACGGCTCGGATTGCGAAGGCGCCCCGAACAGGCAAAAGATGTAAGCCCACTCGCCGAGCACCTCCGGGCCGCCCACCAGATCGCCGAGAAAGCGATTGAGCTTCATCACGCCGCGGGCGATGTCGTAGCCCTTGCCGCTCAGGCTCGCGCCCACCACCGCCATGACGGATTCGCGGATCGACGCGCTCGCCTCGTCAAGCCGCAGCCCGTGATGCTCGACATAGAGCTCGGTGTTTTGCCAATGCCGCCACAGCTCGGAGTTCGACCGGGAAGCAGGTGGCGGCGTGCTGCGCCGGCGATAATTGGCGAAGCAGCGCGGCCGCGGCTTCGATCATCGCCGGCGTCGGCGCCTCCTGCGGCGCGAGCGAAAACAAATCGGGCTGCACAGCGCCGGCGGTGGTGATGCCGCGAAACGGCGCGGCGGCGAGCTCCGCCCAGGTCCCGAACAGGTCCTGCGCGCGCGGATTTTTCATGCGCGCCTTCGCATGCGCGCGCGGCGTCGGCCCGGCAATGGCGCTGTGTCCCGGCGGCGGAACAAACGGCCGATAGTCGTTTTCGCTCATGGCCGGCGGATGGGCCTAGAAGCTCACACCAAGCATTGGCAGCAAGCGCTGCAGGATGGCCGCGAGACAAACCAGAATAACAAGGAGCTTCAATAAGTTCGCCAGCCGTCGTTCGCGTACATACCGATCGATGACCCAGAACACGATGGCACCGACGACGACGATGATGAGGATGTTAATCAAAACCAAAATCATGACGACCCCGCGAGCCTCAGACTGATCTTGGCAACTCTAGCCGAGATTTTCGCCGAACACGAGCGATCGAAGGTTTTTCCCGTAGGCGCGGTCATACCTCGCTAGCTTGTGCGATGAGCACGCGTCTTTGGTTAGCGAGCAGGATCAGGAGACCGACGACCGCAGTCGCGGCCATAACGACATATATCGGCAGGCTGCTGGACGCGTTCAAAAGTCCGACGCCGGTCGAGGCGAGAGCACCAATCCCCATTTGCAGAAAGCCGAGCAAAGCCGACGCACTGCCGATATTCTTGCTGAATGGCGCCAGCGCCATCGCCGCGGCGTTCGGATAGGCGATGCCGCAGAACGGCAGATACAGCATCAGCAAGACGACATTCGCCGCCAAGCCGTACCAGCCGGCCAGCGTGCCGACGAGAATAATCAGCATGATGATATTCTGGCAGATAACCGCGGCGCGAAAGACCTTCCGGTCATGATGCCGCCGCGACAGCCAAATGTTCAACTGGCTGCCGCCGATGAAGCCGCAGGCGAGCGCGGCGAAAATCAGCCCATAAGCGCGCGGACCGACGTGGAATGAGTCAATAAAAATGATCGGCGAGCCGGTGACATAGACGAACAATCCGGCAAAGGCGAAGGCGCCGGCAAAGGCGTAGGTGTAGAACTGCGGATGCCTGATGATCGCGACGAAGCCCTTGAGAATAGCGCGCGGCCGCAGCGATATTTCGGTGTCCGGCTGGTGGCCTTCGGGGAGCAGAAGGCCGATGACGATGATGAGAAAGAGCGCAAATGCGGCGAGGATGACGAAAATCCACGCCCAGCCTATGGTCGTTGCCACAAGCCCGCCGATCGTCGGCGCGAACAACGGCGACACGCTGAGCACCAGAATCAAGAGCGAAAGAATCTTGGCGCTCTCGCGGGCCGGAAAGAAGTCACGCACCATGGCGATGGCGCCGACCTGGGCGACACAGCCGCCAAGCGCCTGCAACAGCCGGAAAGCGATGAACAGTCCCGGCGAACGCACCGCGATGCAGCCGAGCGAAGCGGCGACGAACAGGCTTAAGCCCGCGTAGAGCGGCGGCTTGCGGCCGAAACGATCGAGCAACGGCCCATAGAAGAGCTGTCCCAGCGCCAGCCCAATGAAATAGCCGGACACCGAGAATGAAATCTGTGCCGGCGTGGTGCCGAGATCGCGCGCGATCTGCGGAAACGCCGGCAGGTACATGTCGATCGAAAACGGACTGAGCGTGCTCAGCGCGCCAAGGATAAGAATGATCAAGAGATTCGGGGGGCGAGCACGGGTCATTGCAAACTTTCAATCTGACGAATGTCGATCCGGCGAAAGCCGAAAAGCGGCGAAGAGTGCAGGGCGAAGTAGACATGCCCCGGTCGACGGACTGCCTGCGCTTCGGGAGACCGCTTTGGCCTGTCAATCGAGTCGCCCGCCAAGCGGAGCCCCGCAAGGGCGAAGGGTGGCGGAGAGGGAGTCATACAACATTTCGCCTGACTACCTGATATTGCGTGATTTTATTGTTGGCTGTCTCCCATTCCTACACTCAATCCTACACATCCATTTCCCTTGGCCGTCTTCTTTGTCTCCCCTCGACCGGCCATGCAGTCGAACTGGGTCTGTCAAAAATAATCGTCGCAAATCCTCGATCGGGTGACCCACAATCGTGAACTACCGCACGCGTATCGAGCCACGTACATCGCACTAACATGCCTGCAATATCCTCGATCTGGACAGGCAATCGAGTAGTCGAAAGCACCGCACTCGAAATTCGGTTACGACTGTTTCAGCTGGTGATGCCCCGTTCGGCACTGTGCTGTTTTATTTTCGGATTTCGGCAGGGCCGTCCATCACGTCTCGTTGCGTGTCATGCGCTGCTACCCAGTTGGGTAGCAAAATGGTAGCACGACGTTCGATTTTCGTTCGAAGATCAAATCGGTCAAACGCGAAAGTCGCGGGGTGGCAAATCTAAGTCGTGGCGAAAGGAAAAAATCATGTCACGAGAACCAGAAAACCAAGAACGACCCTGCCTTCATTGCATGATGGTCGACCTGATCGATGATTTCTTCGCCGAATATCCCCCGACGGCCGATGGGTCGGACAAGGTCGATACTAGCGAAGCGGACGAAGTGATTATCGCCGTCGCAAAGACCGTCGCGGAACTAACTAGCGGTCAAGATGGTGCGATCCGCCATCAGCTGATCGATCAGTTGATGCATGAAATCATGAACTACGATGCCGAGTTTCGTCGAGAAGACGCGGCAGATACAATCGGGTCTCATGCGCGGCATTGAAAAACAGACCGGGCGCTAGGCACATTTTTGACCCTCCCCCTATGCTGGACAGGCCGGGGGTGGTGTCGCGCAAAATGTAGGACCCCCTCAGAAAGAGGTAGGACCCAAAAACGGGCCCTTTACTTCTGTTTAAGGGTTTGGACGGTGGTGCTGCGCGCATGCCCGTGCGGCGCGTTGTTTAAGCCCGGCTTGCATATGCCGCCCAGGTCACGATTTTACTTAAGCCAGCCTTTATTATGGATCGGCTTCGGCCTCTTGTTAAAGGCTGCAGCGCGCTATCGGCTCTACGGATCGGGCTTTTGCTGCCGCACCGCCGGCCGCACTCGGCTGAGGAGGCTGAAGGTCGAAAGATCTTCGATAACGTGGCGTTCGGCTATTGGTCATCGTGGAGCGCCACTACTGCTGGGGATCGAGTTGATGCTTGGCCCCTTACGGCCGGATAACTACTTAAGCCCAGCTTGCATATGCCCTCCATCTCATGGTCTTATTAAAGGTAGCCTTTATTATGGAGCGCCCTTGGGGATCTTATTAAAGGCTGCACGTTGCACAAAGGGCCATCAATTGCGGGAACTCCAAAGCCGCGCGGGAACCTATCAGCGCCACGGGACTGGCTATCGCTTCTTCGTCCCCGAGCCGCTACCGCCGAAGCCGCCGCTCGAACTCAAGGGCGAACTCCAACGCCTATTGTCCCAGGCCGACTTGGCCTTGGGACGGCTCGATGGCTCGATCCAGACCCTGCCGAACCCCGATCTTTTTGTTTTCATGTATGTCCGTAAGGAAGCCGTACTATCGAGCCAGATCGAGGGCACGCAAAGTTCGCTTCAGGACCTTCTGGCCGCCGAAGCTCACCTCTATTCGCCCGAAGCGCCCAAGGACGTCGACGAGGTCGTCAACTACGTCGCCGCCATGAACTACGGGCTCGCGCGGTTGTCTGATTTGCCCGTCTCGGTGCGCCTCATCCGCGAGATCCACGAAAAGCTTCTCGCCGGGGTGCGCGGTTCGCAGCTCGCGCCTGGCGAGCTACGACGCACGCAGAACTGGATCGGCCCCGGTGGCTGCACGCTGAACGAGGCGACCTTCGTCCCGCCGCCGCCCGATATCGTGCTGGGTGCGCTCGGCGATCTCGAAAAATTCCTGCATGCCGAAAACGATCTGCCGCTTCTAATCAAGATCGGCCTGGCGCACGCCCAGTTCGAAACCATTCACCCCTTTCTCGACGGCAATGGGCGCATCGGGCGTCTCCTGATTACCTTCCTCCTGTGTGAGAGCGGCGTCCTTCACAAGCCGGTGCTTTATCTATCACACTATTTCAAGCGGCATCGGCAGACATATTACGAACTGTTGCAAGCGATCCGCGACAAAGGCGCCTGGGAAGACTGGCTGCAATTTTTTCTGCGCGGTGTAGCTGAAGTGAGTGTGCAAGCGACCGATACGTCCAGGCGCATTCTGACACTGCGCGAAACTCACCGGGCTCAGATCGCTGAAAATCTTGGTTATTCCGCCGGCAACGGACACCGGGTGCTAGAACGGCTTTATGAACAGCCGATCATGTCCGTAAATGAGGTGCGCGAGTTGACCGGCACCACCTTCCCGGCGGCCAATAGTTTGGTTGAGCGCTTAGTCAAGATTGGTATCCTCACCGAAGTCACCGGTCAGGCTCGCAACCGCCGTTTCCGCTACGATGCCTACGTCCGGCTGTTTGATGATGCGGAGACCAGTCCTGTTGAAGCGGCAGTATAATCGAGGATTGCAGCCATCCGGCGATACAGAATTTCGGCTTGGCTTGGTTTGGGCCGTCGGCACGAGACGGAGCATATCCCCGGACCTTTCCGATTAATGCGGCCAAATGAGCTGTCACTCGGCTCATTTTCTGATTGTGCCAGGCCGGGGGGTCAGGGAGGCGCAACTGACAGCAGCATTAGCAATGACAACTGAGACCGCCGAACGCTACGCCGGTGACACGGTGCGAGGCCGGCAGATGACCTAATTCCCGACAGAAGAATTCCATTTGCGGCTGATCGTATCGGCGATGTCGGGCTTAACCAATTGCACCGAACCGGCTTTGACCTGCCTCGAATGGCCTACCTCCTTGAGAAGCCGTTGGAAACGACCCCAGGTAATTTCAGGAGAGCGCCCCGACGGCTCCGAAACGTAGAACCGCGTCCATTGCTTCGCTGGCTGCTTGAGCAGTACCGGAACCGCCTTGAACACTGCAGTCGGCCGCTTCGCTTCGCTTCGCTTGAGCGCCAAACTTGGATTAGCAAGTCGCCCGATCGGCACTCGCGCGCGAAGCGTCCCCGAACGCCCCACTTGATCCAACTGAGATCGTCATCAGAAATGTCTAATCGCTCCTGCAAGGAGCGCGTCGCACGGTCTATTAGTTGTTGTTCTTCTGGCCGCGGGTCACGCTTTAGTTCGCGCACGCCGACGATCCATGTCCGATTACCTAACTTGACAATGCGTGTCTTGCGCCTCTTGGGACGCGCGCCGTTCCATCCGCCTCGTCTTATCACCTTAATCTTGCACAATTGAGCAATCTGCTTTTTGTCGAGTGGCGCAGATTGTTTAACCAGTTGTTCGATCAGCGATGCGACGCCCGCCACAACGCTCCCGTGGTCGGAAATCAATGCGGCTTCAACCATCCAACGCTCTGAATTGGACGACATATTTCCCGAGCCGATGATTGCCACATCGTCCAGCAGAAGGATTTTGGCGTGCAGATCAGTGCAGTCGTAAAGCTGAACTCCCCTCTTGTGCAATTTTCGCAACAGCGGCGCATCCGTTTCGCCGTTCTTGATGGCAAGGGTCGACGCGTCTACGACGAGCGTGTCGCCTTTACGAAAGCCGACTAGATCGCGCGTGACGTAAGCGATTGCGGCCTTGCGCGAGTTTGACGCGCGCGCCTGCTTCCGAACTTCTGTCCAAAGGTCTTTGCTGAGTACCCTTTGCACTGGCACATCCCGCAAGAAGCAACGTTCAATAATTCCGCCTCTTGGTTACTCGCCGCCGCCGACACCATTCGCCGGGGCAAGGCTCGCGGCGACCTTGCGGAAGCGATCGAGCGCGGCTTCCAGGCTCTCGACAATCTCAGCAGCGATCTCATCGGGCGGCGGCAACAGGTCCGGATCGTCAAGGCTGTCGTCCTTCAACCAGAAAATATCGAGGTTGATCTTGTCGCGCTTGGTGAGAGCATCATAACCGAAGCCGCGGAAACGTTCGCTCTCCGCCCGCTTGTTCCGATCGGCGGCCGCATAGCAAAAAACGAAATCGTCAAGGTCCGCCCGCTTCAGCGGCCGTTCCTTTAAGCGTGAAGCTCTTGTTGGTGCGAAAATCATAAATCCAAAGCTCTTTGGTCCACGGCGTTTCCGATGCAGGCTTGCGATCGAAAAACAACACATTGGCCTTGACACCTTGCTTGTAGAAAATGCCGGTGGGCAGACGCAGCAGCGTATGAAAATCGTAATTGTCGAGAAGGCGCTTGCGGATTTCGGCGCCGGCGCCTTCGAACAACACATTATCCGGCAACACCACGGCCGCCCGCCCGTTCTCCTTCAGGACCGACATGATGTGTTGTAGGAAGTTCAGTTGCTTGTTGCTCGTTGATTTTGATGAAATCCGGGCGGTTGTATTCCTCGCGTTCGCTTTCAATCTCGCCGTCATCGCCGACGATCTTGTAACCTTGCTTGCGGCCGAACGGCGGGTTGGTCAGGACCACATCGTAGCGGATCGATCCGAGCGAATTCAGCGCGTCCGCGCGCTCGATCGGGCTTTCGGCGGTCGCCGCACCATGCAAGTAGAGGTTCATGGCGCACAGCCGCACCACGTCCGGGACGATATCGACGCCAGAAAAATTTGTGCGCATCTTGGTCTGCACGCGCCGGTCCGCCGCACGCGGATGGTGCTTCATGTGGTCCCATGCGGAGAGCAAAAAGCCGCCCGTCCCACAGGCGGGATCATGGATCGATCTGCCCCGGTTGCGGGTCCATAACGGTGACAATGGCGTCTATCAGCGGGCGGGGCGTAAAATACTGGCCCGCGCCGCTTTTGACTTCTGCCGCGTTGCGTTCAAGCAGCCCTTCGTAGATCGCACCCTTGGTATCGACGCTGAGCCCCATCCATTTTTCGCCGTCAATGAGCGTGACGAGCCTGCGTAGCTTGGACGGGTCTTCGATTTCGGTCTTGGCCTTGAGGAAGATCGTTCCTATCAGGCCGTCTTGCCGCGACAGCTTCTCCAGCACCTTGCCGTAGGTGTCGGCGAGCGTCTGCCCCTGCAAATCCTTGATGGCCTTCCAGCGGCAATCCTTCGGCAGCATCGATGGCTCGCCGATCAATTCCGAGCGTTCGTCATCCATCTTGAGGAACAGCAGGAACGATATCTGCGAAATATAGGAGCCGTAATGCACGCCCTCGTTTTTCAGAACGGTGGCGTAGTTCCAAACCTTCTGGATCAGAGCTTGCTTCGTTCATGCGTTGGCTCCGCACGGTGCTGCGCGACCGTCGCGCGCGACGGCTGGATGCGGGATGGACTGCGGTGCACTCTCGTTAAGCCGGGCAAGCAGACGTTCGGCCGGTTCCTCGCTCGGGTCCTGTTCGACAAGACGGCCCCGAATGCGGCCTTGAGAATTGATTGCCGGGCGCGATGCTGATCGCTTGCAGCCCGTTAGCTCGGCTTCTAGTCGTTCCTTCAAGCAGTCTTTCAGTTCAAAACGCGACATCGGATCTCTTGCTATTCTGCCGCATGGAACAACCGGGACCGGGATCTGACTGATCTTCGACATGCTGATCGATGCAAGATTTGTCGTTTGCTTTCCTTTTTCACAAATAACCTGCCATTTCTTGGCGAAATGAGACAGTGAAATACCGATTGATCGCTCGGATCATAAGGCGGACTCTGATCACGTGGTTCTGATGCATGCAACCTTCGATTTCGCCGGTCCCAAATCCGACCGCGGCCGATCTTATCGCGGTCACCACCTTCGACTGAGCAGCATGTCACCTTCCTTCAATGAAGAACTTCGATCAAGCTCTGCGTTCGAAACGGCAATTTCGATGCATTTCGGCTAGATCGAGGTATCGCGCGCATTGAACGTTCGCGACGCGCAGAATAGGGCACTGTGACCGGATCGATTTGGTCTGCGCGCCGTATCTTCGGTGACGCCGCCCGACGATTTCACCGATTTCGCCAATCCACGACCAGCACCAACCGGCAGGCAGATCAAGAAGGTTCGATCATCGAATCAATTTGGTCTTCGACAATCATTCTGCGGCCGCGGCGGCCTGTGACACCGATCGCTTGAGCTATTGCCTTTCGCGATCGCCCAACACGTCTTCGCCCTGTCTCATTCGGCTTGCCTGTGCTCTCGCCACTCGCGCGTAAGCTCGCCCGTGACAGCCGACTTGAGTAGCGCGCGACGCCACGTGTCGAGGTCATCGCGGGCGCGGGTCAACGCGATTTCGCCATCCGCAATATCCGTGAACAGTTCGTCGATCCGCGCAACGATGCGACGCTGTTCCGCGAGCGGAGGAATTGGGACATTAAGATTTTGAACAAACGCTCGCGGTAATTCCAGCTGATTTGTGGAGCCGACGTTTCCATCGACCACCAAATGCTGCACACGCATGGTTTCAATGAAGTAGCATATGAAGTGAGGATCAATTTCATTAGTGCGGACGATGGTCACGTGACTATCAACCGTGACTTCCGGCAACGACCCATCGTAGACCAGCGCGCGGCCAATCGTTCCCGTGCCAGTAGAGTTCCACAGGATATCGCCGCGCAGGAGTTTCAGCTGTCTCGGCTAGGCAATCGAACGCTTCCCGTGCCGTGAATTTTAGGTGCTGAGTTTCGAGGCGATGCCAGCGGATGCACTTCTGGTTGATCACGGGAACGCCCTTTAGTGGGGACATAGCTAGGGCCACGTCCACGGCCGATAAACCGGGATACGTCTCCTAGTCGCGCCCATACCCAACCCGTCGGGCACTTCCCACGGGCCGTCGCGGCGAAACTCGATCGACATCAATCCCCACTCGCCGTCAGCGCCCCAGCAGAGGATTGATCCAGCGCCGATCACGCAACCAGCGCGTCGGACAGGTCATCCAGAATTTCGTTGAGCCGCGCGCCAAAGAGCGCCCGCGCGCGAACGATACCACCCTTGTCGCCGAAAGCGGCCACGTCCTGCAAGTCCCTCACCGTGACTTCGGCATTGACGGCCAGATGATCGCGGATGGCCGTGAGCCATGCCAATTGCTCGTCCGTGTAGGCACGCCCCGCCCGTTGCTCGCGGCCAAGCCACAGGTTGAATTTGCCGGCAATCTTGGACGGCAGCGGCTCAAGAACGTCGTCCAGCCCCAGGGCGTAGCGCACCAGCATGACAATATCGGTGAGGATGCGGGTGGAATTGCCGCGCACGCGGGCGTCGTCCAGCCGCTTGTAGGCCCGCCAGATGTTGATTGGCTCCAGCAGCCATGGTGGGCGGCGCATGGCGTCGCGCAAGCTCTTCCAAGCCTTCGTAGGTCAACCGGCGTTGGGCGTAGGGGCGGCCATAGAAGATTTGCAGCGCGACGATCGTATCCTTGTTGGCCTCAAGGAATTCCTTGAAGCGATCGACGGTCGATTGCGCCTGCGCCTCGTCATAGCCGGACGAAATGACTTCGTCAGTGGAAATGGTGTCGATCTTCACATCGGCCGCCGCCTTCGCCTGCTTCAATGCGTTGCGGAACTGTGGCGTATCAAACGGCTTGCAGGCGTCTTCCTTCAGCGTCGCCAGCACGGCTTCGCGCTGTTGATCGGATGCGTCCGCACCGTGCTTCTGCCGTGCCGTCGTTTCGAGCTTGTCGGGGTCGATGGCGTCGATCAGCGCGTTGGCGAGGTCGGCAAGCGTGCGGCCGTTCGAAATCTTGGCAAGGTCCGCCCGCGTCTCCGGATCGATGCGCCGATCGAGCGCGGCAAGGCGAGCCGCAAGCGTTGACAAAGTGTCTTCGCGCCGATCGCCAGCAGCTACCCGATCAAGCAGCTTGTCGAAGGCGATGACGCGATCACGATCGAGCGGCGGTGCGATGCTCTTTTGGCTTTCGGTGACGCCCACCGCATCGATCAGGATGAACCGCGTCTTGGCCTCGGCATCGGGCGTCACGGCGCGAAGGTCGGTTGGCTCGATTGAGCGGACGCCGCGTCCTTTCATCTGTTCGAAATAGAGTTCCGACCGCACGTCGCGAAGGAAGATCAGGACTTCAATCGGCTTCACATCGGTCCCCGTGGCGATCATGTCCACGGTGACGGCGATGCGCGGATTGAAGTCGTTGCGGAATTGCTTGATCAGTTGTTCAGGGTCAGCGCCAGTCGATGCGGTAGGTGATTTTCTTGGCAAAGTCGTTGCCCCTGCCGAACACTTCGCGGGCGATGTGCACGATTTCTTCGGCGTGGTGATCATCCTTGGCGAAGATCAATGTCTTCGGCACGTGCTCGCGGCCGGGAAAGAGTTCGGTGGGCAGCGTGTCGCGATAGGTTTCGAGGATCGTGCGGATTTGGTTTGGCGCAACGACGGAACGATCAAGGTCGCGCTTTGCGTAGACAAGGTCGGCATCGAGGGTCTGGTATCGTTCGGCGCGGGTCTTCTTGTCGCGCACCGGGATTGTGTAGCCGCTTTGAACCGTCGAACCCCCTTCACCGATGCGCGTGCGGATGCGATACACTTCGTATCCGACGTTGACGCCGTCCGCCACCGACCGTTCATACGGATATTCGGCGACAAGGTTGCGATTGAAAAACCCCAATGTATGAACCGATGGCGTGGCGGTGAGGCCAACGATGGTGGCGTCGAAATATTCGAGAACTTGCCGCCACGTGCCATAGATCGAGCGGTGGCACTCGTCGGTTACGATCAGGTCGAATGTCTCGATCGGGATTGCGGGATTGTAGGCGACGAGTTTGGGACCTTCGTCGTCTTGCTCGAATGCGGAAACGTCTTCGTCTTCTTCGGCGAGTTCCTTGCCGGTCAGCACCGAATAGACCCGCTGGATCGTGGCAATGACGATCGCCGAACTTTGGTCCAGCCCCGCCGGCCCAAGCTTCTGCACGCCGTAAAGTTCGGGAAACAGCCGACCGGTGCCCGGCGGCCGATAAGCGGCATATTCGGTGGCGGTCTGATTGCCGAGATTGCGACGATCGACCAGAAACAGGACGCGCCTCATGCCGGCATGGGCCAGCACCCGATAGGATGCGGTACAGGCGGTGAAGGTCTTGCCCGCACCCATTGTCATCTGGACGAGCGCGCGAGGGTCATCGCGGGCCAGTGACCGTTCAAGTCCTTCGATCGCTTCGATCTGGCATTGACGAAGACCATCGGTGACCAGCGGCGGCATGTGCCGCAGCCGCGCCCGCAACGTCTCCGGCTCGGACAGCCACCGCCGCAGCGTCTCGGGGCGGTGGAAGGCGAAGACCCGCCGGGAACGCGGCTCGGGGTCGGCGAGGTCGCGGAACAGGGTTTCGGTGTCGGACGCGACGTATTCGAACCGCCGCTGGCGCAGGTCGCCCCCAAGGAAATCGGGCGCGTCGGCGATGTAGCGGGCGGCTTGCTCCGAAAAGCCGCTGAGCGTCGTGCCGGCCGGCTTGGCCTCCACCACGCCGCAGAACCGCTTATCAACGAACAGGGCGTAGTCCACCGGGCCTGAACCGGTGGCGAACTCGCGGACGGCGACGCCGGTCCCGGCGGACAGGTTCATTTCGTCGCGCGACTGGACGAGCCAGCCGCACGCGACAAGACGTCGCGTCGATCGCCGATCGCGCCTTATCCTCGGGATGAAATGCCGGCATGCCCATGTTCTTGTCAGACGGACGAATGTGCTTGCAAGTTGGCCCACATCGCAACTATGGATTGTTGCCGGGTCGCTGAAGCGATAGCAGCATTCACCAAATGAGACTTGCACCCCCTCCAGCGAAGCAAGACCGAGCTTGGACAAGATCAAGCGCGACCACGGCAGTCAGCTATCTGATTTTTGTATAAGAGAGAGCGAGAGACATGCAGTCTGAGACCTGGTCCGTTCAAAAGCTATTTCAGGACCGCCGCCAGTATCGCGTGCCCTTCTTTCAGCGCCCGTATGTGTGGAACAAGGAGGATCAGTGGGAGCGGCTTTGGTCTGATATTTCCGAGAAAGCAGAAGTCCGTGGTGACGGCGATCAGCCGCCCCCGCATTTTCTTGGCGCTGCCGTTCTGGAGCCACAACAAAGAAAAGGCCTCCTTGGAGTAGAGACTTTAAACATAATCGACGGTCAGCAGCGCTTCACGACCCTGCAATACTTTCTTGCCGCCCTCGCGATTGTTCTTCGTGAGGAGGTACAGGATAAGCTTTTGTCAATTGTGGAAGGCTGCCTACGAAACGCAAATCCGGATACGATGCAGCAGCCGGAAATAGAAGTTTTCAAGGTGTGGCCGACATTCCGCGATCGCGTGCACTTTCAGATTGCCATGGATGCGACGAGCTTAGATGATCTACGCGAGCGCTTCCCGAATAGCTTTACACAAGCCGGCGCACTCAAAAAAATCGGGATTGACCATCCACCTGCGCTGGAGGCGATCTGGTATTTCGCCGAGCAAATCAAGCAATGGATCTCGCTAGAAACGGATGGTCAGAAGCCTGCACGTTTAACCGCGGTGTCCGAAGCAGTGTTTAGTGACCTTCATTTGGTTGCTATATCTTTAGGCGAGCAGGATGACGCGCAGATTATCTTTGAAACTCTAAATGGACACGGCGCGGAGCTTCACGCAACGGACCTTATTAGAAATTTCATTTTTATGCGCGCAGACCGCGAAGGTGTAGACGGGTTTAAGCTGTTCGAAAGTCTTTGGAGCCCATTTGAAGGCTCGTTCTGGACTGAACAACAACGCCGGGGTCGCTTACTCAAACCGCGAATGGAATGGTTCGTCCAGACCACGCTCCAAGCAATCCTTGGCGACGAAGTCGAAATCGGTCGGCTATACGCGAACTATCGTCGCCACGCGCTTGAGAATATCGGGGTGATGAAAGCTGAGGACCAGCTAAATCACCTTAATACATATTCGGCCTACTACAAGCAGCTAATTTCCGGGGGCGGCGACGATGCTATTGCGGTATTTGGGCGACGTATGGCCGTTTGGGACACATCTACTACCCATCCATTGGCATTGCGCATTGCAAGTTCGGCTTTACCGGCGGATGCGCAAACCCGAATGTTCAATGACCTAACGTCATATTTCGTTCGTCGCGCGATCTGCGGTCTGACTACAAAAAACTACAACAAAATCTTTCTACAACTGCTCAAAAAATTGGCGGCTACCGATCTTGCGCCCAACGCCTTGCATGCAATTCTCTCCAATTTGGATGGTGATGCATCGCGTTGGCCCGGTGACGACGAATTCAAAAGTGCATGGCTTAATGAACCGGCGTATCCGAGTAATCTCGACGCACCGCGTGCCAAGGCAGTTCTGGCAGAACTTGAGGTAGCGATGCGGTCGAAGCGCTCAGAGGAACCGCTGCCCTCCGGATTGGAGAATTTGGATGTTGAACATATTCTGCCAACGAATTGGTTTGAGTTTTGGCCGTTGCCAGATAAAAGCAAAGTTCAACGTTCTGAGGTCAGTGATGTCTCTCTCGCATCTTTGACTGGCAAACAACTTACGGAAAGGCAACTGGCGATCAGCCGCCGTGAAGATGCAAAAGCGACAATGGGTAACCTCACTCTCCTGCATTATGGCGTCAATCGAGGCCTACAGCATCGCGAGTTCGCTGTTAAACGTGAGAAGCTTTTCGAGGAAACGAATTTGCATCTAAATCGTTCGCTCATTCGCCTTCCAAAGTGGGATGAAGCCGATATTGCCTTGCGTGGCCTGGCTCTCTTTAATGTTGCCGTTCAACACTGGAGCGGGCCTGGCGGCTAATGACCGTATATTGAACTCACGCGATGGCCGGTGCCGTCAAGGCACGGCGGATGGGAACGGACAAGAGTGCGCGAGAAAGTGTATCTGTTTTACCGCTCCGCCGCTTTGCAGCAACAGCTGCTTTCGAAGCCATTCCCGACATGATGCGACCCGACCGGGGAGGCGCTAGTAAGCGAACGCCCCAAAGCGAATATTGCTACCAACAGGCCGCCCTCGCCATGTGTTGCCGCGTCCCAGTATCCGTTCTGCGGCATTCAAACGCGGCGTCAGTCCTGAAGCGAAATGCGCCAAGGCGCCTATTTTTTCTTCCAGTACGCAGCATCAACCTTCTTCTCCGTGTATCTCGCTGGCTTCAGCCAACCGAGAAACTCGGAACGTTGCTTGAAAGCTTCCCCAAATCGCTTCGTCACAAGGATTGAACACTTTTTTTTCGTCCTGGTTAAGGCCACCAGTAGCCGGCAAATCTCGATATCTTTTATGTCTTCAGCATTTCGGGTAGATTGCCCGAATGTAGTCCGATCAGAAACACATGCTGAGCGGAAAGACCCTTAGATCCCTCGTAGGACGTAATCTTGACGGCTGAAATATTGTCGGCGCCGCCCTCACCTTCGTCATCGTTATCGGCAGTCCAAGCCATTACCTCCTCAAGCGTGCGCTCGCGAATATCTTCAGGCACTGCGTCGTGAAGTGGTGTCTTTTACTTGGCTGCGGCGCACACGGCGGTCCGAGCGATTGCCTCGTCACCGCACCGCAGTATGATCCGCCAACGAAGATTTGATTTTGGATCCTCATGTAGGATCGCTAGAGCTTGTTCGCGTTCGCTCGGTGCAGTTTCGTCGGCTTTGGTTATGAGCCCCACTTTTATTAGGTGCTCTTCAACCTGTCGTCGATAAGGGTCGCTGCCAATGATGAGTGCTACGGGCTCGTGCTTTTCGGCAGCGAGCTTTAAATCAGTCTCTGGTATCGCCCGGACGCGCTCGGTGATGTATTGGCCAAAATAATTTGCATTTCCGCGTTGTACAGACGTTTCAACCAAATCGATAGTTGGATAAAGCCGACTATCGGCGCCTTTCACAGGTTCGAAATAGCGATATGGCTTGTCGATGCGGCCACTCAATTTTTTCAACCTGAGGGATTGCCCAATGATGTCGGCCACTGCTCCGACGATTACCTCAGGACAACGCATGCAAAACGGCAACTCGAAAATCTCATAGTGACCGCCTACGTAATGGGCTCGGATATGATCCCACTAGCGGAACGTAGTTGACTATAGAGAGCCTGGTCATCGTCACCCGCGATGACAATCGGACTTACGCCGGCCAGGCCATCAATGACGGCGGCTTCCATGCGATTAAAGTCCTGAAATTCGTCGATGAGAACTAGCTCGTAATAACGTGCTGCTCCTTCGATATGTCTTTGGACCCGGTACACGCTGTCGTCATAGTCAACGGCGTTATAGTAGTCAGCACGCTCGAAATAGAAGGCTTCTTCCCTACCGGAGCAAGTCAGGTTGCGCATAAGATCAATAAATTTTGGCGCGGAACAACCCTGTAGCCACTCCCAATCTTCCTTGATCATTGAGGCGAGGCCAGGAAAGCAGCGAAAGTCCGCTGTTAAGCCGCCACGCATTCCGGCAACACCGCGCAATAAGTGCTGACAGTATCCGTGCAGAGTAAGTACGTGAGCAGCATCACCTAAGCTGCGTTCAAGATCGGACTTCAAATTATTGATGAACGTCAGTACCAGCCGCTGATCGGCCGAGCCAGTGTTAGCGTCCAACAACTTTCGAAACAGGGTGGTCTTCCCCGCACCAGGTCCGGCGACCACCAATTTCTTGCGGCTTTTCGAAGCAAGAACTCGTTCAATTGCTTCATCGAGTTCCCGTTTGACGTCGATTGGCATGCGGAGAGTTTACCTGAGAAACAGAAATGTGGAGACACTGCTTGGGCCGAATAAGGAAATAACAGTCTGCTTCTGGGCACTAGCGTAGCTTATCGCGGTGCAAGGTTGTTTCCGTCTGGGGCAAGGGCGGAAGCCGTTGGATCATTCGAGAACCCTGAAATAGCGTTTGGGCGTGGGCCGGCGACAACGTGGGCAAACAACGCGCGCGAAAGCGAACCACGCTGCGACGGCCGGGGAGCGCAAGCAGGATACGTCGCTACGGTGCACCCGTTCGCCCGCGATGCCGCTGGCCGCATCAGCCCGAGCGAAGGGTTGTTTGCAAACTTGGCAACCAGATTGTCGCGGACGCGCGCATAGCCTCGTGACGCGTCAGCCAGTACGTACAGTCTTACACAATGCATCAAAGTAGCTGCAGCAATTGAACATTATAATAAACTCACCACACTGGCGTGAGGAGTTGTCCCGTTGATGCCGCGGACGATCGCCCTTTTCGTTTGCATAATCCTATGCTGGATCAGCAGCCCCTCACAAGCGGCTAACATTTCTTGCGACCTATTCGACAAAACACAGCATTGTTTTTCGGGGCGCTTGGATGGCCAAATCTCGAAAGGTGATTATGAAAAGGTTGTAGCCTTCGTGAGCGCTAATTTCGCAAACGTTATTGATTTCTACTTAATCTCGCCGGGGGGCGATGTAGATGAGGCGCTAAAAATTGGTCGGCTGTTTAGAAAGCAGCTAATCGGAACGTCTAGTGTGGAAATTTGCGCAAGCTCCTGTGCCCTCATTTGGTTGGGTGGGATACATCGAACGGGACTGGCCGGCTTGCATCGTCCATATAGAACCGACCCTATGTTTAAGGCGCTGTCGCCAGCCGACGCCTCAACTGCGTATCGTCAATTGTTGGAGCGGGTTACGACCTATCTTGAGGAAATGGAAGTACCCAAGTCGATCATTGAGACGATGGTCGTCACCAGTTCCGATGACATTCATTGGGTGTATGCAGGCACTGACAAACTGGGGCGGCCCCCCAGTATCGCCGAATGGGAGGATGCAACGTGCGGTCCAGATCGGGAGGGTCTCGGTTATAATCATCTTTTGGAACGGACTGAATGCATAGGACATCTCCGTGATAGCCACATGGAGCCGATTACAAGCTTCTATTCCAAGTGGCTTTATTTGTTGCTCGGCGCTGTGATTGTGATTTCGATATGGCTTATAATCCGACGGCTAAAAGTATTACCGGCAAGGTGACAAAGTGACAAGGTGACAAACAACGATGCACGAAAACGAACTGCGCCTGCGAGGTAGTATTAAGTCGCAGCCGACCCATAAGCGCGACCGTGCTTTTTACCATATAAGCTTCAGGCCGGTTGCTGCGCCTGGATGCTACAGCGCCACGTTTGGATGCCGCGAGCACGTCTAAACGTTTTCACCGTGCCGCAATGACGTGGGGCAGCGATGGCAGCGTGGCGCACAACGTTGCGCGAAAGCGAACCGCGCTGAGACGACCGGTGCGCGCGACCCGGCCGTAGGACCGAGCCACTTGTCGTCGACACATTACTGCTAACGGTCGCCGAGGAAATGCAGCAGGGCTGCGTTGAACAACGTGGGGTCTTGCAGGAAGGCGAAGTGGCTTGTGTTGGGCAAGATCAGCAGTCCGGCTCCGGGGATCGTGGCGGCGATGTATTCCGTGTGCGCGCGCTTAATCGCCTCGTCGTGGTCGCCGTCAGCCACCAGCACCGGCGCGCGGATCGACTGCAGTTGGGCGTCAGTCCAGTTCGGCTCAGTCTCCCACATCTTGCTGATCTGCGCGACGAACGCATCGTAGTCCTTCGGTGTCGCCGACAATCTGGCGTATTCGTGCCCGGCGCGCTCGATGAAGGCGGCGAAGGTAGGGTTCTTCTCTACGCCCTCTTGCACGCCTGACGTGACGGTATTGGCGGCGAAGGCGAACACCTTACCGACGCGGTCTGGATAGCGAATGGCAAGATCGAGCCCAAGGATGGCGCCGTCGCTCCAGCCGACCACGTCGGCCTTGGCGATGTGCAGCGTATCAAGCAAAGCGACAACGTCATCGGCCATGAGGTCGTAGCCATACGGCCGGGCGTCGCGCGCGCTGCGGCCGTGGCCGCGGCTGTCCATGACGATGACAGTGTGGTGCGGAGCGAGAGCCTTTATCTGATTACCCCAATAGTCCGAGTTGGAGAGACCGCCATGTAGAAGGACGACCGGCGAACCGTGGCCGATGCTCGCGTAATACAGGCTGATACCGTTGCCTTGGCGTGACCAGTGTGCTCGCCGGTGACCGGGGCAGGAGTGGGCGGCAGGGTCTGCCACGGCGGCTCACCGCTGGCGGCTTGGAGCGGGAGCAGCAACAACAGCAGGAAGACTAACAGAGCGCGACGCACGGTTTGGCTCCATGTACAATTATCGGATAGTAGCAAAGCTTGCGTGTGGCGGTTCACCTGTCAGTCAGCCATTTTACGCGGCTATTGGCCTTAGTTCTTAGGTTGCGGCGGCAACCACGTTGTATGCCGCCAAAGGTCGCCTGATCCCCTTGAGCGCAAACTCACCCACTGGCTCGACCGTCACGGCATTCTCGACCTTCGTCAGGACCCGGCCCCTCCCCCATGCTCCTCGCTCAGCCCGCGGGGGATCTGTCACGACGTGCTCGGACTCAACTATTTAGACGGATTGTCTAAATGCGCGGCAGATGGTGACACGGTGTCGTGCGCGGCGGCGGATCGTCCGGCGCTGCACCCCTCCCCCATGCTCCTCGCTCAGCCCGCGCCCGGCCCCTCCCCCATGCTCCTCGCTCAGCCCGCGGGGATTTGTCACGACGTGCTCGGACTCAACTATTTAGACGGATTGTCTAAATGCGCGGCAGATGGTGACACGGTGTCGTGCGCGGCGGCGGATCGTCCGGCGCTGCACCCCTCCCCCATGCTCCTCGCTCAGCCCGCGGGGATCTGTCACGACGTGCTCGGACTCAACTATTTAGACGGATTGTCTAAATGCGCGGCAGATGGTGACACGGTGTCGTGCGCGGCGGCGGATCGTCCGGCGCATCGTATTTTCCCAACCGGTTCCGGAAAAAAGACCCTCCCCCATGCCTGGACAGGCCGGGGGTAGTCTCGCGCATCGGACCGATGCCCGGCACGGTCATGATCCTTCGACAACTGTCATCACTTTTTGCCAACATCTTGATCTCATCGGTCACGGCTTCAATTCGTTCATCGAGCTGCCGCCAATCACTGGCAAGATCAGCAACGATGCGCACCATGCGTGGTGACAGAACATCCGTCCGTTTGGCGAGGATGTCAGGCAGCGCCTGGCGAAGGAAGCGCAGTCCTTGTCGGACGATGATGCCGCGCTCCAGAACAAAGCCGCGAATTTGATTGATCACTGCGGTCCGCTCGCTGACCAGGCGAGATCGGACCCGGTGCAGCGCTTGCAGATCCAGTTGTTCGTTGGTTTTGGCTGGAACAAAGCGTGTCGTCGGCCGCTGTACCGCCTCAGCTACGGCATGGGCATCTCGGAAATCATTCTTGTGCCCGTGCCGAAACGGCTTCGCATACGCGGGCGGAACCTGCTTCACATCGTGGCCAAGCGCGGTTAGTTCACGAGCAACATAGTGTGTCGCCAAACCCGCTTCGATGCCAATGAGACAGGGTGGCAGGTTCGCAAGCCTCGATGTAATCCGTCCGCGGGAGACCTTCTCCCGCAACACGATGGCGCCACGCGTATCAAGGCCAATCATGTGAAGCGTGTTCTTGCCCATATCTATTCCGATGGTGGTCGCTGCGTGAACGGTGGACATGCGAGGCATGGCGTTGCTCCTTATCCTGGCAAGCCCCCACGCACTCTCAGAGCCATCGGGGGCGGGAGCGCGGCCGGTCCATCCCATTCGCGACTAATTTCACCTTAGGACCTGACTGTCAGCTTTCAGGCGAAAGCGGAACTGGGCCGGGCGGCAGAGCCCGCTGCCTCGGTCGAAAATGACCCACAAGAGACATCCGCGGCTCTGCTGCTGCGCAAAACGGACCAGTGGTTATTCCGCCAATCGCGTTTTCCCGATTTCATTGGCTGCTTAGCCTTGGGGAAGGCGATGCGACGACGCTATCTCATTAAACTAATCGGTGGCACGGCCGCATGGCTGTTCGTTGCGCAGGCGCAGCAGCCGGTGGCGCCTGTGGTTAAATCTAACGCGGCGCCGCCTTAAAAAATCTGGTAACGGCATCCGCCCCGATCGCAATAAGGCGAGGATTGTCATAGAAATCAATCTGTCCAGAGGATTCGACCCAGAGAATACGCGCATTGTTGAGATCAGCCTGGAAACGTCGCGCCAGTGACGGCGCCAGGGCTCGCTCGGAGTGAATGACAATCGTCGGTATCCTGATTAGCTTCGCGGCGCCGATCGCGTCAAACGTTGATGTATGGGCCCAAGATTGCACAGCGAAGCCATTGATGTAGTTCGGCACGGCTCCGCGCGGCGTGCCGTAGTACGAGAACGCTTCAGCGAGAGGCATGGCAACATCGCCGTTGTCGGCTGCCACTGCGGGGACCCTCTCTTCGACGCCGGTTTGCCGCCAACGCTTCTCGGCCTCTCGGGCCCGCGTTATAGCCGCGGTGTTAATAGATTGCTCGGTTGCCTGGGCGTAGTATCCGGCAACCCCGGCGAATGCGGAGAATAGCGGCTGTGCAGCGACTGCTCGCGCCATGTATCCGCCGCCAGCGCAGATGCCGACAGCGAACATAGGCATGCTTGCGAAGTGTCGGTCGCTATGCAGCGAGGCCGTGGCAGCCTGAATGTCGGCAATTTTCGCTGCGGGATTCTCGAGTTGGCGCGGTCGGCCGGCACTCTCGCCGAAATAGCGGTGATCGAACGAGAGGGCAACGAATCCGCGCTCGGCAAGGGCGCTGCCCCAGGCTCCGGTCGCCTGTTCCTTCACACTCGTCAGGGGTCCGGTTAGGATCGCGACGCCGTGCGCGTCACCTTGGGGGAGGTGAAGGTTCCCGACTAGGCGGTCGCCCTCGCTGTCAAACTCATAGCGCTCCATCAGATCGCTCCGATTGCGTGCCCCGTTGCCGGTACATCGGGTCGAGCCTACCATCAAATCGATATTCTATATGGGCGGTATCGGTTTGGTGAATATCCGAACCTTCGATCTCAACCTGCTCCGGGCGCTGCACGCCCTACTCGAGAACTGCAACGTGTCCGCAGCGGCGCGGCAATTGAACCTCTCTCAGCCTGCGACCAGCGCCGCCCTCTCGCGCCTGAGGCATGCGCTCGGCGACGTGTTGCTCGTTCGCGATGGAAACCGCATGTCGCTATCACCGCGGGCCGAGCGTCTGCTTCCGCGCGTGCGGCTCGTCATGACCGAAATCGAGCTGGCGCTGCGGGACGACCTATTCGATCCGACCACTTCAGAGCGTGCCTTTCGGATTGCTGCAACCGATGACGCGATCGAGATCATCGTCACCCCGCTGATCGAGCGGCTGCGCATTGCGGCCCCCAGCATCCTCATGGACATCGTTGGAGTTGCAGAGGATGTCGCCGGCGATTTGGCCGCTAGCAAGATCGATGTCGCCATCGCCGCAGGCTGGTGGCTACGCCACACCCGCAATCGCGAGCCTCTTCTGAGGGATCGATACGTCGGCATTTCCGGCAGCAAGAAACGCTTCGATCTGACGAACTACGCCGGCGCCCGGCATGTTCTGGTGGCACCGCACGGGCGCAACCCGGGCGTCGTTGACAGCGCGCTGCGCAAAATAGGCATGACACGAAAAGTGGCGATCACCGTGCCGGATTTTGCGTCGGCGGCTCGGCTGGTCGCCACTGGACCCATGATTGCTACTATGCCGTCCAGGATCGCCGTGCATTATTCCAAGCATTATCGTCTCAACGTCTTCGAGCTGCCGCTGCAATTGGCCGAGCTTGATATTGCTGTGGCGTCCCACCCCCGTGCGATGTCTGATCCCGCAATTATTTGGCTGATGGATGAGATTCGAGGCACCGCTCAGAGACAGAAGCCTATTTCGAGGGCGCGTACGTAGTCGCGCGCCGGCAGCAAGCAAAAATCCTGGGAGCTCCGCGCCGCCATGAGCCTTGGGGCGCCTCTGGCGCGACCAGAGCAAGGTGCAGCAAGCGCGCGAACTGCTGGCTCCGGTGTGCGGGTGGTTCACTGAGGGGTCCGACACGCGCGATCTGAAAGAAGCGAAGGCGCTGCTGGAAGAGTTGGCGGCGTAAATCCCCATTCTGACATCAGGTCACTTGGTTCGCCGCTTGGTTAGCGCCCTGGCTGTGCGCAACCACAGTGCCCTTATTAGCATTTTCTTGTGCGTCACCCAGTGCGCAGCAGCCTCCTTAGGAAGGGTGCCGTGCGGCGTCCGAGACAGAGTACGAGAGCGCGAAGAATGATTTTTTGCTGCAAACCAGTGTCGGCGCTTATACAACGACTGGCCATTGGTGGCGGCGGTACTTGGTACTGTCACTTATAGTGACTCGGGCGCTACTAAGATCGAGGGGAGGATTAGATGACGCTGCCTAAAAGCGCGTCCATTGCAATCGTGGCCGCGCTATTTTCCTCTTCAGCATTTGCCGCTTCTCCGCTGAAGGAAGGTTGTCGGTCAGTTTCCAAGCTCGAATACGACACGGCTAAAAACGAAAACATCATCATCAGCAAGGGCGGCAAATAGTCAGAACGGGATCGGTTACTCCCGACGAAGGGCACGAACGGGGAATTCTGGGCGGGAGGCTTCTACACAGTCGTTCTAAGGGAAAGCCGACTGGCTTATTCAGACGTGCTTGAGCGTGCCTCAAATATCGCTGAGGCATTTCGGAGACTTGGAGCAACGTCCTTGGCTCAATAAATCAAAAAAGGGATTTCTGATGGGGTAATCGGGACAAATAAGTCGACTGCGAAGTGCGTAGCGGAGATTGCCGACCAGATCGCTCCAAATTGGCACGGAATCAAAATCGCGTGCTGGACCAGCGCATGACGCCATTACAAATAGGCGAGCCCGGGCCCCTAATTCTGCCCCGCGCGACGCTAAGCGCTGACGAATATCGGACGATGGCCAACGTATGCCTCAATTGGGGTCGCGCGCCACTAACTAAAGATGCGCATCGCGTCTGTGTCGCTCTCGCCCGAGCTTGGCTGAGGGCTGCACTCTGGCATGAGGCCGCCGTATCAGACTACTCGGGAAAATCACCTCTAATATTTGAAACCCCTAACGAGTTGCCATATGGCCGGAAAGTGCTGATCGAGGACCGTCGGGCTACCGAAGACAGAATCAAGTCGGTCGATTACTCGTTCGGGCGACCAGATGTCAGAAATAAGCATTACGAATTAGATAGTGCGAGCGACCCAGAACGGGCTCATTCGCTTCCGAAACTGCCTTTGCGCGACTCTCTGCGAGCTACAATCCTCGCGCTCACAGTCGGTGCGACTAGTGGAGCCGGTGCAGTGTTAGCTTTGGTAGGACTACCGGCGCAGCAGCGTATCACTTCACTTGCTTCCCAAGCTCCTTGTCGTTGCCGCTTCGGCCGCACTGGCTGCTCCGTTGCCAAATAAACCTGCGAGCTCTGGGACAGATCGAACCAGTGCGCTAGATGTAACGAGCAGCTTGGAGCGAACTACAAGCAAAGGCGCCGCACCACGCGGGACGCAAACATCACGGAAGGGTAACCGTTCGACACCGAGGCTGGCGGCACAGATACCTATTTGCATTTTTGCGTATCTGGTAACCGCAGGCCGCCATTAGACGGTCCTCACGCCCGAAGACGAAGACCGGCTGAGTATTACCGAATTCGCGGGATCAATCTCTCGGCGTCGCCGTTGCCATATATCCCCGCCGTGTCGATTAACGTCATGCCAAGTGAAAGTCCTGTGCGAAGCGCTTCTTCCTCAGCGGCGCGGGCTGCCTGGGCCGGTGTGGTCAAAGTGAACGCGTTGATAAGAGGTCGAGTTGCTCGCTCGACTTGAGTGAACTTCATGATCGAGCGGTGCACAACTTCGGCAATCGCTTTTACGCTTTTACGATCCGCTCCATTTGATGTCCGCACTCTTGGCATTCAAAGGTGCGGATTTCCAAACAATTGACGAAATGGGGAGACCGTCGAATCAAATGCGCATTGCCGCCGCACTCCTCACAGCGAAGCGGTCTAATAAATATCTGATCCTTCGGAAGTACGGAATGCTCTTCCATACTTCGCCCCCCTTTAGCCACGGCGCGAGTGCGGGGCATTCCCGCCATCCCTCGGCGATCGCCCCGCACTCCGCCGTCCCATCCCCCCTTGGACAGACTTCTATCGTCGGCACAGAAGATGGCGAGGAAAGGGCGAAGCCTAGCGCGGGAAGGTGATTGGCAACCCGTCGCTCTCGGCCCGTCGTTGACCGACAGCGCGTTTTTCATGTTGATTGGTGGTCCGAGTGCGGTTGGACAAATGCTCATGTCGGCCCACGTCTAATGACGGAAGAGATCATTACGGCACTGGCCCGGTCTGAGCGGCATTCGTATCACATCCATACCAGCAGCAAGGAACTTTACCGGCAGCAAGGAGCTTTACCGGCAGCAAGGAGCTTTACCGGCAGCAAGGAGCTTTCGCAGCGATGGCGTGGAACTGTCTGCTCTAAGTCCACAATTGCGGCGCATTGCGATCGAAGTTCGGGGAAATAATTCGCTGGGGAGAAGTCGGGGACGGGATCATGTCAAGGCAAATCCCAAGACTATTCGCATCCGTTGCGGTTATTGCTCCGCTTCAGCTTGGCGTAGGCGTCGCCGTGCTGGCCAATACTGCGCGTGCGGAGGATTGTCTTGCTGCGCCGAACTCAACGGCTCCGCAGGGGAGGCACTGGTTCTACCGATTGGACTGGGAAACTCAGAAAAAGTGCTGGTACTTGCGTGCACCCAGCCATCCGGCGCAACAAGCCGCTACATTGACGCGGATATCATCTTTGCATTCGACGCCACCTCCGTCCGGGCCAGCACCTGCGGGTGACGGCGTTCCGATGTCACCAACCTCTGGCGACACTGCGCCGCCCCCGCCGCACGTCAAAAAGCTCGCGGTCAAGCCAATGCCTGCGCCCGTATTGAGCGCGACAACCGACAAATCTGCGCAGCAAGGCGAGCAGCAAGAAAATACCGCGCGGCCAATTCCAGAAGTGCCCGCTCCGCAAGTAACCACGGCGTCGCAGACTAGCGCTCAGGCAGCAGCACCGCCTCCTGTGGCGTGGCCCGACGCCCCGCTGGTCAAGGCACCGGATCCGATTGTCGTCCCGACCAATGACGACGCAGAGACGACTGCCCGAGGCCGCGAGCCGACCAACAACACCGGGATGCCGATGATAATATTTCCTCTTTTTGCCCTCGGGTTAGCCGCGGTAGGCATTCTGTGGCGCGTCGTTATAAAAAATGCCGCTGCACGTCGCGCACAAATTATAATCGGTCACGCCGAGCCCGGTATTGTTGATGATCAACTCCAGCGTGAGGGGCTCGACGATCAAGACCGGCATGAACTCGTCCATGAACGACACGCACTTATATCAGCCGTAAGCGATCAAGGCCCAGCGGAGCGCACTTTTCAGATCACCCACGAGATCATCAAGCGCAAGGATAAGTTGGCGCAATTGCACCAGGATCTTGATCGGTTGCTGCAAGCGCCAGGCAGGCCGCACGACCAACGACAAAGCGAGCCGGCGGGATGCTAAACGGCCACGGCTGCCACTGCGCTTCGCTAAAAATCTGATCTCGTTTGGTAGGAGATATTTCTGCGAATCACCCGTGGCAGGATCGTGTCAGAAAAAACCGTAAGCGCGTTCGTACCGATTGCGTTTGTTGCGACGCTTCTCTCGTCTGGCGTAGGCGTGGCTGCGCCGGCCGAAACCGCGCGCGCTGATGATTGTCTTTCTGCACCGAATTCTGCCGCACCGCAGGGCAGCCACTGGTACTACCGGTTAGATCGCGCAACTAAGCGAAAGTGCTGGTACGTGCGTGCGCTTGGGCAGCCCGCGCAACAAACGGCTGCGCCTGCTACAATAGGGCCGGCCACATCCTTGCATTCAACCCCAGCACCGTCCGGTCCAAACCCTGCGCCTGAAGGCCCTGGGGCGTCAGTGAGCCCTGGCGAAGCCGATGCGCCCCCACTGCTCACAGAAACGCCTGCTGCCACACCAAACGCTGCGCCCGCAATCAGCGCGGCCACCGACCAATCTGTCCTGCAAAGTGCGCAAGAAGAAATTACCGGGTCAATTCCAAACGCACATGCTCCACAAGCAAGCACGTCATCGGAGACTGGCGAACAGGCGGCCGCACCGGCGCCATTCACTGCAACCGTTAGCAGCGCTACAACCGACGGACCTGCCCGGCAACGCGAACAGAAAGAAAACACCGCCTCAATTCAAGACGCGTCCACTGCGCCCGCAAGCACGCCGTCGGAGACGACCGCTCCGGCGGCTGCACCGCCTGCCGTGGCTTGGGCCCCCCTGGTCAAGGCGGTCCCGACCGATGCCACTGCAGCCACAGCGTCTGAGAATGCAGAGAGGGCGACTCCCCGGCGCAACGAGCCGACGAATGACACCGGGATGCCGATGGGGATGTTTCTTGCGCTGACGCTTGGCCTGGCCGTGATCGGCATCGTGTCACGCGCCGTCATAAAAATTGTTGCGGCACGTCGCGTACCGGTTACCACCGATCGCCCCGAGCTCGACTCATACGATGATCCCGAGTTCTACCGTAAGCTCCGTGAAGGCGTCGCGCTTAACAAGCCATACTAAACCGACCGACCGATCAAAGAAATGCTCTAGCCCGGTGCCGGCAGGCGGGCACGGCGCGTTGGCTAATAAAATGCTAACGAACGAGGAACCACGCTTGAGCAGTCTAGTAGATCAAGGCCGCTTACAGGCCATCCTGGCCGCCAGCGATGCCTGTGATAACCTCCCATCCCATCGGCACTGGGTGTCGACAGTGACTTCGCCTTCAAACGTTGGTCGCAATGCCTCGATTGGCCGGACTGCTGTTTGCATGTGCACTCGGCTTGGCGAACGCTGAGGCAAATGCGCAGGCTGGTGCCACCCCTCTGCTTGCGAGCGAGCAAGATAGTGCTCAAAAGGCCGCTTTAGGTTCGCAGCAGCTACCCTCAGAAGATTCAAGCGCGAATGGGGATGTTTGCCGCACGCTAGAACAGGCAGCGGCGGAGAACGCGCTACCGGTCGGCTTTTTTGTTCGTGTCATCTGGCAGGAAAGCCGCTTCAATGGGCACGCGGTCAGCCCTAAGGGCGCTCAAGGCATCGCACAGTTTATGCCGCGCACCGCTGATCGGCGTGGGCTCGCTAATCCGTTCGACGTGATCGCCGCCCTAAAGGCGTCAGCAAGCTATTTGCGCGATCTGAGAAACCACTTCGGCAACCTCGGACTTGCGGCTGCAGCGTATAACGCCGGACCACAACGGGTTCAGGATTGGCTCTTGGCGCGCGGCAGTTTGCCGAACGAAACGCGTCGCTACGTCGAAATCGTCACCGGCCATTCCGCTGACGAATGGTCGGGCGTGACAACTCAAGCTGGCTTAGCTCTCCCCGACCCGGTGCCTTGCCTCGATGTGGCAAAATCCGTCGACTATCCAACAGCGGTAAAGTCGACAAGCGGTGAGGCGATACTGTCGGTGAGCAGAAACTCCGAATCAAAACCTGGTTGGGGAGTACAACTAGTGGGTAGTTTTTCCCAAGCTGCCGCGCTGGCTTCGTTCCAGCAACTCCAGAGAACGTACAGGAGCCTATTGGAGACCCGTCAGCCATTCATTATCCCATCGAAGGTCGGAACGAGTAGTTTTTGGTATCGTGTGCGCGTCGCCACTGACAATCGTGTCGAGGCTGAAAAATTGTGTTCCGGCCTACGGGCGGCAGGCGGCAGTTGTTTGGTGCAGCGGAATTAGGTTTGCTCTAGCGCCAGAAACGCCAATCTCGGTCGCTGCATGGGCTGGCACAGTGCTCCAGCGAGCGTTGTCGGCGCAGACGAAGCGGCCAATCCAGAGTGCGCAACTGGTGTGGAATTGGCCATGCGGGCACGCCGATGGTTGAAATTCTATGAGATGCAGGTCCACTCGATAGCCTATAAGAGCGCACCGGCCGATAAAGCGTATCTTTCATGGACTTTGCATGAAAGGCGACGACCCAATGAGATGTTTTTTGGCGTATCACTTTGCCTTGTTGAAACGTTAACCAAAGACCTTCTTCGATGGCCACTTTTTAGATTTTGCCCGATAAGCCTGGGAGCGCGGTTGGCCGCTGCTATCCGGCAAGCCGAAGTTTTTGAAAGCACTGGACCGTGGAACCGATTAGCGCTCGCTCCATTATCGATGCCCTATCTACTGGTGACGACAAGCGCGAAAACGAGCGCCGCCAGCGTCTCTCATCCGCCGCGCTTGCCGCAGTAGACCAAAAAGTCCAGTCTGCATACTCCCCAATCGTCATAGCCGGCGTTCTACGCCTAATTGATTTTGTATTGATTTCATTGATCGGGTTGGCGCTCTATTTTAGGTCTGGGACCGCCGCAGCAGGAGATTCGTGGCGTTACACTATTCTGGCTTTAAGCGTAGCGGCCGCCACAGTGGTGATCTTGCAAGCTCTTGACATTATCAGGTGCAGCACCTTCAGGCCGGTTTTCTGCGCATCCCGCGATTGCTACTCAGCTGGTGCGTAGTCTTTATATTGGCGCTAGCCTGTCCCTGCCGACTGGACGATGCTTCGTTCGAATTGGTTTGCCGCATTCTTTTGTGCCGGAATTGTTGCGCTTATCTCCGAACGATTTGCGGTGCGCGCTGTGTTGGGTAAATGGGCGAAAGAAGGCCGTCTCGATCGCCGCACCATCATCGTGGGCGCCGACGAACATGGTGAGCGACTGATCACCGCGCTGAGAGCGCAGGAGGGATCCAATCTCGATATTTTGGGCGTCTTTGACGATCGCAATGATGGCCGTGTAAAGGAGATCTGCGCGGGCGTTCCCAAGCTTGGCAAGGTCGACGATATTTTAGAATTCGCTCAGCGCACGCGCGTCGATCTCATTCTCTTTGCGCTGCCGATATCGGCTGAAAAGCGCATTCTTCAGATGCTCAGGAAGCTGTGGGTTCTTCCGGTAGACATCCACCTTTCGGCCCACACCAACGAACTTCGCTTCCGTCCCCGCTACTATTCAAATCTTGGGAAAATGCCAACGCTACCGATGTTTGAAAAGCTTATCACGGATTGGGACACGGTAGCGAAATTGATGCTCGATCGTTCCGTCGGCTCGCTTTTATTACTTCTGACCGTCCCCCTCATGGCGATAATCGCGCTTGCAATTAAACTTGACAGCAGAGGGCCGATTTTCTTTCACCAGAAACGATTTGGTTTCAACAACGAAAGGATCGACCTACTCAAATTCCGCTCACTCCATCATCACTGGGCGGATCCTCTGGCATCGAAGGTGGTCACCAAGAATGATTCTCGTGTGACCCGTGTCGGACGGTTCATTCGAAAAACCAGTCTCGACGAACTGCCGCAGCTTCTAAACGTTGTGTTCAAAGGCAATCTGTCGCTGGTCGGGCCGCGCCCGCACGCGGTGCAAGGCAAATTGCAAAACCGATTGTTCGACGAGACGGTCGATGACTATTTCGCACGCCATCGCGTCAAGCCCGGCATCACTGGGTGGGCGCAAATTAACGGTTGGCGCGGTGAGATCGACAATGAAACAAAAATCCAGAAACGCGTCGAGTTCGACCTGTACTATATAGAAAATTGGTCCGCGCTTTTTGACCTGTACATTCTCTGCAGAACACCTCTGGCTTTGCTTAAGACCGAGAACGCTTACTGACGCATATTCCAGCCAGACGAGTACTCCGCCGACGATCCTAGGATAAGGCACTCCGCTGGCGCGTTCGCCCGGCGGGCACTCATTCCCAGGCGCCTTGCTGGAGCAAGCGATCAACTCCAACGACGGCGATCATGCCGCCAAGCTCCTTCAGGACGCACTCGGCATCGAGACGGCTGCCGCGCGCGTCTAGCCGGCGGCGGCCAAAACCGTTGGCGCGTCCGCCAGCGGCACCGCGGCGCGCAAAGTCGCAGGTCTGCGGGGCGGCGCTTCCGTGGCGGGCTGCGAAACGCCGTTTAGCCGCGCCCAGACCCATCGCCATAGGCCGCGGATCTCCTCCGCCGATTTTCCGCGCGGCGCGTATTCAATGACGCCGAGCCCTACGCCGAGTGCGTCCTGCTGATCGTTGCGCAGCACGATTGCGGGCAGAGCCAGCACGTCCGCCATCTTCAGCGCGACCGCGCGTTCGCCGAGCGAGCCTGCGGCGCCGTTTAGGCGAGCGCTGCGGGCCTGGACCTGATTAAGCACAAAGGCGAACGGCTTGTGGCTTTCGCGCACGGCGGCGAGCGTCGGCGCCGCGGCCTCGATGTCGGCCGGGCTCGGGCGCGCCGGAATAAGGCAGAAGTCGGCGGCGGCCATGGCCCCCCTGGAGGCGTCGCTCCAGCCGCCGGCGGTATCGATGATCGTCACAGTCACGCCGGCGTGCGCGAGCGTCTGGACGCGATGAAAGAGCGCATATCCGTCGTGGATGGTCTCCACCGTGGGCTCCGCCGCGGTGCGTCGGCGGCACCAGTTCGACACGGTCCCGAGCGGGTCGGCTTCAAGCAGACAAACCCTGTGGCCGACCTCCATGGCCGCGACCGCGAGCCCAATGGCAAGCGTGCTCTTGCCGGTGCCGCCCTTTCGCGAGATCAAAGCAATCGTATGCACGGCGCGTATGTCTATGGCTTGCGTGTTGCCAAGTGCGCGATGACACCTTGCACATGCGTCGCTGAATAAATTGTTAACCATCCGCCTCTGGCAGAGAGACCCTTAGGCCGCGCGGCGCCGGCTAGCGGGTATCAGCGCGAAGCGCAGTTCCGGCATTCGCAATCAAGCAATGACGTGAGCCTCCAGGAAAAACTGCAGGATCGGCGGGGCCTCCGCCCGACGTCAGCTTCCTTTGAACCGTCCAACCATCGTGCGCGACCAGCCCACATTTGGATGCGGCGCGTTTATGAGTGCACGCCCTTAATACAAAGGGCGGCCGAAGCCGCCCTCTCTTTCTTTCACCACTCCGCGCAGCACTTGGGGCCCGATCAGCGCCGAACCCTTAAATTTTCCGCTGACGTTTTGCCCCTGTTCGATACTTCTCATATTCGATGGCTTGCCCGTCATTGAGACTGCTGAGGCCGGCGCGCTCGACCGCACTGATATGGACAAACACGTCCTTGCCGCCGCCCTGTGGCTGGATGAAGCCGTAACCCTTGGTCGGATTGAACCATTTCACAGTACCTGTAGGCATCTAAGCTGCTCCAATCGAGTATTAACGCAGCGGGAATATGGCACACACCGAAGGAAAAAGGGCGGGCCGAAGCCGCCCCTGTGGAAATCGGATCGTGCCGCTTACGCCGCGATCTTTGACAGTCTGCAAGGTTTAGCGGCGCCGCACGCAAACGCACAGACGAGTTAGATTTCGCGATTGCGAACAGACCGGATCGCCAGGCGTTCGTTGCGGAAAAGGATGGCCGGATAATTGGCACCTACTACCTGCGCGCCAATCAAGCCGGCGGCGGCGCACATGTCGCGAACTGCGGTTACGTGACAGCAGACGATGCCAGAGGGCGCGGCGTGGCGCGCAGTATGTGCGAACATTCGCTGCTACATGCGCGGGAGCGCGGCTTTAGGGCTATGCAGTTCAATTGTGTAATCAGCACAAACGAGCAAGCAATCCGGCTGTGGGAAAGCCTTGGCTTCATAATGTCGGTCGTCTCCCGCTCGCCTTCCACCACCCCCAAATCGGCTACACGGATGCTCTTGTTATGTTTCGTTCGCTCTAACTCTTTTCGTCAGTTGGTTGAGGGCGATCTCGGCAACGCCCGTTATTGGTATCGCCAGGCAGGCCGTTCGCAGGCATTCGGTGATCTTGCGGCGGAGTGGACAGCGATCGCTGCCACCCTGTTGGTCTCATAGCGCGGCTGAGCGCGCCCAAGAGCGGGACCGGCTCGGCAAGGGTGGGCGCCGGCGGCAAACCATCCGGCACGATGCTTTCGCGCATTGCCTCCTTTAGCCAAATTCGGGCAAGCAGTAGACACGCATGACGCGCATCATCATTGGGTGCCTCTTCCGTCCATTTGAGGCATTCGTCGGCCATTGCCCGAAATTCGTCGGAAGTTCGCATCGTGCTGTTGGTCGTCAGCTGTCGTTAGGCGGCAACAGCTTCAGCCCGTGTTCGCAACGTACGCATGACATCGGAGACGCAAGTCCGGGCGCCCGCCTCATTACAGCCAAAATTCTTGGCTGCCACCGTGTAGTGGCGTTCCGCAGCCTCCAAAGCGCCCGCGCGTTCTTCAGCGGGAAACGCGGCAATGAGTTCAATTATTCGTGGAATTGCGGCAAATGCCAGTTGCAAAAAGCTTTCCTCTTGTGGACTCCACAACGTTCTCATAGTGGTCACTCGCATGGGTTACGCCGCAAGCAAACTAGCTCGAGATTCTTAAGGCGCCGTTAGAAACTGCTCTTAGGCCATGGCGGACGGCGATCAGGATCAGGGTGGCGTCCCGATGGCTATTAGCGCCCATTCCTGGCTGCCTTGATGAGCTTTTCTACCTTAGCCTTGGTCAGGTAGTGACCGCAGTTCGTCATTGCGTGAGCGTCTTGGAACTGACCGGTTTTCGTGACGCGGCTCGACGTATGTTCTGATGCGACAACTTAGGTCGCCGAAGCGATTGCCGGACGAATGGCGTTTTTCGGAAGCTCATTTGGGATTGCCGGGTCGCCAGAATGTGGCCCTTAGCTGCGAATGCAGGCGTCAAAAAAATTGGTGGCGATTTGGAGCAACAGCGGACATACGGACACGCCAAGGGCTCGCTCGAAATGATGCGAGTGACCCGTCGCCGCCACTCCGTGATCAATTGTGTTGCATTGCACGGCGGCGAATTTCATTCCACGATTTGATAATGTGCGACCACAACCTGAAGGACGGGGCGCGCATGAGGCGACGACATTTCATCACGCCGCTAGGTGGCGGGGCCGGGATGGCGTTCGCCGCTCTCGATTTTAGGCCACGCGACGGGTAAGGCAGATCGCCGACATCGGAGGGAGGAGACTCATGGCTAAGTATGTTCCCAGCCCTCGAGACTGGGTGCGTGAGCAGGTCGAGCTATATGAAAGCAGTGGCGGCACCAAGGGCACCACTCTGCGCGACACCGGCTTACCTGTCGTCATCGTAAGTCACCGGGGCAATAAGACGGGTGCAATTCGGAAGACACCTTTGATGCGCGTTAAGGAAGGCGATAACTATGTTCTCGTCGGGTCGCAGGGAGGAGCGCCGAAAGATCCGGCCTGGGTACATAACCTGCGCGCCGATCAGCATATCGAGCTTCGCGATGAGACCATCGTACGCCCGATGCGCGTGCGTGAGGTCGAGGACGCGGCGGAAAGGGCTCGTCTGTGGACATTGGCCGTGGCGGCATACCCGCCATACGCGGAATACCAGGCGCGTACGAAACGTCAAATTCCGGTCTTTGTCGCCGAGCCGTAATCTCCAGATTGTCGGAGCACGAGGTGATCGAATAGGCGCGTGCCCCCTATTGGAAGGAATGCGGAAATTGGCGGGGTCCGCGCCAGCGCGGGAAGCGCCGCAAGAACGCCGAGAGAACCCCTTCGACAGCGCGAAGCGCATGCCTCTAACGCAGGAAATCTCTAACATCCCTCAGAACCTGGAAACGTCTTCAAACGCCGCGCAGATCGAATATTGGAATACGACAGCGGGCGAAACCTGGGCGCAGTTTCAGGAGGCGTTGGACCGTCAGGTTGAACTGTTGGGTCTTGGGGCCATGGATGTGCTTTGCCCGGCAGAAGGCGAAGACATCATCGACATCGGCTGCGGGTGCGGCCAGACCTCGCTGGCCCTCGCGGCCCGAGTGCGACCAACAGGCTCGGTCGTGGGTGTCGATATCTCGGAGCCCATGCTTGATGTGCCTCCGCCGACCACGCTCGGCTGACTTACAGGTCGCCTTTCGAAAGCTGGACGCACAAACCGGCGATCTCGGACATGGCTTTTTCGACGCGGCTTTCTCTCGCTTTGGCGTGATGTTCTTCGGCGATCCTGTGGCTGCGTTTGCCAATATCCGTGCATCGTTGAAGCCTGACGGCCGCCTAGCCTTCGTCTGTTGGCGGCCTCTCAATGAGAATCCGTGGATGCAGGCCCCGCTGCAAGCCGCGCTCCCACTGCTGCCGCCCGTTGCGCCGCCTGACCCCACCGCGCCTGGACCGTTTGCGTTTGCTGACCCGAGCCGCGTGCGCGCGATTCTGGCTGACTCAGGGTACGGCTCAGTGACGATCAACTCGTTTGACGCTGATATTGGCGGCGGAGACCTCGAGCAGACATTGAAGCTGGCTTTGGCAGTCGGACCGTTAGGCAGAGCGCTTCGTGAACATCCCGAGCTTGCGGACAACGTCGTAGACGCCGTTAGAGATGTGTTGTCAAACTATCTCACTTCGAACGGCGTGCGAATGCCTGGCGCTGTCTGGATTGTTCTGGCCCGTACTAGCTGAGTGTGGTGACTTTGAAGACCACACTCATCGATCACCCGTAAAATGGATTGTATTTCAGAGAGAACACCGTGAGTCGGTCTCTCTGATTTCAGGAGCGCTTGGTTAGGCGTCTCGCGGAAACCTCATCACCGGAAGTTTGAATTTGACGGCTGACAACGAGCCTTAAGGCTGGAGCCTTCCGCCTGTACCGCGGGGAAATGCCTATGAGCGGCGAGTAAGGCTAGCTTTATTTCGACTCGACATCGAACACGTTCTCATCCTCATCTTCGGCCACCTCGCGCAAGAACTTCGCGAACTTGCGACGGCCTTCCTTGCCCACACGGCCTTCAGGCTCGGCTAGCGCTTCGTCCACCATCTTGGCGTGGCGAGTGAATGCTTCACATCAGCCTCAAGCCGTATCACCCGCGCCAGCATGACGTAGTTGTCTACGTAGCGCAAACTTCTGGCGTACCTCATAGAGCTCGCGATTAGCACAGGTACTTGCAGACGAAGTTCTTGACGGTGTCGATCGCATTTTCGGACGTGTCGATACCACCGCTTACTGTAGCCTTGCGGTCCTTCCTTTTCGTCGACTTATCCGCGATCACCATGGCCCAGAACGTCTTGTACCGAGTCTGCTCGTTGCGGGCGACGGCGACCCCGACGCTATCGGCCTGGGGTTGCAAAAGGTTGGCATTATGGCCCGGCGAGGTCTGCCACATATGGAACGTCTCGGCCCAGGTCTTCGTGCCGGCCGCGATGTTTTCTGCCGCCATGCCTAGATGTGCCCCGGATACTCGGGAGGCGAATGACCCTGCCACGTTGTGATCCATGATGCCCGAGGCGGCCATCGCCTTTGCCTGCCGTTCGGCGATCGCCGTGAGCTGAAAGTCGGTCTTAACCGCCGATAGACCGTGCTCGTGTCGGTACTTCGAGATCATCTCCGCCATATCTTCTGCGTGCGCCAATGTAGCCGTGACGGCAATGGCGACGGCAAGCCAGACCATCTTCATCGCTTCCCCCATCGCGTGCCGCCTGCACCAGGCCGGGCTCGCGTCGCTCTCCCCGCCTAAATTACCGCCAAACCGCTTCTTGGATTCTGCGTTCCGGAACGCCGTCGTTTTTGCGGTAAAGTAAGCCATGACCGCCGACACCACCCGATTCGCAGCATCCGAAGCACGTAAGGCCCAAGATACCAGACGGGTCAAAGTTGCGCCATTGCTGGCGGCTGGCATGAACATGCGGGCGATCTCGGCTGAGACAGGCATTTCTGTCGGCGCAGTTCACCGCGCGAAGCGGCAACTGGAAAAGGATTTAGCACAGGGACGACAAAACGCTGCCGCCATCGCTCACCAATTGCCAACGAGCTACGTGGTGAAGCAGGAAATCGGCGGCGTTCCGCATGATGTTCGCCGATTGACCGTCGCGGTGTACGAGCGATGCGTGGAGAGCGCAATCGGGCGCGGGCTGCTGGGACGCGCCGACCGGGACAACCCGTGGGCCGTTGTCAGTGTGTTGTTCGCTGGCATGTTTGATGACCACACGATCGCGTGGCTCAATAAGCGCGGATATCTGAGGTGGGACGAGCGTTGCCGAGGAGAGGCGATCATTGCCGCTGTCAATAGACTGATCGCGAGGCACCTCTAAGGCCACCTAGGGACGCAGCTACGCTGCAGTGGATCCGCCCTCCCGTCTCAGAACTGTCACTGTAATTGAACGTCGGCGTGTGAAGCCGAGTTTCCTGTAGAGCGCGGAAGCGCGCGTGTTGTCGTCGAAGACATGCAAAAACGGTGTTTCGCTGCGCTCTAGGATCTGTCGCATCAGTGTACTAACAAGCAATGATGAAAGCCCGCGCCCACGGTGATCTGGATGTGAACACACCGCTGAGATTTCTGTGAAGCCGTCGAACTTCATCCGTTCGCCCGCCATAGCGACCAACTGGCCGCCGCTGCGGATGCCGATATACGAGCCGAGCGCAATGGTTCGCGCGGCAAACGGCCCGGGCTTAGTCAATTCCGCAAGGTGCAGCATCTCGGGAACGTCGGCTGGCGTAAGTTTCACGACCACACCGCTGATGGGTGCTGCTTCACCCCGCTCATAAACCATCTGGTCGACAACCTTCTGAGCGATCACGGCCAAGTTTCGGTCCGCAAGGACCTGCTCGGTACTGAACAACCCGACGACATCACCGGGCGCCAGAAGCTTGGTCAAGGATTGTAGACACGGATCCTCCGAAACCTGGCAACAGCGGCCATTGGCGAGATGTCAGGCGGGTAACGTCGAGCTAGATCATTCCCGAGCGCGAAACTGGCGTGCGTCGTGGTCAGGGCCGACCAGATTGGCCGCTCGAGCTGCTTCGGATCGGGACCCACGGTCGTGCTTTCCTAATCCTGCGGCGAGAGTCGCTCGACCAGCGAAGCGAACTTGTCGAGAAACCCTTGCAGAAATTTCCGCGTGCTCTCGTCGCCGATATTGCCGTCGTCATCGACGAGGTCGGGTTTGAAGGTAACGTAGGCTTCGCCGCCTAGCAGCGTCATAGTGAGGTGCCAGTGATGAAGCCGGGTTTTCCAGTCCAAGAATTCTTGCCATAAGGCCGGGCTCCCCAATCAACTGCGTTCTTCAACAGTGCGGGAATGGAGCGATCGTGTTCAGGGGTGACGATCAAGAACTCCATCAGCCTTAGCGAGTTCGTCAGCGACATTGACCTGTTACTCGGTCACCCTCGGACGACATCGCACACACAGCCCAAGGACCACCACCCGATTGAATTTAATTTAATGGAAGCACCCCATGCCTGCATTAGATCATTACCGCCTCAGTTCTGCGAAGCCGTTGCTGCTTGACGCTCACCGACTAATCTTGGTTTCATCCGGTTAGACGACGCGCTGGGCAGGTGCTCGCGTAAGGGGCTAGTTGACAGTTGCTCCAATCGATCAGGCGTGCTCTTCCGAGATATCGCGGTTGGTATAGTCCGGCATCAGTATCGTGGCGATGATGCTCACAAGAGCGCAGGCAGCGATGTAGCCGGCGATCGCGTATCCTGATCCCGTCCATGCCAGCAAGACTGTGGCGATGAGTGGTGCGGGGCCGCCGCCTGTGACAGCGGCGAGATGATAACCTAACGAGCCATCGTGGGGTAAAGCACTCAGCAATCAGCGCTGCCTGCGGCCCATACATAAGGCCGTGCATCATCCATAAAAGCATGATGCCAATGAACTCCGGCACTAGGGAGTTCAACATGGCGAAATAGATGAACCCGAAAATTCCCATACCAATTGCGCTGAGCAGGTACATGCGCTTGCGTCCGATCCGATCCGACAGATAACCGGAAAGCGGAGTGACAACGAACGACAGGAGGCAGCCAGCAATCACTCCTGATAGGATGAAGTCACGCCCAGCATGTAGCACTTGCGACCCATAAACAAACACGAAAGCCAGGTAGATGTAGGCTGGGGCAATCTCCCCTGTTTTCGCCAGAGCCGCGAGGACGATCTCTTTCGGTTGACGTCGGATCACCTCTAGCACCGGCGCTTGCTCGACCCGTTTTTGCACCAACAATCGCTGGAAGGCGGGCGTTTCGAGAACGCCCAATCGGATGTACAACCCGACTGCGGCCATCACGATGCTCAGCAGAAACGGCATGCGCCAGCCCCAGACCAAGAACTGGTCGCCGGAAAGCCAACTAAAGGCCAACACCGCCACGTTGGCGAGCAGTATTCCAGCCGGTGCACCGAATTGCGGCCGTGCAGTGATAAAGCCGCGATGGGCATTGGTGCGCGCCCACTCCATCGACAGCAACACCGAGCCGCCCCATTCGCCGCCCACACCGATCCCCTGAATGAAGCGAATGATCGTCAGAATGACGGCGCCCCAGATGCCGATCGAGTCATAGGTGGGAACTAAACACACGGCAAAGGTGGCGAAGCCGGTGATCAGCAAGGTCGCGATCAGCGTCGCCTTGGCACGGGCGCGCCACGCGGCTGACCGGCGCAGTTGATCTGTCCGTGCTTGTTTGGACCTAAAGGCCTGACGAGAAAGTCGTAACCCGCGGCGGTTGGTGACACCACACGCCGGGTCAGTGATCTGTCCGTGCCTAATTGGACGTAAGGATCTGATGACAAGGTCTTATCCCGCGGCGGTTGGTGACACCACACGGCGGAGCAGACAAATCTTCGGCGTGAAGAAGCCGAAGGTGCAATCGGGGTCTCATGCTCGACAACAGCAGCCGCAATCCCGGGGGTACGCTGGACAGGCCGGGGCTTGGCACGGGCGCGCCACGCGGCTGACCGGCGCAGTTGATCTGTCCGTGCTTGTTTGGACCTAAAGGCCTGACGAGAAAGTCGTAACCCGCGGCGGTTGGTGACACCACACGCCGGGTCAGTGATCTGTCCGTGCCTAATTGGACGTAAGGATCTGATGACAAGGTCTTATCCCGCGGCGGTTGGTGACACCACAC
The DNA here is from genome assembly GCA_963806465.1 of uncultured Alphaproteobacteria bacterium. Lineage (GTDB taxonomy): Bacteria > Pseudomonadota > Alphaproteobacteria > Rhizobiales > Xanthobacteraceae > BOG-931. Next base: position 52,461 of record CAWDZD010000052.1, on the reverse strand, counting down.
GGCGGAGCAGACAAATCTTCGGCGTGAAGAAGCCGAAGGTGCAATCGGGGTCTCATGCTCGACAACAGCAGCCGCAATCCCGGGGGTACGCTGGACAGGCCGGGGTGGTCTCAAGCGAAAAAATGACGCAACCGTCGCCATCTACCTAGGCTCGTTTCAGCAGGTTGGTAAACGTTTCGGTGTCACTGACAATCGCATCGCCTGCGAAGCGAAGCGCCTCGAGAGATCTCTGGGCAGCGGCCTCGTCACCTCCACCGCAAGCATCAGCGATGACCACCGGAATGAAGCACAGGTCCGCGGCGTGGCGGGCGGTTGGCTCGATTCCAATTTCTGTTGCGATACCCACGATGGCGACTGACAGGATTCCACAGTCGCGCAGCGCGAGCGTCAGTGGCGTTCCTTCGAACGCCGACATAGTGATCTTGTCGAATACGGCTTCGTCCGGCATCGGACTTAGTTCAGAGACGATTTGAAAGCCGGACGTGTCGCGCAGAAACCACGGTGCCACACTATCGGGCTCGTCTTTCCCCTGCCAAGCCATAGCCATCCGAAATTGCGTTGCCCCCATCCATGCCTTTGGCAACGACAGATGCCTGGTGAAGGCCACCCGCATCCCCGTCGCCCGGGCCAGCGCCAACAACCGGCTGATCCGCGTGATGATCCCGCTACCCGACTTGATCTGACTGCAGATGCCCACCTGCATGTCATATACGAGGAGCGCCATCCGCTGCGGATTGCAGAGGTCCTCCAGCGTTGTCGGTATGGCCAAGCCACGACTGTGTTTCATTTTCTTTCCTCACCACATCTGGGTCGGTTGGTGGACCCGCTGTAGCTTCACATGGAGCTGTAAAGCGGCTCGTCATTTTCTCAACTAACATATCTTAGTACGGTTCTCTCTCTTCGCCTTTCTATCGAGTGCATCGGCAGCGGATCATCCGATCTTTTGGGGCAGCGGAAACCAGGTGACGAACCGATCGAAAAGTTGCCGGTCGCCAGTCAGCGTCAGTTCGCCCTTTGCCTCGGCATCGGCGACCTGGCGGCCGCCATAGACGAGCGAGGCGAGCGACATCGGGGTGGCCGCGACCTTTAGCGCGCTGCCCTCTGGATCGGCGCGCCGGGGGCGAACGCCTTCGGGGCCGAAATCGACGACGAAGCCGTCCGTGCCGAACCGAAATCCGATCGTCGTCGCCCCGCCCTTCGCGCGCTTGGGCGAATACATCGTCCGGAACGACATCAGGAGCGATGCCGCCGACAGGGGCAGCGTCGGGTCGTGCAGCGGCGAGCGGGTCGCCCAGCGGCCGAGTTCGCGCAGAATGACTTCGGCCTCATAGCCCCAGGGCGTGAGTTCATAGATCTGTACGGAGGCGGGCGGCGGCAGGATACGTCGCTGCACGATGCCGACACGCTCCATCCCTTCGAGCCGCATTGTCAGGATATTGGCGCTGATGCCGGGTAGGCTGCCGCGCAGTTCGGAAAAGCGTCGCCCGCCGAACATCAATTCGCGCACGATCAGCAGCGACCACCGCTCGCCCAACAATTCGAGCCCCAGCGCGGTGCCGCAAGCGTCATCGTACCAGCGCTTTTCCAGCACGGTTGATTTTTTAGTTATCTTTGTTAACTTCATAGTTGCTTTTGATAACTCAATAGGGCATGGTGGTCAAGTAAGCGTTCGTCATATCCAGAGAGATCCCCATGCCCAAAATGATATTCGTCAACCTGCCCGTTGCCGACGTGGAGAAGTCCGTCGCTTTTTACGAAGCCATCGGCTTCACGAAGGACGCGCGTTTCAGCAAGCCTGGCTCAGCTGCGGCGATGGTGTGGTCGGATACGATTGTCTTCATGATCCTGAGCCGGGTGCACTTCGCCGACTTCACCTCGAAGCGGATCGTCGATGCGAAGAACGAGGTCGAGGCGCTGCTCTGCCTGTCGCTCGACAGCCGCCACGGTGTCGATGCCATCGTCGAGAAGGCCGTCGCCGCCGGCGGCAAGGCCGACCCCGGACCCAAACAGGATCACGGCTTCATGTACGGCCGCAGCTTCGAGGATCCCGACGGTCATGTCTTTGAGCCGATGTGGATGGACGTCGAGGCGGCGACGGCCCCGATGGGCGGCCAAGGGACCGAAGCGGCTTGAGCGCCGCGCCTGCGGACGGAGCTTCACCATGTCCAACCTTGCTGCATTCAATACGTCCACACTGTCGGCCTCGCGATGGTTGATCTGGACAGGACGCGCGTTCTCGGCCGTCATCATCCTGTTTCTCGTGATGGACGCGGGCATGAAGATAGCGGCGCTGCCGATCGTCTCCGAGAGCGCGGCGACGATTGGCTGGACCGCCGATCCCGGCTTCTGACGGGCAATGGGTTTGATGCTGCTTGGGATCACCGCACTCTATGCCTGGCCGCGAACCGCAGTGCACGGCGCGATCCTGCTCACCGGCTATCTCAGCGGTGCCATGGCCACGCATGTCCGAATCGGTAGTCCCCTCTTCAGCCACTCATTATTCGGCGTCTATCTGGGAATCGCTTTATGGGGCGGCCTGTGGCTCCGCGACGCCGCTCGAACCCTTCTGCCGGTCAGCTAACAGGCGTGCGAGCCTAACCCGACAACTGGCGACGTGTTCAAACACCGTGTCCCCGGGTCAGTCCAGCCGCGGGCTACACAGACGACAACGGAGAAATCGATGTCTAAGATCACCCCTTGCCTTTGGTTCGACGGAGCGGCCGAGGAAGCCGCGAACTACTATGCCTCGCTGTTGCCCGACAGTCGCGTCGACGCAGTCCATCGCGCCCCGAGCGACTATCCGTCGGGCAAGGCGGGCGATGTGCTGATCGTCGAGTTCACCTTGATGGGGCAACCCTTCACGGGCCTCAACGGCGGGCCGCTCTTCAAGTTCAATGAGGCGGTTTCGTTCCAGATTCCAGTTGAGACGCAGGCCGAAGTCGACCGCCTGAGCGACGCGCTGTCTGCCGTGCCGGAGGCCGAGCAGTGCGGCTGGGTCAAGGATCGCTATGGCCTCTCCTGGCAGATTGTGCCGCGCCAGCTCACACGGCTCATCGGCGACGCCGATCCCGCCCGCGCCAAGCGCGCCTTCGACGCCATGATGCGGATGAAGCGGATCGACATCGCCGCGCTCGAACGCGCCGCCGACGGCCTCGCCAAATCCGCCTGAACCTTTCGGAGGAGAAACCCAATGCCCATCGATCCCCGGGCTTCCGTTCGCATCAGCGCCTTCAAGTGGGTGCCGCCTTTCGCGCAAGGCCATGTCCGCGACCTGCGCGCGCGCTGGGCGCTCGAGGAAGCCGGCGTTCCATATGCCGTGCGCAAGCTCGATGCCGCCGCAGAACGCCCGGCCGACTATTTCGAGGAACAGCCGTTCGGCCAAGTGCCGAGCTACCGCGACGACACTGTTTCGCTCTTCGAAAGTGGCGCGATCGTCCTGCACGTCGGCCGCAACCGCGAAGCGCTGGTGCCAACCGATCCGGCGGCGCGGGCGCGCGCGACGGCGTGGCTGATCGCGGCGCTCAACAGCGTCGAGCCATTCGTGATGCAGCTCGCGACGATCGACATTTTTTGCGCCGGGGACGAATGGGCGAAACAGCGCCGGCCGGCGGTGGTCGAGATGATCGGCAAGCGCCTGTCGCGGCTGTCCGATGCCCTCGGCGACAAGCCTTATCTCGATGGCGATGCGTTCACCGTCGGCGACCTGATGATGACGTCGGTGCTGCGCAGCCTCGATGGCAAGGACTTGCTCGAACGCCATCCTAATCTTGTGGCCTACAAGGCGCGCTGCCAGGGCCGGCCGGCCTTCGAGGCGGCACTCGCGGCGCAGCTGGCCGATTTCGAGCAACGCGAGGCGGTTACCGCCTGAAGGACCAAGAGGGAGGAGAGCGACGACGACCTATATCGACGGATTCGTGGCCGCCGTGCCGCGTAAAAAACTGTTGTTTCCAGGGACAGACGCGGCGGCTGTGCCGATAAGCTGGCCCACTACGTTGAGCATGAATTGCGCAGGGTGTTGACCAGCCATGTGCTGCCCGTCGCATTACCGGTGTGCCGGAGGAACAGTCACCCACGAACGGCGCCGTCGTCGTGCGCCCGGCCATCGGCCCGGTCGTTCCTCTCAGTGCGATCGGCGGCGGCGAGGGCGGCGACCTCTTGGGTGCCGCAAGCCATCCCCCGGGAACAGGAAGCCAATCCGCTTGCGACGCGGGTGCTCAATCGCGGCGACGCGATCGTCGCGCCGCCCGGTCGCGCCGACGATTTCTCCTGGCCACGTGCCGATACCAGCGCCAGCGGCGCTGTGGATGTGGGACCAGCTCCCGATAACACGCCGCCCAAGGTTTCGACCGGCAAGAACAATTCAGAAGACGGGAATAAGAACGGCGCGAACAAGCCCGAGACAATAAAGTCGAGCGACGCCAAGAATCATCCGGCACAATTAGTCGCGTCGCCGCCTACGCGCCATTTCCCCGCCGCGCCGTCCCGGTGGCCAACGCCACCCCGCCCGCCTTTGCCGGTCGGGCCCGCGGTTTCGAATTCGAGGTGAGGGTTCATCCCCTTTTTGACTTTACGTTTTTGGTTCCCGCGTTTAGGGATTAGGCGGGATACGACATTTGCCGTATCGGCTTTGGCAACAACTATTTCCCGCACTTAGCGCTGCACTGGCTCGGGGCTAATACCAACGCTCGGAGATGCTAACTCATCCGGCGTCATGGCCCAACTCATAGTGCACAGGCAACTTATTGAAATCACAAAATGAGTTCGTTTTGGCCTCTGCCCCACGTGCCAGCTCGGAGAGTCAGGGTCTGAGCGAATTAGTATAAGCTTGCGCGCGCGTCACGAATATCTTCACCAGCAGCGATCTGCTGATCGCTGAGGAATTGCAGCTGCTGTCTTTGAGGGCGGTCTCAACTTGCCGTCGCTCGTCTGGCCGCCTTCGCGACCGCGTGACCCGGCCTTGTTCGCACTAGCGCTATTCGGCCGCCCTTAAGCGGAATGGTGGCAGCGGAAAGAATAGGAAGCTTGCGCCCTGCGACAGCGACAGGACCGCGAACCTGGCGGGCATGAGGTCGAGACGCTCGAAGATGAGCCAGAGCGGCGATAGTGGGACGGCGCGCGTGACTTTTAGTGTGTGGAGTTATAGGCGTGCCGTCCCCCGCGACGCTGTATCTCTCGGCGAGGTGATCGATGCGTCCTGTCCACAGACTGACGAAGTCGCCGCTTGATATCTTCTCCACACTTCCGAAGGCGTTCTTCCATTCCGGAAGAAGGTTGCCCCAAATGCACTTCCTGCACCATTGCTCACCCTTTAACACGCCCTCGTCGGTCGCACACATGGACTGCCATGCAACGCGCTCGGGGTGTGTGTAGTGTTCGATCGCGCCTTGGATACCCTGCTGATGCACCATGTACCTCTCGGCGTAATCCGGATAGTGGCCAAGCGCCCATCTGAACTTCTCGGCTTGAACCAAAAACATGTGTGCGGCTGCCCGAGCGTTATCCCTCGCATCCCAGATGCTGCCATCACCATACTTCTTGAACTCGTAGTCGCTAAGCTGAAAGAGCCCCTTGTACGAGCCGGTTTTGACGCGGGGATCGAAGTCACTCTCGACCTTGGCGATTGACATCATCATTGCCAAGTCAAGCCCGTACAACGAGGCCGCCTCCCGGATTTCCTCGCGCGGATCATCCGTTGTCGAATGCGGTTGATAGAAGCGGGCTTCAAACAAACCACCAAGATATCCGAGGGCGTCGAGCGGCATTTCCTGATCTGAAACTATCCGATCCGGAGTTTCCTCTGGAAAAATTGTCCGGTCCATGGAGTTGGCTTCGCCGACGCCTCCCAATGAAACGACTGCAACTACAGTTGACGTCGCCAAAGGCATCAACAAAAAATGGACAACGATCGACGCAATTGACCGCGAACATATATTCCGATGCATGACCGCCCCCAGACATGGTTAATTTTGATTCGTTCAATTCCGGAGGGTCACAACGGCTTTTCAATGGTTTAATGGGTCATGGCGCAGTTTATGGTTAACTGTGACCATCGGGTTACAGTGCCAAACGAACGCGCCGCAGGCGACGGGCAATTGCCGGCAGGTCCTAAAAGAAACTTCGGCCTATGTCGCCGTTGGGCGCTTGGACTCAATTCCCATGAGAGTCCGCTCGGGCCATCCTGACTTCGGAGGTAGCCCGACAACAGCGCGTGCGATGACAAACTAAGACCGCCGAACGCTACGCCCCTGACACGATGCGGATGTGGCCGCAGGTAGCACATGCAACAAACTAAGACCGCCGCACGTCTGACCCGCCAGCAGCGGTTTTGTAAAGCGCTGCGAACATCCCGAGCCGTCCCAGGCTGTGCCGCTGAGGCTTGATCCGGCTGGATTTTTCGCGTGGTCGTCCCAAGTCATCCCTTCGGTTAGCCACCCAGTCCCGAGTAATTGGGTGGCCAAGTCGGTGGCCATTAACTTGGCGCTTTCCGGCCGCCAGCCTACGGCAAGAAAAAGTGCAACAGGGAATTCGCTACCGCTTGGACGGAGTGGAGATACTTGCCGTCCAGGTAGAAGTAATCGAAGGCCGCCAGAGCGACCAAAGCTGTCGCCACACCGCGGTACACGCGGCTATTGAAGCGACGATTGTTTTTTTTATCGAAGCTTAAAGCGCTCGCACAAACAAAGTCCCGACGAAACCATGCAGGCCCGTCGGGACTAGTCAAGAGTTCAATTCGGCGAGGCGTGGTAGCGTCGCCTGCTAAATTGAATGGTATCGTTCTCGCTGGGGCAATCCCCCAACTGAGGGGATAACCCCACCGGCTCGACAGATCGTGATCCCTGTCACAGCGATGAGCCGCGCCTTACGGCCAACCGACGAGGACGGTTCATCGAGGGAGAGTGCGATGGCAAAGATCGTCTTCGTTGCGGCCCTGGCTCTTGCCATAGCGGCCAGCACATTCGCTGAAGTGCGCACGTTCGCGGAGTTTACGGTCGCCGACAGTGGCGAATAGTCGGTCGCTGGTTACTGCTTCCTGAAAGCGTAGCCTCAGGATCGTGAGCAGCGCTAGGATTATCGGCGAACAGTTGCAGGCTGAGGCACTGAAACCTGGGTGTAAAATACCTAGGTGGCCTGAACGAAGCTTCGTTGGAGAGAAGACACAGGGGGTGGGAGTGTGGCAAACACGGCGGGCAGGCTGACCGGATAGCTGCCAACATCGCCAAGCTGCCGGAGTTGCTGCGGCGCTGATGAGGTGTGCCCTTTGGGTACCTGAGGATAAAGAGAAGCGGACGCAGGCTGAGGGAGCACCAGATCAAGCGCCCGTGACAATTGTCAGCGCGCGCTTGAGGGCCCCTTGTGATGCTCAGTGCGCTGCTCCTCCGGTTTTTCATCCATGCGGATCAGAAGCATGGCCAGTTCGGGCGGCAGTTCCTGCGGCAACTCATATTTCACACGAAGCTGTTGTCCAATCGCCGTCTGCATCTGACGGCGCAAATCCTCCGCTCGTTTTTTCCAATGATGGGATAGTGGCCCCGGCATTTGTCCAAACAGTCGACAGTCCCCGATGGGGCAATCGAGGAACCAGCAGCTTGTTCCCCCGGAACTGCCAAAAAGCGCCACACAAACGACCGCGTAATACCTTTTGTGGCTGTGCAACGCTATCTGCGTTTGAAAGTTGTTTTGAAAGTTGCGGGCCGAGATTGGGCGGCACACCCCCCCTCCCGTCCAGCTTCAGCCTGAACACTGAGGCAATGAACTAGACCCCAAGCATGCGCTTGGGGTCTTTTTGCTGCGGTGGAAGTCGCGATGGCTGAACGCGAGATTTGCGAGTAAGAGTTCCAACCGTTCAAGACCTTGATGTTGCTCGACTGCCCAATTCTGGTAATTTTCGGCTCGTGTTGGGGTCTGCGGTGAGTGAGGCGATCGACCATTAGCGGGCGCGTTCGATGGCGACGCCGGAATATTATCGGAGGCAAACTCAGCTTCTGCTGGTCTGGGCTTTGGCCACCACCGAACCCAGCCTGAAGGCAAGACTGATAGAACGCGCGCTCGACTTTTTGGCGCAGGCAAATTGCGCCGATGATGAAATCCTGCGAACCCTTCAAATGGCGCTGCAATCATTGGGAGGATCGGCTAAAGGTGCGGATGCCCTTCGCGAGCCGAGGGAGCAGCGCCGCATCGGAACGTGATCGCTCGACGTTAGTCTTTGGAACTTCGGAACTTTGGCACCCTCAGTTCAGGCAGCGTTCATGCGATGTGCATTCGCCGTTCACGGCGCGCGTCACATGTCTTTAATTGTGCCCCTTGATTTTCTCCGCGCGTATAAATCCGCATCAAGGTTAGAGGCGCGTTGAGAGGCACGCATCACAATGATTTACGCTGGCGGCGTCGGCCGCGAGGAACCTCATCAAAAAGGAGAAAAACGCGCTCAGTGCATGCTCTCGCTGGCTTTGCCGGAGCTAGATGAGGGAGAACGCAATGGCGTTGAGGAGGAACACCGCGCCTACGACGCCGCCGACGGTCCATCCCAATAACCGCAATGTGTGAGCTTCATCCATCGGAGACACCCCTTCAGGCCAAGCGGGTGATAGCGCGAGCGCGCCGTCAAACTCTATTATGCAAAGGATCACAGGGCCTGTACTTCGGTACTACTCGACGTGCCTGTTGGGGGAGCGGTCCATCTAATGCGATCGGATGAAGCGGCAATCAGCGTAGGTCTGAGATGTGGGCTCTACTCTATTCGTTCACGATCTGCTTCGTCGCCGCCGTGTTGTTCCTGACCGTCGACAAGTTCGAACCAGACCGCCGATACGCCAATATCCTCAAGCTCCTCATCCTCGCGCTTGGCGCTGCCGCGATCGCAAGACAGTTGTTGCCCTAGCCTAACTGCCCGAACTGCTAGGGAAAGATAGAAGTGGCTACCCCCTTTGGCACTTTCGGACGCGGCCGGCTTTCCGCAACAGAAAATACTTCATGACGAATTTGCCGTCGCGGCCAGGGAGTGTTCCACCACAAGCGCGGCACGTTATTTCACGATCAGCCGATTTTGGACCGGCTTCAACTTGTACAATTTGGTAAAGCGCGTCGCAATTCGGGCACTTGAAGAAAGGCACGTTAGTCGGCCTATGGCGCCCCGCGCTGCTCGCTATCATAAAACGCCCCGATCCGCGTGGCGCTCAGTGTACGTCGCTGCGTGATCGGAGGCAATCGCTCGCGATCCAACGAAGGTATGGCTCGATGGATTTTCCACACAATTTGCGCACACCCAATGCCGCGATCGGCGACGACGATTTTGGGGTACCCCGGGGTCGAGGTGGCCCTCCGTTAGAAATGCCGCCGACGCGGAGCAACAACAAGTCAGAGCAAAGCGCCGACGCTGAGCAAACAACTAACAACAACAAATAACATCGCGTCATGCGGTTTGTTGCTGATGGGTGCGCTCTATCTGATAAGATGATCGTGCTGAAGAAGCTAATCCCAGTCTAACGCGTAGCCAGCGCCAAGCACAGCGCCAAGCTGAGCGTATGTGCATCGCGGTCCGGGTCGAAGCCCAACGTCGAGCCCGAGAGGAAGTGAAAGCCCGACTGCGTCGCGAAGGGAGGGTCAAGCTATGCGACGTGCCTGCACGGGATATCACTGCAATGGCCGAGGCTCTCGTCATCGCAGATGCAGTCTTCCGAGCAAAGCTCATCGCCGAGGCGAAGGCCGTGGTCGAGCGTTGGCAGTGGGGGCCGCGTGGAGGACTTTCCACATTCTAATCCCACAACGTGGAAAGTGATCGCCGCCAGGCCAAGGGGAAATCCAATGAAATCAATCAACACTACACATGCCGATCCCACTGTAATGTGTAATGTGCGACCAGGTCGCCGACACAAACCGTATGATGGCCAGCGCCAGGACCTAACCAGGGACGAGATCGACAAGCTATTCGCAGTACTTCGCCGGAGGCGCAACGGCCATCGCGACTACATGATCGGGCTGGTCTGCTTCCTGCACGGCCTTCGCGTCAGCGAGCTAATCGATCTTCGCTGGGATGATATCGACTGGCGTGCAGGAACGATCCGCATTCGGCGATTGAAGGGCTCGCTGGATGGCGTCCACATCCTAGAGCGTGACGAAGCAGCTGGCCCGGCGACTGCAACGAGAGCAAGAGCCCAAGCGTCCGCATGTGTTTACATCGGAGAGGGGCCAGGCCTTTACCCGGTTCGCCATCAACAAGATGATCGAGGCGGCTGGGCGGAAAGCTGGGCTCCGCCAGCTGCATCCGCACTGCCTACGTCACACTACGGGCTCTGCCTGGCCAACGGCGGCATGAGCGCGTGGCATCTGCAGAAGCACCTCGGGCATGCGAACATGAGCAACACGATCGGCTATGTGCGGATGTCGCCAGAGCCGCTGAGGGATGTGTGGAGGGGGAGGCGTTAGCACGACGGGAGGCGGGCGAGGCGCTAGCTGAGATTGGCCGGAGCTATAATGTGAGCCATTCGACCATTTCGCGGCTCGCGCCCTTGGACGCCTGATGGTTTGCTGCCAAAACTAACAGCAAGGCCTCGATCGGCGAAAGGTCGAGGCCTTTTCTTGTTGGTGCACAACAGCGGTTAAACGTGCGCCACCTCTTGCGTGGCCTTAGCACCACCAACCGCCGCCCCAGTGGGCAACTGGAGAACAGTGGCGTGCTGACCCTCTTCTAGCAATGTCAGCAGCACGATCTGGCCATCCGGAAATTCCAGTGCGTCGTGATGGCGGTACGGCTCGCGCTGATTGATCTGCCGGAAGATCGCGGTCTTGTGGCAGATGACGTTCTTACTCCATGGCCACGGTTGTGCGCGCCTAACCTCCTCCGCAAAGGACAACTCCGTCCCCGGACGCAGGCATACTGCAACGTTGATATCTTCCGGGGCAGAGAACCCTCGCGTGCCCAAGGGAAACCCGTGGGTGGTTAGCTTGTCGCCAACTTCTGCGGGGCGCGATTTGACTGCATGAAGGCTGAAATCACACATCGGGTGCACTCCTACATTGCCCCCGGCCCAGGCGAAGCTTACGCCTTTCCTTGGCGTGGCGCATTAGGGAGGTGATGGATGACCGAAATACCACTCGGATTTAGCTTTGATCCAACCGACGATGGCTTTGTTCTTCGAAACAAGACCGATGATGGCATTGTGACTGAAATCAAGGTGCCAGCTGAACAGGTTCAGGGCCTCAAGGCAGAAATCGACCTTTGGTCGGATCGTAGGTTGTCAGCCCTCCGGGTAGCATCGGGCGCGGTCCAGCCAATTGTAGTTCACTGGGTTGGAAGGGCTGGGGTGTGGCCGGATGCTGTTGGGGAAAACGTTCTCCTGATGGTCCAAGGTCTCTCTGGTGGCAATGTGAATTTATCAATCCCTTTGAACCTGGCTGACCAGCTTGCGGTCGAGTTGGCCGTTCTCCTTGCAAAGATGCGGAAAGCGGACAATCCGACAAAGCAGTAGGTTTCGACATTGATCATTCTCTCTTAGTTTGCTCTTCGCGCTGCGGTTGGTCATCATTCAGCTTTCGCTGCCTCGCAAGGGCCCGGTCCAGGCGATGCCCTCGGCGGTCTCTTCGGAGCGATGCTCGATCACCTTCGGCGGGGTCTTGCTGCGCTCGATGGCGCGATCGAGCATCGCCGCAAAGCTGGCGCCGTCCATGCTGCTGGTCGCGATAGCGGTGAGCTTGGGCTTCTCGAATGGCAGCGCGATCGACGCAGCGCGCATTCGCACCGGGTCAACCTGCCGGCGGCCTTTGTAGATGTCTTGGAGGTAATCGAGCGCGGAGGCAGGTTCGCCCGGCGCTTCGTCATTCTCCGCGACCCGTCGTCGCGTGACCTCGTAGGGCTCGAACATTCCAACTTCCCTTCTTCTAAACCCTATCCTCTCTTGTAACCTTTGTAACAGGTGTAACTTTAGAAAAAGAGGAAGCAGATAGGGGATAGAGAAGTCTGAAACTGTGTGCAGACGCCAATGCGCGGTCCAGCGGAGGCGATTTTTGGGGTGGGGTACGCCAAGAGGCGATTTTTACGAAATGACGCGGCGCTGACGACAGCTCGGAGCGGCGAGCAACAAAACGAAGTGTCGGCCCTGAACAAACAACAAACAACAACAAATAATATCGCGTCATGCGGTTTGTTGATGATCGGCTGTGAGTTATCTGATGAGATGATCGCGCTGAAAAGCGGGCTGGCGGCGCTGTCGCATAACACCGCCAGCCCTAACTCCAACCACGGAGAGCAATCACATGGTCGAAGCTAATCCCAGTCTAGCTCCAAGCCGAGCCCAGCGCCAAGCTGAACGCATGCGCATCGCTGTGCGGGTCGAAGCCCAGCGTCGAGCCCGAGAGGAAGTGAAAGCGCAAATCCGCAGCGAAGGTCGGGTTAAGCTCGCCAGCGTGCCGCCGCGCGAGACCGCTGCGATGGCTGAGGCACGTCCTCGCCCATCCGAGATAATCGCCGAGGCGCGGGCCAGAGTTGAGCAGTGGCGCGTAGAGGGTTTCTTTGGAAAGCGAGCCGCGCTTCCTGCACACAACTTCAAAGTCATGCACGGAATGGAGCGGCGAAATGATTGTCGGCTATTCCCGCGTGAGCACAGATGGCCAGACGCTTTATGCTCAACAAGCGGCGCTGAGGGACACCGAGGTCGTTGATGTCTTTGCACCGCCACGTGAGGACTTTCTCGCTGGGGGCACCCGTCTTATATGCGTGCACCATAGTCGCCCGCTATGTTGAGTGGAGGATGCCCGAGAAAGTGTAACCGTTTTACTCCTTTCACTCGGACTACGCACACAGGTCTCACACATTCGGAATGCGGAGCGCCTCGTTTAGATGCGGATTGGCCGTTTTGCGAGCCTGAACAAAATCGCGAAGCTGTCTTTCGCTCCAATCGAGTTCGTCTGCGGTGATCGCGCCTCGAAATAGCTCGTAAACAAGCCACACTCGGTAGGTGTTCACTACGTCACTTTCGCAATAGCGAGACACTTCTTCGATCTGCCCACCTAGGATCATTTCTTCCACCCGGCTGCCGTCGATGCCTTCCGGTTTGCCGGTCAGACCGAGTATCTTACTAACATCATCCAGCTTGACCTTGGCACCGGGCACGTACGAGTCCAAGACGTCGCACAAGTCGAGCGCGTCCTCCGTGTAGCGATGGAAGTATGGCCGCACCTGCAGGCCAATCGCAGAAATCCGGTTCACCATTGCTCGATACCTGAGGACCGGTAGGTCGAAGCTGTGCCCGTTAAAGGTGATGAGTTGCGGGCGAAGCTGACCAATCTTTTCGATGAAGTCGCTTATGAGCCGGCCCTCTGGGCGCTCACCCATATGGGGAGCGCCAAGCGCGTCCAGGTGCCAACCGTCTGCGTGACGGCTCGCCACCAGAGCACCAATGCAAGCGATCTTGTGTACCGGATGCTTTGGAAACCCAGCGCCAAGGGCCTCCCGCAGTTCGGTATCGGTGGCTTCGGGCAGGTCAAGCATCCTTGCCGCCGCCGCCAGATCAGGGACGGTCTCTAAGTCCCAAACGATGACCGATTGCTGAGACACGGTTTCTAAGTGATGCAAGTGTGCAATTACGCGAGATTAGCCTGGAGCCATAGGCGCATGCGCGGTGTCTGCGCCGTTATCAGCCAGAAACCTCTTTAATGCCATATATTGTGCTCGATACTGATCAACCTTGATGGTTTTGGGACTGAAATGGAAGTTTATTTCGGAAACGCGACCTGAACTTTCGCGATGAAACAGCGGACTAATAAGTTTGATAAGAGTCGTAGCTGTCGACATCCGAGAAGCATCATTTCGAGTGAATGCGTTGATCGAGAAGCGGAGCGAACCGAGCACAATCGATCAGGCTAGAGAAATGAGATTGGCCGACGGCAGAGTAGTGAAAACCGAGGACGTTTGCTAATCGAAGCTCTTTCGAGAACGGCAATCCGGTTACGCCAGTTGAGAATTTTTCCACAAGAAGCTGATCAATCTGATTGTCACTGAAACGATCTATAAGAACTACACCTGGGCGTAGATACCCATTCAACATGCAGTCGAAGTGATAGCAGATCGTATTGATGCCGTTGCGTCTCGCTACGTCCGGCTCTAGGGAGATATCATGCAAGATCACATATACTAAAAGCTTTACATCATGGGTGATTGCAGTCTCGATTAGCTCTTGCTTTAGCTTGATGAAGGCGGCATTGCTTAGTGGTTCAGGGGCAGGATTGAACTTGAGCTTGAAGCTGTTAGGAACTTTCCATCGGTTTCTAATTTCATCGATCTTATGTGAAAGAGATTTTGCTGTTGAGCTATTTATCGCTATGCCGCCGTAGACGAAGAAATCGCCCGACCGTTCCTCAAGGTTGGTCTCATCACAATAGAGGAGAAACATTGGCGAACCTTCAAGGTGTCTTCCGCCGTCTGCTGAATAGTGCCAAGCAACAGCGTGGCACAACGCGCGTATGCAAGCTTATGGGAATATTTGCGGGGCTGAACATCGCCCCATACTGCGGACGCGCAAGCCGAGCCTCATACTACAGCTGCAACCACGTTGTAAGCGGCCAGAGGCCGTCTGATTCCCTTCAACTCAAACTCGCCAACTGGTTCGACCGTCACGGCGTTCTCGACCTTCGTCAGCACTCGGGGGCTGATGAGGATTTGCCCAGGCTTCGCTTCATCGCATAGCCGAGAGGCAACATTGGATACCGTCCCGATGGCGGCATAGTCGAAGCGGCCCTCGAAGCCGATGGTGCCGAGCGTGGCAAAGCCGTGCGCTATGCCGATGCCGAAGCCGATTTCGTGGCCCCAACGACGCCACGTCTCAGTCAACGCCCCGATAGCCTCGCGCATTTCAAGGGCCATGAGGACCGCTTGGAGCGCCGGGTTCTCCACCGGCACTGGATCGTTGAACACCACCATCACGCCGTCACCAGCGTAACGTTCGAGCGTCCCACTGTACCTAGTGATGCTCGCTCCAAGTGCCTGATGGTACTCACGCAAGACTGTCATCACATCTTCCGGGTCGGCGCTTTCTGAAAAGCCAGTGAAGCCGCGCAGATCACAGAAGAGCGCCGTTATCTCGCGGCGGTGGCTCTCCAGTTGCTTCTCGGTCCCGGAAGCAACAATCAGATCAGCCACCTGCGGAGGCAGGAAGCGCCGCAGACGGCTCATGCGCTCGATTTCGTCAACTTGGTCGGTGACGCGCTGTTCTAGTTGTTGGTTTAGTTTGACGACGTCCTCTGTTCGTTCTCGCAGTTCGCCGAGCAGGCGCGTGTTCTCGATAGCAATCACTGCCTGAGCAGCGAAGTTCTCCACAAGTGCGATCTGCTTGCCAGTGAAAGGACGAACTTCCTGGCGATAGAGGGCGATTGCACCAATCAAAGTGTCCTCTTTCAGCATAGGCACGATGAGAAGGGTTCGAGCGCCGCCCCTGTCAACGAGCGTCACGAGAGGTCCAAAGCCTGCCTTGTAGGCCACGTCCTGCCTGAGATCGGCGACGTGAACGCGCTGCTTCGTTTCCACGACGCGTGCAAGAGGAATGTCCGGCACGTCGGTCTTGATAGTCAGTGGCTCTCGCCGCCAATTCTCGACGTACTCCGGCTCGCCGTGCCAGGCGACGGCGCGGAAGGTCTCTCCCTCACGCAGGAAAAGATTGCCAAACTTCGCTTCGCAAATACCTGTGGCACTGCCCAACATTGCAGCGAAAACCGGCTCAAGCTCGCCTGGGGAGCTTGAGATTACTTGCAGCACTTCCGACGTGGCAGTTTGCTGCTCAAGTGCCTCCGTCAGATCATTGGTGCGCTGCCGCAGTTCGTTGAGCAGCCGCGCGTTCTCGATGGCAATAACGGCCTGGGCGGCGAAGTTTTGGACCAACGAAATGTGCTCGTCGGTGAATGGGCGAACTTCTTGACGGAAGATCGTGATAACGCCAACGAGTTCATCTTCATGCAGCATCGGCACGCTGAGGACACTCCGATAACCGCCGAGCGCGACGGCAGAAACGACAAATGCGTCGCGCTCGACATAGCCTCGTTCCGACCTCACGTCAGCGATCTGGACGGCCTGCTTTGTGTTGGCCGCACGCCAAAGGCTGGTGCTGGGAGGAGGATGCAGCACCCCGGCACGCGCCTCCAAATAGGCGGGTGGCGCGTTGTGCATGGCAGTAGCGCGAAAGCCATCGTCCTCGCTAAGGTAAAGCGCACCGAATTTGGCCTCGCAGATGCGCGTGGCGTTCTCTAGCATCGTTGCAAAAACGTGCTGAAGGTCGCCGGGTGAGCTTGATATAACCTGCAGCACCTGCGACGTAGCCGTCTGCTGCTCTAAAGACTGCCTTAGCTCGTTGAGCAACCGCGCGTTCTCGATGGCGATGACGGCCTGAGAGGCGAAGCTCGTAACCAGGGCGATCTGTTTGTCGGTGAAGGGACGAACTTCCTGACGATACACACGCGAACGAACCGATCAGTTCGTTCTCTTTCAGCATCGGGATAGCCAAAATCGTCCGCACACCCCCAAGTTCGACAGCAGCAATGGAACCCGGATCGCTGCGGTCAATGTAGCCCGGATGTGCTGCCATGTCGGCCGAGTGAAACGCTGCTTTGTGCGCCAACATGCGACCAACCGGCGTTTCCGGAGGGGGACGAAGCGGTGAGCGCTTGCGAGCTTCGGCGAAAGCAGGCGGCGTATTATGCGATGCAAGTAGGTGCAGGACCTCGCCGTCCCAGCGATAAATATTTCCGAACTTGGCGTCGCAGATGCGGACTGCGTTCTCCAGCATTGTCGCGAGCACCGGCTCAAGATCGCCGGAGGAGCTGCTGATAGCCTGAAGAACCTCCGACGTGGCCGTCTGCTGCTCCAGCGCTTCGGTGAGGTCGGCGGTGCGCTGCCGCAGTTCGTTGAGTAGCCGCGCATTCTCGATGGCGATAACCGCTTGGGCCGCGAAGTTCTTGACCAACTCGATCTGCTTGTCGGTAAAGGGACGCACTTCTTGGCGGGACAGGGTAAACCCACCGATCAGTTCATTTTCCTTCAACATGGGTACGGATAGAAGCGACCTTACACCCCCAACCTCAACGCTTGTAACGGTGTCCGGATCGCGTTCAATATAAGTCTGCTCTGCAGCCAAATTGGCCGTGTGAACTACCGTTTTGTTCGCGATCATACGACCAGTAGGAGCTTCGGGACGCGGACGGCGAGGTGAGCGCCTGCGTGCATCGGCGAAGGCTGGCGGTACATTATGCGAAGCAACGAGGTGCAAGGCGTCACTGTCCCAGCGATAGATAATGCCGAACTTGGCGTGGCAGATGCGGACGGCATTCTCCAGCATGGCCTGGAACACCGGCTCTAGATCGCCGGGGGAGCTACTGATGACCTGAAGAACCTCCGACGTGGCCGTCTGCTGCTCCAGCGATTGCCTCAGCTCATTAAGTAGTCGCGCATTCTCGATGGCAATGACAGCTTGTGCAGCGAAGTTCTGGACCAAATCGATCTGCTTGTCAGTGAAAGGGCGAACCTGCTGGCGGTATACGGTGAACGAGCCGATCAACTCGTTTTTGTTCAGCATCGGAACTGCAAGAATTGTCCGCACGCCCCCAAGTTCTACGGCTGCAACGGCCGACGGAATGCGGTCTTTAATGTAAGCCTGTTCTGCCGCAAGGTCCGCGACGTGAATGACTGTTTTGGTCGCGACCATGCGACCGACAACTGATTTCGGACCGGGACTAAAAAACGGCGTACTTCTGCGCGCCTCGACGAAGGCGGGCGGTGTATTATGCGCAGCAACGAGGTGCAGGGCCTCGCCACCCCAGCGGTAGATATTTCCGAACTTGGCGTCGCAGATGCGGACCGCGTTCTCCAGCATCGCAGCAAACACTGGCTGAAGATCACCCGGCGAGCCGCTGATGACTTCAAGCACTTCCGACGTCGCCGTCTGCTGCTCCCGGGCCTCGTTCAATTCGCGGGTGAGGCGAGCGACCTCTGCATCGTGGACAGGGGCGGACGAGGACGCAGTTTTGGACGCATCGCGGCGCTTTGTCTTTGACGCCTCGCGGCCTCGCGCTTTGGATGCTTTGCCGCCTGCTCTGGAGCGCCGTTTCATCACGTCCCCCATGGGCGAGGGCAATCGTAGCCGGTCAAAGGCCCGTGCCGGAAGTGGCCTATGCGTGTTCGTCTAACGAACCGTTACGCCGTCAACTCCTCCAGCAGCGCCTTCGCCTCCTGCAGATCACGCGTATTGAAGCCCTCCGTAAACCAGCCGCAGACTGGAGCGAGCAGTTCGCGAGCTTGCTGCGTCTTGCCCTGAGAGCGCCAGAGCCGCGCGAGGCTCATCGCAGCGCGTAGCTCGAACGTTCGCGTCTGCTGGCTGCGGGCGACTTCGATGGCGCGCATGAAGGCCGCCTCAGCGCCCGCAACATCGTTTGGCGTCTTCCGCAGCAAGAGTGCGCCACGTTGCCGATACAATTCCACGTCGAAATGGTGCTGACCAGTCCGCTCCGCATCAGCGAGAGCGTCATCCAGAATTGCCAATGCGTGCTCGATGCGCCCTAACTCATCCTCAATCTCGGCGAGCAGCACTGCGCAAAGCGGCAGAGGAAAACGAATGCCCTGCTCACGGAACAGGGCCATGCCGTTGCGCATTTCTTTTTCTCCTGCTTCCCGATCACCAGAATGCCATCGCGCCCAACCTAGTGTGAAAGTGCCGATTGCCAGCCATTGCGGCATCACATGCTCGCGCGCAAGGCCAAGAAGCACTTCTCCTTCGTGCAACGCGCAGCCAGCATCCCGGCGCATCATCTCAAAAAGTGACTTGTAGCCGTGAGCAAAAGCCTCCGTCGCGACATGCGTGCTCAGAGCGGCTTGTGTGGTTGCTTCGTCAGCGCGTTGCGAGGCACCCTCGATTTCACCGAGGGGCCAAAGCGTCAGAGCAAGAATGATCATGGCGGAAACGCCGGTGTCTTGACCGAAGCGGAAGGCAAAGTCGCGGTCGCGCTCACTGTCGTAAATCGCAAGCGAATTTTCCAGGTGCATGCGCGCTCCAATAAAGTCTCCCTGAAGCCAACATGTTGAGCCAAGTAGGCGGTGTGCGATGCTAGCCTCACGCGTGCCCGCCCGGTTCTTGGTATCATCCAGAAACGCCAGGGCGGGTTCCCGCATTTGCGAAAACTCGCCGCGAACCCAGCTTCCCGCCCATAAACCGTAATAGACCGGGAACCGCTCGGTCACGTCCTCGACCCCTGAAGCAAACTCGCGAGCGCGCGAGAAAGCAGCGGCCGTTTCCGGGGCGGCGAAACCGCGTGCGTGGATTAGCGCCTGACCGTTAGCGATCTGAAGTCGCAGTCGGAGCAGCCGTTGCGCAGGGCTCTCGGCCAGTGCCCCCGCCAGGACCAGCGCCTTTTCGAGATGAGCGATTGCCTCCTCATAGGCGGAGCTGCGGAGCGCCCGTTCGCCGGCCTTGCTCCACCATTCGATGCCCGCTTCCGCCTGCGCTGCTTGAGTAAAATGGTGTGCGACGACCTCTGGCTCAGCATCGGCAATGGTAGTGAAGCGGTCGCGCAATGTTTCGGCAATGCGGGCGTGCAGCGCGCGGCGTGGCTCGCGCAGCAGTGTGCCGTAGGCCGCGTCCTGTACGAGGGCGTGCTTGAATAGGTAGGTAGCGTGGGGAGGCACACCCTGCCGAAACAGCAAACCTGCTGCCATGAGGCGGTCGAGGGCCGATTGGAGTTCCTCCTGCGCCTTACTAGCGACTGCGGCTAGCAGAGCATGAGAGAACTCACGCCCAATCACTGCTCCGATCTGTGCAATCCCCTTGGCGGCGCCGAGCCGATCCAGCCGCGCCATCAGTGAGGCGTGGAGGCTTGCGGGGACGGCGTGAGCCGAGTAGGGAATGGCGGCGGTGGTCTTCCGCTCGTCGCCTTCGCCTTCTGCTTCCAACACCGCCTTGGTCATTTCCTCAACGAACAGCGGGACGCCATCAGTGCGCTCGATAATGTCCTGCCTAATGCTCTGCGGCAGCGGCTTATTGCCTGTGACACCGTCGATCATGGCAGCGATTTCGCGCTCGCCGAGCCGGTTGAGCGTGAGGGCAGTGACGTAAGACCGTCCAGTCCACGGCGGTTCAAACTCCGGTCGGAACGTAACGATCAGCAAGACGCTAAGAGTTCTCAGCCGGTCCACCATCCGACCAAGCGCCTCAAGGCTTGTCGGGTCGAGCCAATGCACATCCTCGAAAATCATTAGCACCGGATTAGATCGCGACAGTGCCTCTACCTGAGCAGTAAGGGCTTCCAGCGTCCTCTGTCGCCGTTGTTGCGGGGCTAGTTCGAGCGTGGGATAGCGTCCATCGTTCGGCAGCGAGAGCATTTCGGCAAAAAGCGCGGCGTCCCGACGTGGCGTAAAGCTAAGCGCGAGCACGGTGTCGAGTTTGTCGAGCTTTTCTTGCTGGGTGTCGTCGTGCGTGAAGCCCGCAGCCCGCTCCGTCTGGCTGATGATCGGATACAAGGCGCTATCTGTGTGTTGTGGCGAGCAAAAGTAGCGCAAGCGCGTGTGCGGCTCGGCGGCGCAGCGTTCCAGCAGCGCGGCGATCAACCGGGACTTGCCGATGCCCGGTTCACCGGAAAGCAACACTACTTGGCCTTCGCCGCCCTTCGCCTTTGACCACCGCCGCAGCAGCAGATCGAGTTCTTCTTCCCGCCCGACAAGCTCGGTCAGGCCGCTAGTGTGCAGGGCCTCGAAGCGACTTTCTACAGAGGCCGGTCGCCGCGCCGTCCAGGCTTTCACGGGACCTGTAATCCCTTTTAGGTCCTTTGCTCCGAGGTCCTCAAGCTCGAACAGGTTGCCCACGAGCTTCCGCGTGCTCTCGGCTATGACGACGCTGTTCGGCTCAGCCGCGCCCTGCAAGCGCGCCGCAAGGTTCGGCGTCTCCCCTACGATTGCTTGCTCCTGAGAAGAACCCGACCCGACCAGATCGCCGACCACCACCAGTCCCGTGGCAATGCCGACACGGGTCTGCAGAGCCGCGTGGGTATTCAGATCACGTACGGCTGCGACTAACTCCAGCCCCGCACGCACTGCCCGCTCTGCGTCGTACTCGTGCGCCTGCGGGTAGCCGAAATAAACCAGCACCCCATCGCCCATGTACTTCGCTACGAACCCGCCAAAGGGAACCACGGTCTCCGCCACGCACTTCTGATAGGCTGAAATAACCTCGCGGAGGTCTTCAGGGTCCATGCGCCCCGATAGTGCCGTTGAGCCGACCAAGTCGGAGAACATCACCGTGACTTGGCGCCGCTCGGCAGTATCATGCAATCTGACGGGCACAGCAGATGCTGTTGCCGCAACGGCGATATCGGGTGCGCTCTTATTGGTGGCTTCGAGGTTGAGGATCGCGCGCAGCATTTTGCGCCGATCGCCGAGAACGACGCCCAGCTTTTCCAAGTCCTGGTCGGTCAGGTCGGAGAGGACTGAAAAATCGATGCGGTTTTCAGCAAAGCGCGGGGCGTACTCGGACATGCCGAGTTTTTCGAGCCAGTCTGCAATCTGCTGCATCGCGGCGCGCCCGCATTTGGGCAACAATGGTAGGCCGTAGAACGTATTAGGCCAAGCAGTCAGCCTTCGAATTTGCTATGATCCATTAGGGAAGCATGCCCGCCAGGGATCGTTCGTTGGGGCTGGGAAAATGCAATACGCAAGAAAATATCATCGATTTGCCGCCCGATGCCTCCAAGAAGCTCGCGCAACAACTGACCCTCGCCTTAAAACCTTTTTGGCTGAGATGGCTCACGAGTGGCAAAGGCTCGTTCAGGAGATGAGAAACGGAAAGGACGTACAACAATTTCGAGGTCCCGAGACTGATCCCGGGGACTAATGTAAATTGCCGGACCTTGGGTACGTTACCGCACCGACACCGCGAAAATTCTCGGGCTATTATTTGGCTACATGTAGAGGGGACACATCAAAGTCTCCGCTCCCGACCGGCACCCAGAAAGGCGACCGCTGCAGGTCCTAAGAGTTTGGGAGTGTGACCATGCCAGAATATCGCATCTACACCGTTGGCGGCGACGGCCATTTCATAGACGGCAAAAATATCGAATGCGCTGACGATCAGGAGGCCATCCGAATAGCCCAACAGCCGTAGATGGCCGTGCTATCGAACTACGGGAGAGAGCTCGTTTTATCACGCGACTTGCTCCCAAACCGCCTCGAAGTAGCGCACCAGCCATGTATTCGGTGCAGGAACTTCGGGCTTATGCCGACGAACATTTGGACTGGGCTCGCACTGCCCGAACGGACAGAGAGCGTAGGATTTTCTTACAAATGGCCTGGGCGTGGCTTGAAATCGCAATCCGGCTTGAGAGTGTGTCAAACAGCTCTGCTCAGGCATCGGGCTGACGATCCAGTTGCGCGAAAGCCGTCACAGATGGAACGCAAGTCTGCGGTATTAGAGGCAACTTCCGAGGGCGCAGGGCGTTTATCCGATCTGCTTGCATTGTCCTATGAACCGATGCTCGTGTGGCGTCTGGATGGGGTGATCGAATTCTGGAACGCCGGTGCCGAACGACTTTATGGGTTTGCAGCGGACGAGGCGGTCGGGCGAAGCAGCCACTCTTTGTTGCAAACCAAATTCCCGGTCGAATTCATTGATTTGCGTTCACGGCTTCGGAACGCGCATTATTGGTCCGGGGAGCTACGACATATCTGCAAGGATGGCCACGAAGTCATTGTGGACAGCCGGATGCAGTTGTTCGGCCATGACACCGTGCTTGAGGTCAATCGCGACGTTACGGAGGCCAAGGCGCTCATCAAAGCGCGTAAGCAATTCGAGCACGCGCTGCGCGAAAGTGAACAGCAATTGCGTTGGCTTGCGTCTATCGTGGACTCGAGCGATGACGTAATCATAAGCAAGAATCTCGATGGCCTTATCATAAGCTGGAATAAAGGCGCAGAGCGCGTCTTCGGCTACACTGCTGAAGAAGCAATCGGCCAACCTATCACGATTGTTATTCCGGAAGACCGCCACGATGAAGAACGTCAAATTCTGACGCGTATCAGGCGTGGAGAGCGGATCATCCACTACGAGACCGTTCGGCGTCGCAAGCATGGCAGCCTGATTGCAGTCTCACTTACGGTTTCTCCGGTCAAAGATGCCGAAGGTAAGATCGTAGGAGCATCGAAAATCGCGAGGGACATCACCGAGGAGAAGCGAAGCCAAGAGCAAATCGCCACGCTCGCTCGCGAAGCAGAGCACCGAAGCAAGAATTTGTTGGCGACTGTACAAGCAACCGTACACCTTTCTCAGGCTGAGACCGCCGACAATCTCAAACTTGCAATTGAAGGGCGCATTCAGGCGCTCGCAAATGTTCACTCGCTATTTGTCCAGTCTCGCTGGATTGGAGCCGAGCTATCCACCGTCGCGAGGCAGGAGCTGACGCCCTATATACAGAACAACGAAGCGCGGGTTCGAATTGAAGGTCCACAGGTGTTGCTAGAGCCAAACACCGCTCAGGCGATTGCCGTGACCTTGCACGAGCTGGCGACCAATGCTGCTAAGTATGGCGCTCTATCTGCAACCGAAGGCCAAATAGAAGTCAAGTGGTCGCATACTGATGGAGGGCTCATGCTCCTCTGGACAGAAACCGGCGGACCGCCCGTCAAGACACCCACGCGCCAGGGCTTCGGCGGGAAGGTCATCAGAGGCGTGATTGAACAACTAAAAGGCAGAACACGTTTTGATTGGCGGCCGGAAGGGCTTGTGTGCGAAATTACCCTTCAGGCGTGAAATCGACTCTCATATGCACCGTCTCGCAATCGATCTGCATCATCATCGCGATTTGACGTGCCGACACCCGCTCATTGCGGTGTACCAGTTCCGTGTTCACGGCCCTTGCCGCTCGTGCTGGCGAATGGCTGCTTTCGGGGGGCTAAGCGGAAATCGAAAATTGAACCCACGATGTCTGATGATGGCCCATTGCGACCGATTTCTCATTACGACCTGATGTCAGCTTTCGGGGTAAAGCGGAAATGCCGTTGACGTATGGTCGCACTTAGCAACGAGCGCGAAGGGCAGACCGTTTTACCCTTTCACCTTGCCGGCCACGTCCGCTTTGAAACCATTTTCGGACCTGGAGTGACACTAGCGCCGGACACATCGGCAGCGAATGAGACCCGCAGCGGACTCTGACTACCCTTCCTGAAGACCTATTTTACCTTTTCCCATACGACCGTTACAACGCTCATCTTTCCATCGCCGGAAAATGGGGCGGGGCGCGTCGAGTAGATCAACTTGTCCCCGTCTCTCGTTACGTCTCTGATCACCGTAGTCCCGGTCCATACTTCATTCCATGACATATCAATTTCGTGCTTTATGCTTTTCCCATCAAACTTGTACGTCCCGCCATAAGCAAGCATCGAGCGAAACAAATCTGCGCGCTGCTGATCCGTCGTCTTGTCGATACTCTCTGGTTTTGGTCTCTCATCGTAGACGACCAGAACCAGGAAACGTCCGTCCTTGCCGTACATGACGGATCCCGACGGATGCTTGCCATATGTGTCCTTAACTTCTTCTCCCGTATCGAGGATTTTGCGCGTGCTGCTAATCAACCTGTAGGTGCCGGGCAACTCATCGTCCGCCGATGCAACGAATGGCATTGCAACAAGAAATGCCGCCAAGATCAGCTTTCTCATCGTAATCACCCCAAGCTTTTACCGGTCGTGCGTTGATGCGAGATACAACAGAATAGGCTCGAGCCGCGCTGTACGTCTAAACTCTCGAATTCATAGGATCGACTCGATGCGGCGCATTTCGAGCCCAAAGGATTTGCTCCCGTTCCGGGGCCGTAGGAAGACCTGCTCCCGTATGAAGAGGGGCTTCGTAATGCGGTTTGCGAGAGTAAAACCGCCAGGAGAACGTACTGCTGCGCAACGGGTGCTTTGCTCGATCCATCTTGCTGCATCTCAATGACAGCTTTTGGCCCATTTCGACAGATGCAAGCGATGTAGCTGAGGTCGGCTCTTGGGATACTGCGGAAGTTCTGGAGCGTCACCGTGAGGCATGGGCGGCAAGTTGCGCGCCGCTCCGAAGTCGCCGCGCTGGCGGGTATGAAGCTGGCAGGGTCACAAACCGAGCGCGAGCACGCTGTCGTTTTTAACCTTTTCACCTTGCAGAATTGATCGAAATCCACGCTCGGTGGGCGGGCCTTGCTAGTCAGGCTTGACGGAGCGGTTGGCGGCAGTACCCGCGCACCTGCTCCAGATAGCCGCCACGAGTGAGCCCTCGGACCCGCACAGCCATCCACCCAAGCTCGGCCATTAGCTTCGCCAGACGGCGGCACGCGCCGGCTCCTCGGCCACGCTGACGAACTTCAAGGATGTCGAACAGCAGCTGTGTCGTAATTCGCTCGACGCCGTCATCGCCGATTTTCCCGTGCACGCGCTCCAGCCGCAGCCGCCAGGGGTCGGCGTCTCGAGCGGCGCGCTCGGCTCGCGCTTGTCTAAACTCTTCCAGAAGCGTCAGCATCATTTAATTCTTCGGTTGCGTTTGCCCCCTCCGATGCTTGGTAAAAACTGTTAGCCTGAGCCGCGGCGCGGCGCACTGCCTCCGGAATTTTCACAACTTCATCAATTGGGGCATAGTACGTTAGTTGGGTATTGATCGACTGTGCGCGTTTCAACTGTTCTCTTTTTAGCTCATCATAGCGTGCCTGATTAAGCCGGCCGCGCTTCTTTGTCTGCTTCTTCCGCTTTGGTGGGTACCAGTAGAAGCCCAATTCCATCCCTTCAAGCTCTCGCGGCGGGAAGCGCTTCTTAAGTTTCGGAAGCTCGTCGGGGTAAATGGGAAGCCTGCCCCCACCCTGAACGTGTTCTGATTCCCAGAGCACGCCGCTGACATAGTCAGCGAAAGTCGGGTGCTCTTTCACGTCATACCGATCATCCAGCGACCGAGCGTATAACGCGATGATGTAATCCAATAGCCGCCCCGTTCGCTTCCAGTCTTCGCGGTCGTACCAGTTGATAGGAAGCGGCGTCGCGTCGGGCGGGGCGGTAAAGGCGAACCATTCGCGGGCCAGAAGCGCACGGTACGCCGCCTCCTTCTGTGGTGCGATCGGATCGACACCGCGAACATACCACTGGCCCGTGACTGGATTCGTGCAAAGACCATTAGACTGAGCAGGATTTTCGCTGAACAAGAGCTCCACTTCGCGCCCTATCAGCGTTTCAGTTAAGTTGATCGCGTCCATGTTTGCCTCCTAAGGCTTTGCTAGCGTTGCAACATGCCGGCATCGGCTGATGCCCTCTCTTTGGCGTAGAGGCCATTCCCGACTTTTTCGTAAAGTGCTTCACCCTCAGCGGGTCTTGCCGGCGGATCGTTGCACACTGGCGCGGGTGGCTTGGTGCTAACGTGGGCATTCAAACAAATGGCCCGCCCGTCCATCTTGGTTCTGTACTTTCGGCGGACGATCCGTCCCGGGGCGTTTGAATTCTCTCGAGCGCGGCAGATTAACTTTTGGCAAGCTCCATTTCCCTTTTGAGGGCACACCCTCCTCGCCGATAGGCTCGCAACAACCTACGGACTCCGCTGGTGCGTTTTTGCGCTTCGCGGCTCCCACACTACCGGCCACGCGTGAAAACGAGTCTACGGGGTCCTGTGAGTCGGGACACTGTCTAGCGGCCAACGGGCGCCGTTTGGGTCGATAGCCGCAAGGGACAACATTTCCGCCTGCAGAGCTGCGCGGAGCCGGTTAAACGGTATGAGGGTGCAGTGTGGTAGCGGTGGATTTGTCCAAGCCATCGACCGAATGCTAGGCGAACACCATAACCTGCTCGACCTGCCCCACTACCTGCACTTTGTAAGTCATCGGTTTACATAAGTAAGATAGAGCAAGTGGAGCAGCCTACTACCTCCCCAATCTTGTTGTTTTTCGCCCCGCGAGATCGTCGAGGGCGCACCCGCCGTCAATAGGCCTTAGGGACTTCACTGGTGCGTTTTTGATCCTTGCAGCTGAACGAGCCTATGGACTCCTGGGAGCCCTTTTCTCGACCACGATTGTCACTTTCGGACTCCGTTTCCCTCGCCCCTCAATCTTTATCAGGCCGGCTTTTTCAAGCTTACGTAGCGCCCGGCCCTTTGCATCGGGTTGGACGCCCCAGTCCTGCATTATCAGGTTGGAAACAATGAAGGTGTCAGCCTTCCGGAGTCCCTTGATGTGCCAGAGCGCGAGCCCGACCAGCAATGCTTTCACGCCAAGACAGCTCGCCCGACACAGCCAAGAAACATCGACAGGCCCGGCAATAAATCTACCTAGGATAGGCGAGGCCCGCCGTCCGTGGCGGACGATACCTTGCGAGCGTGTTACCCGATTTTGGTTCAGCCGGAGGAGGCTGGGTCCCAGCTGATGTTACTATTGGTATTAGGAGACATAGAGGATACCTGACGTATACGCATTTCGGTACAACAACATCCGCATTTTGATACGACACCTAGCAGGCTGTTGAAGAAGTGGGTCGCGGTTTGGCTGATTGAGTGATTCACTTTCTCCGAAACAATTCGGAGGTTAGGTGATGCGGGGTGGGGATAAGCGGACTGGCGAGCTTTTCAGCTACGTCGACCTTGAGAAGCGGGTTCGGTCGGATCATCCGCTGAGAGCGATCAGAGGGCTTGTGAACGAGGCGCTGGTCGCGCTGGAGCACGAATTCTTCGCGCTTTATGCGCCGATCGGGCGGCCGTCGATCCCGCCGGAGAAGCTGCTGCGAGCGATGCTGTTGCAGGCGTTCTATTCAATCCGGTCGGAACGGCAGCTGATGGAGCGGCTGGAGTATGATCTGCTATTCCGCTGGTTCGTCGAAATCGGGGTCGATGCTGCCGTGTGGGACCATTCGGTGTTCTCAAAGAACCGTGACCGGCTGCTCGAAGGGAATATCGCCGCAAGGTTCCTGGCGGCGGTTCTGGATCAGCCGCGGGTGAAGAAGCTGCTATCCACCGAGCACTTCACGGTCGACGGGACGCTGATCGAAGCGTGGGCTTCGTTGAAGAGCTTTAAGCCACGGGACGGATCGGACGAGCCGCCGGCCGGTGGCGGGCGCAATACCGAAGCCGATTTCCACGGCAAGAAGCGGTCGAACGAGACGCATGTCTCGACGACGATCCCGATGCACGGCTCTACCGCAAGGGGCCGGGCAAGGAAGCCAAGCTCTGCTTCATCGGCCATGGCTTGATGGAGAACCGCCATGGCCTTCTGGTTGATGCTTGCCTGACGCCGGCTGACGGCCATGCCGAGCGGGTAGCGGCGCTCGCCATGATCGAACCGCGCGCCGACCGACCGCGCGCGATCACGCTCGGTGCCGACAAGGCCTACGACGCGGAAGACTTCGTCAATGAGCTGCGCTCGATGACAGTGACACCGCATGTGGCGCAGAACACCAGCGGCCGAAGTTCGGCGATCGACGCACGCACGACGCGGCACGGCGGCTATGCCGTCAGTCAGCGCGTCCGCAAGCGCATCGAAGAGGCGTTCGGCTGGATCAAGACGGTGGCCAGGCAGGAGAAGACGAAGTTCCGCGGTCGCGGCCGCGTCGGGTGGGCCTTCGCCTTCGCTGCCGCCGCCTACAATCTGGTGCGATTGCCGAAGCTCATCGCGGAAAATGGTTGATGGCAAAGCTTCCCGCCTTCGCCAAGGCTTTTGCCGCTCGCTGGCGTATCGTCGAGACAGGCTTCGCATGCGATGGTGCCTGACTTCTTCAACGGCCTGCTGGGGTTCCGCAGTTTCTGCTCCTCGATCAGCTTCATGACGCGGTCCCACATGACGGCGCCACGTTCATCCATATATCGGTCGGGGTAGCGGACGATTTTGACATCGGTGCCTAGCTCGAAGCCGTCGAGCACAATGCGCGACGCCTCTCGCATAGCGTCCTGCATTCGTGCCACCTCAGCGTCCAGCCGGTCCATCGGCGCGCATATCAGAACCGCATCGTGGACCGGCGCGCACACTTCAATGCCGCGTTCAGTCGCCAGGCAGCAGGCAAGTCGCAGCATCTCGGCACCGTTAGCTTGCATGGGGAAGTTAGATAGCGAGCGGGGGTTCGATATCGGTGGCACCTGAACACGCCAACCGAACACCGTGTGAAGGGTGCAGTTCAGCATCGCGTAGTCTACAGCCGCGTCGGACCACCACCAGAACACTCGATAGGTTTCCCGGTGCAAGCGCAGCAGTTCCCGGGCACGGATCGGCGGTTGCCCGATGCGTTGGGCCAGCGCCTCGGCGCCCATCCCATATTGAACCGCCAACACCGTTGACTTGAATTGGTCGCGAATGGCCTTGTGCGAGGATTTCGTCGCATCTGAAGGTGCCGCCCCGGCCTGCTTGGCGAACGCCAAGTAGGGATCGCCTGAACGATACGCTGCCATCATCAAGGGATCGCCGGACAGAGCCGCCGCGATACCGAACTCCTGCTGTGCCCAATCGATGTAGGCGATGCCGTAGCCGGGTGGCGGCTGGATCAGCCCGCGAAGCCAGACGCTAGGACCAAATATGAACTTGGTGTTGCTCGGCTGGTTGCGGCCCGTACGCGCCCGAAATGCCGACAACATGGTGCGGTTGCGGCCATCCTTACCGACCTGAAGATCGGAAAGCCGCATTTGGGACAGGGCGCCACGTAGTTCATGCAACGGCGCTACCATCGGGTATGCGCGGACCATCTCCCGGAATGTGTCGTCGCCGAGATCAAGCCGCCCGCTGTCGAGCCTTGGCCATGGAATGTTGTTGCGCGCAAGCAATTCTGCAAAACGGTCCGCTTTGAAGGTTCGCCCCTCAAAGACGCCATAGTCACGGTCCACCTCCGCGATAAGTTGATCTTGAATGTTGGACCAATGCTGCCGTAGCAGCTCAAGGGTATCAACATCAATTGGGACGCCGTTGCTTTCTATCCGCGCGGCGGCCGCCATGTAACGGCCGCGCAGCAGGGCGCGTGGCAGATCGATTTGGGGCAGCATGGCGGGCAGCAGCCGCGCCAACGCCTCCACATCACTTTCGCAATAGTCAAAAATGGCCTCGCGTTCGGCGTCGCCTCCATGGTCCGCCGCCCAAGATTAGGTCGCGCATTTCCTCCTTCTCGATGGTGCCGATGCTGTCCAAGCCAAAGTGGGCAAGTGCGCCGAGCAATCCGGCGCCGCTGACCGTGGGAATGCCGTTCGTTTGTTTGCGGAACTCGGTGAACAGGTCCAACACGCGCTCTGGCACGGGCCAACCGAGCACGAGATGGCAACCGATTTCTGCGCTGGCATAGTAGTTAACGAACAACACGTCGGGGCCGGTCGGGTACGGAGGCGCCGCGCCGAATTCATCGCGCCACAGCCGCAGCTTGCGGCCGCTGCGTAATTCCCATGCAACAAGGCAGACGGGAACTGGGTTCTCGCCGGCATTGGCGCCGAACTCGAAATCGACCGCCCAAATCTCCGCGAATGGAATTTGGTCAAGTATTGAGAGGCGGCACGTTGCGGTACCGCCCTCGCCAGCCTTAGGCGAGGCAGCACCTGCGTCGGCCGTGTATTCAACAAGCTGAGCATTTGCGGGGGTGGTCTGCGCGTGCCCGAGACCTGACGGATTGGTGTGTGCCGCCACCTCGTCCTGGTGGGCGGTGCGGCCACCCTCCAGACCGGTCGTACGGCCACAGGCCGATAATTCCGCCACAGCTACAGCTCCCCTCGCAGTCGCTGCAACAAGGCGTGATCGGCGTCGGCCACGATGCGATCGCGGAATGCGATCTTGAGGATTTCCTGCAGGGAAATATCCGGCCAGACCGGCTCAGGATAACCCTTGATGGCCTCGGAGATCTCATATGCGCCGAGCGCCATGTTCGAGGTGACCCGAACCCATTTCGTCATCGCCAGTTCGGCCCCAATTGCCGCTGTGCGGTGCCACTCGTTGTCTTCCCATCGGGGGCAGGCAGCTTCACAGGCCACAGGAAGGGAACGCCCTGACGGTTGATCGCGAGGTAAAGCGTTGCCGTGGCGAATTCGCCAGGCAGAGCCTGTGCTATACTCGGCGTGACGAGATAGACCTCGTCGCGATTTTCCTTCACCTCGATAATGGCGGCTGGAGTTAGACGATAGTTCTGGTCGGGATGAACCCGCACGAAGTCCTGACGGTTTGGCTTACGCACCGGCACGGTTGTCAGAAGTTTTTTTACGCCAACCGTGTCGGGAAAGGATTGGTTCAACCGCAGCGCCGCTGGGTCGAATGGGTTCAATTTATCATCGTGGTGATTTTCCATAATACTGTCCTCTTGTCTTCATCCATGTGGATGAATGAGTTGCCCAGCATCTGCACTGGGATCGAACAGCATCTAAGGGGCGCGGCGCCAGAGTTTCAAAAAGTGACAAGACGTTCTGTCACTTTTGACAAGACCAATGTCATGAGAGGCCGTCCACGACAGCTCCAGCCCTTTAAAGAAGCGACAAAACGTTTTGTCTCTTTTTGTCAAAGAGCAAACGGAAACTAATTCAGCGAAAGGCCACCACAGTGGAGTTTTTGCCGTGACTTCTCAGGAAGAAGATGCCGAACTCGGTGCGATGACCGTCAAAGAGTTTTGCAAAAAATATCGGATCGGCACGACGAAATTTTACGAGGAAATAAAGGCTGGCCGGCTACGGGCAGTCAAATGTGGTACCCGGACGCTAGTCCTTAACCGCGACGGTAGGGCTTGGGAGCATACTCTTCTAGCAGTGAACCCTCTTCAATCATCTCCCGCCTGATCCGCCCTACCTGCTTTTCAAGGGCCCCAAGTCCCTTGCCGACCGGACGGCCCTGAGATTTCGGATATTCAGCCAAAGTCATTTTCATGAACTTCCTACTCACGACCTCAATCGCGGACTGATCGCGTAGCTCATCGCGTAAAACATCGTCGGGCACATCGATACCAAAAGCGCCTTTTGTCATATCGCGTAAATCATCAATCGTGAATGGATTGCGCTGCAAATAGTGTGGTTCGCGTTCCAAAATTCGCTTAGCAATTTGTTCGTCGGCTACGGGCAGTCAAATGTGGTACCCGGACGCTAGTCCTTAACCGCGACGGTAGGGCTTGGGAGCATACTCTTCTAGCAGTGAACCCTCTTCAATCATCTCCCGCCTGATCCGCCCTACCTGCTTTTCAAGGGCCCCAAGTCCCTTGCCGACCGGACGGCCCTGAGATTTCGGATATTCAGCCCAAGTCATTTTCATGAACTTCCTACTCACGACCTCAATCGCGGACTGATCGCGTAGCTCATCGCGTAAAACATCGTCGGGCACATCGATACCAAAAGCGCCTTTTGTCATATCGCGTAAATCATCAATCGTGAATGGATTGCGCTGCAAATAGTGTGGTTCGCGTTCCAAAATTCGCTTAGCAATTTGTTCGTCGCTCTGATCTGCATCAGAGGCCGAAATGTGATCGCGGATAAATTTATTCAGGGCCTTCTGCTCATCTGTCTGGCGTGGGCCTGGTTTTTATCCCCCATGATTTCATGCATGATCTCCTTTGCTAGGCGGGCGCCGAGTTTCTCAACAAGCAGCTTCCAAAGTTGGCCCGCATGATGCTTAGCTTTGTTTATTACTTCTTGCCGAGAGTAGAAGCGCATTACGTCTTCGCCGGGCCATATGGACGAACCCTTTATGACGCGACGCTTGGTAGTCACGCGACGGTCGTCCGCATCGAAACCACGTTTATCCCTGTTGCGGCCCCGCAGTAGTCTGACCAGGCGATCATCAATCGCAGCCGCTTGTCGAACACGTCACCGCGCTGATATGCCGCTTCAACCTTATCGCCAGCAACATGCGCCAGCGCGGCTTCGATGACTTCCCGTGGGAAGTTTGTTCGCTCAGTAGCCCACGTCTTGAAAGTTGCCCGAAATCCGTGTGCAGTCAGACGTCCAAGCTTCATCCGCCGCAGCAACATCAAAAAAACCATATTTGACTGCGGTTTTTGCCGCTGGTTTCCGGGGAAGACGAACGTGTCGCCTTCCACTTTATTAGGCTTAATCGCTTGCAGGATGGCGATGGCCCTCGGGCAGAGCGGAACACGGTGCTGTTTTCCGGCCTTCATCCGCTCGGAGGGCACGATCCAGAGCTTGTTCTTCAAATCGATTTCGCACCAACGTGCGCCAATCACTTCCCCGGTCCGTGCCGCTGTCAGAATAAGAAACTCAAACGCCCGGGCGCCCATTCCGCCCTGTTCGCGAAGCGCGGTCATGAAGCCGGGAAGCTCGCTATAGGGCATCGCCGCGTGGTGCTGAACGCGCCGCACTTTGCTCTTTGCCGGCAGCAGATGATCAAGATGGCCTTTCCAGCGGGCCGGGTTCTCGCCGTCACGATAGCCTCGGACTTTTGCCCAGTTGAGAATGGTCTCGATGCGCCCGCGCAACCTCGACGCGGTTTCGGGTTTCACATTCCAGATCGGCTCCAGTACCCGCATGACCAACGACGTGTCGATTGCGTGCACCGACAGCTCCCCAATGTGCGGATAGGCATAGGCACGAAGCGTATTTTCCCACTGCGAGGCATGTGCCGCGTTTCGCCAACCGACGCGATGTGCCTTGACGTAGGTCTCGGCGCATTGCTTGAACGTGATCGTCCTCACGGACGCAAGGCGCTCTGTGGCGCGACTAGCGTCCCGTTGGCCAATGGGATCATTGCCGAGCGCTTTCAGGGTGCGGGCGTTGGACGCAAGTTCACGCGCTTTGGCCAACGAGATCGCCGGATACGGGCCCAGCCCCATCCAGCGAGTCTTGCCGCTCAGGTGATAGCGAAAGAGCCAGGAACACTGCGCGGGCGGATCGGAGTGAAGATACAAACCACCACCGTCGCAAAAGACGCCTTTGCGCTTTGCCAACTTGCTTAGACCCAAAGCCGACAAGCGTTCGATTGGGCGTGCCATTGGCAACACCGGCTAAGTTTGGTTCCTACACATTCTCCTACATAAATAACCCGGATGCCCGCGAATGCAAACGAATCGCAGCGAAGATCATTGGCTGAAATGGTCAAAAGCTACCTAAGGTTAACGAGAGTATGCGGACGGGGGCGAAAAGCGGCGAACACATTGTTGGCGGAGAGGGAGGGATTCGAACCCCCGATACGGTTGCCCGTATGCCGCATTTCGAGTGCGGTGCATTCAACCACTCTGCCACCTCTCCAAACCATTGAGATTGCTACACAATCTGTAATTTGGCTGATCGTGAAAAGGGCCGGTTGCTACCCTTTTGCTACCCAATCGTTTTGGTCGCGCTTGTTTATTACGTCTTCCAGATCGCGGTCAACGCGCGCGGCGGCGTCTTCCTGCATTCCCGGAATGACGTGCGAGTACAAGTCCATTGTGATCCCGACCTTCGAGTGTCCGAGGCGCTCGCTGGCGATCTTGGGATGCACGCCGGAGGATAACATGTGCGTCGCGTGCGCGTGTCGCAAATCGTGGAAGCGAATGCGCGGCAGCGTCTTGTTGTTCGCCAGCAGCTGATGCCATTGGTGGGTGATGGTTCGCGGCTGCAACGGACTACCATCCGCCTGAGCAACGACAAACGCGTCGTCCGTCAGCGGAACGCCGAGCTTTAGAAGCTCTTCGGCTTGCTGGACGCGATGGCTGCGTAGCTCGTTCACCACCCGCGCCGACAGCGCCACCGTGCGCCCCTTCCCGCTCTTGGGCTTCTTATAGCGAACGCCCGCTTTGGTCTGTTCGGCGCTCTCGGTCACCGCGAGTTGGGCCGCGCCGAGATTGACGTTGCGCCAGCGCAG
Source organism: uncultured Alphaproteobacteria bacterium (assembly GCA_963806465.1). GTDB lineage: Bacteria > Pseudomonadota > Alphaproteobacteria > Rhizobiales > Xanthobacteraceae > BOG-931. The sequence goes on along the minus strand of CAWDZD010000052.1, from coordinate 17,721 downwards.
AGCCGCGATCTCGCCGCGGCGCAAGCCGCAAAGAACGGCCAGGATGACGGTGATCGTCATCCGTGTGCCGCGCGTTGCATCGATCAGGTCTGCAGTCTGCGCGAGATCGTAGGTATTCATGGCGCTGCGCTCGATCTTCGGGCGGATCGACCGCATCGACCGGATTGCGCGCCAGCATTTGCCAGCGCACCGCCTGCCCCATCGAAGCCTTCAGGATGACGTGCATGTAGCGCACCGTGCTCGGGGCAAGTCCGCCCTTGCCTTTCCTATGGCCGCTGGAAAGCGCTTTGGCGTAGGCTTCGGAAATCTGCATCGGCCGCAATTTGGTCAGGAGCACTGCGCCGAGCAGCGGCTTGAGGTTCTTCGTTACAAGCTCGCCGTAGCGTTCATGGGTTCGCGGTGAAACCAGCGGCTTGATGTGCTCCAACCAGCGGTCGAGGAATTGCCCGACCGTGATCTTGGCCGGTTCGATGTAGAGGCCACCGTTCAATTCCGAAATCAGCCGCGCGCACTCGTCTTGCGCCTGCCGCTTAGTGCCCGCGAATTTATGCCATTTGCGCCGCCGCTTTCCGGTCGCGGGATCGCGCAGCTCGATGACGATTGCCCAATGGCCAGGAGAGCGCTCGCGAATGTGTCCCCTCATCGACGTTTCCTCCTATCTGAGCACTTCGCTCCCTTTGATCGGATGAGCCAATGCACCGCTGTTATTCTTTTTGCCTATCTACAGTGTCCAGAGCCTCTTTGATCGCTTTGCTAACAACTTCCCGAGATGATCCCTTTTTTAGCCTTTCTAAAACCTCCAAAACTGCGTTGTTATAACGTTCATCTTCGCGGGCATAAGCGATGATTGCGTGGCGAGCTATGATGCGACCGATAGTCTCGGGCTTCTCATCCCCATACGTAGCCTGAAGCTTGGCCCGCGTTCCTTGCTCTGCCTCACCGCTTGGCCGGCGGCTTAAAAGCAGCGCATCTACCGCCGCCTTGAACACATCGAACGCAAACTGATTGGCGAACCACGGCTCGTCGCTCGAAAGGTCTCGGGCGATATCTTCGATTTGGCCAAGCAGCTCCCTTGTAGTCGGATCACTGGATATTTTCTCAGCGTCAATCGAAAATTGAAGGCGACGGCGGATCTCTTCACCCATTCCGCGCCTGCCACCAGCCTTTTTCAGCCGTTCATGAAGACTTCGCGGAAGCCGCACGGCTGATTGGATCATTTCCATGTCATTTTGTCTTTTCATATCAATGCCTTATATCAAATATCATTCGAACCCATTCTGGGGTTGTTTATTACCCCATGTTGGGTTAAACAATAACCCAACACAGCAGTTTATGTCGAGTCTTTTTTGGTGATGGAGAGTTCGATGCACGAAAAACTTGAGACGACACCGCCTGCGCGCCGAGTGGTGACGCTCAACGAAGCCGCCGAGATCCTCCGAATTTCGCGGGGGTCCGCATACGAGGCGGCGAAACGAAAAGAAATCCCGACCATTCGCATTGGTCGCCGGTTGCTCGTGCCGGCTGCAGCGCTCGAGCGAATGCTGGCCGGCAACACAGCCGCGTAGGGGAAACGAGCGTGTGGCAGCTATTCGCCAAAAGCCGTTTCCAACTCACCTCAATGAAGGAAGAAGATATGACCACGATCCAGCGCTTTGTTCTCGACGAAAATCAGGATGTCATCGACAAGCTCAACCCGGCCGGCTCCAAAGGCTGCTGGCTCGATGGTGAGCCAAAAGATGAAATTCGCTTGCGCGAAATAATTCTCGACCGCCGCCTTTGCGGCATGGTCAACGACCTTATCAATCTTCAACCCGGGCAGACGGCTTGGTACGAAACGGGGGCTTGCGAGATCATCTCCGCGATCTACGGTGCACTCTTGGCATCGCCTCTCAACACGCTCGAACCCGCGTTGTCCGTGCAAAATAGGTTTAATGGCACACTTAAGCGTCCCAAGACCTGCCTGCAGGAAGTCACGTCGCTGTCGCTGTTCTGCGATGACATTGAACGCCTCCTGCGCGACCTCTATGGCGATATTGATAGTGAAGCATTGGAACGCACTAAGCGTTCTGTGTTGACTATCGTTCAGGGGTTCACTCGCTTTGTGCGCAGGGATCTGTGGCAAGAGCATGAAGATGCAATGGACTGGGATTACATCCGGGGCATTGGCGTGCCTGAGGGATACAGTATTAGCGGCAGCCAATGGCGAAGTGGAATGATCGCGTGTGACGACCTCCGAACACGTGCGCGCGTTGTGACTGAAAATCCGTCCACCTTCAGCAAGTACACGGTCGCGTTCGCTACAATTCACTTGGGAGAATTCATAAAGCTAGAAGAGTCCGACGGGGCGCCGCCCTCTGATTTGGAAGAAGTGCGTGCGGCTCTCAAGCAGGAAGAGCTTCGCGGGAAGGCAGGGGGATAGCGTGGACTCGGGTATTTCCAACGCTGCAGCTGTAGCCCGCTCTGGTGGTGACGCCAACACGGGTGCCCATGCACCGCCGAAGTATCTCCGCCCGAAGTTCGAGCGGATGCCGGTCGAACTCAAGCAGCGCCCAAATTGGCTGCTTTGGGTTCCGATCTGGAACGGCTCGAAGTGGACGAAGCGCCCTATCCAGCCCTCCGGATTTGGAGCGAGCACGACCAAGCCAAAACACTGGTCATCTTTTGATGACGCAAAGGAAGCGTACGAGCGTGCTGATAAGCGTGGCTATATCGAGGTACGCGAAAAAAATAAACCGGTACAAAAAGTCCCTACTGGCGGTGTCGGCTTTGTGTTTGACGGCCAGCCCGACGAAAACGGGCTAGTCCTTGCCGGTATCGACTTCGACAAGGTTATCTCGACCAAAAATGAAATTTCATCATTGGCAGGCGAGCGCGTCAGGCGCCTCGGATCGTACACCGAGCCAAGCGTATCGCGCGGCGGATTGCATGTGATCGTCAAGGCACGACCGCTGCAAGCTGGCATCGCTCATGACGGCGTCGAAATGTACACTTCCGGTCGTTTCTTTACTATGACGGGGTGGGCACCGGAAAAGGCCCGGATCGTCGCTGCTCCGGATCAGTTCGCCGCGCTCGCCGATGAACTGGAAGCCCAGATCAAGAGTTCGCACACGGGCAAGGGCGCTTCGTCCCCTAGGGATAAAAAGAAATCGGCAGATACCGACCGATGGCTCGGCAAACTTCTGCCTGAAAAACAAAGCGAAGTAGTCAAATATGCAGCCCGTCATATTGCCAACAACTCGAAGCTATTTGAGCTAACCAAACATGGCGGCAATCACGAAGATTATGTGAAGCTAACCCTCGCCATCGCTCGTAGCGGAGTAGCGAACGCCGAGGATATCTTCGTTGAAGCGGCCTCAATTGCAAAAGACGCAGACTCTGATGAGGAGTTGCGGAAGTTTTTTCAGGATTCCGAAAATGCCGACCTGCGCAAGGATGGCGTTACCGTTGGCACGCTGTTCCACGTCGCGAGCCAGCATGGTGCCAATTTCGAACAGTGGATACGGATCGCCGAGAGTGTTGACCCTAATGTTGCGCTTTTCGTGCCCGGCAACGAAGACGAATGCCGCAAGCGACTTGACCGTGTAGTAACTGCGGATCCGAAAACATTCACGTTAGGCGATCCCAGCGGCCCGCTAGTGATTTTACGTGTTCCGGACAAAGACGCTCTGCCTGCTAACACGCGATGGGAGGGCGATCTACCAGGCACGACGCTTGCTATGCCGGCGGACATTATGCAGCGCGCCGAGCGGTTGGTCTGGAAGCAGCGCGGAGGCGGCAAAAGCACAGGTCGCCTGTTGCACACCCATCCACCACGCCCCTTCGTCGCCGACTATCTCACTCAGATGCGCGGTCAGTACGGAGCCCTGCCGCTGCGAGGCATTGTGCGGGTGCCACGCATCGACGACAAAGGCGAAGTTCATTTCATTTCCGGCTACGACCCCCAAACGGGACTTTTCCACGATAGATCACCCGTCTTCGACATTCCGCTGAACCCATCGCGCGACGATGCCCGACGGGCGGCGGAAGTGTTGTTGTTCCCGTTTTCAAAGTACCGGTTCGAAGATCCTGCGGCGGGGAAGGCGATGCTTCTTGCCGCTATTTTCACAGCAATCGAACGACCATTTCTACCGCTCGCCCCAATGTTTGTTGTGAGCAGCTCGATGCCAGGCACTGGCAAAGGTCTGATCGTGCGCAGCTTGGTGCGGTTAGCATTCGACACGGCGCCGGTCGTGGTCACTTGGGGCGGAAGCGGCGAGGAGTTTGAGAAACGTCTTGCTGCACTCCTGTTACAGGCGCCGGCGGCGCTGATGATCGACAACGCGAATGGTATGCAGGTTCAAGGCGACCTTCTCGAAAGCATCATAACGGAGGGCTGCGCAGACATTCGCCCGCTCGGACACAGCGAAATTGTGAAGGTGCGCTGCCGATCGCTCCTTACGTTGTCGGGCAACAATCCCACCATAATGGGTGACATGGCCCGGAGGACACTCCCTATCGATATTCTCCCGCGATCTGCTGACCCCGAGCGGGATCGTTACCCGTTCAATCCGGTTGAGTTGTTCCGGCGCCGCCGCTCAGATTTCCTGCGGGCCGCGTTTATCGCGATGCGGGCGTTCCGCTTAGCTGGTATGCCGCGGCAGGGATTGCCGGCTGTAGGGTCGTTCGACGATTGGTCCCGCAGAGTCCGAGATCTCGTCTATTGGCTTACTGATTATGATGTCAGCGAGGGCTTCCGCCGTAACAAGGCAGAGGACCCGCGGCGTCAGGCTGACGGGTCTTTGCTGGCCGCCTTGTATGAGTGCTTCAGCGAGAAACCGTTCAAGGGTGCTGACGTGATCGCCGTACACGAGAAGGTGGCGACGTACGGTTCAGGGACGCCGGCGGAGCGGACGTTGCATGACGCCCTTGACGAAGTATTCGGCAGTCGCGGCGTCAACACGAAACTTTTCGGCTACTGCGCGCGCCGGCTCAACGGAGCCCACAACGGCGGTTTCGTCTTGGAAACGAAACACGACACGGCGACGAATGCCAACGTCATCACGGTCCGGCCTACGTAGCAGGAAGCAGTGGCCGGGAAGTACGGGAATTACGGGAACTTTTTACCCCTTACACAAGGATCAAAAATAGAACTTAAGGATCAAAAAAATGAGGATACCGGTATTTATTGATCAGAACATAGGGGCGGAAATCTTCCCGAGCCTCCCGACTTCCCGGCGACATTCCGGAGCTAGTCGCGCGATCATTCCGCACGGTGGCGTGCCAACGGTCGTACGTGGCGAGCCCATCCGCTACAGCTTTCTTAGTTCCACTCAAACGTTTGGACAGAAATGTGTGGGCAGATATTCCGCGCTCGACACAACCTTGTCTCGCCGTGTAGCCGGATTATCCGCGGCGTCATCCGCATGACCAGCCGCCGGTGGGACGAGCAGCGACGTTGATATCCTTGACGCCTCGGTCGAGCGTGGCCGGCTTTACGACGTCAATGCATTTCTCAATGAGGCCAATCATCGAAGGAGATGGCAATGACGAGGAGACCCCGACTGGTTCGTTCCCCCTCGACAGTGACAACAACAACGACATCCACCGACTTGTTCGTGACGCTCAATGGTAAGCGGATTGCCAAGCGCGGCCACCCTGGCACACCGCAAGCCAGGACGTGGATGCCACTAGAGCCGGGCTGGACCGTCAAGGATACTCGGCACGGCAAAGGCATCAGCATCGAGCACGACGGCCTCGTGCGCAACTGATCTTCCCGTTGCGCCCGACAGCACCCGTGACTAGATCGCCCGTCCGTTTGCAAAGTTGGCACGTTTTGACGTCGGTTCGAACCGCCCGCCATCCCCCTGCTGGCATCCCACCCTTGCACCTTCATACCGTTTAACCCGGGTCGCGCAGCTTCGCACTGCACGTTTTGACGCTGGACGATTTCTCTCCCCGATGCCGCGGATCCTTTTGATGTGCGCCTTCAGCGCTGGAAGTGTCACATCGTGTAGAGGTAATATATTACCGCGACACAACTCCATGGACTTAAGCGCGTAAAACCGTCGTTAGCCACTTATTTACCCTTTTCTGATAGAGGCTAAGGAGTAAGCCCCGTGGCGGATTACTTGCCGGCGGGAGGGATCGTAGGAGCCTTGGAGACATGCTGACGTTGATTGGAGAGTTCCATCGCGCGAAAGCTAAACTACGTGCTGGACGCGATGCCGACCCTTTCCGAGCGAAGGTTGAAGCTGCTGTGCGTGGCATGGAAGCCATAAGCACACACGCGCTTCTCGATCTGCTTTGGCTGCCGAAGACAACCGGCAACGGGCGCCGGATCGCTGCGACTATGCGCTCGTTGGGATTTGTTCCGATCAAATCGCGCCGTCTCGAGCCCGGCGGGTGGCGCGATACTGTTACTCGCGGGTGGGCCCGGCCGGTTCGCGGAACAAAGAAAGTCGACACCACGATGAAGCAAATTCCGGTAACTGAGGAGCGGGCAAATGGGGCCTAACATGAAATATTATCTCGAGGACAAGGACCAACTTTGCTTTGGCGGCGAGAAGATCGAGTACTTCAGCGTGTGTGAGGAAGGCATCGATGAATTTCACGTCGGGTATATTTGCCTGCTGAAAAATTCCTCCGACGTACCAACTTATAGCGTGCGGCGGCGTATAGCCCAGATGGAAATTGCCGTCACTAGCTCACTCGACGAGGCCATCGCCGCGCTTGCTGCGTACTACGCGGAAAATCCGCCATGGTGGCACCGCCAAAACTGGCAACTCAGCGAATGCCGCGTCAGAGAAACAAAACGCGGCCGGTTACGTGTGGAGGAAATCGAGCCGAGACAGTGGGCGGCATATCTCAGAGGCCAGGAGTTGTTGATAAAAGGCGAGACGGCGATATTCTCTACATGCGAAAAAGCCCAACATGCCGCTGACGCTCACCTTCATGCCGGCGAAGACGACGACGCGGAGAAAACCAATGGTGGGTTTTCGTGGGCTCAATAAGTGTGCGCTGCGCGCGCTAGCCACGCGTCCAAACGGGCCAGTTGATAGCATAGACAGGCGTGTACTCATAAACGCGCATCCAATTCGACACGCAGCGTCACCGAAAACGGCGAAAAACTGCTCAGGATTACGCTCCAGTCCCCCAATGCACGATCAGGCACGTTGAGAGAAAAGCGTTTGCGAGAAATCGCGGATTACCACAAGGAATAGCGGACGTCGCGAATGGCCTTCGACCAAATCGGTTTATGAGGACACGCCCTAACACGGTGACACCGCAAGATGGTTGCACGTTCGTGCCTGTTAGAATTGCTTAGTGCATGGTGTCCTAATTCGGAAGGGATCACGCTTTAGCAAAATCCCGCTCGGCAATGCCCAGTCGCCGGGCGCCACTCACGAACTGAGCGCCTAGCTCATTACCGAACCTCCAGACAACCTTATACGCGCTCTCCTCGATCTTACCTTTGTTGGAAATGAGCAGCACGAATTCATCGGGGACGTCTAATCCCTCGACGTTGAGCCGCACGCCGCGATCGGACATGTCGATAATAAGGCAGTCGCAAGCTCGAGCGCCGGCTGCGAGCTTGATCTTTGCCGGACGGTAGCAGCGCTGCCGCGCCTCCTGACGTCTCAACCTGTGCATAACGTGTGGCTCCGAGGCACGGTCGCGGCGCCTAAACGCCTAACGACGCCCTCTCAATGAAACTGTGTAACACTTGGCAACTTCGAACGAGCTAATGCCCATGCTCGGACTTTTCCAGCATTTGTCAAAAATTGGCGCCACCACGCGACGCATCGCGATAGCACTTGGAGCGAGGTCAGAAAGTCGCTTCACTCGACGCGCGCTTGTTCTTCAAACTAACAAGGTGAAAAGTAAAATCGTCTGTCCTTCGCGCTCGTTGTTAGGCGCGACCGTGAATGGCGGCGCAGCAGTGATTGGCGAAGTTTTCACCGCCGTCCCCATAAGGCGATAATCCGGTTAGATTTTATGATGTTACAAAAGTGGGACTGGGAGTCCCGAAGGAAAGAGCATGACCGATAAAGCCGATCACATTGCCTGGGCCGCCGAGGCCATCGCGGTTTATCAGCGGCACTGCCGCACCGGCGACGAGCATGCCATCGCAGACCTGATTTGCGATCTCGGACACTTGGCTGAGGAACGCCGCTTTGACTTTATCAGTGAGGTCAGGCGAGGGATTGGACATTGGTACGCGGAACTTCATGCTGAAGACCGCAACGATCTTGGGCCGGATGCTTCAGTCGAGATCACGATCAACCCGAGATAGCGACTTCCCGCCCGGTTCGTACCGGCCGGCGCATCACGCGGCCGTCGCACGTTTCGCGGCACGGTGAAAGGGTTGCGGCGGCCTACGCGAAATCCTCGGACCTTCCTACCTTGAAACTCGCGACGCACCGCGGATCATCACAGCCCCAACAAAGCTGCGCCCCCATACGTAAACAGCATTTCCGCTTTAGCCCGAAAGCCGCCGTCAGGGTCCTAACGTGAAATTGGTCGCGATGGGCCAATCTGAGACATGGTATCTCCTGGTCGCGGTAGCCCCCCGGGAACCTTTGAACAGGAGTTCGACGGAGGGCTAGCGATCGCAATCCACTTCAGCTAGCGCCTGGGGATGAGCCGTTTCTCCTCGCCGAATGTCTTATATCCGACGGCGTCGCATCGTAGCGTCGACGGAAAGTACGATTGAAATAGGAGAGATCACTAAATCCAACATCGAATGCCACCGAGCTGATGCTGCGATCGCCAAATCGGGGGTCGCACAGCATCCGGTGCGCGCGAGAAAGGCGTTGGCTGAGGACAAAGGTGGAGAAGGTGAGCTCTTCGCCTTCGAAAAGCTTATGCAGGTAACGCGGCGTCACCCGCTGCCGCTGCGCGACTGCGGCAACGGTCAGATCGCAGTCGAGGAGATTCGCTGTTATGTCGGACATGATCGCGCGCAACCGGGCGGCACGGATGCCGCGCCCCTCCGCGATTGCGTGGCCGTCTCGTGTGGCGCCGGCAGCCAGCGCGATGAGATCGTGAATGTGGGTTGCGACAAGTCGCTGGAGCTCAGGCGTGTCCAGAGATTGTTGTTCCTCCGCGATCGCGCGGGCATACGTAACAAGCAGTTTAATCGCCTCCGAGCCTGCCGGAACCATGCGGATCAAAGCGTCGTCGATGCTACCGGCGAGCGGTGCAATAGCGTCGCGTGGTACCCGAAAACCCAGAAAATTTACCGGCGCCGGATGGTTGAAGTTGAGGCTGATCGAGTCGCGCGTCATCAACATCGCGTCCCCATCTAGCAGAACCAATTCCCGGTCGCGTAACTGCGCTATGGTACGTCCGCTCAGATTAACGGCGACCAAAAGATCGTCCTCGCTACTGGAGACCGATCCTCTTGACCGGATCGCGTGACGCACCCCGCAAAGCGTGCCGGACATGATGATAGCCCCGGGCAACGCTCGCTTAGTCATGTCGAGACGGACACGATAATCCCGCAATGGCTCGAGCGGCTCGGGCCTGGCCCTGTTGGGCAATGTCGCATGCTCGTGGAGCTCGCGGACGACCTTAGCGCGAGCGGCTTCCGGCAAATCGTCGGTCGAAAACCTAAAGGAGGCGGCGGATGCGTCCTGTGTAGACATCTTTCCCTCCGCTTCAGGAAAGGTCGCTGGGTAAATCTCTGGTGTAAGCCTAGCACAAGTTCACTCTAGTCCAAATCAGTGTTCTCTCTTCTCCAAGCCCGCCGTCGGCCAGGGGCCTAACTTGCGCGGACAAACTCACCGCACTGTCAAACGGCGGAGCGCCGCAGAGGTCAACGGGACACGCATGATGGGTAACCGTCCGGATCAAGTGAAGCGTAGTGTGAAGGTCGACAGACAACGCCGCAAGCTGCTCAAGTTGGCGGCGGCAGGCGGCGCCAGCGCGATTGCCTCACCGTGGATGTTTCAATCCTCGCGGGCGGCGCCGCGCGTCGTCAAAGTCGGCATGGTAAGTCCGGAGACCGGCCCGATCGCCGCATTCGGCGAAGCCGATCAATTTGTCCTGGCGGGCGTGCGCAAGGCCTTGGGCGACGGCATCGTCATCGCCGGTGAAAAACATCCCCTCCAGATCATCTACAAGGACAGCCAGTCGAACCCAAATCGCGCCGCCGAGGTGACGGCGCAACTGATCAACAACGACAAGGTCGACCTGGTCGTCGGCTCGTCGACATCCGATACGGTCATTCCGGTGTCCGACCAATGCGAGCTGGCGGGCGTTCCTTGCATCACCTCGGACGACCCCTGGCAGATTTGGTTCTTCGGCCGCAAAGGCGACCCTAAAAAGGGGTTCGAATGGACCTATCATTTCTTCTGGGGCCTCGATCAACTCGGCGACATATTCGCGGACATGTGGCTGGCGCTGCCCACCAACAAAGTCCTCGGCACGCTGTGGAGCAACGACGGCGACGGCGTGAACGCCAATGCGCATCTTCCGGACTTCTTCAAGTCGAAGGGGTTCGATGTGCACAACCTCGGCCTTTATCCGAACAACGCCGACGACTTCTCGGCGCAAATCGTCGACTTGAAGAAGGCCAATTGCGAAATCGTGTCAGGCGTTTTCAGTCCGCCCGAATTCGGGATTTTCTGGACGCAGTGCGCGCAACAGGGATACCGGCCCAAGGTCGTTACCCCCGCCAAGGCGCTGTTATTCCCCGCTGCCGTTGAGGCCCTAGGTGACCGCGGCGGCGATCTATCCACCGAAGTGTGGTGGTCGCACCATCATCCGTTCAAGTCCGGGCTGACCGGCGAGACGGCGCTGCAATTCTGCGACGCCTACACCGCCGCGACCGGCAAACAATGGACGCAGCCGATCGGCTTCAAGCATGCCAATCTCGAAGTCGCGATCGATGTCCTCAAGCGCGCGAAAAAGCTCGAGCCCGCCGCGATTCGCGACGCGATTGTCGACACCAATTACCAGTCCCTGGTCGGTCCTGTTGCCTGGAAAGGCGGGCCCAACAATCCCGTGCGGAACGCGTGTTCGACGCCGCTGGTCGGCGGGCAATGGAAGAAAGGCAAGAAGTTCAAGTACGACTTGCACGTCGTTTACAATCAACCGGCGCCGAACATCGCGCTCGATAGCCCATTCGAGCCAATCCAATATTCTTGATCGCTTCGGCTGACGGGTGTCGTCGGCTAGCCGCTGCGAATGTCGATTAGGTGGAGAATTTGGCATGCTTGAGATCGCTCGCGCGAAAACCGAAGCGCCACCACGCCAGGATCAGCTGATCCAGATGGCCACGGCATATTGGATGTCCCGCATTCTTTATGTCGCGGCCGAAATGAATCTGGCGGAAAGACTGGCCGAGGGGCCGAGGACTGCCAAGGAGCTCGCCCAGTCAACTGCAACCGATGCGCCCTCGCTGTACCGCTTGATGCGGGCGCTGGCCAGCCTCGGGCTGTTCACGGAGGGCCCCAGCCACCGGTTTTCTTTGACGCCCCTGGGTGAGGCGTTCAGAACCGCTACAGTCCGCGCGACCGTCCTAACATTGGCCGGCGACTTGTTGACGAAGTCACTAGAACAGCTGCCGTATTCGGTTCAGACAGGGAAGAGCGGCTTCGAGAAAGCCTTCGGCATGCCGTTTTTTGAATATTTGGCGAACCATCCCACGGACGCGTCCATGTTTAGTGAAACCATGGTTGGTTTTCACGGATCGGAACCTGCCGCTGTCGCTGCTGCCTATGATTTTTCTCAGTTCGAGACCATCATCGACGTGGGTGGTGCGACTGGTAATTTGCTCGCGACGATCCTCCGCCGCCATCCTAAACCGCGGGGTATACTCTTCGACCTGCCGCATGTTGTTCGCGACGCGCTGGCACTGATCGAGGCGCGCAGACTAGCGGATCGCATCACGATCGAAGCCGGAAACTTCTTCGAGAGCGTTCCCGCTGCCGCTGGCGCATATTTGCTCTCCCATATCATCCACGATTGGAGCGAAGCCCAGTGCCTGACCATCCTCGGCAACTGTCGCCGTACGATGAAACCCAACAGCCGATTGCTAATCATCGAGACAGTGCTTGCGCCAGGGGACACGCCGCACCTGGGCAAGATGCTCGACATGTTCATGCTTACTTTGTTTACGGGAGCGCAGGAGCGGACCGAACCAGAGTATCGTGGGCTTCTTGACAAAGCGGGATTCCGGCTCGCGCGGGTTGTGCCGACCAAATCAGCGGTGAGCATCGTCGAAGCCTTTCCCGCCTGACCTCGATTTCGGCCTGACGGATTGCGCACGTCGATGATTGCTCGCCGTCTGCGGCGTGTCTTCAGAACATAACGCGCGGGTTGCGCCGAGAAGTGAGGGCCAACCGGGCTGCCGCAATAAGGGCCAAACAGCTGCGTGGGGGCTTCAATGATCACGCGCATCCTCGATAACGTCACCGCGGTGCCCATCCTATGCTGCGGCTTTCTGCTCTGTTTGCTCTTGACGCAGCAATGCATCGCCCATGACACCAAGCATCCTGAGTTCGACTCATGGTACCGAGGACTGAAAAATCCAAACTATAAGTCGGCAGTTATCCAGGATTTGGGATGTTGTAGCGCGAGGGACTGTCATGTGACAGAAGCGGACATTCGAAATGGCCGTTGGTGGGCTAGAGTTGGTAAACCGCATTTCGAGTATGGTGAGCCAAAGTCTGCCGGCGATTCGCGACACCCTTTCGATTTGGTCTATTACGAGATCACTTGGGAATTGACGGAATGGAAAGAGGTGCCGACGGAGGCAATCTTAAAAATTCCAAACCCGACTGGCAGCCCGGTGATCTGCCATTCGACTCTTTACGAAATTTGGTGCTTCATTCCAGACAACGAATACTAGGATCTGCTGGTCGGTTGTGGCTCCTGATGGTCCGAAATAGTCTAGAAGCGGACTGAGGTATGGCCCGGTAAAACGGCTTGCTTCTCGCGCACCTTCGAGTGAAACCTTTCCGTCCTAACACAGTTTCACCCGCTAAAACTGATGGGGTAAAAACGGTTGGGCGCTCGAGCTCGTGTCGCCTTTTATTCTAATCCTTCGACGATACGAAAGTCGCGCACAGCGCCGTCGCCCAGTGCTTTTAGTGCTTCCCCGTATGCGGCGCTTTCGCGAGCAGCAATCGCATTCTCGACGCTCGGAAATTCGATAATCACAATGCGCTGTTTGAGCCCGTGCTCATAAGCCGCCGTAGCGTTGCCGATCGCAAGATAGCGAGCGCCGAAAGGAGCAAGCGCCGGCCGCGAGAGCTTGGCATAGGCCGCGAGTTTTTGCGGATCGGAAATTGAATGATAGCAGGACACTATATAGGCTTTTGGCATGGGAAAAACTCCGCGAAGAAACAGCGTTCGCGATTGACAGTCCAGAAGACTAGCGCAACGCGAGAGGGACTGCGTAGAGAAAACAGCCAAAGATGAAGGCGGCTTGCAGGACGCATCACGGGTCTGGAGACGGAGGCAGATCATGAGCACCGGTATTTCGGCACTTTACAGCGAGTTCACGGCTGCGCTGAAGGAGGTTCTCGCGGAGAATGCGGTTGGACCGGCACGTCGTGGCCGACTTGCTAGGGCACGCGCGGCGGTCAAGAAGCACCCCGAATACAACGAACATGAATACTTTTTAGCGGTGGAGACCGCATTCACACAATGGGAAGCCCTGCAAAACGCCGTCGATAACTAGAACGACACTACCGCTAACAACGTGAAAAACTTGCGCTCTCTCGCGCGCCCCGACCGTCGCAGTGCGGTTCGCTTTCATACCGGCTTGTCGTCCCCGTACGCCCAATGCGGTTTCGCAGTCGATGTCTGATGTTGGAGGTAAAGCAGAAGTCGCGCGGCCTTGGGGCGAAGTCGGGTTTTGACCCTGAACGGACCTGCCGGCTGCAAGGAGGGCAGGCAGCTATAAAGTCGCGGCTAGAATTGGTAAGCTTTTAGCTCCGTTGGTTGCCGGTAAAACGGCGCGGGGCCGCCGATGCAGCAGATTGCGGACTGGCTCGAAAAGCTCGGCATGTCCGAGTACGCGGAGCGCTTTGCCGAGAGCGATATCGATACCTCCGTCCTTCGCGATCTGACCGATCAGGACCTCAAAGAGCTTGGTGTCTCGCTTGGGCATCGGCGGAAGATGCTGCGCGCGATTGCGGAGCTTTCCGGTGTCGCTCCGACACGTCAGCCTCCGTTGACCGAGCCGAAGCCCCGAGACACTGCCGAACGTCGCCAAGTCACGGTAGTGTTCTCCGACTTAGTCGGCTCAACGGCACTGTCGGCGCGGATGGACCCGGAAGACCTACGCGAGGTCATTTCGGCCTACCAGAAGTGCGTTGCGGAGACCGTGGGGCGCTCCGGGGGCTTCGTAGCGAAGTACATGGGCGATGGGGTACTGGTATATTTCGGCTATCCGCAGGCACACGAGGACGACGCAGAGAGGGCCGTTCGCGCAGGGTTGGACTTGGTAACTGCAGTAGGTGCCCTGAAGACCCGCGCGGCTCTACAGACGCGTGTGGGCATCGCAACGGGTCTGGTTGTCGTCGGGGACCTAATCGGCTCCGGCGCTTCTCAAGAGCAAGCCATTGTTGGAGAAACTCCGAACCTTGCGGCGCGCCTGCAGAGCATTGCCGAGCCGAACAGCGTCGTCATTGCGGAGAGCACGCGGAAGCTGGTGGGCAATCTGTTCGAGCTTGAGGACCTTGGAGCACAGGACCTTAAGGGCATTGCGGGGCCGGTGCGACTTTGGGTGGCGCTGCGACCTTCTTCAGTCGAGAGCCGATTTGAGGCCCTACACACAGGCGGTCTGACTGAGCTTGTCGGGCGGGAGGAAGAGCTTGAAATCCTGCTGCGGCGCTGGTCGAAGGCAAAGACCGGCCAGGGTCAAGTGGTGCTGCTCTCCGGCGAACCGGGCATCGGCAAGTCCCGATTGACCGCTGCGCTGCTGGAACGGGTCGCTGCGGACCCGCATACGCGCCTGCGTTACTTCTGCTCGCCGCAGCACACTGACAGCGCGCTGTATCCAATCATCAGTCAGATGGAACGTGCCGCTGGTTTTGTGCACGCCGACACCGGGCAAGTGAAACTCGACAAGCTCGATGCGGTGCTCGCGCAGACTTCAACCCCTATCCAGGACGCTGCCCTTTTTGCCGAGATGCTTTCGCTGCCGAATGATGGGCGATATCCGGCGCTCGGCTTGGCCCCGGAAGAGCGCAGGCAGAGAACGCAGGAAGCTTTAACGGCACAACTCACAGGACTGACAAGCTACCGACCGGCGCTAATGATCGTCGAAGATGCGCATTGGGTCGATCCGACGAGCCTGGAAGTGTTCGGGCGGACGGTGGACCAGATTAAGACTCTTCCAGTGCTGCTCATCGTAACTTTCCGCCCCGAGTTCAACGCGCCTTGGGCTGGACGGTCGCATGTGACGAGCTTGGCGCTTAACCGGCTTGGGGAGCGTGAAGCTGCTGCCATCATCGCGCGTATCGTCGGGAACAAAGACCTCCCGGCGGATGTGACAGCGGAGATTGTGGAGCGCACCGACGGTATCCCATTATTTGTGGAGGAGATGACGAAGGCGGTGCTGGAGGCGGAAAGCGAGGGTGAAGCACGGCAGACCGCTGCCACTATGCCGTCCTCGGCCCTGGCTGTCCCTGCGAGCTTGCACGCCTCGCTCATGGCGCGGCTCGACCGGCTCGGCACTGCCAAAGAAGTGGCACAGATAGGGGCGGCGGTTGGGCGAGAGTTTTCTCATGTCCTGCTGGGTGCGGTGATACCCAAGCCGGAGGCGGATTTGAGATCGGCGCTGGACCGTTTGATTGATGCCGGTCTGTTATTTCGGCAGGGCGTGCCGCCGCACGCGACGTATCTGTTTAAGCATGCTCTCGTGCAGGACGCCGCTTACGGCACGCTGCTGCGCGAGCCTCGTCGTGCCCTGCACGCCCGCATCGCTGAAACCCTCGTGGGCCAATTCGCCGATATCGCTGAGAGTCAGCCTGAACTACTGGCGCGCCACTACACTGAGGCCGGTTTGATCGAGAAGGCCGTCAGTTTTTGGCGCACTGCGGGACAGCGCTCGCTGGCGCGAGCCGCGCTTCTTGAAGGCGCGGAGCAGCTCAAACGGGCGCTTGACCAAATCGCGACCGTACCAGCCACGCCGGATTTGCGTCGCGAAGAGATCAAGCTTCAAGTCGTTTTCGCGAACGCTCGTTCGCTCATGGGCGACCTTGTGGGTGGCAAAGAGCACTACGACCGGGCGCTCGCGATCTACAATCCTGCCGAACACGGTCCGCTTACGACGCGTTCTGGCCGGGATGTGGGGGTGGCCGTCTTGTCGTCTCGTTCGTCGTGTGTGTGGCAACTTGGTTATCCGGCGGCTGCGCGCAATGATGGCGAGCGCGCAGTAAAGAATGCGCGCGAAATTGGCCACCCCACCACATTGATGTTTGCGCTGTACGCCTCAGGTTTTAACCACATCTGCTGCCGAGATTACGCCGCTGCACGTACGGAGGTCGACGAGCTTATCGGTTTGGCAGACGAAAGAGTGGCACCGTACTGGAAAGCCCTTGGAATCACGGTGCGGGGTTGGGTTTTTACCCTGACCGGCAAAGCCTCGGATGCAGTTCGTGCGATTACCTCGGGGATCACCTCACTTCGGTCAACTGGAGCAATTCTTTATGAACCGCTGCACCTAATGCATTTGGCAATGGCTTATGCGGAACTTGGCCAGACTGACGATGCTCGGCGTTGCATTGACGACGCGATAGACAAAGTAGAAAGGTCGAAGGAAAAATGGTGCGAGGCCGAGGTGCATCGCATTGCCGGGGAAATCGTACTTAAGTCGCTCGCGCCGGATGCGGAAAAAGCAGAGAAGTATTTTGATCGCGCACTCGCTGTCGCGCGTCAGCAGCAAACAAAATCCTGGGAGCTGCGCGCGGCGATGAGCATGGCGCGGCTCTGGCGCGATCAGGGCAAGCCGCAGCAAGCTCGCGAACTGCTCGGCCCGGTCTACGGCTGGTTCACTGAAGGCTTCGACACGCTCGATCTGAAAGAGGCTAAGGCGTTGCTCGACGAATTGACGACATGAGCGCAGCGTGGTCGCAAATGCACGCAGAACAGGCGCCGGTTAATGAGGCTGCGGCAGTGTTGTTGACGCGCTTTTCCGAAGCCATGGAGCGGCAACATGGAGGCAGTGCAAAGGGCTCGGGAGGCAGTTGAGGTAGGACGGGGCAGATCTACGAGAAAGCGCGGGATCTGGTCTTCTTCCGGAGATCTCAAGATGGTGAGCCTTATGGAGCACGCGTTCGTCGCGCGGCAAACCGCTTTCGCCTCGTCGCGGCGATCGAGAGCGGCATTTGGTGAAAGCGGCTCAGGGCGCCCCCAACTTGCCACCGAAATTGGGCCGTCGCGGCCTTGTGCAACGGAATATATTGGCTGATTGCATCATGCGGCGCGCGCTCGACCTCCTCACGTGCGCCCCCCTCACCCGCCCGCTTGGGGCGCCTCGACAGCGCCAAATTCTCGAGAAACCTGAAAGTAGGACGAATTTTCCCTGCAGGTTTGGAAGGAGCAGGCTTTTGATTGAGATATAGGTTGACTGATTTGGATGCTCCCTCGATGCTATATTGGGGAGGAATTGAAAAAACGTCCACTTATCGACCGAAAAAACGTCCACTCATCGACCGATCATCGACCGAACCTATGGAGGGTACCGATGGCCGAGGCTAGTAGCACTGCTAATAATGGCGTTAA
>CAWDZD010000051.1:0-102184 GCA_963806465.1 uncultured Alphaproteobacteria bacterium | reverse complement strand
CTACAGTGACTACAAAAGCCCTTATGCGTTTCTGGCAAAGGACTTCGTTTACGAACTCGAAGACCAATTCAAGGTCCAAGTCGATTGGCTGCCGTACACTCTCGACATTCCGAGCTATCTCGGTAGCGCTCGCCTGGATGATCACGGCGAAATAATTGAGTCCACGCGCAACGCTCACCAATGGCGCAGAGTGCGCTACTCATACATGGATTGTCGCCGACAAGCGCGTAAGCGGGGCCTTGTGATTCTTGGACCGCGCAAAATTTGGGACTCATCCGTCGCTGCAATCGGTATGCTTTGGGCGAAGCGTCAAAGTAAAGGCCAGCTGCGCGCATACCACGATCGGGTCTTTGAACGGTTCTGGCGGCGCGAACTTGACATCGAAGATCCTGAGGTGATTGCCGCGATGCTAAATGAGGTCGATGCGAATGTGAGCGGCTTCAGAAGTTATCTGGCGGGCGAAGGACGACGCGAACACGAAGACATTTGCAAGGCCGCGGAGGCAGTTGGGGTGTTTGGCGTGCCGAGCTTCCTTATAGACGGCGAGCTTTTTTGGGGGCGGGAGCACCTGTCGGACATCCGGGAAAAATTGGTGCCTCGTCGCGAATGATGACTTTCGGTAGCGGCCGCTAGCGAACGTGCAAAAGCCGCTGATCAATGTCCGCTCATCGGGGTGAAGAAGACGTCACGATTTCGTAGCCTTACTTCGCCTTTTGACCTAGCCTGTGTGAAAACGCACTTGGTTATTTGATTCGCGATGTATGATTCCGACGCGAATTGCGGAGGGATCGGATGAGGCGTTTCGTGGAGGGGATTGATCGGGGCCAAGCGACGCTGTTTCCGGAATGCCTGGAGGACTGGATTGATCAGGACACTCCGGTTCGGGCGATCGATGCCTTCGTTGGCAAACTTGATCTCCCTGGAGTGGGGTTCGATGGGGTTGATCCCGAGGCTACTGGCCGGCCTTCATATCATCCGTCCGTGCTGCTGAAGCTTTACATTTACGGCTATGTCAATCGTGTTCAGTCGAGCCGGCGGCTGGAGCGCGAGGCCGGACGCAACGTTGAAGTGATGTGGCTGACGTGTCGGCTTATTCCTGATCACAAGACGATTGCCGACTTTCGCAAGGATAATGGGCTAGCGATCAAGCAGGTTTGCGTGCAATTCGTCGAACTGTGCCGCCAGATGGGCCTGCTGACGACCGCGAGCGTTGCGATCGATGGGAGTAAGTTCAAAGCCGTCAATACTCGCGACAAGAACTACACGCGCGGCAAAGTGGAGCGACGGCGTGCACAATTGGAGAAGAGTGTAGCGCGCTATCTAGCGCAGCTCGACACGGCCGACCTGCAGGAGCCGTCCGAGGAACTAGCGGCGAAGACAGTCCATTTGAAGGAGAAGCTGGTCAAGCTGGAAAGCGAGATGCAGCGCCTGGCGGCGATGGAGAAGCTGATGTTGGCATCACCTGATCAGCAGATCTCGCTGACTGATCCCGACAGCCGTTCGATGGCGACCAGTGGCCGCGGCTCCGGTGTGGTCGGTTACAATGTACAAGTCGCAGTCGATACCAAACATCACCTGATCATCGCTCATGAGGTTACGAACGATGGCTCAGATCGAGCGCAACTCGCCAACATCGCTTGCCAGGCCAAGGAAGCCCTTGGCGTCGATAAACTCGAAGCTGTTGCCGACCGTGGCTACTTCAGCAGTGATGAGATTTTAGCGTGCGAAGAAGCTGGCATCACGGTTACGCTGCCAAAGCCGGTGACTTCTGGGGTTGAGGCAAAGGGTCGCTTCGGCAAGCAGGACTTTGTCTATCTTAGCGACGAGGATGTGTATCGCTGTCCGGCTGGACAAAAGCTCGCTTACCACTTCACAAATGAGGAGAAGGGGTTAGTTCTGCACCGCTACTGGACCAACGCCTGTCAGAGCTGCGCTATCAAACAGCGCTGCACCACTGGCAAGGAGCGACGGATCACGCGCTGGGAGCATGAGCATGTGCTGGAGGCCGTACAGAAACGCCTCGATAAGAACCCGCACGCTATGCGCCAGCGTCGCGAGACGGCTGAGCATCCCTTTGGCACGCTGAAGATGAGGATGGGGGCGACGCACTTCCTGATGAAGCGTCTACCCAAGGTCGCCACCGAGATGGCACTCCATGTTCTCGCTTACAATCTCACCCGGGTGATGAACATCATGGGCATTCAGCCGCTGATGGCTGCGATCCAGGCATAGTAAAAGCCAGAAAATTAGCTGGCGTCGCCGGTTCGCCTAGTTCCCTGCCCAATTCGTCAAAATGTTTTGAAACAACCAAGACCCTTCAGAGACATGAGCGGCCCCATTTTGCCGTGCCGCACAACGCTGCTCCCGCCAACGATATGGTACGCCGCGGTCTTTGACCTGAGGACCAAGCAATGAGGCGACGCGAGTTCGTAGCGCTTGCTGGCTCTTCCAGCTAATTGCCGATGCATGTCGTTCATGACATTGTTCCATCGCTGGCATTTAGAAGGGCAATATCAATGAAGAAGATAGTCTTTGGCCTTGGCATCGCCGGGGGGCTGACTGCTGCGACAGTAACCGGAGCTTGGGCAGGCTGGGGATGCGGAATAAAGGGCACGCTCGGCAATGACAATCGAGGATACGTACATAACGACTTTGCTGAGGCTACCCAAGCGCAAGCAGAGGCGGACTTGATCCAAAACTGCAAGCGGAATGGGGTTGCAAACTGCAAAATCATTGGTTGCAGTGCAAACGTTGATACGGCGCAGCAAGCAGCAGCACTCTGGCCAATATGTGGTGGCCCCAACCAACCGAAGTGCTGAAATCGACAGTACCGCCACGATGAGATTGCCTTAGTTGGCGGCCTCGTTGTCTTTTGTGGGTCAGCGTGAACCTGCCCTCGGAAGGCGCGCAGCCGCGTAGTTGTTTGTTGCGGTTTGCTGCGAGACAGCGATACGTCTGAAATTGGGGGCAAAGCGGACGTGCCAGGCGCATGCTCAAAACGTCGCTGATGACCCAACTCGGACATCAGCGACCGATTTCGCTGCAATGTAAACTCCCGCCGGTCTAAGCTATCTGTCGGATGCCAGTGGTGTGCTCATGACGCGTGCACTGTCGATGAAGAAACGGTGGCGTGCTGACCGCGTTTGTGGGTTTTGGTGACACCTACCCGATAACCCCCAACACGGACGCCTCCCTCAAGTAGTGGTGCTCCACACCTCCACTAATCTTGAATAGCCTTGCCGGCTGCGTCGGCAAGCTCAAGAGGTTTTGGCTGGCTAGGGCGGCCCAACAGCTGCTGGCCCGCGGCGGACAAAGATTTGCCTTTCGGTGGCATTTCGACTACGAGCGTATCGAGTTCGCCCATGGCGGCGCTGTGGATCAACGGCTGCTGCGGCAATCTCTCCATCGGCTCGTAGCAAGGGCACCGCTCGGCGGCGCTGGCCTCGACCGCACGTGCAATTAGTTCGCCGATTTCCTCACCCTCCAACGGCACGAGCGTGCCGGAGTCGTGGCGGAACAGCTGCGGACAGAAATAAAGCGCATGAATACGCGGATTAAAGCCTTCGACCACAATGAAGTATTTCGCGCGTCCGGAAAACTGCGTGATCCGAGCGAAATCTTTGACACGCTTTATATGATCGAGGTGGCGGCATCCTATTTCTTTCGGCGGGCGCTTGAACCGCGCAAGGGGCGCAAAGCCGAGCAGATAGACCAGGATTACCGGGATGCGGCACATCTTGCGGTTTTGGCGGCACCTTTTCGACATTCGAAACTGACGGCGACGAAGATACTCGGGGATCCGAACAATCCTGTGCATTTCAGGGACGATGCGACGGCGGAAGAGCTACGGGCGGAGATCATGAAGCGACTGGAAATACTGATCTCGGCCGGGCTAATCGACTTGCAGGCGCTGCCGGCCCCGGCCGGTGGAATAGCGAATCAGCCGCCTCCAGCGTCGATCAATCAGGGTGCCAACGGGGAGTAGAATCCTCATCGCGAACTGTGCCGATCAGTGTCACGCGGGGCGATCTAATGTGTCAATCAGTGCCAGCGTCGATCGGTGCCAAAACCGATGTATGAAATGCTTGAGCCGTTTCCAGGAAAGCCGAAGGAAATGCACCGGCGCGCATTTCAGCGGCATCGGGCCCAAGCGGAAGCGGCCGTGTCCGGTAGTTAGCAGGGTAGCTCCTCTTGGCACTATTTCTTCGGTGAGCCATTTCGGCTAACGCCACTCTAGGAACTCTCCGAGCCCCTCGAACGATGCTATGCTGCAAGCCGAAGCTCGGGCGCCATCATGGACATCGTAGTCTGGCTGCGGAGCCTTGGCCTCGGAAAGTATGAGGCCGCGTTCCGCGAAAACGAGATAAACGAAAAGATCCTGTTGAGCCTGACGGCTGAGGACCTGAAAGAACTTGGCGTCGCGGCTCTTGGGCACCGCCGCATGCTGCTCGACGCCATTGCCGTCCTACGTGGTCAAGCAGACGGAGCCCCAACCACCACCCCCGGACCCGCTGCAGTAGACGCGTCTTTTCGGGATACCGCCGAACGCCGCCAAGTCACGGTGATGTTTTCCGACTTGGTCGGCTCAACGGCCCTATCGGCGCGCATGGACCCTGAGGACCTCCGCGAGGTTATCAACGGCTACCAGAAGTGTGTGGCCGAGACCGTGCAGCGCTTCGGCGGCTTTGTGGCGAAGTACATGGGCGATGGGGTCCTGATCTACTTCGGGTATCCCCAAGCCCACGAGGACGATGCTGAGCGGGCAGTGCGAGCGGGGCTAGAATTGGTCGCTGCGGTAAGTGCTCTGCAAACCCACTCGGCCCTACAGACACGCATTGGCATCGCAACGGGCCTGGTTGTAGTCGGCGATCTGATTGGGTCGGGTGCTTCTCAGGAGCAAGCAATCGTAGGCGAGACACCGAACCTTGCAGCCCGCCTGCAAGCGTTGGCCGAACCGAATACGGTCGTAGTCGCAGAGAGCGCGCGACGGCTTCTCGGCAACCTCTTTGAGCTTGAAGACCTCGGAGCAAGGGACCTCAAGGGTATTGCAGGGCCGGTGCGAGCCTGGGCGGCACTCAGGGAGAGTTCGGCGGAGGGCCGGTTCGAGGCTTTCCACGCGAGCGGGCTGACTGAGCTTGTCGGACGGGAGGAAGACCTCGATTTGTTGCTTCGGCGCTGGTCAAAGGCAAAGACCGGCGAAGGCCAAGTCGTGCTGCTCTCAGGCGAGGCAGGCATTGGCAAGTCCCGACTGACGGCGGCGCTGCTTGAACGTCTTGCTGCCGAGCCACACACGCGCTTGCGCTACTTCTGCTCTCCGCAGCACACCGATAGCGCGTTGTATCCGACCATTAGCCAGATGGAGCGGGCCGCTGGGTTCGCGCACGATGATACCGCGCAAGGAAAGCTCGACAAACTCGATGCAGTGCTAGCGCAGAGCTTTACGCCGAGCCGTGACGCTGCGCGACTTGCCGAAATGTGTCGTTGCCGAACGATGGACGCTATCCCGCCGTAGAAATGCCCCCACAGCAGCGAAGGCAAAAAACGCTGGAAGCGCTGACTGCGCAACTGGAAGCCCTGTCTGGCACCAATCCTATACTGATGATTTTCGAGGACGCGCATTGGATCGACCCCACGAATTTGGAGGCTCTCGGACGAGCCGTGGACTGTATAAGATCGCTTCGCGTGTTGCTCATCACTACGTTCAGACCAGAGTTTGAACCCCCGTGGATTGGACAACCTCATGTAACTTCACTCACGATCAACAGGCTCGGTGAGCGCGAAATCTCGGTGATGATCGACCAGGTCACCGGCAACAAAAACCTACCACTTAGCATCAGGCAGGACATTATCGAACGCGCAGATGGCATCCCGTTGTTCGTCGAGGAAATAACTAAGGCCGTGCTGGAGGCAGGTGGATCGGAAGCTGCCGAGCGAGCCATCGCCGCTATTCCATCGCCTTCTCTCGCAGTGCCAGCTAGCTTGCACGCCTCGCTGATGGCGCGGCTAGATCGCCTCGGTTCAGCTAAGGATGTGGCGCAGATTGGAGCGGTCATTGGCCGAGAGTTCTCTCATGCCCTGCTTGCGGTGGTATCGCGCAAGGACGAGGCGGAACTCCGATCCGCACTTAGCCGTCTCGTCTCGGCGGGTCTGCTGTTCCGACAGGGTACGCCGCCACATGCTACCTACCTATTCAAACACGCACTGGTGCAGGATGCCGCCTATGGCTCGCTTCTGCGGGAGCCTCGACGTGCGCTCCACGCAAGGATTGCTGAGACGCTTCAAAACCAATTCAGCGAGATTGCTGAGAACCAACCGGAGCTACTTGCGCGTCACTGCACCGAAGCGGGGCTCATTGAGAAAGCTGCGGGCCTTTGGGGCGAAGCTGGACAGCGTTCATTGGCGCGCTCGGCTTTGGTCGAGGCAATAGCTCAACTCAGCCGCGCCCTCGACCAAATCGCGGCTTTGCATCCTACGCCAGCGCTGCGTCGCGAACAGATGAAGCTGCAGGTCGCACTCATAACGCCGCTTATGCACGTTAAGGGACACGCGTCGGCCGAAACTAAAGCGGCTACAGAAAGGGCGCGGATGTTCATTGAACAAGCTGAAGCGCTCGGGGAGCTACCTGAAGACCCACTGCTGTTATTCTCGGTCCTCTACAGTTTCTGGGTTGCAAACTACATGGCCTTCAGAGGGAATGTAATGCGCGAACTTTCGGCGCAATTCTTCGCTTTCGCAGAGAAGCAAAAGACAGGCGCCGCGCTCGCTGTTGGGCATCGCCTGATAGCCGTCTCGCTTCTGTTAACCGGGGATATTGTCGGAGGACGAGCACACTTCGATCAGGCGCTCGCGCTTTACGATGCCGTTCAGCATGGCCCCTTGGCGGCGCGCTTCGGCCAAGACCATCGCGTGGCGGCGCTCGCTTATCGGGGCTGGACGCTTTGGTTGCTTGGTTACCCGCAGGCCGCGCTCACCGACGCTGAGCAGGGGCTCAAGTATGCGCGTGAGATTGGTCAAGCTCCTAGCTTGATGTACGCGTTGTATCACACCGCTTGTTCTCACCTTCACTGCGGTAGTTACGCGGCAGCAAAGGCGGAAGCTGACGAACTCGTCACGTTAGCTGACGAAAAAGGCGCATTGTTTTGGAAAGTGCATGGGGTCGCAATGCAAGGATGCGTTTCTGCCCTGACCGGAAAGGCTTCGGAGGCATTGGATTTGATTACGTCTGCTATGACCGCCTTACGCCCAATGGGAGCAAGAGCATTTTTCCCCCTGTATTTGTCGCACCTGACCATAGCCCGTTCTAAACTCGGCCAGTTCGATGAAGCGTGGCGCAACATTCTCGACGCGTTAACTGCAACAGAGGATCATGAGGACAGGTGGCAAGAGGCAGAGGAAAAACGTATCGCTGGCGAACTTGCACTGGTATCGCCGAAACCAAATGCAACCAAGGTAGAAGAGTATTTCGGGCGCGCACTAGCGGTCGCACGCCAACAACAAGCAAAGTCCTGGGAACTCCGCGCCTCCATGAGCCTCGCGCGCCTCTGGCGCGACCAGGGCAAGGTGAAGCAAGCGCGCGAACTGTTGGCTCCGGTTTACGGGTGGTTCACGGAGGGTTTCGACACGCGTGATCTGAAGGAGGCGAAGGCGCTGCTCGACGAACTATAGGACTTGAAACCATCGCGAAACGGAAAACGTATTAGTCCAGGTGCTCTCTGGAGCGTGACGTGGCAGCGCGATAACAGGAGAGGGACATGAATAGCAGGGTCGAACGAAAAACTGTCGATCTTTCACCGTTCCCCGATCTTGTCGTTATTTACCTTGGGATGCGCGTCAATGCGTTGACAGGCTTTAAGACACTATTTGGCTTTGGTCCCCAGATCAAAAAATCCGTCGATCAGAAACCAGACGGGCTCCTGCTGCACGAAAATTTTATCATGTCGTTGATCCCGTTGCATCTTGGCATGCGTCAATACTGGCGCGACTTTGATGCGTTAGAGGCTTGGGCGCGATCTACACCGCATCGCGAGTGGTGGCGCGATTTCCTTCGGTCATCTCGCGGCACGGGCTTCTGGCACGAGGCTTATTTCATGCGTGGTGGCATGGAAGCGGTTTACGACGATGTACCGGTTCGCTTGGGCTTCGGACAATTCGCGCCAATGCAACCTGCCCGTGGACCGATGTTCTCAGCCCGCACGAGGGCCAAGCTGGCTGGTGAGCCGCCGCCCGCTGTCGTCGAAGAGGGCGAGCTTTATGGCGTCGCGAGCCCGCAATAGCAGCCAAGTGAGGCCGACGCGGCTCTGGTGCGACCAGCAAGCTCGCGAACTGCTTGCTCCGGTTTGCGGCTGGTTTACGGAAGGGTTCGACACGCTCGATCTGAAGGAAGCGAAGGCGTTGCTGGATGTATTGGCCACGTAAGAACCATCAGGTCAATTCGTCAGCGCCCCGCACGGTCTGCTATGGTGACCCTAGGCCAATGAGTTGGGGCATGGATATCATGGCCAAATATAAGGCCGTTCATTTCAATTGCCCGAGCTGCAACACCCTTTATCACGTCGTTAAAACGGGAGCGGGACCGGTGGTCATTGATAGTTGGGTCACCTGCCGTACTTGTCACGCGCCGATCCCCGCCTGCGAAGGCAAATTCAGGCTCAAATATTTTGTTTTGCGGCAAGCGGCGCGCCCGGATCCACGCGCGCGTGAGGGCTCCCAACGAGTAAAACCGGCCGCGCACCATCAACAAAGAAAAAGGGCGCCCGAAAAAAAGCGCCCCATCTGACGAAACGCTAGAGCCTGCGGCTTACGTCCGACAGGCACGTGGCATGAAAAGGGCGGCCAAGGCAGCGCTGGCAGAGAAAAAGGGCATTCGACGCATTGCCCGCGAGCTAACAGACCGGCGTCGGCACGGTGCTGCGGATCAGGCGAAACTGGCGGATGCAACATCCCGCGTCCATCCGTCGGCGCGCCGGGCGGTCAATCTGATTGAGCCTGAGCGGCGATTAGTGATCTTCAGGTCGATGAATGAGCTTGAAGGTAGGCACCTTGGTTAATCCCATTTGTCCATGATTTGCCCGCAGACTACGCACCTAGCGACATTGCTGTCGCTGTTGGAAAGTCGCGAATACGTCACAGCATAAAGGGCTCCGCACTGGGGGCAAAAGAAGCTCCGGCCTTCCGGGATTGCGCCTGTCAGAGGCATCAGCACGCCTCCCAACTCAGAATTATTATGCGCCCTAAAGAAGTTAAATTCTAGTCGCCGTGCTGCGGCCAACAAAGACGAGGCGCGCGGCGCAGTGGCCCGGCAACTTTCCTAGCTCCTATACGTTGATGTGCAGCCATCGTGCGTTTGGGGAACATTGCCAATGCGAGTTATCGTGTATGACGAAGCGGGCGACGTTGCCTTCGATACTATACGCAGAGGGATACCATTTCGCTCTGTCCGGGGCGGCTGGAGAAGGCCCAGGTAGTGGAGGCTTTGCAGGAGGCGGCGTTCTTCATCATGGACGCCCCGGTACCAAGCCCCGAGGCCCGCAACTTTCGACAGCATGTGTTTGAGGGGGATCACGGAGAGTGATTGCCCGTTCGCTTCGCCGCCAACATCGCCAAGCTGCCGGAGATGCTGAAGCGCTAGAGTAGTCGTCGGCAAATGGCTGAAAGCCTTTGCCCCGAAGAACACCGGTTCGCCGCGCCGCGTCTAATCGGGTATTATGCAGCGATGCAACGCGCACCGGACGACGTCCAGCCAATGACAGCTGAGCAGGCTGCAACGCTCAAGCGGTTGGCGACGGCCGCTTACGAGCTAGACGCATATAAGCCCAACATCACGCGGGCCGAAGCGGATCTGCGTATCGCGGCATTGGCCGCTAAGCTCAAGCTGCTGGGCGGGCCGCCGCATACACTGTGAGACGTTTCCGACGCCAACATAGCCGAGCTGCCGCGTGGTGGCGGGGACCTTGGTGGGCCTAAAGCAGCCCGGCTGGGGGGCTTATTGGCCCTGGTGGCGGCGCTGGCGGCCGCGGAGACCGTGGTGGTGGCGGCTTGGGCTTGGGAGGTCTAGTCATAGCGGTGTGTCCGTAGTGAGGCTGCAGCGATCGGCCCCAGACGATACCGCAGCACTGAGCCCGCCGCCTTGCCAGATGGTCCCTTTTGACCAGACCTCATACGGAGTTACACGGAAACTACTGATCGCGAATTGGAGAACAGATGCCACCGCCACCGGACTACAAGGTCAAATCGTACTCGCACTTTGCCGCGCACTGCTCGGTGACAGCGAAGGCTCAGGACAAATTCACTCGCCATCAGAATGTCGAGCGGTATCGCCGCCTACTCAAGACCGCGACCGATGAAGAGCGGCGGAACTATCTTGATCGTTTGATCGTCGAAGAACAGCAGAAGCAAAAGAATGCAGGAGACTCAGAGTACCGATATTAAGGACGACCCGGCAAATTCCGTGTCGGCTGGATGGTCCTTATGGCAGACTAAGTCCCGGCATCAGCAATCGTGGGGGCGTATATGACGAGTGCCGGTGGTGTGGACTTCGCCATTTTCCGGATCCTCGACGCCCCCCGCGAGCGCGTCTGGCAAGCGCTGACCGACCCGGAGCGCTTGAAGGAATGGTTGACGCCGGCGACCTTCACCATGATCGCGATGAACATGGATTTTCGCCCCGGCGGCTTCTTCCACATCGGCATGCAGTCCGGCGAGGGTTATAAAATGTGGGCCAAATACGTCTATCAGGAGATCGTCCCGCCGGAGCGGATCGTGTTCATCAACTCGTTTTCCAACCAGGCCGGTGAGATCACCCGTCATCCGATCGTGCCGACTTGGCCGCGGGAAACGCGGGTCATGGTCAAGCTCGAAGACGAGCCCGGCGGCAAGACCAGGCTCAACGTCCGCTGGACGCCGCACAACGCCACCAAAGTGGAGCAAAAAGCGTTCGACGTCTCCCACGTCGGCATGCAGGCGACCTGGGGCGTCACGTTCGATCAGCTTGCCACTTATCTTGCACGGACGGCCTAGCACGCACTCAGCGGCGGATAGCGACGACGTTGCACCACAGAAACACTCTGAGGAGACGCGGTCGCGCTGAGGGGGGTGCGCAAGAGGCCGCGATCAAACTCGCCACGAACGACAACAGTGAGAAGCGGAATATTTGCTCACGTTGAAAATTGTGTCTTTGGCGACACACTCGACGTGTCGACCTTGTCGTCGTTCTTCCTGATCTTTTTGGCTGCCTTTTTCGCCTTTTTGACCGCCTTCCGCACTTCTTTGTTTTTCTTGGACATTCGATACGGTCCTCCGATACTTGTGATAGCGTGAGCTTTTGGGCGTGCAAGTCAAGAACGGGACTGAATGGCGAGAAAATCGCCTCCTATCTGACATGGCCGCCTTGCAGGCGTTTAGCGCCGACAACGTGGTCGTGCTGTCTGAGGGGCGCCGACGCGCGCATTGAGATGCTGTCATCGGCGCCTTGGTTACGGCGGGGGTGCGTTATTCCCACCGTCCCCGCGTGATCTTATCATAACTGCGGGCTAAACGCGTGGAATGCCGGGCCGTTTAGAGGCCCAGGGAACGGCCATCCAGCTCGGCCACCGCTCACCTACTACTGAGGGAAATCAAATCCATGGCCACAGCTAAGTCAGAGCGTTGTATCACTCATCGACTTAATACTCGGCGCAGTTGGCTGCCAATGGCAGGCAACGGTGTCTCTGGCTTTTGCGAGCCTTTCCTGCATGGCGGCGGCAAGCTCATGCAGCTCCGCAGCGTGGCTATATCGAGGCCATTGCCGTAGTCGCCGCGCGCGCTTCCTGTGCTGTTCCGGCGTCAGCAAGTATTTGCTCATTTCCATCCCCCTAGTCATTTTGTTCTTGACTTGGAAAAAAGCCAAAGCACCGTCGCTTCACTATGACTCAAACTCATTTGCTGAGCAACGAGGTGTTGCGCGCAGTGGCAGACGGGCCACGCAACCGCGGTTGGACCAATAAGCCGATTTTGGCTCCGCCTAGTCGGACGGCAGTAAGTCGAAGTCTACCCTCAGCCTTCGAACGACATGGCTGATGTAGTGAACACAGTCGGCGTGAGCGATAAGGCTTCCGGGTGGCGGCAGGACATCCGCTGTCCATCCATAATCAGGATCTGCTCTGATCGTAACGTCGGTCCCTTCTGGGCAAACAACATAACCTCTAACTTCATCCAAGATCATGCGCCGCAATCGTCTTTGGTCTTGAGTATTTGTGGCATTACGCGCTGCAAAAAAACTGCGGCCGACTAGGTGTTCAAAGCCCCGACGCGGGGCTCACGACCCGCGCCGAGGCCGGTTACGGTTTGGACTAGGGTAGGAAATGCTAGCCCACCGTCCCCGATGGAACCGTAGGTCCTGCCGGTTGCTAGCGCCTTAATGCGCCCTGAATAGAGGGTCTTTCGGCAACGTCCGCTCGATGTCCGCTTCGCCTCCAACAGCGACCAAACGGCAGACATCGAGTGATGTCGCCGATGGGCCAGGAAGCGACATCGCAGCCCGCTATTCGATCACGTCCGGCGCGTAGCAGAATGCCTGTCGACAGCGACTATCTCGGGGGCTGTCTGTCGTGCGAATCGCCGACTTCGCGCCGATTTCGCCCGCGCAGATTTGTCAACCTCGGTTCTTTGGCTGGCCCGATCCGCCCTGTTGCTAAGCTCGCGGCTGCGGCGGTTTGGCGGTAAATTGGCATAAGCAGCTATACAGTCGATTCAGCGCATGGCTAACCTGCTTTAACTTTCCCACCAACCTTCCGTTAATAGCTCCGATAAAGTCTTATGATTTTATTGTGACCAAATCGCTATCTGAGCCACGATCATCGCTAGCGCGTACGAGGTTCACGTCAGTTGAGCCCTTACGCCCCCGGGGTTGGTAGATGCGGTCCGAAGCTATACACGGTCCAAACACCTCCGTCCCGCAAGTGCTCATGGACACGTTGGCGAGCGCGGGCGGCCCAACCGCGCTTGCCGTCGCACAGAAAGCCATCGACGACTTGCTTTCGGTATTTGGCGATGGGAATCAGCAGATCAACGCGTTACGAACTCTGGAAGAGAAACTGATTTTGGTTCTGCATTCCGGCTCTGGTGAGCGATTTGAGCTTGCGAACGAGCTGATCGAACTGATCGATGCGTGGTCGCGGACGATCCGGGTTTCCCAAAAGAAAACGAAAACGAAACAGGTTGTCGCTGTTAGACCGAGGGATGAGGACATGTTCGAAAAGCAACAACCTGCGCTATGTTCAGTTGCTTGATCACCATTTGTCGATTTTACTCGACGTCCAGACCGTGACCGATTTGCTCGACATGCAGACCGTAAACCGACGATGCCGCCGCGCTGATCGAAGCCTCCGGGTGTCCCGAGAGTCGTTGCCCTACGTCATTCACAGCAACGAAGAGTGCCAACGCCTTGAGTCGCAGGCTCGGCTAGCAAACATAGAAGGGCATTTGCGGCACCTGCCGATATCGTCCCATAGCCGCGTGCTTGACGTCGGCTGCGGCTCGGGGTCGATGTCGAGGCTTATCGCCAGATCGTTCCCGCAAGCCGAAGTCGTCGGCGTCGATGTGCGGGAGCAATATCTTGATTTCGCCAGGGCGCGGGCTCTTGAGGAGGGCATCCTCAACCTCACGTTCCAGAGCGGCGATGTTTTTGCGCTGCCGTTTCCCGACGCCTGCTTTGACTTGGTTTGGAGCAAGTACCTGATGCAGTGGTTGAGAGAACCGCGCAGCGCGCTCGCGGAAATGAAGCGGGTCACTAAACCGGGCGGTTTTGTTGTTTCCTGCGATTACGTCGGCTTTGGCATCGAACACCATCCAATCGCACCTAACTTCGAGCGAGAAATTCGCGATCTCATGGGCACATTGGTCGATGTCAATATTGGGCGCAAGGTGGCGCCAATCATGGTCTCGCTAGGCTTTCGCGACGTAGGCGTCGAAATGCAGACCGACACGCTATTCACCGTCGTCGGCAGCATCGACCCGCAACGGCGGCAAAATTGGCAGACGCAATTTCGCGCCGCCCGCCCGCACGTCGCCCGCATCGTCGGCTCGGAAACAAAAGCGGACGCCTTCTTCGATCGCTTTCTCGCGCACTACGACGATCCAACGACTTGTAGCTACACTTCACTCTATTTTGCCCGCGGCCGCGTGGCGTAACGGCGGGATCTGGCCCGCTTCACGAAAGGGTCGTACGGTTCCGGCCTAGATACAGAACGGCGCACGATGGCCCATGTCGGTTTGGGTCAAACGCTACCGATGGATTCCGCGCCTGTGCCGCCCGATGTCCGTTGTTGCGCCAAGAGCGATCGTTCAAGGCGTGAATGCGAAATGACGCTAAGGGCCAATAAGCGACATCGCGTCCTATCCATTGATTTTTACGCGGCCGCGCGGCGATCCAGCGTTCGGCCTCCTCCAAAGCCGGCGAGCGCAGTAGCAATTTCAACCTTGGACTGTCTGGATAAGTCCCCCATGAAATGGCGTCCTCAAGCACCTATCATAAGGAAGACCAACGCGTGGCAGCCCGTATTGACGTTCATTTCCTCCACCTTCGCCAGGCGTGAAGAACGAAGCAGCGAATAGACCTAGCTCGCGAGGAACGGGACACGCTTGACCGCGGTTTTTAGCCATAGCTCGAGGAGAGACACGGTGATCACGATCCAAGTCAACGGAATATCCCGACAAATTAACATTGAGCCCGATACGCCGCTGCTCTGGGTATTGCGCGACATGGTTGGCTTGACCGGCACGAAATTCGGCTGCGGTATCGCGCAATGCGGCGCTTGCACTGTCCATATCGACGGCAGGCCGATGCGTTCCTGCTCGGTGCCGATTGGCGCGCTCAATGGCGCGAAAATCACAACCATCGAGGGCCTCTCGCCGGACAACAGCCATCCGGTGCAGCGCGCCTGGATCGCGGAAGATGTTCCGCAATGCGGCTACTGTCAGTCAGGGCAGATCATGGCCACCGTCGCATTCTTGAAAGACTTTCCCAGTCCGACCGATGCCGATATCGACGCTAACATCACGAATATCTGCCGGTGCGGAACCTATGAACGTCTGCGCCGCGCCGTTTATCGCGCCGCCGACATGATGAAAGCTTAAGGGAGGTCGCGATGCACGGAACCCACGTCGCTTCAACTCTCAGCCGCCGCCACTTCATCCTCACCGCCGCAACCGCCGCCGGCGGTTTCCTGATCGGTATCGGCGCCATGCCACGCGCCGCCGGCGCCGCGACTGTCGGGATAGCGCCTGGGAGTGATGAAAACGCCTATAGTCCGAACGATATCGATGCGTGGATCGCGATCGATCCGGACAACTCAATTCTGATCCGCTATCAGCGATCGGAGATGGGGCAAGGCAGCATGACGGCGCTGCCGATGATGATCGCCGAGGAACTGCAGTGCGACTGGTCGAAGGTGCGGATCGAATATGCCTCACCGAACCGGAATCTGCGGGAGAATAAGGTCTATGGTCTGATGTTCTCGCACGGCAGTATGTCAGTACGGACATCGCAAAAGAAGGTTCAGCAGGTTGGCGCCAGCGCGCGCGAGCGTCTCATTGCCGCCGCCGCGGCGCGCTGGAACGTTCCAGCATCTGAATGCTCGGCAGCACAGAGCGTGGTGACTCATAAACCTTCGGGTCAGAGCCTACGTTTCGGCGAACTCGCGGCTGACGCGGCGAAGATTACGCTCGCGGCCGAGCCGGCGATCAAAACGCCCGCTCAATTCACCTTCATCCCCAAGTCGCTGCCGCGGGTCGATGTGGTCCACAAGACCGATGGATCGGGCAAATTCGGCATCGACGCGCAAGTTCCAGGCATGGTTTTCGCCGCAATCACGGCTTGCCCCGTCCCCGGCGGCAAGCTCAAGAGCGTTGACGAGTCGGTGCTCAACGGGGCACCGGGCGTGCTCAAGGTGGTGAAGCTTCCGAACGCTGTGGCCGTAGTGGCGACCGATACCTATTGGCGCGCCAAGCGGGCGCTGTCCCGGCTGCAACTGGAGTGGGACGTCGGTGCAGCGGGCAGGGTCGACAGCGACAAGCTCTCGCAGATGTTTCGCGCCGCGCTCAACGAGCCCATGCTGACCGCGCGCAACGACGGCAACGTCGATCAGGTCTTCTCAGGCGCGGTCAAGACATTCGAGGCCATCTACGAGACGCCTTATCTGTCCCATTCGCCAATGGAGCCGATGAATGCGACCGTGAATTTGCAGCCCGACCGGCTCGACGTGTGGGTCGGAACGCAAGACGCGGGCGAGGCACTCGAAGCGGCGGCGAAGGCATCCGACCTGAAACCGGAGCAAGTCTATGTCCACAACGGCTTCCTCGGCGGCGGCTTCGGCCGCCGCGACGCAAACGACGAGGTCAAACAAGCCATCGCCATCGCCAAAGCGGTTCAGCGCCCGGTGAAGCTTGTCTGGACGCGCGAAGAGGATACCCGCCAGGATAAGTTCCGGCCGCACGCGGTGGTCGGCTTTAAGGCCGCCGTCGGAGCCGACGGAATGCCGACTGCATGGTCGATGCGCGTCGTGACCTCGTCGATCTTCAATTCGGTCGGCATTCCGCGTCCGGTCAATAAAGTCGAGCCGCAAACCGTCGCCGGACTGGCCGACAACGGCTACAACGTGCCGAATGTGCGCGTGGAATCGCTGGTCAAGAACACGCACTTGCCGGTGTGGTTCTGGCGCGCGCCCGGCGTCAACCAGCATATCTTCGCCATCGAGAGCTTCCTCGACGAGATGGCGGCGGCAAGCGGCATCGATCCCTACCGGATGCGGCGCAAGCTGCTGGAGGGCAAGGCCGACTGGCTCAAGGTGTTGGATACCGTCGCGGAGAAGGGAGATTGGGGCAAGCCGTTGCCAAAAGGCAGCGGCCGCGGCATCGCCATCTGCACGGATTGCGACAGCCTGTGCGCGCAAGTCGCCGAGGTCACTGTCAAGCCGGACGGCCAGGTGAAGGTCAATCGCGTCACGGTCGCGCTCGATACCCGCTACATGGTCAATCCGTTGACCATCGCCGAACAGGCCGAGGGCGCCGTGATCTATGGTTTGACCGCCGCGCTCTACGGCAAGATCACGATCAAGGACGGCGCGCCGGTGCAGGGCAATTTCGATACCTACCGCATGGTGCGCCTTGCCGAGGCGCCGAAGATCGACGTCCATCTGGTGCCGAGCGGCGGCAAGGTCTGGGGCGGCGCGGGCGAGCCCGCAACCCCGCCGATCCCCGCCGCGGTGGCGAACGCAATCTTTGCCGCCACCGGCAAGCGCCTCCGTTCGCTTCCAATCAGCGATCACGATCTGGCCGGGTCGGCATAGCCGGCGCATCGCACACACGGCGCGAGGGGCGGCGACGACCACCCCCGCCAATTTCGAAAATTAGCGGAGCGACGTCTGCTGAGGAGGCAGGGGACGTGACGATAATCTCAAGAGGATTCTGCTGCGGTCTGCTTTTGCTCTTCGCAGTTTCAACATCGTGGGCAGACGAAAACATCAATCCTCCCGGCAATCCCGGTGAATATCTGGCGCGGGCCGGCGATTGCGTGTCCTGTCATTCGGTACCGGGAGGCCAGGCATTCTCTGGCGGGCTGAAAATGGGCTCACCGCTCGGCAACATTTATTCGACCAATATCACGCCGGACCCCGACACCGGCATCGGCGGCTACACGCTTGCCGATTTCGATCGCGCGCTACGGCGGGGCGTCGCCAAGGACGGTCATTGGCTCTATCCGGCGATGCCTTATCCGTCTTACGCCAAGCTGACCGACACCGACGTGGCGGCGCTCTATGGTTTCTTTATGAAACAGGTGCCACCGGTTCGCCAGCAGAATTTGCAGAACGAAATTCCCGCTTCTCCTGAGTTTCCGCTGGCCGCTTGCGATCTGGAGTTTCGTGTTCACCACCAGTGGCAGCTATGTCGTCAAGAGCGACCATGACGCCGACTGGAATAGAGGCGCCTATCTGGTACAGGGCTTCGGCCATTGCGGCGCCTGCCACACCCCGCGCGGCTTTGCCTGGCAGGAAAAGGCGCTCGACGAGAGCAGGCCGGCCTATCTCTCCGGAGCGCTGCTGGACGCATGGTACGCGCCCGACCTGCGCGGCGACATTCGCACCGGCCTTGGCACCTGGTCGAAGGACGATCTCACCGACTTTCTCAAAAACGGACACAATCGAGCCGAGACGGCGTTCGGCTCGATGATCGACGTCGTCAACAATAGCACGCCGTACCTGTCGGACAGCGATATCAACGCGATCGCGGTCTATCTGAAATCGCTGCCGGCGACCGCCCCACAGCAGCCTGTCGCCTATGACGACGCGACAACGGCGGCGCTGCGTTCCGGCCACGCGTCGCAACCAGGCGCGATCATCTACGCCGGCACCTGCGTGAACTGTCATGGATTCGACGCCAAGGGCTTCGGCCCGTACACACCGGCACTCGCTGGCAATCCGATCGTGCTCGACACCGACCCGTCATCGCTAATCAACCTGGTGCTGAACGGCTCGAATCCGCTGGTCGTCAAAGGGACTCCGGACCCCTATCGCATGCCGCAATTCCGGCAGCAGCACTCCGACCAGGAGATCGCCGACGTTGTCACTTTCATCCGCAATGGGTGGGGCAACCAGGCGCCGGCGGTCACAGCGGCGGAGGTCGCTAAACTCCGCAAGACGACCGATCCAACTAGCGATCAGGTCATCATCCTGAAAATGCGTTAGCGCTCGTTGAGGCGCGCAGTAAGATGTCGTCAAACTGTTCGCGGGCAGAGGTGATGCGGTTTGATCGCCAGCACCGACTATGATGCGGCCGTAAACGAACAGGCTTGTCGCCACACATCGCCTCCCGACGGACGAAACTTAATGTTTACAGCGTCTGTTTGGCTTCTCGCCTTGTCGCGAGTGTAGGAATCATACAATTGATTGCGACGTTCAACATAACCCGAACCAGTTCCGCAAGCGGATCAATTATTATCATTAGTGGGACTGCAACCTCATACGAGAGCCCGAACGGGCGCAGGACGACCGCGAGCGGCGCCAGAGCAGCGAGACCGTTAAGACCAAGCGTCGCGAAGGCAGCCGCTATCGAAAATGCCGCGACCAAGCCAAGATCAGCCAAACCAAACGGACGGCCCATCAACGTACCCATGAACGCTGTTGCTACAATAAAATACACAATGGTCCCGAACCGGATGGTGGCAAAACCCAGAGGAATGAAGAGATCACATGTCTCTCGTTTTATCTTTAGATCGTCCTTCAACGCCTCTAACGCGATGGGAATGCAGATCAGCTGTTGCGCGTCGATGCACCAAGCATCATAGGCTTCAGCAAGGCAGCAAATACTGCGCCCGGGGGCGCTCGTAGCGACAGTGCACAAACCAATATGGCGCACGACAACAGGAGAAAGCTCGTTGCAAAAAATGCGTAGCCAAATAGCGCAAGGACGGTGAAGGCATCTGGCCCCAACAGCGCAACCTGTGGAGCAATTAGAGCCACAATCCCTATCGGCACCAGGAGGCTGAACCAATCAAAAATCGTGATGCAGACGGCCTGAACGTGTCGCAACGCGCCGAATATTGAATGCCCGGATTGGCGCTCGGTCATTACCATTCCGATGCCAAAGACAAGCGCGAATATTAGCACACGCACACTGTCGTTCGACGAAAGCGCCGCGAATATGTTGGTCGGAATGACGGAAAAAATTCCGGTTTCACCGCTCCCAGTGCTCTGCGGGTCGTGACTTGGGTTGATGGCAAATTCGACGTCGATGCCATCGGCCGATTGCCCGACCAATGCGCCGATCTTCGCGATCATTTGTTCGTCCACGGACGCGTAATGGAAGATTGCGCTCGTAACGCCTACCGTCACGATCGCGACGGCCGCCATCGTAATCGTGATCCAAATAACCAACGACCTCAGCGTTCCGCCGGCCGATCCGCTGGTCATGGCCGAACGCACTGCCAAAGGTATCGTCGAGAGCAAAAACGGGAGAACGCATATTTTGAGCAACGCGATGTAGAAATCACCAATCGGCCGAAGATACTGGAGGAAGGGGAACTGCATTGCGCCTAGCGCCAAGGCTATAGCGATTGCAGCAAACGTGATGGACGGCCGATTGATCGAGTGCGATAGCGCTTTAAGCGAGAAACCCGAGCGGCTCATCTGGATCATTTGCGTGCGTCAGACTCAAGCAACGTTTTCGACGTAATGTTGTTTTTGGTTCGCCCAAGATGATAGTTGATGAGTTCCTGCAGCTTGGAGCACGTATCGCAGATGGCAATCGACAGCAGAGCATTTTGGTCGGTTATCGCTGCCGTACCAAATTGTACGTTGAGCGCCGGGCTAATCTTGACAATACGCCGAATCTCGAATTCGTCGCGGTAAATGGCATCAACCTGTCCAGCCAACAAGCTCGTGACCACATCGTCCCACGTGGGCGCTTTTACTACGCTCGCCTCGGGGAAATTGGTCATGGCAAAATCGACGTAGGCGCTGCCAGCAATAACCCCGATCCGGCCCCGGTACCGTTGCAAAACGGCGGCCGGCGGCCGCCCATTTGCCTCCCGGGCGATCGCCGCACGATTAAATAGCAGCGCGTGGCGAAGAGTGACGTAAGGTTCGGAAAATCGAACGCGGTGCAAACGACGGTAGGTTTGGGATAACTTGCTGATGCCAATGTCGGCGCGCTCTGTCGCAACCAAATCCACCACAGCGTCAAATGAATCAGCATCTTGAATGAATTCGACCCTCACCCCTAACGCCTGCCCAATTTGTTGGGCAATTTCGATCTCTGCGCCGACGAGTGTGCCGTCTGGTCGGTGCGTGTGGAAAGACGGCAGATCAAATTGTGTAACGGCCACTCGCAGACGCTTTGCATCGATAATCGACTGCAGGTCGGGGGCGGCGGTGGGCTGAGATAACACCTCCTGCGCATCCGACTGCAGAGTACAGATTGTGACGCAGATAGCGATCCCGACAACGCGCAACCGCGCAACAGCCCTGTGCAGACGCATCGTGCATTTCCTACCGCTTCAGTTTTACGCTCGGACGATAGGGCGAAATATCGTAAGCACCAAATGTATCGCCCGAAGTGAGACCTCGACAACCGGCGGGCCCAGCATCATTCTAGTAGTCGCCGATATCCAAAAAGGGCATCAGCGACGTTTTGAGCGCGCGCCATGCACTTCTGCTTTGCCCCCCCAAATTCCAGACGTTGCCGCAGTGATTGTCAGTGACTCGGACGACAAGCTGTTCGAGCAAGGCCGACAAAGTCCGCGCAGTCCGAGGTTTCCACACATCAACTCCGAGGCCCTACTCCCGAGACCAGCGTCTTCAAAATGACAGTCGTATAGTTCGCCTTCCCGGCCTCGCGCTCAATTTCGCTCCTCCAAAATACTCCAAAAATATCGTATCTATCCGCAAGCTCTATTGAACAATCACTGTTTTCCGGACGGAAATATCATGGGTCGACCGAAGGGCGCCAAAAATCGCCGCACGCTGGTTCGCGAGGCCGAGGCGAAAGCCGGAAAACTGCGTGATCCGAGCGAAATCTTTGACACGCTTTATATGATCGAGGTGGCGGCATCCTATTTCTTTCGGCGGGCGCTTGAACCGCGCAAGGGGCGCAAAGCCGAGCAGATAGACCAGGATTACCGGGATGCGGCACATCTTGCGGTTTTGGCGGCACCTTTTCGACATTCGAAACTGACGGCGACGAAGATACTCGGGGATCCGAACAATCCTGTGCATTTCAGGGACGATGCGACGGCGGAAGAGCTACGGGCGGAGATCATGAAGCGACTGGAAATACTGATCTCGGCCGGGCTAATCGACTTGCAGGCGCTGCCGGCCCCGGCCGGTGGAATAGCGAATCAGCCGATACCCGGCGTCGATCAATCGGGGATCAACGGGGAGTGACTTTTGCACGATCCTTCGTGCGAACTGTGTCAATCAGTGCCACGTGCGCAAATGCGTTTGTGTCAAACAGTGCCGGTGCCGATCAGTGCCAAAGCTGGCGTATCCCCCCGGTGGGGGACTAGTGGCACTGTTTCAGCAAGCTGACACTTCTCACGCGCAATGATCCTTCTGCTGGTGACGCTGCAGACGCCGGCCGAAGTGCACACGCTAACAAAGGAAGGATATCGTATGAGACGATATCGATTGTTCGCGGGAGACAAGCCATGACGGTGCTTCCCCTCGCCGGCAAGGTTGCGATGTGACCCGGTGCCGGGCGCGGCAGCCACCCTTCCTCGGTCGGATCGCGTTTAAGCGCTAAGCGTCGAGGCCACGATCGCCGCGGGATTAGTCGCGTAGTCCTTCTACATCGTCATGGACACCACGCTGAAACACTTTGCCTGAATTCGGGCGAAGTCCCTTTCGAGCAGAATGGCCACCAGTCGGCGCATAGCTGCGGCCGCTCACGCCGCGTGACAGCGGCGGCCCTATTGCCCAGCGGCGACCGGGTTGCCGGTCCCGAACACGATGACTTTCGCGCCGATTGGCGTGCGGTTGTAGAGATCAACGATGTCCTCGTTCGTCAGGCGGATACAGCCGGACGAGACGTTGGTGCCAATGGTCCAGGGTTCATTGGTGCCGTGGATGCGGTATAGGGTGTCCTTGTTGCCGGAATAAAGGTACATGGCGCGGGCGCCAAGTGGGTTTTCGGGACCGCCTTTCATTCCAAGACCTCCCGGCATTTGCGCCATGTACTGTCTGAGCTCCGGCTTGCGAACCAACATTTCCGCAGGCGGGTACCAGTCGGGCCATTCCTGCTTGCTGTGGACTGTCGCACGCCCGGACCAGACAAAGCCTTCCCTCCCGACGCCCACGCCATAGCGAATGGCTTGTCCGGCATCGTGGATGAAGTAGAGAAAATGACTGGCCGGATCGATGATGATCGTTCCCGGCGGCTCGTGCGTCGGGTAGGCGACGACCTGGCGGGCGAAGACGGGATTAGGCCCTCGCTGTTGGTCCCACGGCATCGTATAAATGCCGGCGCTGGTCGTCCCGCCTACGCAGGCGGCAAGTATCAGCAGCACAGCATACGTTAGACCCCGCACGACCCGCATTTGCCGGCAGGGAAAACCCCCGAGCCTGATTTTCATAAGGACATTTTAAACCAAAATGGGTCGGATGAATATCGTCCGTAGATGCCGGCTGTGCGATCAGCTTAGAGTTGATTTATCGACAAGAATGGATGTCGGCTAGAACTGGCGGACATCGACACACCCTCGATAAACCCTCCCGCCATCAATCTCGCACACACGGCGCGGTAGTCACGTCCGCTGGCTCTCGACGTGTGCGGCTCGCGCAAAGTCGCGTGACCACCTAAGTGTTGCTAATGGTTGCCCTCATGCGATTGCCTCGTCCGCAACCGGGGAATTGGCGCTCAAACACCGCTACTGACAGCATCCGAGCCTCCATAAACCTTAATGCCAAAACGCCCCGACCATCGCGCAAAATCAAGCTAACTAGGCGTCGATGTCGCTTGCTGAAGAACGGGATCGGACGAAGAAGGCCGCCGGAGCCGAGATGCGCCCGATGCGCAAAATGGCTCCGACCTGATCGTCACATGCGAAAATTCTGGACCATCTTGGCTCTGCTCACCGGCATTGTGATCGCGATCAGTTTGTCGCGATGCAGTAGAGCCTCTGCAGATAGCGCGCAGTCATGGCCGCGTCTCACCGATCAACAGAAGACAGTACTCGGGCAGAAGCTAAAAGCGATTCCAAAGTCCCCAGGTGAAGCTATTGCGACCTATATGGACTGCGACTGTTTCGGCTTCGCGCAGGACATTGATGACGCGGCACGGTTCGCTGGGGTCGAGAGCGTCATTAGTCCCGTGCCAGAAAAAGCTCTCGATGAGGGCATAGAGGTCACCTCCGATAATATTTCAGACGCGCTCAAAGTGTTGGATGCGCTCGCTGCGGCGACACACGGCGAAATCGAGCTATCCTTCAACCCAATCAGTCATGACGTTGCCGCGGGTCGTGCGGTGATCTTCGTCGGCAAATACCCAAAGAAGGAATGACAGGTCCAAGGGCAGACATCCGACTCCTTTTTCGTAATTCGCCACCGGATGCGTTCAAGGTCGATTCGTAGGATGGAGCAGGCAACGGGAGCAGCTAGCAATTTGTTTACTGAATCCGGACGTGAGTCACGACGGGAGCGCTTTCTGCGGTTGGCACCACGGCGTGTCGATAAGCGCTCATTGCGATTCGCAGGATCGGCAATCTAGCAGCGCCAACCAATGAATCCACGGAAGCTGAACGACAGAAGATTATCGATGCGATCTTTGCTGAGGCCAATGAGCTGAAGCAAAAGCTTGAGGGTAAGTCGAAGCAGCACGAACCGTTCTCGTTTGAAATCTGAG
This sequence comes from uncultured Alphaproteobacteria bacterium, assembly GCA_963806465.1. Lineage (GTDB taxonomy): Bacteria > Pseudomonadota > Alphaproteobacteria > Rhizobiales > Xanthobacteraceae > BOG-931. Next base: position 77,818 of record CAWDZD010000051.1, on the reverse strand, counting down.
CAGGCGCGCACAATCCTCAAGAAGATGCTTGAGGCCCGCTCGTCCCGAACTAGGACGTATATCTCAGTCTTTCGTTGTGCGGTCACGCTCAACGTGATTGTGCTCCGCGCGGCGGCCTGATGCTTGCTCTCGGTTCTTGACTTGACTTCATGCGCCCAATTGTCCACGCCGCTGCCCAGATCTCGCCCACTCGTCGCCACGTTTTGGGCGAAGGCTGGGACTCGGCATCGTCGGGGGACGGGTCATGACTTACGATTCCGATTTGTTAGTTGAGCTAGAGATCGAGCGCTTGCGACTCAGGCATCGACTGCGCGCTGAGCGAGCCGGCGGCAACCAGGGCATGTCGCCCGCGATCAGGATGAGGATCGGCGATTGGTAGTCGACGAGCACGGCATCTTGACGCGGGAGATCAAGGCGCGCGACTAGCAGCAAATCCGCTTCCGGGGTTCGGTTGAGGCACGTGATTCCGGGTTAGCCTCGCGATGCGCGCTTTGTTCAGTCGCGAGCGCTTAATCACCGCGCAGCGACAACACGAAGCTGCGTGGCGGCCGAGATCGTCATGTTTACGTAATTACCCTTGACGACTTGCGGCGTCGTTTGCACTTCGATGATCTTGCCCTTGAACGATCCAGGCTCGGCGGTCCCAGCGATCTGCCGCCACACGGCGATCGGGATGATCACCGACAGCATCTTGTAACGGCTCCCTTCGCCCGCGGCGAGTTGAAGGAAAACCGTCTCGCCGTTCCTCATCCCGCCGAAACCGACTGTGCCGTGGACCAGACTTCGCGACATTTATCGCGCCGGCGACCGCGCGATCATCGGACGCTTCGATCCCGCGCAGCGAGACCGTCGAGAAGCTCCATGTCCAGGTGCCGGGTTTGCCGTTCCAAGTTGCATCGATCCGGATGATGTATGCATTCTGTGCCTGGAGTGACAGCTTCGGAATGAGGCAGATCAGGCCGAACTGGCCGAACGACGTTGCCGGATGTTCAGGATCAGAAAGGAAAAACTGAACGGGGTTGCCCTTGGCATCGGTGAGCTTCGCAGTAACGTCGGTGACCTTATCGAACGGTGGAAACTGTAGCGTGATCGCATAGCCTCCGGTGCCTTGGTTGGGGATCGGGTTGGGGAATTCGGCGCCATAATCTAGTGGAACGTCTGTCTGCTTGTCCGCAGGATACGCGACGGGCCAGGTACCGGCCCTGCGCCTGGCGTTTTCGAACCTCAACGCGGCCGTCAGCATCCCATCGGGAAGGCGGGCATAACCGACGCCGATCCGCTCGAGTTGGGGATCGAGCATCGGGCGGCGGTGGTACATGCCGGCCATCCAGACGTCGATCGCGACGCCGAGATCGGAGACCCTGGGGAACAGATCGGCCGCCTTCGCACATGCCGCACCTGCGGCGCTCGCGCCAGGCAGGCTCGACCGCTGGGTGTGAGGATTGAGCCCAACCATCGCGTCGGTGCCTTGGTTCTGCAGCATGTAATTTGCATGCTCCATGCATCCCGCACTGAGCTTTCGATCGAGCTTGACCGGCGTCAGCCCGGCGAGCTGGCGGTAGTGATTGAGCAGACGTAGTGCTTGCTCGTCGGGCGGCTCGGCCTTGGCTTGTAGTACGCTCGTGGTCAACAAGACCAGCAGCGCGACGCGCCAGTACATGGGGTCCACACCCTTGTGCAAAATTGAATTGGCGCCGCCTGAGGTTCTGCGCCTGCCCAACGCGACTCGCAAAACCGCCGAAGCTTTTGAAAAACGCTTCTAAGACGACTGCATTTCAGGCTGACGCTTTCGAACAAGCCAGACACGCCTCATCGCGTCCTAGCGCCGGTGCGACCTCATGCTGCCGGCCGCAGGAAATTCACCTCGCAGGTGGCCGAGATCGCGACCACTTCGACCGGATCCGTGAGATTATGAATCCGGGTGAACAATTCATACAGCTTGCGCGTCGGGGTAACCCAGAACAGGGCGTGCACCGTTTTATTGCCGACGTTCTTGTAGCTGTGCGGAACGCCCATGGGCATTCGCGCAAGTCCACCTGTGGTAAGACCGTGCGGACGCCCGTCGAGCGTCAGTTCCATCTCGCCTTCGATGAGGTAGATGAATTCGTCTTGTGTCGGGTGGATATGCGCCGGCACGAAGGTGCCGGGTTCGCCGACGACCTCGAAAGCGAACGACGTATCGCAGACTTCCTTGAGATAATAGGTCTGTCCCAGGATGTTCCAGACGGTGTCGCGGTCGCCTTGCCCAGGAGGTGTTATTCCCGCGTTCAGCGCCGGCATAACGACCTCCGCACTCGCGGTTGCAAGTCTAGCAAGCATGAGACTAGGTTTTTCCGAACTTTCCAGCAAGTAAGTACGAGCATATTCAGATACCACAAACTGAGGTCGCCCCTACAGGCGCGCATCGCCCTAGTCAACGCGAGACGCGAGGTTTCCGATCAAGACGCCGCTGCCTTTGCTCGCCCGATTTCCTGTTCCCGCGCGAGCAAAACCTTTAATCGCGCCGCAAGGCCATCGCAGTGATAAACGGAATAGTGACCGGGATCGACGATGAACGAACCTACCCCGTCGCCTGTCGAGCAGCCGGCGAGAAGAACGGCCACGAGGACCCAGAATGACGCAATCGCCGCGCCCGGAGACCGAGCACCGTTAGCACGTTGGCGGAACTCGCTGAGGAAAGTTTCACCGCACACTAAGACAGATCAATCCTTAGGGCCTGTCGCTGACTTGCTTAACTTGACCATCACGTGACCCGGCATGAAGAACAAGCCGGACCAGCGAAAACAATCTTCGCCGCGCCGAGGAGCTCGTCGCCGAAGGGCGGCGCATCACACAACAACAGAAGGGCCTGATAGTCCGTTTGAGGGCTGCTGGGGTGCATACATTGGAGGCCGAAAGAACACTTCGCCTGTTCGAGGCGAACCTGCGGCGCTTTGAGGAACACCGAGTCAAAAGCAGAAAGTAGCCATTGCCACGCGCGACACACGCGGGGTGTTTGCCCCGCTTCTCAAGCATGGGAGACCTCGCCCGTGGCGATGTCCACGACCAGCTTGGCCGATTGGGAGCAGTCCCCTGGGGCGTTTGCGAGGGTTCGGCATTACCTGTTCCGCTTCACTATGATTCCAAACGTTAGAACAATGACAGCGCAAGCGGCTCGAAGGGCGTCGGTGCGGATCGCATCGATAGCGATGCCAAAGCAATTGTGCGCGACGACCTCAGATAGGATTGCAACGGTGGCCGCCCCAAGCACCGAAAAAATGGGAATGAATACCCGCCCCATGCAAACACAATAGGCGCAGTTTGAGATGCGGCCTAGAGGCCCGTTTCGGCAGACTTATTCAAGGGACTCACTACCCGTTCCCGGCAACTAGTGCCGCCCTACGCTTTGAAGCGGTCGGGGGCGAGCGCCGTGCATAGGGTCGTATTCAGGACTTTTGCGGTGTCCCAGGCGAGGCCGCGCACCGCCGGCTACGAAAGCACAAAACAATTTCGTTCCTGGTATCGGATCCGTTCACTGGGCAACTCTTCGATAGCGCCAGCCTGAGCCAGCAAATCCGAAGCCATTGCTTCGAGGCGCTCGGCTAGGTGCCGATCATCGCAGTCTTCGGCTAAGCGCGCGCACACGCGCGCCTGACGCCGGAAGTCCATTGGGAGAAGCATAGCGGCACTCTCTACGCAGACTTATCGAATTGAGCGGAAAGGGCTTGCCGATCAGTAAAAGGCAAATCCCAGAGCCACCACGGCCAAGACACCAAATCCCAGGATTGCAATTCCGACCGGATCATATGCGGGCATTTTGAACATCGGGGGCTCCTCCAAGCCGGGTGCAAAAGTCTTCCCCGAAATGGCGGCGTGGAACGCACAAGGTGGTCGCGTTCCACACTCCAAGTCCCGCATCCCCACGATGCAAGGCGTTCTTGTTCCTGTCGATGATGGCGAACACGTGACGAAATGTGGATAACTTATGAGATGGGACCGTCCGGCCGTCCGATTAGCGGAAGTCTGCCACTCACCCAGTAAGCGGTTCAGACACCGGCAACCGATATTTAGTCGGCGTCCGCCAATACGCGATAGACCGAAGCACGGCCAATGTTCAGCCGCCGGCAATCTCGGTAGCGCCGAGGCCATCGGCTTTGAGCTTTTCCACCTGGGCCTGATCGATGGACGGCTTGCACCATACTCCAAAACCGGCGGTTGGTGGTTGCGGGCTGGGTTGTTTCACGCTTTGGCACTGATCGACGCCGGCACCGTTTGACACAAACGCATTTACGCTGCCGCGGGTAGCGCCTCAATTTGAATTTTGGGCAATCTGTTCAACCGCCGTGCTAAGCCTTTTTGCGCGTTCTAGGCGTGCGGCTTTGGGATGCCCCATTTCGACGAAGGCCGCAATGATTGCCTCCACGTCTGACCACTCCAATGACACTCTAAAAAGATTTGTGTTCTGCAAGCCCGAGCCAAAATTACTGAAATGGTTATATACACGCTGGCCGTCATCGAGGTCACCGCGATAGGGGCTGCTAGAACTATAATCGGCTGAATCCGACCATTCGTCGCGGCCTGCGGCATCGCCTATTCGTTTCAGACGCATACTTCTCTCCCTACGCTGCCCGTTTTCGATACGCTCCGCGTTTCGCTGGAGCCGGTTCGGCCACCTCATAGCGACCATGTCCGCCACGCTCCAAACATGATCGGTCACGGCACTGATTGACACGGTTCGCAATAAAGACCTTGTAAAAGTCACTACCCTATAACTTCATCTACCGGACATCGCCGCTTCCGCTCGGGCCCGAAGGCGCAGGAAGGTTCGTCTATGCATTCTCTTTGGCCTTCCTGGAAACGGCTCATCAGGTCGGCACTCCCTCCAATGCATCGTGGCACTGTTTGACACAAGCGCATTTGCGCGCGAGTCTAACCCTAACACTGCCCCGTTTCGGGGCCGGGGTTGATTGCAGGGGGCGGCTTATCGAGTCGCCTCAGGGTCGGGGGACCTTCATGACCACACCGAGCAAGGCTGCGCTTCGCGCGCAGCTTGAAGCCGCGGTGGCGAACTATCGCTGTGGCCGGCGAAACGATGCCCGGCGGTATCGCCGCCAGAAGGCATTTTCGAGGAGGAGTTAGAACCCCTCGATGATGAGGACGAGGTAGACAAGGATATCAAACCCCGGACAGTGATCGCGTACCGCCGGCGACCAGCCAAGCGGGATCGAACCAACGGTCAGCCTCACCGTCATAAGGCAGCCGGTTGATGTCCCAATGGCGGATGAAGGGCGCATAGGCCGCGTATACGGGCGGGCCGCCGCCAATGAAAACGATGCGGCGCGGAAAACGCGCCAGCACGTCAGCCGGCCTGTCGGAGGTATGAATCTCGATGATGTCGCGGTCCTTGAAGGCAAAGTCCGGGACGGAGATGAAGGTGCGGTGACCCATGATGAGAACGTGCCCGCGCGTCAACTCGAAGAAACGCTCGACATCGATGACGTATTCGCGGCCGCGATTGCCCTCCCACGGCAGACGGCCGCGGAGGCCGAACTGACCGCTGCGACCGATGGCAATCACGGCGCGGACGTCGGTGACTTGCATGACAACCTTCCGCCGCGCTTTTAGCGTCTCAAGCAACGAGTACGGCGGCTTCACGCATATTAGTCGGCGACATCGCCCAATACTAAACGCGGGTAGTCGGCCACACGGTTGTAAAGTTTATATGGCGGCGTTTGCTAGAGCGCAGATACGAGTGGCTATTCCGCTTTCGGTGGCTCGTGCGCCATCGCGGGCGTCCGTGGGCGGCGTAACCAGTGCCAATCGGTGCGAGGGCTAGGTGCAGGGTGCCATCAGCCATCAGCCCGTCGCAAGTGACCGCCGTCGAGATCCGCGACGTGGTCATCCAATCCAGTGGACAAATTCTGCTTTTCGAGGAACCACGGTGGATGACTGGCGTTGGGTCGTCGTCGGACGGTAATTGCAGGGGGGATCGTCATGCGCACATTCTTGGCCGATACAACTAAGATCGATGTGATCGCCCATATCAGCGGGGATGACCTCGGAATTGATAGGCTCGTTCTAAGACGGTTCGAGGGATCGGAGACAACCGCCAATGCCGCTTTCCAAAAGCTGGTCGCCCGTTACTGCGGCAGGCCATTGGCTGAGTATGCAGTGGCTCCGCAGGAGATCACTGTCGGCTGATTTTCTTAGTGGAAAGCGTGGCCCAAGTCGCCCGCGGTTTCCAGCACGCGGTCCCAACTTGTCCAGTCTCCAAGGTGGCTTATCAGCCCTCGCGACCTTTTTGGTCGTCATAAAGTCTTAGCCAGCGCCCGCCAGCGCCGCTGGCGATGCCGGTAGAACCAATTGGTCCAGGCCCATACCAGCACCGTCAAGTGGCCGGCGTCGATGTCGATCACGTCACGATAAATAGATCGGTGGGGTCCTGACGGTGTGATCGCGATCGTGTAATTCCAGCTTCGGACCACCGGATCGCTCTCCCGCGTGACGATGCAATAGGCATTTTGGTCAATCCTCTGAAAATAAAGGTCCCTGACGCCGATTGGAATGAACCCGAAAACGTACAGGCGACATTGCACCGTCTGCCCCTGGCTCCATTGTTCGGGCAAGTCCGGCAGACCGAATGTGCCTATCCGGGCAAGCGGCCAGATAACGTGGAGGAGAAGCGCGCTCTTTTGCACCTCACCCCACGCCTTGGCGGCGGAGCAATCCAATGCTGTGGAGACGTCAACTTTCATCGGTGTCTCGCGCCTAGTCCTGCCTCGGGGACGGTTCGCAATGTCTGGGAGCATGCGTCGAAGTGGTTAAGGTCGGTCCAAATCATATTGGCGGCAGCCGTGGTCGGATCGACCCAGAGCCTTTTCCCTCCACCGCGGACTAGTGCAACGTGGTCCGCTGGACCATTTCAGCCGACCGGACCTTGACGATGTGCGCTGGGAACTGATCCCTCAGTTGCAAGCCCACGCGCAATGCATCGATGAAGCGCCTATGCTTCGATTTTGTCCGCCCGTCGAGTTGTACGAGATAATAGTCATGCTGTTGCAGGCCGCTCGAACCGTTTGTCATGGCACCCTCCATTGGGCTTGCTCTAAGGGTGTGTCGAAATTCGGCGGCAAGCGGTTCAAATCGCGGCAGCCCGCAACGGGCCACAATATCCAGAGCGCCTAATGATGGTCGCCTCACACCCACAAGCTACTTCACGCCAGCTAGAGGCCCGATTCCGGAGCCCAAATTTTAGGGCTAAACTAAATTGCCCCTGTTGCATCTGCCGGAAGCGACTTCTCCCCACCGAGATCAGGATGCTGAGGGGAGGGACAATGAGGATCGAAGTAAGAGCAGTGAGTCCATCAAGGAGGGACGCATTACGTTTCGCGTTCCCGCTGGCCGCTTTTCTGTCAACAACGATCACTTGGGCCGGTGACGTAAATAATCCCGCAAACGATTCGCTCCTTGCAATGTCGGCTCAACGTCAAGCCGACATCCTCGGCAAAATCGTTGGCGAAGGATGCAAGGGCAAGACAGCATTCTATCAGGGCACGATGAAAGACATTCCGCAGCCCAAAGGTGATCGTCGCCCGCAACTACCCGTTCCGCCGACAAATGAGAATGACACATTCTGGAATGTCATGTGTACGAATGGACGCAGTTACAGCATCGAAGTACATCAGGACGGCAGCAACAACGTGGTGGAGTGTGGTAGCGTGCAAATGTTCAATTTAGGGGAATGCTTCAAGAAGTTCTGAGGAGGGGATCCCAGGGATACGGTTGCATAACGAGATGATACCACGCGCCGTCAACGACCGTCGGTGCCAAATCGTGTCAGGAAGGCCCTCGGCATCTGTGCGGCGGTCCACTGATCGAGGCTGGCACTGTTTGAGACGACACAAGGCGCGGCGTGACACTGATTGACACAGTTCGCAATGTGGAAAATCACAACTGCCCCCCTGCGATTTTCTCCGCCGATGCATCGAAACATAGCGATCATATGCTCCCCAGACGTCGTGGACGGTCACAAATCGAAGTCTTCGATTGGAAGCCCGAAATAGGCTTGCGCGATGCGGGTCGCGGCGAAATCGGGCTGATGGACCGGGTTGTTACGGAACGTCGCGAAGTCGCGAAAGAACCGCTGCATTGGCTGACCATCGCGGATACTCGCCGAGCTTGAGGCGCGGAACAAATCATACCCCGCCTCCCACGCGATGCGCGCGGCCTGATGCTGCATGCCCATCAACAACATTGTTTCCTTCTGCGTGAATTGGCCGGTGCGCTCCGTTCGCGCCTTGGCATATTCGACATAAAGCTCCGCGCTGCGCAGCAACACGGCTTCAGCGGCATGGGTCATCGATAGTGCAAGCCCGAAGATGCGTTGCCAGTCGTGATGCTGATATTTGAAGATCGGTTTGGACGACAGCAGTGGCTTCGTCGTGCGGATATGCTTTTCAAACTCCTCCAATGCGGCCCAGGCCGCGCCGACCTGCGAACAGGCTAGTTCCCCCGCGCCGAAGGCCATGAAAATCCCGTTGTACAGGGGATTGCCGTGCAGCTTGACGCCCGGCATATCCCCACTGCCTTCGTCTGCGAAAATGGTCTCATCCACGAAATCCTCGGGAATTGATGCGTCCTTGATGACGACGCTGTTCGAACCGCTGCCTTTGAGGCCGAACATGTCGTGCCAATCGTCGAGCATCTCGAATTGGTCGCGCGGCACCACAACGGTAACAAGCTTGCGCGTCGGGCCGCCCGGACGCGAGCGCTTGAGCGGTGCCAACCCCATGAAGTGGGTGGCATAGGGCACACCTGAGGCGTAGCGCCATTTGCCCTTGACGCGATAGCCACCGGCCACGGCAACGCATTCGGCGTCAGCCGAGGGCCCGCTCGGTGAATACGGCGCAATGAAATGGCCGTCAGGACCAAAAATTCTGGCTTGCGCCGCTTCGTCGAAATTAGTGCCGATCTGCAGGGCATGGCCGCAGGCCAGCGTTAGGCACCAACCGATGCCCGGATCGCCTGCGGCAATTTCAATCATGCTCTTGAAGAAGGTGCGGATGCTGAATTCATAGCCGCCGAACCGGCGCGGCTGAAGGCACCGGTAGAAGCCCGCTTTGGTGAACTCGTTGTGCAACGTCTCGGAGTAGTAGCCACGCTGCTCTGCCTCTTCTGCCTCTGCCCGCACCATCGGCCGGAGCGCGCGAGCCCGCGATATCAATTGCTCGGGTGTTAGATAGGGCTCGGGCACATCCAGGCGCGTTCGACTTACGGTGTCCATTGTTGCTCCTCCCGGCAGAATGCAGCGCTATTTGGCACAGCAAATTGCGCTGCTGGCACCGATTGACACAGTTCGCACGAGGGTCGTGTAAAAGTCACTCCTCGTTGATCCGCGATTGAGCGCCGCCGGGTATCGACTGATTCGCTATTCCCCCATCAGGCACCGGCAAAGCTTTTAGGTCGATCAGGCCCGCCGAAACCAAAATCTTAAGCCGCTTCATAAGCTCCGCGCGTAGCTCGTCGGCGGTGGCATCGTCCTTGAACCGGGCTGGATTGTTCGGGTCACCAGCAAGCTTCACTGCGCTAAGGCGTGAATGCCTGTAAGGAACCGCTAGGTTGGCCATTGCCGCGGCTTGGCGATAGTCCTCGTCTACCTGTTCTGGGCTACGGCCAACGGCCTTTCCGGTTTCAGCTTGGATGTAAAAGTGCTTCATCGCCTTTTCGATGACGAACAGGCAATCGAGAGTTTGGCCGTCGTATTTCTCATCGACCAATTCCTTTTCGGCCATCTTGATGATAGTCGATTTGTTTCGTGCGCCTTTGGGTCTGCCCATGGTTTTTTAGTCCGGGAAAATCAAGGCTTTCAGAGCGGTTCGGATAAAATACGATATTTCCGGAGTATTTTGGAGGAGGGAAATGGGGCGCGAGATCAGAGGACCCCTTCATGCACCTAAGCTCTCGTCTAGGTGCCGGTGAAGCGCGCTGCGGATAGCGTGAATGTCGTGACGCGCACCGGCTTCCAGGAGCTTCCTTCGGATTAGCTCGGTGACTTCTGTTTCGCGTAACTCGATCGTCAGACAACGAAGGCCCGCTTGGCGCCTTTTCCGGTGGGCGTGCATGCGTTGAGCCGCGGCGGAGCAGGTAATCGGCGGGGTCGTAGGCCCGCTACTCATCTCGGCATGCTGTGACATGCTACACCATCGGTCTCGATGCCTGGGGCGGCCAACTTACCTGATTCACGTTGGGCCAACATCCAGGTGTTTGCCCACTCAGCGAGTGAAAGCCCCGGTCCGGTGACGGATTGATCTTCGACGGTCAACGGCGGCGGAAGACCTCTCGTTCGTTCATGGCCGCCATCTACTTGGCACTGCGACGATCGGCGAGGCGCAAAGTGCGCGGTGTTCTTCCGGCCAAACGTCGGCCAAAGCTTCGCGTGAATCGAATGTGAACAAACAGGGTCGGATGCGCGCGAAAAACGATGATCTTTCAAGAGACGTCCGGGATCGCACCTCGTTCGGGACGAGGGGGTCGCAGGTTCAAATCCTGCCACTCCGACCAATACTTAGCCCAGATTCAGATCGCTGCCGCGACCAATTCCGCGACCGAAACGGGCGCGCGGAAGTCGGACGGTACGTTCGCCGCCTGCATATTCGTGGTCGTGTTGGTCCACAGCGCAGGCGTTGGCGCCGACGCAGAAGTTCATGTGCATGTGGCGCGCGCCAAAACCGGTCATCGCGCAGGTGCACGGCTGGTGCGTCGGCGGCGGCAGCGACACCGCACTGTGCGCCGATCTTGTCATTGCCAGCGAAGACGCGCGGATCGGAACGCCGTACGCGCGGATGTGGGGATGTTACCTGAGCGGGCTATGGCTTTATCGGCTCGGGCTGACGAAGGCCAAGGAATACGCACTGACCGGCAAACCGCTTTCGGGCCGCGAGGCTGCCGACGTCGGTGTCATTAACCGCGCTGTACCTTTCGCCGAACTGGAAGCGACGGTCCGCCACTTGGCGCAGCAGCTCGCCTCGATCCCGTCCTCGCAACTGGCGGCAATGAAACTCATCGTCAACCAGGCCTACGAGAACATGGGGCTTAACAGCACGCAGATTCTCGGGCCGATCCTCGACGGATTGATGCGCAACACTCCGGACGCGATCGATTTCATTCACCGGGCGGAGCAAGAGGGTGTGCGCGCGGTGATCACCGCGCGTGACGGCCCTTTCCGCGACTACAGCCAGGGGGATGCGGACGAACGGCCCAATCCCAATCACGTTATTAGAATTGACGCCGAGCAGGCTCTCCGAGCCGCTCAATTAGCGCACATCATGCACTCTTCCGCAGGAGGCCGGGTTACGCTGGCGGGCGCGTGGTATGCGCTCAGGCGAAGCGGCCACGCCAATTGCAAATCGGTCGATGTGCCCGCTCCAACCGGGACTGCCGCTAGTGGCTTTTTTTATAGGTGTTGCCTCCAGGCGACAGGTTCTAGCGCGATCTTTCATTCAGGCGATCCTTTTTAAGATCAGTGTTGCCTCCAGGCGACAGCTTCTTGCGCGGTCCTTCGCTATGGTGCGGCACATCGAATTCTTTGGGGCAGATTCTCGGGGCAGAATCTCGCAGTTCTTGGGGGAAGGGTACTGGCAATGATCCGCTACGTGGTGAACGACGGCAGACTGCTGTCGCTTCGAGCAACTGAATGGGCAATGCTGCTTGTCGGTGGATTGTTGGCCGGATCGCCGCTGCTGCTTTTCTGACACAATGCGCTTTCGCAACGGTGCGATCGGCCGCTTGAGCCGTTCGGGTTCGGCTGCGTGGTTTTGCATTGTGGCCGATGCGCCACAGGCTTCAACAAAATGGGCGACGCTCGAACAAAGGCACTTTGTCGCCACAAAAAAGAACCCCAAGCGCATAGATGCTCGGGGTTGTTAGGCTGTTGCCTCAGCTTAGGCTTCTGATCGGGCGGCAGGGTGTCGGGGGATGGTGTGCCGCCCGGTTGGCCTATTAGCTTCAATCTAATAGCGCCGTGGGCTCCTTCAAAGCATTTCGCACATTAATGTTTATCCATGCGCCGGGCGCTTGCCCGCGCGTCGCGCGTTAACGTTTGTCCATCTTGCTGATCAAACGGGCCTGATCAAACCGACGCGGGTAAAACCCGCGTGAGCAAAAAATGAAGACGCCGCTTTGTGGCGGCGCCATCATCGAATGAAGTCGCGCCCTTAGTAGCAAGCGCGAACCCAGTAATAGCCGTTCCACACGCGCTGACAGCCCGGCCCGTAGTTATAACCATATGGAGTCGCGTAGTAGGGCCCGTATCCGCCGTAGTAACGCGGTGCCGTTGCTGCCGCGACGATCGCGCCACCGATGAGCGCGCCAGCGATAAACGGTCCCGGGCCCCAGCCAGGCCCCCAGCCCTGCGCCTCTGCCGCGCTGGATGAGCCGACTGCCGCTGCACCGATCGCCGCCACCGCGACCAGAGAAGTCAGGATCTTCTTCATAGCATCACCTCAATCGTTTTTAGTTCGTAGTCGGGATGCTCGTATCCGCGCTCGGCCTGTGAAGATGTGACCCGCAGCACAGTTCGGCGAGATTGAAACCGCGCCGCGAACGTGGCGCGCCCGCCGCGTTGGCGTTTGCATCGGCCTTCATGTGGTGGGTCGTGGCGCGTCTTTTGCTTTTGGAACCCTGACCGCTGGTTTGGGGTTTAGTCGGCGAACAGGAAGTCGATCGGGGATATGGGGCGCGTCGCCCTGATCAGAGCCGCATGGCCAGTGGCGCATGTGATGAATCGTCCGTTAATCGACACGGTGGCGTTGGTGCTGTTCTTCACGCCGCTCCTGGCGTTGCCGCCGGTGGCTGCGCAAGTCGCTACGTCGAACGGCCAGCAGTCCGCTGGTCGAGCCGGCCACTCGACTGGCTCGCAAGCGCCAACGACCGGCGTGATCTGCATCGAGGAAATGACCGCGACTTTCTGCAACGTCGTCACCGGCCCGAGCAGCGGCGGCTATGGATCGAGCGGCGGGTCTGGATCGAGCGGCGGATCAGGATCGAGCGGTGGAGCCCTCAGCAACACGTCGGCCATACCACCTTGTTCGGCTTTCCCGCCCGCCAACGAATTGTGCAACTGACTATATCCAGTGACGGCTGAATTGCGGCGGCCGATCCGGGCACACTCTTAGCGAAGGATCGCGCCGGTAACGATGTTGGCTCGTTAAACCGCGAGATAGATTTTGGTGTCGTATGTCACACATTCACAGGCAATGTTGTGCATTAAGTAAGCCTTTATCGATGGTTGACAGTGAACCATCGGCTGCTCGTGAGCGACCAACAAGGCGAGAACAATCGCATCACAGGAGGCGATCGCCGTGACCGACACATTAATGCCTGCCGCCAGCGTTGCCGAACGCGAGTTTCGGGTTGGCGACACCATGAACAAAGCCATAACGATGCTGTCGCGCAACCTGCTGCCTTTCAGCATTGTCACCGGCGTTGCCGCGCTGCCGCAGGTCTTGCTGTTCGAACGCCACAGCGGCGCGGCGCAGACCGGCTGGGATGTCGCTTGGCTTCTCACCGGCATCGTGCTGACGATCGTGCTCAGCGCTCTCAGCCAGGCGACTGTCCTTTACGGCGCGTTCGAGGGTATGCGCGGCGGACAGGTCGACATCTTGGCGTCCTTTCAATATGCGTGGCGCCGGTTTGTTCCGGTCATCGGCGTGGCGATTTTGTCGGCAATGCTCGCCGGACTGGCCTCTATCGCGCTGATCTTTCCGGGCTTCATGCTGCTGACAATGTGGTATGTCGCCACTCCGGCATGCGTGGTTGAACGGATCGGTCCCTGGAACGCCATGATGCGAAGCCAGTTTTTGACCAAGGGTCATCGCTGGAAAGTGTTCGGCTTTGTCATCGTGCTCAGCATCATTGGCATCGTCGGCAGCGGTATGGTGGAAGCGGTCGCGCTCGGCGTCGGCACGACCATCGGCATGGTCCTCAAGCTGATCTGGAGCGCGTTCTATGGTGCCTTCTCGGCCATCGTGGTGGTCGTGATGTATCACGACCTGCGCGTCGCCAAGGAAGGCGTCGATACCGATCAAATCGCTGCCGTGTTCGAGTAATCCTTGGCCGTCTGTCTGCTTAGAGCGCCATCGTCTCAATTGGGTCGATTGGCGCTCTAGCTTTTTGGTGGAGCATGATCTTTTCGGAAAACCGGCTTCCACTTTTCCGGATCATGTCTAAGCAGCGGCAATCCAAGATGCGACCCGTCGCGACACGGCGGGTCGTTTCGTTGCGGCAGGTCACGTCGGAAGCGCCGGCGGGGTGAACTTGTCGGCACGGACTTTGCCGTAAAGCTGCCCGCGCTCAAGGAAGGCCCGCTCGGCGGTGTAGAAGTCGCGCAAGAATGTCACCAGCTGATTTTGCGGCACCTCTGAAGTCCAGCCGATCCTGTGACAGATTTTGTCGCAGACCTCCCGCAATACCACGGCGCCGGCCGGTGTCGGCGGACGGCGCAGCAGTTCCTCAAGCACCTGCAATTCAAAGGCGCCGTATGCCCGCAGCTGCTGCTCGGTGAAGGTGAATTGCGCCGCGCGCTCGACGAGGTCGCTCAACAGCGTGAGCTTGGGCAGCGCGATGACCATGGTACCGGCAATCAGATCGCCGCCGCGCATGCGGTCGCGGTTGATCAGCGGCAGCGCCGCAAAGAAAACGAGCCACACGCCGATCGAGAGCTGCATCAAGTCCACCCCGCCGCCGGCCGATTTGCCTCCCGACAAGAGGATGCCCAGCGGCAGGAACATTTCGACCTCGCGCGTGAGATTGCGCGCGATCACGGCGGACGGCAGCAGCGGTCCTCCGGCGCGGTCGACGACGCGTATGCCGACGATGCGCTTGCCCGGGGTTGCGCCGCGCCAGGCGATCTCGAAATAAACGAAATAGATGTTGCGAACCACGAAGCCGATGAACAGTGCGATGGATATGGCGATCAGCGTGAAGCTGCCAAAGCCGGCCACCAGCAGCAGCGGCACATAGATCGCCAGCAACAGCAGAGTCCAGATCACCCAGTCGAGCGCAAAAGCGGTGAAGCGTTCGCTGTGATCCGCGAGCGCAACCGGAATCGGAACTCCTTCCGGGGTGACGATATTACGCCGCTCGCGCCGCGTTTTTTCGAAGAACTGCGAGGTGCGCTCGTGGGCCAAGGTCATGGTTTGGCCTCGCGACCGGAGAGGGAAAAATAACCGAGCCAGAGCAAGCCGACCACGATCCCGATCGTCAGGCGTAGCGGCGTGCTTTGCACCAGCTGACGGAAGCCGCCTTCCAGGATTGCAGCGACGAACAGCATGAGCACGGCGCCGACCGCCAGCTGTGCCGCCTGGCGGCCGTGCAGCGCCAGATTTTCGATGCGCGTGTACGGGCCTGGGAACAGCATTTTCTCGGCGATCACCAGGCCTCCGGCGCCGAACAGAATGAAGGCGCCAAGCTCGGTGGTGCCGTGGATGGAGACCCAACCGAGGAAATCGACGGTCAGATCGCGATTGTAATGCAGCGCCAACAATGCGCCCAGTACCAGTCCGTTGTAGATCAACAGCAGCGCCGTCGGGACCCCGGCGGCCAGGCCGAGACCGAAGCTGAAAATACCGACCAGCGTGTTGTGGTTGAACAACACGTTGGCGAAATAGCCGAATGTTGCGGCGGCTCCCGGCCAAGGCTGGAACAGCTCGTGAGTGAGCAGATCGGCGCGCGTGCTCGATGGCCCGCGGCCACCGGCGAGGCTTGAGGGAATGATCGACGAGAGCCAGCCTTCGTCCTGCAACACCAGCATGAAGCCGGCGGCGATGCCGATCAGCAGAGCAAGCGCGGCGAGCGCGGCGAGCCAACGCGCCGAGCGCACCGCCGCCGGCAGGTCGCGGCGAAAGAAATCGCGCAGCCCCTCGAGCGGGCTGATGCGCGGCCCATAGACCACCAGGAAGGCGCGCAGCGCCAGGTTCTCGAGGTAGAGCAGGAGGTTGCGGTCGAGCGCGATGGTGCGCGCGACCGACAGCGACGACAGCGCCGCGCGATAAAGCATCGGCAGCCGCTGCAATTCGTCGAGCGAGAGCCCGCGCACCCCGCGGCGCTCGAACCGCAGCACCAGCGTTTCCAGCTCGCGCCAGCCTTCCTCGCGGCCTTTGCGAAATTCGCTGCTTTTGAGGACAATCGGCGGCGCCGCGGCTGGCAACGCGGAAGACAGCCGCTCATCCACGGCATCGATCATCGCCATCATATCAACCCGCGCTGTTTGATCATGAGATAACGATTGATCAGCGCGATCGGCAGGCTGCGGCTCGGCACGTCGATACAGTGAACGCCGAGCCGCTCCAGTCGCTCGAACACGATGCTGCGTTCGCGCAGGAAATCTTGGGCGATGACGGCCTGCGCGACGTCGACGAACCGGTTCGGCGCGGCGTCGACGGCATTTTGCAGCACCGAACCGCGCTGGGTGACGAACACCACAAGATGGCGGTTGGCGACGCGCTGCATGCTTTCGATCAACAGCTCGGCGGTAACGGTATCGACGAAGTCGGTGAACAGGATGACCAGTGCACGGCGCTTGAGCCGGGTGCTGAGTTCGGCCAGGCCGAGAGTGAAATTGGTCTCCTGGTGATTGTAGGTGAGCTCCGCGGTCGCGCGTTCGATCCGCGCCAGGCTCGATATACCGCGGCCCGGACCGACATATTGCCGGACTTGCGCATCGAACCCGAAAGTGCCGACCAGGTCGCCGCCCTGAAGCGACACCCAGGCGAGCACCAGTCCGGAATTGATGGCATGGTCGAGCCGGGTGATGCCGTCGACCGGTTCGAGCATCAGATAGCCGGTATCAAACGCCATCATCACCTGATGATTGCGTTCGGTCCTGAACTCCTTGCACAACAGCTTGCGGTGCCGGGCCGAATGCTTCCAGTCGATAAATCGGCTGTCGAGACCGACCACATATTCGCGCAACGCATCGAACTCCGCGCCTTCGCCCTGCTGCAGCTGGGTTTTGATCCCGTACATCGCCTCCTGCATGTAAAATTGCAGCGCCGAGCCGTGCACGCCCCGCACATTGGGCAGCACGTCGATTGTGCGGTCGACCGGGATCCTGCGGATGAATTCGACCAGTCCGAGCGGACCTCGCCAGCGAATCCAGACGCGCTCGACCTGCACGCGACCGCGGCGCCGCGGCACGACCGGCAGCGCGATCCGAGCTTTTTCGCCGGCGGCAAGCCGCGCCGAAACGATGTCGGAACGCTCGACTTCGCCGCGCTGTTCGGCGATCAGCTCGAAACCCGCCGAGCGCCGATAGCGCGGCGCAGCGAGTTCGACGGTGACGGCGCCGCGCTCACCGATATAGAGCTTGTCAGGCGTCGAAATGTCGATTTCAAGGAGGCGCGGCGCGAGCGCCAGCCCGAGGTCGGATGCAGCAATCAGGACAACCAGAATGCCATAGCTGACCGAGAGCGGCCACAGGTTCGGGTTGTAGATGACGGCGATCAATGTCAGCGGAACTCCGCCGACGAACAGCAGCACTGCGCGCGGGGTCGGCCTGATCATCGCGGCGCCGGCGTCCGGTCGAGGACCTCGCGCAGCACCCGATCCGGCGTTACCCCTTCGATCTCCGCACTTGGCGACATGGTGAGCCGGTGGCGCAGCACCGGCAAGGCGAGGATTTTCACGTCGTCGGGAATGACGAAATCGCGACCCTGCAGAATTGCGAACGCCCGCACGGCGACCGCCAACATGTTGGCGGCGCGGGTCGACGCCCCGACTTCGAGCGACGAATGTTCCCGCGTCGCACGGATCACGTCGACGATATAGTCGACCAGCGGGTCGGAGAGGCGAATGAGCGTCACCGCCTCGCGCACCTTGGCCAGCGCCGCCGAGTTGGCGATCGCCTTGAGCCCAAAGTCTTCGAGCCGCGGCATGGCGGAGCGGTGGCCGTGGCGGCGCACAATCTCCCGCTCCTCGTCGCGGCTCGGATGATCGACGATCACCTTGAACAGGAAACGGTCGAGCTGCGCCTCGGGAAGCGGGTAGGTGCCTTGTTGCTCGATCGGGTTTTGGGTCGCAACGACCATGAAATCGTCGCCGAGCGGATAGTCCTTGCCGTCGATCGTAACGACGCGCTCATTCATCGCCTGTAGCAGCGCCGCCTGCGTCTTGGGCGGCGTGCGGTTGATCTCGTCGGCCAGCAACAGCTGAGCGAAAATCGGTCCCTTGGTCAGCACAAAGCTGTTGGTCTGGAAGTTGAAGAGATTGGTCCCCAACACGTCGCCGGGCATCAGATCGGGCGTGAACTGAATGCGGCCGAATTGCAAGGCGAGCGCGGCGGCAAATGCGCGCGTCATCAATGTCTTGGCGGTGCCCGGCACGCCCTCGATAAGGACGTGACCGCCGACGAGCAGACTCGTCAGCAAGAGCTCGATCGTTTCGTCCTGGCCGACCAGGACCTTGCGCACTTCGCCGCGGACGCCTTCAGTGACCGCGCGGATGGCTGACACGTCCATCGATGATTTCCCCCTTCCATTGATGAATCTGACGCGCGAGCCGCACCAGGGTCGATAGATTCCGGCGCCGTCCCTCGGGGACGTCTTCGATCTGGCGGATCACCGCGCCGCAGTCAGTCTCGATTCCGCGTGCTGAGCCGACCCGCTGCAGCCACGCCACCAGCGCGTTTCCGGAAATGCCGCGCGGCGCGTGCAGCTGCCGCCCGACGTCGCGAACCGTTTCCAACACATAACGGCGAATGACCGTCTCTTGATGACCGGTGAATTCGATCAGGCTTGCCATGTTTTGCAACAGGCCACCACGTCCGGCGCTTAACGGCGGCGGCAGCGATTGCGGCGCGCCGAAACGGCCAAGCGTCGCCCACAGCAATATCGCCACAGCGACCAGGCCCTGGATGGTCGCCACCACGAACGGGAAGCGGAACAACAGCAGGAACGGGCTCGCCGGCCGCGCCACGAAGCCGTGGACGGTCTCGTCAAAGATGACGCTGCCGTTGGCTCCGCGCAGCTGCTTGATTGCGGCGACCACGAGGGCGGCATTGGGGTTGCGCCCAAATCCCTGATTGGCGATGATGTCGGGGTCGGATAGCACCCAGAGGCGTCGATTGCCGCGGACAATTTCGCCGATCAGCATGCCCTCGGCAGCGGCGATGATCGGGCGCAACGGCTGCCCGTGGATGAGCTGGATCGGCTGATCGATGCTCGGCGCGATGCGCAGCGTATTGGTCGTCCAAAGCACTTTGTTGCGCTCGCGCGTCACTTCGGCCTTGGGCGCGATCAACCGCAGCATCCACTTCGCATCCCCGATCTGACCCTCGGCAAGCGAACCGAGCCAGCCCGGGTGATCTTCGCTTGGTCTGCCGGTCCATTTCGGCAGTACGAGCAGGATCGTTGCATTGGATGCGAGAAGGCTGCGGATGGTCGATTTGGATGCCGCGTTGGTTCGCGGTTCAGCGATCACGATGACGCTGCCGGGCGACGCCTTGGCAAGCGAATCGTACTGGCTCTTGACGACGGCAACGCCTTGCCGCTGGAGCACCTCGGCGATGCCGGCATAGCCGACGGCGGAGCGCGAAAAAGTACTCGGCCCGACGCGGTCGCCACCACCGCTGCTGTCGCCGCTGGCCATGAAATAAAGGGTAACGGCGAACAACGCCACCGCGGCGCTGATCCAGCCGATTAGAACCCGGAGCGGGAAGATCGGTTGGTCGCTCATGCGGCGGCGCTCCCGTGCAGCGCTTGTTCGAGCGCGTTGAAGCTTACACGGCAGGCCGCATAGTCCTCTTGTCCAGCCGGATACTCGCCGAAATAAGTCCATTCGACGCGGCCGACCACGTCGCGCAGCGAATTGCGAGCCCGCTCCGGCAGACGCGTGCTGCGCAGGATTTCACGGCTGGTCAGCGAGTTGGCGAAGGGTTCGTCGAAACGCGCACGGATGTCCGCCAGGCCCCGGAGCAGGAGAACGTGCATCGCCTCCGCGTAGCGACCTTCGCGCGCTAGCTCATCGGCTGCCGCCAAAACTACGGTCGGGTCCCGGTGCGCCATATCGGCGCCGATCTCCTCGCTCTCGGCCCAGGACTTGCCTCCCCTGCCTCGCAGCAGCGGGATCATGTCACGGAAGGAATAGAGCACCGCGCCGAGGGCGACCGCGATGATTACCCACAGCAGTTCGGGCGGCAGCCTGATGCGGAACGGCTCCGGCTCGCGGGTGACCTCGGTCTGCAGGTCGAGGCGACGAATGGCCTCCTGCGCCGTCGATTGCGCGTCGCGCTCGGCTTGCGCCGCCGCCGAGGCGATCTGGACACCGAAGGCCGCGATGGCGGCGACGGCGATCAATACCCGTCGGAGAGGGATCGCGTTCTGCATACGCGGTTATCAGATTGTGTGATCGAAATATTTCAGTTCCGGCCGTACTGGTTTCGGCAGGCGAGCGTGAGAGTTATTTGCGCCCAGCATATCGTGTTCCGGCGGAAGTGAAAACGCCGGCTGTCTCGCGGTGCCAAGCGCACATTGGCGCCCGCGCGAGCCCCTCCCTTCGTCCCATGGACTGGCGGCTTCCTTTCGGGCACAACTTTTCCATCTGTGCGTTGATACTCTCGATCGCAGGGCAACATTGGAAGAGGCTTGATGTCCGAAATCGAGCGCGTCGCGGTTGAAGGTCTCAAGGTCGCAAAAATTCTGCACGACTTCGTCGTCGATGAGGTCATTCCCGGAACCGGCATCGAAGCCTCGGCGTTTTGGCGGGGGCTCGATCGCACCGTCCGTGATTTCGCGCCGCGCAACCGCGCGCTGTTACAGAAACGCGATGCGCTGCAAACCAAGATCGACGACTGGTATCGCGGCCGGCGCGGACAACCTTTTGACCAAGCCGCGCAAAAGGCGTTTCTCGCGGAGATCGGCTACCTCGTGCCGGAAGGGCCGCCGTTTAAGGTCGATACCGCTAAAGTCGACGAAGAGATCGCCGCCATCGCCGGGCCGCAGCTGGTCGTGCCGGTCAGCAACGCGCGCTACGCGCTCAATGCCGCCAACGCGCGATGGGGCTCGCTCTATGACGCGCTTTATGGCTCGGACGCCATTCCACGAGACGCCGCCGGTGCGCAGCGCAAGGGTTACGATCCGGAACGCGGCAAACGGGTGATTGCCTGGGCGCGGCGTTTCCTCGATGAGGCGGTGCCGCTCGCCTCCGGCTCCCATGCCGACGTCCGCGGCTACGCGATCAGCAAGGCGGCGCTTGCCGCCACTCTCCGAGACGGCAGCACCGTCGCACTGAAGGAGCCTCGGCAGTTGCGCGGTTATCGCGGTGATCCGGGTGCGCCGGCGGCGATCCTTCTGGTCAATAACGGCCTGCACATCGAAATTGCCATCGATCGCGGGCATCCGATCGGCCGCGACGACGCCGCCGGCGTCGCCGACGTCATTCTCGAAGCCGCGGTGACGACGATCATGGATCTTGAGGATTCGATCGCCGCCGTCGATCCGGCCGATAAGGTCGCGGCCTATCGCCATTGGCTCGGCCTTTGCCGGGGAACGTTGGTCGACACCTTCCAGAAAGACGGCAAGCCGCTCACCCGCCGGCTCAACGCGGATCGAAGCTATACCGCGCCCGACGGTGGTTCACTGACATTGCCAGGCCGCAGCCTGATGCTGATCCGCAACGTCGGTCACCTAATGATGGACCAAGGCGTGCTGGACGGCGACGGCGAGCCCGCGCCAGAAGGCGTGCTCGACGCGGCGATCACGAGCCTGATCGCGCTGCACGATCTCAAGGGCAAAAGCGCTGTCCGCAATAGCCGCGCCGGTTCGATCTACATCGTCAAGCCGAAGATGCACGGGCCGGAGGAAGTCGCGTTCGCCAACGATCTGCTCGCAGCCGTCGAGGACATGCTGGCGCTACCGCGCAACACCATCAAGATCGGCCTGATGGACGAGGAGCGGCGCACGACGGTCAATCTGATGGAATGCATCCGCGCCATCAAATCGCGGGTGTTCTTCATCAACACCGGCTTTCTCGACCGCACCGGCGACGAGATTCACACCGCCATGGAAGCCGGGCCGATGATCCGCAAAGGCGCGATGCGCAATCAGCCATGGCTCAAGGCCTACGAAGACTGGAACGTCGACGTCGGTCTCGCCTGCGGCCTGCCTGGGCACGCCCAGATCGGCAAGGGCATGTGGGCGATGCCCGACATGATGGCGGCGATGCTCGAGCAGAAAATCGCGCAGCCGCAAGCCGGCGCCAACACCGCCTGGGTGCCGTCACCCACTGCCGCCACGCTGCACGCCACGCATTATCATAAGGTCGACGTCGCCAAGCGGCAGCAGCAATTGGCGTCGCGCGCCCGCGCCAGCCTCGACGATATTCTGACCATCCCGGTCGCCCGAGGCATCAACTGGTCGCCGGAGGAGGTGCAGCAGGAGCTTGACAACAACGCCCAGGGCATTCTCGGCTATGTAGTGCGCTGGATCGACCAGGGCGTCGGTTGCTCGAAAGTCCCCGACATCAACAATGTCGCGCTGATGGAAGATCGCGCCACCTTGCGCATCTCGAGCCAGCACATCGCCAATTGGCTGCGGCATGGCATCACCTCGGAGCGCCAGGTTCTGGAGACGCTCAAACGCATGGCGGCGGTGGTCGACAAGCAGAATGCCGGCGATCCGGCTTATCTGCCGATGGCGCCCGATTTCGAAAAGTCGGTCGCCTTCGCCGCGGCGTGTGATCTGGTGTTCAAGGGCGCAGCCCAGCCGAACGGCTACACCGAGCCGATCCTGCACGCGCGGCGGGCGGAGTTTAAGCGCCGCCACCAGGCTTAAGGCGCCGTTGCTGCCGCCTTAGACGTGAGAGGCGCGCCAGCTCACGAATCGGCGGCCAAGCTCGCGTGTGGAATGCTTGGAATGTTCAGTCTCTCCGCCAAAACGTCGTCACCTACCTGCAGGGATTTTACAGCATGGTGCCTGTGGTGCACGACCGCAAGTACATGGAGCGACAGATCGAGACGCTGCTCAAAGGTTTGGGGCTTTAGTGCCTGATCGCGAAAAAATCTGCCCCGGATTTTGGTTCAGGGCAAATAGTGGCCGGTTCAGCTACTTCGACGGCGATCAAAGATATCGCGCCTGCAGGTCGACAGTGCCCTTGACGCCGATCGAGTCGTAATTTTCTGCGAGCCATTTGTCGCAGCGTTCACGGCCGAGCTCGAACAGGTAAGTCAGGAATTTCCAGGTCCCGTTCATCTTGCTCGATCCGGCCAATTCGCGGATCACGTCCTCGGCTTCGATCAGGTGCATGAACATGCGCTTGCCGCCGGCCATCTTGCCCTCATCGATCAGCTGGGTGACGAACGCGATGGCCCGCATCTCGCGCATCAGCGATGAGTTGAAGCTGATTTCCTGCATGCGGTTGATGATGGCGCGGGAATTGGTCGGCAGCTCCGGCCGTTCGGTCGGCGTCAGATGCACCATGATGACGTCCGGCGCCTTGCAGCCGTAAATCACCGGAAAGATCGCCGGATTGCCCATGAAGCCGCCGTCCCAATAGGCGTCGCCGTCGATCTCCGGTGCGCGCATCATGAACGGCAGGCAGGCGGAGGCCAGTACGTGGTCGGCGCCGAGCTCTTCGCGGGCGAACACCTTCACCTTGCCGGTGCGGATGTTGGTCGCCGACAGAAAAAGCTTGATCACTTTTTGCTTGCGCACCCGCTCGAAATTAACCTCGGCGTTGAGCAGATCGCGCAGCGGATTCATGTCGAATGGATTGAGCTGATAGGGCGACAGAATGCGGCTCAAAGTGTCGATAAAAACGTAGTTCGGCGTCTGATCGAGGCCGAAATTCGGGTTCATCTGATCCAGGAAAGACGGCGCGATGAAGCTCGAGGACGCCACCTCGGACATCTTCTTCCAGAAAGCCTGCAGCCGTTCGCGCGCGCCCTCGCGGCCGTTGAGCGCCAAGCCGTCGGCGAGCACGACAGCATTGACGCCGCCGGCGCTGGTCGCGGTGACGCCGTCGAAGCCGATGCGCTCGTCTTCCAGCAGGCGATCGAGCACACCCCAGCTGAAGGCGCCGTGGCTGCCGCCGCCCTGGAGCGCCAAATTGATCGTCTTCTGCCCTACAATCGGCTCGCTATGTTCAAGCTCGCCCGGTTTCGGTTGCGCAGTCATGGTTTCCCCCACAGTGCGCGCTGCGGCGCAATGATGCTGCCGTCTTTCTTAAAACCTAAATCTAGCACCGCGGCGTGCTCTCAGTCACTGCCTAAAAACGGCGCAGGCCGAGGCGGTTAACGGACAAGTATGGGTGGACTGGGAAACGCCCATCATGCGGTGCTGATTGCGGCGTGCGACGCAGACGCCACCAGCTTTCTGGTATTCTCGCGCCATGGCCGAGGAAAAACGCGCGACAATGCTGTTGAAGCTGCGCGAGATGGGCGCCGGCCGGATGGAGATCAATGCCGGGCACGTGCGCCGTGGCATACAATTTTTGGTCAATATCGGCACGCCGCTGGTTGTCGGCGCCCTGCGCAGGGAATCGCAAACCGCGCTCGCCGCCGTCGTGGTCGGCATTGCCGGGCGGCTCGTTCGGTGATTACTGAAAGGCGATGACCACCCGCATCACCATCCGCAAGCCCGACGACTGGCATCTTCACGTACGCGACGGCGAAATGCTCAAGGCGGTGCTGCCGTACACGGCGCAGCATTTCGGCCGTGCCATCCTGATGCCGAACCTAGTGCCGCCGATCCGCACCACGCAGGAAGCCATCGCCTATCGCGCGCGCGTCACGGCGGCGCTGCCGAAAGGCTCGCATTTCACGCCGCTGATGACCTGCTATCTCACCGACGAGACCGACCCCGATGACGTCGAGCGCGGCTTTCGCGACGGCGTGTTCACCGGCGTCAAGCTTTATCCGGCCAACGCCACCACCAACTCGGCGGCCGGCGTGACCGATTACCGCAACGTCACGCGCGTACTGACGCGCATGGAAAAGATCGGCATGCCGTTTCTCATGCACGGCGAGGAGGTCGGTCCCGACATCGACATTTTCGACCGCGAGGCGGTGTTCATCGATCGGCGGCTATCGAAGTGGGTGAAGGAATTCCCCGGGCTTCGCATGACCATGGAGCATTTGTCGTCGAAGCAGGGCGCCGACTTCGTGAAGAGCGCGGCGCCGCAAGTCGGCGGTACCATCACGCCCTATCACCTCAATCTGACGCGGACCGACTGGCTCGGCGCCGGCATCAAGCCGATGATGTATGCCATGCCGGTGATCAAGACGGCCAACGATCGGGCCGCGTTGCGCAAGGCCGCCACGTCGGGTGACGCCTGCTATTTCCTCGGCACCGATTCCGCCCCGCATCCGTTCGCGCGCAAGGTCGCGATCAGCGGGGTTCCCGGCATCTTCAACGCGCCGGTGGCGCTCGCCACCTATGCCAAGGTGTTTGAAGAGGACGGCGCGCTCGACAAGCTCGAAGCCTTTGCCTCGCTCAACGGACCCAGCCATTACCGCCTGCCCCCGAATGAGGATAAAATCGCGCTGGAGAAAGCGCCGTGGACGGCACCGGTCGAGGTCAAGGTCGCTGGACCGGACGAACGCACATTGCTCTATCGCGGCGGCGAGACCATCGAGTGGCAGGTGGTGGCGAGCTAGGAGAAGGAAACGAACAATGACCGGGTTCGCCGACAAGAAGGTGATCGCCGAGCTGACGGCAAAGATGCTGATCGAGGTCGAGGCGGTTCGCTTCATGACCGACAAGCCGTTTATTTTCACGTCCGGCTGGGCGAGCCCGGTCTATACCGACTGCCGGCGGCTGATCTCGTTTCCGCGCGTGCGGCGGACGCTGATCGACTTCGGCGCCGAAACGATCGAGCGCAACGTCGGGTTCGAGCAATTCGATTCGGTGGCCGGCGGCGAGACCGCCGGCATTCCATTTGCCGCCTGGATGGCGGACCGGCTGATGCTGCCGATGCAATATGTACGAAAGAAGCCGAAAGGTTTCGGTCGCAACGCCCAGATCGAGGGCCACATCGAAGCCGGCGACCGCGTCCTGTTGGTCGAGGACATGACCACCGACGGCCGCAGCAAGGTCAATTTCTGCACCGCTCTGCGCGAGGCCGGCGCCACCATCGAACATTGTTTTGTAATTTTTTTCTACGACATTTTTCCGGAGGGGCGAAAAATCTTGAGCGATCTCGGTGTCACCTTGCATGCGCTCGCCACCTGGTGGGACGTGCTCGACGCGGCGAAGAAAAGCGGGCGGTTCGACACGGGCCGGCTGCAGGAAGCCGAGGCCTTCATGAAAGATCCGGTCGGCTGGTCGAAGGCCCATGGCGGCGCTGCGCAAGCGGCGGAGTGATCGTTGGCACTGCATGACGATGCGGACGTGATCGTTGTCGGCGCCGGCAATGCGGCGCTTTGCGCGGCGCTGGCCGCGCAGGAGCGGGGCGCCACGGTGCTGATGCTCGAGGCCGCGCCGCAAGAAGAGTTTGGCGGCAACAGCCGCTTTACCGCCGGCTCGATCCGCGTCGTTTATGACGGTGTCGACGACATCAACACGCTGGTGCCGGACCTGAGTCCGGCCGAGCTCTCCAGCACCGATTTTGGCGCCTACACGGCGGCGCAATTCTTCGACGACATGGCGCGGGTCACGCAGCATCGCGCCGATGCCGATCTGATCGAGCTTCTGGTGACGCGCAGTTTCGCGACGCTGAACTGGATGCGTGAAAAAGGCTTACGGCTGATTCCAATTTATGGCCGGCAGGCATTCAAGATCGACGGCAAGTTCAAGTTCTGGGGCGGGCTGACGGTGGAAGCGGTCGGCGGCGGGCCAGGCCTTGTCGCCATGCTCACCGATGCCGCGCAAAAACGCGGGGTCAGCGTCCGCTACCGAACCCGTGCGCTCGATCTACTCTATGACGGCGCCCAGGTTGAGGGCGTGCGGGTGCGCGAGCACGGCAGCACACGCGAACTGCGCGCGCGCTCCGTGGTGCTCGCCTGCGGCGGCTTCGAAGCCAATGCGGAATGGCGCACGCGCTATCTCGGGCCGGGCTGGGACCTCGCCAAGGTCCGCGGCTCGCGCTTCAATACCGGCGACGGCATTCGTATGGCGCTCGATATCGGCGCAAGTCCATATGGCAATTGGTCCGGCTGCCACGCGGTGCAATGGGAGATGAATGCGCCGGAGTTCGGCGACCTTGCGGTCGGCGACCAGTTCCAGAAGCATTCCTACCCGTTCGGCATTCTCATCAATGCCGCAGGCAAGCGCTTTGTCGACGAGGGTGCGGATTTCCGAAACTACACTTATGCCAAATATGGCCGCGCGGTGCTGGAGCAGCCCGGCCAATTCGCCTGGCAGATTTTCGATCAGAAAGTGAAAAACCTGCTGCGCGACGAATACAAAATCCGCCAGATCACCAAGGTGACGGCGAACACGATCGAGGATTTTGCGGAAAAACTCGACGGCGTGAATGCGCCCGCGTTCCTCGACACCATCAAAGAATGGAACGCGGCCGTCCGGACCGACATTCCTTTCGATCCGAACGCCAAGGACGGGCGCTGCACCCAAGGCCTCGCCGTGACAAAAAGCAACTGGGCAAACACGATCGACACGCCGCCGTTCGAAGGTTACGCCGTGACCTGCGGCATCACCTTCACGTTCGGCGGTTTGCGCATCAATAACGACGCGCAAGTGCTCAATACCGATTATCAGCCGATCCACGGCCTTTATGCCGCAGGTGAACTGGTCGGCGGTCTATTTTATTTCAATTATCCGGGCGGCACCGGGCTTATGTCCGGCGCGGTATTCGGTAAGATTGCCGGCACGTCGGCGGCGCGCGGCGTGGCTCTTTGAGTGTGCGCAAAGGTTCGATCTCGATGAGCAACACTGCAACCACGCCCTGGCCGACGGAGCTGCGTCTGCAGAAAGACCGCAAAGTCCTTGCCGTCACGTTCGACGACAGCCAAAGCTTCGCGCTGCCGGCGGAATATTTGCGGGTACGCAGTCCGAGCGCGGAAGTGCAGGGTCATTCTCCCGCCGAGCGCCGCCTTGTCGCCGGCAAGCGCGATGTGCAGATCCTGGAGCTGCATCCGGTCGGCAATTATGCCGTGCGCCTGGTGTTCGACGACACCCATTCGACCGGGATCTTCACTTGGGATTATCTGTTCGAGCTCGGCATAAATCACGACAAAAACTGGCGCGACTATCTCGAGGAGCTGGAAGCAAAAAAGCTCTCTCGCGCTCCTGCGGCGCGCTGAGATTTGTTCGCGACGCTGGTTAACGGTCGCTGACGGAGCGCATGGTCCGCCAGTGCAAACGTCGGTGGTGCGTTGCGCGGTGCCATATGGTGAACGCCGCAGCTGTAACGAACGATCAACCTCGTGTCAGTACCATGACGACGTGTCGGGGTGGGGTTGATGGGACACCCTTCGGCATAGAACGGCCTTGGCCCGGACTCCCTCAGGGCCGGGCCGTTCGTTTTTGCCGGCACGCGCGGCCGGCTTGCATCACATTCAGCTCGGGATCGGCGCCGCAAGCTGGCGGGCATGGCGGCTTGTCGTTTATGATCAAGGCTACTCGCATGATCGAGCCAGGGAGAGAGTCATGACGATGCGCGCATCGACGATGGTTTTGCTGGCGGCAGGATTCCTCGCCATGGCGCCGGCGCACGCCCAGCAACCGGCGCCTGCGCCCGGACAAAATCCGCTCGACGTCGTTCCGGAGAAGATGCCGTTCAACACGCCATACGGCACGCCGATTTCGCTAAAAAAGGCGGGAGAGGCGGTACAGGCGGCGCTCGCGGAAGCCAATCAGCATGGCTGGGCCTTGAACGTCGCCGTGGTCGATTCCGGCGGCAATCTTGTCACCTTTGCGCGCATGGACGGCGCGCAACTGGCCTCGATTGCCATCGCCGAGCACAAGGCGCGTGCCGCCGCCAAGTTCCGCCGGCCGACGCGGGTGTTCGAAGAGGCTGTGCAAAAAGGCCTTGCGTTCATTGCCACGCTCGACGACGTGGTCGCCTCGCGCGGCGGCATTCCGCTGATCGAGGACGGCAAGCTCATCGGGGCGATCGGCTGCTCCGGCGCCACCGGCTCGCAGGACGAGGTGGTTTGCATGGCGGGCGCGGCGACGATCAACAAATAGCCGCTTTCTTAGGCCCTTCTTGTCCGCGGGATAGGGAATTCTCCTGCCCCTGCCGTTTTTGACCTCGGCAGGGCTTCCGAGGCCAATTTTGAAGCGGCGCGAATTCATCACGCATTTCGCTGCGCTATGCACATCGTCATGCGCGGCATTTTGGTCGCTCGCGGCGCGCGCGCAAAACCCGGCGGATCAACCTGCAGCCGATCAGGGCTCCAGCGACGTCGGTCAAGTCGCGACGTTGAAAGGCACTGCCTCGGTGACTCGCGGCAATCCGGCAACCACCGTCGCTCTGCGGGTCAAAGATCCGATTCTTAAACATGACATTCTGGCGACGGATGTGAATTCGACGCTTGGCATTACCTTCGACGACCAAACCACGTTCAGTCTGTCCGCCAACACCCGCATCGTGGTCGACGAGTTCATCTATCAGGAAGGCGGCAGCGGCAACGCCGCGACCTTCAATGTCGCCGTCGGCACGGCGGCCTTCGTCGCCAGCTTGGTCGCCAAGACCGGCGACATGAGGATCGACACCTCGAGCACGACGCTCGGCATCCGCGGCACGACCGGCGTGGTCGACGTGCCGCCGGGCGGAACGGGCGCGGCGGGAGGCGCTGGCGTGTCGAAAATCAAACTTTATCCGGACGCTGACGGCCATGTCGGCCAGATCGATGTCTTCAACCGGCAAGGCGGACGGCTCGGCACACTGACGGAAGGCGCCAGCGCATTTGCGATTTAACGGGGTCCGGGCGGCGGCTTTCGCGCCGTGCCGTTCCAGATCCCGCCGGCGGAGGCGGCGCGCGATCGCGGCGTGCTGCGGCGCCTGTTTGCTTCGCACACGATCGGCCGCCGCATGACCATCGAGCGAGTGCGTGCGCGCGGTGGCAATCGCTCCGGACCAAATCGGCCGGGGCGAAACAACCCGCAACCCGAACACCGGCAGCCCGAACACCGGCAACCTGAGCACCGCCAGCCTGAGCATCAGCAACAACCGTCCAACCGCAATCAGCGCCAAGGCGGACCGCCACCCGGCGGCGGGCAGCGCGGTGGCGGACGCGGCGGCGGATCACGTGGTGGCGGTGGTGGCGGCGGGCGTGACAAGCGGCACTAGCGCGTGACTTGGATACGTTCACATTGAATTTCAATTCACTTCATCGCCGCCGCTTCGCCCGTTTGCTGGCGGTGTCTTTCATTCTTTCTTGGACGGCCGGCGCGCTCGCGGCCGAGGCGCAAAAGGATCAAGTACCAGCGCCGGCGGTATCCGCCGAAGCCATGGCGCAGTATCGCCGCGCCTTGGCGGAATATCAGGCGGCGCGAACGGCGTACGCGGCTATGGCCGACGCTTACTGGAATTCGATTGTGCAGCAGCGGCGCCAACGCAACGCTAAGCGCGCCAACCACGAGCAGCTGTCGATCGACGATTATGTGCTGACGCAGCCGCCGGTTTATACCGGCCCGCCGAAGCCGCGCGATCCATCGAAGCCGGCCGAACAGGCCCCGCCGCCGCTCTACGTGCCGGTGGTCAGCGATTTTCTCGCCGACGCCCGACAGGAATTCGAATTCGTGCCCCGCACGCCGCAAAGCGAAAGCGAATTCAAGCGCGACTATGCCAAGGTTGCGCTCGCGGCCGGGCTGAATTCCGAACAAATCGTCCGCATCTACAGCTTCGAGGCCGGCGGCAACGGCACATACGAAGTGCAAGCCGGGCGCGAGCGCGACAAGCAGGCGCGCGCCATCACCACGGCGCTCGGCTATAATCAATTGCTGGCGACCAACTCGGTCGAGATCATCGCCGAAAGCGGCGACACGTTCGTCAAGAGCTTGCAGGCGCGCGCCGCAAGCCTGCCGGATGCCGAAAAGAAGGCTCTGCAAAGCAAACTTGCGATCATGCACAGGATGATCGATTTCGCCAGGAGCGTACCCGACGACTGGAACAAGCATCAGGTGCTGGCCAACACGCCGAAGGGGCTCGGCGTTCATGCGCTGAATCTTGATGTCGATGTTGGACCCTATCTACAGACCCAGAAGCTCATGGATTCGGTGAACTTCGCGCGCCGCAAGGGATTTTCCGGCACGTTGACCGCCGCCGAGCTGGAGATGATGAACTTGACCGGTGACGGCAACGGCTTCGACATGTTCACCATGCCTCGCGAATGGCGCGACCGGGTGCCGACCTCGAATTTTTTTCAACAGAGCGGATACCGCGACAATCCGGTGGCGCAACGTAACAACGTCGTCAGCAAGCTGATCGCGGCCACCGACGCGCAGATGGACCGGGAAGTCAAACTGCCGGGTGCGAAGGATTTGGCGGCGGACCTAACGGCGGCGCAATGAATGTTGCATATCGTGCACGCGCCGAGGCCAAGCGCGATTTGATCGGCTTGTCCCGTGCCGCAAGTGCGAACGTAGGGTCGGAGGCGGCCTGCCATAACCGAGGACTAGCCTTTGGGCCTTTTCGATCTTGAGGCTGATGCGCGCAGAGCCTTTGATGCGTTGAAGGCAGGCGGCATCGCCATTGTGCCCAATGACATCGGCTATTCGATCCTCGGCGGCTCCGGTCCGGCGCTGCGGCGCATCTTCGAGACCAAGGGTCGCGCCGCGTCCAAGCTCAACGCCATGGTGGGAAACACCGACATCCATCGCGAACTGCACATTTGCAGCCAGCGCGGCCGCGACATCGTCGCCGCCATCACCGGCGATTACGATTTGCCGTTAGGCTGCATCGCGCCCTGCCGCATCGATCATGCGCTGCTGCGAGCGCTGCCGGCCGACACGCTGGCCGCGAGTACGCGCGACAACACGCTGGTCATGCTCTTGAACGCCGGGAAATTTCATGCGGCGATGACGCGGCTGAGCTTCAACGAAAGCCATCCGCTGTTCGGCTCGTCGGCCAACCGCAGCTTGAGCGGAACCAAATTCGCCGTCGAAGCGATCGAGCCCGAAATCAAGGCCATCGCCGACGTCATCATCGATCATGGATTGCAGAAATTTCACACCTATGCCGCTTCATCGACGCTGCTCAACGTGGAAACGCTGGAAGTCGTTCGCGTGGGCTCCTGCTATGAAAACATCCGCTACGTCATCGAACGCCACTTCGGTGTGACGTTGTCGCCAGCCAACCCGGGCGCGTGACTGATCGCGTGATGTGAGACCCTTAAGCCCGTGCAACTCCGGCGTTGAAGTGCTGTCGCCGTCGCTCATTTGCGCGCAGGCTTGCTATGTTGTTTGGAACATAGCGTGACCGAAAAATGCGGAGCCAGGGGTGGGGGCAGACCGGCTGGGCGATTCGCTTCCGTAATGCTTTTCCACTGACGGATCGGTCGAATGAGGCTTCAGTTTTTGGATCCCTCGGCCCGCCGCCTGAGGATGACCGCAGGCGGGTCCGGGCATGTCCCTGTTTACGCTGCGGAATTTAGTCGCCGGCGGACTTAGTGACGTTTTTACAACAGGAATTTCTTTTCGGGCGCTTGAACCGCCCACGACCAACTTACGACACACCATTAGCAGATACTTCGAACCCGGGGATGCCAGCGAGCAGCGCTCATACTCGGTGTTCGAAGGCAACGATGGAGGGTGCCATGAAGAACGCTATAGCGACTTACAGTCTGCACCACGAATACTTTGTGCTTCAGATCGACGGCCGGACGAAGTCGGGGCATCGCCGCTTTATCGATGCGCTCAGAGCTGGCCTGCAACTCAAAGATCAGTTCCCGCAGCTCAACATCAAAGTGCGGGCCATGCAGCTTGAAGAAGCCGCGCAAACCGTTCTGCACTGACGAAAAGCTCACGCCGGCCGTCGCCCATCGGCGAAGGGCTCCTTAGACCGCCAGCGTGTGTGACGCCGCGGCGGGACAAGCCTACCGACGCCCAGAGCGCCTCACGGCTCAAGAGCGCCTGCTGGCCAGCTGAGAAAGATGGAGCAATAACTGCTCCCGTTGAGTGGCCGCTTCAGTTCGGCGTCCGCTGTGCCGGAAAATAAGCGGAGGTTTCGAACTCGAAGCCGCAAGACTCGCAGGACCAAACGTTACGCACGCAGCGCTCGCTCACCCGCTCCGACCAGGTGGCGGCGATAATATAAACGGCGCAATTTGGACAGAGCTGAAGCGGCTTTCCGCTGACGCCTTCCACGCCGGGCGTGCGGTGCAAATTTTCCATGGGACGTCCTCCCTGACGTCCCCCGTCCCGGCAACAAATACGCTCCCGGAGCGATCCGCGGTCAAGTCAGCAACGCTGACTTTTGCCCAAGCAAGGCACGGCGCCGGAGCCCTTCTGTTCGTCATGGCCGGGTTGCGGCGGCTCTTGCTTTTGAAATGCGGTTACTTGACGCCGATCTCGTGTCAGAGCCGTGTTCGACTTTGGGCAGTATCGTGCCAGTCGGATTTATCATCTTTTTGTTTGGCTGTATGATAATGACGATTTTATTGCACCTCGCGGCAATTCAAGCTTAAATGCCGCATCGGGGAAGCATGGCGTAACGGGTTGGGGAAATAGAGCGTAACGGGTCGGGGAAATAATGAAAATTTGGCGGCTCGCTGGCATCGTCGTTGCCGTTGCAATGATTGCGATTAGCGTAGCTGTTCTCAGCGTGGTTGTTGTCAACAACACGCCGGATCGCGCGCTAACTGACGCAGCGGCCCAGCCGGAAGTCGTCGCGGCGTTGCCGGCTTCTTCCGAGGTCGCCGCCGCGTCTGAGGGACTCTCGGCGCACGTGCCCTCGCTTCCTCTCGAAGAGAAACCCTCCAGCGAAACTGAAGCCGCCGTAGATCCTCCGGCGACGAAATCGGCAAAGTTGGAGGAGCGCGTCCCGGTTCAGGACCATGCCGCCGAGCAGCCGCCGCGAAAACCGGACTTCGCCT
This sequence comes from uncultured Alphaproteobacteria bacterium, assembly GCA_963806465.1. Classification (GTDB taxonomy): domain Bacteria; phylum Pseudomonadota; class Alphaproteobacteria; order Rhizobiales; family Xanthobacteraceae; genus BOG-931. Next base: position 43,854 of record CAWDZD010000051.1, on the reverse strand, counting down.
ATCTCGCCTATTATGTCTATTCGGAGCTGCCTCCCGAGCGAAGGCCCGCCGACATCGTGTTGGACACGCTAAAAGATGTCCCGGTCGGGACTCCGATCGAGGAGATCAAGCGCGCGGCCGATGCGTTCGGCCTGGATTTCAGTTTTATGCGAGCGGTCGCCAAGATCGAGTCCGACTTTGATCCGAAGCAACGCACCGGGTCGTATATCGGCCTGTTCCAGCTCAATAACTACGAGTTCACCAAATACGGATCGGGACAAATTACCAGTGCCCGCGATAACGCCATTGCCGCCGCCTACAAGTTTGTCACCGAGGCGACGCTGTTCGAAATGGACACCCACAAGAAACCGACATTCAGCGATCTCTACCTGATCCACCAACAGGGATGGCAGGGAGCCGCCGAACACGTCGCCCATCCGGAGCGGATCGCCTGGCAGTCGATGTGCGCCACCGATGAAGGCAGGGAAAAAGGCGAGCGCTGGTGCAAGCGCGCGATCTGGGGAAACACGCTTCCGGATATCAAAAAGGCCTGGAAGTCAGTCGAAAAACTTACCTCTGCCGCCTTTGTGACCATGTGGCGGGAGCGGGTCGATCACCTTTATGCCCGCTATTCGGAAGCGACCGAACCGAAGCACTGAGTTTTTTCATCCTCAGGCCGGGCCGAGATAGCTTCTAGAACATCGCGGTTTCGATCGAACTGCCCGCGGCCAGGCGGCGCAGTTCCTCAGCCTTGCGGATGATGGTCCAGCCGCCCTTCGACTCGACGATGCCGCGCCGCTGCCAATCACGCAGGCAGCGATTGACGTTCTCGCGCGTGCCGCCGGCCATTTCCGCCAATTCTCGCTGCGACAAGGAGAGTTGGGTATCGTCGCGGGTCTTCGCCGGATAGTTCAGCAGCACCTTGGCAAGCCGTGTCGGCAGGTCGAAGAACGCGATGTCGGCCATGCGCTCGTCGGAGTGGCGGATTCGGGCGCAAAGCATCTCCATCAGCTTCAGGCACATCGCCGGGTTCTGCTCGAGAATCGGGATGACGTGGCGGCGCTCGAGGACCAGGAGCTCGCACTTGGTCAGGGCGGTGGCGTCCGCCGAACGCGGCTTGCCGTCGAGCATCGCGATCTCACCGAACAGCTCGCCCGCCGGCAGATCGGCCAGGATGATCTCCTTGCCCTTGGGCATCGGCAGCGTAATGCGCACCGTGCCGGTGACCACCGCCATCATGCTGAGCCCGACATCGCCCAGGCGGCAGATCGGCTCGCCGACGCCGAAATTGCGGGGCAGGGCCAGCGCGACCAGTTCACGCCGACTGCGCTCGTCCATTCCAGCGAATAGCGGGCATTGTTCCAGCAGTTTGCGGCCGCGCGCCGCTGTCGTCTCGGTCGTCATCCTTTTGCCCGCCCGCAGAAATTTCCTGTGACGCGCGGCACTGACACTACCGCCTTGCCCCTATACGCCACAGCATCAAGCGCATCCGCCGAGAATTGTGCCATGAATCACATGCCCTTCACAGGTGGCCCTCAACTGACGACGGAACCGGCGGGCCGCACTTCGGCGGCCCTTGCCGGCGGCCGGTTCGGCGCCCTCCGCGCCCGGCCACGGCCGGCGAACGAATTTCACGCAAGCCGCCCGCAGACGTTTGGCGATGAGAAGAGGAGGGATGCCGTGACCGACATAGCTCCCGAAGAATTAGATGCAATTCATCAGCGTGTTCGACAAACTTCTCTAACAAAAGAACAAGTATTTCGGCTGTGGAAGTGCGCGATCAAGGATGACGACAACCTGATCGATGAAATGATTCAACAAATATATGAACACATTATTGCATTCGATTGTCAGCGTGCCGAGTGCGTCATCGAATTGATTGTCAGGCGCAATTCGTCGGCGATTTGTGCATTCCGCGCCCTGTTACGGGATATGCGGATGGTCGACGCCCCTCTCGGGCTGCTCGATCAACGGCCGCCGCCGCAGAATTCTTGATGCTGGTGTGGGCGATGCGCATATGAGGGGTGCAACCTTGACAGGAATTCTCGGTAAGTTCATCGTTGCCGCACTACGCGGCGGCGCCGGCGCTAGCTGAGTTAAGTTGGGCTGATTGGGGAGCGCACGATGAACACTGGCGCGCGGACCAACTCGGCCATTATTGCTCCCGAAGACTCCGGGGAATTCGCCAGACGACAATCTCACAGACAACGTGTGCGCGCCAAATGGGCCGCCGACCATCCCAAGCGCCCGGACATGACGTGGCGCGACCATCTATTGATGCTGTTGTCGTTTGGCGCCACCGTCGAGCACTGCCTGATGGTGCAATATCTCTACGCCGCATACTCGCTTCGCATCGACGAGCCGGACAAGGACCGCCGGAAAATGATCGAGCGTTGGCGCGCCGACATTATCGCGGTCGCCAGGGAGGAGATGGGACACCTCCTGACGGTGCAGAATCTGCGGCTCTTGCTGGGCTCCACGGTCGACATCGGTCGCGACTCCTCGCCGTGGGCGCGGGAATACTATCCCTATCCGTTTACGCTCGAGCCGGTCTCGCTGCTGTCGCTGAGTTGCTTTGTCTATGCCGAGGCGCCGTCGTTCGACGCCTCGGATACTGATTTTTGTGAAGACGATCGCGCTATCGTCAAGAACGAGGTCTTGCCGAAATTGCACGAATATTTCGGCAGCACATTCAAGTCCGATGTGCACCGTGTCGGCGAGCTCTACGAAGAGATCATCGACTTGATCGCCGATCGCAGCAACATCCCGGACGAGATGTTCGATGAATCGAGTTACGAGTTTCAGGCTTCCTGGGACGAATGGGGCCGCGGCTACAAAGCTCCTCCGCGTCAACTTGACGCCGAGGGAAATCCGCTGGGCGACAACCTGAAACCAGAAGACGACAAGAAAAAGTCGGGGAACGACAAGCAAAAATCCGGGAAAGACAAGAAAAAATTGGCGGACGACGAGCGAGACGAGCGACAGGCGGCGCACGACGGCATCGTCCAAATCGATCGCATGGCGACCCGGGCCGACGCGCTAAAGGCGTTGAAGGCGCTGGCGGCCCAGGGTGAGGCGCCACACCTGCGCAATCCCTTGTTGCCCGATAGCAAAGACGAGGTGTCTCACTTCAAGCGTTTCCTGAAGAATCTACCAAGAGTTCAAGGACGAGCAGGGCAAAGACCCCAGCTGGTTGCCGGCTGCCGGCATTCCTGCCAATCCGATCACGCTTACGGGCTTCATGGCGGCGACGGCATCCGCCACCGGACACGGCGCCGAGTTGCCGGCCGCAGGCCAGCCGGTTGCACAACTTGCCGGACAAGGCGGCGGACAACCCATAGTGATTAGCGGAAAAAGCGCCGGGCACCTGGCGCAGCTGTTCAACCAGCGCTACCGGTTGCTGTTGAACTATCTGGCGCACAGTTTTCGCATCTCGCGCAGTGAGCGCGTCGACCGGCCGAATCTTCGCGCCATGATCATGCACCGCGTGTTCGGTGAAATGTACAACCTCAAGACCATCTCCGGGCTGTTGGTGCGCCTGCCGCGCAGCGACAACGGCAGGGATGACGAGAGGGCGGCGCCGCCGTTCGAACTGCCGTATACACTGACGCTCCCGGATCGCGACGTCGACATGTGGCGCCGGCACGAGAATCTTCTTGCTGCGTCGCAGAAGATCTGCATGGCGCTGCTCGCCGACGCCGATCCTTCGAAATCCAGAAATCCCAACGCGGCCAAGTACCAACACGAACTCGCTTGCACCGGCGCCGACGCCTATCTGCACACGTTGTTGCAATTGGACACACAGGCACGGGATTGGATGAATAGGATCATCGCTGCAGAGGCTTGAACGAAGGGGCGGATCTTTGGCTACCAAGCGGACGATCAAGGAGCTGCGAATTCTGCCGCCGTTTGCGATCGCGCGGCTCGGTTCCGCCGACACGCCGATGGACAACTATACCATCGAGGTTGACGTTGCGGCAGGCGAGAAGTACCCGCTCGACTACCGTATCATCAAGATGCAGCCAACGCTGTTCGTCAACCAGTGGTCTGGCGAAATCGAGGATGAGCGCACACCGAGCAAGCCGCAATTCAAGGAAGGCGAAGACAACAGCCAGGACGGAACGCACAGGAAACACCCCAAGATCCGCCCGGTGGCGCCGTTTCTCGAGGTCTTCGCCATCGTCGAAGGCGACGACGCGCTGGTGCCGCTGACCACCGACTTGTTGAAAAGCAACGGGCTTGGCGTCGACGACATCAGCTGGCGCGTGCGCGTCGCCAACCGCAAGGTTGCCCGACGGACCGGCGACGACGCCGACATTGTTCATGCCGAGCTGCCGTCGATAAAGGACCACAAGGCGCAACCACTGCGCGGCACCTGCAAGAATTTCGTCAACGGCGGACACGTCGATTTTGGCCAGGTGCGTTTCATCAAGCCGAACGCGAAATTTCCGGAAATCCGCCTGCGTTTCACGCCGGCGAAAGGTTTGATTTATGGCCCCGAATTGGCTGCAAGCGCGCAGTACGCAAGTCCGCCGGACGGGCTGGAATTCCTCGCGCACTATCAGATCCCAAAGCAACGCGCGGTCTATAGCGACGCGATAAACGCGGGCAGGAATTGGAAAGGCTTCGGCGATCCGGACCGCGAGAAAGAGCCAGACTCAGCCCTGAAGAAGTGGCGCGAGAGTTTGGGCCTGCCGCCGGACTTTAACAATGAAACCGTGCCGCCCGATCTGTTTGCAATCGAGCCGCCGGCGCCGTCCTGGCTGTTCGACAATCGGGCGATCAGCCGCGGCTACCTCGACGACGCCTGCGACGGCTTCGTCGAGGTGCATCTGGCGCTGCCCAACGGTCGTAAACTGCAAGCGACCGCGCGCATCTGCGCCGCGCCGCCAGCTATGGCGCCGGACTTGCTGTTTGTGCGCTCGCTTGCCGACGATCTCGATCAAGCGGTGCATGGGCCGGACGTCGATGAAAATGAGACGCCGGAAGTCACGCGGGCGCGTGCCCTCGATATCGTCCGGCGGGCGTTCGAGACGGTTCGCTTCATGAACGTCGTGGTGATGAACGGCAACGACTACAAGGGGCGGCCGGCGCTGTCGCTCAATTCGATGCCCGAAGAGGAAGCCGCCGACACCGAGCGTGCCATCCGTCCGGTCATGGCACCGGGCACCGTCGACACATTCGCGGCCATGACCCTGCACCAGCAGGCCTACGCGGCGCTGCGCGGCGGCGCGGCACCGTGGTTTGTGCGGCTGCTGCGGATGCCTAACGAAGTTGCCGACTTCACCGATCACGGTCGGCGCAAGATGCCGGCGCTGATGTGCGGCGCCGACAATAACTACCTGGCGCTGACGTGGCGTCAGATCGAAACCATCAAGAAAACGGCACAAGACCCGCCGGTGGCGGTGCCGGCTCCCGCGGCCGGTGTCGGCGGCAACGGCGGATTGAAGCCACGCAACTTGTCGGCGCAGATTCACTATGAAGCGAGAGGCAACCCGATTTGTTCGCGGCCGATCACCTCGGTCGCGAATTGTTGTCCGGGGCTGGAAGTGGATTTCCGCGCCGTGTGGCGACGGGTGTTCAAGGGCGTCGAGCTGCGCGAACATGACAATCTCGTCGTGCGCGCTGACAAGACCGGAGACGCCGCCGGCACTAAAAGCGTAGATGGTACGCTGACGGTCGCGGATTTGGCCGGACGCCGATTGCTGCGCGTGGTCGTGCCCCGGCCGGACGGCAAGAGCGAGGCTGCGTTGCCGATGATGACGCCGATCAAAGGACCGGCGTCGTCAGACCCGGACGGCAAGGTCGACCTGACGACAAACATGAACCCGTACGGCCTGGCGGCCGTGGAATGGTCGAACGCCCTGGCGCGGGTGCTGCCTCACGCCGGCAAAAAGGTGCGTTGCGATTTCAGCAAAGATGTCGCCTGGGAGCAGCAGCAATTGCTGTATAGCAGCGATGTCATCGCGGCGGACGAGCAGCTCAGCGAGGATATGTCGTGGGAGCAGGACCTTTCGCCGGAGTTGAAGAATTACGTCAGCTTCAACTTGGAAATCAGGCCGTTCTTTAAAGACGATACCGCAGTCATTTCCGATGCGCTGGCGCAGGCCGGCGAACTGACGCAAGGCCTCTGTTCGCCGTGGCAAAACGACTATCGCGAATGCTCTTGCTATTACTGGGCTTCGGCGCGGCCCGACTTTGTCAACATCACGACGACCGCAGCGGGATTCGCCACCGGCGACAACTGGATGCAGCGCAAGCGCACCGGTTCCTATATCGCCGATGACTATGGCGATACGCGACTGATGATGTACGACGAACTGTTCCGTGATTGGGAAACGAAATTGCAATTCCAGGTCGGCGGACACGACTATCCGCCGCCCGCGAAGCCGGACAAATAGGGTGAGCCTCGCCGACGCCCGCCACTATGTTCGCGCGTCAACACCGAGGACGCCGCAACTTCATTTGATCGAAAGCGCCACGGGCGGCCATCTGTTCGTCGCCGACGGCAGCCGGCTGTTCGACGCCGACGCCGAAATGTTCGCCTCGTACGATGCGGCCGTGGCTCGGGGCGAAGCCGCCGAGATCGATGAGTTGCTGCGACGGGCTGGCCTGAGCGGAAAGCCTTTTATCGATGACACGCCGCTGCCGCCGCCGCCGATCCGGGCGCTTTCGCTCGCCATCGCGCAAAAATGCAATCTCGGCTGCACTTATTGCTACGCCCAACAGGGCGAGTTCGGCGGCGCGGCGAAAAATATGCCGCTCGGCGAAGCGCTGCGCGCCGTCGAACTTTTGACCGAAAACGCCGAGCCCGGCGCGAAACTCAATTTGGCGTTTCTCGGCGGCGAGCCGTTGGTCAATCGCGACGTGCTGCGGGCGGCCACGCGGCGGGCGCTTGAATCGGCGCAAGCCCGCGACGCGACAATCAACTTTTCGATCACCACCAACGGTACCTTGCTGACCGAGGACGATGCCAACTTCTTCGAAGACCACGGCTTTGCCGTCAGCATCAGCATCGATGGGCCGCGGCAGGTGCATGACGCGCTACGGCCGTTCAAGGATGGCCGCGGCAGTTATGACAGGGTGATGCAGCGTGTCGCACCGCTGTTGAAGCTGCAGCGGCGGATGCAGGTCTCGGCCCGGGTCACGGTGACGCCGAGGAATCTGGCGCTGCGGGAAACGTTGGACTCCCTGATCGCCGCCGGCTTCCACAGCGTCGGTTTTTCGCCGATGTTGAGCGCGCCCACCGGCAACGGCGAAATGCAGGCGGATGATCTGGAACTGATGTTGGGCGAAATGATCGAGTGCGGTCGCGAGTTCGAGCGCCGGTCGCGGCTGCGGCAACGCTATCCGTTCGCCAACATGGTCAACGCGATGCGCGAGATCCACCGCGGCACGCACCGGCCCTATCCGTGCGGCGCCGGCGCCGGGTATCTCGGCGTTTCCGCCGAGGGCGAGCTTGCCGCCTGCCATCGCTTTGTCGGCGACGACGAAGGAGCGATGGGCTCGCTTGCCGGCGGCATCGATCGGGGCCGCCAAGCCGAATGGCTGGCCACACGCCACGTGCACCGGCAGGAGCCCTGTCGATCCTGTTGGGCACGCTACCTGTGCGGCGGCGGCTGTCATCACGAAACCATCCGGCGCGGCCGACCGGCCTGCGACTTTATTCGCGGCTGGCTGCATTATTGTCTGGAGGCTTATCTGCGGCTCTCGACGCAGCCGGAGCAACTCGGGGTCGAACCGTCTGGCGCGCTCTATGGCTAGTGTTTGCGTTGTCGGTGCCGGCCCGGCCGGCTCTACCTTCGCAGCGCGCATGGCGCAGCTCGGGCACGACGTGCGCCTGATCGAACGCGAACGCTTTCCGCGACGTCGGCTCGGCGAGTTGCTCAGTCCCGGGACGGTGCCGTTGTTACGGGCGGCGAACCTTCATGAGCCGATCGAGGCGGCCGATTTCCCGCGTGTGCGTCGCGTGCGGGTGAAGTGGGCCGACGGGCCGCAATGGCGCGACGATCCACACGAACAAGGCTTGCTGGTCGATCGCGGCCGATTCGACATGCGCCTCGTCGAGCGCGTCCGCGCCTTCGGCGTCACGGTGCATCAGCCGGCACGTATCAACGAGCGGGTGTGGCGCGGCGGTAGATGGCGGATCGCGTTCGATGTGGACGGGCGGCAGATGCAGATCGAGGCCGACTTTCTGGCTGACGCCGGCGGACGGCGCGACCGCACCGCTCGCCATCAGGCTCAAACCGGAGCGAGGACGCTTGCGGTCTATGCGTATTGGCGCGGCGCAAGTTTGCCGGCGGCGCCGCAGATCGAGGCCGGCGACGATGCCTGGTTCTGGGGCGTCCCGCTCCCGGACCAGACCTACAACACGCTCGCTTTCGTCGATCCAAAATCGTTGCGGTCGGTGCCGGGCTCCTCGCTCGCGCAGCGGTTTCTGACCCTGCTCGGCCGCTCAAGCCTGATGCAGGATTGCCGCGAAGCGGAACTGAGCGGTCCGGTACGGGCGATCGACGCGACGCCTTATCTTGCAGACGATTGCGTCGCGCCGAACGCCATTCGGCTGGGAGACGCGGCGCTGGCGATCGATCCGATTTCCTCGAGCGGGGTACAGAAGGCCATTGCCAGCGCGCTTTCAGGCGCTGTCGTCGCCAATACCCTGCTGCGGCGGCCGGACAGCGCGCCGGCGGCGTTCAGCTTCTATCGCGCCCAACTAAGCGAGGCGTCGGAGCGGCACCGCGGCTGGACCGCCGAGCATTATGGCGCCGTATCCGACAAGAACAGCCATTCCTTCTGGCGCGAGCGCGCCGCCAAGCACGGGGCGCCGGAGCCGAAGTCGCCGTCGTCGACCCCGGTCGATGGCCATGCAATGACTGCGATGCCGGTGCAGCTTTGCCGTGACGCCGCGTTGGTGCGCACGCCTTGCCTCGACGGCGACTTTGTCGGCGTCGCCGAGGCCCTTCATCATCCGGGCCTGCAAAGGCCGGTCGCCTATCTCGGCGGGTGGGAACTCGCGCCGCTGCTGCGACGTTTGCCTGCTGGCCGAACACCGCTGCAAATTGCCCAATCCTGGTCTAACCTGATGCCGCTCGATTGCGGCCTCGCCATCGCCGGCTGGCTCGTCAATCATGGCGTACTGGTCGAAACAGCGAACCAAGGCAGGGCGTCGCCATGGTGACATCCTCACTCACCGAATGGCTGAAGTCGCACGGCCTCGAACGTTTTGCCTCGGTCTTCGAGGAAAATGAAGTCGATCTCTTGACGTTTCGCATGCTGACGGAAGCCGACCTGAAAGAGATCGGCGTGCCGTTCGGGCCGCGCAAGCGGATCATCCATCTGCTTGGCGAGGAGAAGCGGCTGGAAAAGTCGACCCCGTTCGACGCCGTGGTCAGCGTTCCGGTCGGCGAACGACGTCACCTGACGGTGATGTTCTGCGACATGGTCGGCTTCACCAAGCTCGCCTACAAGCTCGATCCCGAGCGGCTGCAGGTCGTCATTCGCGCCTATGAAGACGCCTGCACGACCTGCGTCAATCGCTACGAGGGTTATGTCTTCACGACGCTTGGCGATGGTATTGTCGCGTTCTTCGGCTTTCCGCTGGCGCATGAGGGCGAAGCCGAACGCGCGATCCGGGCCGGGCTCGACATCATCGAAACGATCTCGGGCCTGCACATCCCCGGCGCCGGAAAGCTGCAGGTTCGCATCGGCATCGCCGCCGGCATGGTGGTTGTCACTTCCGGCGAGCGCAATGCGGTGGGCGAGACCATGAACCTGGCCTCGCGCCTTCAGTCGATCGCCCATACGGGCTCGATTGTCGTCAGCGAGCCGGTGCAGCGTTTGGCCGCCGGCCGATTCGAATTCGAGGACCTGGGCGAAAAGGATCTCAAAGGCGTCTCCGGGCTTACCCGGGTCTATCAGGTGCTCGGCGTCAGCGAGGCGCCAAGTCGTTTCGAAGCGGCGACACACCATGGCATGACGCCGCTCGTTGGACGCGAGGCGGAAATCGACAGCCTGCTCGATCGCTGGCGGCATGTGCGGCAAACCGGCGCCGGCCGTGCCGTCGTGGTGCGCGGCGAGGCCGGCCTTGGCAAGAGCCGGATCGTCGCCGCGCTGCGCGAGCGTTTGCGCGATCAATCCAGCTACACGCTGGTGTTTCAATGCTCGCCGTTCTTCGTCAACAGCGCGTTCTATCCGATCCGGGCGTGGTTTGAACGCACGCTCGAATTCGGCCGTGACGAGCACGTCGACTCGCGGCTCAACAAGCTCGAGGCTCTGGTCGTCGATCGTCTCGGTCTGCCGCGAGACGATCTGCGTTTTATCGCCGCGATGTTGTCGCTGCCGTACCAGGACCGCTACGGCGCCATCTTGATTTCGCCCAAGCTCGCCAAGGAAGACACGATGCGGGTGCTGGTCGATATCGTCCGCGCCGCGGCGCGCACCCAGCCGACGCTGCTGTTGTTCGAGGACGCGCACCTCGCCGACCCGACGACGCTCGACGTGCTCAGCCGCCTGGTCGACCGGCTGGTCGATGTGCCGACGCTCCTGGTCGTCACCGCGCGCCCGGAATTCAAATCGCCATGGGGCGATCGCGCCGATGTCTCGGCGATCGAGTTGACCAAGTTCAGTCCGGCCCAGAGCCGTTCGCTGATCGACAAGATCGTCGCCCGCAAGGCGCTGCCGGCCGGCCTCGCCGACCAGATCGTCGCGCGGACCGACGGTGTGCCGCTGTTCATCGAGGAGCTGACCAAGAGCATCCTGGAATTGGGCGATCTGGTCGTTGAAGGCGATCGCTATGCCTTTGCCCAGTCGTCGGCCCGTATCACCATCCCCGAAACGCTGCGCGACTTGCTGATGGCTCGGCTCGATCGGGTCACCGTCTGCAAGGAGATCGCACAGGTCGGTTCGGTGATCGGCCGCGAGTTCAGTTTCGAGTTGATTGCCGGACTCGAACTGATGAGCGAGACCGCGCTCACCAATGCGCTGCGCTTGCTGGTCGGCGCTGGGCTCGTGAATTGCCGGGGCGAGATACCGAACGCCGTCTACACGTTTTCCCACGCCCTTATACAGGACGCCGCTTACGACTCGCTGTTGAAGAGCCGGCGCAAGCAACTGCATGGCGCCGTCGCCCACCTGCTCGAGGAACGCTGGCCGGAAACCCGCAACGCCGCCCCGGAACTGCTCGGGTTCCACTATACCGCGGCAGAATTGTATGAGACCGCAGCGCCGCTATGGCTGCATGCCGGCGAGGTCGCCTACGCGCGCTTTGCGTTGCCAGAGGCAATCACGCATCTGCGCACCGGCATGTCGGCGGTCGCGAAGCTTCGGCCGTCCAAGGCGCGCGATCAAGCCGAATTGTCGTTTCGCACGGCACTTGGGCCGGCGCTGATGGCGCATCGCGGTTGGGGCCACAGCGAAGTCAGTCAGGCCCTGGAGCCGGCCTGGACCGTCGCACAATCGCTCAAGCAGCAAAGCGCCTATCTGCCGATTCTGAGCTCGCTATCGTTGCATTATATGTGCGTCGACAAGCTCGAAGAATTGCTGCGCTGGGCCGACCGGACGGTGAAAGCCGGTGCCGACGGCAGCGACGACGCGCTCGAAATCGTCGGACACCGCGCCGCCTCCGCCTGTCACTTTTGGCTGGGCGATTTCGCCGCGGCGCGCCAGTCGGGCGACCTGGTTCGCAAGCTCTACAATCCCGATCGGCATTGGCGGCTGCCGCTTTTGACCAACAACGACCCGTTTACCGGCGAGGGCATCTATCGCGCGCAGTATCTGTGGATCATGGGTTACCCGGACCAGGCGCTGGCGGCGAACCAGGAGATGGAAGCCAACGCCCGGCGTCGCGGCCATCCGTTCGACCTGGCTTTCGCCCTGACGCTGGGCGCGCAATTGTTCGATTTCCTCGGCGATCCGGAGGCGCTGTTGCGACGCACCGAGGAGGCCGAGCGCATCGGCAAGGAACATGGCATTGCACTTCTCGGCGAGATCATGGTCGAGATCAGCCGCGGTGTGGCTTGGCTCCGGTCCGGGCGGCCGGCCGACGCCGCCGCGCAGCTCGATCGCGGCATCGCGCGCCTCATGCTGACCGGCCACCGTATTTGGATCGGCTACCTCAAGGCTTTGCAGGCCGAAGGTGTGGCACTGAGCGGCGACCTCGAACTTGCAAGCGCGCTGCTGGACGAATGCGTGGCGCGGATCGAGGCCGGCGAGGAGCGGTCGCATTTCGCTGAAGTACTGCGCCTGCGCGGCTGGCTGTTGATCCGCAAAGGCCAGCCGAGCGCCGCCGAGGCGACGCTGCATAAGGCGATCAAGGTGGCGCGCGGCCAGCAGGCGAAATCGTGGGAGCTGCGCGCCGCGACAACGCTGGCGCGCCTGTTGGCGAACCGGGGCAAATGCGAAAAGGCCGTGGCGCTGCTGCAGCCCGTTGTTGATGGCTTCACCGAGGGAAGCGAGACCAAGGATGTCAAGGAAGCCCGCCAGCTTCTGACCGAGCTGAGCGCGACCGCGGCCGCGCGAACGCCGGCGGCGGCGATCAAGAAACCCGACCCGATGAGGAGAAAATCCCATGCCCGCCACGAAGCGTAGCAGTGCGAAGCGAAGTAGCGTGAAGCGCGCTGGCGCCAAACGCACTGGCGCCAAGCGAGGCGGCACGAAGCCCAGCGCGCCGAAGCATGGCAACGATGAAAAAGCGATCCGGGCTCTCGACACGGCGTGGAGCGAAGCCGCTGGCAAGATGGCTCTCGAAACCGTCGTCGGTTTTTATGCGCCGGACGGCTCGGTCGTTTGGCCCGACCATCCTGCGGCCCACGGCACCGCCGCCATTCGTAGCCGATGGTCGGAGCTGTTCAAGACCACGCCTGGGCTTTATCTGAAGTTCGAGCCGGAGCGAATCGTGATCGCCGCCGACCACGATCTCGCATCCGACTTCGGCGTCGTGCATTTTGGCTTCGACACGCCACGCGGACCGCAGCGTGAAACCGGCAAATACGTGGTCGTCTGGCGACGCGAGAAGGGCCGCTGGAGGGTGCTCTACGACTGTTACAACATGAACGCGCCGCAAAAGAGCTGAGCGGCTGAGCGCAGGCCCGCGGCAAATAGTTGCCGATCAATCCTTAAGCGGCCCGAGGTGCGGCCAGCGATAGGCATCGGCGGCGCGCCGGACTAGCGCCGTTGCCAACGTCGTGCCGTTGTCAAGCGCCGGCCGCATGTGCGATGCCCGCCTTGGCCGTTACTTTTCGACGAAGTCTTCGCACTTCTGAATTTCGTCGTTTTGGCCCCAAGGCATGATCGGCACCGACGAGGTCGAATTCTTCGGCGAACCTTCGATCAGCTTGTCGGAATAGACCATGTAGACCAGCACGTTCCGCTTGGTGTCGCAGCCGCGCACGATCTGCATCTTCTTGAAGAACAGCGAGCGGCGCTTGCGGAACACGTCGTCGCCCTGGGCGAACTTCGCCTTGAAACGGATCGGACCGATCTGCCGGCAGGCGAGCGAGATGTCCGATACCTCCTCGGCGACGCCGAGCCAGCCCTTCAGGCCGCCGCGCTCGGGAACGGTGAAATGGCAGGCGACGCCCTCGATGTCGGGATCGTCGAGGCCGTAGGTCGCGAGCTTATCGTTCGGCGTCAGCAGCTTGAATACCGTCGATCGTTTGAAAATCAGGTCCGGCTCGTCGGCCGCTCTCGCTGGCGTGAGCGCGAGGCCGCAGAGCAACGCGAGAAATAGATAAATGGACTTAGGCACGCAAACACGCTCGGGTATCCAACCAGACTTTAACATCGCAACTCCTTATCGCCCTGTCGCGCGCCGGCGGTGCAGCGACTTTGCGCCGTTAGATAGAGGCGAGGACCTTCCGTTGAAAGACGTGTCAGCTGCGACAGCGTGACGTTCGCGACGCGCGTCCGCAGCGTGAAACCGGCGCAGATCGGCATCAGTCGTTCTTGATGGCCGCCTTGGCGTCGGCGGTCATCTTGCGGCGAACGTCCTCGAACATCAGTCGCACCGGATCGTCGATTTGCTGTGCTTCCGGAAACCCCGACATGATGTCGTCGAACAGGCCCTGGACTTCCTCCTTGAATTCGCCGTGCGGCAGGATGTAGGCGTCGTTGTGCTGAATGCCGCGCAGGACCCGCTCGCCCAGCTCGACCGGATCCATGCCTCCACCCATATCGAAAGTTGACTGCCAATCGTCGCGCGAGGAAGCGGCTGCTGCCGGCGCCGCGCCTTGCAATGGGCGATGCTTTTCGCCTTCCATGATACGGGTCCGCGTCATCCCCGGGCACAGCACGGAAACGCCGATGTTATGCGCGCCGAGCGCCAGCCGCAGCGAGTCCGTCAAACCGCGAACCGCGAATTTCGAGGTAGCATAAAGCCCGCCGCCTGAGGGCAGCGGAATGAGTTCCGCCATCGACGACGTGTTGACGATATGGCCGCCCTCGCCATGCGCGATCATCTTCGGCACAAAACTGACAATGCCGTTGATGACGCCGCCGAGATTGACGCCCAGCACCCAGTCCCAATCCTCGTAGCTGGCGGTTTCGATCGGCAGATTGCCGTAAACTCCGGCGTTGTTGCACACCACGTGCACCTTGCCGAAGACCCGCTCGGCTTCCGCCGCTGCCGCCGCCATGGCCGCCCGATCGGTGACATCGACCTTGATGAAGTGGTAGTCGCGATTGGTGCTTTGGGCGAGGACGCGCGCCGCCTCGTCGAGACGCTCCTGCAGGATGTCGGCGATGATGACCTTCATCCCGGACTTGAGAAAAACATGCGCCATGCCAAATCCGATGCCGCTGGCGCCTCCGGTAATGAACGCCACCTTTCCCTCGACATGCTTCATGGCTTCCCTCCCTGTATTGGACGATTATTTTGGCGCGGACGTGTTGACGCAGCGTGCCGCCTTGGTTGCCGTTTTCCGAAGACGCGCGCGGCATCTGTACACTTCCGGCGTTAGTCGTCGTCCGGCTCGCGGCTCGTCCTCGAAGAAGGTGAAGGCGCGAGCCTCGATGCTGGCGCGCTCGCGCCGCTTGGAACACGTCAGCGTGATTTTACATCATCACGCAGAGACATGGGGATCAAAAGACATGGGGATCAATGGTGGGCGCTGTAGGGATTGAACCTACGACCTCTCCCGTGTGAAGGGAACGCTCTCCCGCTGAGCTAAGCGCCCGACCTAGCAATATCAATGGTTTAATGTGTCGCCAATTATGTCGCCAATCAACTGTCGCCAAGGGCTGTCGCCGACTATACTCGCCGTAGCAGGAGTGACAACCCCATGGCTAGGGCGCGACACGGCAGCTACCTGTTCCAGCGGCCCGGTTCGGCAAACTGGTACGTGAAATTGCGCTCGCCTGGCGAGAAGCGCAAGGAACTATCGCTAGGCACGTCCGACCATCGAGAGGCAGAGGTACTGGCCGGTCCGATGATTACCGCACACAAGGCCGCGCTGTTGGCCGCACGGCCCCATCTGCAAACGGTTCGCAAACTCGAACCCGGTGAGCATCCGGATCCTGACGGTGGCAAGATCGTCGCCAACGAACGCGAACTGATCTATCTGAACCACAACGGTGCATACCTGCGAACGGAGCCGAACGTGCAGCAAATGGTTGTCCCGCCCTACCCGCAGTCCTCAGCACGCGCAGTTGTGAAGTTCGTGCGCTCGCTAAACCGCGAACCGCGCCCGACCGTAGCAGTTAAGAACGGCGACGACGCGATTTTTGAAACGTATCTGCAACACGCCAACGTCACCGGTTACTACGAGCGCGAAGCGCGAGCTACTTGGGCGCTGTTCAAATCGCTGTGCGATAAGCCATTGAAGGACGCGACGCGGGATGATGGTCGCAAGCTCGTCGCGCACTTCGAGGCTCAAGGTCTCAAAAGCGCGAGCATCCGCAAAAAGATCGGATGGCTCGTCGCCGCCGTCAATCTCGCCATTCGGGAAGGTCGATTGAGGTTCAATCCCTTCGTCAGCATCGTGCCGAAGCGCGACGACAAGGTGACCCGCCTGCCCCTCGACGAAGCTGACATGAAGGTGGTCAAGCGCAATCTCGACAAGCTCGACGAGGCCGATGCCTTGTTGTTCCGGCTACTCGCGTGCACGGGCATGAGGTTGTCGGAAGCATTCGAGATTGACGGCGAAATGAAAGAGCGCGGCGTGCGCTATGTCATAGTGGGTCACAAGACGGAGCAATCAAAGCGCCGCGTACCGCTCCCGGCTTGTGTGTTGCCGGACTTACCAAGGGTCATTAAGGGGCCGCTGTTCGTGCGCAAACTCGCGGACCCTGCGGATACGGCGTCGAAGCATCTAAACCGCTTCCTGAATGACTGCGGCATCGTCGATCCGCGCAAGGTGATCCACTCGCTCAGGCACAGAGCGCAGGATCGGCTACGCGCGGCCGGTTGCCCGGAGGACGTGCGGTGGGCATTGCTAGGGCATGAGGAAAAGACGGTCGCCGCCGGCTACGGTGAAGGCTTCCCGGTGCCGTTGCTTCGCAAGTGGGTCGATAAGATCGGGATGTGACATGGCCTTCGTCCTCTTTGTCGGGTTTGTCGTGTTGTTTTGCTACGGGTGCGAGCGTCAGTACCGCATACGGCAGTCGCAGCGTCAGATTGCTCAACTCGCCGAGCTTTTGCTGCTCAGACGTGCTCTCGAAATTTCCACGTCGGCCGCGAGCAAATCGGCCAACACGTCAGAAGATCAAGCGCCGCAGGGGTAACCGTAACTTTTCTCCGAATCTGAATACCGGGTAGCTTTGTCTGCCGTGCGGTGATTTAACGGTGGACAGTTTCGTCAGCGGGAGGCCAAAACGGGACTAGATCGAGAGTAATTGCGTCCCACAAGCGTTTTAAACTTTTGCAGATATCGCCGTCTGGCGCGCCGGCAACCGCCGCAGCCGTAGCGGCTCCGATCGAGACGCCGGTGACAGCAACCGGATGCCACCCTAGTTCAACAAGGCGCGTCACGGCACCGTACTCGTAGGCCCCTAACGCCCCGCCACCATGCAAAACCAAACCCATCTTTGGCATGACGCACTGCCCTTCCGTAGTGCTCCACTGATTAGATGCGCTACCCCTCAGGTTTCACTGATCTTGCCGCGTGGTTGCGCGCGTCCCCGACCGGGATATGCTCCAGCGATTGCTAGGGCGGGGACCCATTAACGCGCCTTTTGCCTGTCGCACCAGCCTCAGGTCCGCTTTCAGGCCGAAGCGGACATGAACCGGCAGGCAAGCCTGGCCGGATCGGTCAAAAATGACCCATCTGTATGGACCGGCCGTGCGTTGCAAGAAATAGTTAGTGAGCATTTCACGTATAGCGATGAATTCTACTCGCTCGTTGTCTCTGCGTTTCAGACCGCTGTTGGTGCAACCTTTACCCAGCAACCGCATCCCGAGCAGGCTGAGAGGAAGCTGTTGACTGCGATGGCCGCCTTCAAGCGAGTTTGGACTGACCGAGCGCTATCTGGTGGAGGATTGGCGACCGTGGCGCGAATAGGCTTCGGACGCCGCGCAATTTGCCACTGGAATAAGCTCCCTTAGGAATGATTGGTAGGTCTATGCCACCTGGCCGCAAGCGGCCGGGTGACGACGAGGAGATATGCCAATGTCCAACGTAGTTCACAACGAAAGGCTGAAGCTCAGAGCAACCTTCCTCAGCAATTTAGGCATAGCTGCTTTTATCGCCTGCTTTATAACGCCGGGATTTTTTGAGTTTGCGGAAACCAGGATTGAGCGCCTCATCATGGCGCTCATTGGACTAGCGTTTTGTGGCATCCTCCACGTTCTCGCCACCAACACGCTGAATGGATTAAGAGAGTGAAGTCGTCGACTTTGGCTGTGCTCCGCGCCTGCGCCTCCCGGCTCTGATCAGGTGCCCTCGCCAGGATTTGGTGAGAAATATTGTTCCTTGTCTGGCACCCCCTCCCACTCTTTGGCATCGGCCGGAGGTCCCTTCTTGAGCGTAATATTAGGCCATAGCTTGGCGTATTCCGTGTTGATGCTCAGCCACTTCTCGAGGCCCGGCTCGGTGTCCGGCTTGATCGCATCGACCGGACATTCTGGCTCGCAAACCCCGCAATCGATACATTCGTCGGGATGGATGACCAGCATGTTCTCGCCCTCGTAGAAGCAATCCACGGGGCAGACTTCTACACAATCCATCAACTTACATTTGATGCAACTCTCATTGACTACATAGGTCGTTTGAGCTTGCTCCCGGATGGGCAGGCGTCTCAGTGGCCGACTTGAACGATCGCGTTCGCTGGGTGCGCCATTAACATTCCTATGGCTGTCTTTCTCTACCGCCCGATTGCCAGTTCGTCTGTGACTTGTGCGATGCCACTGCGATTAGCAGGCAGTGCCGTTTTGCCAGGTCACACGGCGATACGTGGTCTGGGTGTCCGCACTAGGCGTTCTCGCTGCTAAGTCGGCGCATGGGGTGACGGGTGTCGCCACGTTTATTTTGCTGGCGGACATAGGCAATCAACGCCTCTGGACGCTGCATTTTGACTTTGAGGGCGGCGATCAGCGCGTCTTCCGCGTCACCGACAACGTGTCCCGTTTTTCCCTGAATTTTAAAACCGACCGCAAACTGCACCTGCGTGCTCTCTCACTTTCAGCAAATATAGCACACTTCAATAGGCTGGTGTTTGGCTAAGTTTCTTAATCGGTGTCGCAGGATGCATTGCGAGGGGCCTCTTGCACCTGTACCGCCTGCGGTCATGACAGAACGAAACCTTTGCGGCCCGGAGGGCCTCAGCGGCAGCATGAAGCCCCGACGTCGTTCCGGATCAACCCAAGTCCCTTAGCCACCGGCTCGCCTCATTGGCGGCTCTGGATTTCCGGAATAGTTGTGCCTGCCGGCCCGGATTTTTTTTGAAAGCGTGGCCGTATTTGTGCAGTTAGCTACGGGCGGCCTGGTGCGAGCGGGCAGTCTGACCCGCATTGTGCGCCAAGGCAAGGATTCCGGGCAAACCTATGTCGCAGATCCGTAGCGCTACGCGCCTTTTGGGTCTACAGGACCGTTATTCATCTAACTGGAGTGGATAGCCCGGTGCGCCCACCAATCCGCGGTCCGCAATGCTTACGAAGTGAGGACTCCGACGAGGTTGTCACGTACCGAGAAAGCCGACATGACGACAATTACAACCGATCCGGTCAGTCTCAGGGTGACTCCGAGGTTTTCCGCTTTGGTGGTTTCGGCTCCGTTCTTATGATCTCAGCGGGCATTCCGTTCTCCGAAATGAATTGAGCAAAAAACTTGAGAAATCATCAGGCAATGGTTGTACGTTCTCCTTGATGTCCGCAGAAACCCTCTTCCATGGGAAACGGTAAGTCGAACAAGAACCGGCTGCGAGTGCGCCGCGTGGTCGACGTGCCACTTCGCGAGGTCTCTGGTATTTGCTTGCGTCGCGGCCGAAACGGTCAGATGTTTCTGATCGCGGTCGGCGACCGGGTGGCGAAAATCGCCTGGTTTTCCCAGCCGCGTGGCGATGCGGGTCGAATTGACTGGCACACGAGTAACATTGCGAAGCTCTCAGGTTCGATGCTTCCCAAGCGTGACTCCCAGATCGAGGCTGTTTGCGCTGACGGCTTTGGGCGCGTTTTGCTGCTCCAGGAAACACCTCCACGTGTCGAACTCATCGACCCCAAGGCGTTAAAGGTGGTTGCGTCGATCGATCTTGCTGTGGAAGGGCGCAGCGAAATTGCACAAGCGTGGTCCGACCCCAAGGGGTCGCGGGGCGAAGGAGCGGTGCTACTGCCCGGCGGGCATTTGCTCGTCGCCAAGGAGAAGAAGCCGGCGGCCTTCATTGAGTTTGGCCCGCCACATTCGCGGTCGCGGGGCTTAGTCCGCCGCGGCGCACTGGCGGACGGCGAGCGGTGGCCGATCAAAAAAGGGCACCACCGGTTCGTTGCTCTCGCAATCTGGCTTCCCGACAAGACACTGGCCAAAACCTGCGCCGACTTCAGTGACCTCGAAATAGGTCCGGATGGTTACCTTTATCTGCTCAGTGACAAGTCCTCCACGATTGCACGGCTCGATGATCTGCCGGCGGGTGGCGGCACCGCTGCGCTCCTTGATGCGTGGCGGCTCGGCGATCTGGATGGCAAGCCGGAAGGTCTCGCATTCACCGCACAGGGTCGTGCGATTGTCGGGCTCGACATGCGCAAGCCGCGCCGAAATCTCGTCCTGCTAGACCCTGCGGTTGCGCAGTTGCGCCAGGGCCGGGCCACGGCAAGGCAGTGATTTCCTCTTACCTGTTCGCCAAAGCCGCTCCGGCAAGCGAGCCTGCTGAACTGCACTTACCCGCCGTGTGTTGCATGTTCCATGTGGCACGTCGTGCCACGATCGCCAACGGGTCAAGCGGTGGACTCTTTATTCACCAACGATACGCGGCAAGGTGAAGATCTAGGCGATCACGCGCTATTTGCCTCGCACGTTAGGGCGACCCTAACTTTTCGATAGCTAATGCTTCCGCGCGGAGACGCTCCGATTGAGCTGTTGTTTTCGTCGGCGCTGGCCAGTTGACCGCCGGTCGAGCGTGACAAGAAGACAACACCGGAAGGAAATCGCGCAATTGATGCGGCGCTGTTTTCGATCAGTCACGTTTAAGCCCTATTGCGCGTGTCTGGATTTTGGTAGTGGGGGAATCAATGTGCCTTCCATCGGTTGGCAAGATAGCGCGGCTGCTCTCGATCGAGGCGTGAAGGCATCCTCACATGTTCTGGCGCTGTTGGTCGCCTCCGCGATGATCGCGCCGGCCAGCGCTGATACGTCTTCCAAGACGCATCACCGACACGTTTCCCTGCACCGGAGCGGGGCCTCCGAGGCCAAACACCAAGTGCATGGATCGACGCCTCAAGCCAAGCGCAGGGACCGCGTGGTCGGATCAAGAAACCTGCCAGCAGGTGAATCGATCTCCGAGAAATCGACGCTTGCGCCGCAGTTGCTGCAGCCGGATCTCGCCGCGACCAGGCAGGCCCTCGAACTGGTGCAGCACCGCAAATTCAGTGATGCGACCGCGCTGGCGGCAACGATTAGCGATCCGGTGGCACGGAAACTGGTCGAATGGACACTGCTACGCGATACCGATAGCCCGGCCGGGTTTGATCGCTACGCTGCCTTTATCCAAACTAATGCCGACTGGCCAAGCATTTCCATGCTGCGTCGGCGCGCCGAAGCAAGGCTGTGGCAGGAGCGCCGCGACGCCGGTACTGTGCGCCGCTTCCTCGGCGGGCAACCTACTAGCAGGCTGTTGAAGAAGTGGGTCGCGGTTTGGCTGATTGAGTGATTTACTTTCTCCGAAACGATTCGGAGGTTAGGTGATGCGGGGTGGGGATAAGCGGACTGGCGAGCTTTTCAGCTACGTCGACCTTGAGAAGCGGGTTCGGTCGGATCATCCGCTGAGAGCGATCAGAGGGCTTGTGAACGAGGCGCTGGTCGCGCTGGAGCACGAATTCTTCGCGCTTTATGCGCCGATCGGGCGGCCGTCGATCCCGCCGGAGAAGCTGCTGCGAGCGATGCTGTTGCAGGCGTTCTATTCAATCCGGTCGGAACGGCAGCTGATGGAGCGGCTGGAGTATGATCTGCTATTCCGCTGGTTCGTCGGAATTGGGGTCGATGCTGCCGTGTGGGACCATTCGGTGTTCTCAAAGAACCGTGACCGGCTGCTCGAAGGGAATATCGCCGCAAGGTTCCTGGCGGCGGTTCTGGATCAGCCGCGGGTGAAGAAGCTGCTATCCACCGAGCACTTCACGGTCGACGGGACGCTGATCGAAGCGTGGGCTTCGTTGAAGAGCTTTAAGCCACGGGACGGATCGGACGAGCCGCCGGCCGGTGGCGGGCGCAATACCGAAGCCGATTTCCACGGCAAGAAGCGGTCGAACGAGACGCATGTCTCGACGACGGATCCCGATGCACGGCTCTACCGCAAGGGGCCGGGCAAGGAAGCCAAGCTCTGCTTCATCGGCCATGGCTTGATGGAGAACCGCCATGGCCTTCTGGTTGATGCTTGCCTGACGCCGGCTGACGGCCATGCCGAGCGGGTAGCGGCGCTCGCCATGATCGAACCGCGCGCCGACCGACCGCGCGCGATCACGCTCGGTGCCGACAAGGCCTACGACGCGGAAGACTTCGTCAATGAGCTGCGCTCGATGACAGTGACACCGCATGTGGCGCAGAACACCAGCGGCCGAAGTTCGGCGATCGACGCACGCACGACGCGGCACGGCGGCTATGCCGTCAGTCAGCGCGTCCGCAAGCGCATCGAAGAGGCGTTCGGCTGGATCAAGACGGTGGCCAGGCAGGAGAAGACGAAGTTCCGCGGTCGCGGCCGCGTCGGGTGGGCCTTCGCCTTCGCTGCCGCCGCCTACAATCTGGTGCGATTGCCGAAGCTCATCGCGGAAAATGGTTGATGGCAAAGCTTCCCGCCTTCGCCAAGGCTTTTGCCGCTCGCTGGCGTATCGTCGAGACAGGCTTCGCATGCGATGGTGCCTGACTTCTTCAACGGCCTGCTAGTGCTCTTGGCCGGCTCGCGCTTGCACGCGTGTTGCAAAGTGAAGGCGACCGCTCCGGCGCCGAGCGCGAGGTTCGCGCGGTATGGCAATCGGCAGAAATGTCGGCGGAACTGGAAACCGCGGTGGTCGGTGAGTTCCCCGATGCTTTGACCTCCGCCGACGACATCGCACGCATGGACCGCCGCATTGGCGCTAAGGACTACGGCGCGGGGACAGGACGTGGATGAATGGTGGCGCCAGCGTCGCCTGTTGGCTCGCCGCCTCATCGATCTCAGCGACGCGCGAACCGCCTATCGCATTGTGCACGAAGCCGCGGTGCCGGCAAATCCTTACTACCGTGCCGAATATCACTTTATGGCCGGTTGGATCGCATTGCGCTTTCTCAACGATCCAAATACAGCGTTAGCGCACTTCACCCACGTAGATGAAGGTTCGAGCGATTCGATTGTGCTGGCGCGTGCTGCGTATTGGCGTGGCCGAGCCGCTGAGGTCCTTGGCCAGGTTGAGGAGATGCTCGCGCAGTATCGGGCTGCTGCGGCCTATCCCACCGCTTATTACGGTCAGCTCGCGCGCGCCCGCCTTGGCCTCGGCAGGATTGCAGTGCTTCCCCCGCCGCCGCAAATAGCGGGCGCTCGCCGCGACCTACTGCACGCCGCAGAAATTCTTTACGCAATCGGCGAGTTCGATCTGGTCTTGTCGTTTGTTACCGACATCGCTGAAGCAAGCAGCGATATCGCGACGCTTACAGAGCTTGGCGAACTCACCGCGCGCTACAATGACGCCCAAGCGATGCTGGCAATAGGTAAGACGACACTTGCAAGAGGTCTGCCGACGGAACGGTATGCCTTTCCCGAAATCGGCGTGCCCTCTTACAAACCGATCGCTCCCCCAATCGATCATTGTGTGATCTATTCGATCGTGCGCACGGAAAGCGCCTTCGATCAGCGCGACATGTCGCCGGCCAGTGCCGTTGGGCTGATGCAGATTACTCCGGAGGCGGGGCGCGATACTGCCAAACGGTTCGGTGTCGCCTATGATTGGAAACGTCTCGTATCCGACCCAGTCTACAATACGCAGATGGGTGCCGCCGAGATCAGTGCCTTGTTCAAGGAGTATACTGGCTCGTATGTTATGACGTTTGCTGGCTACAACGCCGGCCGTGGTCGCGTTCGGCAATGGGTGGCGCAGCATGGCGATCCGCGCGACCCCAAGATCGATGCGGTCGATTGGGTAGAACGCATCCCGATCGCCGAGACGCGCAACTATGTGCAGCGTGTCATGGAGAACCTTCAGGTGTATGGGACGCGCTTGGACGCCAGCATCACCACAGTCGAGCCCAATCTGCACCGCGCAGCAAAGATTGACTTGCACCTCAAGCCAGCTTGGGTTGACGCGACCCCCCAGTAGTGTCCGCAGCGAAAAGTGCCATCAGGACGCCAAGCTGAGATGTCCGGAGGTTAGGCGGAAAACCGACCTCGCGCGATGTCTGGATTTGATAAGCGGATGAAGAGTACGAACCAAATCACTCTAATCACCTCAAGAAATCGACCCGCTTAAGCACGATGCTGTGCGAAACAAGAGATTGGAGTTGGTAACCGAATAGCGATATGTCTAGGCCTACATTGGCGCAGCCCCGGTCGTAGGCGACTCGCATGACGTCTTGTTTGGTCGATTCGAAGCACAAGAAGATTTCGTTTAGCCCGGCGCATATCGCCATTGCGACCTTGGCCGTGCTGATCGCGGCGGGCAATCTTGCGGACGCCGCAGGCGGTCGGAAGGAGCGACAAGCGACATCCATCGAGTCGCGTACCGCCGGCGAACCGATTATGGCAATTGTTTCCCTGGGCAACCAGCAGATCACTGTGTACGATGCCGACAGCTGGATCCTGCGAGCGCCGGTCTCAAGCGGTCAGGCGGGACGGGAAACGCCAGCCGGTATCTTTAGCATCATCCAGAAGGAAGCCGAGCATTACTCGAACCTCTACGACGATGCCTACATGCCCCACATGGAGCGCCTCACTTGGTCGGGCATCGCGCTGCATGGTGGCCGGCTGCCGGGATATCCGGCATCGCATGGTTGCGTCCGAATGCCCTACGACTTTGCTGAACGCCTATTCGGTCTTACCAAGCTGGGCATGCGTGTGATTGTCGCGCCAAACGACGTGGCGCCTGTTTCAATCGTCCATCCGGCTCTGTTTCAACCCAAGCCAGATGCGGGTGCTGCCGCCGCCGCCAGAGCCGCGGAGGCGGATGAGGCGGCCAACAAGGCCGATCAGGCGAGACTAGCTGCCATGACGGCGTTCCGAGAAGTCGCACAGGCGATGGTGCCGCTGCGCACCATGCGGAATCTCAAGGTCAGAGCGGAGACGCAGTTGGCCGCCGCCGAGCGTGCGCTCGCTTCTGCAGGATCGGCCGAAGCAAAAGAGCAGGCCGAGGACGCCAAGGCAAAGGCGTCTGCAAAAATTGCCGAGCTCGAGCCGCAATTGGCCGCCGCGGAAGCTCAACTGCAACCGAAACACGATGCCTTGGCGGCTGCGCGCGAAGCCGCTGCTGCGGCCGAGACCGCGCGCGCCGACGCCGCCGAGGCGGCGCGGAAAGCGGCACGCGTCCTCGAGCCGGTGTCGGTCTTTATTAGCCGCAGAAACTCAGCGCCTGTATGCCCGGCAAGGCTTTCAGCCCATCCTGGAAGTTCCGGTCACAATCCGGGATCCCGATCTTCCGATTGGCACGCATGTCTTCACCGCTCTGGAGCGCCCCGGCAACGGCGACATGCAATGGAGCGTGGTCTCGCTGGTTGGTCGACATTCAGACGGTGACACGCTGACCGATCCACCCGGCGCCAAAGCAGCACTGGATCGGATCGCCATTCCACAGGACACACTTGATCAGATCGCAGGACTGGTGTCGCCCCGATCCTCACTGATCATCTCAGACGAAGCGTTAAGTTTCGAGACCGGCCGGGGCACCGAATTTGTTGTCCTTATGAGCGGCGAGCCCCAAGGAGGCATCAAGCACCGACGGCGTAGTCCTGGAATTGAAGTCCGTTATGAGCGTCCAAACCAGTGGACACCTTATTGGCGCTCGCCGTTTGCGAGTCCGTATTCCACTTGGTGAGCCGAAGCAGCGTAGGACTCTTCTGCAGGCCTTGCGTTCGCTCGATAGCATCGAGCGCTGGTTGTCTGCGGTGACCAACTCGGCGGTCACCCTTGCCGACGGCATGACGGCTCAGCCAACAGCCCTATATGCAAATCTGTGCCGCCGCCCAGTGGGTTCATGTGCCGGATCGCGATCGCTTCTGACAGGCCGTTAGGCACGAGCTCGAAGGCCAGGCGATCGGTGACGGCAGTTGACCATTGCTGCAGCGTTCCTGACTTATTGACAGCCGAGCACGCCGGCGCCGTCATGAGTTACTGGGCCTGCGCGCGGCTGGAAGCCAATCGCGGCTTAGACGAACCCGCAAGGTGAGCCTACAAGCCCCGCCGCTGTTTCCGGGTTACGAAAAGAAAAAGACGGCCATGGCGGGCCTGGGTTCTGTTTAGATTGCGTTTTCCGCGTCAGGACAACGCCTGCTTAACTCGATCTGGCGAGAACGGCACGCGGCGTATACGCACGCCAGTAGCGTCGAAGACCGCGTTGGCGATCGCCGCGGCCACTGGGCGGATCGATGGCTCACCCGCGCCGGTTGGCGGCAAGTCCGGGTGGTTTATCAGCACTACGACCACCTGCCCGGGGGTCTCGGTGACGTCGAGGATCGGATAGCTCAGCCAGTCCACGCTGGTCACTGTCTTGTTGATCTGCAGCGTGCGGCTTTTCGGGCGTGCCGAGGCCGGCCAGTGTGACGATCTTGCTGTTGCCTACCGCGGATAGCGGCGTGACACAGGACCGGATCGGCTCGCCGTCAAGATGCACCGTGCAGGCACCGCATTGCGCCAGCCCGCAGCCAAAATGCGGGTTATTAAGGCCGACATCGTTGCGCAAAGCGTACAGCAGCGGCATGTCGGGGTCGGCGTCGACCGCGTGGATCTTGCCATTGACGTTGAGGATAAATCTTGGGCTCATAGTGTTTCGCTCTCTACGCGCAGAGCGGCCTTGGCGCTCGTTGTTCCGCGGTGCACCGGGGGCCGACGCTTTGAGGATAAAGCCTAAGCCGGGCATGGGCTTGGGAATGATCTCAGACATAAAAGTAATGTTTTTAATCCGGCATTCCTCGGATGAACGCCATGGAGATTACCGAAATGCTATCGTAGTGACTGCCGTCACCAATTGATGTCTTGTGCACTGTCGTGGCAAAAGCATGCGCAGTCTGAGCTTAGCTTCAATTGTTTTGTTGCATGCGCTTCTAGCTTCGTCCAACACGCTTGCACAGGCTTGTCCGGCATTGATGCAGACTGCTCGCCGTCTGATCGTCGTTACAGTCCCAACGCTGACGTCTACGGTCGGAGGACTGCGCTTATTCAAGCGAGGGCGATCAGACGCCAGTTGGAGTCTCGTCGGAGCGCCCGAACCAGTGATGGTGGGCAGCGGAGGCGTTGCATGGGGCCGAGCGTTTCGCTCCTTTGCTGCCGACGACGAACCCATCAAGGTCGAGGGCGACAAGCGCAGCCCGGCGGGCTTTTATGCAATCGGCCGGCCCTTCGGTTTTGCCCCATCGCCGCTCGCGGGCTATCTGCAGCTTCAGTCCGATAGTATCTGTGTCGAGAATCCGTCGTCTCCGGCTTACAACACGATTACGTCGGGAAATGCTATTGGCCTGCCGGTTGGCACGCAAAACATGGGAGCGGTAACACTCTATCGCCGTGGGCTTATGGTTGATTACCCCACCGATGCGGCACACAGAGCGGGCTCATGCATTGTCATTCACGTCCAAAGCAAGGATCCAATCGGCGGTACGGCTGGATGCCTTGCTCTGCCGGAGAATAGGGTCGCCGCCTTGCAGCAATTCGCGAATAGCCGTCCGACTGTACTTGTTCTCATACCGGAATCAGCGCTCGGCAGACTAGGTGACTGCCTTCCGCCTATAACTCTAGAATCTTACTGACCCGTAAGCTTTCAGCTCTAACCCGTAAGGAATGTAATCAGCGCTTGATTGATTTGATCGGGATCCTGAAGCAGGGCGAAATGACTAACGCCCGGCAGTATCAGGATCCGGGCGTTCGGAATTGCGAGCCGTGCGAACGCATCGGCGAGCACCGACAGGGCAAAAAAGGTCCGACGAAATCGGCGGACCAACGATTAACGGCCGACGTCCGCTTTACCTCCGAAAGCGACCAAATAGGGGGCGTCGCTCGACGTCACAAAAGGGCCATGTATGGACGGCGCCCGCGGTGCAAGAGGAATCTGACCTATCTGCGAAGCGTTCGGGTGCAGCCATATATGCGGCCTGTTTTTCGCGTAGAGGCTTGCCCCGTCGCGATGCAGCCGCTGTGGCCGCTGGCCCTGATGTGATCCGCTGATCGGGTCCCAACCAAAAGCATGCGCTCAAGTATCGCGTGGCCCTTCACGGGTTTTCCCAATCGACGGTCTCGATCCTTCGCATCAATGTCGTCCGGCGATGGCAGGATGATGAGGTTGTGTCTGTGCGTTCACGAACTGCAGGGGTGATGCGACCGCTATTTGCGCCGCATTCTGGTGGTTGGAGCCCACGCGGTATTGAAAGGCGCACGGCTGCAGCCGGAGAAGTATCATTGGCTCACACAACTTCTCGCCCGCAAACCGTTCAGGGTCGTGGCGGTGGCGCGGGCCAACAAGATGGCGCGCATCGCCTGGGCATTGCTGGCCAGGGGCGGCACCTATCGGGCGCCGGACTCCTTACGTCGCTGCCGCAAGCGCAGGCGCGAGACGCCGCATCTGCTTCCATGGCCACAAGGCAAGGCGGCAGCGCCTTGAAGAACGCCAGTCGGCAGTGTCGAGCTGCTCAAGATAGCGCGCGACGCTCTCCTCGATCTGCGCCATCCGCCGCTCCATCTTGGCGCGCGTGAAGTTCTTGTCGCGGTTGTTCACTGCCTTGAACTTGCTGCCGTCAAGAGGTCCGAGTAGGGCCAACAGCGGACCTCTGGTTATTGGTCACACCCACAAAGCGGCGCGCAGTTTGCGCCCAACCTCACTTCTGCGTATTCTGAAGAACCCAGGAAATTTTGTTGCATGGCCAAGCTCATCTTCGGATTGTCGCAGTCCCTGGACGGCTATGTCGACCACCGGGAAATGTTGCCAGACCCCGCGCTCTTTCGTCACTTCGTAGAGCACGTGCGCGACCTGGCCGGCTGTGTGTATGGTCGCCGCACGTACGAGATCATACGTTATTGGGACGAAGACCTGCCCGATTGGGACGCGGAGGAACTCGACTTCGCGGCGGCGTGGCGAAGCCAACCGAAGTGGGTCGTGTCGCGCTCGTTGAAGTCAGTTGGCCCCAACGCCACGCTGGTCCAGAATGACGTCGGGACCGTGCTGCGCGAGCTTAAGGCTCGGCTCATCGGGGAGATTGACGTCGCCGGATCGGACCTGGTGCGAAGCCTGACCGACCTTGGTCTTATCGATGAGTATCGACTCTACTTCTGCCCCTTCGTGCTTGGTCACGGCACGCCATTCTTCGCCGGCCCCCGGCCGCCGCTCCGCCTCGTGGCCAGCGATCGAATTGGCGAGGACACGATCAGGTTGACGTACGTTCCAGCTTAATCACGCAACTCGCCCGACGGGCTGCGCCGACGCGCGTCAGGTCCGCTTTGGGTCCAGGCTGTGTAAAAACGCAAAAAGAAGGGGATTTCCAAGAAACGTTTTTGCTGTCGCAATCGCGCGCCAATATGTTTTCACACAGCGTCATATGCAGAAGTGACGGCTCCAATTTTTGATGTCTGCTTCACTCCCAAGATCAGACATCCGATTGATAGTTCCGCACGTCCGTTGCGGGCCGATACTGTTGAAAAAAGTCGAAAGTCTAACGTCGTTGCAAATCTGCCAAAACACAAACGACATCTTCGATTGACGCTAACTACCGCCGCAGATCGATTTAGAACTCGCTCCGTTGAGTCTGAGGCGGATGACGAGGTCCCCCGCGTCCGCATCTGAAAACCGCGCCCATGGCGCTGAAAAAATTGGGCCAAGGCGATACTCCGACTTTTTCAACAGAATCGGCCAGGAACGGACTCATGCGCTGCAACAAATTCGAGGCGGTTTGGAGTCTTGTTGTCACGCGTTCAACTCGTCGAGCAGCGCCTTCGCCTCCTTCAGATCGAGCGTGTTAAAGCCTTCCGTGAACCAGCGGCGCCACCAACTGCCGGACTGATAACAATGTTCCGATAGCCGTTGCTGGTTCCGCACATCCCATTCATTATCCAGGCAAATTTTATTCCAATCGGCTCCATGGTACAGGCTGGCACTTGGGCCGCGCATGACCTCATCAGCTATTTTCATGCAGCTTTCATAGGTCTCAAGGGGAACAGAACATTCTGCCGTGAGGCGATAGCCAGCCGCCCGCATACACGGTTCAGTATACTCGGCCCGTTTCTGTAGGTTGGCTGCCCGTTCTGGCCAATTCTCGATACTCTTGTTGTCCGGAGCCGGATACAAACGCTCTGCCTCAAGCTCACAGCGCGCCAGCTCGCGGCCAACATCTGCGGCGCCGGCAGTTGTCGTTGCCAGTAACAGCATGACCGCTAGGCACGCTGGCACCTCAACTTTGAGCATGTCCATCGTCCGTGCTTCGGCTAAGTGATAAAGCCGCGTATTACTTTCCCCAGCGCCTTAGAAGGGGAAAGGGAAAGTGGAACAGTCGATTTTATGCGGGTTTCGGCGGCCATTTCGCGTTGAATGCGACGCAATAGTCTCGGCCATCATGTTCAAACAGTGCTCAGCGTAATAGTATTTGTCATTTTTCGGCATCGTGTCGCGGCTTGACAAAATCGCGACCCGGAATTCGCGCCGACCTAGATCAAAGCCGGAAGCGGTTTCTCAATCGACGCTGGAATTAACCCATTGCCGTCGTTGAGACCCGGTCGACGACGCCAGGGGCTCCGCCGTTGGCTATTGGACGTGCGCATTCTGACTAGCTGACGATATGTACTGACATACTCTTTGGCCATTCTTGCGGCGGTAAATCGTTCTTCAAACCGTTGCCGTACCGCACGGCGGTCGTAAGACAAGAGTCCTGGCAGTGCCGCGACAGCTTCTTGCTCACTGTCGACCGCTTTGCCAGTGACGCCATCTTCGATGACCTCGAGGACCGAGCCGCAACGGAACGCGAGCACCGGCGTGCCGCATGCCATGGCTTCAATCATCACGAGTCCAAATGGCTCCGGCCAGTCCACCGGGAACAACAGAGCGCCTGCCTCGCCTAGGAATTTTGTTTTTTCTCGTTCGTTGATCTCTCCGATGAACTCCACACTCTGGCCATCGATGAGCGGGAGTATTTCATCGCGGAAGTAGTCCTTATCGACCTTATCGACCTTGGCTGCGATCTTCAGTGGCATGCCAGCAGCGCGCGCAATCCTGATCGCGCGATCCGGACGCTTTTCCGGGGAAATCCGTCCCAGGAAGGCAAGGTAACTTCCCTTTTCGAACGATGGTCGGTGCAGGTCAGCCGGAAGGCCGTGGTGGATCGTCGTCATGAACTTGGCGTGCGGCAACGGTTTGCGCTGGTCGTCCGAGATAGACACCAGCGGCATTTCGCCGAAGCGAGAGTAGAAGGTCCCAAGATCCCCCAGATCCTGCCGACCGTGGAGTGTGGTTAGGGTCCGACCTGCCAACGAGCGGAAAAGCGGAAAATGGAACAGATCGATGTGAAAATGAAGAACGTCGAATTCCTCCGCACGCTCGCGTACGCTATCGATCATCAGCATAAAGTGCGCGAGGACGTCGGGCATAGTGGGATCAAGGCGGAGCGCACGAGTACAACATGGAGCTAACTCGGCGCTGGAGACCGAGTCCCCACTTGCAAAGAGCGTCACATCGTGGCCGAGCCTGACGAGTTCCTCGGTTAAGTAGGAAACGATCCGCTCAGTGCCGCCATAGAGACGGGGAGGAACGCTCTCAATAAGGGGAGCGACCTGTGCGATTTTCATGATGACATTTATTCGACTGCTTTCGTAAGGTATCGATTAGACGTGAACAGTCGAGCGCCTTCTAAAGGCCGAATCATCCGAGATGCACTCCAAGATAGCCAGCGACCACAATGACCACGACCACTACGCCGATGATGTAAAAGATATTCATCGTTTTTGTTCCGCTCGAAATAACCTTGGATGTTCAAAGTCCCCGGTTGGTGCTTGATCATCGCAAAGATAGCGACCTGGGTCTGAGCAAAAGTGCTCACCGGAGTGCGATCAGGTGAGCGGGCTGAGCTTGCAATCTCCGACAGCAAACGTTGATGCGATTCTAGCACATCCACCTAATGAACAAGTGTCGGTTTCGGATCATGAGTGTCGTTTTAAGCTCGCGGCGGCAACTTCCGCTCTCACCCCATAAGCCGACATTTTGTTGCCGCACATCATCCGTCGCTAAGGGCCAGTAGGAGACATTCGCCCTCTATCTTGCCCCCGAGCGGTAATATAGTCTGTTCAGAGAGCTGCCGAGGGACGTGCCGAAGTCCCGCTTTGCATTTTAGTCGCAGCGCTCATGCCGTCGGCGGGCATCCACTATCCGAGACTTTTTTCGCAGTCTGTCCACAATCCATCACGGGCGCAGACCAGATTTGCGTGCGCATGGTGGATTCGAAAGAAGCGACGAAGAGTGCACAGGGAGGATGTCATGGCAATCAAACGGACCATCAGCACTGGCCTTTATGTGGCCAGCCTCATCTTTGCAAGCGGACTAGCTTTTGGCGCTGGGCAATATGGACCCGGCGTCAGCGATACCGAGATCAAGATCGGCAATACGGTGCCCTACAGCGGACCCGCTTCGGCCTACGGCGCCGTCGGCAAGTCAGAAGCTGCCTACTTCGCCATGATCAACGATCAGGGCGGCATCAACGGCCGCAAAGTCAACTTTCTCAGCCGCGACGACAGCTATAGTCCGCCCAAGACCGTCGAAGTGGTGCGCAAGCTTGTCGAGGAAGATCAGGTGCTCTTGATGTTCGGGACGCTCGGCACACCGCCCAATACCGCGATTCAGGGTTATCTGAACGACAACAAGGTGCCGCAACTATTCGTCACCACCGGCGCCAGTAAGTGGAACGATCCCAAGCATCATCCCTGGACTATGGGCTGGATACCCACCTATCAGACCGAGGCGCGCATATACGCCCGCTACATCCTGAAAACTCTGCCCGACGCCAAGATCGCATTGCTCTATCAGAACGATGATTTTGGCAAGGACTATCTCATTGGCCTACGCGAGGGCTTGGGCGGCAAAGCCGATGAGATGCTCATCGCTACTCAGACCTATGAGACCACCGATCCGACCGTCGATTCACAAATCGTGGCACTGCAAGCTAGCGGCGCCAACGTCCTGGTGTCAGCGGTTATCCCCAAATTTGCCGCTCAGGCCATTCGCAAGGTCTACGATCTCGGATGGAAGCCGACGTTTTTTCTCAGCATGACGGGCAACTCGGTTGGGGCAGTGATGCGACCTGTCGGACCCGAAAAGGGCATCGGCATTATCTCGGCAACCTTCTACAAAGATCCCACCGACGAGCAGTGGCAGGACACTCCTGATTACAAGGAGTGGCTAGCCTGGATGAAGAAATATAATACATCGGGAAATATCAGCGACGCTTTCACCGTCGTCGGTTATTGTTCCGCGGAGACCATGGGCGCCGTGATCAGGGCCAGCGGGGACGACCTGACCCGCGAGAACGTGATGAAGCATGCGGCGAGCCTCCACAATCTGGCGCTGCCGATGCTTCTGCCCGGCGTCACACTCTCAACAAGCGCAGACGATTTCGCGCCGATTAAGCAGCTGCAATTGATGAAATTCGATGGGACAGCCTGGAAGCTGTTCGGCGAATTGATATCGGGGTCCGGCAGCTGAACTCCGGCAAGGGCGTCTGATCGTCGAGGCGAGTACCGTATAAGTGCGGCGCTCTTGAATGACAGTTTTGGGTCATTTTCGACTGGGACGAGGCCAGCGGCAGGTCCCACCATGTCGGCTATGCCCCTGAAAGCGACTTAATTGCTGCGTCGCCGCGAAATGACGCGACGGGCCAAAAGCTGACTCATGCACTGCAAGAAAACTCGCAGAGAACTTCACCTCCTTGAAGTGAATCCTTTCCAAGAGTAACCGGCGAGCGTGATTCATTTCACACAACCCGCAATCAAAGCGTGGTAAAATTGTTTATTGCCCGGGCCTCGTGCCCCCAACGGGCGGTATCAGTGAGAATCAGCATTGGACGGGCGGGAATACGCGTCCAGGAGGCGCGCGCCATGACGACAGCGAGCGAATACGCCAAGACCGCCACCGCGGCTCTGCCAGAAATTTTAGGCATTTCCCCTGGCGATTTCGACGCCAAGGGCACCGCCATAGTCATAGAACGGGCCATAAAGAACGCAACACGCGAGCGCGAAACCAGGGCTCGTCGGCAACTCAGAGAGGCGCAGGCGGCGGCGCAGGAGCGTCTGGTACGATTGCTAAGTGCGTCACCTGCGGTGATCTACAGCTTCAAGGCCACCGGCGATTTTGCGCCGACCTTCGTCAGCGAGAATATTATCGACGTGTTCGGCTACGCGCCAGCCGAATATCTGGAAGATGCGTCCTTCTGGCGCGAGCGTGTGCATCCCGACGATTTGGCCCGGGTCGAAAAGGTAATATCCACATTCTTCCAGAATGGAGTGCACTCGGTGGAGTATCGCTTTCGCCGCAAGAATGGCTCCTATTGCTGGGTGAACGATGATCAGCATCTAATTCGCGGCTTCGACGGCAAACCCGCGGAAATCGTCGGCTCTTGGAGTGACATCACGGCGCGCAAGGCGGCGGAGGAGGAGAAAGCTGCGGCTCACGCCCGGCTGTCACAGTTGCTCACCAGCTCGCCCGCTGTGATCTACAGCTACAAGGCGGCGGAAGATTTCGCCCCGACCTTCGTCGGTCAGAACATCAGAGACCGGTTGGGTTACGAGCCGGAGGAATACCTTGATCATCCGGATTTCTGGCGCAGCCGCGTCCACCCCGATGAGTTAGCCGCCGTGGAAGCTAGTCCATCCAGCTGTTCAAGAAAGGCCGAAACACGGTCGAGTATCGATTTCTCAAGAAGGACGGCACTTACTGCTGGGTGAACGATGCACAGCAGTTAATCCGTGACGAGAAGGGCCAAGCGGCCGAGGTGGTCGGCTCGTGGAGCGATGTCACCGAGCGCAAGCGAGCGGAAGAAGCAGCGGCGGCAGCCCGGGAGCGCGTCGAGTATCTGCTCTCTAGCTCGCCGGCTGTCATCTACAGCTTCCTAGCGACTGGCAACTACGCACCAACATTCATAAGCCAGAACGTGAAAAGCCTGCTGGGCTACGACCGGGAAGAATACCTTGCGAGCCCGGATTTCTGGCGAAGTCGTGTCCATCCCGAGGACAGCCAGCGCATCCTCGGCGAATATCCGCGACTGTTTGCGGAGGGGCGCCTGAGCATTGAATACCGCTTCCGAAAGAAGGATGACAGCTACTGCTGGATCAACGATGAACTGCAGCTACTGCGCAATGCGGCGGGCGATCCGATCGAGGTGGTGGGCGCCTGGAGCGACATCACGGCGCGCAAGCAGCTTGGCGAAGCCCTCGTCGCCGCCCAGGACCGTATCGGTCGCTTGTTATCGTCTGCGCCCGCGGTGATCTACAGCTACAAGGCAGCGGGAGATTTCGCGCCGACCTTCGTCAGTCAGAACATCAGGGAGCATCTGGGCTACGAGCCGGAGGAATACCTCGAACACCCGGATTTCTGGCGCAGCCGCGTCCACCCCGATGAGTTAGCCGCCGTGGAAGCTGAGTCCATCCAACTGTTCAAGAAAGGCCGAAACACGGTCGAGTATCGATTTCTCAAGAAGGACGGCACCTACTGCTGGGTGAACGATGCGCAGCAGTTAATACGTGACGAGAAGGGTCAAGCGGCCGAGGTGGTCGGCTCTTGGAGCGATGTCACCGAGCGCAAGGAGGCGGAGATTGCCTTCCGGCGCAGCGAACAGCGGCTGACTGACGCGATCGAATCGATTTCGGGGGGCTTTTCCTTGTACGATGCAGACGACCGGCTGGTTGTCTGCAACAGCGCGTATGGAGAGCTGCTTTTTCCCGGAATGAGCGTGCCACCCCTGGGCACGCCATTCGAAATGATCATCCGAAACGCAGCGGAACAAGGCGTTGTCGAGGAGGCCAGCGGAAGGTTCGAGGAATGGGTTGGCGAGCGTCTGGCAAAACACCGGCACCCGGGGGAGCCCCATGTCCTGCGCGTCGCCGAAGGGCGTTGGCTTCAAATCAATGAGCGCAAGACGGCGGAAGGCGGGGTCGTCGCCGTCTACACAGACATTAGCGAGATAAAGCGAGCTGAGGAGCAAATTCGCGAGGCCAAGCATAAGGCGGAGCTGGCGAACGAATCCGTGAGCGAACAGAAGCGGCAGCTGGAGATACTCTCGACGAAGCTGTCGAAGTACCTCTCACCCCAAGTCTATTCGTCGATCTTTACCGGCCAGCGCAGTGTCGAGATAGCCTCGAACCGCAAGAAGCTGTCCGTGTTCTTTTCCGATATTGCGGATTTTACTGCGACGACCGACGATCTGGAATCCGAGGAATTGACAGGACTGCTCAACCACTACCTGACAGAGATGTCGAAGATCGCTCTTGAGCATGGTGCGACGATCGACAAGTACGTTGGCGACGCGATCATGGCATTCTTCGGCGACCCCGAGACGAAGGGGGTCAAGGAGGACGCCATAGCGTGCGTCAACATGGCCATCGCGATGCAGAGGCGGATGCGGGACCTCCAGTTCGAGTGGCGCGATGCCGGGCTGGAAAAGCCGTTCCAGCTGCGGATCGGCATCAGTACAGGCTATTGCACTGTGGGCAATTTCGGCAGCGAGGACCGCATGGACTACACCATCATCGGCAATGAGGTGAATCTCGCGTCCCGGCTGCAATCGCATGCCGAGTTGGGCCGCATTCTCATCAGCCATGAAACCTATTCGCTGGTCAAAGATATCGTGTTGGCCGAGGAGCAGGACCCGATCCAGGCCAAGGGCTTCGCCAAGCCGGTTCGCAACTATAAGATTCTCGACCAGTTAGATAGATTGCCGGAGCGGGGGAAGGTCATCCGCGAGGAACAAGAGGGCCTGAGGATTTTCTTGGACCTGCAAAAACTGGACAAGGCGCGCGCCGCGCGG
This sequence comes from uncultured Alphaproteobacteria bacterium, assembly GCA_963806465.1. GTDB lineage: Bacteria > Pseudomonadota > Alphaproteobacteria > Rhizobiales > Xanthobacteraceae > BOG-931. The sequence continues at coordinate 7,087 of CAWDZD010000051.1, read as the reverse complement.
GCTCTGAGAAGCATCCTCTCGCAACTCGGGAGCTGACCGGAAATTACGACCCAGACGCTATCCCAGCATGGCGCGCGAACCCCGCGTTGCCGCCGATGAACTCGCCGGCCACCGCGCTGTCCTTTAGGTGAACTTCGCTCGTACGAGGCGACCAACATCAAGGGCGAATGAACCTTTCGCAATGCGTCAATTGACGGCGGGGAGAGTCAGCTTCGGGTCATTCACGACCGATGCATTCAATACCCGTGCCGATCGATGTCCGTTGTTACTCCAATAGATGGGGTAATCGGCCGGCAGCTTGTGGATAGCCGAAGATTTTGGGTGCTGCGCTTCAGGCTGATGGTGAAACGAGATCCGTGGTTACGGCCTCAAGCATCAGAAGGAGAAGCGCAGCATGGACCATTTTGCTGGACTGGACGTATCGGTCAAGGAGACCAGCGTCTGCATTGTGGATGAGACGGGCAAGATTGTCCGGGAAATGAAGTTGGCGAGCGAGCCTGACGCGTTAGTGGCGGTGCTGAAGAACCCCTCCTATCACTTCAAGCGAATTGGATTGGAAGCTGGGCCGCTGTCGCAATGGCTGTTCAGCGCGCTCGCCGAAGCAGGCTTGCCAGTGATCTGCGTCGAGACGCGGCACATGCGGGCGGTGCTGAAGGCGCAGATCAACAAGACTGACCGCAACGATGCGCGTGGCATGGCACAGATGATGAGGGTGGGGCTTTACCGCCCGGTACATGTAAAGACGTTACGCAGTCAGAAACTGCGGATGCTGCTGACCCATCGCCAGTTGCTGCTGTCCAAGGCCATCGCCCTTGAGAACGACCTGCGCGGTACGTTGCGCAACTTCGGCCTTAAGGTCGGCATGGTTGGGAAGGTGAAGTTCGAGGCGCGGATTAGGGAGCTTGTCGAGAACCTACCCGACTTGGCGGTTCTGGTCGAACCGATGCTCATTGTCCGGCGGGTGTTACGGGAACAGATCGTCATCCTGCATCGCCGTCTGTTGGCCATTGTCCGGGATGACGAGGTGTGCCGGCGCTTGATGACGACCCCCGGCATTGGCCCCGTGGTGTCGCTGACCTATCGCGCCACCCACTGAGGCGAATTTCTCGCCGATCTACGGCAAGGGCATCTATGCTCCCTGGGCGATTTCCGTCGACGGAAACGACAACATCTGGGTTTCGAACTTCGCCAGAGCGTCGGCCGGGATCGTGCAGCTCTGTGGCTTCCGAACCGAGAACTGTCCGCCCGGCATGAAAACAGGTGACGCTATTTCCCCCCGGGCGGCTATGTCGGCGGCGGTTTGCAGTTGCAGGTTGACGTCGGCATCGGTCCGGCCGGCGACGTCTGGGTGACCAACAACTGGCAAGATCCTGCTGCTTGTTACGGTAAGCCCGAAGAAGGTATTTCCACGCGCTGTGGCGGTCAGGGTGTGGTGATCTTTTTCGGGTTGGCCAAGCCAGTGCGGACACCGCTGATCGGCCCGGTAAAGCAACCATAGGGCGCAGGCGGGTCGTAGCCAGCGACCCGCCGCCGACAATCTGCGACGTGCTGCCGACGCTGCTCGCCATCGCAAATGAGGTGATCGAGTGAGCTCGTCCCCATTGTTGCGGCGCAAATTAACACTTGCCGCGATTTTCGCTTTGGGTCATTCGCTGCCGATGTGTCCGGCGCTAGTGTCACTCCAGGTCCGAAAATGGTTTCAAAGCGGACGTGGCCGGCAAGGTGAAAAGGAAAAACCGTCAGCCCTTCGCGCTCGTCGTCAAACGCAGTCTCCTGGATCATCACAGCCCCAACAAGGCTGCGCCCGATACGTCAACGGCAGTTCCGCTTTACGCCGAAAGCTGACATCGGGTCGTAGTGTGAAAATTTGTCGCGATGGGCCAAAGGCGGAAATCATCTTGCGAAGCGCGACGAACAGTTTGAGACTCAGAACTGGTTGTATTTCTCAATCAAGGCTCCGAGATCCGGAAAACGAAGGATCACGTTGAATGCTACTAATGTCCGCCAATCAAGTTTGGTCGATTGGAATGCGGCCAAGGCGTCTCGGCGGCAAGATGTCTCTCCGCTATCGCATCGCCTCTCGTTCGATGTTTCTATCCGAGCGCAACTGTTTCTGGTTGAAACACGTTGAGGACCACTCCGACTTCACCTAATATTCACTGCCAGTTTGGTGCAGCGCAAACGGCGTTTTTATGAGCAACGGCCGAACGGAGGCAGCGTTTGCCCTGGAAAGCGGCGGTGGTTTTTGGCAATTGACCGACGGCGATGCGCTTGGGTTCCGCCGACGTTCCATGGATCAAACGCGGGAAGGTCATCGGGGGCATCGGGCGCCCCACAAAATTGAATGCCGCCGTTGATCGAGATCAACGCGGTCGCGCACCCTTCGTTTAGTGACACACGATCCGAAGGATTACGGCCATGCGAGTTCATTGTGTTTGTTTGGTTGCAATATTGACCATCGTGCCTTCAACGGTGTGGGCGGCATCTGATGGGATACCTACGCTCGATGTGCGGCCAGTTTGCCGCGGAATTGCCGGTCAGTCAGCAGATCCGGGTGTTGGACAGAGGAATCAAACCGAGACTTTTCAGCAATGCATGGAGAGTGTGCAGGCCGTCCGTGAGCAATTGAAACAAGAATGGTCTGCTTTTTCGGCGGCCGATAAGCGACACTGCGTTTCGCTGGCCACGACCGGCGGGGAGTTGAGTAACACGGAACTCCTCACTTGCCTGGAAATGGCTCGTGCGAGTTCTAAGGTCCGCTTCCTCAGGAAGAGAAACTACCAAGCCCGCATCTTCACCTTCGATGCCGACGGCACAATCAGCAACGATCGGGCCAATCGCATAAATGTTGGTCTGACCGCGGGCGCGGATATCGCGGCTCATGGCGAAAACAAAGTAGGCCGAGCCAATGATGAGCGCTTCCGCCGGGTCATTTTCGGGAGCTAGCCGCCATGCCCAAAACGCCACCCATCACGAACGACAGCAAGATGAAACGCAAGGAGTATGAGAAGGAGCTGCACAAGCTGCAGGTGGAGCTCTGCTATCTTCAGGATTGGATAAAAGCGGCAGGGACCCGGGTCATTGTCGTGTTTGAAGGGCGGGATGCTGCCGGGAAGGGCGGGACGATCAAGGCGATAACCGGAAGAGTGAGCCCGCGGGTTTTCCGAGTGGCCGCATTGCCGGCGCCCTCCGATCGGGAAAAGACCCAGATGTTTCTGCAACGCTACATCGAGCGATTTCCAGCCGGTGGCGAAATCGTCATCTTCGACCGCAGCTGGTACAATCGCGCAGGTGTCGAGAAGGTGATGGGTTTCGTCAACGAGAAAGAGGCTGAGCGCTTTCTCGGCATTTGCCCCGAAATCGAAAAATACATCACTGATGCGGGCATCATTCTCATTAAATTCTGGCTGGAGGTGGGGCAGGATGAACAGGAAAGGCGCTTCCTGGCACGCATTAACGATCCGCTCCGCCAATGGAAGCTCAGTCCGATGGATTTGGACTCGTATCAACATTGGTACGATTATTCCCGGGCGCGGGACATGATGCTCAAGGCCACCGACACCGACCACGCGCCGTGGCATATCGTAAGATCGGACGATAAAAGGCGCGCGCGGCTCAATTGCATCTCGCGGATGCTGGCACTTATCCCATACAAAAAAACGTCGCGGCCGAAAGTCAAGTTGCCGAAACGGTCAACCAAAGGACACTACGACGACCAGGCCTCGTTGCGGAAGCGGAATTTCGTACCCGAGAATTTCTGACGTTGAGCGCGAGGCGCGAGCGCGGGCCTAACGAAGGAGACCTGCCGCACTTGTTTCACGAAAAGGGCGAGCGATTACGAGAGGATGATGGATTTGGTCAGTGAAAACGGAGGCGGAGCACTTCTCAATGTTTTTCCGGAAATCGAAAAATACATCACTGATGCGATCGTTATCCCTTATTATTCTGGCTTGAGGTCGGATGAGGAGCAGACCTGAAAGCGCTTGGACGGTAACGATCACGTCAATCTAAACACGAAAAGAGCGGCATGGCCGACGCTGCTGCCGTCATTTCTAGAGAACTCGGCGGCCTCAAGTCTCTCTGTGACTTCCTAAAGCCGCCTGACGGACGGTAAGTCACACACTTATTCAACGGGAACTGTTTACGAGGATAGGAAAGTTAGTGGCGCTTGCCGTTTGAAGGGACGGATTTGTACGTTAGAGGCGTGCTTTTTCCCGACCGCCAGACCGTTCGGGTTATATTGGCCGTAGCGAGTGGCTCACTCGCCTTGTCTCTGACAAGTTTGTTGATGATCTAGACTGGAAAAGGGAGGCGGTTGAGGGGGAACTGGATTTTCCGGTGGGTCCGCGCATGTACGGGCTTTTGAATCGAAGAAGTTTCACTCTTGGCCTTACGGCTATCGTCGACTTGGTCGCACGACGATGGAAGTTGGGGTTCACTGTGGCGGAAGCAAAAGCAGCGGCCCCGCCCAGCCCACCGATTGCACCGGTCGTGCCGAAGACGTTCGACGAATTCGGGGGCGTGCGTATCGATCACTACGATTGGCTACGCGACCGCAGAGACCCACGGGTAGTCGCCTATCTCGATGCAGAGAACGCCTACGCGGACGCGCGACTTGAGCCGATCAAGCCGCTGGTGGATGAGCTTGCCGCAGAATTGAACGGGCGGGCAACGCCAGAGGATGTGAGTGTCCCTACCGCCTACAACGGCTACCTCTATGAGCGCCGCTTCATGCAAGGCGCGCAATATCCGCTCATTGTACGCCGGAAGGATACTCCGAGACTTCGCAAGATGAGGTTGTGCTCGATGTCGGCGCGCTCGCTGCGGGGCGTCCGCACCAATATCAGCTTGGTTCATGGGCCGTCAGCCCGAACAACAAACGCGTTGCCTTCACGGTCGATTTCAACGGTGACCGTGAGTATCGCGTCTTTGTGCGCGCGCTCGCGACCGGCGAGGTGGTCGATGAAGGCCTTGCCGATGCAGCCTCCAGTCTTGTGTTTGCCGGCGACAGTGAGACCTTTTCTATGTCCGCAACGAACCGACAACAGTCCGCTCCTATCAGGTCTGGCGACATCGTATCGGCAGCGATACGACAAGTGACGTGCTTATCTATGAGGAGAAGATCCGACGTTTAGTGTTTCGCTCGATCTCTCGAAGTCGCGGAAGTTCATGTTCCTCAATATCGACGGGGAACGCACTAGCGAGGTGCGCTATCTGGCCGTCGATCAGCCCACCGGTGATTTAAAGATCATTGAGCCGCGCCGGCGGGGCGTCATTTACGAAATCGATCACGTCGGCGACAAGTTCTTCATCCGGACTAATCTCGACGCGCCCGACTTCCGGCTGATGTGCGCGCCCGAGGTAAGCCCGGAGGCGAGGCATTGGAGAGAAGTCGTTCCACAGGAGCCGGGGCATCATCTCAGCCATTTGAAGCATTCGAGACATTCGTGGCCGTGGACGTGGAAGACGAAAGCGGGACCAAGATCCGCGTATTCAGTCTCCCGGACGTCCGCGAAATTCCGGTGCCGCGTCCAGCCGCCATCGGCGTCGCCTCGAGCTCCTTCGAAAACGACAACGAAGCCAATCTCGAACCGCCGCGAAAATACTGCGTTTCCGCTTCAGCGGACCGTTGCAGCCACAATGCGTCTACGACTTTGACGTGACGACCGGCGTCCTTAGGCTCCGCAAGCAGGACCCGGCAAGCCGCTGGCTTGATCGCGATCGCTATGCGGTCGATCGCCTCAACGCGACCGCGCCCGACGGCGAGCGTGTTCCGATCACGATTGTCTATCGCAAGGAGATGCGCCACCTGGGCGGCAATCCGACGTTGATCGTCGGCTATGGCGCGTATGGTTCGAGCTTGCGCGCAACCTTTAGGCCGTCTGTTTTCAGTCTAATCGACCGCGGCTTTGTCTATGCCATCGCCCATGTGCGTGGCGGACACGAAAAAGGCGAGCGCTGGTACGCCGAAGGCCGGATGCTCAATAAGCGCAACACGTTCACGGATTTCATCGCCGCGACCGAGATGCTAATCGCCCAAGGCTATGCCGATCCGCGGGCCGTATTCGCGCAGGGCGGCAGCGCTGGCGGCCTGCTCATGGGGGCGATCGCCAATCTGCGTCCCGATCTCTATGCCGGCATCGTGGCGGAAGCGCCTTTCGTGGACGTCGTCACCACAATGTCCGACGCCTCGGTCCCACTCACGACGCTCGAATATGACGAATGGGGCAATCCAGCCGTCAAGCGGGAATACGACTACATGCTTTCCTATTCACCCTACGACAATGTTTCGCGAAGAAACTATCCTGCGATGTTCGTCACCGCAGGTTTCTACGACAGCCAGGTGAGCTATGCCGAGCCCGCGAAATGGGTCGCTCGGCTTCGAGCGAGTAAAACTGATACGCATGACCTCTTGTTCAAGACCGATATGGATGCCGGCCATGGCGGACGCTCCGGCCGGCTCGGCTCGATCGAGGAAAGCGCGGAAATCATGGGCTGGCTCATCGCGCATGCCCGAGAGCTGAACTCGCCATGACGAGGTCCTGACCCCCGACGCCTGCGCCGCCACACTTGAGATCTGCCATATCCGCACCGGCTAGCGGCCTGAGATGACTGTCTTAAGGGATCCGACGACAACGGCCAAATGAAAAACAAAATCAACCAGCGCCCAGAATCATAGCCACCTTATCCAAGAACCCATAGTGGAATGAACACCACTAGCAACTGTAGCGACGGCAAAACTAACCGGCTACGTGTATAAGATCTGCAATCCCGCTCCAGTCGCACCGTCGCCTCAGCCGGCCGAAAGAAGAAGAACAAAGGGAAACACTCAATTCAAGCAAAGTGCTCCGAAGAATTAAACGGGTGCTCGGGGGCAAGGTTGCGCTATGATCATCGAGTCGCCCTTCTAGGGAAATACTGACGCGGGAGAACCCGAGCGCGGTTCTCGACCCTACGTGTGCCATCAGAGTGCGGCACTCCGATCGCATGCTTCATGAATGCTCAAGCGTATGTTGCCCTAAAGCGGACGATCGATACTTACCGATCAGATTGCACAGAATTTGGCAGACCCAATGCGCGTGGTAGG
>CAWDZD010000050.1:0-120342 GCA_963806465.1 uncultured Alphaproteobacteria bacterium | reverse complement strand
CTTCACGCACTTTTTCAATTTCAAGAACTTAGCTTGCTGTTAGTCACCTCTACAGAAAATGTTAGTCACTGCCTGTTCGCTTTTTAGCCTCAAGCTTCTCCATCGCGGCGTCGGCCATGCGGTCCAGCTCTACTTCATCGATGTAAATCTGAACTTGCGCCAAGCTGCTATGACCACTCACGGCCATAATCTCAGGTCCAGTGCATCCGCGTGGGCCAGCGCTGTGCAGGCAGCCTTGCGCAGACCGTGAGTACGATAGCTTCTCACGCGCCCGTCAGCGCAGAGCTCGGGCTTTAGTCCGGCTTCCTTGCACCAATCAGCAAACTTGTTGCCGAATGCGGCAGCGGAGGCGAAGGGCTTGCCGTAATCATTCAAAATGAAAGCGAGCGACGTACCACGCGCGGGCATCGCATTAAGCGCGGCTTGTAGTTCCGGGAGAATGCGGATCGACAGCACCTTGTCTGTGCTACGCACGGTCTTGTTAGGACGCCATGTTATCCTGCCGTCCTTCACGTGCTGTATGCCGAGCTTGTGGGCATCGCCGCGCCTCGCAGCAACATTCAACAGCAATTCGATAGCTAAGCAGGCGGTAGTCCCCAGTGCGTGGCGCGCACGATAGGCGGCGATCTCTGCGGCGCCCCAGGTCATGTGGCCCCTGCTTTTGACCGCCGGCCGCGCCGCCTTGATGCCCGCGGTCGGATCATGGGCGCGGTAGTTCTCTGAAATAGCAAACAGCATCAATCCGCGAAGCGTCTTGAGCCAATTCTTCTGCGCGTGAACGGGTCGATCCTTGATTAGCTTGGCGACATGCTTGCTCTCAAGCGTGGCCACTCGCTTGCCGCCATGTTCGGTGCGGAAGCGGTCAAGAATGTTGCGACGCATCCGCTGAGTTTCGGGTGCCAGGGCTTCCGTGAAGGCGCGGCCTCTGAAATAAGCGACGATCAGGGCGTCGATGGTGCCCGGTGCGGTGCGGCTGGCGCCAATCTCTAGCGGCGCCTCTCGACTAAGCGCCTCCTGGTACGCACGCATAAATTCTTCAGAGCCAGGCAGACCAGGCAACGGGACTTTCTTCTGCCCTCGCCGCCTGAAATAGCGCCTTACCTTGCCGCGAACGTCGCGATATTCGTTGACGTACCGGAGCGGGAGCTTGGTCACGCGGCGCCGTCTTTGTGCGCCTTAGCCACCAATTCGCGTACCAATATGGCGGCTAGTGGCTTCGGATTTAGGAAATGGCCGCCGACTTGGGTGCTTTTGCTACCGCTGCTATAGCTGACGTGCAGCATGACCTTATCGACGTGGTAGTGGCCGGTATATTTCCGGCCCTCTATATCGACCGAAACTTCTCCCTCCCACCTGCTCATGATGCCACGTTCCATTCGTCGGCGTCGATGACCTTGGTGGTCGGTTCGGTCGCGCGCGTCTCGACATAGATTGCGTCTCGCGTAACGCGGAGCCTGAAATCGCTAAGCTCCTTGCGCGCGGCCCGGAGAGCCCGCGCGACTTCAGTTTCCTTGAATGCCTGTTTTCCTTTAGACAAGGCCATAACTCTTTCGGTTCGAGTTGACCCCCACGAACTTGCTTACTATGCCGTTTTTAGGCAGCGCAGCGGTATTTAAGGCAAGTTACCCCCATTATAAACGGGGGCATTTCGTCGGGCGGGTTCTGATGCCGCATTCCGGACAAACAAACCGATCGCGTAGCATCGGCGGAGCGCCGTGGGGCCATGATTAGATTCACGATTGCGTGAGGAAAAACCCGAAAACTTCGCATTTTGCGAACAACGTTTTGATCTTTCGTGCGCGTGAAGCGTTTTTGTTGCTCGTGAACAATTCGCAAATTGCGAACAAGCCTTGCCAAGCTCTCCGACTGAAACGGCGCTGCTCGAATTGCATTCTTAAGAAATCGAGATCTAATTTAGCGCCCCGACCGAGTGCCGGAACACCCGGCCGGGAAGCGGCAAAACTGGTTGGGGTTTTTCATTTGACGAAAAGACCAGTCAGGAGGGTAACAGCCGATAATTAGATGACGTTTAAATGACGAGCACGTTTCAATTGGGAGGAAGGTTCATGACACACTCAAGCATAAATGCCTGCTTACGTCCGGCTGCGCTATCCTTTCAGTTGTTGCTGTATCTTGGGGGCGCAAGCGCCCAATCATCGACAAGTTCGAACGCTCGCACACAAGGTCGTCCCCACAAATCCAAGTGCTCCACCGCCAGCCGCTGTATGACTAGTGTCGCCAGTGAGCCCAGGCTGTTACTTACCCAGTGACGGTTGTCTCAGCGAGTAGCGTTCAGAACTAGGGCCACGCGCGCTCGCCTCGCTGTTGCCATCCTTGACTCCCGTGGAGCATTCGGCCCCAACGGGCGGGCAAAAGTCATTAAGACTTAGCCCCGGCCGGACCTGTTCTGGCTGGTGCTTTTCGTAGGCTACTGCATCTGTCGCAGGTTCCGTCGCGCTCGTCAGATCGCGGAATATTGATACGACGAGTTTAGGAACAAGCCGCTCGTTTCGCTGGTTTCCGAAGTAAGGGATGAGCCGTCTCATTCCGGCGAAGCGCAAAGACGAAAAGGAAAGAGAACATGAACCTGCGCAGTGCGAGTTTAGCTACGGCCCTTCTGGCTACGGTGGCGGTCTCTTCGCTCCCTACGTCCGCTGATGCACAATGGCGTGGCCGATGGGGTTGGGGCGGCGGTTTTGGAGCAGGGTTAGCAGGGGTAGCTGCCGGAGCAATTATCGGTGGCGCTATCGCCAATAGCTACGGGTATTATTCCCCCGGCTATTACGGTTACGGTGGCTATGCTCCCAGTTACGGCTACGCTCCTAGTTACAGCTACGGCTACGCCCCCAGCTACGGCTACGCCGGCTACGTTCCGAGCTACGGCTATGCCGGCTATGCCCCGAGCTACGGCTACGCCCCTAGTTACAGCTACGGCTACGCGCCGGGTTATAGCTATGGCTCACCCTCTGGCATTTATGCCTATGCTCCGAATTGGGGATACAGGCGGTGGGATTACCGTTGATAAGAGCAAACGCGCTGAGCGCTTAGTGATCTTTCGAGCCACGGTCGTCTCCAGCCCATCTGCTGACGCGCGACGAGGCCCGACGCATTGCGGCAAATATCGCCAACCTGCCAGAGTTACTAAAACGGCCGCACTATTGAATCTCACCGGCCGGTTTGGTTTGACACTCACAGACGACTTAGCCTGAGTAGCGACGCGAGGGCTCTAATCCGTGCCATCGCTGGATGACATCAACTTGGCCCCGGCCGGACCCGTTCTGGCTGGGGTTTCTCTATTCGAAGAGCGGCACGGTGGCCGCTCTTTGTTCATTGCAACGATGCCAAATCTGCGAAGCTTAAGGCCCAATAAGACAGGTTCCCTCTCCGCAGCCCACATCCGAATGGGGCACGCCCGCGCCCGCCCAAGTGACCGTCGCGAACGCAAGCGCCACCAGAAGTATCAGCTTTCCCATGACCCGCTCCTATTGTCCTAACCCGGCGATGTTGTTGTCTACGTCGATTTCTGGCCAAGCCGCTGTGACCGAGGTCACAAACCGCTGCGCTTTCTATTTACCTAGGTGTTTTTGTGCTTTTGACTTAGCTGCACTTCGAGTTGGAGTATCGAGCTTGCGCCAGCGGGGGCGTTGGCGCACCCGCGAGAACACTCCAGCTAGGCTCCCTAGCGGCTGGAATTGCCCCGGCCGGACCCCAAGCTGGCCGGGGTTTTTCATTGGCTGAAGGTGACTCAACTCCGCGTTGGGCTGGCCCTATTTAACCGCTAGGAAATCAGTGCCTTTGCGTAGGATTTGTGCCGTGTCCCGTCCCGACTGGTCGCGCCCTTTGCCGCGGCCTTTGACCATCCCCACCGTCATGAAGCTTTCGACCCTCGCCGATGTGCGGGATCTGGTCGACAAGCACCTGCCCGAGCAATACCGCCGCAAGCCCGGCTGGCGCCACGTCTCAAACGAGATCGTTAAGGCCGCCCAAGGCGAAAAAGATCTGTTGGAAATCTGCGTATCGCTTCGCCTCGTGCTGGCGCTCGAAGGCGTCGAATGCCTGACGCAATGATTTACGACTGGTCTGATGAAGAAACGGACAACCCACTGCTCGCGGACGAGTACAACTTCTACAAGGTCGAGAAGTGGACGCGCGAAGGTGCGAAGGTTGATCGCTTGCTCTATGCCGGCAATAATCTCGAACGGGCGCGCCAGATATTCGGGAACGCCGTTCAATTCCGGCCGCAGATCAGATTGACGATCAGACAGCGGAAGCGCGTGTTGCAGCAGTGGCCGGCTATCGATTTAGCGCCTGAGTAGATGCGCGCGTGAACTCCCGCCGCTTCCCGCCGCCGTGGGACATCGAGGAGGCAAACGCCTCCTGCTTCATCGTCAAGGACAACAACGGCCAGGCGCTCGCTTACGTCTACTTCGAGAGTGACGCCGGCCGGCGCACGGCCGCCAATCTGCTCGCGCGCGATGAAGCGCGACGGATTGCAGCGATTATTGCGAAGCTGCCGGAGTTGGTGCGGAAAGATTGAATGACGTATGGGCGAGGCCCGCAGGCGGCAAAGCGGGGGCGATTGAACTCGACACCGCCCGCACCGCACGTATCCTTGGCGCGATGTCAGTAGCGCCCGGCTGCAATCTAAAAAGCGTGGCCGCCAATCTGCTCGCTCGCTATCGGGCGCAGCTGTGAATAGGCAAATGCGAACATGAGCCGAACCGTGCATCCGCCTTACGACACCGAAACCATGCTGCGGGTTCTCCGGGACGATCGCGAGCTGCCTCGGACAACCAGGGTCGAATTCCGCGGCATTACCATGAACGGCATCAAGACCGTGGCGGACCTTTTGTCGAAGTTCAGGCTTGCCGGACAATTCCGCTTGAAAGTCGACCAGGACGCCGATCCAAGATTTTCCCTCGTGAGAGTCGAACTGGTGTAACGGCTCGCCGATCATATGATGGCGGCCCGCGCCACGCCGACGACGCGACCAGCCGAACCTCGGTGTAGCCTGAACTCACACGGCCCTCTGCTGGTGTGCTAGTTTAATGCCGCGTCGCCCGGCGCAAGCAAAATTTGCATGCGCAGTGATGGATTGCGGGCGAAGAGCGCAAGGGAGGATCGTCATCGCAATGAAACAGACCCTCGTGTCAGGGCTTTTCGCAGCCAACCTCGTGCTCGCAAGCGGACTGGTCTGCGCCGCAGGTCAATACGGCTCTGGCGCCAGCGACACCGAGATCAAGGTCGGGCAGCACTATGCCCTATAGCGGGCGCGGCGTCGGCGTACGGCGTCATCGGCAGGTCGGAAGCCGCCTACTTCGCCATGATCAATGACCAAGGAGGCATCAACGGCCGGAAGATCAACTTCATCAGCCGCGACGATGGCTACAGTCCGCCGAAGACCGTAGAAGTGGTACGCAAGCTGGTCGAGGAAGACCAGGTGCTGTTGATGTTTAACGTGCTCGGCACGCCGCCCAACACCGCGATCCAGGCCTACCTGAACGACAATAAAGTGCCGCAACTGTTTGTCGCTACCGGCGCTGACAAATGGAACGACCCCAAAAATCATCCGTGGACGATGGGCTGGCAACCCAGCTACCGGGTCGAGGCGCGCATCTATGCCCGCTACATCCTCCAGAACCTGCCAGACGCCAAGATCGCAGTGCTTTATCAGAACGATGACGCCGGCAAGGACTACCTCATCGGCCTGCGTGAAGGGCTGGGCCCCAAGGCGGACAAGATGATCGTCGGCCACAAAGACCTATGAGACCACCGATCCGACGGTCGATTCGCAAATCGTGGCGCTACAAGGAAGCGGCGCCGATGTGCTCGTGATGGCATGCCATTCCCAAATTCGCCGCGCAGGCGATCCGCAAGGTCTACGACATCGGCTGGAAGCCGACCCACTTCCTCACCAACGTGTCGGTTTCGGTCAAGGCGGTGATGCAGCCTGCGGGACCCGAAAAGGGCGTCGGCATCATCTCGGCAGGCTTCTCAAAGACCCTACAGATCCGCAGTGGCAGGACACGCCCGAATACAAGGAATGGCTGGCCTGGATGAAGAAATACAATTCATCGGCCGATGTCGCCGACGTTTCTGCCGTTTACGGTTACGGCGTGGCGCAGACACATGGTCGCCGTGCTCAAGGCGAGCGGCGACGATCTCACTCGCGAGAACGTGATGAAGCAGGCTGCCAGCATTCATGACCTGAAGCTGCCGATGCTGCTGCCGGGCATCACCGTGTCGACCAGCGCCGACGATTTCGCCCCGATCAAGCAGATGCAATTGATGAAGTTCGACGGCACCACCTGGAAGCTGTTCGGCGAGGTGATCTCGGGCGACGCGGCATTAAACTAGCACACCAGCAGAGGGCCGTGTGAGTTCAGGCTGGAGGTTGGGCAGCAGACCCATGTCGTGCGTGGGTCATTCCCGACCGGCACCAACCAGCATCAAGTTCTGGCATGTCCGTTATGCCCCGAAAGCGACCGACAGCCGTTTCCCAGCCACATGTCGCTATGGGCCAGAAGCAGACGTCGCTTCCACAAAAAGGTGGCCACAATTGAGCTTTGCGCTCATTCGAAAGCCTATTTGGTCAGGGCCGCAATCTCATTGTCCAAATCGGTCACAACGTCCTTCCATTCGGCCTTGTCCGGCGAAAGCTTCACCACGCGTTCCATGATCGCTTTTGACTGCTGCAGTGCGGCCAGTGCGTTGTCGCGATCATTGGACTGACGATACACCATGGCGAGCCAATAATAGCTCCCGGCAAGATTGAACTGCCAGCCGGCATCGTTTGGGTTGGTCTTGGTTAAACGCTCCATGATAGCGATCTCGGCGCTATACGATTGCTGCGCGTCGGTGATGTTGGCTTGCGCTAATTGCACCTTGCCAAGTTGGCCGTATGTTGAGCCCGTTGGCGCGCAGTTCGATCAACCGATCGAACAGCAATTCCCAGTCGCGGTTGCGGGCGAAATTGTCGTCGGTAATGAAGAAGCGCTTGATATTCTGCGAATAGTTCTGGCGGATCGTTTTTTCGAGGTCGTTCGCGGAGCGGAATCGGCTCTTGCGTCCCTGAACATTGATGATCGTGCAGAAAGAGCATTGGTATGGGCAGCCGCGGCCGAGATCGACGCTCGACAATGAGCCCGAGGTGCGGCGCACATGCTTTTGTGGAAGCATGGGGGGTGGCTCGCCCGCCAAATTGGGTAACTTGTCCATGAAATTGTAGAGCGCCGCGAGCTTGCCGGCCCAGGCGTCGCGGAGCACGATATCCAGGCGGCCCTCTTCAGCCTCGCCCGCGAACAGCGAAATGCAGCGTGCTTGTGCCTCACGGATGTCTGGAGGCAACTCGGGCAGCATCGCGACGCAGCCCGAAACATGAAAGCCGCCGATGCAGACCGGAAATCCAGCGGCGAGAAACGGACCGGCCAAATCGACTGCGCGTGGAAACTGGTTGGATTGGACGCCGACAAGACAAATCAGCGCTTTGCCGCCGGAAGCGCGAATGAGCTTTATGATCTGGCGCGGCCGGACGCGCCGGTTAGTCTCGTCGTATGTAGAGAGGCGTATGTCAACGTCCGGCCCGAGCACCGATCGCGCGCGCGCATCTTCAGCCAGACCATTCAGGCAGGCGAGCGTGTTGGACGGAATTGCCGACCGCATCCATTGGATCGGATAACCGTCATCATCATAATGAGTGGGCTTGATCATCACGAGATTGAACACGTGCTGATCAACACGTGATGAGGCACCGGCGGCTTGCGCGCCACGATCAAGCATCGAGAATCCCGTTACACAAAACTCAGTCCCCGACCAGGCCCTAAATAATAAGATACCATACCTGTCCCAGCTTCGCGATGGAAATGAGCAGGGCGGTCATCGCGGCGCTGCGGTGAGTGAGCTTTTTGCAATGCGTCATTTGACGATGCCAAATCGACGCTATGGGTCAAACGCTACTGATGGATTCCGTGCCTGTGCCGCCCGATGTCCGTTGTTGCTCCAAGAGCGATCATTCAAGGCGGGAGTGCGAAATGACGCAATGGGCCAAGAGGCGACATCGCGGGCGCAAATCGCTACCCGCACTAACCACGTGAGCAGGCGAACCGGCACGAGGACGCGCATCGGTCCTTAATCTCGGCCGGCAGATGCCTTCTGCATGGCCTCGAGCGCCTGGTCGACGCTGAACGATGCGGGTTTTTGGCGCGGCGGAAACTCCCGGAAGGTCGCCAGGAATTGGGCCACCACCGCCTGAGCCGGAACCAGCAAGAAAGCACGATCAATGAACCACCGCTCGTAGGCACCCAATTCAATGTCGGCGCGTTCGAACGGATCGGCGCGAACATCGAAGATTTTTGGCACTCGCTGAGCAACCAACGGGTCGCGCCAAACCTCAAGGCCGTGCGCACGCTGTTCCAAAAAGACGGCCTTCCATCTGTTGTATCGCAGGCCGGTCAAATCGCCGTCGTCGCTGAAGTAAAAGAACTCCTTGCGGGCGCCTGGGCCTTTGCCGGAGAGCAAATCCATCTGATTGTACCCATCAAGGTGAACCTTGAACGTCTTTCCGCTGGCCTGGAAACCCGTCGTGAGCTTTTCCTTCACGTCCGGATCACCGGCTGCGGCGAGCAGCGTAGGTGCCCAATCCTCGTGTGCGACGATGTCGTTGATGACCGTCTCTGGCTTCATGAGGCCCGGCCAGCGAACAAGGCATGGGACGCGAAAACCGCCCTCCCAATTGGTGTTTTTCTCGCCGCGGAACGGCGTTGCGCCGCCGTCCGGCCAAGAAAACGTCTCCGCGCCATTGTCGGTAGTGAAGATGACGATGGTGTTGTTCGCGATGCCAAGGTCATCGAGCTTCTTGAGCAAAACGCCAACGTTGTCGTCGACCTCGGTCATACCCGCGCCGTAGAGTCCTTTCTCCGCGACCATGTCCTGATACTTTTTCTGCAAGTGAGTCCAAATGTGCATTCGCGTGGGGTTGTGCCAGATGAAAAACGGTTTGCCAGCGGCTTTGGCGCGCTCTATCGCATCGAGTGTGGCGGCGAGGAATTCTTCGTCGGCCGTCTCCATCCGTTTGACGGTGAGCGGCCCGGTGTCCTCGATGGTCTGCTTGCCGACCTTGCCGAAGCGCGGATCGACGGTCGGGTCATCCCGATCGGTCGCCTTCGTCTTGA
Organism: uncultured Alphaproteobacteria bacterium; assembly: GCA_963806465.1. GTDB lineage: Bacteria > Pseudomonadota > Alphaproteobacteria > Rhizobiales > Xanthobacteraceae > BOG-931. The sequence goes on along the minus strand of CAWDZD010000050.1, from coordinate 111,172 downwards.
GCACGCCGCGCGGGCCGAAGCGCCCTGCGAATTGCGGGATCCTTCGGGTAATCGACGTTCTCCGGTTCCTCCTCGGCATTGAGGTGGTAGAGATTGCCGAAGAACTCGTCGAAGCCGTGGACCGTAGGCAGGAATTCGTTGCGGTCGCCGAGGTGGTTCTTGCCGTGCTGGAACGTCATGTAGCCGTAGTTCTTCAACAGCTCGGCAATCGTCGGGTCTTCTTTTTGCAGGCCGAGCGTCGCGCCCGGCAAGCCAACCTTCGTCAAGCCGGTGCGAAATGGCGACTGTCCGGTGATGAACGCAGACCGACCGGCGGTGCAGGACTGCTGGCCGTAGTAGTCGGTGAATAGAGCACCCTCGCGCGCAATGCGGTCGATGTTGGGTGTCCGATAGCCCATCATGCCCTGGTTGTAGGCGCTGATGTTCCAATACCCGACGTCGTCGGCCATGATGACGAGAATGTTGGGTGGACTTCCGGCGCCCGCGGCCTGTTGTGCTTGTGCCGTCGTAATGGGTGCAGCCGATCGCAAACCCGCGGCTACGAGAATCGAGGTTCCCGTCAACAGCATGTTGCGACGGCTGAAGCGGGAAGATTGCTTCTCTTGGAGCTTTTTGTCCGGCGTATCGTCGCTCATGGCTTTTTGCCTCTCTCTGATAACGCAGCGGAAACCAACGCGGCATTGATGTGCCGACCGGCTGCGCATGGCGCGCGGCCGGTCGATAGTGGCGGAATTGTTCGCACGCAATGATGTCGGCGGCCGCAAGGTCGAAGCGCCGGTTGACCTCGAACGCCATCATGCAACCTTCGAAGCCGAACTGCTAAGCAAACTATACCGAAACAACACTTCACCTTCGGGCCGTAAACCGACATCAGCGCAAAAGGAAAGACCGCTTTGCCGCGGTCCTTTCGCACACAGCGTATTCGAGCATTTGGAGGTCGACCATCGGAGTTTCCAGGCATCAATCAGAGCTGGTCGCCCACGGCAGCCACCCACGCCCGTCCGGCCGATGGGCTACGAGCGGATATCGTACGCCCATTCCGATTGCTTGTTGGGATGCAATCCGTCTCTCACTGCCACAAGCCAAGGTTCTTGATCGCTGTCGGCAGGGTTTTGGACTTGTGGCTCTTGCAGTAGCCCGCGACCTTTGCAGAATTCCTTTGAAAGCGGTCGTAGTTCAAGATTTTGCTATTGGCAGCTGAATTGTAATAACCGCTCATCCAAAAACGAACGAAATCCCGTTCTTCCGGACTGTATCCCAACCACCCCCCGCAAGTGATCTTATTCATGTCTACGCTGATCTGAGCCGCGCTTGGTACCGAAGCTGCTACCAACAAAGTTGCTGCTACGAAAAGAACATTCCATCTCATCGCTACTCTCCGGGGGTCTAGGATGTCATTGCGGGCCAATCGCGCTCTGCAAGGCCATCATCACGCTTGCTTGCGGATGGGATTGGCACCATGATTTTAGGATCGCGATGTTTTTCTGATGTGCAAGCACATCTACAACTCTCCTGCCGGTCTGATTACTGAACCAGCCGCTCATCCACGCTGAAAAATCACGGGACATTGTCGGCGACATTGCTAGATATTGGTCGCATGTAAACGCGCTCATATCGATTATGACCTGTGCATTTGCGACCGCTGGAAGAAGACAGATCGCGAATGCTGTGCTAATCAATCGAAGCCTCATTTTCCTCATCCTTTTAGATACTGTACCAAGGCACTAGGGTATCGGACATTTGTCGTAAGAGGCGTCCCGTAGAGGCGCGCCCGTACCATGCGCGTATGACACAGGTCAATCTAGCATACTGGAAGTGGTCGGTCGTAAGCTCCAGGCCATTGACGATCTAGCGGCCGGTCAATGTCGCTCATGGGTCATCAGTGACGTTTGAGAGCGCGCCAGCCACTTCGGCTTTTCGCCTTGTCGCGAGAATAGGAATCATACAATTGATTGCGACGTTCAACATAACCCGAACCAGTTCCGCAAGCGGATCAATTATTATCATTAGTGGGACTGCAACCTCATACGAGAGCCCGAACGGGCGCAGGACGACCGCGAGCGGCGCCAGAGCAGCGAGGCCGTTAAGACCAAGGGTCGCGAACGAAGCCGCTATCGAAAATGCCGCAACCGAGACAAGATCAGCCAAACCAAACGGACGCCCCATCAAGGTACCCATGAACTCTGTTGCTACAATAAAATACACAATGGTCCCGAACCGGATGGTGGCAAAACCCAGAGGAATGAAGAGATCACATGTCTCTCGTTTTATCTTTAGATCGTCCTTCAACGCCTCTAACGCAATGGGAATGCAGATCAGCGTGTTGCGCGTCGATGCGCCAAGCATCATAGGCTTCAATAAGGCAGCAAATACTGCGCCCGGGGACCCACGAAGCAATAGCGCACAAACCAATATGGCGCACGACAACAGGAGAAAGCTCGTTGCAAGAAATGCGTAGCCAAATAGCGCAAGGACAGTGAACGCATCTGGCCCCAATAGCGCAACCTGGGGAGCAATTAGAGCCACAATCCCTATCGGCACCAGCAGGCTGAACCAATCAAAAATCGTGACGCAGACGGCCTGAACGTGTCGCAAGGCGCCGAATATTGAATGCCCGGATTGGCGCTCGGTCACCACCATTCCGATGCCAAAAATGACCGCGAATATCAGCACTCGCACACTGTCGTTTGACGAAAGCGCCGCGAATATGTTGGTCGGAATGACAGAAAAAATCCCGGTTTCACCGTTCCCAGTGCTTTGTGGGTCGCGACTTGGATTGATGGCAAACTCGACGTCGATACCATTGGCCGATTGCCCCACCAATGCGCCGATCTTCGTGATCATTTGTTCGTCCACGGACGCGTAATGGAAGATCGCGCTTGTAACGCCTACCGTCACGAGGGCGACGGCCGCCATCGTAATCGTGATCCAAATAACCAGCGACCTGAGCGTTCCGCCGGCCGATCCGCTGCCCATTGCCGAACGCACCGCCAAAGGAATTGTCGAGAGCAAAAACGGGAGAACGCATATTTTGAGCAGCGCGATGTAGAAATCGCCAATCGGCCGAAGATACTGGAGGAAGGAAAACTGCATTGCGCCTAGCGCCAGGGCTATAGCTATTGCAGCAAACGTGATGGACGGCCGATTGATCGAGTGCGATAGCGCTTTAAGGGAGAAACCCGAGCGGTACATCTGGATCATTTGCGTGCGTCAAACTCAAGCAACGTTTTCAACGTAATGTTGTTTTTGGTTCGCCCAAGATGATAGTTGATGAGTTCCTGCAGCTTGGAGCAGGTATCGCAGATAGCAATCGACAGCAGAGCATTTTGGTCAGTTATCGCTGCCGTACCAAATTGTACGTTAAGCGCCGGACTGATTTTGACGATACGCCGAATCTCGAATTCGTCGCGGTAAATGGCTTCAACCCGTCCAGCCAACAAGCTCGTGACCACATCGTCCCATGTTGGCGCTTTTGCTACGCTCGCCTCGGGGAAATTGGCCATGGCAAAATCGACGTAGGCGCTGCCGGCAATTACCCCGATCCGGCCCCTGTACCGTTGCAACACGGCGGCTGGCGGCCGCCCATTTGCCTCCCGAGCAATCGCCGCACGATTAAATAGCAGCGCGTGGCGAAGCGTGAGGTAAGGTTCGGAAAATCGAACGCGGTGCAAACGACGGTAGGTTTGAGATAACTTGCTAATGCCAATGTCGGCGCGCTCTGCCGCAACCAAATCCACTACGGCGTCAAATGAATCAGCTTCTTCAATGAATTCGACCCCAACTCCCAACGCCTGCCCAATTTGCTGGGCAATGTCGATCTCTGCGCCGACGAGTGTGCCGTCTTGTCGGTGGGTATGGAAAGATGGCAGATCAAATCGTGTCACTGCCACTCGAAGACGCTTTGCATCGATGATCGATTGCAGGTCGTGGGCAGCGGTAGGTTGAGATGATACCTCCTGCGCACCCGACGGCAGAGCGGAGATTGCCACGCAGATAGCAACGCCGACAACGCGCAGCCGCGCAGTCGTCTTGCTCATAAGCATCGTCGATTCCCACCAGTTCAGTTTCGCTCCAAGGATAGGACCAAATATCGTAAGCACCAAATGTAGCGCCGAAAGGGAATACTCGACAGCGAGGGTGGCGCGGTCATTCTAGCGATTGCCGGCGTCCAGACGGGTCATTCAGCGACATGCGGAAGTGTCCGCTCGATGTCTGTTCTTGCACCAACAGCCGACAGTGGATGCGGCGCGTTTATGAGTACACGCCCTTAGCGACCGGCGTCCCGCCGAATAGAATGCCCCGCCGTGACTTAGCCGTGGACGTGGATTCGCTTCCGATCCTAGCCGCTAGGGTGGTGGCTGAAAGGTAGCAAAACCCACCAGTGGACTCCCTGGAGTTGGCGCCCGCCTTTCGATCCGGCACTGTAACGCCGGCACCTTTTAGAAGCCCCGCGGGTAGGATATTGGTCCACTAAAGAACGTCACAGGCGGGTGCGAGCTTCGCCTTAGTTCGCGTTTTAGCTCGAGTCTGAACTCCTTTGTTAGTATCCCCGCCACCTCGCGCTCGCTAAGCTCGCCTGATTTGGTCCCGAATTCTCCTCGGAACCTCTTGCCCTTGAACTCAATAGGCACGCCGGGTCGGCCATTGGGATTGCCGGACTCGCCCGATTGCCACATGCGGCCGTTGACACGCTTGGCGGGCACGCCGACTTCAGGCTCTGCCATTCTCTTTTGTTCCTTCTGTAATTCTTGCTAGTTTGGCGGCTGCGCCCAGCCGACGTAATGACAATCATGCGGCTGCCCAAGCTGCCTTACGGCGCTCAATGTCGGCCAGCACGCGATGATGATGTCCTGGGACAGGGCCGCGTCTCGCGATAGCCGCCACAAGCCATTCGGCGTGGTCACGATCTAAAAATGCCGCTTGTTGGTTGATGCAGACTTGGAAGTGAGATTTGGAAATCTCAATCCTTGAACCTTCCGGCTTCGGAAATGCCGCCGCCGCGTCATTCCTCGCCCAACCCTTCCTCTGACTCGTCGCTCCACCCTCGCTGACGCAAGTGTGTCGCCGTATACTATCTTTATTGCCACCAACTTGCGTCAGGGCCTTGTTCCGTCTGCGTTCCCAGGTGCTGCGGGATATGCCTTCCGCCTCCCAGGGCTTTGTCCGGGACAATGAGCGAGCGAGCCATTCAGCCCGCGGGGTCTGCCGCTTCTTACGTCTGCGGCGCTCGATATAGAGAGCGTGAGAGAATGCCCGGCGTTCCTCTTTGGTCATGTCGATTGGCTCAATGGTGCGCAACCTTAGCCGCTTCCATTCCTCGCCAGTGAAGCGTAGGAGCCCGCCAAGTGTTTTCGCCCTGTAGCGTCGAGGATTGAGCTCGATTTGCTCTATGACCCTCTCCGCGTCTGCCCAGGGTGCCCTACGCTGGATAATGCGAGGCATCGCAAGTGGGTTGTTCAGCGCATAGTGTTCGAGCAGGATTCGCAAATCCTCTCGCCCCGCGTCGTCATCGGGAAACTGATAGCCCTCGCGGGTGCCGCGATAGCGATCGGCATAGAATTTGTTCAAGTCCCCGATCCGCAGCTTACCGACCACGCGGTTGCGCCGCTCGATATGCCGCTCGAATACTTGGACGATGTCGCTTGCGTCCGACGACGCGTCAGTATATTCCACCAATGTTCAATCCCTTTGCCCCGTTCCGCTGCCAGGCGGGCGGGGCTTTTTGTTGCCCCGCAGAGGCGGCCTTAGAGATGAGGAATGCCGCCGCGATTCGCGCGGCGCGGACTGAATTTTTGGGAATGGCGTGTTAGTCGGCCGACTAAAAAGCGTTTAAGGCTCAATGGTGGCGTTTAGAGCTGTTAGGCAGCACAACCCGTTGATCTATTGGGCGGGTATCACTCCTGCCGGGGTCGCCACTATCAAAGCCGCCCCAGCCCGGATGCTGAATCGTCGCGCGCTTGTGGCCGCGCGCATAGCCGTAACTTGTCGCTCGATTGCGTCAGCGCCCCCACCTTGTTCCAATTTTTTCGATCGTTCCCGCGGGCATGTCGGGTGCTGTCCTAATTCCGAGCCCTTTGTCCTAATTTGCCTTTTCAACTACTTAATTTGCAAACTTGGGAACCAATCAAAGTTTGGCCGCATTATAGACAAGCATTCGCTTGGACGTATTGGGGTATGGCAATCAGTCCAGAATACCATCGCCGACAGGCGGCCACGCTCTTACAACTTGCGCAGAACACTCGCGATCCTGACACGGCCAACGCGCTGTTGCAGATCGTAGCCGAACACATCGCACGGGCAGAGGAAGCGGTGGCAAGGACGGCGGCGCCCGCTGATGCAGCCGCGCTACGATAAATCCTCTCAATACAAGGCGTACTGGTCCCTTTCCGAAGCCACCGGAGCCCTTTTGGCTGCGGGTGTGTCTCCTTTGTCAGACGGGCATCCAATTTGCCTTTCGGATCGTCCTAAACTACGGTTCCATCTCGCTGCCCGGCGAGAGGGGCAACTGCCGTGGCGATTTATCGTTTGTTGCAAAGGTCGGCATTCGGGCCGGAAGATATTGCGCTGCTCGCAAGCGCTTATGAGGACGCCCTTCGCGCCCTCAAATTAAACGACCGCGACGATCCGATCACGCAGCTCGTTGCCAAGCGGATTATTGAGGCAGCGCAAACCGGCCTTCGCGATCCGGACTCGCTCTGCGCGACTGCGATAAAAGACCTCAATGTTTCTTAGCTAGGATTAGGAACGAATTGCCGCTTTCCCCCCTTAGCTTCTCATGAGGGGCGCAAAGAGCGATTGCGCCCATGACGGATTACCGGCCTCGATCAAGCTATGAATTGGACAACGTGCCCTGGTCGAAAGCAGTGGTGCGTCGTGCCATGCGCACAATGATCGGACAAGAGCTGCGAGCGCGCTACAAAGTTCAACAAGATTTGCCGCGCGAAATGCTGACGCTTCTCACGCAACTGAATGAACGAGAGGGCGAGGAATAGGCCGCCTAGCCGGCGGCCTCTTATTGCAGCACAGGCTGCCAGCCTCGGATTTCCTAGCTGTCCTAATTCCCTCTGCGCCTGTGCAAAACCAATTTCATCATGTGGGAACGGCTCGTCACGTTTCCGTATTAGTCCGATGCCTCGCAACGGCGGGACGAGCCATCCGCGCTTTTCCAAATTCGGACAATATCGCATGTCGGGTACCAGCCTGTTTGAACCCCCGTGATCTGTTTTTGAAAATTACAGTGTCCGGATGTGAGTTAAGCGCCGTTGGTGCACGCTGGAGATTTGGAAAATGAAACCAAATCGTCGTACGGGCGCTATATGTGAGCAACCAAAGGAGGATCGCCTATGTGGTTCGAAATTTGGGTGGTGACCATTGCGCTGGCCATCGGCCTCGTAGTGACGGCCCAGATCATAGAGCGCCAGGGCGACGCCACTGGGAGTTAGTTCGAAGTCGTTGCGTGGTGTTCAGAGGCCGCCTCGGTTGGCGGCCTCTTTCATTTTTGGCGTGGGCAATGAATTGACAATTCCGCTTGCTGCTCGAAACCAAACCGCCGCGCAATTTTTGATTCGTATTGCGTCACGGTCCGGCTGACTAAATCGCGGTGCGCGCGATTCTGAACTGGGCTAACTCAAGCGCTCGCCCGAGAATGAAAATGGAGCGAGCATCGCAACCGGCCGATTGATCAGACGCCGGTTTGACTTTCTTGCATGGAACTAATTGCTAAGAACGCCGTTTGTTTATTGCGGCAGAGTGAGCCGGAGCTTTCCCATCAGCAATTGGTGTTTCAATGTCAGCGTTTGATCGCATGACGGCCCCAGGCTGTACCGAAAGCGCCCCATGTCGGTGCGGTGAAGAGATGGAAATCGTCAGCATCGAGCGACTTCCCGAAGGAAGCGACGCAGATGTACGAGTTTATCATTGCCGCGCGTGTCATCATGAGATGTTGCTGACCGTATGGGCCGCGGTGACTTACTAGCCGCCCCAGCAGAGGGCCTGAAAATTCCCTGACAGCACGCTGAAGGGCCGGGCGAGGCACCGCAGCCGGCGCCGCGCCTTATGCTCAGGCCGCCCCGCCGATACACGAGCGCGCGGCAAGCGGTCTCCATGAGAACCTCTTCGGAACGCCAATGCCCGTCGTTTGTTGCGAGGGAAGAATGGGTCGCGGGAGACACCACGACGGAGGAAGGCAATGGCGGAACCGGAACGGTTTGAAACCCTCGTCCTTGGCAGCGGATTCGGCGGCAAGCTCATAGCCTGGCACATGGCGAAATCGGGGCGACGAACCGCCGTGGTCGAACGGCGGTGGATTGGCGGCTCCTGTCCGAATATCGCCTGCATGCCGAGCAAGAACGAGATCCGCAGCGCCGAGGTCGCCCATCTGGTCCGTCATGCCGCGGAGTACGGCATCGCGACCGGTCCGGTCGCCGTCGACATGGCGGCGGTCCGCCAACGTAAACGCGACATGGTTGCGGACCAGGTGGCGCAGCATTTGCGGAACTACGCCGCGAGCGGCGCGGAATTGATCATGGGGAGCGGGCGCTTTGTGGCGCCGAAGACGCTCGAAGTGACTCTCAACGACGGCGGCGCCCGCTTGCTGACCGGCGAGCGGGTCTTCCTCAATGTCGGCACCCACGCCGCCATTCCGAGCGTTCCGGGCATGGAGGCTGCCCAGCCAATGACCCATATCGAGTCGCTCGAACTCGACTACGTGCCGTCACATCTGATCGTGATCGGCGGCGGCTATGCCGGTCTCGAATTGGCGCAAGCCTGTCGGCGGTTTGGCAGCGACGTGACCATCATCGAGTCCGGGCCGCAGCTGATGGGCCGGGAGGACATCGACGTCTCGATGGAGATGCGGCGGCTTCTCAGCGACGAAGGCATCGAAGTCGTGGTCGAGGCTGAGCTTCTGCGCGTGCGGGGCCGCTCTGGAGACGATGTCAGCCTCGCCGTCCGCACCGCCTCCGGCGAGCGAAGCATCGCGGGCAGCGACATCCTGGTCGCGGTGGGACGCGTTCCAAACACCGCCAGGATCGGGCTCGAGAAGACCGGCGTCGAGCTCGATAGCCGCGGCTTTGTTCGCGTCAACGAGCGGCTGGAGACGAGCGCGCCCAAGGTCTGGGCCATCGGCGAATGCGCCGGCAGCCCGCAATTCACCCACATATCGGAAGACGACTTTAGGATCATTCGTGACAATCTTGCGGGCGGCAAGCGCTCGACCCGCGATCGGTTGGTCCCCTATTGCATGTTCACGGACCCGCCGCTCGCCCATGTGGGCTTAAGCGAACGCGAAGCGGAGCGCCAAGGCGTCATCGCCCGTGTGGCACGGCTGCCGACCGGTGCCGTGCTCCGCGCCCAGGCGACCGGCGACAAGCGAGGCTTCATGAAGGCGCTGGTCGGCGAGAACGACGACCGCATTCTCGGCTTTACCACGATCGGTGCGGAGGCCGGTGAAGTCATGGCCGTCGTGCAGACGGCGATGATGGCGGGCCTGCCGTATTCCACGCTTCGCGACGCCGCGCTGGCGCACCCGACCATGGCAGAGGGCCTTGGTTTTCTGCTCTCGAACGTGGCCGCACGCTCGGTGCAAGGGGCGATGCCGAAAAGCGCATAGACACGGCAAGCATCCAAAGCGCGTCGCCGAGAGCAGAGCTCAACAAAACTACGTGACAAGCTGGCCGCATCGCCGCGGCTGCTCTATTGCATTTGCCCAGCACGAGTACTCGCCGGACAGATCGAAGGCCGGCGCCGGCGCGGCGACGTTGTTCCGGCCCGGTCTTAAAGGCTATTGGCAGACATGCGCATTGGGATTCGTCTGGCGATTTCCGGCCTGGTGCTCGCGTCGATCATCATCACCGCGGTCGGCGTGCATTTATTGTGGTGGCGGACGGCGGAGGCCAACAGCCACACGCTCGCGGCGACCATCAACGAACAGATCGTTGCCGCCGTGGAAAAAGAGCTCAACGCCATCACCACGCAGGCCGCCGCCGCGCATACCGCGATCCGCACGTTATTTGTTCAAAACGTCCTGGAGACGCGCGAAGCCGACAAGCGCGAGTTCGTCTTTTTGTCGCAACTGCAGGCCCAGCCGGGAATCTCGTGGGTGGCGTTCGGCTGGCCGGACGACGCGTTTTTCGCTGCCCACAAGCTCGGCGACCTTGGCCTGGAAATGATGGAAATTGGCAAGGTCGACGGCGTCGTCAAACGCCGGATCGATGACTATCAGGTCGTGGTCGGTGACATCGAATTCCAGAAGCGCCGGTTTGAAAACACCGATTACAAAGTCATCGACCAGGAATGGTACAAAAAGGGCATTCAGGCGGACGAACCGAGCTGGTTCGAGGTGACCGCGTTTCCGATCGGCATCCGCCCGTCGATTGCTTATGCCGGCCCGATCGACGTCTATCACAAGCGCCAGGGCGTGCTCGCCGTCATCATCGAGAACACCCGGCTGGCGCAGTTTCTCTCGCAGCTGTCGGTCGGAAAGTCCGGCGCGGCTTTCATCCTGGGCCGCGACGGCGCCGTGATCGCGGCGCCGGACGCGGATGCCGACGAAGTCCACATGCAGCGTCACGATCAGCCGCTGTTACCGGTGGCGCAGATGGCGCTTCGCGAAGCCGGCGCGGCCGCAGGCGAAGCCGACAAGTCGCGGCGGATGCGCATGGTGACCGCCGGTGACGGCTATGCGGTCACGCTCACGACCCTCGCCTTTCCCGGCTGGACGCTCGCCACCGTGATTCCGGAGGCGGAGTTTTTGGGGCCGATCGAAACGACGATCCGGCGCCTGGTCATCGGCCTGGCATTTCTGGTGATCGCCGCCGGAATATTATCGGCGTGGCTGGCGCGGCGGGTCATCGCCAAGCCGCTCATCACCGTCGTCGACGAGCTCAAGCATGTCGAGCGCTTCGAGTTGGATCAAGTGCGCCGGCATTCCTCGCGCGTGGTCGAGCTGGCCAATCTGTCGACCGCCATCGCCGACATGGCCGGCGGGCTGGCCGCCTTTCGCAAATACATCCCGGCCGATCTGGTACGAACCCTCCTGCGCGAAGGCGTCGAGCCTCGCCCCGGCGGCGCGATCCGCACCTTGACGGTGATGTTTGCCGATATTGCGGGCTTCACCGGGCTGTCCGAACGGCTGGGCGACCAGATTATCCCGCTGCTGTCGCGCTACCTCGATACCGTTTCGCGCGAGGTCAGCGGCCACGGCGGCACCATCGACAAGTTCATCGGCGATGCGGTGATGGCGTTTTGGGGCGCACCGGCCTCCAATCCCGATCACGCCGCCGACGCCTGCCGCGCCGCGCTCGCCAGCCAGCGCGCGCTGCGCGCCTCGGGCTTCGTCGACGACCATGGCCGGCCGGTGAAGGTCCGGATCGGCATCAATTCCGGCGACATGCTGGTCGGCAATATCGGCTCGGAGCTGCGGCTCAATTACACGGTGATCGGCGACGCGGTGAACGTCGCAAGCCGCCTGGAGGGCGCCAACAAAGAATACGGGACCGAAATCATCATCGGCGAGGAAACCCGCCGCCTGGCCGGCGATCGCATCCATGTGCGCGAGCTCGACCGGCTCGTGGTCTATGGCCGCGCCGGCGGGCTTGCGATCTACGAATTGCTTGGCGTCGCCGACATCGGCACGGCGCCGCCGTCCTGGGCCGCGCTTTACGAGTCCGGCCTCACCGCCTATCGCGCCAAGGACTTCGGCCGCGCCATCGGTCTGTTCCAGCAAGTGTTGGCAGCGAAGGGATCGGATCGTCCGGCAGAGATCATGCTCGAGCGTTGCCGGGCATTGCTGCAATCGCCGCCCGGCAAGGACTGGGAAGCGACCACGGCAATGAAGGTAAAATAAGCTGGAATTCGGGCGCGCGAATCGCGCCATCGTTGCCGCCGCTCCGCCAGATGTTATTTGGACACCGAATCCGCGTCACATGATTGTGACGCCCCCGGCAACAAAAATGACGACGCGGCGGGTATGCAGGTTGCTATGAAGTCGGCCGCCGTTGGACCTCGCTGGAGCGTCCGACACCCGGTTTCTGGAAAGGTCAGCAATGAATTCCAAAAGCGTCTTCACCGCCGCAACGATCGCCGGTTCTTTTGCTGCTGCGCTGGCGATGGTGGCAATGCCGGCGGTCGCCGGGCCGAAACCGCCGCAGCCGACCATGGACAAATGCTTCGGCGTGGCGTCCAAAGGCGACAACGACTGCGCGGCCGGCGCCGGCACAACCTGCGCCGGGACATCCGCCGCCGACTATCAGGGCAATGCCTGGAAGTACGTTCCCAAAGGCACGTGCGAGACCATCAAGACCCCGAAAGGCGCCGGCTCGCTCGAGCCGATCAAGTCCTAACCACCAAAGCACGCGATCGGCGGGCGCGGTCTGCGCACCGCGGCCGTGGGCCGACTGGCAGGTTCGCATGCGCATTGGATCAGAACTTCCTGCGCGCGCCGGTGTCGGCTTCAAGCCGATGCATTTTCGCGACATTCTCACAGCCGCGCGGCCGGTCGGCTTCTTCGAAGTGCATGCGGAAAACTATATGGGCGCCGGCGGACCACCGCATGCGCACCTGCGCGCGCTCCGCGAGCGTTACGCTCTGTCGGTTCATGGCGTCGGATTGTCGATCGGTTCGATGCAGCCGCTCGATCGCGATCATCTGGCGCGACTGAAAACGCTTTGCGACCGCTATCAGCCGGAGAGCTTTTCCGAGCATCTCGCCTGGTCGTCCCATGGCGGCGTTTATTTCAATGATCTGTTGCCCCTGCCCTATACGCCGCAGACATTGGCCCGCGTCGCCGAGCATATCGACCAACTACAGACGACGCTCGGGCGCACCATGCTGCTCGAAAATCCGTCCACCTATCTCGGCATCGCCGACAGCACGATTGCCGAAGTCGAATTCCTCGCCGAGGTCGCCAACCGGACCGGCTGCGGGCTGCTGCTCGACGTCAATAACGTGTTTGTTTCGGCGACCAATCACGGCATCCAGGCCTTGTCCTATCTGGAGACTTTTCCGCTCGACCGAGTGCGGGAAATTCACCTCGGCGGCCATGATGAAGAAACCGGCGATGCCGGTGCGCCGCTCCTGATCGATGCGCATGGCTCGGCGGTCGCTGACGCGGTGTGGGCGCTGTATGCGCTGGTCATTGCTCGCACCGGCCCGTTGCCGACGTTGATCGAATGGGACAACGACGTTCCGGATTGGCCGACGCTGCGCGCCGAAGCCGCCGCCGCGGAGCAAATTCTTGCCGGCGCGGCGCCGGCATCGGCGGCGTGAGAGCCATGGTCACGCTTTCATCGTTCGAGCCCTCCTTCGCGCAAGCGCTGCTTGATCCGACGGCGCCCGTTCCGCAGGGCATCGTCTCGCGCGACGCCCGCGAGGCGAAGCAGCGTTTCGCCGTGCATCGCAACAACGTGGTCGCGGGGCTGGTGAAGGCGATCGAAGCACGGTTTCCCGCGGTTCAAAAGATTGTCGGCAAGGATTTCTTTGTGGCGATGGCGCGGGCGTTTGTGACGGCGCACCCGCCGCGCTCGCCCGTGCTTGCAAGCTTCGGCGACGAATTCGCCGATTTCATCAGTGCCTTCGAACCAGCCCGCGAGCTTGCCTATCTCGCCGACGTGGCGCGGCTCGAGGCGGCGCGCACGCGTGCCTATCATGCCGCCGACGCCACGCCGGTCGGCGCCGGCAAGCTGGCGATGCTCGAAGCCGATGCTATTAGCGGTCTGCGCATCGAACTGCATCCTTCGCTGCAGATCGTGCGCTCGAAGCATCCCATCGTCACGATCTGGGCGATGAACTCCGGCGAGCGTGCGCCGGCGCCGATCGAGACGTGGAGCGCGGAGGATGCGCTGATCGTCCGGCCGCATCTGGACGTTGAAGTACGGCTGCTGCCGCCGGGCGGCGCTGTGTTCCTTCGCGCGCTTGCCGAAGGGCGGTCGCTTGGTGAGGCGGCCGGAGCGGCGCGTGCCGACTATCCGCAATTCAATCTCACTGGCAATCTGGCCGGACTGATCGGCTGGGGCCTGATCCGCCAGGTCATCCTTGCCGAGCCGACCGGGCGGCGCCCGTCGTGACCGAAACCGCACCTGCGGCAGCCGCTTCGGTGTCCGGCTTGGTCGGAATGGTCCAACGGCTATTGGCAACGCTTAATCGCATTCCCTATTGGTTCATTGCGCTTTGCGCCCGCGTTTTTCCGGCCGCGGTGTTCTGGCAATCGGGCCAGACCAAGGTCGCGGGATTTCACCTCAAGCCGAGCGCGGTCGCCTTGTTTCAAAACGAATACCAGTTGCCGGTCATCGATCCGACCGCCGCCGCCTACCTGTCGGCGGTCGGCGAGCATGTGCTCCCGGTTCTCCTCGTACTCGGGTTGGCGACCCGGTTCGCAGCTCTCGGGCTGTTGTTCATGACCGCCGTGATCGAGATCTTCGTCTATCCATTGGCTTGGCCGACTCACGGCGTGTGGGCGACGTGCTTTGTGCTCCTGATCGCGCGCGGACCCGGCGAGGTCTCGTTCGATTGTTTGATTGCGCGCCGCTTCAAGGCCGCGCCGGGCGCAGCCTGACACCGACTTACATTTTCAGCTCTGCTTTGCCGCCGCCCAGCGCCGCCTGCAGCCGGGTGTCGTCGAGCGCCCCCTCCCATCGCGCGATCACCAGCGTGGCGACACCGTTGCCGATCAGATTGGTCGGAGTCAGGGCCTGCGACATCAAACGGTGCACGCCGAGGATAATTGCCACGCTCTCGACCGGGATGGAACCGACCGCGCTCAGCGTGCCGGCTAGCACGACGAAGGCGGCGCCGGCGACGCCAGCCGCGCCCTTCGACGCCAGCAGCAGAACCGCCAACAGTTGCAGCTGATCCGCGAGCGATAGCGGCGTGTTGGTGGCTTGCGCCAGGAACACCGCCGCCGTCGCCAGATAAAGGCAGGTGCCGTCGAGATTGAACGAATAACCGGTCGGGATCACGAGCCCGACCACGCTCTCCTCGCAGCCTGCCGCTTCGAGCTTGGCGATCATGCGCGGCAGCACCGTTTCCGATGACGTGGTCGCGATCACGATCAGAAGCTCTTCGCGGATGTAACGGATGAAGCGCCACAGGCTGACACGGCACCAATGACAGATCGGCCACAGCACCGCGACGATGAAGATCAGGCAGGTGAGATAGAAGGTAATCAGAAGTTTGCCGAGCGACACCAGCGAGCCGGCACCGAACTTGCCGACGGTAAAGGCGATGGCGCCGAACGCGCCGATCGGCGCCGCCCACATTACGATGGCGACGATGCGAAAGAACATCTGCGCCGCCATTCCGATCAGATCGGTGAGCGGCCTGCCGGCACTCCCCATGGCGCTGAGCGCGAAGCCGCATAGCACCGAGACGTAGAGGACTTGGAGCACGTTGCCTTCACTGAACGCGCCGATGAAGGTGTTGGGAATGATGTTGAGCAGGAATTGCGCGGTCGTGCGGTTCTGGGTTTGGGCCAGGTAAGTCGCCACGCTCGACGTATCGATATGCGCCAGGTCGACCTGCATGCCCACGCCTGGCTGAAAGACGTTAACGGCGACGAGCCCGATGATCAGCGCGATCGTGGTCAGCACCTCGAAATAGATCAGCGCCTTGAGCGCGACGCGCCCGACCTTGGCCATGTCGGCCATGCTGGCAATGCCGTGCGCGACCGTGCAGAAGATGATCGGCGCGATGACCACCCGGATCGCCCTGATGAAGGCGTCGCCGAGCGGCTCCATCGCGGCGCCAGCGTCGGGATAGAAATGGCCAAGCACGATGCCGATGACCATCGCCACCAGCACCAGAAACCACAGCTGCAGGTAAAACGGCCGATGCGGCGCAGGCTTGATCGTGCCGATTGGTGGCGCTTGATTCATTGGCGTTCAACATATGCACAAGAAACGCGCGGCTCCTCCCTCCCCGAGCCGGGAGGGATGAAGCCGCAACCAATCAACTTGGTTATTTCACGTGACGCCGCGTGCGCCAACACGCGTCAGCGCCTGATCCGGAAAAGCCCGCCCGAAGTCCGCAAATGAACCCGCCGGAAAGCCTTGCGAACTTCGGAATTGGGACGCTAGGCGTCGTATTCGGCCGAAATATCCTGTCCGGTATAATCGGGCATGAAGGCGGCCGCCACCGCGCTGATCACCGCGCAGCCGGCGATATAGATCGCGATCGCATAGCCGGTCTGATAAGTCGCAAACAACGCGGTGGCGATCAGCGGCGCTGGTCCCCCGGCGATGATCGAGGCGAGCTGGTAGCCCAGCGACGAGCCGCTATAGCGCAATCGCGGCGTAAACGCTTCGGCGATCAGCGCCGCTTGCGGACCGTACTGGATATCGTGCGGGATCAGCGACAGCACGATGGCGATGAACACCGCCGACGGAATTGCGGTGTCGACCATGCCGAAATAGAGGAAGCCGAACAGTCCGGTCAGCACCACGCCGATCAGGTACATCTTGCGCCGGCCGATACGATCGGAGATGTGACCGGATAGCGGGATGGTGACGAACGACACCACCGCAGCCGCCATGACCGCGAAGAGAATAAAGTCGCGGGACATTTTCAGCGTGTTGACCGCATAGGCGAAAATGAAAGCGGTGAAGATATAGAACGGCGCCTGTTCGGACATGCGCAGCAGCGCCGAGAGGATGATCTCGCGCGGCTGCCTCTTGATGACCTCGAGGATCGGCGCCTTCTCGGTTTTGTCGCTGTCGAGAAGCTTCTGGAACACCGGGGTCTCGAGGATGCCGAGGCGGATCCACAGGCCGACGCCGACCAGAATGATCGACAGCGCAAACGGGATGCGCCAGCCCCAGACCAGGAATTGATCGCCCGACCAGGTGCTGAAGACGAGCACGGCGATGTTGGCCAGGAACAGCCCGCAAGGCACGCCGAATTGCGGCCAGGAGGCGACCAGGCCGCGCTGACCATGCGTGCGCGACCACTCCATCGCCAGCAGCACCGACCCGCCCCATTCGCCGCCGACGCCGATGCCCTGCACCGCCCGCAGAACTGTCAGGAGGATGGCGCCCCAGATGCCGATCGACGAATAGGTCGGTACGAAAGCAATCAGGAAGGTGGCGATACCCATGCACAGCAACGTCGCGATCAGGGTCGCCTTGCGCCCGATGCGGTCGCCGTAATGGCCGAAAATCGCGGCGCCGATCGGGCGGCCGATAAAGCCGATGAAATAAGTGCCGAAGGCGAGCAGCGTCGCCGCAAGCGGATCTGAGTTGGGGAAGTAGAGCTTGCCGAACACCAGGCCGGCGGCCGTGCCGTAGAGGAAAAAGTCGTACCACTCGATGGTGGTGCCGATGGTCGAGGCGATTACCGCCTTGCGCAGTTGCGCGCTGTGCTCGGCCGCCGGCAGCGGCGTATATGTTGTTGCGATAGCCATGGCGCACCTCCCCGTATGCAGTCCCTCGCCAGGGCGGACCCTTTTTCAGGCCGCCTCTTGCGAGGACGATACTTCAGGCCGGGGTGGCTGGCTATAGACGGTTGGCCGCGGATTGTTGTTCCGGCACACCGTGGCGGCGGCGGCCGGAACGATAGCTGGAATCACTGGCCGGCTTTGGCGGACGACGCCATCACGGTGACCGGCGTCTCGCGGTAGTCGGCCTTGAACAATTTGCTCAGATTGTCGACCTTCGGCAGGTCGTTGAAGACGATGTAGGGATAGGACGGGTGCAGCACGGCGAAATCCTGGTGATAGTCTTCCGCCGGGTAGAAGCCGTGCAGCGGCTCGAGCTGTGTCACGATCGGCCCTGGAAAGAGATGGGCCTTGTCGAGCTCGGCGATATAGGCCTTGGCGAAGTTCTTCTGCTCGTCGTCGGCATAAAAGATCGCCGAGCGGTATTGGGTACCGACATCCGGCCCCTGATAGTTGAGCTCCGTCGGATTGTGCGCCACGGAGAAATAGATTTGCAGGATCTTGCCGTAGGAGACCTGCTGCGGATCAAAGGTCACGGACACCGACTCGGCGTGACCGGTCCGGCCGGTCCCGACGCTCTCATAATGCGCCGTCTGCTTTTCGCCGCCGGCATAGCCTGAGACCGCCGATATCACGCCCTTGGTGTGCTGATAGACCGCCTGCACGCCCCAAAAACAGCCGCCGGCCAGAACGACGGTCTGCGTGCCGGTTTTGGCCCGCGTCGCGGCGGTCGGCGGCGGTATCGTCACGGCCCGCTCCGCCGCCGAGGCCGCATTGATCGCCAGACCGACAAAGGGGACAACCAGCAACGCGGTGAGCATTCTCATCTGTTCCCTCCGAACATGGCCGCGCTGTTCGCCGCGGCGTTGAGCCAAACGATTTGCAGGGTGCGTCGTGCGAGCGTTTTAGGACACGGCCGGCCTGACACGCCAATCACAATTGGAACAAGAGCAGGGTCGCGGGCGCTCACGACTTCGTGTGTGCTGGCTGCCGCTTGCCTCCGGCTTCGCCGCCGGCGTCGTCGCGTGCCGAGCCTTTACGCATCCAGGTCTCGGCGGGTCTAAACTCTAATTAGGCACCCCTAATGCGTCCAAGCTTGGCGCCGCGTATAGGCGAAATTATCCGAATAGGAGATGCGCGGGCGCACCGGCGGCGTTGACTCGAACACCTGGTAGGCAATGCCTTCACGCTCGCAATAAGCGATCGCCTCGTCCTTGGTGTCGAAGCTGAGCAGCACTTCCTGCTTCATGTCGCCGGAGCTGGTCCAGCCCATCAGCGGCTCGACTGTGGGCGCCTGCTCCGGTTCATAGTTGAGCACCCATTCCTTAGTATTGGCATGGCCGGATTGCATCGCCGTGCGGGCCGGTTTGTAGATGCGGGCGGTCATGGTGCTCCAGTCTGCTGAAGTCTCATCAGATCAAAATCTAACGTCAGAATCACTTTTAAAGAATGTTGATGAAACAGGACCTTAGTTGGTCGGGGCAGCAGGATTCGAACCTGCGACCTGCAGTACCCAAAACTGCCGCGCTACCAGGCTGCGCTATACCCCGCCCGGTTCGCGGTTGGATACATGTTTCGGCCGCTGGCAGCAAGGCGAAGAGCGCCGAATTTAGCGGTGCGTATCTTACACTAATGTTGGATCGCGCGATGGAGCCTCGAGCAAGCCGCCGGGTGGCGCGCCTAGTGACTGCCGTCGAAGATCGAGCCGGTCACGTGATCGCCCGGCGCGATGCCGAGCTTGCGCGCCGTGCCGCCGATCACCTCCAGCACAGCGCGTACCGGCCCGCCGGAGGGAACGAGCCGGTCCGACAGCGGCTCGGCATTTTCGGCGATCCGCAGGATGCTGCCATCGCCGCGGATGAAGATCATGTCGAGCGGGATATAGGTGTTGTGCATCCAGAACGCGACCGGCGCTTCGCGTTCGAAATCGAACAGCATCCCGCGGCCTTCCGGCAATTCCTTGCGGAACATCAGGCCGCGCGAGCGCTCATCATCGTTGGTGGCAAGCTCAACCGCGAAAGAATGCGCCCCGGTCTTGCTGACGATCTCCAGCGTCGACTGGCCGGCGGCCCGCGCCGGCGCGGCGGCACCCAGCGCAACGCAAACCATCAGCGCGGCAAATAGCGCACCCACCAGGCGCGGCATGCGAACGCGCGACGTCGTCGGGATAGCCGCTAGTGCGACGAGGGTCCGAGCGATCCGCCCTCGGGACGAACCTCGGCCGCCATCAGTCCCTTGGGACCGGGCCCATAGCGGACCAGGACGAACTGGCCGGGCCGCAATTCGGCAATGCCGAACCGGCGCAGCGTCTCCATGTGGACGAAGATGTCGGGCGTCCCCTCCCCGCGGGTGAGGAAGCCGAAGCCGCGAAGCCGGTTGAACCATTTCACCTGCGCCCGTTCGAGACCGCTCGTTGGGGCCACAGTAACATGGGTACGCGGCGGCGGCATCTGCGCCGGATGAATCGCCGTTGAGTCATCCATGCTGATGACCCGGAACGCCTGCAGGCCCTTGGGCCGCGCCAGCACTTCACACACCACCCGCGCGCCTTCATAGGCCGTCTGATAGCCGTCGCGGCGCAGACAGGTGACGTGCAAGAGCACGTCGGCCATGCCGCTGTCGGGAACGATGAAGCCGTAACCCTTGGCGACATCGAACCATTTGATCACGCCGGAAATTTCGATGACCCGCGCCGCGGCTTCGTCGCTAAGATCGACGTCCGGGCCGAGCCCTAGTCCGATGGATTTTGCTTCGATTCCGTCCGACGCCATGACGCCGAGGCCGCCGCTTTTTTTGTGCGTACGCCCCGCGCGGGCGTTACACGAATCTCACGAATCTCTTGAATTGAGGATAACATTCGCGATCAAAGGGAAAAGCACAAAAATGCAACACACGGCGAAAAGTATTACACCCTGTGAACATCGGTGGATGACGCACAATTCACGAACGGCGCGAACACCGTACCGATGTCGTGGCGCACCACGAGGTCGGCGATGTCGTCGAAGTCGGTCGGTTCGCGGTTGACGATGATCAGCCGGGCGCCGTTGCGCTTGGCCATCATCGGAAATCCGGCGGCCGGCCAGACCACAAGTGACGAGCCGATCGCCAGAAACAGATCGCAGGACAAAGTGAGCGCCTGAGCACGCCGCATCGCAGCATCGGGCATCGCCTGGCCGAACGAAATCGTCGCGGTCTTGATGAAGCCGCCGCACGCCGGGCAATCAGGTGCACAGCCGTTACCCGATTCGACGCGCGCGCGCACCCACGACAGTTCGTAGCGCTGCTCGCAATCGAGGCACAGCGCGTAAGTGGTATTGCCGTGCAGCTCGACAACGTCATCCGCTGCTATGCCAGATGCTTGATGTAGATTATCAATGTTCTGCGTCACCACCGCCGGCACTTTGCCGGCGCGATAGAGGCTCGCGAGTGCGCGATGTCCCCGCCCCGGCTGGGCCTGGCCGAACTCATCCCCCATGGCGAACCGGCGCCGCCAGGACTCGTTGCGCGCCTCCTTGCTCGCGAGGAACTCGTCGAATGGGATCGGCCGGTTCTTGCTCCAAATCCCGCCCGGCGAACGGAAATCGGGGATGCCGCATTCGGTCGAGATGCCGGCGCCGGTGAACGGCAAAACCACGCGCGCCTCGTCGACCATCTCCCGCAGGTTTGCGACCGCGCTATCGAGATCGGGCGCCGGCATCCTTTCGAGCCTCATGCCCCCGCCCTAAATAAGCAGGGCAAGGTTCTCACAAACGTAGTCAAATCCAACACCCAAGGGTGCATTATGCGGTATCTGCACACAATGCTGCGCGTGCGCAATCTCGACGCGGCGCTCGATTTCTATTGCAACAAGCTCGGCCTGACGGAAGTGCGCCGGATCGTCAATGACCAGGCCAAGTTCACGCTGGTCTTCCTCGCCGCTCCCGGCGACGACGGGCTGGTAGCCAAGGGACCGCAGAACCGCGCCGCGCCCTTGGTCGAGCTGACATATAATTGGGGGCCGGAGGAGGACTATGGCGAGGCGCGCTATTTCGGTCACCTCGCCTACGAGGTCGACGACATCTACGTGCTCTGCGAGGCGCTGATGAAGGCCGGCGTCACCATCCACCGCCCGCCGCGCGACGGCATGATGGCGTTCATCCGCTCGCCGGACAAACAGTCGATCGAGCTGCTGCAGAAAGGCACGGCCCTGCCGCCGAAGGAGCCATGGACCTCGATGCCCAATACCGGGAATTGGTAGGCTTTAGGCGGGGCGCGGCGTGCCGGAGTACGCGCCGTCGCGCCCCTGGCAGGATTGCCGGCTTGCTTGCCGGTCCCGATAAACCACTTTATATGTCGCGCCCTTCCCACAGCGCCGTTTGCGCGTGGCCCGCGCCCTTCGTCTAGCGGTCCAGGACGCCGCCCTTTCACGGCGGAAACACGGGTTCGATTCCCGTAGGGCGCGCCAGTAAAATCAAGCACTTATTTCGCGAGCCCGGCGGTGTCCATCCAGTGTCCATCCCGAAAAGGGGTTTCAATATGGCCGGCGGTGATGACGACTATGGTGACGCGTTCAAGAAAGCGAAGCTTGAGCATGACCAACAACGGGAAAGCCCCACCGAGGCGAAGCGTTTGCAGGCGGAAGCCGAGGCAGACACCGCCGTACTGAGCAATGTGGTGCTGCCCCAGCTACAGGCCGCTGCTCAGAAGTTGCAGCCGCTGGGTGGCAAAGTAGATATTCGGCAGTACGGCCGCACCGGAAAAACGCTACGGCCCGCCTCGGTTGCTTTCCGGATAATGGATCGGGAGGATCAACACGATCAACCG
This sequence comes from uncultured Alphaproteobacteria bacterium, assembly GCA_963806465.1. Classification (GTDB taxonomy): domain Bacteria; phylum Pseudomonadota; class Alphaproteobacteria; order Rhizobiales; family Xanthobacteraceae; genus BOG-931. The sequence goes on along the minus strand of CAWDZD010000050.1, from coordinate 88,944 downwards.
GGCCACGGAAAGGGCCATGAGAGCCGGGCATATTTGATTGTCCCGCGCGGGGGAATGGTCACCGTCACGAGCGGCGACGGTATCGACGTCACAGGCCAGCCGAAGCAACCCAAGAACGTAAGCGAGGAGGTCGGCATCCAGCGACGCGATGACGTCACAATCGACAATGTCAAAAAGCTGATCATGCGTGCGATCGAGGAATACCGAAACGCCCGCGACGCACCGAACGCGGATAACAACGATCACCTGAAATAACGAAAAGGCTGCGTGGGCTCGGCGCTCACTTTTGCCAAGACGCAATCATCATGGCGTGTAGCATTTGCGATGCTGCCGGATGGGTCTGCGAGAATCATCCCGACCGGCCGTGGAGCGGCACGAGCCAACGCGCCGATGCGTGCGAATGCGGCGCGGGCAGTGATCCGGCAGAGGCGTCGCTCGCGCTGCGGATGGCGCTCTCATTGGCGGGCGTCGAATGGCAGGCGAAATGACGCCTATTTGGTGGCTCGGGCAGCGACTCAGCTATTAAGCTTGAGTTTGAGAGTGGTCCATTTTGAACAAACTCACATCGACGATGCGCGACAGATTTCCGGCTATAAATGATCGGGCAGGCGGTCATGACAGCGCCGAAGAGTGACAAGTTCAAGGACTACGCGCGTTACGCCGAGCATTGTTTGAACATGGTGGCCGCGACAAGCGATCAGGAGTCTCGTTCAATTCAACGCGAAATGGCCGCCGAATGGCTACGGCTAGCGGATACAGTTCGGCGCCCTCGTAGGTTCAAGCAAATGCAAATGGGATGATACAGGCCGCGCGTCACTTGGCAGCCTTTTGGCCCAATCAGGGCGCAGACGTCATCCCGACGGCAAAATCAAAGACCTCAGCGAGGGCACAGGCGCTCGGGGCGGGCTGGAGGCTTGGAAGCGCCCGGCCTCTGGACATGGAACCTTTTAGCGCGCATTATTCGAGTCGATTGAGGCGCCGCCGCAAAGCGCCCAAGACCCTCACAATCTAGGTTGGACCCCTTTGAGTGTCCTCAATTCGCCGGGGGGCGAAAAGGAGCTCACATGTCTTTGACCATTCTTATAGACGACACGTGCCCGAGGTGCCGCAAGCCAGTGAAGCTCACTCTAATCGAGCCGCATCCAAGTGACCGAGATCTTGCAATCCACAACTACCACTGCGTCGATTGCGGCCCCGCAAGAGCTAGAATCATCCCGTTGAAAGCAGACTGAACGGACAGCAGCCTGTGAAGAAGAGTCTGAGGGCGGCATTTGATCCAAAGATATTTCTCGCCAAAGTGGGCGATGGGAAAACAATATTGAAATATCAGAAGGATCGAATTGTTTTTTCCCAGGGTGACGTTGCGGACGCGGTTTTCTACATCCAGACGGGCAAGATCAAACTCACCGTCGTTTCGGAGCGGGGCAAGGAAGCAGTCGTAGGAATTCTGGAACCTAGTCACTTTTTCGGCGAAGGATGTCTCAATGGCCATCCGCTGCGGGTCACAACAGCTGCGGCGATCGAGCAATCCCTGGTTACGCGGATTCCCAAAGCCGAAATGATTGCTACCTTGCATGATCAGCCGCGATTTTCCGAATTGTTCATGGCGGATTTATTGAGTCGGAACAGTCGAATTGAAGAGGACCTGATCGACCAATTATTCAATTCCAGCGAGAAGCGGTTGGCGCGGGTCCTCCTGCTTCTGGCGAATTTCGGCAAAGAAGCTACGGTTGAACCGATCATCGGCAAGTTTAGTCAGGAAACCCTCGCAGAGATGATTGGCACGACCCGATCGCGCGTAAGCTTCTTCATGAATAAGTTCCGCAAATTGGGCTATATCCAATACAACGGAAAGCTGGAAATCCGTAACTCCCTGTTGAACGTGGTCTTGTACGACAAGCCTGAGATCAGGAAGAACGAGCCGAGCAACAGGCCGAGATAGCTTCGATCGCCGCCAACATCGCGAAGCCGGTGTTACTGCGGCGGCCCGCGCCGCTTTGATAGGGCAACCGGGCTTACTCAAACACATGCACCACGAGCGACGGCGAGATCACGCGCCGCCCCCTCCGACAGACAAGCAAAAGACCCCAGCGAGGCCTCACTGGGGTCTTGTACGCACGCATACCGCACGGGCGCTTTGGGAAGCGGGGGGGCTTGGAAGCGCCCGGCATCCGCGACTTTGAGCCGGATCGCTTTCGGATTCTGTATCAAATGGCTCACAAGGATTGCATGGCAGAGTCGCTGCAGACGGGAAGTGAGCCGTTTCGCACAGTCCGCGCGGGAACAAAGTTTAGTTTGGCCGCATCACCGACAGCGATTCGGTCCAGGCGTCGGTGACTGAGAGTTCCGGTACTCCCGCCTGCAAATAGGGAGTCGCAAAATGACATTTTCCGAATACGCACTCGAAAATGCGCCAATTCACGCGCGTCCAGATTGCCCACGATGCGCGGCGCAAATGTATCTGGCGCGCATTGCGCCGGGGAAGTCCGGTTTTGATGTGCGCACCTTCGAATGTCCGCGATGTCAGCACATCGAGACGGCCGTGGTTCAATTCAAATAAGCGCGGCGCGCGTCGCCCGCGAACATCGCCAAGCTGCCGGACTTGCTGCGGCGCCAAAGCAGATCAAGGTTCGTTTGTGATCACCCGCCTCGCCGGAACGACGACGGGCGCGCGCATCGCGGGACGCGAAGTGCGGCGGTTCGCTGTGAATCAAATGCGTCGTTTTTCCTGATCTTCTCGACGATCAAGCTCATGTTCGAGCGCTCTGATCTCGGTCCGTATTTTTTCAAGCGCTTTCATGTTCGCTGTCATCAGGTCACTTCGCGCCGGATCATCTTTTGGAAGTCCAATGCCGCTCGTGAGAAAAACCTGATATTTTGTGATGGCGGCGACTACATTGTAGCTTTCGGAAAGCGCCAGCAAAATTTGCTCGTTTGAAAGCTGAGAGTGGCGCATTGCTGTCCCCTCCTATGCCAGAGTTGCCAAACCGCCCCGCCACACTTAGCCGTACCTGGGCCAATTAGCCTGTTGGTTTAATCCGGCGGACGACGCGCGCACCCTGCCGCACCTCAAGGTCGCGACCGTCAAGCAATTGCTTGGCCAGTTGAATGGCCTCCTGATCATTGTCACCGGTAACGATATGCGTTGGCCTCGCGATGCGATTGCCGGCGAACAAAGTGTAAATCCGATAGTGCGACATGCCGCGCTTCCCCAATCTCAGACGAGAGCATTATCGAACTCTCAGCCACCAACGCCTGAACAACGACGTCTGTCGGTGATCCACCACAGTGCGATTTTATGGGCGAGTGGGTCTGTGCAAAACGGCTCAGCTTTAGAAGGGAGCGCCAGTGATTCAAATCAAGACAATGCTCTGAACAACCCGGAGCACACCTGCACCACGAGCAAAGCCGAGATCACGCCGCCTCCCGCGATGACGCCAGCAAACCTCACTCGCGCGTTACCGGCGGGGGTCTTCGCTCAGTACCGGGGGTCCGTGCGGCCGCCAACTGAGGCGGCATAAGCCTTGTAGTTCGCGGTGAAAAATTGGAATGCGCTATTGCTGAGTTTGCTCTCGTCTCGCTCGCCGTGCTCGGCCAAATTGAAGATATGTTTGGCCATCACTTCGCGCATCATGTTGGCATAGGCTGGTCGAGCCAACCGATTGCCTGATGTTTGAACCTTGCGCCACGCCTGTTCGAAGGCATCGCGGAGAAGATTTACGGTCTCTGGATCGAAAGAAGCGTTTGAAGGAATGACTTCAGCCATGATGTGCTTCTCCGTAGGTGGGAGAATCCGACAACACTATTGTTTGCTAGCGAGTGGCGCTGTTCAAAACGGCACACTTTGAATAGGGCAAGTGAGATTCAAAATTGAGACAATACCCCGAATCTTACTCGAACACCTGCATCACGAGCGAAGTCGGTCGATCCGCGTGACCGATGCGCCGGCGCGTTCCGTGGCGACGTGGTGCGCTGTGACCGGCACGCCGAGCCCGATCCTGGCCGGGTCGGATCCATCGCTTGCCGGCTACCAATACCGGTTGCCGAACCACTAGCCAGCTCTCGCTGGAAGCCGACAACTCCTATTGTGCTTGCAAGGGCGGCGACGCTTGCTCCCTAAGCACCGGAGGCGGGCTCCACTTGCCGGTGAGCGCTTCCATTCTGGGCGCGTACAGCCGCATTGTCAGGTTGAACGGTCCCTTCGGCGCCGGGAGCCAGTTCGCTTCCCAGTCCGCGCCGGGGCTCTCATTCTGGAAATACAGATCGAGCGAGCCATCGCCGTTGGGCTTAAACGGCATCCAGCTGCTGACAGCAAAGCGGTTCAAACTGTTGGCGACCTGGAAGCCGTCCTTGTCGTAGAGCGTGATCGACCAGAAGGCATCGGCGGGAGGTGTTGCTCCCTTGTCAAAGTGGATCGCGTATTTGTTGGCTCCGTCCAATGGCTGGCGCGTGTTGTCGAATAGGTTGATCGGGTAGATGGCGTCCTCAGGCAGGTTCGCTCCCAGTCCGAGTTGGGCGACGATGGCCCGCTTGAGGTAGTAGTTTCCGTAGACGCCCATGGTGTTGGTATTCATCGACCAGCCATTCGCCACGGTGGCGAGCGTGGGGACCTTCCACGCCATCAACTGCTGAGCATCGCGCGGCGCACTGTCCAAGCCGGTCCGAACAGCAGGATCGATGCTGCTGACGTCGAAGTTCTTCCCCGGCTCGATGCCGATTTTCTTCATTTGCGCAACGATCGGTTGATCGGTCAGATGCGGTGGATGAACCTTGAGCAATTCGGCGGCGTAGGCAAAGAACTCGCTCGCTGGCATGCGATCGACCAGCAACTTCGGCGACGTCTTCATGTCCACACTTGGGTCGGGCTTGAATGCGACCGCTTCAGGCGTTTTGCCCCACTGCGACAACAGTGTGACTTTCAGACCTGCCTGTATCTTGTGAACCGCTTCGTAATCTGAGGGCCCATCGGTCTTGATCCGTCCGATGATCCACACGTATGGCGTCGGCGCCTCAATGCGCTGGGTGTCCTTGGGCAGCTTGAATTCCTCGATCAGCCTGTCGCGCAAGTCCGGCCGCCAGCCGAGCGGGACGATGACCAGTGTCTGAGCCTGCGTGCCGGTCGTGCGCCAGCCCGGAGAAGCGAACACATCGGTCCACATGTCGAGTATTGGCAGGAGGTAATAGCGCCCACCGGTATCCGGCACGGACACGACGATCGGCTCCTTGGTGAGGTCAAGCCAAGCCGAAGAATACAGGGTGTCGAAGTTGGGCCGGACCACGGCTCGATCGTCAGCGGTCGGATAGGCTGGAACGTTGGCAAACCTGTTCATCGGGCCGCCAAACCCTTTGCCGGGCTCGACGTTTGACAGCTGCTTGCGCGTGAGATCCATCGTGACCAATGGGTAGAAGTAGAGGTAGGCGTCCACGCCGATGGCGTGCGCCTGCTGCTCGGTGACGGGCTCCGCCTTGGCGATGCTCGCAGATAAGATCAAACAGATTGCGACCAGCAACGAACACCAGCGAATGCCCGCCGAAAGAATGCCTGCTTTGTTCATGTCATACGCTCCCGGAGTTCAACAAAACGCTGGTAGAGCCACCCTATGCGTCTGGTGATTGGACACCGGCCGCATTGTAAGCCGCCAGCGGCCGCCAGATCCCTTGCGACGTCGCCCTTTGGTGAGTCGGTTGCTTTGAGCGCCTCTTCATCGCGCTCCCCTTACGCTTTAGGGAAGCATCGTAGCCCGTCGAAGCCCGCGGCTGGAAGTGACCTTAAGCAGTGCTCCATGTCACTGCCAACGGCGTCGCGGTTTGGTAACCAAGCCGTCACACTGCGTCGCTGAAAGGCGGAGAAAATCGTCAAAAGCTGATCCGCCAATTGGAACCAATTCACCGCCTTCGATTTGTTCCGTCGGCTGGAACCCAATTCTCGATCGCAGATTTCTGTTTGCTCTGTAGCCTCGCTTCGTTTTCCAGGAGGGGCCGCGCGAAAGCCTCGCGCTGACAACGCCGTCAAAAACCAGGCGAGCCCGCCGCAAACGGGAGCCGTCTTTCATTACGGGAGGATACGGTCGTGCCGACATTGACCTACCCGGGAGTTTACATCCAGGAGATTCCGAGCTGCGTTCATTCGATCACCGGTGTGTCCACCTCGACCGTCGCCTTTGTCGGATGGGCGAGCCGAGGGCCGACCGATCGTGCCACGCTGGTCGTGAGTTGGGCGGATTTCGCCGCGCAGTTCGGCGGCTTGGATCCGCGCAGCTATCTCGGCTATGCGGTCAACCAGTTCTTTTTGAATGGCGGCCAGCAGGCCATCATCGTGCGGCTGGTCTCGGACGGCAGCGGCGGCAACACCGCCGCGGTCGCCGCCGCGGCGAGGATCACCGCACTGCAATTTGATTCCAGCGCGGCGCCGGCGCCGAGCCAAGTCACGATCACCACCGCCGGCAATGGCGGGCTCGCTCTCGCCGCGCTCAATCCCGGAAGCTGGGGCGACAATTATTCGGTTCAAATCCAGCCGAACCCGGCCGACTACACCCGTTTCGATCTCTCCGTTGTTTTCACCGACCCGTCCACCCAGACGAAAAGCGTCGTCGAGACTTTCCCGAATCTGTCGCCGAACGCCGCCGATCCGCAATCGCGATATGTCGTGACCATCATCAACGCGCAGTCCGCCATCCTGACTGCGGCGATGGAAAGTCCGGCGCTCACCCTCACCAATGTCCCGAGTGTGCCGGGTCCGCCGCTGCCGCCGCCGGGGACGGCGAGCGTCGGGTTGGCCGGCGGTAACGACGGCACCGTCCTGGATCCCGCCGCCACGCCGGGGCCGGGTCAATTCGAAGCCATTCTCAATGTCGCCGGCAGCACCACCGGCGTGCACCTGCTCGACAAGGTGCCGTTCAATCTCTTGGCGGTCCCCGGCGAAGCCGATCCGCCCACCATCGCCGAGCTTCAGGCTTACTGCGTCAAAAAACGAGCCATCCTGATCGTCGACTGCGAACAAAGCGACACTTTCGTGAAACTTCAAGCCGGCCCGAACAGTCTGATGACCGGCGCGCACGCCATCAATTCCGTTTTCTATTTCCCCTGGGTCAACGCGCTCGACGGGGTGACGAATGTGACGCGGCCGTTCCCGCCGAGCGGTTTCGTTGCCGGCATTTATGCCGCGACCGACGCTTCGCGCGGGCTTTGGACCGCGCCCGCCGGCATCGAGGCCAGCCTGACCGGACAATCGGGCCTCACCGTCAATCTCGCCGAGGTTCAGTTGGGCCTGTTGAATTCCAAAGGCGTCAACTGCCTCCGGCAATTTGCCCAATACGGCGACGTCATTTGGGGCGCCCGCACCATGCGCGGCAACGACCAGGACGGCTCTGCCTGGAAGTATGTGCCGGTGCGCCGCTTGGCGCTGTACATCGAGGCGAGCCTGTACGAAGGGACCCAGTGGGTCGCGTTCGAACCAAATAATGCGCAGCTATGGAGCCAGATTCGGCTGAGCGTCGGCGCCTTCATGCAGTCGCTGTTCCTCCAGGGCGCATTTGCCGGCGCCACGCCGCAGCAGGCCTACTTCGTCAAATGCGATGCCGAGAACAATCCGCAATCCAGTATCGACAATGGCGTCGTCAATATCATTGTTGGTTTTGCCCCGCTGTATCCGGCCGAATTCGTCATTTTCCAAATCCAGCAAATGAGCGGCCAGTGTGATGCGGCTTCGGCGTCATGGTCCGCCACGCCTCGGCGTCTCGACCCCTATAAGAACTTCAGATTTCGCCTGCAGGTCGAGGGCGCCCATGCCGCCGGCTTTCGCGAAGTCGGCAGTCTGACGCGGACGACCGACGTGATCGATTACCGTGAAGGCAGCGATAGTTCGAGCCCGGTAAAGTCGCCGGGGCGCAACAAATATGAGCCGATTACGCTCGCGCGCGGGCTGACCCAGGATATGAGTTTCTACGATTGGGCATCGGGGATGTGGAGCGACGCCACCACGCCGGGCGCGCAAGCGCCGCCCGACAGCTACCGCAAGAACATGATCCTGGAAATCTACAACGAGGCCGGACAGCTGACCATTGCCTATAAATTATCCCGGTGTTGGGTTTCCGAATTTCAGGCTCTGCCAGAGCTCGACGCCGACGCCAACGCGATCGCCATCGAACATATCAAGCTGGAAAACGAGGGCTGGGAGCGCGATCCGAGCGTCCCTGAGCCGACGCAAGTGGTGTCGGACGCCGACCGCGGCGGGCCGAATTTCCGCAATGTGCAAATCGCGTTGCCGAATTCGACCGGCGTTTAATGGTCTGGTTCCCGCGTCCGCGGGCGCGAGTGTGTTCATCTACCTGTTACGGAGCCGCTGTCGCGAAGGAGGTCGATCATGTCGATTATCGCCTATCTCACGCTCACCGGCGCAAAGCAGGGCGCGATCAAGGGCGGCGTCACCGCCAAAGGCCGTGAGGGGACCATCGCGGTGACCGCCGTCTCACACGAGATCACGACACCCGTCGACCAGGCGACCGGCGCCGCGACCGGCAAGCGCCAGCATGAGCCGATCACCATCACCATGGTGATCGATCAGGCGACGCCAAAGCTCTACCAAGCCGCGGTCACGAACGAGATAATGACCACCGCCAAGATCGGATTCTGGCGGCCGTCAGCCGACGGCAGCGGCACCGAAGTGCAGTATTTCGCCATCATGCTGACGAACGCGCTGATCATCGACGTCACGTTGAACGCGGACGACAGCCTCGATCCGGCCTCGGCGAAGGGGTTCGAATACGAGGAAATCGAGTTGACCTATCAAAAGATCGAGTGGACCTGGACCGACGGCGGCGTCACGGCCACCGACAGCTGGGCGGCTGCCGTCTGATGCTGATGCGGCGATCGGCAATCATCGATACGGCTGAAACAGATGCCGCCTGCAAGGCGTGGCAAGTTCTTCGATGCTGGGAATCGCAGTTCTTCCTAGTGCCCGCCCTCATTCCCCGACATCGCCGCCATTGGCGACGCAGCGTTTGAAATATTCCTGTTGGGTGAGTCCGCTGCCTTTGGTGCTTCCCGCCGCCGGATTGCCGACGACGCGCGGCGGATAGGCTTTGGCAGTCAGCGCCGCACATTTTCGCGCGACCTCCGCGGTGACGGTCGCCGCGTTTTTTGTCGTTGATACGACTGCGACGCACATCAAGCTGGCGGCAAGCGCGCTTTTCATTGTTACGTTGGCAATCACGAACGACCCTCCAGGCATTGCTTTAAAATCACTCTTGTCAGCGGCGATCCCGCACGTCGGACGACAGCTCCTCGTCGATGGTCAGAACGTCAGTCGCGCTGGTTTGGTTGCCGAGATTCTTGAGCGCCGTTCGCAGCCGCCCGTCCGCCTGTTCGAGCGCTCTGGTCGCCTCATCAAGGCCGTGGCCGTGCAGCAGCAGGACAGCAAGCTTGACGCTGCCGTTCGCCCGATCGAGCGCGCCGCGAACCTCGACCGGCGTGCGGCCGGTGAGCCGGATCAGAATATTTTCGCTGCGCCGGGCGAGCTTGGCGTTGATCGCCTGCAGATCGACCATCAGGCCCTCGTGGACGCGCCCGAGCCGGATCATGATCAGCGACGACAGCAGGTTGAGCACGACCCGCTGCGCGGTGCCGGCCTTCATGCGGGTCGAGCCGGCGATCGGCTCCGGGCCGGTATCGAGCCAGATGGAACAATCCGCCTCCGCCAGGATCGGCGTGCCCTGATTGTTGGCAATTCCGATCGTGAACGCGCCGCCGCGTTTCGCCTCGCGCAGGCAGGCGAGCGTGAACGGCGTCGTGCCGCTTGCCGCCACCGCGATGACGACATCCGGCGCCGTGATCTTGTGCTGTCGGATGACTTCGATGGCCTCGCCGGTCTCGTCTTCGGCGTTTTCCGCCGACCGCAGCAACGCCTCCTTGCCGCCGGCCATGAGCAGCAGCAAACGCTCCTTGGGCCAATTAAAGGTCGGAATGAGCTCGGCGCCGTCCTGCACCGCAAGCCGGCCCGAGGTCCCGGCCCCGACATAAATCAGCCGCCCGCCGTCCTTGAGCCGGGCTTCGGCGGCCAGCGCCGCTTGCTCGATCGCCGGCAGTGCGGCGCGCACCGCGGCCACAGCCGCCATTTGGCCCTCGATCATCGCGTGCAGGATGTCGGTCGGCTCCCACAGGTCGATATCGGTATAACGAGGACTGGCGCGCTCGGTGTCCATGGTTAACGCCCGGCAATGAAAGCGGCGATGCCGCGGCTCGAAAAGCAAACCATTTCGACCTTAATTGGTTCTTATTGTTGACCGACGCAAACCGAATCACGCGAACTGGAAGCAGTGGCGGCGCAAACGTGAATACCAAAGTCCTGTTGCTCGGCATTGACGGCGGCGGCACCAGCTGCCGCGCGCGGCTGTGCGCGTATTCCGGCCAGATTCTCGGCGAAGCAACGACCGGACCGGCCAACCTTCGCCTCGGCTTGCAAGAAAGTTTCACTGAGATCTTGCGCGCCGCCACAGAGTGCCTGAGTCGAGCCGGATTGCCACGTTCGTCGCTCGGCAAAGTCGTCGCCTGCCTGGCGCTGGCCGGCGCCAGCGAGCCTGCTCATTTGGCGGCGGCGCAGTCCTATCCGCACGCCTTCCGCAAGGCGATGATCACCACCGACGCGCATGCCGCCTGCCTCGGCGCCCATGGCGACCGTGACGGCGGCGTCATTGTCGCCGGCACCGGCACCGTCGGCTGGGCGATGGTCGGCGGCCGCGCCCATCGGGTCGGCGGCTGGGGCATGCCGATTTCCGACGAAGGCAGCGGCGCCTGGCTCGGCTGCGAAGCGATCCGCCGCCTGCTCTGGGCGTTCGACGGCCGGCTCGCCTGGACCGGATTATTGCGCGACCTCGCCGACAAGTTCGGCAACGATCCGCACGCGGTCGTCAGCTGGGCGCAATCGGCGTCGCCCGGCGACTTCGGATCGCTGGCTCCGCACATTTTCGCGCATGTCGAGCGGGGCGATCCGATAGCGCGCGAATTGGTCAGTCTCGCCGCCGGCCATATCGACGCGCTGGCGGCTCGGCTGGTGGCGATCGGTGCGACGCGGCTGGCTTTGGTCGGCGGCTGCGCCTCTTTGCTCGGCCCTTCGCTTCATGAACGGACCAGGTCGTATCTGGTCGAGCCGGCCGGCGACCCGTTGTCCGGCGCGCTCGCTCTGGCGCGGTCGCTCGCGCAGTCCCTGGCCGAAGTCGCGTGACCGCCAATGTGACAATGAAGGCGCCCGGGGCGGACATGGCCGCCGAGCTTAGCGAGGCGCCGGCGATCGTGCAGGCGCAGGCGCGCGAGCTTGCCGCGCCGCTGGCGGCGCTGATTGCCCGGCTGGTCGCTCGACCGCCGAATGTCGTCGTCACCTGCGCCCGCGGCAGCTCCGCTCATGCGGCAGCCTTCGCCAAACATCTGATCGAGCGAAACCTTGGCATTGCGGTCGCAGCGGCGGCGCCGAATATCGCCACCGTTTATCATCGGCGGCTTCGGCTTAAGGATCAGCTATTTCTCGCGATCTCGCAATCCGGGTCGAGCGATGACCTTATCGAAACGGCCGCGGCGGCGCGCGCGGCCGGCGCCGTTACCGCCGCTATCGTCAACAATACGAATAGTCCCCTGGCGAACGCTTGCGAACTCGTTCTGCCGATGGCGGCCGGGCCGGAACGGAGCATCGCGGCGACCAAGACTTTTATTGCATCGCTGACGGCGCTGCTGCGCTTGATCGCCCAATGGACCGGCGACCGCGGAATGAGCACCGCCTGCGACCGACTGCCGGAGCGGCTGATGGAAGCGGCGCAACTCGACTGGCGCGAGGCGCTCGCACCTCTGACCGCCGCAACTGCGCTGATCGCGATCGGCCGCGGTCCGACGTTGGCCATCGCCCGCGAGGCGGCGCTCAAGCTGAAAGAAACCTGCGCTCTGCACGCCGAAGCCTTCTCCAGCTCCGAGTTTCGCCACGGCCCGATCGCTCTGGTCTCGAGCGCCCTCCCCGTTCTGATGCTCGCCCCGACCGACGCGTCGGCTCTTGGCTTTGCCGATCTTGCCGCCGATCTGTACCGCGCCGGCGCCCGCGTGCTCATCGCCGATCGCAGTGCCGCCACGTCGGGCCGGTTGCCGACCCTCGAACCCGATCAGGCCGATGCCGATGCCGTTTGCCTGATTCAGAGTTTCTATGGGTTTCTGCTTCAACTCGCCAAAGCACGCGGCACCGACGTCGATAACCCGCGCCATCTGCAAAAAGTGACGCGAACGCGATGAGCGGAAGTGTTCACGCCGTCGCCGCGCGCCATGTTTTCGACGGCGTTGAGGTCCGCAACGACTGCGCCGTCGTGGTCGACGGCAGCAAGATCGAAGCGGTCCTTCCGCGCGCCGAAATCGCGAAGGCCATCCCGACCTTGGAATTGCCGGACAACGCCTGGCTCGCGCCCGGTTTTATCGACATCCAGGTCAATGGCGGCGGCGATGTGCTGTTCAACGACGCACCGACGCCGCACACCATTCGCACGATCGCGGCCGCCCATCGGAAGTTCGGCACCACGTCGCTGCTGCCGACGCTGATCAGCGACAGCCCGAAAAAAATGACAGCGGCCTGCGATGCGGTGGAACGTCTCGTCGGCACTGACCCGAGTATCCTCGGCATCCACCTCGAAGGGCCTTTTTTATCGCCGGAAAAACCCGGCGTTCACGACCCGCGCGCTCTTCGCCAGCCTACGGCGGACGATCGCGCGCTCCTCACCGCGCCCCGGCACGGCGCAAGGCTCGTCACTTTAGCTCCCGAACAAGTCCCGCCGGAATTCATCGCTGCGCTTGCCGCCGCAGGCGTGCGCATTTCGCTCGGTCATTCGATGGCGACTTATGCGCAGACCAAACAAGCGTTAGCAGCGGGGCTGACCTGCTTCACCCATTTGTTCAACGCCATGCGGCTGCTCGACAGCCGCGAGCCCGGCCCGATCGCGGCGGCGCTCGAGACCCCTGACGCGTGGTACGGGATGATCGTCGACGGCGTGCACGTTGCGCCGGCAATGCTGCGCTTGGCTTTGCGCGGCCGTGCCGGGCCAATCCTGGTGACCGATGCAATGCCGCCGGTCGGCGGCACGCAGTCATCGTTCGTGCTCGCGGGCGAGACCATCTCGGTGCATGGCGATCGATGCGTGCGCAGTGACAGCCGCTTGGCCGGCACTTACCTCACCATGGCGGGCGCCGTTCGCAACTGCGTCAAGCTGCTGGACGTGCCTTTGACCGACGCTTTGCGATTTGCTTCCGCGCATCCCGCGAAAATGCTCGGCCTCGGCAATACCCTCGGCAAACTCGCCCCCGGCTTCCGCGCCGACATGGTCGCGTTCGACGCGACCACAATCGAAGTTTTGGCAACGTGGGTCGCGGGTACTGCTTCAGCTTGAGCGTGGCAGCATGCAGGGCACGGTTTGCCGGCCATGCCGGCGGTAGATGCGAAAGTCGCCGTCTGTCGTTAGCAGCACGGGATCGTTCAATGTTTCGGTCATGCGCACGAGACAGGCATCCGCGAAGCTCATCGGCACATCGTCATATTTCACCAAGAGCTTGAGCACAGCTCCGCTGTCGTCGGCAAAGCTATAACGGCATGCGAGGGCGCCTTGGCGAAGTAATGAAGCCAGCGCTAACGCGCCGCGTGCGCCGAGCAAATGCACTGCCTCCGACAGCACCGCCTCGCACGTCAACCAAGGCGGTGGAAGATGCGCTGCTTGGCCGACCGCCCAGCGATGGTGGACATCGCGGCGACTGAGCAGCGCCACAATAAACCCGGCGTCAACGAGGACGCTTGCCGCCATAACTGCTCGATTTCAGGTAATCCTTCTTCCGCGCACTTAAGTCGCGCGGAAGCCCATCGACCGAGCCGACGACGTCGGCGATCGCATCGAGCAGCGCCGGGCGCTGCCGCGGCGACCGTCCTGCCCCAGTCAGCCGCTCCCGCACCACGTCGGATTTCGACAGCTTCCGCCGCCGCGACTCGGCCTCGATCTGCGCCGCCAGCGCCTCCGGCAATCGAACCGTCAATGTTTTCATGCCGGTTTGTATTACACTGCTGCCATATGCGCAATACGCGCCCTCACCACGCCAGAGTGCCGGCTTCAGCGACCGCGACGCGCCGACAGTTACTCAAGAACTTTGGCGTTGTGGCCGCTGGCGCGCGCATTGCGCGCGATCGCCTCGAGCTGGTCGCGGTTCTTGTCGGCGTATTCTTCGATTTCCTCGAGCGTGACCGGAAGTGCTTTGTGCAGCGCCTGTGCCACGTGTTGCGGCGTCAGCGTCAGCACGAACGGCGACTGATCGTTGTCCGCAGCGCCGTACCAGATGCGGAACGCGCCATTGTGTTGGCCTTTGGCGGCGATGAGCCGCAATCGTTGCGGCATGGCTTTCGTGACCTCAACCGCGCGATGCGGCTTACGGCGAAATAGTTTAGTTAGCGCGTTAGTAAAGTCTAGGCGCGCTGCCGCCGGAAATCAATCTCTGCGGGTATGCCGCCTCGGCGGGCGACGGCTGATTGCGTCCCGGATTAGCCGCTTAGCCACTGGTCTGGTTGAAGAAATGACTGCAAATACTGGACAAGTGCGCCATGACGGCGAGCATCATCAGGGACGAGATGTGACGCGCCGCTTGCTTTCGCTACTGAACATCAGCGCTTGACGGCGCCGCCGATTTGGTTTTATTTGTTTAGTAATAAGCATAAACGAACATCGCGCTCGGAGGCATCAAACAAGGAGCGGCGCGGCGGCCAAGATCGTTTTGAGGCCGCCTTCGCCCAACCCCTTCCCTGAACAACTGCCTTAAGCCCGTCTGGGCTTCGATGACTGCTGCGTTTCCGGCCGAGGGCGCTCCGGGAACCGAGAGGAAATGCGTTCAAGAGAGGGAAACCACATGCGAACATCTGCCACTGGGAAATGGTCGAAGTGGGCGGGCGGCGCGCTCGCCGTTTTTGCCGGCGTAGCGCTCTCCGCCTTTGCAAGCGGGCCGGCGGCGGCACAAGGCAAGCAACTGACTTTGTGCTGGGCGGCATGGGATCCGGCCAATGCTCTTGTCGAGCTCGGCAAGGATTTCACCAAAGAGACCGGCATCGAGATGAAATACGAGTTCGTCCCGTGGACGAGCTATGCCGATCGCTTTCTCAACGAGCTCAACTCGCACGGCAAGCTCTGCGATCTGATCATCGGCGACAGCCAGTGGATCGGCGGCGCGGCGGAAAATCATTGGTACATCAAGCTCAATGACTTCTTCGCCAAAGAGCACATCACCATGGACGACTTCGTGCCGGCGACCGTGCTCGGCTACTCGGAATGGCCGAAGAACACGCCGAACTATTGGGCGCTGCCGGCGATGGCCGACGCCGTCGGCTGGACCTATCGCAAGGACTGGTTCGCGCGGCCGGAACTTCAGGCCGAGTTCAAGAAGAAATACGGCCGCGATCTGGCGCCGCCCAAGACCTATGACGAACTCAAACAAATCGCCGAGTTCTTCCAGGGCCGCGAGATCGACGGCAAGAAAGTCTATGGCGCCTACATCTTTACCGAGCGCGGCTCGGAAGGCATCACCATGGGCGTCACCAACGTCCTCTACAACTACGGCTTCGAATACGAGAACCCAAAGAAGCCTTATCAGATGCAAGGCTTCGTCAACTCGCCCGACGCCGTCAAAGGCCTCGAATTCTACAAGGAGCTGTACAAGTGCTGCACCGCTCCCGGCATGACCAACGCCTACATGCAGGAAGGCCTCGACGCCTTCAAATCGGGCCAGGTGGCGATGCAGATGAACTGGTTCGCCTTCTTCCCGGGCCTTTATAAGGATCCGAATGTCGGCGGCGACAAGATCGGCTTCTTTGTCAATCCGGCCGGACCGAAGGGTCACTTCACCCAGCTCGGCGGGCAGGGCATCTCGGTTGTCGCGACCTCCGAGCATCAGGACGATGCGCTGCGCTACATCAAATGGTTCGCCCAGCCGAAGGTCCAGCAGAAGTGGTGGGAGATCGGCGGCTATTCGGCGCTCAAGGCGGTGGTCGACGCGCCCGGTTTCCCGAAGAGCGCGCCGTTCGCTCCGCAGTTCCTGGAATCGATGGCGATCGTGAAAGACTTCTGGGCCGAGCCGTCCTACGCGCAGCTCCTCCTCGACATGCAGAAGCGGGTGCATGACTACGTCGTCGCCGACAAGGGCACGGCGCAGCAGGCGCTCGATCTGATGGTCAAGGATTGGACCAAAGTCTTCAAGGAGCAAGGCAAAGAGGTCGCGTCGCAATAACGCCGCCCTCCCCGGCCGTCCCCTGTTCGTGGGCGGGGCTGGGGCTCTTGATGCGCAAAAGAAGTCTCCCCGGATGCTTATCGTTCGGGGAGACCCATTTAAAATCCGCCGAACGGCTGAAACAGGCTTAAAGCTCGCGCAACGCATGACCGCGATCATTCATCCCGATGCAAGTGCCGATCGCGTCGCCGCGCACGCCCGGCATGGCGTCACCAAGCGCGTGCGTGGCCTTTCCGACCGCAGCATCGCCTGGCTGTTCGTCACGCCGACCATCGCGTTGCTGCTGGCGATCAACCTTTTTCCGCTGGCCTGGATGATCCGGCTGTCGTTCACCAATCTGAACTTGAGCATGTCGTACCTGCCACTGAAGTTTGTCGGCCTGGACAATTACAGCGACATTCTCACCGACGAGGACCTCTGGGTCCGGCTGCAAACCACGGCGCAATTCGTCATCTCTTCGGTGGCGCTGCAGGTCATCATCGGTTTCGGCTTGGCGCTGTTGATCAACCGGCAATTCCGCAGCCACAGTTTCTGGACCACCATCATCCTCCTGCCGATGATGCTATCGCCCGCTGTGGTCGGCAATTTCTGGACGCTGTTGTTCCAGCCGCAGATCGGGCCATTCAACTCTGTCGTCGGTCTCTTTACCGGCATTCCCCCAAGCTCGTTCAGCATGACCGGCGAAGTGGCGCTGGCGCCGTGGACGATCGTCCTGGTCGATACCTGGATGTGGGCGCCCTACGTGATGCTGATCTGCCTCGCCGGGCTGCGCTCGATCCCCGACTACATCTACGAAGCCGCCGAGGTCGACCGCGCCTCGGCGTGGCGGCAATTCTGGTCGATCACGCTGCCGATGGTGATGCCGTTTCTGATGTTGGCGGTGCTGTTCCGCGCCATCGAAAACTTCAAGATGTTCGACATGGTCAATCTGTTGACCTCGGGCGGGCCCGGCTCGACCACCGAGCTGGTGTCGATCACTTTGAAACGCGCCGCCTTTGAGAAATGGCGCACCGGCTATTCGTCGGCACTTGCTATCATCCTGTTCGTCACCGTGTTCGGCGCCGCCAACATCTACGTCAAGGTGCTCAACCGGGTGAAGCAGCGATGACCGCCGTCGCCAAATCCACCGCCCATTCCGTGGTCGAGGCTTCGCCGAGCGGCAAAGCCGTGGCCGGCGTGATCGTGATCCTCTACGCCGCGATCGCGCTGCTGCCGCTGTTGTGGATCGGCGCCACCGCTTTCAAGTCGCAGAGTGACGCCATCGCCTACCCGCCCAAGGTGATCTTCCAGCCGACACTCGAAGGCTACGTCAATCTGTTCACCGTGCGCACGCGGCAGACGCGCGAATTCATCGCCAATTTGCCGCCGGCCACCACTTGGTACGACAGACTGGTGCGGGCGCACGACATGGTGATCGCCGGACCGTCGAAGGTGGTGCCGCGCTTCATCAATTCGCTGGTGATCGGCTTCGGCTCGACCTTCCTGGCGGTGCTTCTTGGCACGCTCGCCGCTTACGCCTTTTCGCGGTTCCGCATTCCGCTGGCCGACGACCTTTTGTTCTTTATTCTTTCGACGCGAATGATGCCGCCGGTCGCAGTCGCGATACCGATCTATCTGATGTACCGGCAGCTCAATCTGACCGATACCAAGCTCGGCATGATCCTGCTGTACACGGCGGTCAACGTCTCGCTTGCCGTCTGGCTGCTCAAAGGCTTCATCGACGAAATTCCGCGCGAATACGAAGAAGCCGCCTTGGTCGACGGCTACACGCGTCTGCAGGCGCTGCGCAAGGTAGTGCTGCCGCAGGCGGTGACCGGCATTGCCGCGACCGCGATCTTCTGCCTGATCTTTTCCTGGAACGAATATGCCTTCGCCGTCCTGCTCACCAGCGGCGACGCGCAGACCATGCCGCCCTTCATTCCCTTCATCATCGGCGAAGGCGGCCAGGACTGGCCGGCGGTGGCGGCCGCCACCACGCTGTTCGTCATTCCGATCGTGCTGTTCACCATCCTGCTGCGCCGGCATCTCTTGCGCGGCATCACCTTCGGCGCGGTGCGCAAATGAGCGGCGCCGTGACCTCGACCGGCCGGCTGGTCCGCTTTTTCCGCCGCGGGCCGTGGGAAGCCGTGGCCATCACGCTGATCGCCGCCGGCATCGTCATGCTGGTGCAGCCGTGGTCGATCGATCTTTACGGCTATTCGTTCGTGACCATTCTGGTGGGCACGCTCGGATTTGTCGCTGTCAGCCACTTCCCGGAATAGGAGGCGCGCATGGCACAAATCCGCGTGGAGAATTTGCGCAAGGCCTTCGATCAGTTCACGGCGGTGCACGATTCGAATTTCACCATCGAGGACGGGACCTTCTTTGCGCTGCTTGGCCCCTCCGGCTGCGGCAAGACGACGACGCTGCGCATGATCGCCGGCCTCGAACTGCCGACCGGCGGACGCATTCTGCTCGACGGCGAGGATGTCACCTTCCGCCGCGCCGCGGCGCGCGACATCGCCTTCGTGTTTCAGCTGTTCGCGCTCTATCCGCACATGAATGTCGAGCAGAATATCGGCTTCCCGCTCAAGTGCCAGGGCATGGGACGCCGTGAGCGGCGCGAGCGGGTGCTGGAGACCGCGAAGCTGTTGCAGATCGAGCATCTGCTCCCAAGCAAGACCTCGAAATTGTCCGGCGGCGATCGCCAGCGCGTTGCCTTGGGCCGCGCCATGGTGCGGCGGCCGAAAGCCTTTCTGATGGATGAGCCGCTCGGCGCGCTTGATGCCGAATTTCGGCAGCTGATGTGCGGCGAGCTGCGCGATCTGCATGATCGGATCTCGGCGACGACCATCTACGTCACCCACGATCAGCATGAAGCCATGGCGATGGCAGACCGTATCGCGGTGATGAATGCGGGCCGGATCGAGCAGATCGGCTCGCCGCAGGAGATTTACGATCGGCCGGCGACCATGTTCGTCGCCGACTTCATCGGCTCCCCGCCGATGAATTTCCTGCGCTGCGACGCCGGCCTCGAGGCGGACGAGCGGGCCGTGAAGTTCAAGAACGTCAGCGTTCCGATCCCCGAGCTCCGCCAGCAGCGGCCCAGCGGCCCGCTGTTTCTGGGCGTCCGTCCCGAGCACATCCGCTTCTCCGATACGGCGCCGGTCCGCGGCCGCGTGTTCGTCGCCGAGTATCTGGGCACCACCCAGATCGTCACGGTTACGACCGAGCAAGGGACCGTCAAGGCGCGCCTGCCATCGAGCGCGCCGGTGCAAGTCGGCGAGACCGTGGGTCTTGTTTTTCGGTCGAGTGCCCTGAGCCTGTTCGATGCGCAAACCGGGGCAGCGATCGAGATGGCGAGCGAGCAGGCCGCCGGCCGGCCGACCGCGAACCATGGGAGCGCCGGCCATGGCTAATGTCTCGCTCCGTCATGTCAGCAAGCGCTTCGGCCCGATCAACGCGGTCCGCGATCTGTCGATGGCCATCAACGACGGCGAGTTCATCGTGCTGTTGGGGCCGAGCGGCGCCGGCAAGACGACGACGCTGCGGCTCGTCACCGGGCTGGAGCGCCCTGATGAGGGTTTGATCTCGATCGACGGCCGCGACGTCACCGGCGATCCGCCGGGCACGCGCGACATCGCCTTCGTCTTCCAGCAATATTCGCTCTATCCGCACCTGACGGTTTACGACAATCTGGCGTTTCCGCTGCGCTCCCCTGCCCGCCGCATTCCCGAACCGGCCATCCGCAAGCGCGTCGAGCAGACGGCGGAGCTGTTGCACATCACCGACAAGCTCGCCAACCGGGCCACTAAACTGTCCGGCGGCGAGATGCAGCGGGTCGCGATCGGACGCGCCTTGGTGCGCGATCCGGCGATTTATCTGATGGACGAGCCGCTGTCGTCGCTCGACGCCAAATTGCGCGCTGAGCTTCGCCTCGAGCTCAAGCGCATCCAGGTCGAGCTCGGTGCGACCATCCTCTATGTCACCCACGACCAGGTCGAGGCCATGACCATGGCCTCGCGCATCGGCGTCATTCGCGACGGCGAGCTCTTGCAGCTCGGCACGCCGCGCGAAATCTATGAAAATCCCGCCGATCGCTATGTCGCCAGCCGGCTGGGTACGCCGGCGATCAATCTCCTGCCCGCGAGCCTCATTCCGGGCGCCGCGATGCCGTCCGGCACCGAGACAATCGGCATTCGCACCGAACACCTGCAAATCGCCCGATATTCGCAAACCGCCACCGGCAATGGCGGCGCCATTGTCGGCCGCGTCCACCGCATCGAGCATCTTGGCGATCAAAATCACGTTCACCTGGAATATCGCGGCCGAATGCTGGTGACCTTGGCCGATCCGCATCAGCCGCTGGAGGCCGGCCAGGACGTCGAATTGCAGCTCATCGCGCCGCTTTATTTCGACGCGGCGGGACGGCGTATCGCCGCGACTGTTCACTAGGGACGACGCATGTCGCTTGAACCCGAAACCTTGAAATCGCTGGTGCGAGCGGCCGCCGAGCAGGTGATTGCCAGTACCGCCGAACTGACGGCGCTCGATCAGGCGATCGGCGACGGCGACCACGGCGCCAATATGAAGCGCGGCTTCGAGGCGGTCCTCGGCAAGCTCGATGCGATCGGCGCGCAGCCGCCGGCCGAGGCGCTCAAGACCATCGGCAAGACGCTGGTGATGACGGTCGGCGGCGCCTCCGGGCCGCTTTACGGCAGTTTCTTCATCGCCGCGGGCGACGCGCTCTCGCACAGCCGGCAACTGCCAGACGATCTGGTCGAAGTCTTTGCTTGCGGCGTCGGCGCGGTCAGCGCGCGCGGCCGCTCGCAGCAGGGTGAAAAGACCATGCTGGATGTGTTGTTCCCGGTGCTCGAGACGTTGAAGGCCGAAGCCGGCAAGCCCGATTTGATCGCGCGCGTGCGCACGACGGCGTCAGAAGCGGTGGCGCGCACCGCGCCGATGCAGGCGACCAAGGGCCGCGCCTCGTTCCTCGGTCCGCGCAGCATCGGACATGTCGATCCCGGCGCGCGGTCGAGCTGCGTCCTCCTGCACGCCGTCTGCAACACGTTGGAGGCGCGGCAATGAACGACACGGTCGGCATCGTCATCGTCTCGCACTCCAAGGACATCGCCAAGGGCACCGCCGACATGGTGCGGCAAATGGTCGGCAGCGAGGTCACGGTGGCGTTCTGCGGCGGCAACCCCGACGGCGGGCTCGGCACCAACGTGCCGCTGATCATCGAGGCGATCAACAAGGCCTGGTCGCCCAAGGGCGTCGCCATTCTGGTCGACCTCGGCGGCGCCGAGACCAACAGCGAGATGGCGGTGGAAATGCTGCAACCCGAGCGGCGGCATTTGGTCGTGGTCTGCAATGCGCCGATCGTCGAGGGCGCGGTGATGGCGGCGACCGAGGCCGCCGGCGGCAGTTCGCTCGAGCAGGTCAGGGCGGTCGCCGAAGAACTTTCCGCTGCGTAGCGACCAGGAATGATCGAGGAAGCGATGACGTTGGAAAGCGGCCAAAGAAACGGGCAAGTGATCACCGGCAGCGTACGGCTGGTGCATGCCGCGGGAATGCACGCGCGGCCCGCCGTCAAGCTGACTAAGCTCGCCAAGAAATTTCAGGCGCAAATTTCCATTCGCGCCTCCGATGCCGCCGAATGGATCAACGCCAAGAGCATCGCCAAAGTCATGGCGCTTCGCGCCGCACGCGACAGCATCATCGAGATCAAGGCTTCCGGCGAGGATGCCGAAGGCGCGGTGGCGGCTTTGGTCGGCCTGGTCGCCGCCGATTTTCCGGATACGAGTCCGTGAACCAGCGGGCCAATTTCGCAGGCTTGGGATATCGCGGTCGAACCGCATCGATCGGCTTCGCGCACGGGCCGTTCGTGCTGGTCGATGGCGCCACGAATAGCGCCCGCGCCGCCGGCACGGCGGAGGAAGAGGCGACCGCGCTTCGTACCGCGCTGGTCGCGGCTGGCGGCCAGATCGCGGCGCTGGCAGCGGCAGCCGGCGGCGATGCCGCGCAAATCCTCGAGTTTCAGGTCGCCTTGCTCGACGACGAGGACTTCCTCGACCCGGTCTTCACGGCGATTGCCGACGGCACGTCGGCACATTCGGCCTGGGCGGCGGCGCTCGAGGGGCAGATCGCCGACTATAATTCCGCCGCCGACGAGTACCTGCAGGCACGCTCATCTGATCTCGTCGATTTGCGCGACCGGGTGCTGCGGACGCTGCGCGGCGGCCAGAGCGAGGTGCTCAAAATTCCGGACGGCGCGGTGATCTGCGCCGCCGATCTGCCGCCGTCGCAGTTTCTGGAAATCAACTGGTCGAAGGGCGGCGGGCTCGCGCTCATTCACGGCAGTCCAACCAGCCACGTCGCCATGCTGGCTCGCGCGCGCGGCATTCCGATGATCGTCCAGCTCGGGTCGGTGTCGCCCGACGCCAACACGGCACTGCTCGACGGCGAAGGCGCCACCCTCGAGCTCGATCCGACCGCCGAGCAGGTCCGGCAGTTCGAGCGGCGGCGCGACCTGCACGAGAAGAATCGCGCCTCGGCGCGCGCCATTCTGCGCCGGCCGCCGGCGTCGTGGGGCGGCGAGAAGATCCGCCTCCTGATCAACATCCAGCGGGTCGAGGATCTCGAGCACGCCGACGCGAAATATGCCGACGGCATCGGCCTGATGCGCACCGAATTTCTGCTCGGCGGGCAGCCGGGGCTGCCCGACGAGGAAACTCAATACCAGGCTTATGACGCGGTGCTGCGCTGGGCCGGAAAACGTCCGGTCACGATCCGCACCTTCGACGCCGGCGGCGACAAGCCGGTCCCGGGATTTACCAGGGACGGCGAGGCTAATCCGTTCCTCGGTGTTCGCGGCTTGCGGTTATGTCTGGCGCGGCCGGAGATTTTCACCGTTCAGCTGCGCGCGCTCGCCCGCGCCGCGGTGCGCGGCAATCTCAAGGTCATGTTTCCGATGGTGACGCTGCCGGATGAGCTCGACGCCGGCCGCAGGCTGTTGGTCGATGCCGTCAGCGCGCTGCAGGCCGAAGGCGTGCCGGCGGTGTTTCCGGAAGTCGGCATCATGGTCGAGGTGCCGGCGGCGGCGCTGACCATCGAGCAGTTCAACGCGGCGTTCTTTTCCATCGGCTCCAACGACCTGGCGCAATATGTCACCGCCTGCGATCGCGGCAATGGCGCGCTCGCACGGCTGATCGACCCGCTGCATCCGGCGGTGCTGGATCTCATCAGACGAGTCGCCGACCACGGCAAACGCACCGGCTCGGGCGTCAGCCTGTGCGGCGACATGGCCGGCGATCCGCGCTGTATCCCGGCTTTGCTCGCCTGCGGCTTGCGTGAGCTTTCGGTCAATCCGTCGGCGCTGGCGCTGGTCAAGCAGACCATCGACGCATTGAGCGAAGGGGGCACCCTTGTCTGAAGCCGCCCTCGATGAGCCAGGCGAAGTCGGCGCCGTCGCTCAATACAAGCGCATCTTCAAGGAAGTGCTGGACTCTAGGCCGTCCGGCATGCGCATCCGCCTCGCCCACGCCATGGGCAAGAACCGCAGCTTCGTCAGTCAAATCTCAAATCCGTCCTACCCGGTGCCGGTGCCGGTCCAGCATCTCGCCACGATTTTCGATGTCTGCCATTTTCCGCCGTCGGCCAGGGAGGCGTTCCTGCGTGCTTATGCCCGCGCCCATCCCCGCCGCATCGGTCATTTGACCAAGACGCCGCGCGATCGCTCGATCACGCTGCATTTGCCGGATCTTGGCAGCGCCAAGCGCAACGGCAAGGTCGACGCGTTGTTGCAGGAATTCGCGCGGCGGCTGATTACCATCTTGCAAGACGAAAAATAGACGGGTCCGCGCCAAACGGAGGCAAGCGTGAAAAAGTTCATCAACTCCGTCGACACCATGCTGGCGGAGAGCCTGGATGGCTTCGCCGCCGCCCACGCCGACATCATCGCCCTCGGGCCCGAGCGTAAGTTCGTGCGCCGCCGCTCGCCGGCCGCCGACAAAGTGGCGCTGATCTCCGGCGGCGGCTCCGGCCATGAGCCGTTGCACGCCGGATTTGTCGGCCGCGGCATGCTCGACGCCGCCTGCCCAGGTCAGATTTTCACCTCGCCGACGCCCGACCAGATCGTCGAAGCCGCCGCTGCCGTCGGTGGCACGGCCGGCGTGCTGTACATCGTCAAGAACTATGCCGGCGACTGCATGAATTTCGAAATGGCCGCGGAAGTGTACGAGGGCAAAGCCGCGACCGTGATCACCAATGACGACGTCGCCGTCGAGAAATCGACCCATAGCACGGGCCGCCGGGGTGTCGCCGGCACGCTGGTCGTCGAGAAAATCGTCGGCGCCGCCGCGGAGAAAGGCATGGATCTCGCGTCAAGCGCCGAGCTCGCCACCGAGGTGAATGCAAGGACCGCCTCTATCGGCGTCGCGCTGACAAGCTGCACCGTGCCGGCCGCCGGCACGCCGACCTTCGCGCTCGCCGAGGACGAGATGGAGATGGGCGTCGGCATCCATGGCGAGCCGGGCCGACGGCGGATCAAGCTTAGCAGCGCCGATGCAATCGCCGACCAGATGGTGAGCGCCATCTTGACCGATCGCGGCAATCCCACGTCAGGCGACGTACTGCTCCTGGTCAACGGCTTCGGCGGCACTCCGGCGCTCGAGCTCTATCTGATGTACAATTGCGCCCGGCGCATCCTGGAAAAGCGCGGGCTGACCATTGCCCGATCGCTAGTCGGCTCCTACGTCACCTCGCTCGAAATGGCCGGCTGCTCGATCACGCTGACACAGCTCGACGCCAAGCTCGCCGCGCTGTGGGACGCTCCGGTCCATACCGCTGCGCTGCGCTGGTGAATTTTTGGTCGTAGCGGCATCGCGCTTCTTGCGTCGCGCGCACCGAACGGGCGTGCGAACGTCTTGCCGGGTGGGGCTAAAAGCTAGCGGCCGTCGTCGCCGACCGGTGCCGGTGGGCGCGGCGGTTCGGCGGTCGGTGTCGGCCGCCGCAAGTCCGGGAAGATGTGCTTGATCGCCGACAACAATCCCCTCTCCTCGGGAGGCGCGGCCGGCTGCTCCGACGATGGCGCCGTTTCATCGACGGTCGCGACCGGGCGCGATTTTATCTCAACCGAGGTGAGCGCGTCGGGCTGCGTCGGAGCCGGCTGGACTGGAGCGGCCTGGACGGGCGCTTGGACCGCCGCGGGCGGGACCGGGCCGGTCTGGCTGGAAGGCGGCGCAAGCGAAGCTTGTGGCGCCGGTTGCGGCGCGGGCTGCGGCCCAATGTCCGCGCCGCGCGGCGGCAGCGCGCCCGTGGCGTTGGGTGCCGGCACGTCGGCCGGGCGCGGCAGCGTCGCGGCCGGCGCCGGTCGATTGGCATCGACATTGGCCAGCGCGGCCCGCACGCGCGCTTCGACCAATTCCTTGTCGTCCGCCTCGCGCGGCTTGCTGTCCGCCCCCTCACGCGGCTTGGTTTCGACCGCGTTGGCCTCGGTCTTTGCCGATTTGCGTGCCGGCACAGCCTTGGCGGACTTCTTCGCGGCCGGAGCGCCACTATCCTGCTGCGGCGCCGCGCGCTGTTCGCCGGGGTCCGCGGCGGCTGCTGCCGGGACTGGTTGAGCGGGTACGCTTTTGGGCGCGGTGCTTTGATTCGGCGCGGTCTCAACGACCGCCGGCACAGGCCCCCGCATTTGCGAGGGCAGAAACGCGCTCATTTGTGGCGGCAAATACCCGCTCAAATGCGCGACGAAGTAGCCGCTGACGGCCGTGGCAACGGCGGCGGCCATAATCTCCATGAGCTTCACGAAGAAGCGCGAGAAATAGGAAGCCTTGCCCGCCACGGACGTCCCCAAACGGTACCCGCCGATCGCTTTGTCCAAGTCTCGATTAAAACGGAGGCTATCAGGCGAAATTGAGTCCGAAAAGGTGACGATATCGCGGAAAATGAGCGTAGGACGGGGTCGCCCGGGCGCCTAATCCAGTGGAACACGCGGGTCAAACGGCCCCGCCGGCAGGAACTCGCCGGCAAAGGCGCGCCGGTGCAGGTCGGCCGACGAGGCGCCGGCCTGGTGCGCTTCCACCATCTTTGCCGGATCGACCGGCACCCCGATGGGATTGGCGGCAAATTCCGGCGAGGTTCGCATCCATTCCGAGGATTCCTGCCAATCGCCGAAATTGTCGTATTGCAGCTCGACGCTGTTGCCGTCCGGATCGACGTAATAGAACGACATGGTCATCCCGTGATCGAGCGACATGTGCGGGACGATCCCCCGCGTCTTGAGCCGCGTGTAATTGTCGAGGAGCTCGTCGCACGACCCGTATTCGAACGCCATGTGATGAATGCCGGTGTGCTCGAGCTTGCGCGGATCGTCGCTGAGCTTCGACGACGTCAGCAGCGCGATGCGGTGATTGGCGCCGTCGTTGGACAGCCATGCGCCGGCGGGAAATTGGAAATTCGGCTTGGCGCCGACGACCGTGCCGTACCAATCGATCATTTCCTGTAGACGCGTCGTCTTGAGATTGATGTGGTGCAGGACGGGTTGCGGCGTACGGCCGTTTTGCTTGCTCATGGTGCGTTTCCCTCGCTGACCGCGCCGATGCCGCGGCGTCTAACCGCTGAGCCGCCGGCGACGGTTCACCA
This sequence comes from uncultured Alphaproteobacteria bacterium, assembly GCA_963806465.1. Lineage (GTDB taxonomy): Bacteria > Pseudomonadota > Alphaproteobacteria > Rhizobiales > Xanthobacteraceae > BOG-931. Next base: position 62,049 of record CAWDZD010000050.1, on the reverse strand, counting down.
ACTTACGGCGATGCTTCTTCTTTTACCAAGAAAAATGGATGACTGGGCGATGGCCGCAAGCAGGCACAGTTTTGATACCGCCTTGCCGCGGTTTGCGTACCAGGCGGCGCGGCAGGCAAAAAGGGCGCCGGTGAAAGCCGGCGCCCTGCTCGCTCGAAACCGCCCGGCATTTACATGCCGGCATTGATCTCGGTCTGCAGCGTCGCCGCATTGGCCTCGTCGTTTTGTTCTTCCGCGGCCGCCATCGAAGCCGTCAAGGCGTTGGTGTCGTTCATCTGCTGGATGGCTTGATTCTCGGCGTCGGACGCCGCCTGGGCGTCGTTGCTGGTGGCGATCGGCGCCGAGTTGTCGTAGCTCGGCGACGAATAGTCGTAAGAGCCGCCGCCGCGCACGCCGTGCATCTGCTCGACGTCCCGCGCCAGGTTGGCGTAGGGCACCGGACCGCCGCCGAGCATGCCTTGGATGAATTGACTGATGTCGAGGCCGAGCTGATTGCGCGGCAGGTAGCCGCCGGCTGCATAGCGCGCGCCTTGCCAGCCGCCATGGGCCGGAGTTTGGGCGGTCTGCGCGCCGCCCCAGCCGGTGCCAGCGGACGTGCGGGCAGATTGCACGCTGCCCCAGCCGCCAAACGAGGCAACGCGCGCGGTCTGCGCGTGGGTCACCTGCAACGCGGTCGCGGGTTTGTGAGCCTGCGGCGCCGCCGCCATCGCGGTGTTGGCGCCGAATGCCAGCGAAGCTGCAAGAGTTCCGGTGATGATCAAGTTTCTCATGGCACACTCCTTATTCTCGAAGTTGGCTTTTTCTCGAAGTCTACTTGGGCCGAGAGTGGTCCAGACACGAAAAGGCTAGGCCGGCCGAGCTTGCGGCTCGATGGCCGGCAAATGAATTGCAGTCCATATTCGCTTGGGCAGATCAGCGTCGCTGAGGCCCCTCAGGCGCTGATGCCGGCCGGTGGTGCGGCCGCCGTTCTACTGCACATAGTAATTTTCGTAATAGTGTTGCCGCCTGTGGTGCGAGCTATGCAACACGCTCCGCGGCGGGTTGACTACTTGGTTGGTGCCGGCGAGGTTGCCGCCGATGGCCCCGACGGCTCCTGGAGCCGTGCCGGTTGGTCCCGAATAGACCGGCGTTTCCCCCGGCGCGGGCAGCACAAGCGAGCTACTCGGATTTGGATGCGGCGTCACGGTGACCGTCGGCGGCGGCAGTTGCGCTGCAGCGCCGGCTACCGAGAACAGCAAGACTGTTAGGCTTAAGCAAACAAGGCGTATCGTGCTCATGAAAAGTACTCCGGATACCGCGCGTCGCTCTTGCCAGTAAACTTGGGCGAATGGCCGAATGTTCCTAGAGCGTGATCCTGAAAGCGCAGATCACTTTTTGGAAATGATCATGCAACAATCAAACATACCATCATCCGGTACAACTTGATCGGATCATGGGTCGCGACCGTCGCAGAAGTTTTGTCTGCCGGTCCGTTGCCGGACGCAGTTCGGTCACGTCGATGCCACAGCTCCCCTCTACGGTCCGCAGCTCATGGGAGGTGGTCGGGAGTTCGACAGGAGTTAAGTCAAATGTCATTGCAAGATGCGGCGCGCTCGCGCTTGACCACGCACGACAGGAACATCTGCCCGCAATGCAGCGCCTGGCTCCTGGCGCCAGAATGGTCCGAGCACCTCAACGAGCGTTGCGTGCGCCACAGTTGGTCGTGCGACGCCTGCGGCCACGGCTTCGAGACGGCGGTTTTCTTTCCGCAATTACGGCAAACCGCGGCTTAGTGTGTCGACGCGAAACGCCACAGAAACGCGCTCGAAACGCAACACATTTCTACACAAAGCTTAGCGCCGCCGCGGCGGATAGAGATGCCGCCGCCCGTTGAAATCCTCGATCGTCGCAGTGTCGCTTGCACCATCGGCGCTCACATAATTCGGACCGATCGGCGATTTGCCGTGGCCGTCCGGAATATCCAGCACATAAGTCGGCTGACACAGGCCGGAAAAACGGCCGCGCAGCCCGCGCATCAATGCTTGGCCTTCGGCAATCGTGGTGCGCAGATGCGCCGTACCGGGCGCCAGGTCGGCATGATGCAGGTAGTACGGCTTGATCCGGCACTCGACCAGCGCACGCATCAGCGCGCCCAGCGTTTCGACATCGTCGTTGACGCCGCGCAGCAGCACCGATTGCGACAGCATCGGGATGCCGGCGTCAATGAGACGCGCGCAGGCGGCGCGGGCTTCGCTGGTCAGTTCGCGCGGGTGATTGGCGTGCAGAACGACAAATGTCGCTTTGTCGGTGCGTAGCGCGCGAACGAGTGCGGCGCTGATCCGCTCCGGCGCGACCACCGGCATACGGGTATGCACGCGGATCACTTTGACATGCGAAATCGCGGCAAGCCTTTTCACCACGTCTTTGATCCGCCGCGCCGAGAGGACAAGCGGATCGCCGCCGGACAGGATGACTTCCCAAATTTCCGGATGGCCGGCGATGTAGTCGAGCGCCGCTGCCACCGCCTTTGGCGACAGCCCTCCCCGCCCCGGTCCGATCATTTCGCGGCGGAAGCAGAACCGGCAATAGACCGCGCAAGCATTGACGACTTTCAGCAACACGCGGTCAGGATAGCGATGCACGACGCCCTCGACCGGGCTGAACGGATCGTCGGCGATCGGATCGGCGCGTTCTTCCGGCTGCTTCTGAAGCTCGCGCGCGTCCGGCACGAATTGCCGCGCAATCGGATCGTGCGGATCGTCGCGATCGATCAGATCGGCTATCGCCGGGGTGATGGCGACGGCATAGCGCGCGGCGACGTCGGCTAGCGCATCAAGCCTGTCGCGCGGCAGGAGCGCCTGCGCGCATAGCTCGTCGATGGTATGAAGGGTGGTGGAGCGCGATTTCATGGCAACGGATTCCATAAGACCTGTTCGATGCGCGCAGCGCCGGTCGCCAGCATGACCAGGCGATCGAGTCCGAGCGCAATGCCGCAAGCCTGCGGCATCGCCGCCAAGGCGGCAAGGAAATCCTCGTCGAGCGGATAACGTTCGCCGTAAATGCGTTCCTTTTCCGCCATTTCCGCCTCGAGCCGTCGGCGCTGTTCGATCGGATCGGCGAGTTCGCCAAAGCCGTTGGCGAGTTCCACGCCGCAGGCATAGAGCTCGAAGCGTTCGGCGACGCGGCGATCCTCAGCCGGCCTCGCCAGCGCCGCTTGATGGACCGGGTAGCGATCCAGGATCGTGGCGCGGCCGATGCCAAGATTGCCCTCGATCTTTTCCACCAGCACGCGGCTGAAAATGTCGCCCCAGCGGTCGTCGTCGCCGACGCGCACACCCGATCCGCGCGCCGCACGCGCAAAAGCTTCCCGGTCCGGCTCGCCGCCGGGCAGCGTGGCCAACAAATCGATGCTGGCGAAGCGGGCAAACGCCTCCGCCACGGTGACCCGCTCGGGCTCGGCAAACGCGTCCGCTGTGCGGCCACGAAACGTCAAGGTCTTCGTTCGGGCGGTCTCGGCGGCAAGCTTTAGGATCGCGGCGCAGTCGGTCATCAAGGTTTCGTAAGGCTCGCCGGCGCGGTACCATTCAAGCAGCGTGAATTCCGGATGATGCAGCGCGCCGCGCTCGCGGTTGCGAAACACCTTGGCGAACTCGACAATCCGGCGCTCACCCGCCGCCAATAATTTCTTGCAGGCGAATTCCGGCGAGGTGCGCAGATAAAGCGGCGACGAGGCGCCGTCCGGAGACTTCAGCGCCGTGGCGAAGGCGTGCAAATGGGTCTCATTGCCGGGCGAAACCTGCAAGGCGCCGGTGTCGACCTCGACAAAATCATGCGCGGCAAACCACGCCCGCAACGCGGCGATAATCCGGTTGCGCGCTAACAGGAACGGCCGGCGGTCGGCATGGACGTGCGGGGCCCAAAACGGCGAGGCGGCGGGTTGGTTATCCGGCATAGCCTTGTCGGCTCAAAAGCAACGAAATAGGTGGCGATCGGGCTTAAGATCGGTATGGTGCACCCGAATTAGCGCATGTCCCGGAAAAGCCTGCCGCCGGACTTGGTCCGAGGCCGGGAAAGGGTTTTCCGACAAGGACATCCGCATAACTGCCATCGCATTATCTCGTGCCAAACATCGTCGAGGAACCTGTGAAAGTCATCGCCAGCTCGCTCCGTAAAGGCAATATCGTCGAGATCGACGGCAAGCTCGGAGTCATCGTCGCCACCGAGAATATCCATCCCGGCAAGGGCACCCCGGTGACCCAAATGGACGTGCGGCGCATCGCCGACGGCGTCAAGCTGTCGCTGCGCTTTAAGACCACCGAGCAGGTCGAGCGCGCCTTTGTCGAGGACCGCAAGCACCAGTACATGTACCAGGACGGCGACGGCTACCATTTCATGAATATGGAGAGCTACGATCAGGTTGCGGTGCCGGCCGATATTATTGGTGACCAAGCCGCCTACCTCCAGCCGGAGATGGAAGTCACGCTCAGCCTGCACGAAGGCACCCCCGTCGCTATCGAGCTGCCGCCGCGCGCCATCCTCGAAGTTGTGGAGACCGAGCCGGCGATGAAAGGCCAGACCGCGACATCGTCCTACAAGCCGGCGCTGCTCTCCAACGGCGTGCGCACCAGCGTGCCGCCCTTCGTCACCACCGGCACCAAGATCGTGGTGATGACTGCCGACGGCTCGTACGTCGAGCGGGCGAAGTAGTAGCGCTGTCATTGCCGGGTCCGTCATGCCCGCGCATAGCCGTTCGAAGAACGGCGTCGCGTCGCTCGCCTATGTCGCGGGCATCCCGAAAGGGCGGGCAAAGCCTTGAAAAAATAAATCGAGATGGCCGGGACAAGCCCGGCCATGACAGCTGGCACGTATCAAAAAAACGCCAGCGTGCGGATTTCGATGCTTTCGCGGGGCCGCGCGTTGGGCGGCGAGGACGGATCGTCGAAAGCGGTGTGCGCGGTCCAGCGAGCCCGGCCGTCCTTGAGTGAATCAAACACCTTGAACACGATCGCATCGTCGCGGCGCATGCGCGGGAACCAGAACCATTTGTGGTTCGGATTGTAGGTAATGGCGTAAGTCTGGCCGACGCGGTTCGGATAACGCCGCTCGGAAATCACCAGATCGTCATCGGCGACCGAGCGCGCATCGCAGATCGCCAGCGGAGAACTTTCGACCGGAAGACGGATCGGCCGCCACACCTGCACGATGGCGAAGCGGCGCTTCAACAGCTCCTCCGCCTCGTCCGGCAGAAGGTCGCGCACCCGCTGCGGCCCCGACCATTCGGTGTAGTCGTTATGCACCCGCGGCACCACTTCGCGGATCTTGAGTTGCTCGCGCATGGCGTCGTCGCCGGTGCGCAGCGTATGGTCGAACACGACGACCCGCGACGCGCCGCTCTCCGCCTTCACCAGCTTTTCCATTTCCGGGTAATAGACGCGCTGCACTTCGTCGTTATTGAAGAAGTCGACGACTTTGGTGTCATGGCGCACAAAGCGGAAGCCGTCGCGCTCGAGCGCGAACTCGCCCGCGTGCGCGCGGCCGTTGTGAATGACGACGCGGCGCGCATCGATGGTGCCGCCGCGCTTGTCGCGCGCTCCGCTGCCGCCTGCTTCGGTGAAGATTTTGGTGCCGTCGTTAACAAAGTAATTCAGCGTCGCCTCGACCTCCGGAACGGTTTCCGGCGGGCGCTGTTCGAGGACCTGATCCATTGCCAACTCCTTCCGCCTGCCCTTATTCGCCACAACATAAATCGCACGGTCGCCTGGGGTAAGGGCTGCTGCAGGCAAGAGTCTTAGACCTGCCATGCGTGAAGCGCGCCCGAATAAAATTCACTCACTCTGAACATTCATTCATCGTCGGCTGCGCCATTCTGCAAAATCGCGGCGACGGAGAAATTTTTACGCTTTTTTCGCGCGCCGGTGCGATGGCACCGCTTGGCACGGCCGGGCGTTGGTGATGATGTACGGTGTTTGAAATTTTGGGATTGAGAACCGTGGCCGTTGCGGCGCACACAAATAGCAGGCCGTCCAGGGGACTTTCGCAGCTAGCCGGATTGAGCGTGCACGCGCTCGCCGCGGGTCGCCGCTTGTTCGCCGTTGGCCTTGCCGGCCTGGCGCTTGGCCTCTCCGCGCAGGTCGCGTTGGCCCACGAATGCAAACCCGGCCATTTCCGCGCGCCCTATTTCATCAAGACCATGGGGCGATGCGTGTTCGATCCGGCGAGCATGAGCTTTCAAGGCGAGCCGGCCGAGCAGGCGCGATGCCTGATGCGCGGCATGGATCAGTCGCGCAATCTTGGGCCGCCGCTTGAACACTTGCCGGCGGCGCTGGCCGAGCGGGTCGGCACCGACACCGGCCTGCCGTCCCGCGAGGTGCTGAGCACGTACCTCTCCAAGCTCGATCTGGAATGGGTCTTCGCTACTTATCTGTGGCAACCGATAGCGCGCGCCGACGACAACGGCCCGGATGCGCCGATGGCGCGCTACTTCGTCATTCACGACACCAGCTCGCCGAATTTCGGGCACCGCTCGTTCCCCGAAGAGATCGATGGCGCCTCGCGGTTCAACAGTCTCAGCAGCTTCAAGTGCTCCGACGGCTGGGGCAAGGCGCATGTCGTCATCAACCGTGCCGGTGACATGTTGCTCAATCATGAGCTCAGTATTCCGTGGCGCGAGACCAAGTTCGAGCAGGCGGCGAATTTTTCCGGGGCGTTGAAGGGGCTTTTCCTGCACACCGAGCTGATCCAGCCGCGGCGCTCGGCGGGCGGACGCGGCTACAACGATGCGCAAAGCCCCAATCCGCCCTTCACGGCCGCGCAATATGACCGCCTGGCGCTGCTTTATGTGATCGCGAGCGTGCGCTCCAGCCGCTGGCTCATTCCGGCCTATCATGCGGCGCTCGATGCCGACATCCGCAACGGCCACGATGATCCGCTGAATTTTGATGCCGAAAGCTTCGCCAACAGCATCGCCAAGCTGGTCGACACATTGAACGCGCCCGAAGAGATGCGCATTGCCGGGTCGGCGCCGGCAATTGATCACAGTCACGCGCCGGAACCGCCGTTTTCGCCGATAGCACTGTCCGACCCACCGCCGGCCGAGCCGGGGCCGTCGCATGCGGCTGCGTCCGACTCGAGCGCCGAGCCACCGCCCGAGGCGCGGACGGCGGCCAAGGAGCATGACGGAGCTGCGGCCGCGAAAACCGAAGGCGAGAAAAACGGCGATCGCAAAATAATCGCCGAGCACTGCCAGACGTACTTTTTCAAAGGCCGTCGTCACAGCATCTGCAGGCCTTATGTTGCTGCGGTCGCGGCTCAAGGAAAAATGACGCAGACCGCTCGGCTGACGGACCGGCGCGTTTCACACCAAAGCGGCGGCGCACGGTATCAAGCCGGCAATCTGAACGCGCGCCATGACCGGGGCAAGCTTCGCCACGGCCGGGCTTGAAGCGATCTTCCGCGCACCGACAAGGCTGGCGCACAGTGAGTCGCCTTGAATGTTTCATGGTCGGAGCAAATAATCCCGCACGATGACGGTGCAAGGATACCGCGGATGCTTGACCAAAGACGTGCCGCTGCGCACCCCAGCCGCCGGGATTGTCTGGCCTTCGCGCTGTCGGGCGCGGCGACGGTCATGGCGAGCCAACCGGCATTCGCGAAGGAAGCGAGCGGCTCGTTCGATCAGTGGATCGCCGCGTTCGAGGCCAAAGCTTTGGCCCACGGCATCACGCCGGAAACCTACGCGCGCGTCATGACCGGGCTAACGCCCGACACCACCGGGTTTGACGCGATCCGCAGTCAGCCCGAGTTCAACGAGCAGCTCTGGCAATATCTCAATCGGCGCGTCTCCGACTGGCGCGTCATCGCCGGCAAGCAAAAGGCGCAAGAATACGCGCCGCTGCTGGCGCGCATCGAGCACGACTACGGCGTCGAACCCTCGATCATGCTCGGCGTCTGGGGCGTCGAGTTCGACATTCGGTGATCCGCTGGTGCAGAAGAACCATATGCGGCCGGTCATTCCCTCACTGGCCGCGCTGGCTTGGGCGGAGCCGCGGCGGCGCAAATATTGGGAAAGCGAACTGATCAACGCGCTGACCGTCATTCAAAACGGCTGGGCTGCGCCCGCGGAGATGGTCGGCTCCTGGGCGGGCGCCATGGGTCACACCCAGTGGATGCCCGAAGTCTGGCTCCATCTCGGCGTCGACTACTACAACGACGGCAAGATTTCGCCGTTCGGCCCGCCGGACGACGCGCTGGCCGCCACCGCCTGCTATTTCGTCGAGCGCGGCAAATACCGCCGCGGCGAGCGTTGGGGTTACGAGGTGCGCGCGCCGGCGAAAGTCGGCGGCAAGGCGTCGCGGAGCTACGCCGAGTGGCAAAAGCGCGGCATCGTGCGCGCCGACGGCGAGCCGTTTCCACAGCCGAACGCCACCGCCAAGCTTTGGATACCGGTCCCCGGCGGACCGGCCTTCCTGCTGGGCCCCAACTTTTATGCCGTGCACACGCTACAACCCGTCGATGAACTACACGCTGGCGATTGTGCATCTCGGCGATCGTTGCGTCGGCGGCGGCCCCTTGGTCCAGCAATTCCCCGGCAGCGAGCGGGCGCCGACGCTGGCCGAAGTGCAGGAAATTCAGCAACGCCTGACGGCGCTCGGCTTCGATACCGGCGGCACCGACGGCCGCGTCGGCAACGATACGATGGTGGCCGCGCGCAATTACCAACTTAAAGTCGGGCTCGAACCGGCGGACGGCTATGCAGGATTGACGCTGCTCGCCCGCTTGCGCCAAGGTTCTTGATCCTGCAAGGCTCGTGATCCGGTTCGATCCCTCCGGCCAGAAAAGACTTTGAGGAATGCCCGATGAATCCCTCCCGACCCGCCGCCCGGCAAAAACCGGCCGGCGCGGATGCGTCAATCGCGGCGCTTGAGCGCCCGAGCTCAGCCGGCGTCAATGCGCCCGGCTACGGCAGCGACGTGGTCGCCGAAACATTGCGGGCGCTGGAGATTCCCTACATTGCGGTGACACCGGGCGCGAGCTATCGCGGCCTCCACGACAGCATCGTCAATTATCTCGGCAACACCACCCCGCAGATGTTGCTCTGCGTGCATGAAGAGTCCGCGGTCGCCATCGCACATGGCTACGCCAAGGTCAGCGGCAAAGCGATCGCCGCTGCCGTGCACTCCAATGTCGGGCTGCAGCACGCCACCATGGCGATGTTCAACGCCTGGTGCGACCGCATGCCGATCCTCGTCCTCGGCGCCACGGGTCCGGTCGACGCGATGAAACGGCGGCCGTGGATCGACTGGATTCATACCGCGCGCGATCAGGGCGCGCTGGTGCGCGGCTATACAAAATGGGACGACCAGCCGGCCTCGCCGGGCGCGGCGCGCGAAGCGCTCCTTCGCGGCGCCTGGATCGCCAACACCGCCCCGCAGGGCCCGGTCTACATCAATCTCGACGCCGAGATGCAGGAAGCAAAGCTCGCCGAGCCGTTGCCGCCGATCGATGCCGCGCGTTTTTTGCCGCCGGTCGTGACCGCGGCGCCCGCCAATCTGGTGGCGGAGGCGGCGGCGATGCTCAAAGCGGGCAAGCAGGTGGTGATGCTCGCCGGCCGCGCGTCGCGCAGCGAGGATGCCTGGAACGCGCGCGTCGCGCTTGCCGAGGCGCTCAACGCGCAAGTCATCACTGACCTGAAGATCGGCGCGAGCTTCCCGACCGATCATCCGCTTTATGTCGGCGCCGCCAATGCGCTGACGCCGGACAGCGTCGAAGCTTTGCGTGTCGCCGACGTGATCTTGAGCCTCGACTGGGTCGATCTCGCCGGCGCGCTCAAGATGTCGAACCCCTCGCCTGCCGCCAAGATCATCCAGGTGTCGCTCGACTACCGCATCCATAACGGCTGGAGTATGGACTATCAGGGCCTGCCGACGGTCGATATTTTCCTCTCCGCCGACCCCGACCGAGTCGTGCCGGACTTGGTCAAAGCGCTCGGCGCCGCCGGGCGGCCGCGTGCGGCGCCCGCGCCGCGCCCGCCAGCCGCCGATCAGGCAGCCGCCGGCTTCACCAACGAGCACATCGCGCGAACCTTGCGCAAAGTCGTCGGCGAGCGGCCGGTGACGCTGACACATCTGCCGATTTCCTGGGAGGATCGCTGGTGGACCTTCCGCCACCCGCTCGACTTTCTCGGCTCCGATGGCGGCGGCGGCGTCGGCGGCGGTCCCGGCATCTCGGTCGGCGCGGCGCTGGCGCTGAAGAATTCCGGCCGGCTGCCGGTCGCCATCTGCGGCGACGGCGATTTTCTGATGGGCGTGACCGCGGTGTGGACGGCGGTGCACTACAAGATTCCGCTGCTGTTCGTGATCGCCAACAATCGCTCGTTCTATAATGACGAGCTGCACCAGGAGCGCGTGGCGCGGATGCGCGCGCGTCCGGTCGAGAACAAATGGATCGGCCAGCGCATGGCCGATCCGGAAATCGATCTCGCCGCCATGGGCCATGCCCAGGGCGCGATCGGCTTCGGTCCGATCGTAAAGCCCGCCGATCTGGCGCCGGCGCTTGAAAAAGCCATCGCCGCCGTCGATGCCGGCGGCGTCGCTGTCGTCGATGTGCGGGTCGAGCCGGGCTATACCGCCACCATGACCGCCGCCATGACGCGCGCCAAAAATTGAAGTCGAGGAAACACCATGAACACCGCCGTCCCGCTCAAATCCGCCAAAGCTGAAACGCTCCGCCTGCCCGACCATCGCGATGCGTACTATGGCGGCGAATGGCACAAGCCGAAATCCGGCGCCTATGTCGAACTCGACCAATCCCGGCACCGCCGAGTCACTCGGCCCGGTCGCCGATTGCGGCGCAGCCGATATCGACGCCGCCGTCGCGGCGGCGAAGAAAGCCTTCGACGGCTGGCGCAACACGCCGCCGCTCGAGCGCGCGCGGCTCCTCAAGCGCATCGCCGCGGTGCTGCGCGAGAACGCCGACGAACTGGCGATGATCGATGCCGCCGATTGCGGCAATCCGGTGCACGAGATGGTGATGGATGCGACCATCGCCGCCGCGCAGATCGAATTCTACGCCGGCCTCGTGACCGAGATGAAAGGCTCATCGATCCCGATGGGACCGGGCGTGGTGAATTTCTCGGTGCGCGAGCCGCGCGGCGTCGTCGGCCGCATCATTCCATTCAATCATCCGTTCATGTTCTGCGCCGGCAAGGCGGGCGCGCCGCTTGCCACCGGCAACACGGTGATCATGAAGCCGCCGGAGCAGGCGCCGCTCTCCGCGCTGCGGCTGGCCGAACTGATCGGCGGCATCCTGCCGCCCGGCGTGTTCAACGTCGTGCCCGGCGGGCGCGAAGCCGGCTCGGCGCTGACCACGCATCCGGGCGTCGCCATGATCGCGCTGATCGGCTCGGTGCCAACCGGCCGCGCGGTGATGAAGGCGGCCGCCGATACGCTCAAACCGGTGATGCTCGAGCTCGGCGGCAAGAATGCGCTGATCGCGTTTCCGGACACCGATCCGGATGAGGTTGCCGGCGGCGTGGTCGGCGGCATGAATTTCACCTGGTGCGGCCAATCGTGCGGCTCCACCAGCCGCGCCTTTATTCATGAAAAGATCTACGACGCCGTGCTGGCGAAAGTGAAAACCAAGATCGCCCATTTCAAGCCGGGCATCGCCACCGACCGTTCGACCACGATGGGCGCGATCATCTCCAAGGCGCAGTACGAGCGCATCCTGGGCTTCATCGAATCCGCCAAGCAGGAAGGCGCGCGGCTGCTCCATGGCGGCGGCCGGCCGGCCGACCCGGCGCTCGCGAAGGGCTTTTTCATCGAGCCGACCGTGTTCGCCGATGTGCGGCCGACCATGCGCATCGCCCGCGAAGAGATTTTCGGCCCCGTCCTCTCGATCTTCAGATGGAGCGACGAAGCCAAAATGCTCGAAGAGGTGAACGCGGTGGAATACGGCCTCACTGCCTCGATCTGGACCAACGATCTCTCCACCGCGCACCGCACTGCCGCCGCGGTGCAGTCCGGGTTCGTGTGGATCAACGAAGTCTCCAAGCACTTCCTAGGCGCGCCGTTCGGCGGCTACAAGCAATCCGGCATCGGCCGCGAGGAATGCTTCGAGGAAATGCTGGCTTACACGCAGGAAAAGAACATCCACGTGAAGCTGCGGCCGGCGAAGTCCTAGCGTCATTCCGGGGCCGAGCGCAGCGAGGAACCCGGAATCCATAACCACGGACGGCGCATGTTCTGCTCCGACTGTGGATATGGATTCCGGGCTCGCCGCTTCGCGGCGCCCCGGAATGACTAAAGCTTGAACGCCTCGTAAGTGCCCGGGTGAAACAGCTCGTCGACCGACACGCGCCGCGACGACAGTCCCTGCGCATGATGCTGGCCGAGGAAATAATCGAGCACTTTGCGGTTTTGCTCCACGCCGTACGACCAGTAATCCTCCCCCATGAGCGTGCGGGCGTTCTTGAGCGCCTCCTCGACGAACGGCAGCGTCACCTTGGTCGCCGAGGTGTCTGAAAGTTTTTCCAGGCCCACCGCCTTCGCCTGCTCGAACGCTTTGAACACGGCGCCGGGCAGCCATGGATGCTTTTCGGCCAAGGTGCGGCGGATGCCGATCACATGCATGATCGGAAACAATCCGGTGCGCTTGAAATAGTCCTTCGCCACCGCGATCGGATCAGGAAACAGCCAGCCGATATGCGGGTGGCCCTTCTCGACCAAAGTCGGCGGCCGCGGCGCGATGAAACCGTCGATCTCGCCGGCTTCCAGCAGGCCGGAAATGGTCGCGCCCTCCGGCGCATTATCGAGGCGCACGCCGGGCGGAAGCTTGATGGCAAGCTTCTCCGGCCGCCCCGGCTCCTCGATGCCGCCGCGCACCCAATGAATGTCGGCAGGCTTGACGCCGTATTCGTCGTCGAGGAGCGCGCGCGCCCACACATTCGCTGTCAGCTGATATTCCGGCAAGCCGACCTTGCGGCCTTTCAGGTCCTGCGGCTTCTGCACCCGATCGGTGCGGACATAAATCGCGGTATGGCGAAAGGCGCGGGAGACGAACGCCGGCACCGCTATATAGGGAGAATTGTCCTGCGCGGTCTTGACCGTATAGCTCGACAGCGACAGCTCGCAGATATCGAACTCCGCGGCGCGAAAGGCGCGGAAAAATATCTCCTCAGGCACGAGCGTCATAAAGATCGGATCGACGCCGTCGATGGCGACGCTGCCGTCGATCAGCGCGCGGGTGCGGTCGTAGTCGCCGACGGCGACCGAAAGTTCAAGCTTGGACATTCTCTCCCTCTTCCGGCAGTCCCCGTCATTGCGAGCGAAGCGAAGCAATCCAGTTCTGAGACGCCGCCCGTGGATTGCTTCGTCGCCATAGCCCGTCGAAGACGGGCGTAAACGCCCTACTGCCTCGCAATGACGGAGGAAGTATCGTCGTAGCCCCGCACCCCGGCTTGTGCCAATAAGCGGTTCAATCCTTATCGCAAAGTCCGGAGACCAAGCGATGCGCTTGCCGATGTATCAGGTCGATGCGTTCACGGACAGCCTGTTTGGCGGCAATCCCGCGGCGGTCTGCCCGCTGGACGCATGGCTGCCTGACGCCACCATGCAGGCGATCGCGGCGGAGAATAATCTCGCCGAGACGGCTTTCTTCGTGCGCGATGGCGGCGACTACGCGCTGCGCTGGTTTACGCCGACCGTCGAAGTCGACCTGTGCGGGCATGCGACGCTCGCCTCCGGCCACGTTGTGTTCAACTTTCTCGAGCCAAAGCGCGACAGCGTGAGCTTTCACACCACGAAAGCTGGAACACTCACGGTCAGGCGCCGCGGCGACATGCTGGTGATGGATTTTCCGGCCCGCCCGGCCGAGCCGCGCGAACCGCCGCCGGGCCTGCTCGCGGCCTTGGGTGGGAGGCCGCACGAAGTGTTAGGTGCGCGCGATTGTCTCGTTGTCTACGACACCGCAGCGGAAGTTGCGGCGCTCAAGCCTGATCTCACCGCGCTCGGCAAAGTCGACTGCTGGGCGGCGATCGTGACCGCGCCGGGCGAAAACGGCATCGATTTCGTCTCACGCTTCTTCGCCCCGGCGCAGGGCGTGCCGGAAGATCCGGTGACCGGCTCGTCGCACTGCACGCTGGTGCCATATTGGGCGAAGCGCCTGGGCAAGACGCAATTCGAGGCGCGCCAATTGTCGCGACGCGGCGGCGCGCTCCGCTGCGCGCTCCAAGGTGACCGGGTCAGCATCGGCGGCAAGGCGGTCGTTTATTTGGAAGGACGGATTGAGGTGTAGTTCCTCTCCTGCCCCGCGAAGCGGGGAAGTGGGACCGCTCTGCGAAGCAGAGCGGTGCAAGGGGCGTCTGACTCGGAGCCAGCGGCAAACGGCGCAGTCGTCCCGATCAACGGTCGGCCGGCCATAGCGCAGGGTCCGGCTTTGCGTGTGTGATCGTTTCGGCGTGCATCACGCCGGAAGCGTCTTTGGTGCCGCTCACGATGACGGGCGACCCGACAGCGAGCGGCACGCTTTGGTTCGCCTCCTGCGCCTTGGTCAGGTCGATCTGCACCGTGCTCCCGGTCCGCGTCGTCAACACCGCCTGCGCGCCGTTGATGCTGCTGACAGTTCCGGATATCGCATTGCTGGTCGGCGCGGTCAGCGCTACGGCGACCCGCTCGGTGATGGCCGGGAAGGGGATTGTTGGTCCGAGGCCAAAAATGGTCAGTCGCTTGAAACTCGCCACATAGACCCTGCCATTGGCGACCATGGGAACGAGGTTGGCGTTGCCGTTGACGTTCGGCCAGGTGCCGGCCGTGCCGGAGAACAGCGTGGCGCCATTGCTTGGGTTGATCGCATACAAGGTGACGTCGGCCGGTTTAGGATTGGTTGGCCGCGCCACCGCCCAGACAATCGCGCTGTCGGCGATCTGTCCATTCGACGAAACTGATGTGAGGAAGCCCGGATCCTGACCCGAGCTCAGGGCCGCAGAGGTGCTTTCCTTCGCCAGCGTCACCGTGGGGGATGTCTGCAGCTTCCACACGATCGCGTTGTTGCCGCCGCTGCTGACGACGCGGCCAACGTTATCCGATCCGAGGAAGTAGGATTGCCCGCACCAGCATCCGCCGATGTTGAAGGTGCCGAGCACGTTGTTTGGTCCGCCGGGGTTGTAGCCGCCAAGGTGGTCGCGATCGAGCAGGAACATCTGACCGACTTTGCCGGCGGCGGTGGCAAGCCGGGGCCGCGGGCCGGGCTGATAGGGCAAAAGCATCACGCCGCCCGAGCCGAAATCGTTATCCGCTTCGTCGAGCGGCACACGCCGGTCAAAGAACCCGAAGGGGTGAAGTAGCTCAGAACCGAGTCCAAACCGGGCGACAGCTTGACCACCAATTCCTGCAAGTTGGTCGGCGGCGCATAGCTCGTGGCCTGTTGGCTGGAATGCGAGTTGCCGGAGACCACGAACAGATTGCCGGCGGCATCGGCGCCAACGCCGTAACCGGACATCCAGATCGACGAGAGAAAGAACGGCGAGTTCGGCGATACCGGATCAGGCTGGACCTGGTTGTTGAGCCGGTTGGCGGCCAACGGTTTCAGCGAGCCAGCCTGCCAACCGAGCAGCCAGCCGCGCGACACGTCGGCACGGAAGTCGCACCAGCTGGAAAAGCCGGCATAGATGTTGCCGTTGGCGCCGACCAAACCGGAGCGCTGGCGGCTGAAGGAGGCGCTGAGGTTATAGGTCGATCCGTTGGTAAGGGTGTGCGAAGCGGCGACCACGACCGCCGGCACCTTGTCGGCGAGGCTGCCGAGATCGAGAGCATGCAGATGATAGACCGGGTTGCCGCCGTCGAGCACCAACGTGATGACATAGAGCGTGTTGCTCGCTTGGTCGATGAGAGGCGTCGAATTGATGCCGACATTGGCCGCATTGTTGGTGCAGTTCAGGATCTTCGACTGCGGCACCGCGGCACCAAGGTTCTGCTGTTTGAGAATTGAACCGCTCACCGCATCGATCATGTAGACGGTATTCGCTTCGGTAACGGCATAGACGACGTCGTGATTGCCCTGCCCGGCTACCGCCTGATTGGCGACGAACAGCGGCTGCGCGTCGACCTGGTCATCCAGTGTGACCGAATGCAACAAGCCGAAACCCGGGGCTTTAACGTTTGCCGTTGTCAGGACCGTTTCGTGCGGGTTCCAGCCGGTGCGCAGCGTATCGTAGTGGTAGGTCTCGACGGCGAGCAGCGAATCGCAGGTCGGGCAGTCCCACCACTTGTGGTACATCGCGGTGTCGGTGCCGCGCGCGAAGCAGTCGATGCGGTTGGCGCCCCAGCTGACGCAGTTCGCTCCTTCGAGCAGCGCGCCCGACAGGTCTTCCCAGCCGCCCCAGGCACTGCCATCCCACCATTTGTGATACATCGCGGCGTCGGTGCCGCGGCCGAAGCAGTCGATGCGGTTCGCCCCCCAGCTCACGCAATTCGGCGCCTCGAGCAGCACGCCACCGAGATTCTCCCAGCCGTCCCAGGCGCTGCCATTCCACCAGCGGTGATACATCGCCTGATCGGTGCCGCGGGCGAAGCAGTCGATCCGGTTCGCCGCCCAGCTCACGCAGTTCGGCGCTTCGAGCAGCACGCCGCCGAGGTCTTCCCAGCCGCCCCAGGTGCTGCCATCCCACCAGCGATGAAACATCGCAGCGTTGGTGCCACGCGCGAAGCAGTCGATGCGGTTCGCGCTCCAGCTCACGCAGTTCGGCGATTCCAGGATGATGCCGGCGAGATTCTCCCACCCGCCCCATGCGCTGCCGTCCCACCAACGATGATACATGGCGCGGTCGGTGCCGCGGGCGAAGCAATCGATGCGTTCCGCCGCCCAGCTGACGCAGTTCGGGGCTTCGAGGATGATGCCGCCGAGATTGTCCCAGCCGCCCCACGCGCTGCCGTCCCACCAGCGGTGGTACATGGCGCGGTCGGTGCCGCGGGCGAAGCAGTCGATCCGGTTGGCGGACCAAGTCACGCAGTTCGGCGCTTCGAGGATGATGCCGCCGAGATTCTCCCAGCCGCCCCAGGCGCTGCCGTCCCACCAGCGGTGGTACATGGCACGGTCGGTGCCGCGGGCGAAACAATCGATCCGCTGCGCCCCCCAACTCGTGCAGTTGGGCGCTTCGAGGATGAGAGCCCGCCGAGGTTCTCCCAACCATTCCAGGCGGCTTGCGCCGCCGCGCCAGTAAGGCAGACGACAGCCGTCACAAAGAGCCCAATGTAAGCATTCCTCCAGCGGTGACTGATCACTCGCGCGATTTCGGTAACACAATATGTCCAGCGTGGTGACATCTCGCCCTCCCGGTCGATTTCAGATTGAGATTTGATGTCAGGGTTCCAGTACCAGCCAGCACGCCTGTCGGCGTAGATTGCAACGCGGTTCCGTCCGAGCAGGCTGGCAGTTCGTCAATGTATTGCCGCACCGAATTGCGCGCCGCCGACGTTGGCGTGGATTTCGCCGGCCAAACGGCCTCCGCGACATCGTCCATCGTCGGAACCCTTTAATGTTGTTCGTACATCGCTGGCTGAGCGTCGGCGCGGAACATCAGGCGCAAGCAATTGACGGAAAGCACGGCGTCAGCGATCGAATGAATGTAACCAGAGATTGTAACGCTTTGATGGCAGCGGCTGCTTCGGATCGAACTTGCCGAGATGGAACTTGCCGAGATGGAACTTGCAGGGGCGTTGCTTCGCGCAGCGCTACAACAAGCTCGCAGCCACGACGATCGCCTTCTTCCAACTCGCGTCAATGCGGTTGTGGCTGGGCGTCAATGAGTCCGCGCCCTAACTAACTACCGCCCCGCAAACGGCTCCGCCGGCGCGATATCGGTGAGGCGGAACTGCACGCGCTCCTCTCCCTGCCAGCGATCGAGCGCGAACGAGCCGGCGGCATGGACCTGCCGGCCGCGGTTTTGCAGCAACGCAGCGCCGAGTTTTTGTCCGCCGGCACGGAACGCGATGGCGTTGACGCCGGTGCCGTCGGCGGATTTGAGCCGCACGCGGATATGTGCCTGGCCGGCTTCCTCCGCGTAGACGATGGTGTGCGCCGGCAACGCAATCACCGGCTCGGGATTGCCGGAGCCGAACGGTCCGGCACGCTCGATCATCGCCACCAGTTCGGCATTGGCCGCTGACGCGCTCACCGCGCCGTCGATCAAAAGGCCGTTGGCGCGGCGCGCGATCGCGACATCCGCCGCCAGCGTCGCTTCGAGGAAGGCGCGCAATTGTGCCAGCGACGATTTGCGTACCGTGATGCCCGCCGCCATGGCGTGGCCGCCGCCTTTTTCCAGGAGCCCCTCGGCGACGGCGCGGCGCACCGCGCGGCCGATATCGACCCCGGGAATCGAGCGGCCGGAGCCGGTGCCGATGCCGCCCGGTTCGAGCGCGATGGCGAAGGCCGGCCGGCCGAATTTTTCCTTCAATCGCGCCGCGACCAGACCGACGATTCCGGGATGCCAGCCTTCCGCCGCCGTAACGACGACCGCGCCTTTCTCCTCGATGCCGAGCGCGGCCATGGCTTCGGCCTCGGCCTGTGCCACGGTGTCCATTTCGATCACCTGCCGCTCACGGTTGAGCCGGTCGAGCTCGGCGGCGATGCGCGCCGCCTCGACCGGATCGTCCTCGAGCAATAGCCGCACGCCGAGATCGGCGCGGCCGATCCGTCCGCCGGCATTGATGCGCGGCCCAAGCAAAAATCCGAGATGCCAGGCTTCCGGCGGACCGTTCAAGCGCGCCACGTCCATCAGGCTGGTATGGCCGACGCGATTGCGTTGGCGCAGCGCGATCAGGCCCTTGGCGACGAAGGCGCGGTTGAGGCCGGTGAGCGCGACCACATCGGCGACAGTGCCCAGCGCGACATCGTCGAGGAATGACAGCAGATCGGGCTCCGGATGATCGGCGGTCCAAAAGCCGCGCGAGCGCAGGAGCCGGTTCACCGCCACCACCGTCATGAACGTCAGGCCTACCGCGGCGAGGTAGCCGAGCCCGGAGAGATCGTCGCGCCGGTTCGGATTGACGATCGCCAACGCCGGCGGCAGCGCCTCGTCGGCCTGATGATGGTCGATGACGACCACATCGAGGCCAAGCGCACGCGCTTGGTCGAGCGGCTCGATGCTGGTGGTGCCGCAATCCACCGTAACCAAGAGCGTCGCGCCGCGCGCCGACAGCGCCCGCACCGCCTCGACATTCGGGCCGTAGCCCTCGAACAGCCGATCGGGAATGTGGATCAACGGCTCGATGCCGGCGTGACGCAGGAAGCGCGCCAGCACCGCGGCCGAGGTGGCGCCGTCGACGTCGTAGTCGCCGAATATCGCCACGGTCTCGCCGCGCTGCACGGCATCGGCGATGCGCGCGGCCGCTTCCGGCATCGCGGTCAGCACATTCGGGTCCGGCATCGAGCGCTTGATAGTTGGATCGAGAAACGCCTCGACCGCATCGACCTCGACATTGCGGCCGGCAAGAATGCGGGCGAGCAGTTCCGGCAGATCGTGCCGCTGCGCGATGGCGAGCGCCCGCGCCGCGCCGCGCGCGTCGAGCCGGTCGCGCCAGGAGCGCCCGGTCGCCGAGCTTTCGACGCCGAGGAAGAGGCCTGCGCTCACTCCGAACTCGTGTGATTCGAATCCCATCGAATCACACTATCGCACCGGTCCACTGGCGCCAGCCGATTTAAGACCGGTTTTCAACCGGACGAACGTCGTGAACTCGCGCGGCCATCGACGGATTTGCGAACCTGCTGCAAAACCGCCATCGCCGAGACCCAGCCTTCGTCGCCCATCTTGGTCACGACCTGCCGCTGCAATGTCGCCCAGAATGGATAAGCAGCGACGAGTTTGCGGCGACCGCTCTCGGTCACGACGATAACGCGCTCGCGCCGATCGGCGCCCGCTTGCCGGCGGACCAGGCGCCTGCGCGCCAACGGAGCGATCAAGCGAGGGACCGTGCTTGGATGCATGCCGACCGCGGCCGCCACCGCGTTGACGTTTAACGGGCCCATGCGGGCCAGCGTCATCAGGAGGTTGAACTGATTGCCAGTCAGGCCAGCCGGCTTTAGCGCCGTGTCGAAGGCCGCGACCACCGACCGCGATGTGCGCGTCACATGGCGAAGCGCGCAGAACGAGGGATCAAGATTGCTTTTTCGTATGATGCGTTCGAGACGAGCAGACACGATCTCTCCGGGCGGCAGCGTTCAATTCCTGCAATTGTCCGCATATCGACTTTGACTGTCAGCGGCCAGCACATGCAAATTTTCAGCAAGGATAGCTGATTGCGTCTTGGCAGTCACGGCGGCTTCACCCCGGCATATGCCGACCTCAACATCTGCAGCTACAGTGTCCTGCGGCGGTCGGCACGCCGCGTGGAGATCGGCCCGCGGCGGGATCGAAACGGATTCCGACCTAAAACTTCTCCAGCCGCCGGTGTTCGCCCCTGATGCGGCGGACCGTGCCGGTGATCGAGCGCATGACGACGGTCTCGGTCTCGACCAGGCCTTTGCCGAACCGCACGCCTTCGAGCATGCGGCCGTCGGTGATGCCGGTCGCCGCGAACAGACAGTCGCCGCGCACCATGTCCTCGATCTGATACTTCTTGCGCGGGTCGCTGATGCCCATCTTGGCGGAGCGCTCGCGCCGCTCCGCCGTGTCGAGGACGAGCCGGCACTGCATCTGGCCGCCGATGCAGCGCAGCGCCGCCGCGGCCAGCACGCCTTCCGGCGCGCCGCCGATGCCGAGATAGATGTCGATGCCGGTCTTGTCCGGTTCGGCGGTGTGGATGACGCCGGCGACGTCGCCGTCGGTGATCAGGCTCACCGACGCACCGGCCTTGCGCACCGCGGCGATGAGATCGGCGTGGCGCGGGCGGTCGAGGACCATGGCGGTGATGGCGTCGGGCTTTACCCCCTTTGCCTTGGCCAGCGCACGGACATTTTCATCGGCCGGCGCGTCGAGATCGACCACGCCTCTTGGATAGCCGGGTCCCACCGCGATCTTGTCCATATAGACGTCGGGGGCGTGCAGCAGCGTGCCTCTTTCGGCGATTGCCAACGTGGCGATGGCGCCCGGCATGTTCTTGGCGCACAGCGTCGTGCCTTCCAGCGGATCGACGGCAATGTCGACCCGAAAGCCGCCCGCCGAGCCGACTTTCTCGCCGATGAACAGCATCGGCGCCTCGTCGAGTTCGCCTTCGCCGATCACGACCGTGCCGTCGATCGGCAGGTTGTTGAGCTCGCGCCGCATGGCGTCGACTGCAGCCTGATCGGCGGCCTTTTCCTCGCCGCGGCCGCGCAGTCGCGCCGCATTGACCGCCGCGCGCTCGGTGACGCGCACGATTTCGAGCGTGAGAATGCGCTCGAGCATGAGGCTATGCGGAACCGTGATCGACGCCATTAACTCTTTTCCTTGCAATCCGTTATGGTCAGTTCTTCTCGATGCGGATGACCTGCGGCCGACCAGAGATTACACGGTCGCGGCGCACTGCGGCGAGCGCCTTGTGGACGGCGTCCTCACTGGTTGCGTAAGTGATGAGAATAACAGGGACAGGGTCGCCGGATTTTCCCGGCTGGCCGGCGCCGTGCGTGCGGGCGTCGTGGCGTTGCACAATCGATTCCAGCGAGATTTGCCGCTGCGCCAGCCGCCGCGCGATGGTCGCGGCGCTGCCGGGACGGTCGCGTGCCAACAGGCGGATATAATAGCCGCCTTCGTGGTGCTGCATCGGCGCTTTGCGGATCGCGGTCATGCGCGCAGCCGGCCGGCCGAATGGCGGCGTGCGCACGCCGCGGGCGATGTCGGCGAGATCGGAGACCACGGCCGACGCGGTCGCCATGCCGCCGGCGCCGGGCCCAACCAGCGTGATCGGCGCCAAGCCTTCGGCGTCGACCGTCACCGCATTGGTCACACCCATCACCTGCGCGATGGCGGATTCCCTGCGCACCATGGTCGGATGCACGCGCTGTTCGATGCCCGCTTCGGTCTTCACCGCGACGCCGAGAAGCTTCACGCGGTAGCCAAGCTCGGCCGCGGCATCGAGATCGGCGAGCGTGATCGAGGAAATGCCTTCGACATAGACGGCGGCCGGGTCGACCTTGGTGCCGAAAGCGAGGCTCGCGAGGATCAAAAGCTTCTGCGCGGTGTCATGGCCTTCGACATCGAACGACGGATCGGCCTCGGCGTAACCGAGGCGCTGCGCTTCGCGCAGGCATTCGTCGAACGAGATGCGATCTTCCTCCATGCGTGAGAGGATGTAATTGCAGGTGCCGTTGAGGATGCCGTAGATGCGGGTGAAGGAATTGCCGTTGAGCCCTTCGCGCAGCGTCTTGACGATCGGGATGCCGCCGGCGACCGAAGCCTCGAAATTCAATGCCACGCCGCGGCGCTCGGCGAGCGTCGCGAGCTTGTGACCATGCGCGGCAAGAAGCGCCTTGTTGGCGGTCACGACCGGCTTGCCCGCGTTCAGCGCGGTCTCGACCGCGCTTTTGGCCGGATCGCCGGCGCCGCCGATCACCTCGACCAGGACATCGATCGCCGGATCGGCCGCAAGCGCGACGGGATCTGAGACCCAGCGGAACTTCTTCAGATCGACGTCGCGCTTCTTGCCCCGCGACCGCGCGGTCACCGCGACGACTTCGATCGGGCGGCCGCAGCGCGCCAGGAGCTTGTCGCGCTCACGATCGAGAAGACGGATCACGGCCGTGCCGACCGTCCCCAGTCCGGCAAGACCGACTTTCAGCGGCTCGGGCATGTAATGTCGCTAACCTGAAAAAAACGTCGCTGACCTGGAAAAGAGCGACTACCGGCTAACGCCGCGTCGCAAGGGGAACGACGTTGTGCAGCATTTCCGGCCCCGTTTCAAGAAAGCGCCGGATGTTGCGCGCTGCTTGGCGAATGCGCTGCTCGTTCTCCACAAGCGCGATACGCACGTGGCCCTCACCGTGCTCGCCAAAGCCGGCGCCGGGCGATACCGCGACGCTTGCCTTCTCGACCAGAAGCGTTGCGAACTCGACGCTGCCGAGGGTGTGGAACGGCTCCGGGATCGGCGCCCAGGCGAACATCGAAGCGCGCGGCGACGGCACCGGCCAGCCGGCGCGGCCGAATGAGTTCCACCAGCGCATCGCGCCGGCGCTTATAGGTCGCGCGCATCTCGTGGATGCAGTCGTCAGGACCGTTGAGCGCCGCGGTAGCCGCGACCTGGATCGGCGTGAACGCGCCGTAATCGAGATAGGACTTCACTCGCGCCAAAGCCGCGATGATACGCTCGTTGCCGACGGCAAAGCCGATACGCCAGCCGGGCATCGAATAGGTCTTCGACATCGAGGTGAATTCGGCCGCCACGTCCATGGCGCCCGGCACTTGCAGCACCGACGGCGGCGGGTCGTTGTCGAAATAGACCTCGGCATAGGCGAGGTCCGACAGCAGCAAGACGCCGTGCTTTTTCGCAAACGCCACCAGATCCCGGTAGAAATCGAGATCGGCGACGCAAGCCGTCGGATTGGACGGATAACAGGTGACGATGGCGATCGGTTTGGGGATGGTGTGCTTGATCGCGCGCTCGAGCGCGCCGAAAAACGCCGCATTGGCCTCGACCGGCACTGAGCGAATGGCGCCGCCGGCCATCAGGAAGCCGAACACGTGGATCGGATAGGTCGGGTTGGGGACGATGATGACGTCGCCCGGCGCCGTGATCGCTTGCGCGACGTTGGCAAAGCCTTCCTTGGAGCCGAGCGTGGTGACGACTTGGCTGTCCGGGTTGAGCTTCACGCCAAAGCGGCGCGCATAATAAGCGGCCTGCGCGCGGCGGAGCCCTGGTATGCCCTTTGAGGCGGAGTAGCGATCGGTGCGGGTCTTGCCGATCGTCTCCTTGATCTTCTCGACGACATGAGCGGGCGCCGGCAGATCGGGATTGCCCATGCCGAGATCAACAATGTCCGCGCCGGCATTGCGCGCGAGCGCCTTGGCGCGGTTGACCTCTTCGAACACATACGGCGGCAGCCGGCGGATACGATAAAATTCTTCCATTGGTCTGGCCGCGCTTAGAGGGGATTAATCCCCTTTATCTTATCACTGCTTGGCGTAGGCGTTCACGCTAGAAGCGGGCTGTTGGGCCGCCGGCTGAGCCGAGGCAGCCGATTTTTTCTGTGGAACGGAACCGGTGGTCGTCGGCGCATTGGTCGCGGCGACTGGCTGCGGATTGGCGCCTGACTGCGCCTCGACATTGAGGTGTTCGCGCTCGTAGACCAGGTTGTCGGTCGCCTGTTTGACCTCCGCGGGCGTCAGGGTTGTTTCGGCCCGCGCCGCCGGCATGTCGTGGACCGCAGGATATAGGGGGTCGGTCGACGAGCAGCCCGCCGCAAGCAATGCGTAGCCGACGACAGCCAAGGCTGCGAGCGCACGCTTCGCGACACGTCCGGTACTGTTCACCCTCGTCCCCGTGCCGAGTCCGTCCCTTGGACCCGCCCAAGCCCTGCTGAGTCACTCAACCGCAACTTCATTACGCGCGGTTGACCGCCGTTTCGTCGCTCCCCTGGCTAAAGACCTACTCGCCCAATGGTTTACAAAAACCAACCGAAAGGTGACTTAACTATTGTAATATCGCGCTAGAAAACGGAAGTTAGTCACGTCAAGGGTTTAAGACTACCTAGGTGGCCAAAGGAAGGCAACGGAAGGTAACGCACAGTTATTTTTCAAACATGCGTTTGAAGGCACCGTAACTCTTCCTGACCGCCGCTTCCCGCCGCTCAGCTATTTCTGCTTCGAGGACGCGCCGACCGCGACGCTGGACAGCCAATCTGTTTAGGCCGCGACGAGGCGCGGCGGATGGCAGTTAACTCCGCCAACGTTGTCTTGAGCTTCGTCCCAAGGAAGTTCACCACCGTAATGATGGCAATGAGGACGCTTGCGACCCGCGCGCTCGCGCCAATGCTCCGGATCGTTGGTGTCGCCCGTGGACATGGAAACCGTGCCTATGGATCATTTATGGAACTGCATGGAACCTTGGCAAGAGCACCGTCACGGTTTGCATTTGCGCGATCCATTATATAGCTTGTTCACGGTTCGTTCGTACAGGCCGATGCCAGCCCGTGCTCGGAGCCGATGACGAATAGGATCAGCGCGGCGAGGCGATGATGGTGCGGATTTTGGACCAGCATCAATTTCATTTTTGAACAACGGAGTGCGACAAATAGCGAAGGTTCAGTTGGCTCACTTCGGGATATCAGGACACTTAAGCTTATGGCCCATCGATTAACACCCTGCAATCGTCGCGCCAAAATGTCTGCATTGTTACTTAAGGCTCTAGTTTCTAGTTTGAAAAGGCCCGCGTCTCGCCTGACGCGCGCGTATCTAGAGGTTATGCATGGTAGGGCGCGGTTATTGGCTTCCGCGCTGCGGTGCCTACGCTCGGACTACTGGTCTGCCCTGTCGTAGCAAGCCAGTTCTGAATCCAGATGGCTCTATCAGAAACGGCAGATGCCCTAATCACGGCGGGCATTCATCGGGACCAAAGACAGCGGAAGGAAAGGCGCGTTGTACCGCGGGCCGTTTAGCTTACTACCAGCGTCGCAGAGAAGCCGGGTTGCCTATCCTGCCACGTCAGCCGCAACCCCAGACCATTAGAATGGCTCCGTAGCATGTCACAACGGATACCGAGCGTAAGGCGCGGGTGCTGGCTGAATTGAAGCGGCGCTGGCCGGATGAACAGTGGGATTAGCGGCCAATAGAAAGGCGCGAGCGACTGCCTTATGCGCGCGTATGTTGGGGTATTCACTTGACCGGCCACCAATGGCAGCGACCTATCTGTTCGGCCTGGGCCAAATCTCGCAATCGACCATGTCGCCGTCGCGTTGTGATGCGACCTGATGGTAGACCGCATACGGTTTGTGCCAATCATGGCGGACTAACGCCTAATCCAAGAACTGCGGTTCTGTCAGATGTAGGCAGGCAAGTTATCTCTGCTACGTCAAAACGGACATGGGAACGCTACAGAGCAAATAAAGCGGCGGGCTTGCCTGTTCCTAAGATCGGCAGACCAAAGCGACAGGCGGCCACGCAAACGACATGGCGCGGCTTCGCACCGGAGAGCGCGGAAGCTCGCAAGGAACGGATCAGGCGGGAGGTAGAAGCACGCTGGCCAAACGCCAAGTACCGCGACGATTAGCGCCAAATGTCCTTGAAAGGCTCCGGGCTCATTGCCGTGTACCTGACGGTATTAGTTATCGAGGCATGTCCGAGGTAGTGCTGTAACCGTCGTGTATCCATTCCTTTCGCCGCCAGGGCGTATCCGGTTGAATGGCGGAGCATATGCACATGGACCGCGAAACTCAGCTCTGCGGCCTCGCCAGCCCGTTCAATCATGCGGGCAATGCCCATACGGCCGAACGGCTGGCCGCGCTCGTTGACGAAGACATAGGGCGACTTAATGTATTTGACGGCTTGCTGATGCCGTAGCAGCTTGAGGCCGGCCAGTTCATCGCGTTCCAGGTAATGGGTGCTATCGGCGCTGCCCTTAAGCCGACGCACGATGATGGTGCGCTTGGTTAGGTCAATATCGTCCCAACGCAGATCACACGCCTCTGATACGCGCAGACCGTGCCTGTAGATCATAAGCCCGACCAGCCAATCACGGTGCCCATGACGGTTACGCTTCAGGGCTGTAAGCACCTTAGCGATCTGGTCTTCGGTTAGGTGCTCATGGACTCGATATGCGGCGTTTGGCTTACGGCCCTTCGCTGCAACTGGTCGCATTTCAATCGATTCCACCTCCCGCAGATCGGTCCGCTTTGCTGCCATTTGCTCCCTCATGCGCATTGGACTGGTCGCATAATACCCCAGAAAGTGACCAGTGCAAAAGGATATTTATGAAATTAGATTTTTGTGTCGCCTGGCCGTCACGATGGCGCGACCTAACAAAGGGCCGACCATGCGGCCACCCCTGGCGTGTATGCTTACTAAAACACAACCGAGACTCCCTCGTTCACCACCCGGCGCGAAGACTTAGTCTCATTGTGTAGTTTTTTTCCTATCGCCGATCGAGGGGGTACCCCGTCTCGTGAATTTGAAAACGTGAAAATCAAAAATACCAAAACCAAATCTTATATTTTGCAATTTTTCGTATAGCCGACTTTTTCAACATCAAAGGTTTATGATGACTACACCAACAGATAAATTTTCGCAGACTGCGCCTATCAGCAACGGGAAACCTGCGGGCGGCGAAGTTAAGCCGACACGGCAACCCGTCATTCTGCAACGTCCCGCGCCGACGAAGGATGACTTCGGCGGTTACGAGCGAATCTAATGCCCACCAAAGTTAAAGCTTTCGACTTTATCAACACAGCCGCCGACAAGGCTTATTTGGCAAAATGCACCTGTGAAGGTGACGTATGCCAGTGCAGCCACGACGGCCAACATTTATTTTCCACTTCAACAAAAGGTAATTCCGAAATGTCTACTATCCTCGACAAAATGTCTGCCACGGAACGAAAAGAGCTTGCAGCTAAAATCGAATTTGCCGCTGCTGTTCTCGGCGATGCCGAACGGCACGACCTAATTGCCACCCTTAGCGCCGCGTTGGGCGACGATCTTAAGGCGAAGCAAGCAGCCGAACGAAAAGCCAAAGTCATGGCAAATATTCACGCGACTCGCACTGACACAACCGGAACCGGAAAAAAGGAATTCGATTATCTGCAAACGCACCTCCGCGCCAAGGGTATCACTGAACCCCTCGAAGCGTTGGTGTGGAAGACCGAAAAAGAAATCGACGCGATCTTTGCGAAGGCCGGTTTGCTTCCGAAATACAAAATAGGTGCGAAGCGATTTATGACGCGCATGGTGAATGGTCAGGTTTGATACCTGCAACGTGTTCCGCCGCACGGTTCGCAAGCGTGTGGCCGAATGGCGTTTGCAGTTAGGGATATCTCGCAAACGCCTTGGCATTCTTCTCCGCTCCCCCGCCTTCGTGTCGGATCATGCAGGAATGCTCGCGGGGCGTGACCTATGAATGGGCGGTCACCCCCGCACAATTCAAGAATTGGCATCGGCGTTTAGTTCTTTCCGCCCGTTGCCGCTGCGGCGGGCGATTTTCGTGGAGTGAATTGCTCGCCGCCCTTTTCGCTGCGGTCGCCGTCTAATTCCGGTGACTGCGCGCACTTGGGCGGTGACGTTAGCCTCCTCGCGTCACCGCCCATTTTTTCAAAGCTTCAGCGTTCGTTCTCCAAAGGCCGGATGCTGATCGGCGCATTTGCAGGGACACTGAAATCTCTGCATTGCGCATCATCGCTACGCCGCGGGTTGTTCCCGGATGGAAGCGATGACGGCTTGATTGTTGTGGATCAGGCATGCCGCACGCTGCGGTTTGCGGGAATTGCCCTTCCCTTAAATGGGACGAAGGTATGGAAAATCTACAAATGGGTAATTCCCGCTTACTATTCGCCGCGATCCGCCGTATCGCTCACGGCCGGACACGCGCGACCGGGGCGGCGCGTTTCTAGCAGTAGTCGCGCGTCGCCCCATTTTTTAGATGACGTTGAAAGAAATCTATCACGGCGTGATCAATCTCGCCGAAGCCGCTGCGGCACGTCGCCGGCAGTCAAATTCCTGGGCCAGTCGACCGATCGGGAATTGTGGTCCGCATGGCCACGATGCGGGCAAGTGAATAAGCGGGGACCAAAATCACAAGGTCATTCTGTAAATTAAGATGAGGGAAAGATATGACGGCTATCATGTTAGGTGGGGGTTCTATCCGTTACGTCGCTCCTATGGCTGGGGAACGCCCGACATTACCGCCGTTGTGCCCAAGTTGCGGAAAGCCAATGGGCCTTTCGCGAATTGTACCCGCTACCGCTGGGCTGTGTGAGCTTCAAACTCACGGCTGCGCCGACTGCCACGTCTGGCTTACGGAAGCGAAGGAGCGTTGGGTTAAGGAGGCAGAGCCTTGGCTCGCTGATCCGCACCCCGACGACGACGATGGGCCTCGAAAAGCAAAAGGCCCCGCTTAACACCGGGGCCTCCCGTAGTTGTGGAAAGCGTCGCCCTTTCCCTGCCATCTTCCGCCAGGACCATGGTCGCCTGGTCGGGGGACCGGGACGGCGGAGTGCGGGGCGAGCGCCGAGGATGGCGGGCATGGCCCGCACTCGCGCTGTAGGTGGGGCCGGTTATGAACGAGCATTCCTTCCATGTGGAGGAACAGATATTTATTGAACCGCTTCGCTGTGAAAACTGCGGCGGCAATGCGCATTTGACACGACGGTCTCCACACGGACTCGAGGGTTTGGAAATCCGCGTCTTTGCGTGCCACGAGTGCGCGCATCAAATTGAGCGTATTGTCTCGCTGGCGACCCGCGTCCCTTAGCGCCGCGCTTCGGGTAAGAATTTTCCCTTTCCTCGCTGACCTTCAGCTATGATTGCGTGCGGCTACTGGAAGCACGTTCAAGACCTCTAAGCGACGGGCGGCGGCTCCTTCAATTCCTCCCATTCTATTTTGCTGAAGCCAGCATCCAACGCCTGCCGCGCGCTCACCAAACTAGGCCACGCCTTGACGCTGACGAATTGCATGCCGGTTCGCTTGTCCGTGTGTACCAAGTGACCGTCGTCTTCGTATTCGATGTGCGTCCAGATATTATTCAGGACCGTTTTCACGATCGACAATCCATTTTGGACCCGGAGACTCGTCGAGAACTCGACACCGGGAGGACGGCTTCGGCCGCCCTTTTTCTCATTGGTATGCCGCAACCTGGCTCGTCGGGATACGCTCCTCGATCCACGCCGCAGAGTGAGTCCGTACCCATTGCAGCGCTTCGTAATGAGCTTTGAATTTATCGATCGGTTCGATCGTGCCGTCCGGCCATTCGGCTTCGACTTGCCACAGCTCGCCGTGCCTTAGAACCACACAAAAAATGGGCTTTCGCGACATCATCACGCACGCACACGTTTGGCCTGGCAGCAAGAAGTCGAACTTTTTTTCGCCGACTGTGCAATGCACAAGAAGTTGAACAAGAGCCCCCAAGCGCGGACACACCGACCCGCTGTCCCGCGCATTCATCGCGATCGGGGATTAACGTTACGGGCGGCGATTTCGACCCGCACCCTTAAGGTTTATTTCTGATCGCGCTCGCAGGAGCCACCAACCGCTGATATCGGTGACGTTAAACGAAAGTTGTGTGACGCTGGATCACTTTCCAGGTCGCAGTGGCATCATATCGTTGTTGAGTGTGGAGGGTGTGTATGAGGGGTATTTTTCCATGAGTAATACAGAAGCATCAGTGTCGCCACACACAGATACTCGGGCATTTGCTTACGAGCGAGTCATCGATGACATTTGCGAGCTGAATTGGACCGCCCTTAGTGAAGAGGACCTTATAAGGGTTGCATGGGCCTACTACCATTTCTCAGTGCAATTTCGTGAGTGCCTGGAAATCGCCCGCGAACTGTACCCCGATGACGAGCGATTGCTGCAGCTTGATCATGGCGAGCGCAATACCGATAACCTTTCGCCATGGCCAGGTGTCGCCACAGTCGGGGAGAAAATGAATCACGACGAGTTCATGCGCAGGACGCTTGAGCTTGCGAGAATTCCGGAAATAGGACGGATGGCTCTCGCCACTATCGGCAACGATTATCTAAAAAAGGTTCGAGCTATCGATCGCAAGACCAAAGCTTTGGCCCTTGCCACTTACGAAGACGGCGGACTGGAAAGAGTGTTTCGGGCCATTCTAACAGCACCGCATTGGACCGGCCCGCTTCAGCAGGCATTCAAGCATTTTCTCGCTGAGCACATTAGGTTCGACAGCGATCCGGACCAAGGTCACGGCGCTCTTTGCCGACATCTGACACCGGATGACCGTGTTCTGCCGCTGTGGACCTTGTTTAAACATATGCTGATCGAAGCGGCCCCGCGGCTGAAACACAGCCAGCGGTAAAGACGGCAGAAATACACGGCTCGCCGTCCATTCACGGCCCCATTGCTACGCATTGCATTATTGTATTGAGGCCCGAGGTTCCAAGGTGCAGGCTTAATTGGTCTTTGAGCTGCACGGTGAATGCGCCGAGCATGATACCGGCGATGAATATTGTTGTGGCGACAACGTTGCGATCGGACATGGCAGTCACTCCGACAATTTATACGCTGCCCCGACCCGCAAAATTGGACCATTCAAGATCGGCCTTGTATGTTCCGAAGTATGCACACTCAGCGGTCTTTCCACCGTCCGTTCCGGCTCAATTTGGCTTGCGATTAAACTTTCGCGGCGCGGTTCTTGTTCCAATTTTCAACACGACACGACCCGGCCGGCGCGCCGGGTTTTTTATTGGGAGGATTTCAGTGGTCGAATTTAATCAAGAAACGCGGAAGTTTTGCCGCTACCCCAAATGCCGCTCGAAGCTGCCTGCACCGGTTTCCAATGCGCGCGAAGCGTTCTGCACCCGTGGGTGCCATAAGCAGTTTTACCGCTCCCGCTGTTTCGTCTGCGAAGGGCCGATGGAACGCAAGACCGAACGACAGCTAATTTGTGGCAAACGCAAGTGCCGAAACGGTTTGCAGGGCCGTTCCTTGCCTCTTGGCCGGTATGGTACCGGCGACGTGATTAGCCCCTTAAAAAAGCCCGTAAATAAAGGGCCGAAACAGGCACTCAAACCTGACCGACCCCGGTCCTGGCGTTCATTCCGCGGAGGGATCGTCGGTCCTACCCGTGTGATCGAGGCAGAGGTGATTGCTAGACGGGTTTGGCGCGAAGTCGTTAGCCCGGATGGTGTAGGCTGCTACGTCACTTCGTTACGCCAGCAAGAGGCGATCGACCAGCCAGAGGAATACCGATCCTATCAATATCGTGGTTGTGACGTTCCTCGCCGAACAGCAGCTCACACAGTACCGGTCAACTAAGGCCGGATCGGTGCCAGCCGTTCAGCCCATCTAAAATGACGAGGCCGACAACTGAGGCGGCCTACGATTCTCGCTCCGGTGCAGCCGCACCCGGTCGGCGTAAAGTTCTCTGATCAATCGGGTGATGCGTTCGACTTCCGCTATGTCGGCGGTGGAATGTAGTTGCTGGCGCAGGAGGTCGATCCGTTTGTCTATGTCTACGCAAGACTGGCACATGGCCTAACGCCTCGGCATTTCATTTATATGCCGAATGCTCATCGATGGCTTTGGTTCAATAAAGTTTTGGAAATTGCGCCCTAATCTGGAATAGCAACCTACCAAAAGGTTAGATCACTGGTTGTTTAGAACCAGCGTGGAAAATCAAAAGGGACGAGAGGCTTCGAAAAGCGACCAATACCCGTTCTAAAGGAACGGACTGCCAACCGAGAACAAATAGCGTACATTGACTCGGATCGTCAGCCATGAACGGCACCAAAACGCCAATGAACGGCACGAAACAATCGGCATAGATGGTGGCCAGTCCGGCGTCCGTTGTGACCCTGTCGAATCCCCGCCATAAGGTAGATGTGCTACCAACGAGCTAATAAGACCGCTGCTAAGACGGCTTCATTTTTAAGCGCCATAAGTCCGCGGTCGAGCCGCGGCGGGCAACGGAGCGTACAATGTCTGATCAAG
This sequence comes from uncultured Alphaproteobacteria bacterium, assembly GCA_963806465.1. GTDB lineage: Bacteria > Pseudomonadota > Alphaproteobacteria > Rhizobiales > Xanthobacteraceae > BOG-931. The sequence continues at coordinate 29,512 of CAWDZD010000050.1, read as the reverse complement.
CGTTTGCCGGCTGGGGGCCGGCATGACCAAGCCCCTTCCCTACCCGCCGCCTTGGCAGATTTCGTGACGCTAGCCGCTCATATCAGCGTCTCGGTTTCGACCTTAGAGAACTGGGTAGCGGCTGGAATACTTCCCCCACCTCGAAAGCGTGGTGGCAAACTCATGTGGAAATGGGCCGAGGTTGATAAGCTTCTCTCTGAAGGTGACAATAGCATCTTGAACGACGCAACGGGGATTTGCGATGCAGTCCGACGCGAGCGGGAGAACGAAAGCCGTGCGGGTTACTGACAATAGCTTTTATGCGCTGGTCCGAGCGTTCAAGGAGTTAGCAAAGTTCAAGGGGCTTGCCAAGGCTTCGCAAGACTTATGGGGACGCGAACTAGATTTCGCCTGTAGGCCAAACTGCCTTGGTGCTGTACCACTCGACGTGATCCGACCGGCGCTGATCCAGGGCTATCTCGACGGCTGGGATGACAAGCCCGGTAAGCAAGCTGCGGCGAAAGCAGCCTTCAAAGCGCTCGAGCGCTGGGCCGTGGTGCGCGATCTCCTGCCTAGGTCAATCACCCTAGGCGTCGAAACAGGCAAGCCAGAAGGCGGCCACATCCCCTGGACGGATGCCCAGGTCGCGCTCGCGGAGAAGCACGTTCGCCCCGATCTGGCGCGAGCAATCACCCTCGGCGCTAACACCGGCCAGCGGATTAGCGACTTGGTGCGCATGGGGCCGACCGATATCGAAATCTATCGCGGCATCGATGGCATCAACGTCCGGCAGAAAAAGACAGGCCGACAGGTGTGGGTGCCGATCCTGGCCCCGCTCGCCGCTGCCATGAAGACCTGGGAACGTCGGCCGGGGCCGTTCCTGCTGCGCATGGATGGTAAGCCATGGGCGTCGTCTTACCTGACCGATCGCCTCGACTATGAGAAAAAAACAAATCCGGCGATTGCCGAGATCGCGCAGGCTGGTCTTGTGATGCACGGTTTACGTGGCCACGCCTGCGTTCGGCTTCGCCGCGCCGGCTGCACCGCCATGCAGATCGCTGACATGATAGGTATGTCGGTTCCGATGGTCGAACGCTACTGCCGCTTCTCGGTGCAGAGGGAAAATGCCTTCGCAGGCGTCGTCCAATTGCAGGGAACGGTTGCGGAACGGAACGGCGAGAACGTCGTGAAGATCAGCGAAAGGTGATGTATAAGTTCTTGATTTTGTTGGTTTCGACATAGCGCGCTAATATGGTCGAAACAAGGGCCGTGGTCCGACCCCGGCACGGGACCGCCCACCGCGCGCTTGGGTGCCGCGTTATGCGGCATTGCTCTTGCAAGGACGCCTGAAAACTCGCCTTGCGCAGCGGATTTGAGCGGGCCATCTCTGCCGCAAGGGCCGATTTGCAGCCCGGCCATGGTGAATTGAGGAAACGCTGGTGCGCGCTCCGTCGCAAGATCCGATGCAGATCGGCGCCGTGGATGTCGAGGCATTCTCGCGCAATTTGGCACGGGTCGTCGAAGAGGGCGGCAAGGCGTTCGCGGCTTATCTCAAGCCGCGCGAGGACGGTCATGGCAGTCGCGAGTTCGCCGACGAGGTGAACGAAGTCGCCAAAACGCTGGGACAGGTCGCGCAATATTGGCTCGCCGATCCGCAGCGGACGCTGGAACTGCAGACCCGGCTGGGCAAGGCCTACCTCGATCTGTGGGCGTCCGCGGCCAAGCGGCTGGCCGGCGAGCCGGCGGAACCGGTGGCGGTACCCGCGCCCAACGACAAGCGCTTCGCCGATCCGGAATGGACCTCGAACCAGTTCTTCGACTTTCTCAAGCAGGCCTATCTGCTGACGACGAGTTTCGCCAACCAGATGGTCAGCGAGGCCGGCAATCTCGACCCGCACACCCGGCACAAGGCCGAATTCTATGTGCGGCAGATTGCCAACGCGGTCTCGCCGTCGAACTTCGTCCTCACCAACCCCGAATTGCTGCGCGAGACCGTCGCCAGCAACGCGCAGAATCTGGTGAGCGGCATGCAGATGCTCGCCGAAGACATCAAGGCGGGCGGCGGCGATCTGCGCATCCGGCAGTCGGATTCGGCGCTGTTCGAAGTCGGGCGCAATCTCGCCGTCACGCCCGGCAAGGTGATTTTCCAGAACGAGATCATGCAGCTCATCCAGTACGCGCCATCGACCCCGACCGTGCTGAAAAAGCCGCTGCTGATCGTGCCGCCGTGGATCAACAAATTCTATGTGCTCGACCTGATGCCGGAAAAATCCTTCATCAAGTGGTGCGTCGATCAGGGCATCACCGTATTCTGTGTTTCGTGGGTCAATCCCGACGCCCATCTCGCTAAAAAAAGCTGGGAAGACTACATCAACGATGGTCCGCTCGCCGCGCTTGAGGCGATCAAACTGGCGACCGGCGAAGAGCGGGTACACAGCGTCGGCTATTGCGTTGGCGGCACGCTGTTGTCGCTCGCGCTCGCGGCCATGGCGGCGCGCGGCGACGAGCGCATCGTGTCGGCGACGATGATGGCCGCCCAGGTCGATTTCACCTATGCGGGCGATCTCAAAGTGTTCGTCGACGAGGAGCAGGTCGAGCTCCTTGAGCAGCGCATGGCCGAGCGCGGCTATCTCGAAGGCAAGTCGATGGTGACGGTGTTCAACCTGCTGCGCTCGAACGACCTGATCTGGCCGTACATCATCAACAATTACATGATGGGCAAAGCCCCCTTCCCGTTCGACCTGTTGTACTGGAATTCCGACGCCACACGGCTGCCGGCGGCCAACCATTCGTTCTATCTGCGTAACTGCTATCTCGACAACAAGCTCACCAAAGGCGGCTTGACCATCGGCAACACGCCGATCGATCTGAAATCCATCAAGATCCCGGTCTACAATCTCGCCACCCGCGAAGACCATATCGCGCCGGCGAAATCGGTGCTGCTCGGCAGCAAATATTTCGGCGGGCCGGTGCGCTATGTGCTGTCCGGTTCCGGCCACATCGCCGGTGTCGTCAATCCGCCGGACAAGCACAAGTATCAGTACTGGACCGGGCCGAAGCCGCGCAGCGCCAACCTCGAAGGCTGGCTCGCCAAGGCCACCGAGCATCCGGGCTCCTGGTGGCCCGACTGGCTCGCCTGGCTCAAGGCGCAGGACGCGACCGAAGTGCCCGCGCGCGTCCCCGGCGACGGTGCGCTCAAACCGATCGAGGATGCGCCGGGGAGCTACGTGAAGGTGCAGGCGTAAGCGCCTGATCTCTCAAATCATCAGGGCTTCCGAAGCGTTGTCGCCGAAGCGCGGACGTGCTATATGACCATGGTCATGGACTATGGTCATATAGGCTTGTCATGTCACGGATCATCAAAGCGTCAGAGTTCAAGGCCAAGTGTCTCGCGCTTCTCGATGAAGTCGAGCGAACGGGCGAGACCCTTGTCATTACCAAAAAAGGCAAGCCGGTCGCTGAGGTGACACCGCACAAACCGGCGAAACGCAGCCCAATCGGAGTTTGGAAGGGACGAACCGAAATTCTTGGCGACATTGTTTCACCGATCGATGTCGAATGGGAGGCGCTCAAGTGATTTTGCTCGATACCCAGGCGGCGGTCTGGGTGGCTTTGGATGACCGCGCACTTGGGAAGCGAACCAGGGGGATGGTCGAGAAGGCCGCGAAAGACGGGGACCTCACAATTAGTGCGATTAGCTTTTGGGAAATTGCACTGCTTATCGCTAAACGTCGCATGCGTCGGCCTGATTCAGTGAGAGAGCTACGTCTGCAGCTTTTGAGCCAGGGCACAGCGGAATTACCGCCGACAGGAGAAATTGGGATCGCTGCAGCCGAACTCGACAGTCTCCATGGCGACCCCGCTGACCGTTTCATCGCCGCCACCGCCATCGCGCACGACGCAACCTTGATTACTGCGGATGAAAAGCTGCTCCGCTGGCGACATCCGCTGCGCCGGCAAAACGCCGAGCTTTAGCGCCCGCTGCGGTTTACGGAAACAGCGCCACCTGCTCGAGCCCGGCGGTCTCCGGAAAGCCGAGCATCAGATTCATGTTCTGCACCGCCTGGCCGGAGGCGCCTTTGGTCAGATTGTCGAGCGCTGAAATAATGATGGCGCGGCCGGCGACGCGGTCGGCGGTGACGCCGATGAACGTCATGTTCGAGCCGCGCACATGGCGGGTTTGCGGCAGCGTGCCGAACGGCAGCACGTAGACGAACGGCTCCTGCGCGTAAGACTTTGCCAGCACCGCATGCAGATCCTGCGGCGTCGCTTTGAGCCCGCGCACATAGATCGTCGACAGGATACCGCGATTCATCGGCACCAGATGCGGCGTGAAGCTTGCGACCACCTCACGGCCGGCGGCCAGCGAAAATTCCTGGTCGAGCTCGGCCATGTGGCGATGGCGGCCGACGCCGTAGGCGTGGAAGCCTTCAGACACTTCGGAGAACAGCATCTCCTCTTTCGCCGCCCTGCCCGCTCCGGTCATGCCGGATTTCGCATCGATGACGATCTCGTCGGGATCGATCGCCTTGGCGCGAATGAGCGGGATCAGCGGCAGCTCGGCGCAGCTCGTGTAGCAGCCGGGATTGGCGACCAGTTGCGCCGACTTGATCTGCGCGCGGTAGATTTCGGTCAGCCCATAGACCGCGTGCTTTTGCAATTCAGTCGCCGCGTGCGCATGACCGTACCAGCGCTCGTACGCCGCCGCGTCGGCAATGCGGAAATCGGCCGACAGATCGACGACCTTGATCGCCGGCGCGCGCTTCCGCAAATCCGAGATGACTTCCTGCGTCGTGCCATGCGGCAGGGCGCAGAAAACCAGATCGAGCCGGAGCGCCGCCCAGTCGACGTCGGCGAGCGCCGTCAGCGGCGGCAGGTCGAACGGCGCGAATTGCGGAAACACCTCGGCCATCGGCTTGCCGGCCCGGCGGTCGGCGGTGAGAAGAGCGATCTCCACATGCGGATGGCGCAACAGCAGCCGCACCAGTTCCGCACCGGTATAGCCGGAAGCGCCAAGCACGCCGATTTTCGCTTTCGCAGACATGATTCAACCCCTGACACGACTGGTCGGCCAAGATACTTACAAGATACTCGCCAGCGTCCGCGGGATTATGTCGGGAAGGCGTGCCGCGGCGCCGGCGGCACGAATTTCTGCTTTACGCGCGAATTCGTGCCGCGATCGTCGTGCGGCGACGGCGCGTGACGGCAGTGATGGTCGGAAAGACGATCATTCGCGGCCATATAGAGGCGGTGACCGGCAGCGTCAATGCGTCATGCAACGCTGACCACGCTCGGCCTCATTCTTTTACCGTCCGCATGCCATATTCGTAGGTCGATTCGCCCCGTCTCGGGGCGACGGCAATCCGCAAGGTTCATCGCTAAAGTCTTGGTCATTAAGGTCAAACAGCGTCGCATGGGCAAAGCAGCGAAAAAGGACAAAAGCTCTCAATCCGCCGATCTGTTCGCCAATCTGGGCGAAGGGCGATCGGCCGCGCGTCGCGCCTCGCGCGCGGCGGCGTCGGCACGCGGCTCGGCGGGCGAGTCCGGCTATACCGCCAAGCACATCGAGGTGCTGGAAGGGCTCGAGCCGGTGCGCCGGCGGCCGGGCATGTATATCGGCGGCACCGACGAGAAGGCTTTGCATCACCTGTTCGCCGAGGTGATCGACAATTCGATGGACGAGGCGCTGGCCGGCCACGCCGACTGGATCGAGGTCGAGCTTGCAGCCGACGGCTTTGTCACCGTCACCGACAATGGCCGCGGCATTCCGGTCGACCCGCATCCGAAATTCAAGAACAAGTCGGCGCTGGAAGTCATCATGTGCACGCTGCACGCCGGCGGCAAATTCGACTCCGAGGTCTATGAGACGTCCGGCGGCCTGCACGGCGTCGGCGTGTCGGTCGCCAACGCGCTGTCCGAGCGCATGGAAGTTGAGGTCGCGCGCGGCCAGAAGCTCTACCGGATGGCGTTCGAACGCGGCAAGCCGAAGACCAAATTGCAGGATGCCGGCAAGGCGCCGAACCGGCGCGGCACCAAAGTGCGCTTCCGGCCCGATCCGGACATCTTCGGCGCCAAGGCGCACTTCAAGCCCGAGCGCGTCTTCAAGATGACGCGGTCGAAGGCCTATCTGTTCGGCGGCGTCGAAATCCGCTGGTCGTGCGCCAAGGAACTCCTGCGCGGCGTCGAGGGCGTGCCGGAGGAAGCGACCTTCCACTTCGCCGACGGGCTCAAGGACTATCTGACCGAGACGCTCGCCGAAGCGACGCTGGTGCATCCCGATATTTTCACCGGCAGCGCCGGCAAGACCGGCGCCCACGGTGCCGCGCAATGGGCGGTGGCCTGGACCGTCGACACCGACGGCTTCCTCAACTCCTATTGCAACACCATCCCGACACCCGACGGCGGCACCCACGAATCCGGCCTGCGTACAGCGCTCACCCGCGGACTGAAGGATCACGCCGAGCGCACCAACCAGGGCAAGCGCGCCGCTTCGATCACGAGCGACGACCTGATGACCGGCGCCGCCGCCATGCTCTCGGTGTTCATCCGCGAACCGGAATTCCAGGGCCAGACCAAGGACCGCCTCGCCACCGCGGAAGCGCAAAAAATCGTCGAGCAGGCGATCAAGGACCCGTTCGACCATTGGCTCGCCGGCAATCCGGCGCAGGCCAACAAGCTGCTCGAATTCGTGGTCGAGCGCGCCGACGAGCGCATCCGCCGCCGCCAGGAAAAAGACATCGCGCGCAAATCCGCGGTGCGCAAGCTCCGCCTACCCGGCAAGCTTGCCGACTGCACCAACACCGCCGCCGAGGGCGCCGAGCTGTTCGTGGTCGAGGGCGACTCCGCCGGCGGCTCGGCCAAGCAGGCGCGCGACCGCGCCGCGCAGGCGATACTGCCGCTGCGCGGCAAGATCCTCAACGTCGCCTCCGCCGGCAAGGACAGGCTCGCGCAGAACCAGCAGCTCGCCGATCTCGTCCAGGCGCTCGGCTGCGGCACCGGCGCGCACTATCGCGACGAGGATTTGCGCTACGGCCGCGTCATCATCATGACCGACGCCGACGTCGACGGCGCCCACATTGCCTCGCTGCTCATCACTTTCTTCTATCGGCAGATGCCGCAGCTCATCGACAAGGGGCACCTGTATCTCGCCGTGCCGCCGCTCTATCGGCTCAGCCATGGCGGCAAGAACTTTTATGCGCGCAACGAGAAGCATCGCGACGAGATTCTGAAAAAGGAATTTCACGCCAACGCCAAGGTCGAAGTCAGCCGCTTCAAGGGCCTCGGCGAGATGATGGCGGCGCAGCTCAAAGAAACCACCATGGACCCGAAAAAGCGCACGCTGCTTCAGGTCAAAGTTGTCGAAGACGATCGCAAGAACACCGACAAATCAGTCGAGCGGCTGATGGGCAACAAGCCGGAACTGCGCTTCGAGTTCATCCAGGAACGCGCCGAGTTTGCGGCGGACGATATGCTGGACGTTTAGGCCTTGGCGCGCGTCATTCTGGGGCGCGGCTGTCAGCCGCGAGCCCGGAATCCATAATCACGATCGATTGCAGAAGGTTCTCCGTGCTTACCCGTTTGACCGAGGGTTTATGGATTCCGGGCTCGGCCTTCGCCCGGCCCGGAATGACGGCCACTTGACAATGACTGATATTTGTTCTCTTTATGTTCACATTCAAAAATGGGCCTAAAGGCCTGTTGCGTCCGTCCTTTCTCGAAAATTAGGCAAGGTGAGCGGGATGGAAACCACAGCCACCATCCTCCACGCGGACCTCGACGCCTTCTATGCCTCGGTCGAGCAACTGCTCGACTCATCGCTGCGCGGCAAGCCCATCGCCGTCGGCGGCGGGGTCGTGCTTGCCGCTTCCTACGAAGCCAAGGCCTTCGGGGTCTCGAGCGGCATGTCGGGCTTTCGGGCGCGCGAGCTCTGTCCGCGCCTGATCTTTGTCGGCGGCCATTTTGACGAGTACCAGCGCCTCGGCGACGCCGTCTTTGACGTGCTCAACGATTTCACGCCGGCGGTCGAGCGCATCTCCATCGACGAAGCTTTCGCCGACGTTGCCGGCTGCACGCATCTGTTCGGCTCGCCCGCTGAAATCGCCGCCGCGATTCGGCGCCGGGTGCGCACCGAGCTTGGCCTGCCGATTTCGGTCGGCGTGGCGCGCACCAAGCATCTGGCGAAAATCGCCTCGCAGGTCGCCAAGCCCGACGGGCTTATCGTTGTCGATCCCGCGAGCGAGCTCGATTTCCTGCACGACTTGCCGGTCGAGCTGATGTGGGGCGTCGGCCCGGTCACCAAGGAACGGCTGGCGGCGATCGGGGTGCGCACCATCGGGCAGCTTGCCAACACGCCGGGATGGTCGCTCGAGCCGCTGCTCGGTCCCGCCGCGTCAGAAAAGCTTACCGCGCTCGCCTGGAATCGCGATCCACGCCAGATCAGGACGCAGCGGCGGGCGCGGTCGGCCGGCGCCCAGTCCGCACTCGGCAAAAAGCCCGCGCAACAGCGGGTCATCGTTCCAACCTTGCGCCATCTCGCCGATCGGGTTGCCAGTCGGCTCCGCGCTAAATCACGGCCCGGGCGGACGGTGACCGTCCGCGTCCGCTTCGCCGATCTTCGCTCGGTCACGCGCTCGACAACGCTCGATGCGCCAATCGCGGCCACGGTGACGCTTGCCGAAATCGCCGAAGAGTTGGTGCACAAGGCGCTGACAGATCACAGCGACGAGAAGATCATTTCGCTGTTGGCGATCTCGGTGTCGCAGCTCGAGAGGCTCGCCGACCTGCAGCTCGAACTGCCGCTTGCGGCTGACGAGGACAAGCGCCGGCCCGGCTCGCGAACCGGCGTGGCGCGCTCACTGGCCGACCGCGCCGTCGACGCCATCCGCGATCGTTTCGGCTGGGAGGCGGTCGGCTATGGCTCGGTCGCGCTGGGGCTGTCCCGTTCGGTCCCCGACGCGTTCCGCGAACTCGCCGAGAAGGAGCTTTAGAACCGGTTGAATTGAGAAAATTCGGTTCAATAGAGATCCAACTGATAGTCCGTCATGGCCGGACTTGTTCCGGCCATCCACGTCTTTGTTTTAACGAAGCATTTAAGACGTGGATGCCCGCGACAAGCGCGGGCATGACGAATTAACAGACCTCATCCCGCTTTTTCTCACCGCGATCGCAGCATTCCCTGCACTCGCCGCTCGCGACTTACGCTTCCCAGAACGGCTTCTGCATCTCGTTTGCAGCGTCAAGCGGCGTCAGCCCCATGTCGGCCAGGTCACGCTCGCTGAGCCGCTCCAGTTCATAGCGCGATCGAATGCGTCGCCGCCACTCGGCGCACAATGCCGCCAACCGGCTCCAGTGCGGCGAGCGACGCAAATGGGTAACGCCGATGCCAAGCGATATCATGGTCCGCTCCCTTGCCCGGCAAGGTCCGCTTCCGTCGCCGATATAGTCGAGTCCGGCGGAGGCACCTGTGACGGGCGGCACGCCGGTCGAGTTCCGATGCGCGGCGCGCCAGCTCTTCCTTGACGCAATCTTTCTCCGCCGGCGCCCGCATTCCCACCCGAAAGCTGACATCGTTGTGAACGGCGGCGGGGCCGGTTCGGTGGCCGCAAAACGCATTCTGTGCGAGGATGCTGTTCGGTTTTGTCAGCGCATGACGTGATGTGCTGACGCCTTTTCACCGGGAGTTGATGATGTTTGCAGCATGTGCGCGCCGGGCCGCCACGTTGTCGTTCGGCGTTTTTGCTCTCCTATCCGTGGGCGCTAGAGCGCAACCGGCGCCCGATTACGCCGCGCTCATTGCGGCGCCGGACCGCAGCGATGCGGATCGCCAGGCCGACAAGCGCCGCGACCCGATCGTGCTACTGACCTTCGCCGACGTGCGCCCCGGCATGAAGGTGCTCGATATGGGGGCCGGCGGCGGCTACAGCACCGAATTGCTGGCGCGCGCGGTCGCGCCGGGCGGCGTCGTCTACGGCCAGAACCCGGCCGATCTGCCGGACAGGCCGAAGACCGCTTTCGAGGCGCGAACAAAGACCCCGGCGATGAAAGATGTCGTCGTCGACATTCGGCCGTTCGACGACCCAGTGCCGCCGGACGCCGGTAACTTCGACCTGATCACGTTCCTGTTCTTCTACCACGACACCACCTACATGAACGTCGATCGCGCCGCGATGGATCGCAAGCTGTTCGCCGCGCTCAAGCCCGGCGGTTTTCTGGTGATCGCCGATCACGCCGCATTGCCGGGACAAGGCGCGTCGGTCGGCAAGACGTTGCATCGCATCGAAGAGAGCACGCTGCGCCAGGAAGTCGAAGCCGCCGGCTTTCGCCTCGTCGCCGAGGGCAATTTCTGGCGCAACCCCGACGATACCCACGACTTCCCGAGCTTCAAACCGAACATGCCGGTCGACAATTTCGTGCTCAAATATCAGAAGCCGATGTGAGAAACGATGGCGCAGGTGGGCGGCACGGCTCGCCGCTGGACATGGCAGAAACGACGGCGCCGCTATGCCGAGCAAGCTTCGACGACGGGCTAACCTCCTAGCCCTCATCATTCTGCCATCGCTCTGGTTGGTCTCGGTCGCCATCGCACAAGACACCGCACCGACCAAGCCGGATGCGGCGCCCCACTCAGCGCAAAACAATCGCCTGCGCGGCGGCTGGTACCCGTGGGATCCCTATCAATATCTGGACTACAAACACGGCGTACCGACGCTGACCGGGTTTGACGTCGAAATCGAGCGCGCCCTGGCGCGGATCATGGGCGTGGAAATCGACCTGCCGCAAAGAGCCTGGGAGGACCACCTGGCGGCGCTGGCCGACGGCACGGCGGATATCGCGGCGGGGGCAACGGCGGACGAGACACGCGAACGCTTCGCCTATTTCTCGAAGCCGTATCGAACAGAGACCGACGTTCTGATCCTGCCGCGAGGTAAGAGCGGCCGGTATCCTTTCCAGACCATCGAGCAGATGCTCGACACCTTTGCCAAGCAGAAGTTCCGGCTCGGGATCGTTGCCGGGTTCGTCTACGCCGACCCGCGCGTCAACGCCTTCATCGCCGATCCGGCCAACAGAGATCAGATTTTTCCGGTCGAAAGCGAAGTGCAAAATCTGCGAAATCTTCTGGCCGGCGTGATCGACGGCTTCATCGCCGATCGCATCGCGGCGACGACCGCGGCTTGGCGCCGCAACGAGGGCTCCCGCATCGAAGAGCATCCGCTGCGCTTCTCCACCGATATTCATTTCATGCTGAGCCGGGCGACACAGACGCCGCAGTCGCTGGCTCGTCTCGATGACGCGATCGATCAGCTCAAGCGAAGCGGCGAGTATAGCCGCATCGCCGACAGCTACGCCTTGCCGGTATTGATCAACCAAACGCTCGACACCGATTGGTTCCGCATTATGGCGTTTGTCGGCACCGTGGCTTCGCCCTCTCCGGCGTGGTGCTCGCCTATGAGGGCCGCTACACGCTGTTCGGAGCGCTGATCCTCGCCGCGCTTCCGGCGGTCGGCGGCGGCGTCGTCCGTGATTTATTGTTGCAGCGCCAGCCGCTTGGCATCGTGCGGGCGCCCGAGGCGTTATTGATCGTATTCGCCACGGTTTTTGTCGGCATGGTGGTCATCAAAGCCATCGCGGGCGTCAAGGCGGGCTCGCTCACCAAACGTCTCCAGTCGCACGCCAAGTCGGCCGCCTTGCTGATCGAGATGTTCGATGCGATCGGCCTTGCGGCATTCATCGTCGTCGGCGTCGTGGTCGTTTTGGATACGCCCGCCCGGCCGCTTTGGCTGTGGGGTCCGATCGCCGCGGTCGTGACCGGCTCGTTCGGCGGCTTGATGCGCGACTTGTTTCGCCATGATCGCGTCGTCGCCAATCTGCGCGGCGAGCTTTATCCGGAGATCGCCGCCGTTTGGGGTCTGGCGCTGGCCGTTTTCCTGGGATGGGAGAGCGAGCGTTTGCAGCCGGATGAAATCAGATGGGCGGTGTGATTGTCACCATCGCCGGCGCCTTTCTGACCCGCGTGGTCGCGATCATGCGTGGTGCAAGGGGATGGCGTTACAATTGAACGAGGAGTGCAGGAACGAACACCGCGACAGGCCGTTGGCCTGACCACTGCCCGCCAACGCCGTCGCAGAAGGAAGCATCGCCATGGCTCGACCTCACCAGCCCGGAGAATCCAAGTTCAGATCGATCCTGCCGGAAGATATCGATTGGAAGCCGTTCCCGGCCTTCCCGCCCACCGCCAGGCTCGCCGTGCTGGTCGGCGATCCCACTCAGCCGGGTCCGTACGTCATCAGAGTAAAGGTGCCGTCCGGCGTGAAGCTGATGCCGCACCAGCACCCGGAAGACCGCATCTACACGGTGATGTCCGGCGTCTTTTATATCGGTCTCGGCGAAACCTTTGACGGCGACAAAGTGAAAGCCTATCCGCCCGGCAGCGTCGTCGTCCTGCCGGGCGACACCGCGCATTTCCATTGGGCCAAATCGGGCGAGTACGTCACGCAAGTGACGGCGATCGGGCCGCTCGGGCTTGATTATCTCAACCCGAAAGACGATCCGCGGCACCAGGGCGCCTGACGGACGGCGTACTCACAAAATCGCGAATAGTGACGGCGACCTCATCAAGGTCCGCTTTGGCGCGCTTTGCGAACTCAAGCCGACGTCTCGTTAGGTCTGCGAAGGGCCAAGCGGAGACATCCGCCTTTGGCCTCGACCTTATGCCGAACCGCGGTGTCAAAGGCTCGTTTATTCCGCAGTCACCTTTCAGCGACGTTTACGATCGCCTCGGCGAATGCCTGCGGCGCTTCCTGCGGCAGATTATGTCCGATGCCGCCTGTGATGGTGCGGTGTTCATATTTGCCGGTGAATTTCTTGGCGTAAGCGCCAGGCTCGGGATGCGGCGCGCCATTGGCGTCGCCTTCCATCGTGATGGTCGGCACTGTGATCGCCGGAAACGCGGCGAGCCGTTTTTCCAGGTCGTCATACTTCGCCTCGCCTTGCGCGAGGCCAAGCCGCCAACGGTAATTGTGGATGACGACGGCCACATGGTCAGGATTGTCGAAAGCCGCTGCGCTGCGATCAAAGGTGGCGTCGTCGAAGTTCCACTTGGGCGAAGCAAGCCGCCAAATGAGCTTGGAGAAATCATGGCGGTATTTATCGTAGCCTTCGCGGCCCCGCTCAGTAGCGAAATAGTATTGGTACCACCATTGCAGCTCGGCCGGCGGCGGCAACGGCACATGGCCGGCCCCCTGGCTACCGATGAGATAACCGCTCACCGAGACCAGCGCCTTGCAACGCTCAGGCCAGAGCGCTGCGACGATGTCTGCCGTCCGTGCGCCCCAGTCAAAGCCGCCGATCGTCGCCTTCTCGATCTTCAGCGCGTCCATCAGAGCGACGATGTCGACAGCGACTACGGCCTGCTGGCCATTGCGTGGCGTATCGCTCGACAGAAATCGTGTGGACCCGTAGCCGCGCAGATACGGCACGATCACCCGAAAACCCGCCGAAGCGAGCATTCGGCACGCTGCGATGCTTTAACTTCGCTGTATTCGGGGCGCCGCGCCTTAGCGCTTGCGCCGCTGCCCCTTGGAACGTCTCTTCATGGCTCCCCCGTAGCGCCAGAGGAGGCATCGTAGCCTGTCGAAGGGCCAAGCCGAAAGTGCTCTGCTCGCGGTCGTCTACAAATCGTTACACCGCCAACTCCTCCAACAGCGCCTTCGCCTCTTTCAGATCGAGCGTGTCGAACCCCTCAGTGAACCACCCGTAAACCGGAGCCAGCAGTTCGCGCGCTTGCTGCGCCTTGCCCTGGTCGCGCCAGAGGCGCGCGAGGCTCATTGCGGCGCGGAGTTCCCAGGATTTTGCTTGCTGTTGACGAGCGACGGCGAGAGCGCCGCTCGAAATACGCTTCCGCTTTCGCCGCATCCGGCTCGGGCGACATCAGCGCGATTTCGCCGGCTATGCGATTGACCTCGGCCTCCCACCACCTTTCCTTGGTTGTTTCGACCGCCGTCATCGCTTCGCCGATGCATGCGCCAAGCGTCGTCGAATTGGCCAAGCTCTGCATACGCTCTCGCCAAATATGACAAGTACAACGGCATCAACAGTGTTGCTCCCGTTGACCGCAATGCGGCAATGCCGGAGGTGATCATTTGGACTGCGTCGGAGGCTTTGCCGGTCAGCGCAAAAAGACAACCTTGCATCGACATTCCGTGCGCCTTCCAGAACGAGGAACCTTTTTCATCCGCCAAAGCGACAAGTTCATCGACTTCGCGCGTTTGCCGCCGCGTAATCTCCGCATTGGATATGTGGTCAACGATGTGATGGACAGCGCAATACATCAGATGTGGCGGCTTGGCCGATCTCGCGCGCATCCCTGAGCGCTTGCTCTGCGTCTGCGAGCGCGGCATCGGGATAGCCAAGCAACCACAGCGCCAACGACCGAAAGCATAGGGTTGCCACCCGGACGTCTTGGCCAAATCGCGTCGCCAGCGGACGATGCTCGGCAGGATCGTAAAGCGCGACACGCCTGATCGTAGTGCGCTCGGCCTTCCGCGATGTCTCCCGTGAGCATCAGGGAATGGCCCATCAGGCGATGGCCGATCACGAGCGGGACTGTCGCCCCTTGCTTCTCGGCGAGCGACAGGAACTTGCGCCGCAAGCTCGCGCATCAGCATCGCCGTTGAACGCCACGTAGCTTGCGACCCAGAAGCCGTAGAGGACCGAGAACAACAGCAGCGGGTCTTCGGTAGGCTCTCCGAGCGCTTCAGCCTGTTCGATCAGCAGACGTGCCCGCTCCGCAGCCGCCTTGGTTTCCGGCGCGGCATACCCTTTGACATGGATGAGGGGGTTATGAGCGCGACCTGAAGCTTGATCTGCTCGCGACGCAGCGCGGGAGTGGCGGGCAAGGTCGCGATCTGGTCGAGGGCGCGCGTAAGCTGCTCTACGGCTTCAACCAGCGCCGAGCGCTCCAGCGACCGCTGTCCCGCTTTGCCCCATAGGCTCGCGGCCTTCTCGATCAGCCCAGCCTCGGTGCAGTGACGCGCCAGCAGCTCCGGCTGGCTCTCGGCAATCTCGGCGAATTGGCTTTCGAGGGTTTCGGCGATGCGAGCGTGAAGCGCACGGCGCGGCTCGCGCAAGCAGCGTGCCATAGGCCGCGTCCTGCACCAGGGCGTGCTTGAACAGATAAGTCGCATGCGGCGGCACGCCCTGCCGGAACAGCAAACCTGCCGTCAATGAGACGGTCGAGTGCCGACTGGAGTTCCGCCTCCGGCTTGCGCACCACCGCAGCCAGCAGAGGCATGAGAGAACTCTCGCCCAATCGCCGCTCCGATCTGCGCCACCTCCTTGGCCGGACCGAGCCGATCAAGCCGCGCCATCAACGATGCGTGCAGGCTTGCAGGCACCGCCAGGGCCGGGGACGGAACCGCGGCGGCGGTGCGCCGCGCCTCGCCCTCGCCCTCCGCCTCCAACACCGCCTTCGTCATCTCCTCGACGAACAGCGGAATGCCGTCGGTGCGCTCCACGATTTCCGCCATCACATCCGCAGGCAGCTCCTTGTTCCCGACAAGGCGCGCGATGATGGCGGCCGCTTCACGCTCTCCAAGTCGGTTGAGCGCCAGGCTCGTCACATGCGACCGTCCAGCCCAAGGCGCGTTGAACTCGGGGCGGAAAGTTACGATGAGCAGCACTGGAAGAGTTTTAATCTGGTCCACCGTCCGACCGAACACTTCCAGGCTCGTCGGATCGACCCAATGCGCATCTTCGACGATCATTAGCACCGGTCGCTGTCTAGTTAGTCCCGCGAGTTGTGCCGTTAAAGCTTCCTGCGTTCTCTGCCTGCGCTCTTCCGGGGCCAAGTCGAGCGCGGGGTATCGCCCATCATTCGGCAGCGAAAGCATCTCGGCAAAGAGGGCCGCGTCCTGGATAGGGGTTGAAGTCTGCGCGAGCACGGCATCGAGCTTGTCGAGCTTCGCTTGCGCAGTGTCGTCGTGCGCCAGTCCAGCGGCACGCTCCATCTGGCTGATGATCGGATAGAACGCGCTGTCCGTGTGCTGCGGAGAACAAAAATAGCGCAAGCGCGTGTGCGGTTCGGAAGCGAGGCGTTCCAGCAGCGCCGCCGTCAGTCGAGACTTGCCAATGCCTGCCTCGCCGGAAAGCAACACCACTTGGCCTTCGCCGATCTTTGCCTTCGACCAGCGCCGCAGCAGCAGTTCGAGTTCTTCTTCCCGCCCGACAAGCTCAGTCAGCCCGCTCGCGTGAAAAGCCTCGAAGCGGCTTTCCACTGAAGCCGGTCGCAGTGCCGCCCAGGCTCGCACCGGCCCTGCGATGCCCTTGAGGTCCTGTGCTCCGAGGTCCTCAAGCTCGAACAGGTTGCCCAGCGAGCTTCCGAGTGCTTTCCGCAATGACCACGCTGTTCGGCTCCGCAACGCCCTGCAAGCGTGCCGCAAGGTTCGGCGTCTCGCCTACGATGGCTTGCTCCTGAGAAGCGCCTGAGCCGATCAGATCGCCGACGACCACCAGACCCGTTGCGATGCCGACGCGCGTCTGGAGGGGCGCGTGGGTCTTCAGGCCACCTACTGCAGCGACCAACTCCAGCCCTGCGCGCACGGCTCGCTCGGCGTCGTCCTCGTGCGCCTGCGGATAGCCGAAGTACACCAGCACCCCGTCGCCCATGTACTTCGCAACGAAGCCGCCGAAGCGCTGCACGGTCTCCGCGACGCACTTCTGATAGGCCGAAATGACCTCGCGCAGGTCTTCAGGGTCCATGCGGGCCGACAGCGCCGTTGAGCCGACCAAGTCGGAGAACATCACCGTGACTTGGCGGCGCTCGGCGCGGTCTTCGGGAGTGGCGCTCGGTGCGCTCGACGTGGTCGCTGCGTCAGCGGAGGGCGCCTTGCCGCTCGCGTCGCTACGCAGAGCGGCGATGGCATCGAGGAGCTTGACGGCGGTGCCCGACTGCTGTGACGCCAAGCTCCTTCAGGTCCTCGTGCCGTCAGGCTCGGAAGAACCGTCTCGTCTATCTCGTTCTCGCGGAACGCAGCCTCGTACTTTCCGAGGCCAAGGCTCCGCAGCCAGACCACGATGTCCATGACGGCGGCCTAACTCTTCCCAGCACGCATGATCGACCGAACGATAAAGGGTGTCCAGCACAGGTTCTGTCGGTGTCGGGGCACGTGACGCCAACCCAACGCGGAAACCTTATCATAGAAGGTTGAATTTGACGGCTGACAAGCCTTAAGGCTGGACCTGCGGAAAGCCTATAACGGCGTGGCTTATTTCGACTCGACATCGAACACGTCCTCATCCTCATCTTCGGCCACCTCGCGCAAGAACTTCTCAAACTTGCGGCGGCCCTTAGTGCCTACCCTGCTTTCCAGTTCTGCCAGCGCTTCGTCGACCGTCTTCGGCTTGGCCGATGAGTGCTTCACATCAGCCTCAAGCCGGATTACCCGCGCTAGCATGACGTAATTATCGACATACCGATCGGGAAACTTTTGGCGCACCTCGTCGAGCGCCGCCATGCCGTGCTTTTCCCAATGCGTTTGCATGTCGGCAATGAAGCGGGCCGAGAGAGTGCGGATATTACGAGCGCCAGGCAGCGGCACCAAAGGATATGGGCCTCCACCCATGCCAATGGCGACTTCGTCGTTACGTTTGACAGTCTTAGCCCTTGCCATGCTATTTGAACCGATAGCAACCGGATGCTATTTGCTTCTGTCTACGACAAGTCATGAGTTATAGCAAAAAGCGCACAAAGACGACGCTTATCCATCGGCACGTCAGAATCGACGATCGGCCGACAAGCTTAGCGCTCGAGCCCGAGTTCTGGCAGTATCTCCGTGAAATCGCTTATCGCGAAGGGTGACGCAGGGCAGATTGTTCAGCGTCATCAACCAGCATAAAGGCAATGATATTCCGCTTGCCTCGGCGCTTCGGATATTTGTGGCGCAGCATTATCGCGGTGAGCCTTATCCTGCCCCTAGTCGCCTGATGCACGTCCTTTTTGAAGTTGCCACGCTCGCGTCTTAGCTCAAGGCTCGTGGCCTTTCTCATGGCGGCATCGGACCCAGCGTTGGGGCCCGCGCGGAAAACAACGTATCGCTGAAGGCTTGAGAACTTCCAACAACCCGGCTATGAACGAAGCGAAAAGTGTACGGCGCGCACACGCGGCGATCCTAACAGCGCACCCTTGGTGCATCTATTGCGGCGGGATTATCCGGCCGACACGATCGAGCATATGCCCCCAATTGCAATGTTCGACGACAGGCAAAGGCCAAAGGGACTAGAATTTCCCACCTGCCGGGAATGCAATAACGGTACGCGGCCTTTCCGATATGGCCGCTGCACTATTGGCAAGAGCGTATCCCGACGCGCGAACGCCGGACGACCTTGAACGCTTGCTGGGCGGCGTGCGTAACAACATTCCCGGTTTGATTGAAGAAATGAGTAGGTGCGGGGCCACGTGACATTCCATGGCCTGGAGCTGGCGTCTTGCGAGTAAACGGTCCGATTCTAAAGAAGCACATCGACGTCTTTGGAGCGAAACTCGGGCTCGCATTGCATTTTGAGGCGCACGGCTTATCTGTCCCGCCTGCGGGCGGTGTCCAGACAATATTTTTTTCCAATGTGAGCGCCTTAAGGGGCGAGCTTCCGGCCGAATTGATCCAGTTGATGCCAACGCCGCGGACATTGAAGCAAGGTAAGCGGGAAGTCGGCGGCCAGTTCAAATATTCCTGGGCGCTCACCGAGGAGAAGAAGCATAGCGCTTTCTACGCAACATTCAGGGAGTCCTTCGCCATCGCGGCGGTGACGGCCTTAGATCGCTCGGAATTTCTTGAGCGCAATGCCGACAAGTACCCGATCACAGTCCCGGGCGCTTTCAAGGGCATAAAACGCTGTTCGCAATATGATCGCCCGGGCCGCCGCTTCCCGCCGCCGTGGAGATACTGTTGAGAAAAAAGCCCACTGTTCGGACCGGTGGGCTGTACAAATTGCGGAGGCAAGAACGAGACTACTTCAACTGGCTGGAAATGCTGCTGAATGTCGTGTTGAGGTTAGTGCCGAGAGTGTTTTGAAGCCCACATGGCGAAGCCCCCTTTGCCAAAGTTCACGGCGGAGCAACGCGAGAGCATGAAAGTGCTTGATGCGCATATGCTCCGGGTCGCCCGCCCATTCTTCTGGCACATCGGCGCTTGCAACGATGGAGTGCCGAGGGGCGCGACCGCGTTCATCCTTCGCTTCGAGCGAGGATACGTCGCGGTCCGCCCCGGGCTTGCCGTTTCCGGAGCGGGAGATGTCCCAAGACCGCCCGCCGCTTCCCGCGGCGGACCGTCGAGGGCAACGGCGCCGCCTTCATCGTGAAGGACCGGAACGATTGTGCGGGGGAAATAGCTACATTCCTGTGACCCGCAGGCCACGCCTGAACCGGCGCAGCCGATGGTGATCGCCATCCGGCTTTTCATTCGGCCGCAAGCTCTTAAGCTTGCGCAGCGGCCGATATGGGCGGGGAGAAGGGCAATGGGTCGGGGTTTCACTTTCAGCATGGCGTTGGCTTTGCTGCTGCCTGGCCTTTGCAGCGCGGCGCATGCCGGCGCGGTTTTTCTCGCCCGGCAAGGGACTCACCGGGAATGATACCGGCGGCATCATCGCCTACCTGCCCGACCTGGAGCGAGGCGCCTACCGGGAGATGGCGGCCAATTGGTGCGCGCGCTGGGGGCGGATTTCCTTCATAACGAGCGAGCACCGAAGATACGGCGACTATATCGGCTTCGTCTGCATCGACCGCCCCGGTACCATCCACTAGGCCGGTGAAGTTCCTATCGCCGAGCAGCGCCTGAACCACCCGCCAATCTGCTCACCCGCGACGAACTGCGAACATCGCCAAGCTGCGGGAGCTGCTGCTGCGGCCGCAGGAGTAGGTGCGCAGAAGACGACTATGACTGGTCTGACCGAGCATGACGCGGCCTGCTTGACGGGCTGGCCGGCGATCGAGTGGCGGAAGCCGATCATCGTGCGGACGATGAACGGCGACGGATCGAGCCGGCTTTGCTGCCGGCTGTGCATCGTTCGACTAGGCCTCAGGGCGCGGGAGCTGGAAAGCTGCCCATACGCGTTCCGCAGCAACGAGGCTTTTTTTGCCATTTGAAAAAGACCCACGGGCTGCAGCCATGAACATCGCCACTGCACTCACGCTGGGCGACATGACGATGCTCTGCCGACGCGCGACGAAGCCCGGCGCATGGCCGCCAACATCGCCAAGCTGCCGGACAATGCTTGCCAGAACGCAAGTTCAAAGAGCCTGTAGAAACGTAGCCCAAGAATGCGATACAGCAATTGCGCGGCAGAAGTCACGACGGTGCTGCGGAACTTGATTTCTCGGCCAGACACCGTTGCGGAACTCTTTTTGAGCCGACCGTTGGATTGATAAATGCTTGTGCCGCTCGCCAAGACTTTTCGCAACCAAGGCTCGCTACTCGACGAGCTCGATCCAGCACATGCACGCCGTTACGAGTTCGGAGGCATCGATGTTTGCATTTATAGCGACTTGAGCTCTGTCGAAACCGAATGGCGGCGCTTTGAACACGTCGCCGACTGCACGGCGTTCCAGACGTTCGACTGGCTTTCGACCTGGCAGCGCCACATCGGTCAACGCCGAGGCGTCCGTCCGGTCGTGGTCATCGGCTGCTTCGGCGACGGCACCATCACCTTTATGCTACCGCTCGCCGTCGAGCCGAGACGTGCCGTGCGCCGACTCAGTTGGCTCGGCCAAGATTTGTGTGACTACAACGCACCGCTGCTCGCCCCGAATTTCTCGGAGCGCCTCACGCCGGAACGCTTTTTGGCAGTCTGGTGCGAATTGCGGCAGCAGGTGCAACGCGAACCGCTGTTGTGTCACGACTGTATCGAGTTTGAGAAGATGCCGGAAATGGTCGGCGCGCAGACTCAATCCGTTCACCTATCTCAACGTCATGCCCAGCCGAATGAGCGCCCATTTGACCGCGTTGAGCGATGACTGGGAAAAATTCTATCGCACCAAGCGTTCCTCAGTGACGCGCAGCCGTGACCGAGGTAAACGACGGCATATGGCGAAGTACGGGGAAATCCGCTTCGCTACCGCGACTGATGGCGACGATGCCCGGCGCACGCTCGAAATGCTCTTGAGCAAAAAAGCCGGTCATTGGCATGCAAAGGCCTTCGCGACATCTTTGCGCGCCCAGGATATCGCGAATTCTATCTCGATCTGGCGACAAATCCGAAAGACTCAGCATCTGGTACACATTAGCCGGGTAGAAGTCGGCAACATCCGCGCGGCAGCAAACCTTGGCATCGTGTTTCGCGATTGTTATTATTACATGCTCGCAAGCTATGCGGATAGCGAAGTTGCGCGCTTTGGGCCGGGGGCGCTTCATCTGCGCGAGCTTATGGCTTACGCAATCAGGCTCCGTTTGCAGCACTTCGATTTCACTATCGGCGACGAGCCATACAAACTCGATTGGTCCGACTCGGTCCTCAAGCTCTACGACTATTTGGCAGCGACGACATGCCGCGGCTTGCCTGCACGTTGGTTGACTATCGCTGCAGCGGCGAGCCAAGCAATCATCAAACAGACGCCGCCGTTGTGGGCTTTAGCGTTGTTCGCGCGCTTGATAGCCGGTGAATTATACGCGCGCTATGCTAACGCGCGTCGGTCTTCCTAAGCACTTCCATACCGCCAAGCACGCAGCGAAGCCAAACGCCTCACCAAAATCGCCCCATTTGCGGCGGCTGCACTCCGGCTGTCATTCAGCGACACGCGGAAGTGTCCGGGCGATGTCTGTTCTTGCACCAATAGCCGACAGTGAATGCGGCGCGTTTATGAGTACACGCTCCGCGCACGCAACCAACTAGTCTCATGCCCTCCGCTCGCCGCTTCCCGCCGCCGTGGTCCGTCCAGGAAAGCGTGAAACTTCCATCGACGCGGGCCGTGCGTTGTCGGTTACGTGCGCTTGGGGGAGTGGCGGTATTTGTTCGCCCGACGGACCGGTGGCGGCGGATACGCAGGGCCGCTCGAAACCGGCGGGTTTTCATAGAAACTCGACCCGCAGGCGCCGAGTGTGGCGCCGAATGCGACGCGCGTACGCAGCCACTGCGTATTCTCATTGTCGAAGACATGGAATGTCGCCAAGCTGACGTCGGTGATTTCCTCGTCACGCAGTGTCAGTTGCTGACTGACCCGGGCCGTTCGCGCCGGCAGATTCCCGCTCATGCCGCCGACGGCCTGGCGGAGGCTCCGCTCGCTAGCGCCAGCGACAGGCCGGCGGCGCCCAATACGGGCACCGCTTTTCTTCGACGCTTTCGCTGCAGGGCTTCGTTTAACTGCGGCATGATGGCGTCTTCGCCCATGTTCGACCCAGTACCACCTATGTCCAGCTTGGCGCGCGCGGCAAGTGTCAAAAAAGTCAGGAAACTGCGTCGATCTTGTCGTGGCCATACTGCGCCTTCGTTCTTGCGACACAGTAGGTGATTGCCCGCGGCATTGCTCGCACGGCTGCCAATTTGCTCACCCGCGACGAGGCCCGGCGCCTCGCCGCTACACGCCACACCCCTCATGGTGACCATCCCTAATGTCAGGCGACGATCAGCGACGATCGAGCGGCGTAAAGTGACGACTAATTGTCGAAATGAACTGTCGGTATTCTGCATAAATTACGGACAGTCGTGTTTGCTCCGGACGAATTCGCCCGTATTTTCAATGGGCGAAAATACAATCAAATGGCGAAATCAGCGGTTTTCGAGAAATTGACTTTCAGATCAGCCCCGATGACTGCCGGGAAACCTTTCTTTGAGATAGGCGTCGCGGCGCGCTTTGGCCTGTTCGTCCGTCTCTTTCCAGGACCACTTTGCTAGCTTTAGCGAGGGCACTCGTTCGCGTTTTTTCGTAGCAGGTCTAAATAACCTGGCCTGATCTAACACGCTGCCAGTAAGCTCGCATGCTGGCGGCAATACGTTCCTTTCCTGCCGCGCTAATGGGACGATCTTCGTAGGGCGGCGTTAGTGCCCCGTGAGACCTACAAACAGTATGAGGAAAACCATTCGGCCTCAGCATTACGCGACGATGTCCGCGCATGGATATCGCGCCGACGACGAGACGTAGCGCGTAAGAAATTCCACGAAGAGCATCCTGAGTTCGGGGCGTCGTGAGACGGCGTTACGCCGCTTGTTTTAATGCCGGCGTTTACTCTGGAATTAATCAGGGGGCGGTTCCGTGTTAGGAGCCACCACGTCAACCTTAATCCTCGATCGCGATGGAAACCGGCTGCCTATCTGTGCTGCGTTTGTGCCGAGGCAGCTAATAACCCCGACCCCGATGCTGTCTCAGGAGCCCCCGAGGCCGCCTCTACCTATGTCGGGACCGAAGTTCTGCTAATTGGTGCTGGCATGGTAGTAATAGTCACGGCGCTTTGCGCAACGAGACGCTTCTAGCGATACGCGCGCGTCCCTAACATCAAAAATGAAAAATCCCGCCGAAGCGGGCTAAAAATAAAATTTCGACCGCGCTTGTGAAACGACGTATGGTCCCTGCGATTTGGTTAGATGCCTATCGAGATCGGCGAAGCTCCTTGAACTTCCTTAGGAACGCCTGGGTGTCACTTCCATTCGGTCTGTTGCTGTCGCCTTTCAGAGAGCGCGCCCCGGCCAGGATTCCAGCGGTTACGAAGCCGATCGATGCTGCGAACATCATTAGCATGACAATGATTGCAGCGGACCATATGCTGATTTCAGCCATGATGGATGGTGCTTTCATTCCTTTGTGATTAGGCTAGCGGCGGTGCTCGCAATACTGTCACTAGCCGCAATTACATGGTGAATCTGAAACCCACATACTAGGGCCAAAGGAAATTAAGTCAGATTGTCACTGCAATTGCGAAAACACCTGTCGTATCAATGATTGTTTTGAGACATTAAATGGAACCCACAAGCTAATATCACTTATCAAACAATCTTGTTTGATTCTCCTGCTTACGTCGTTGCCGCCAATATTCATCATCGCAAATGTCCTCAGCAGGCTTACGCTTGCGCCGATTTTAGCAATCAATCGATCCAAATATTCCGCATAAAATCCACGCGGACGCCTTGGAAATTTGCGTCGCCTCATTGCTCGTGAGGCTTACGACAAATTTCGCCGAACCGTTCGGTCGGATGAAACGGCGCTGGTGATCGCATCTTGATCGATGCTAACGGTCACATTGCCAGTCTCGATTGCGTCGCTTAAGCGGCCGCTAACGGCCGCGCATTACAGTGACAGACGGAACAGTTGCACAACCTCCTGCCGTACGACTGGACCGGGCCCCGGCGCTGGGGAGTGCCGGGGCTTTTCTTTGCGCATTCCTTTTCATGCCGCCAGAAGCTCGACTCTTGGAGGCGCATCGAATCTCTTGCAACAAAAAGGGCGGCCGAATCCGCAGGGCATGTACTCATAATCCGGCGCAATCCAATGTGACCTGTTGCCCCCAAAGTGAGCACTTCGATACGGAATGCTGCTCGCCGATGGACGTAGGCTCCCTCTGGGGTGTCCCCTTGATGGGAGACTGTCATGACGGATGCCAATGTATATCAGGAGTTTGCCAAGGAGGCCCTGCAACAAGCCTCGAAGGCCAAAAGCGAACAAGAGAAGCTGGCCTTAAACGAGCTTGCCCTCGCTTGGGTGAACTGTGCGTTGGCGAGTGACAGAGTTTTTGGGTCGAGTTGGTATTTTCCGTGGTCCAGTCGCCCCCATTGATCTAGGTCAGGATACCGGCGTCTGAATGTCCGCCGCCGCGCGTCGTATGACGAGGTCCGGCGCATCGCCGCCAACATCGCCAAGCTGCCGAAGAAGCGAATGCGCAAAACCGCTATATGTCGTTGGCGCATGCCACCGGAGGTAAGCAAAAGGGCCGGGGCCCGCCCTTTTGAAAACCTAAAGGGATTTTGAGCGGCGTCACCTTAGCGGCAAGGGCCGCCGGATCGCACGCCAAAAAAATTTAGCCGCGCCCTGTCGAAATCAGGCTGCGCCAATCGACTTAATTGATGAGGGGGCCGTCCACCGCGCCGGAAGTGATGGGCCTTACCTGCAAAAATTAGCCTGCATTGGGCGATAGCATTGTGACCCCCATACCCAATTCGCGACGGTCAATGTTCCACGGTCCCTTCCGGCTGGTCGCTGGCAGTCACACTAGCCCTAGCGGCTGAACTTAGCGCGACCGGCGGGTGGACCATGCCGCAGACAACCGTCTGTTGGACAGTTAGTCTCGTGGTGACGGGGCGATAAACGCGAAGGGCTGATATGTTTCAGCAAATCCTATCACTGTTTGCCGGCGACAGCTGGCAGGATTTGGTTCTTTCTGCAGGCAATATTTTCTTTTGCTTTACCCTCATTTCGGCGCTTCGACACCCTGGCCGGCCGCCGCTGATGACATGCATTCCGACAGGCCTAGCTCTGGTAATCGGTGGGTTCGTCTTTGCGACGCTGCATCTTTGGCTGACTGCATTAACCCAAACGATTACCGGCCTCCAGTGGCTCGCCTTAGCTTGCAAGCGCTCGCCATATCAAGCCCTGTAAAGGCATACCCGGCCATGACCGCCCGTACACGCACCACGGCGGCGAGACCATCGGCCGCCGTCATAGCATTTTTCCTGTTCGTGTTCTTGCTTCCACCGCTCAATCTGCATGCGTGCATCAGCAGCGGCCAGTTGCTTCAGTTGGGTTTCGAGCGCTTGCCTCTCCTCATTGCGCCATCGGTTGATCCCCATTTGAACTCGGCGAGACATTGTGATGCTCAAGTAGACGCAAGCTGCGGCCGCAAGCACAAACAGGCCGAGAAATAAAAGCCCCAATTGTTCTGACATGAAGTCCTGCTTTCTGCTACCGGTTTAGGTCCTACGACACATTAGCGCCGTGGAGGGGAAGTAGGTCCGCATAAATGGTGATCGGGCCACTTCGCTCTGGCTACCACCAACGGGCATCGGCGCCGCCGGCGAGAACTGACAAGCCGTCTTCGCCAGTGGTCAGTACTGGGGTGGTTCGTTGTATTATAGCCTTACACGGCTCAAGGAAGGCGGTGATCGGGTTAATCGGCTTGAAACTTATTTCGAACTCGACATCGATCACGTCCTCATCCTCATCTTCGGCCACCTCTCGCAAGAACTTCTCGAACTTGCCGCGACCTTTGGTGCCGACCTTACTCTCTTAAGAACTCCTCGAACTCTCGACGACCTCGCGGCCCGACGCGCTCCGTTGCGCGATGAGCGTATAATAGTCGGTCACAGAACACCGCCTCTTGGTTACGCCTCCGCGACGATGTATGAGGCCCAATTCCTCCGCTTGCCCTAATATTTCATCTACTGAAGTCGGCGCGATCGGCTCGCGATTAGCACAGGTACTTGCAGACGAAGTTCTTGACGGTGTCGATCGCATTTTCGGAGGTGTCGACACCACCGCTTACTGTAGCCTTGCGGTCCTTCCTTTTCGTCGACTTATCCGCGATCACCATGGCCCAGAACGTCTTGTACCGAGTTGCTCGTTGCGGGCGACGGCGACCCCGACGCTATCGGCTTGGGATTGCAAAAGGTTGGCATTATGGCCCGGCGAGGTCTGCCACAAATGCAACGTCTCGGCCCAGGTCTTCGTGCCGGCCGCGATGTTTTCAGCCGCCATGCCCAGATGTGCCCCGGACACTCGGGAGGCGAATGACCCTGCCACGTTGTGATCCATGATGCCCGAGGCGGCCATCGCCTTTGCCTGCCGTTCGGCGATCGCCGTGAGCTGCAAGTCGGTCTTAACCGCCGAAAGGCCGTGCTCGTGTCGGTACTGCGAGATCATCTCCGCCATATCTTCTGCGTGCGCCAATGTAGCCGTGACGACAATGCCGACGGCAAGCCAGATCATCTTCATCGCTTCCCTCATCGCGTGCCGCCTGCACTAGGCCGCGCAAATCTTTGAAATCATTAACGGACCAACTTTTCGCCCGATGTCGCAATCAACCAGTGATGTCATCACACGCCGAACCTCTCGCTCGAATTTTGGCCTCGACTTTTCGCGCTAAATGGCCCCGATGAGCCGATCCGCTTCGTCAAGACAAATGCGATGGCCTCTTGGGCATGGAGGCCATTACCGTGCGCAGCCCCGACACCGAATGGACGCCACGCAAGCTGCTGGAGATTATGGTGCTGGGCAGCCGCCAGGCGCCGATCGTCGGCTCCCCCGGCAGGGTCGCCGACGAAGTGCAGGCCTGGGTGGACGAAGCCGATGTGGACGGGTTCAACCTGTCACGCACGGTGATGCCGGAGTGCGTCGAGGATTTTGTCGACCTCGTGGTGCCGGAGTTGCAGTCGCGCGGCGTGATGAAACGGGAATACGCGCCTGGGGCGCTCCGCCAGAAGCTGTTCGGCGGCGGAAGTGCCCGCTTGCCGGGGAACCATCCGGCCGCCCGCTTCCGGCGCTGAATTTTCGTCGCTGGCTGTGAGCTAGTTCACAGCTTCGCGCCTCTCGCTGTGCGATCAAGGCCTCCGTCGATTGGCGCTGCCCCAACACCCGCGCCTGTCGATTGGGCTCATGGCCCAGGTCAACCCGGACCTTCCTTGCGGCCCGGTCGCTTATGGCGGCCGGGCCGATTTTTCGCTGTGGATGGGCACGACGGTGAATTTCATACCAAGCGTCCTAAAGGTTGACTTTCCGGGCAGGCGCGGCGTTACCGCAAAACCGTCACGGCCCGGGGCTTGACCCGGCCATCTTTGCAGCCGCAGTGCCGGTACAGATGGCCGGGTCAAGCCCGGCCATGACATGTGTGGGCCAGTTCCGATCGTCAACATTCAGGGCGCATGGTATTATCGCTCTCTGCATCGACAATGGTCAGCCACGGCCAGCGAACTCGATAGTCCTCGGCTTTCTGTCGGAACAGGCTTGGACGTCCGATTTGCGGATTTATTCGCAGGACACCATCGTGCAAATCCTGCAGGCCATTCGGTGCGTATAGTTCACCGCTTGAAACATCGATGCCGACGCACGTACAGGAAATCAGAAAGCGATCAATTTCTTCCCGCGAGAATCGGAGTTGCGGATAAGGCGATCCGAAACGCTGCTTGTACCAAAGATGGACGCGAGCCTGGTTCTTCACCTCGACGATTACGCCGAGGTCGTCACACAGCCTGCGGACACGCTGGATGACGGCATCTTCAGCCGCCCACGACAGGTCATCATCGTCGAAGTAGAATACGTCGTAATCCTTCACGCCCCAGCCTGCCGACCGCGTGCAGAGGCGATTCCAGACCGCTTGGAATAGGCAGCCAGCCGTCAAATAGCACTGGTTCAATTCAAGCGAGGGAAGCCGGGACAGAAGCTCAGCGTTGATTGGATTGAATGTCGCCCAATGACAAAACTCCTCAGCCGATAGAGACACGACCGGCGCCTTTCGCATTCACGAAAGTGCTGTGCGAACTGGGTTTGCACGTCGGTTCCACCGACATCGTGCCCCGCCAGGCGGAGCAGCACGTCGAACGCCCAGGGCACCACGCTATTGAGCGCCGCGCCCAGCGGGTCGAAGCCAGGGATCAGATGCGGCACGAGGATCAACACGATCACCAGTACGATGCCGACGCGCTCTAGCTTTGCCCAGCTCTCCTTCAGCTCGAGCGGCAGCAGGCCGACCGCGATGCGGCCACCGTCCAGGGGCGGGATCGGCAGCAGGTTGAACAGGCCCAGGACCAGATTGGTCAGCATGAAGTAAAACAGAAACAGCCCCACCACCGGGTGCTGGTCGATGACGACCTCCAGATAGTCGAGGCCGTTGTCGGCCAGGCCGGTTGGCGCCGGCAGCAGGAGCGCCGCCACCCAGGCGAGGAAGAAGTTCATCGCCGGGCCGGCCACCGCAACCACAGCCATCCCGCGGCGCGGGTCACGGAATTTCCAGGCCGACACCGGCACCGGCTTGGCCCAGCCGAACATGAAGACGACGCGATGGATGGTCAGCAACTGGAACAGCAGAAGGAAGCCTGGGAGCAGGATGAGACCCAACGCGGTCGACGTGTCGGATCGGGTTGAGCGACAGCCGCCCTGCAAGCCGCGCCGTATCGTCGCCCAGTGCGAGTGCCATATAGCCATGCGCCGCCTCGTGCAGGGTGATCGCCAGGATCGCGGGGATCACCGCCATGGCGACCTGAAAGATGAGGTCGGTCACGCCAGGAGCCGATCCCGCTCGACGGCCAGCGCCGCCGGATCGATCGCGCGACGCCGGCGCACCGCGAGGTCTCGCGCGGCGGCAAGGCGGGCCGCGGCGGCGCCGGTCAAATCCGGGCAGGTTGCCAGTAGTTCCGCGGTGGGCGCCGGCTCGCCGCTGCAAAACAACGCGATATCGCAGCCTGCCGCGAGCGCCTGGCGTGCCAGGTTCGCCGCGTGCCGGACAGCGCCTTCATGGCGAGGTCGTCGGTCACCAGAACTCCTCCAAAGCCGATCCGTCCGCGGATGATCGCCGCGATCACGGTCGGCGACAATGTCGCCGGCAGCGTGGCGTCCCATGCGGGATACACGATG
>CAWDZD010000049.1:0-161184 GCA_963806465.1 uncultured Alphaproteobacteria bacterium | reverse complement strand
ATCTCGGGAAAAATGAAAAGTCGGCAATCACCGCCGATATACGATAAGAGAGAATGGCGTTGCGGCCAAAAACGTTTTTCTCGGGATGTCGTGTAAGCACGTGCGCATACTCAGTTGCGTATTTCCGCAAGCGCGCTTCTAAAATCACGACGTTCCCCGCTGAACTGTTCGTCACATAAAAGTGCCCGAATACGTGCCTGCCCAATTTGTCACCCAGTGGCTTCGGCCGCTCGCCGGGCGGAGCTGGCAATACGACCCCGCAATTGGGACAGGCACGGCTGTCAACAATTCTGGTGCCGCTGCACCGCTCGCATATTCGGTCATCGCTCATGGCGGCGCTTGATTCGCGTGGCCGATTATACTGCCGCTGCTATGGGCAGGCTTCAAGCCGCAGATCGCGCGCGGCTCCACGTCTTCGCGCGCTAAAGTCATTATCTTTGCGAGACCTTCCCGAAATTACGTCCGGCAGTTCCAGCGGTCGCGCTTATTTAGATCGCGGCACTGTTTGAGGTTGATCGCTGCGGGCGATAACGCGATTTCGGTCAGACAGCGGTCGGTCGTCGGCCACTGAGCGCGGTTGGACCAGCGCAATGTACTTATCGGGAAATCGCTCACACAACGCATCGAGTACACGCCGCGCGACGACGTGCGGAGGCTCAATCTCTGTTGTTGGCATGGCCAGCTCCCCAGTTCACTGGTGCTTAGCCCTTGGTAATAACCGGCGCTGGCGGTGCCTTGCCTTTGCCTTTGCCAATGGGTGCTTTTCCCTTGCCAACTGGCGCGGCGACAGGCGGGGGCGGCGGGGCCGGCATATCGGCCGCAAGTGCTTGTCCCGCCCTTACGACAGCCAAGCCCGACGGGGTGGTCACCACCTGATTGTCCATCGCGATCAGCCCCAAGATCATCACGCCAGCGACGGTTAAAATTCGTTTCATCGAAGCCCCCTTAGGAATCAGTTGAACATTTCACTACGATTTTCGACCAGCGCACTAGTGCCAAAAAGTCACAACACGCAGTAATTTGCTTTGCGCAGACGGCCATATAGCTTTTGTTGCGCCACTAAGGCCAAGGAACGAAATGGGATTGCGGGGCGCGTGGTCAGGTGGCTAACTTGAGCGCCAAGAATTCTACGCGGGGGCGTATGGTCACAGGCAAGGCGTCCTTATTCAACTGCCCTACAACCACTTTGCCAGCTCGTCAGTATTGAAGCGGGCGTTTAGATGACTTGCCGCGTATGTGGTGGGCCACTTCCGGGACGCGAAGGAAAATTCGTCATGAAGTATTCCGACCTCCGGTCGGTAAACAGTGTTACGTCTCGAAGCCGAAATTGCCGCTTCGCGCCGGATTGCTCGGTAATTGCGGAGGATACCGGTGCCCCGTATGCTACACTCAATCGAAACGGCAAGTCCGAGTGCAGGGCGTGACCTTCAACCCTTCGCTCACCGAGGCGGCGCCTCCCTGTTCCTCGCGCCGGTCGGAGACGCTCGATCCTGAAAAGGGTGCAAGCCGTCCTGAAAAGGGCGCAAGCCGAGGTATGAAAACGGATCGAGAGACGGCGAGGGTCGCCTTGGCGCGCTTTCTGACGCTCCGACGAGGGCAGCGCCAGGCGGCCGGGCGGCGGCGATGGTGCCGGCGCCGGTCGAGCGCAGCCAGCTACGGGGTCATCGCCAACGATCGCAAATTCCGCAGCACCGACAGTGGCTCTTTCGGATCTCGACCTGCTCGGGCCGCCTGGGTGGTGCGGCGGCTGCTGGCCGCACGATGGTGATGTCGCCGGCGGCGCCGGATTCCTTTTCAGTGATATTCCGGTTCGGGGCCGACGCTGGAGCTCGGGCGATCGGAGCGACCGACGATGCGGCCCCTGCGGAGCTACCGGGTCGACGCCGCCGACAGCCCTGATCGAAAGCCGCGTTGACCGGAATGGCGGATCTCGATCTGCTCGGTCCGCCTGGGTGGTGCGGCGGCTGCTGGCCGCACGATGGTGATGTCGCCGGCGGCGCCGGATTCCTTTTCAGTGATATTCCGGTTCGGGGCCGACGCTGGAGCTCGGGCGATCGGAGCGACCGACGATGCGGCCCCTGCGGAGCTACCGGGTCGACGCCGCCGACAGCCCTGATCGAAAGCCGCGTTGACCGGAATTTGCGGCGTGCTCTCTCTCCGACATTTCGGGCTGGCGAGATGGTGTTCTTTATCCCTTGGCGGGTGGTCGCCGAAGACTCTGGCGCGGCGCAGTAAGCAATCTACCACTTCAAGCAGGTTGGATTGGAAGCTGGGCCATTATCGCAGCTTTACAGCGCTCTCGCCGAAGCAGAGTGGCACATGCAGGCGGTGCTGAAGGCGCAGATCAATAAGACGGACCGCAACGATGCGCACGGCATGGCGCAGATGATGCGGGTGGGGCTTTACCGCCCGGTGCATGTCACTGGACCGTTGTCCGATTTAACAAAGGGGAAGAGAAATCAATTTTCGCAATTTGAAGCGAAAGCGAAAAAACTTCTGGTCAGCAATGCTCCGCGCGTATTCGTAATTATGCCCGTCCAGGGCGAGGAGCACGGGACACAAGAAGATCAGCGTGTATATCGTGAATACGACGAGCGCTTCATCGGTATCGAGAGTATAATAGCCAAAACTGGATGCGTTGCTATCCGCATCGATAAAGAGCATCCCCGTGAAGATTTGGTTGGTCGGATCAAAACGGAAATAAGAAATTCGACTTTCATAGTCGCGGATCTAACCGACGAGCGGCAATCATGTTACTTCGAAGCGGGATTTGCGGAGGCGCCGCCTCGTCCGATCATATACGTCGCCAGCAAACAAAGTGTGCTGAAGCCCGGAACGCCAACAAAACTTCACTTCGATATTCATAAAAACGTGCAATTTTTCACAAACCATAATGAATTGAAAACCAAGTTGCGGGACGCAATTAACAAGAACAAAGAACATCTTTTCGCAAAGCAAACAAGAGAGCAGCCCTAATCGCAAGAAAATCTCGCCAGCCTATCAGCCCGACGGCATGATCACGCAAGCCCGTATGGCGGGCACCGCTTTCGGCGTCATACTGGAAAGAGCCCAGTCGATCTCAATGCGCCGGTGCATACACCGCGGCGGTGGGGCTGGTTGCCAAATTGCATGGTGCCGCCCGTACTAAGATAGGCCCTTCTTCACGGACAGATCATGCTCCGCGCATCCGTTCCGGTGCACTTAATCTACGTTGGTTCCTAGTTCACTTGACGAGAGTGCCAGTCCGCGGCGCGGCCAGCCCGCAGGGCGCCCGCGCTTGTAGCGAAGGCATAAGATGTCCTCATGATGGATTGCGTCAGCAATTAAGCAGCGACCTTTCGAATTGCGTTCATCAGATTTTCGTCCTTGCGGCCTCTGCAATACTTTTCAACTTTCTTCTTGTTGCTTGCGAATGTTCCGAAATCAACCACCGGCATGTTTCGCTCAGCATTGTAGTAACCGCTCATCCAAGCGGCAAACCATTCCCGTCGATCGACCGGCGCCCCCAGGTAGTCTTTGCACTTGAGTTTCGACATCTCGATCAGTGTTTGAGCATTTATTGGACCCTGTGCGCTCACGATCAAAATCGCGGTCGCAATTGAAATACACATTAGTACTTTCAGTTGTGTTGTCACGGGAGCTACCTATTGTCCTGTTGCACGCTGCAGCCCGGTCATTACTAGCTCACCCGGATTAGCGGCACACCATGCTTTAACATTTTCGACATTCCTTGCGTATGCTTCAAGATTGATATACGTGTAGCCGGTTTTCTGATTAAACCATCCACTCATCCAAGCAGAAAAAATGCGAGATCGATCTGGCGGCATAGCGAGATATTGTGTGCACGTCACCAACGACATGTTGACGGCATACTGAGCTTGACTATTTGGTGTCGCGCCGATGCTTATGGAGATGAGAGAACAAAAAAACAGGCCGATCCGAAGAGACCTCATTTCTGTTATCCTCCGCTCGTGATGCCTATATCATGCTCAAATTTGATATTATTCTCGCTTCAAAGCAACAATTGATTTGAGATGCCCGGTCGTCTCATCTTTATTCTAGACCGCTCAGGACGTTGACGAGGCATTCGATCTAGCCGCTGAGAGTGGCCAGGTAATGAAGCGCCTTGATACTCGGAAGGAAGAAATAGCCGCCGCCTTTTACGGTAGTGAAAGCGGGCAGTCCCTTTATCTTTCGTCGGATTGGCCGCTTCGGAATAGTTATGTCGTAGCTGCCGTCTTGAGCGCCGATTATCGGATCGCGTTCGTTTCCTAGCTCGTGGAAATTTGGGTCGTTCACCCAGACATTCTGCGCGAATTCGAATTGCCGTACGAGACTTGCGCAGATCACGAATGCCGCAATACCGCGCTCGACCCCATCCTCGGAAGCGCCTTCGGGTAAAGGCGGCCCGTATGTCGCCCCACGACGAAGCATTTTGCGCCGCTGGATATTCACGGCCGTGTCACGTGGGTTCATCCGGCGAATGTGCGCGCCTAGCGGGACAGCGTAACCCTGCGGATCCATCTTAGCGTAGTTGAAGTCGTTGTTGCGCTGAGGGTCGTCCGCGAGCGACGGATCGTCTTTGTCGGGCGCCAGCACAAGCGGAGCCCCGCTTCGCCAGCGGCCCATCAGTTTTGCGGCAAGCAGTTCCTGTTCATCTGCCGTCGGCCCGCCTTGCTCACGCAAAAAGTCGCGGAAAGCGCCTACGTGCTGCTGTAACCGCCGATACGCCATGTAGCTGCCGTTACGAGATAGATTTTCCGGTTGCGGCAGTTTCGGTGCAGGACCGTCCTCATCGGGATAGCCAAGGATGAATTCGCCGGCCTTGATCGGCGGTCCAGAGCCGGGTGTCGGTTCAATTCCACTTCCCTCAATTTCCGGGGTCGTGAGCCGGTCGCGATAGCCAAAATGTTCACGTACATATCGGAACGGTATCGCCTCTAAGTCCAACGATGACAGCGCCTCTACACCGGGAGTGCGCGCCAGTAGTGCCTTATGCTCGCGAACGCTACGCTCTCTTTCAGCCTCGTCGCGAGCAAATAGAATGGCGATCGCGTGCAGCTGCGGCCCCCCAAGGCCACCGACCCAATTATCAGGATGGTTCGTGCCGGTGTCACCGAGGACCTGCCACCGGGCTGCCATTCCTTGCCGGAACTCCTCCGGAAAGGTCGCAAGTGACGCCTCATCCACTCCGAGCGCCCGCAATCCGTTCCACGTGAACGCCACGGACACCCAGCGTTTTTCTAGGTTGACGGTGTCGGCGACCGCCTTGGCCGATGGTACCTTCTCCCGTATGGCCTCGAGCCACGCGCGGCCTTGAGCGGGCTGCTGAAACGAAAGAAATTCATATCGACCGGTCAGCGCTGGCACGCGCGTGAGCAAGATGTACTGGATGTCGTCGAACTCGAGCATCTAGGCTTCCAACGCTCTCAGCCGATTGATGACACTTTTGCCGTGAGAAGATCGACGAATAGACAGGGTCGACGCAGCCCCGCTACTGCATCTGGTCAAGCATCGAGGACAAACTTGCCTTCACCTTGAGGGCCTTCTTTATTTCGTCGGCGGTGACGAACGGATACTCACCATATTCGAGAAAGCTCGGGCATTGATGTTCGCGTACGAATTTAACGAATGCCGGAGCGTTCGTCTTCCAATCCATCGGGAAGCCCTCAAGATTTTCGAAGACTGTATCGACGCCGGTTTGTTTAAAGAGAGTGATTGCGTCTTCGGTATATTTATCGAAGTCAGTATCGAATATCCCTTGGTACATGAAATACGTGTCGCTGCCGATGTTGAAGAGGACCCATCTCAGGTAGTGGAGCTTGAGTGGGGCGAGAACAAACGGATCGCCAGCGATAGCGCCCTCTATTTTTTTCCCGTACGCCCGGATTACGTCCTCGCGCCCCGGTTTGATCTTTGCGATGATCGTGAAGCCATAATTGGCCGGGGTCTTCGGAAAAATCGCACCGTAACGGCCCTTCTCAAGCTCGAAATATCCCTCCTTAGGGATGGCCATCGCCGCCGGTTTCGTCCAGTCGCCCGCTTTAGCGCGTGCCATCAGCTGTGCGGGAACATCCGCATTCGCTTCCGCCAGTTTGGTCGTGGCGGCGGGATGACCTGGATCGGCGGCTTGAGCCTCGCCTGCGACCGGTGCGGCCAGTGTTGCTGCCGTCGCGACTGTTGCCGTGCCGAGGAAAGCACGGCGGGTGGTTTCACCAAATTGGTCCTGTGACATGATTGTCCCTCCTTCATTGGCGAGCGTCGTTTGACGCTCTGTTGTTGTTTCAAGCAAAGGTAAGCGGACGCCGTTAGCGGCCGGTCCTCACGTTTGAATAGTTCTCCTGAGCACGAGCACTTGCGACCCGGCTCCGTTACCGTCTTCGAGGGCTGGCCATGCATCTACTATGTCCGCGTGGCCAGATTATTCCAGAAACGGTCTAGGCTCTCGGTGCCCCCGAACAACGTCGTAAATATCGTTAGATCAGCCAGCAAAATATCGCCGGCTCGCGTCCCGCTTGGTGGCATCCAAAGGAATGTATTGAACTCCCGGTTTCCCGCTTCCGTGAACGGGTGGGGATGCGTCATATCAACCGGTTGTCGCGCCAAAACGCGAACTAACTTCGTGTCATCTGTTGTCAGAGCATAATGCGGCAGGTGCGGGTGGAAATTGAACGTTGTAACGTCAGTAAGCCATCCGTGCTTATCCAAGTCCCTCATGGCCGTCAGCGGAGCGATCTGATTTGTCTCCGGCGATCGCGCCGGGCGCAGGCCCCATCGATTCTCCACTGGTACGCCCAACCCCTTCATGAGGGAACGCGTATACAGGCCGAAGCGTTGCTGCCTCGGGACCAAGGGGTCGCCGTGGTGCGCATATTCCATCTGGCGCTCCGCCGGATCGCTAGACACTCCGACATCGTGATGCGGTCCTATCATTAGACAGGTGCCCTCCCGCGTCAGAAAGTTTCGGACCGCTTCAATTTCCGCTGGGCTTGCCTCCTGCTCCGTGATCATGTGATCCAGACCAAAGATCATCATCGTATCGGTGTCGCCAAGGACCTGGTCGTCCAGTGGCAAGCGCTGACCCGCTTGGTCAATCCGCTGGTAAACTACGACGGGATTTCCGGTGGCCTCACCGACGATGTTCTGAAACCGCACGGTCGACAGGTGAAATAATTCCAGCGTTCCAGCGATGCCTTGCAGGAACTCCCGCTCCGACCATTCAGGTTTCTCGTAGCGCGGCCAACCGACCCGGCGCACCTCGGTCATGGTCGAGAAACGATTGTCCAGCTCGGTCACATCGCGATTGGCTTCCCAGGGGTAGCTCCAAGTCCAGTAAATGGTGAAGCGTCGTCGCCCAGCCGTATATTTGCGCGGAACATTGATCTGATTGTAGGTCCGTGGGGAATTCTTGATAATGACGCTTGGTGCGACCGCCTTCGAAGGTGTAGTTTGCAATTCCTCGCCCGACATTTGTGCGAGCGATGATTTCGCAACGATGGGGCTAACTCCAGCGCCGAGTACAAGTCGGTTGAAATCCCGACGTTTCATTGCACCGCCTCTTGATTGGATTTTTCGTATCGAGTGTGTGCGGACGCTAGCTCTATAGCGTAGATGAACGCGCCATGCCAATCTGATCCTTATCTACATGCAACCAGCGTGGTTAGTGGTCTTGTTTATTCGAAGGAATGGTCCCACAATGATCATGCCGTGGACAGCTGGGGGGGCGGCCTGTGGCACAAAGACGCTCGCCGAGGCTACTGGTCCTGGTCTCTGCAATCGTATTGTCTACTTTACGTGCTGTTCGGCTTTCGGTCTCGTGATAACAAAGCCGCGAGAAAACTCGCTTTCGTGTTGCCGTTTGTCATTGCGATAGCCTTCCTTTTGATCGCCGATATTGATGCTCCGCGGCGTGGCCTAATTCACGTCCGTCCGCAGAACCTGGAAGCGTTGGTGAAGTCGCTCACGCCTCACTGACCTTGCCGCGTGGCCCCGACCGGGATAGGGCTGACGCGTCAGTTCCAATTGCTCATTGGCGTGACGAAGTTGTTCTTTGATCTTTGCTGGATCAGCAGACTTCGAAATGTCTTGGAACGACGGTCCGACGCTGATGCTAGGCAACTTCCGCAAGCTCGTCGGCCAATTACCCCATCTTATAAAAAGAGGGCCGGACAAATCGCGAGCGGGCTCGTTCTGTCGCCCCTCGCCCTAAGGGCTGATGTCTGTTCTTGGCGTGCGCCGTGAAAAGGCGGCGCTTTCCAGTGGGTGCAAATCCCACCCGGCAACGGCTCCAACCGGAAGCAACCGGAGCAGCTATGGAGGTAACGAAGTGGCTGAAGCCTTCGGATAGTAGCCCGTTCAATGACACCACTCGCGTAGACGGAAGAATGGCTGCCTATTCGAGCCGCCGCTGATCCGCAACACATCGGCGTAACGGTCCAATCGAGGTCGAGGGATTGCGTCAGTATTGCGTTCGGCTGCCCAGCCATATCATTCCATTGACGCTGCGCGCCTCCGTGCTGTCGCTTTCGTGCCCCGACATGCGCTTAAGTGCTGAGCTGATGGTGTGCGCCTAGCAAAGACTCAGGTCCGGTCACGACAAACCGATTGCGGGGCATCCGGAGTTGCGTTGCACAAAACAATTGCTCCCCCGTTGGCAAGGCGCCTGTCATCGCTGGCGTGTGTCATCCAACGCCATTTTTTGTTTCCCTCTGCACCCAGGGAGGCATAAAAGAAAACTGCGTCGAAAATGGTCGACCCCTGGTGGGTTTTGTCTGGTCGACGGTGCCGGCGGCTCCATAGCCGCTCATGCGCCGATGACCGGCAACAGCCGTAGGATCGAAAGCTTAGGCAATTCTCGGTCAGCGCTAACCACGTTTGCCACCACGGGCGCGCCGGTTTTACTTTCTTATCACTCGTCAACCAGTGTTTGCCCGGGGCACGGTCATACGGTCGTGGATTGGGTCGGTGTCTGAACGAATGGCCGAAGAACCTGTCAAAAAGAATCGCGAAACCGATCCGCTTGTTTTTGTAGTAGAGGACGACTTTTCGTTGCGTCAGGCAATCAAAAGCCTGTTGCAATCGGTCGGTCTGCAGGTTGAGGCGTTTGGCTCGGCCGCCGAGTTGTTGAAAAACAGACGTCTCGCCGATCACCGCGCGGCCTCTTGCCTGATCCTCGACGTCCGGCTCCCGGGAGTCAGCGGGCTCGACTTTCAGGCCGAGCTGTCCAACGCCGAAATACACATCCCGATCATTTTTATCTCCGGCCACGGCGATATTCCGATGACCGTGCGCGCCATACGCGCTGGTGCCGTCGAATTTCTGACTAAGCCGTTCCGTGATCAGGATCTAATTGACGCGGTTCAGGCGGCGCTTGCGCGCGATCGTGAGCGTCGGATCCTGGAAATGGCCGCTTTGGACATGCGCGCTCGCCTCGCAACTCTTTCACCGCGAGAGCAAGAGGTGTTCAGCTTGGTCGCCGCCGGTCTAATGAACAAACAGATTGCAGCCGAGCTCGGCCTTAGCGAAGTCACCGTCAAACTCCATCGCGGCAACGTCATGAAGAAAATGGGGGCCCGTTCATTGGCCAATCTGGTGCGGATGGCGGATGCGGTTGGCATTCGGCGGTCAAATCACTAACCGACTCCACCGGTTGTACTAGCTTCGAGTTTTCCGGCTTGCGCAGGACCATCCGCCGCCGCGCACGCCATCGTGGCAGAAAGTTTTCGGCGCGGTGACCGCGTTTTGGTATTTGGTCTCGCGAAACCTCGCAAAACACCGCAAAAAAATTGGTAACTGTTACCGTTATATACCCCGCCACCGCTGTAACCTTCGTAACGGCCTGTAACCGCTGTAACCGCTCTGATGTTTTGGTTGTTCTATCAGGCGGACGCCGCGACGGGCGAATGGGAGCGACAAAAGATTTCTGCGGTCACGTTGTTTGGCGCGGCAGCATGTTGTTCGTTTGGTGCAATGACCAAGACTCCCAATCGCCGCGGTCAAGCTGCCTGCGATCAGAATATTTGAGACCGAAGTTGGCGCGCGACGACAACACTTTGGCGCAAAATAACAAGACCCCTGTTGGAAGTTGCCACATATGACGCTGCGATACTCATCGAATGCTGACCGCGCACCGGCAATTTGCTGGTTTGATCGGCCCTTTTGGAGCGGTTGAATAGCCGGTCATAAGTTAAGGGTATGGAAGAGTGTCATGTGCCGTGAATTGGCGAGAGCGGCGGGCGAGCTGTGGCGGACTATCGGTGATGCGTTCAGCCCCTATCGACCGGAATTGCACTATATGCGCGGTCCTGGCCCAAAATGTCGGGCCAAGCATCTGGCGCGTCCTGCGACGACTGCGCAACCTCGCGCAAATAGAGCAAACGTTCGCGGCTAGAAGGAAGCTCCGGTCATAGGCCGGCACTGACAAGCACGGTGGGATTAGGGCTCCCACATCAGCGTGGCCCTTAGCCAAGAAACTTCCGAATTGCTGCATTGCGGAGGATTGGGTGTGTCAGTTAGACGGCGAGCAAATAAAAATGAGACAAATGATTTTGACAACGGCGGTGTTCGCCAGCATCCCGACGCAGGTGCAGCAGGGCTTTAACGCCAAAGCCATCGCGGCCCGCCTCGGCTGCACGGTTGGCACGCTGAGGGTGCGCTGCTCGCAGGCCCAGATCAGCTTGCGCGTAGCGAAAGTGGTCAAGGTTGCGCCGCCGGTGCCAGCGCCTAAGCCACCAAAGCAGAAGCGGTCCTATGCCTTTGCCTTGTCGACCACCCTGCAACTCAGCCGGTTTGCCATGTCACGGCTGCGCCAACGTGCAGAAGCCATCGGCGTCAGTGACGTCGAACTTGTCACGAGCCTGCTTGAAGTGATCGCGCGGGACGACCTCTACGATGCCGTCCTCGATGCTGAAGCCAAGAAAATCTGTGCCGTAACCAAGCACTCTTCCCCCGCTTTAATCCGAGATTGCGTGTGTGCCTGGGTCGATCATCAGTCATTTCATCCTCGGTTTGGCGCGCGCAGACAAAGCTTTGGCGAATAATAACAAGACAATCTCATAAAGTCGCACCTATTGAGCGCGTGGTGCGCAAGACTTCACCCCCCAGCGGCTGCCGATCAGCTCCGACCTTGAAGTCCGCTGACGCACCACATCAGCCACGCGTTTTATGGATGAGATCGATGTCAAATCTGCAAAATATTATTGCCGTCGTCGACGACCACCCGGAAATACGCGCATCGCTGGAGGCGCTTTTGTCTGCATACGGGTATGACGTGGAAACCTTCGATTCAGCCGAGACTTTTCTCGCGTGCGCCTCGACATGCCGCGCGTTTTGCCTGATTGTTGATATTCATCTCGGCGACGTTACCGGCGTGGAACTAGCGCGCCAATTGGCGGCGGACGGCTTCAAGTTTCCCATCATCTTTGTGACAGGGCACCGCGATGGGTGTGTTGAACGCCAGGCCTTTGCCGTAGGCGGCGTCGCGTTTTTATATAAGCCATTTCCAGCAACGACGTTGATCGACGCGATTAAACAAGCGGCAGATAATATAAATGGTTGAACCGTCTTCACCCGTGAATGTCGAATTACGCACGCTCTCCCACGCGTTAATCCAAACTGTTTTCCGTGATAAATTGTTGCCAAGGCGTCTCTCACATATTTTTCAAACAGAATCCTTGATGTCAATTTATAGCGACGGCGGCAATGTCTAATCCTAACAAACATCGAACAAACAACAAAGAATTTCGAACTTGCGGTGTACGATTTGTCAGTCTGTTGTTTATTAAGAGCACTTCCATGCCCGGACAGAAGCATGCAGTCCAGTCTCACCGAAAGGCAGCAAAGTCGGTTCTGGACAGTCGATGTCACCCGGCGCGCGCACCAGTCCCGCCGGGTTAACTGGTCCTAGTTTCGATAGCATCCATCACAACCCGCGCACGGTGCCCGTACGACTCGCCCGGCGAGGTCGCGATCGGGACGCGCAACATGTCCATTTAGCTGCTAGTGGGAGTGGCCAGTGATTTGAAACAATTTCAGGTAGCGGCACCTTCACTCTTCGTTCTCGCCGGAATTCCGGATCTACGCCATTGCTCTATCAACACGTCTCAGCTCCCGGGGCGACTTGCCCGTCCAACGTCGGCAGGCGTGACTGAAAGAGCTCGCGTTTTCAAAACCGAGAAGCCAAGCGATCCGCGAAATTGGCATGCGCTCGTCCTCCAAATAGCGGCCCGCCAAGCTCGCCCTGAGCTGCTGAAGGATCTCGATAAATGTCACGCCCTCCTCCGCAAGCCGACGCGCCAGCGTCCGCTCGCTCATCCCAAGCTTCTCGGCGACAGTGTTCGCATGAGCTTGACCGTGGGGAAGCAAGTGGGCGATTGTATTTTCGACCGTGACGCGGAGCGCGTTGTTGCTCTTGGGAGCGGTCAGGGTGTCGTCGCACATCTTGAGCAGGATTTTGTTCAAGCGCGGGTCAGCGTTGACCAGCGCCCAATCCGCCGAGCCTGCCGGGAAAACTATCTCGTCGGCGCCGCCACCAAATTCGATGTCATTCCCGAGGTAACGGGCAAACGTCGAAATTCCTTCGGACCGGACGTGCAGCATTGATACGCGCTCGGGCAAAAACTGCCGACCGCTGAGCAAACGAGACACGCGGACCATGGCGACGATGCAGAATTCCATTTGGTGCCGATCAGCGTGGCGCCGAATTCCCGAATAGGCTAGGCGCAGTGTAGGTTCAGGCGCCTCCTTAAACTCAAGCACGATGGCCTCATTCGTGATGCGGCTGTAATGCGACGCTCGCTTCAATGCATTACCGAGCGTGTCGGAAGATGCCATGACGTAATAGAGCAGTCCAAGATCTCGACAATCAAACTCCGCGGCAAGACTGAAACCTAAGAATTCTTCGCTAAGCGCATGGGCGGCGGCTTCAAGAAAAGCGATTTGGGTGCGAGCAGCAATACGTTGTTCCGGATCGTCGATTTGCTCGATGGTCAATCCGACACGCGATAAAAGCGGTTCCAATTTGATTCCCGCCGCACGTACGCGATTGGCAGCAAGTCGCGACAGCCCACCCGATGCTGTCGGTAAATCCGCAAGCTGCTTGATCGACTGTGGGGCCGAGCTTCGCTGCATCGTCCGCAACCAAGTCTTTGGCGGAAAATAACAAGTAATTCTTTGGACAACAACAACCTAAATTCGCGTGCGGTAGGTTGGGAGTTCGCGGTGGCCCAAAGGAGACCACAAGATGTGATCCCGGGGTACAAAGTTAATTTTTAGAAATGATCCAGGCAGATAGCGAACGAGCCCGAGGCTGTAAGCAGAGAACAAGGAAGCTGTTGCATGAGCGTAGCATGCAAAGAGTGTCGCAGGTTGAGTACATCGCAGCATCCGCCCCTGAGCGACTATCGACCTCGCAAAGAGCCGTGAACGATGAGGCGCTGCACGAGTGCGCAAGACCATGAGCAAGCTGACGAAGCGGTTCGTTTCGCTATTCTAGGTAGAGCACGAGCACATTTTCGATCCATTTCATGAATGCGCGGACTCGGCGCGACAGGTTGCGCCGATGCGCTACGACCAGGGAGACGTCGAGCGGCTTGTGCTGAAAATCTGGTAGGAGCTCTATCAACGCTCCACTCTCCAAGTAACGGCCAATCGCCGCCAACAGTGGTGCTTGAATCAGGCCAAGGCCGGCGACACCAGCGGCTTCGTAGGTCTGCACGCTGTTGACGTGCAGCGCACCTCGCAACTGAAGCCTCGCGTAGCTGTCGCCGTGCGGATACTCCCATCCATAGGGTTTTGCGCCGAACGTCCTTGCGAAATGAGTTGCCCGATAGTTCTGATGCTGCAGATCTTCTAGCGATCGAGGGACGCCATAGCGCGCCAGGTAGGCAGGACTGGCGGCGTTGACCATGCGTAACTCCCAGCGGGCGGGCAATCAGCGTCTCGTCCCCGATGGGACCAAGTCGCAACACGCAGTCAAACCCCTCTTGAACCAGATCAACTCGGCGATCCGTACTCGACACCTCTAGCTCCAACTCGGGATAAGTCGCCATGAAGGCCGGCAAGGCCGGCACGATAGCGGTGCGCGCCAGCTCGCTCGGCAGTATGACCTTGCATCGCGCCCTGTGGGCCGGCCGG
The DNA here is from genome assembly GCA_963806465.1 of uncultured Alphaproteobacteria bacterium. Taxonomy (GTDB): domain Bacteria; phylum Pseudomonadota; class Alphaproteobacteria; order Rhizobiales; family Xanthobacteraceae; genus BOG-931. The sequence continues at coordinate 147,051 of CAWDZD010000049.1, read as the reverse complement.
ATAATGAGCGCGTTTGTCGTTATCGCTCTGGTGGCAGACGGCACTATTCAGCTTTTCGCGCCGGCACAGATCGCGAGCATGTTGCAGGAAACCGGGTTCGCGATGGACCTGACCCGTGTCGTGGGCCCGATCATACTCGCCTGCGCCATCCTTTACGCCATCCCGGCCACCGCCGTCCTCGGCGCGATCCTAGTGACGGGCTTTTTGGGAGGTGCCATCTGCGCCCATGTCCGCATTGGTGAGTTGGGGTCGCCGCCGGAAATCATTTCCCTGCTTCTGGGCGCGATGACATGGGGCGGCCTCTACGCGTCGCGACGAACGACATCGGCGCGGAGGTCGCAACCCTTTTGACCGGGCGTGGTCAGGGCAGCGCGTCGTCGAGCTCGGTTCGATGGTAGATGAGGTCGCGGAGCAATTGGGTGAAGTCCAATATCTCGACGTGAAAGCCTTTGCAGTCCCGCGTGCAGGGTGGGCGGAAGCGTTCGAGCAATTCGGCATCCCGAAGGGCCACACCGGACCTGCCGAAGAAATGTTTGAGGCCGTGAATGCAGGATGGATGGACCTCGGAGTTGAGGGTGCGGAGCACGTAGCGGGTACGACGTCCGCACGCGACGTCTTCGCGGCGGCCAGAAGGCCGTGATGGCGTGAACCGCGACGCTCACACCAATGAAGATCGAAATCGAACATGATCTTGTTTGGATGCAAAGGGCGGAACCGGACGGCTGATCGTCCGCGACGCCCTGGCGAAAGGCCATTCCGTCGTTGCCCTGGTTCGCTCGAAGGTCCCGAGCCCTGGATCTCCCCGGGAGCAGACATGATCGAGGGCGTTGCTCGATCGCCTCACCCACCACTGCGACATCGTCGAGACCGGCAACGAGAGCTGGCGCTTCAAGAACCGCGCCTAGCGTTCCCGCGTTCGCCCCGGCTGCGCAATCCCGACCAGCTGCGCCGGGGCGAGCGCTACCGCTCCTGCCAGCCGTAACATGGGGGTCCCTTTTGGGTGAAAATCTAGGGTCCCGTTTCGACGTTCATTGACACTGAAGCTTACGGTCAACGAGGAGAAGACACGCATCTGTACGGTACCGGAAGAAGAGTTCGACTTTCTGGGTTACAAGTTCGGACGAACGCATTCGGCGAGAACTGGCCGGGCGCGCCTGGGATACCGGCCATCGAAGAAGAGCTCAAGCGCATGGTCGAGGACGTCCACGCGCTGACCGCCCGATCGGGGACTTGGCAAGAGACCACAGAGATGGTGCAGAAGTTAAACCGCACGCTACGCGGATGGGCGAACTACTTCGAAGTAGGCGCCGTCACCAAAGCGTACCGGGCGGTCGACAACTACACCGCTATGCGGTTGCGCCGGTGGTTGCGCATCAAGCACAAGGTCAGGCGATGCAAGGGCGGGACCTATCCACTCTCGCACCTTTATGGGCACTTCGGGCTCGTACGCCTAACCGCGCTTGGGCACGACGTGCCGTGGGTGAAGGCGTGAAGTCTCGTCCGAGAGCCGGATGCGGGAAATCTGCATGTCCGGTTCGATGCGCGGGATGTGGAAACGGGGTCACGGCCGAACCAGTAAGGCACCGCCAGACGAAAGAGGCGGAAAACGGATATGTTCAACCTACAACCACTGCGCCACATCTCGACTCTACCTGGAAGCGTCGAGACCAGCCGGACTACACCAATGCAGCCTGCCTAGCCTTGTTAGCTATCGTCGGCAATTCAAACTGGAAAATAGAGCCTCCGGTTGCCCCAGGGGATACCCAAATCCGACCGTCATGTCTTTCGATGATTGATTGGCAGATCGAAAGACCCATTCCCATACCACGCGCTTTGGTCGTGAACATCGGCGTAAAAAGCCGCGCGACGTCGGACGTCTCAATGCCCGTCCCGGTGTCTTCGATCGACACATGCACTGTATTGGATTGGCTCAGTTCGGTTTTTATGCGCAGTACGCGAGTTTGCAATGAGCTCATCGACTTAATGGCATTCGTGACCAAGTTTAAAATCACTTGCTGCAACTGAACCTCATTGCCGAGCACCTCTGGAATTTGATCGTCGAGTTGCGTCTGAAGTTCTATCTCGTACTTCTGCAGATCGAACCGCACGGGCGCGAGAACCGACAGGACAAGCTTATTGATATTGACGAGGGCTTTCTTCTGCACGTCACTTTTGAACATTGCGCGAAGGTTCACGATAATGTCGCTCGCCCGGAACCCCTGACTTACAATTACATTCAACCTTTCGCGCACCTCATCGACGTTGGCTTTTTCTAGCCAGCGAAGTGCCGCTTGGGCGTTTGCCACAATGCCTGCCAGAGGTTGGTTGACCTCATGCGCTATTGAGGCCGATAGATGGCCTGCCGTTGCCATGCGATTCACATGGCTCAGCTCTGACATGGTGTTTCGCGCCAGAATTTCCGCACGCTGACGACGCCAATGTTCATAAAGCAGCCAAAAGATCAGCGCGGCCTGGATCAGAATTGCAGCGGCGACCGCCAAGATGTAAGCGCGATATTGCCCCCATGCCGTCGCATCACGAAACAGGATCTCGCTCCCCGGCGGAAGGTTTTTCTCGCTGATACCCCAGCGCTGCATTTGCCTCCAGTCGAACCTTGGCGCTGAAAATTCGACGGGTGATACCTTGATGTCGCTTGCCTTCTCACCGTTCAGGATGCGAACGGCAACGGCAGCCGTCAGTCGGCTGGTATCGGCCACTATGAGAAGCGGGCCACCTACGGTCGCGCTACCAAAGAAGGATTTGTCATAAGAAAAAATCGGGGCGTTAGCGACGGCATGAAGTCGTTCTAATGGCAGGTCGCCTTCGTGTACGACGCCCGCCGCATCGACAATCATCAACTCCCAGAAAATAGCAGTGTGCGGCGGGAGCGCGGAGGCTTGTTTTAACAGCTCTTCAAATGGCAATTCATCTGTCCACGAAAGCTTGATTCGGTTTGTAAGAGGCTCCACCTGCTTGGCTATCGCTTCCTTCCAAAATTTCTCAATCGGAGAAGTCCCCACAACCACGATCACGTCTTTGGTGTCCGGCAGTACTTGCAGGATGTTCTCGAAGGCTAACAAATAGTTGATGTTCGCCGCGACAGCGACGTCGTTTCCAGTGAGATTAGAATACTGAACTCGACGTTGATCTACTGCCGTTAACACCATCGGGGTGGTGGGGAAAAGTCGCTGCCGGTGTCGCTGCACAAAGTCTGCCGCGGGAGCGCCGATGCTCACGATCACGTCAAGTGGGCGTTTGGCAAACAGGGCACTGAGATACTCTACAAATGGAGCCTCCGGGTTCTCATCGCTGAAACGGGCCGTGACCAGGGAATTCTCAATGATGTCCAGCGGCCACGGTGATTGCCGGTTCAATTCCGCGCGGATGTCTTTGGCATATTCGCTCCAGGGCTTGAAATCCTGTCCAAAAGAATGAAGCAACATTACGCGCTTGTGCTCGGCAGCTAAGGCAACTTGGCACGCAAACAACGCCATCAGGAAAAAGATAATTCCTGCCTTTGTGCCCGAACCAGCTATTGCCCTGATGAAGACGCGCCGTCGCATTGCCTACCCCTGCCCGAGGTGACTACGCCGAGACTGGTTAGGGCATTGCATCACAACACGACGGGCAAAGGAACAGGGTGAAACGACGATAGATGTGCGGCTTACCAATGTTCGGGCAGCGCTAACACTGTTCGCTGAGCCGGTCGAGCGAAGCGAGCTACCGGGTCAGGCGAGAACAGTTTCGATTGCATCCCGTCTGTTGCGCTTTGCTAACTTAGACGAACGCATCGAAACTGAAAATCTGGCTGTGTTGGCGCTCGCACGGAAACGGCAACTGGTGAGCTAAAAACTTCGTTAACAAATGCTGCACCTGTGCAACATTTGATGGACAAAGAGGGCATCGCCGCCACGCGATGTCCTTTTTGTTTGTTGAAGTCGTTGGGCGCTCAGTAGTGCGGGTACCGCGCCGCAGGGTGTGCGGTCCCGCGCCATTGGCGGCGGCCGCGCTAGCGCTCTTTCACGTCAACGACTACCCCGGGGAGCCGTCGACATGGATCTACGAGCTTACGGACGGCATGACCCCTTGGTCCACTTGTTGGTCATGACCAGCGCTCCAACAAAGCACATTTTACCACGGCGGCAGACATCACACTAAAATCTTTTGTTGCTCAGTGCCGGCGCGCACCAAACAACGCACTTAAACTGTCGCGCTGCCGTAGCCGCTGGCGGTCGCCCCGGTGCGCACAAGAGGTTAGTACGACACCAAAGCAATTTCGTGAGGCGCGAAGTCGATCGTGGACGCTGCGAGCGGCAACAGTTCTCGTAATCGTCCACGACGTTCTAACTAGCATCCGCAGCCGTAATATGCGGGGCTGACGACAACGGGAACGACGGGGACAGCGACAATCGCGCCGCCGCAACCACCACACCCGTAACCACCATAGCCGCCGTGGCCACCATAGCCATAGCCACCGTAACCGTAGCCAGCGTAGCCGCCTTGGCCCCAGCCCAGCCCGCGGTAGCCCCAACCACCGTTTCGCCAGCCCAGCCCGCCGTAGCCAAAACCCCGGTAGAAACCGCGGTGACCCCACTGCGCGTTCGCAGTATCCGACATAGCCAATGGCATCGCGCCGATAACTGTTGCCACAGTGAGCGCAGTCAGAAACTTCTTCATAGCAACCTCATACTCATTCAAGTGCGTTCGACCGGTGAAAGATCAGGGTTGAGTAGGTTTTGATGTGGGACGTTAGGCTGAAAATTGAACCGGTCCGTAAATGGACAAGGTAAAGAAAAAGTTTTGCGGCGCTTCACGAGCGCAACGTAAGCGGCTTTGCAGGGCAAAGCGCGATCTTTCGTCCTTGCGCATGAACCCCACCCCTGATCGATCCGACGACGGCAGACTAACTGCCGCGCGAAGACCTTCCCAAGAAACGCTATCGATGATCTTGGCGGCCTCACGAGTTCCGTGTCGAGGGTTTGTGAGCCGCCTTGCTCCTGTCGGCGGAATGACGGCTTTGGGGTCATTTTCGACCGAGGCAGCCGGGTCTGACGCGCGGCCCACTTTCGCTTCGCCCCGGAAGCTGACGCCAGGTTCTTATGAGAAATTGGTCGCGATGGACCATGAGCCGCAGGTTCAAGCTCGAATGGGCATTAAGGCAACACACTGCGGAAATCGTGCCTTCAGGCTTGACTCGGCAAGTGACAAGAAGTGTGCTGGACACTCACCCGGGGGCGAGGTGCTTCATGCGCAGGGCTTCGTTTTCGCGATCCGAAGGGCTCGCAGCAGTTAACCTATTAGTCGGAGCGCCAGCCGAGTAGGAATGGCGCATGGGCCTTAACATCAAAGAGCTCATCGCCGGGCGGGAGCTTGAGCGCTACCGACTGCACGCGAGCCATCTCAATGAGCAGATGGTCCACGTACTCAAGACCATTGGCTTCGATAAGCGATATCAGCGTGGTGCAGGGCAATATTTGTACGACGAGCACGGTGAGAAGTATCTCGACCTTCTCAGTGGGTGGGGCGTGTTCGCCATCGGGCGTAATCACCCGACGGTTCGCGAAGCCCTCAAGGCGGTCCTCGACAGTGAACTACCAAACCTTGTCCAGCTGGACGTGTCTGTACTCTCTGGCGTTTTGGCTGAGCGCTTGTTGCGGCTTGTGCCCCATCTCAACAAAGTGTTTTTTTCCAATTCCGGCAGCGAAGCTGTCGAGGCGGCAATCAAATTTGCCCGAGCCGCGACCCGCCGTCCGGGGATCGTTTATTGCAGTCACGCCTTCCACGGTCTGACCTATGGCTCACTGTCGTTGAACGGCGATGAGAATTTTCGGGCCGGCTTCGGTCCCCTTCTTCCCGAGTGCTTCGAGATCGCCTTCAACGATCTCGCTGCATTGGAGCAAGCGTTAGCTTCGCGCACAATTGCAGCTTTCATAGTCGAGCCTGTTCAAGGAAAAGGCGTGATCATTCCGGACGATGGTTATCTCAAAGGCGCGTTTGAACTCTGCCGAAAATATGGCACCTTGTTCGTCGCCGACGAAATCCAGACTGGGCTTGGTCGGACCGGTCGGTTTCTTGCGAGCGAGCACTGGGGTATCGAACCCGACATGGTACTGCTCGCAAAATCGTTGTCTGGCGGGCATGTGCCGGTCGGTGCAGTACTGACCCACAAATGGGTTTTTGACAAAGTCTTCAACGGTATGGCACGCGCGGTCGTGCATGGATCGTCATTTTCAAAAAACGATCTCGCTATGGCGGCCGGACTTGCGACGTTGGAAGTGATTGAATCCGAACGACTGATCGAGAAATCAGCGCAAACAGGCAAACGGTTGCTGCGCTCCTTTGAGGAAATGTCACGCCGCCACGAACTGATCAAATCGGTTCGCGGCAAAGGTCTAATGATCGGCGTCGAATTTGGACCGCCCCGCTCGCTCAAGCCCAGAGCATCTTGGAATTTGCTCGAGACTGCGAGCAGCGGCTTGTTTTGCCAACTGATCGTGATCCCGTTACTTAATGAACACAGAGTGCTCACGCAGGTTGCTGGATACGGGAACCATACGATTAAGCTTTTGCCCTCACTAACTATCTCGGATGAGGACTGCGGTTGGATCGAGCACTCGTTCGAGGCCGTCATCGCCAGTGCACATCGGACGACGGGGGCAGTATTGAAGCTTGGGAGAACTCTGGTCGGCAATGCTCTGCGAGCAAGATCTACTGCCTCGGTGCACGGTCGAGGCGGCCTTGCTCTTGCGAACGGGTAATCGAGTAGTGGTGCGCTGATCCACGGAGCGGCCGCGATAGCTGATAGCATGCACGCCAGCCCGCCAGGTTAACATCACCGGGCTGTCGCCGCGCCCCCAGCCGCGATCGTTGGCGCGATATTTGCCGCCGACTTATTGAGCGCGGTGATCTCCTGCAGGATCTCTGCCTGCGCCCGCGCGCTCTTATCGATGCTGATGTGCGTGATGGTCGGATCGCCAGCCAGGTCGAAATTTACGATCTTGCCGTGGAAGCCGCGGTCCGGAGCTCAATGAGCTGGCTCACCCTGAAGCTTGGTAATAGTTGATCGCTTTTGACAACGTTCGCCGGGATCGGATTTTGGAGAAACGGAGAGAGCGTCAAAGTGCATGTTGTGACTCGAGCGTACGAGCCATATCGATGACGGTGTTCGCGCCTTGTGAGTGGCCCACCAGAACCAACGGGCGAATTTGGCCGGCAGCCCGTTCACGCAATATCTTTCGGCGACTTCGGTCGACCAATTCAAGTGCCCGGTGACCTCGGCCTCGATGCCTTGGGCACTAAGTTGCTGGGCGAGGCTATCGCAGCTAACGTCGTCGCAGTGTCAAGCGAAGCTTTGTCAAAAAGAGCGCTGAAAAGTTCACCGAGCGGTCGCGCTTCTCGGCGAGGAATGATCATTCCTTTCAGCCAAGGGCGCTAGCGACTGCACTTCGTCGAGTATGACGGAGGTGAGGATTTCCTCCATTCGCCCCAGCGCGCGGGCGACCGTCGCGCCGTCCATCACGCGGTGATCGTAGATGATCCGCACATCGACACTGCCATCGTTAGTCATGACGCCGTAGTTGAGCAGCGCCGTAAGTGGGGAAAGCGGATGTAGCGATTCGGCATTGAGTGCCGAGTATACTGATACGCCGAAAGTCCCGAAAAAGTTGCCGCGCTGGCGGCCGATATTTAGACCAATCCACCACAATGTTCGACGTAGAGGTCGCGGCAATCGTGCGAGCTGCAGCCACCGTTGAAAGTCCTTATTGTTTTCCAACGGAGCGGTCGTAGCTTGCTGGAGCAGCCCTCCGATTACAGGTAATGGCTGGTGCGCCGGATCCTTGATCGAGACGGGACAGAGAGCTGGCTCGCCACGATACTCGCGCTCAATCATGATATTGGCTTTGCTCGTGGGATATTCGTACAAATGCGGCCAGGGAAGTTTGACGTATGCGCGTCGTAGTTGGGGCACCTCCTCGGCGACCAAGGCAAACGCCTTTGTGAAAATGGCGGTCCACCGCAGCCGATCCCGAGAAGCGGCACGCGCAGCAGTCAGCGCCCCGATCGACATTCGCTTTTGTACCGGGACCGAGGGAACGCAACGCGCGAAATGGAGGAAATCGATGACCATCTGCCGCTGCACTGACAGTCGGATTGCTCGTCCGCGCATAAGAGTATCCAAGTAGAACAGGCAATGAATAGATTCAGAGTGTGGCTTTTCTGCACTAGCGAGCTACCGGGTCGATCGCGGCCGGCACCTGGCGGCGTCGACCTTCGCCGGGGTGGCTCAATGCCGAGCTCTCTCTCCCGATTTTCCGGCTGGCGCTCGCGGTCTTTATCCCTTGGCGAGGGGCTGCCGGATTCGACCGGCGCGCGGGATGGCACCCGCGCTGATGGTGTGTTGGATCGAGGGCGGCGCCGGCTTTTTTCTTTTTAGCGTTATTGCCTGGCGGCGCCGTCGAGCTACCGGGTCGATCGCGGCCGGCACCTGGCGGCGTCGACCTTCGCCGGGGTGGCTCAATGTCGAGCTCTCTCTCCCGATTTTCCGGCTGGCGCTCGCGGTCTTTATCCCTTGGCGAGGGGCTGCCGGATTCGACCGGCGCGCGGGATGGCACCCGCGCTGATGGTGTGTTGGATCGAGGGCGGCGCCGGCTTTTTTCTTTTTAGCGTTATTGCCTGGCGGCGCCGTCGAGCTACCGGGTCGATCGCGGCCGGCACCTGGCGGCGTCGACCTTCGCCGGGGTGGCTCAATGTCGAGCTCTCTCTCCCGATTTTCCGGCTGGCGCTCGCGGTCTTTATCCCTTGGCGAGGGGCTGCCGGATTCGACCGGCGCGCGGGATGGCACCCGCGCTGATGGTGTGTTGGATCGAGGGCGGCGCCGGCTTTTTTCTTTTTAGCGTTATTGCCTGGCGGCGCCGTCGAGCTACCGGGTCGATCGCGGCCGGCACCTGGCGGCGTCGACCTTCGCCGGGGTGGCTCAATGTCGAGCTCTCTCTCCCGATTTTCCGGCTGGCGCTCGCGGTCTTTATCCCTTGGCGAGGGGCTGCCGGATTCGACCGGCGCGCGGGATGGCACCCGCGCTGATGGTGTGTTGGATCGAGGGCGGCGCCGGCTTTTTTCTTTTTAGCGTTATTGCCTGGCGGCGCCGTCGAGCTACCGGGTCGATCGCGGCCGGCACCTGGCGGCGTCGACCTTCGCCGGGGTGGCTCAATGTCGAGCTCTCTCTCCCGATTTTCCGGCTGGCGCTCGCGGTCTTTATCCCTTGGCGAGGGGCTGCCGGATTCGACCGGCGCGCGGGATGGCACCCGCGCTGATGGTGTGTTGGATCGAGGGCGGCGCCGGCTTTTTTCTTTTTAGCGTTATTGCCTGGCGGCGCCGTCGAGCTACCGGGTCGATCGCGGCCGGCACCTGGCGGCGTCGACCTTCGCCGGGGTGGCTCAATGTCGAGCTCTCTCTCCCGATTTTCCGGCTGGCGCTCGCGGTCTTTATCCCTTGGCGAGGGGCTGCCGGATTCGACCGGCGCGCGGGATGGCACCCGCGCTGATGGTGTGTTGGATCGAGGGCGGCGCCGGCTTTTTTCTTTTTAGCGTTATTGCCTGGCGGCGCCGTCGAGCTACCGGGTCGATCGCGGCCGGCACCTGGCGGCGTCGACCTTCGCCGGGGTGGCTCAATGTCGAGCTCTCTCTCCCGATTTTCCGGCTGGCGCTCGCGGTCTTTATCCCTTGGCGAGGGGCTGCCGGATTCGACCGGCGCGCGGGATGGCACCCGCGCTGATGGTGTGTTGGATCGAGGGCGGCGCCGGCTTTTTTCTTTTTAGCGTTATTGCCTGGCGGCGCCGTCGAGCTACCGGGTCGATCGCGGCCGGCACCTGGCGGCGTCGACCTTCGCCGGGGTGGCTCAATGTCGAGCTCTCTCTCCCGATTTTCCGGCTGGCGCTCGCGGTCTTTATCCCTTGGCGAGGGGCTGCCGGATTCGACCGGCGCGCGGGATGGCACCCGCGCTGATGGTGTGTTGGATCGAGGGCGGCGCCGGCTTTTTTCTTTTTAGCGTTATTGCCTGGCGGCGCCGTCGAGCTACCGGGTCGATCGCGGCCGGCACCTGGCGGCGTCGACCTTCGCCGGGGTGGCTCAATGTCGAGCTCTCTCTCCCGATTTTCCGGCTGGCGCTCGCGGTCTTTATCCCTTGGCGAGGGGCTGCCGGATTCGACCGGCGCGCGGGATGGCACCCGCGCTGATGGTGTGTTGGATCGAGGGCGGCGCCGGCTTTTGGCGAGGGCCGTAAGCAATAAAGGGAAAAAACAAGGCGATTGCTGACCAACCGCCCTCGCTCACGCCTTTCTACAAAAAGTCACGATTCCAACGAACGTCTACGCGTCAGCAATTGGATTATGCAAAGACTCAATTATTATGCAGTCAAGAAAACCGTCGAATTCCGACTTTTGACGGCCTTTCAACATGTAGCTGATCCAGCCCGCGTTTGCACCGTCGCGGACAAGAATTCTGCCGTAACCCCACTCGACCTTCGCCCAACAGTCGCGGATCAAGTTTTCGAGGGCAACAGCATCGAAGTGCGAGGGCAATTCGATTGCACAATGAATATGCCATCGACCTGTTGACGCACCGCGCTCCCATGAACGTAGTCCGCGGGCGCGGACCTCGCCTTTTTCCAGTACGGCTAATACACGAAGACGTTTGCCGTGCCGACGAAATGCAGATCCATATGCAGCTCTGTTGAGGAGGTTCATGAAGTGCCGAAAAGCGTGTCTGCACCGATAGTCGTCGGTCTTTACCCACCCGCCGCTGTCGGGCCGGTGGCCTTGCTTCAAGGTTAGTGTGACGTCGCAAAAGTCACCCCAGCTGCTCGTATCGAACAAGTTTGATTTGGCGGATTCAAATGGATCTGAGCGAACTTCCATCGAATAGTTATTCGCATGTGTTACAGAGGTGATTTCACGAAGCTGTGAAAGGGACTTACGGCTTTCCGGAATTTATCGTCTGCGGAGGCGGCATGCGGCCATCCATTACTCAGGGCACTTGTTTGAATTCAAGAAGCATTAAGTCCCTCAGCGCGGTCCTTTTTGTGATGTGTATAGTGTCATAATTCGCCGGCCACGCCGGCGGGTCGGTGTGGTTAGTGGGAGAAAAGGAAACGGCGGTTGAACCAGCAGGCAGCTCGTGCGTAATGCGCGTCAACGTACGGGGCGGCTTAGTCTCCCTTCTTTTCTCTGCTGCTTTTATCGGGCCCAAAACAGGCGCGCGTACAAGCCCGGATAATTGCGCCTGAGATGTTTAGACAGAGCATCGTAGAACTCCTCCCACTCATCTTCTGTCATCGCGTTCGCCGCCTTGCCGTTTTTTGTGGAGATAGCGTAACCAGAGCGCAGGCTGATGGGAATGCCGATCTTTTTCTCCGCTTTCATCCGGCGCACCATTGAAAAAGTACGACCAGCGTCGGTGTACGATACCAAGGGATTTTCCTTGGCAAGTTTTTCGAGCTGAACCCGCCATTCTTCGCGCCTGACTTTTTTCAGTCCGGCTTTCTTGGCAGCCATTTTGGATTTCTCCGTTTGTTTGCGGCACCGAAGCGCCGCCTCGTCTGCGCGATCCACCTTGCTCGGAGAAGCAGGCCGGCATCGGGCCAATTCGCAGAAGCCCGAACTCTTGACGATCACCGAACAGTATGACGACAGCTCGGATAGCGCAAGATTCAACGGGCCACGGTGGGCGGCGGAATGGTGCACGTGGTTAGCGTAGTGGTGGCGGAGTGGCGCACGGAAGTTCACAGTTCGACAACGATCACCGCCTCAAACATCCATGGAACAGCGGTGTCGTCGCTGCAGATGGGCGCCTCACCGTGGGAAAGGTTCTTCTCGACTAATCCAGCTCGCTGGCGAACCCGTCCCCCATCGAAGGAGGGGTGACCCCGGTGTCTTGGTCCTGTCGATTTGTCGCCGGCTCGGGCCGGGGCCGGTCATTGCGGCGCGGGGTCGGCCTTCGTTCCGCAGATTGCCTTGTTGATTGCCGCTGCAACGGCGAATCGGCGTGTCCTTACAAGCGGCGGCAATCTCGAGGTCATTCCGGTTACACGCAGCATTTCTTCGTGGAAGGTCTCACGGCGGCGTTTGAGGCCGGGGATCTCAACGAGGTGAAGGCATCGTCGGCTCGTAAAGCCGGGCAGGTGACGAAGGCCTCACCTTATGAAATGGTCCCGCGATCGTGACGCGCGCTTTCGCATTCTTGGCAGTTTGCAGATATTGCCGATCCGATAGTGCAATTCGAAAATGTCGAGGAACACTACTCTTTTGCGTCCTGAATCATTCTCGAACCCGCCTTCCACTTCCTGGCTTGGACGCTTGCGGCTGTGTTGTATTCGGGCTTCTTAGCTACGTCACCACCAATGACAAGTACGCCACCCTCGCGAGGAGCCTCGACCTTCCGTTGCCTGCTCCACTTTTCGGGACGATGCCACGCCAACCAAAACCGCATCGCCTTCATGTCCACTTTGCGAACAGTCTCTGGTATAGGGTTTCCGTTCTCATCCCTCAGGTAGGCGTCAGGGCCTTCACAACCGAGGCCCACGAGACCCTGGTCGATCTTGTACATCACACGGCCTCGATAGGTTAGAACTTTGTCATAGCCAAAAAATGCCCTTTCGAGCATGAGGTCGAGGAGTATTTGAACTGCACCATGGCCGCCGCACCGACCAGGGGACGCCGACATCAGCATCGGCGTGCCGGAGCCGATCGAGCGCAGCCAGCTGCGGGGTCATCGACAACAGATCGGAAAATCTGCAGCGCTGACAGTGGGGCGCCGTACCGATACCAAAACTGACGCAACGATACGCGCACGTCTGAAATTATACCGATCTGCCGGAAATCACATGGCGCCGATCGAGCATTTCTTCTCGCACTATAAGGAAGCCCAACAAATGGGTGAAGTTCGCCGGCTGGGGAGACGCCAACGAGGCGAAGCGCCTTATCACGGAGGCGATCGACCGGGAGAAAAACTAAGTCACGAAATAGACCCGGGCCGCGCCGGGTCAATCGCATCGCGTCCGCGATGTCCGCGTCATGTCCGGTTTACCCAACATCAGACATTCTTTGATAGTTGTCCTGGCGGCGATTGGCCATAACTAGGCTTATCGACTTCAACAAAGACCGTTTTATTCGATCACGTCGTCCGCGACGGCGAGGAGCGCCGACGGATTCGGCAGCCCGAGCGCCTTGGCCATTTGAGATTGATCGCGAAACTCGAACGTCGTCGGCGTCTTAACCGCGGGGTTGACTCGCCGCGCCTTTCGTTTTGCAATTGCTGGTCGCTTGTCGCCCGGCCTTCACCTGATCGCGGCGGGCGCTGCAATTCAGGTTTCTGTAATGGGATAAGAACTGCGAGCGAGTGCGCGGTAATCTTTGTCGCGCTCAGCACTCTGGCGCAGCCAGTGCAAGCGCGCACCCTGTTCAATTGTGTGATCAGCAAAGCAGTCAACCGGTGGGGCCGAACGCGACAGGCCGGTTCGAGTTGAAGAACGTATGAGCTTCTGGATCGATGATGCAAGCTTTTGCATTTTCCGATGGCCGACGACTGCGGGTCACTCGCTTCGACAAATCTTGGATCAGTGCAAATAATAATGATACTCAATACGAATTCAATCGTGGCGACGGTACATTGACTTACGCGGGTTCGACAAACTGAGGGTAACACCACAACGACAATTGTGGGTTCATGCCATTGCGAAGACGCCACCCAAAACTGACTGACGGTGCTTTATAAGAGAAGACCCGTGTGTGAAGGAGGCTTCCGTGTACGCTGCTATCCGTCAAGGAAAGGCAAAGGCCGGTATGGCCGAAGAATTGGCGCGCAGGGTCAAAGAGGGCGCCATTCCGATCATCAGTGATGTCGAAGGCTTCATCGCCTACTATGTAGTCTATGCGCCCGACGACACTGTAACAGCGATCAGCATCTTCAACGATTACGCCGGAGCCGAAGAATCCAACAGGCGCGCGCTCGCGTGGATCGAGCAGAGTCTTATGCCCCTGCTCGCCGGGCCAGCCACGGCGATGGCGGGGCCGGTGATCGTGCACACCTTGGCATAGCGGGCTAAAGGCTAGGCCTTGCTCGACGGGGTGGCGACGTAGACCAAGTCAGCCGCGTATTGATGTCCAGGTCTCTACACTGGGACGCAGCAATGCTGAGACGACAATGTTGAGGGACGATAGGGCTGATGGAGGCGGTCGGCGGCGCCCCCCGCGGAACGTGCTCGGCCAGCCGCTTGATATCTGCTCGATCAAACCCATGACGGGTTTCTATCGGGACGGCTGCTGCAACACTGGACGAGAGGACATTTGGCAGTCACACCATCTGCGCGGTGATGACTTCCGCGTTTCTCGATTTTTCCAAATCGCGCGGCAACGATCTATCGACACCGGTGCCGGAATTCCGCTTTAGCACACGCTCGATTCGATCAGCCAAAGGTATGCCGCGCTGCGCGCTTGCTGGGTCGCCGCCGAAGGATAAGGCGCGTCGCGGCATGCAATACGCCGTGCGCTTCGCCTTAAAGCGCGATGGTGAGATGGTCGCCCCGCCGCGCATGACCTACTCGAGCCACAACGCGCCGTCCGCCGTTCGCGATGTCTACCGCGATGCCGTTGATGCAGCACTGAAGCGCTGTACTCCACTGCATTTCACTGAGGGCATGGGCGGCGCCGTGGCGGGTCGTCCCATCGCCATCCGCTTTGTGGACGATCGGACCATCAACAATCAATGATCGCTAGATGCCATAGTGCGGGGTCGCAAACGGTCTTCCTCTCCGCCGGCGTCGGCGGAACGCGCCCGCCCATCATTTTGGAGGCCGACGGCCGATGGTACGTCGGCCCTGGCAACGGCTTATTCGAGCTGATTGAGCGCCGTGCCACAAGCAAGTGCAGCTGGGACATTGACTGGAAGCCTGAGCGCCTGTCAGCCAGCTTTCACGGGCGCGATCTCTTCGCACCGGCCGCAGCCATGCTCGCGCGCGGCGAGCCACCGCCCGGCCGACCGCGCACGGATGAGGCGCATCGCCGGACAGACTGGCCGGACGATCTAAGCGAGATCGCTTACATCGATCATTACGGCAATGCGATGAGCGGGGTGAGGGCACTCATGCTGCCGCGCGATGCGCGGCTGGTCGCAGCCGGTCGAGTGTTACAGCGCGCGGGACCTTCAGCGATCAGCCGCCGGGCACGGCCTTCTGGTACGAGAATTCTAACGGGCTTGCCGAAATCGCCGTCAATCGAGGGCGCGCTGACCGCGAGCTCGGTCTTGCGATTGGCACTCCGGTCGAAATTGTTGAATAAGCGGGGTCGCCCACAATTTGCTCAATGACCAAGCCCGCTTGCAACCGTGCGAAGCGGCTCAAGCTAGGTTACGAAGCAGGCCAATGAGGTTTATAGACCGGTTCAGTTAGTCGTAGACGGTCTACTTTGCAGGCGCGACCTCTTTGACCGGCGTTGCATTGGTGCTTTCGCTTTGTTTATTGGCTTCGCTCAGCAGCTTGTCGATAACGCCAGCTCGTTGTTCTTCTTTTATTCGAGTTTCCTGCGCTTTCTTCTGTTCGGCGAAGAACCTGTAGTCCATTTCCCAGCACATTGAATCCTCCATCGGTGATGGAACCATCTATAACGCGGCAATGCGGACCACAGTTCCGAGCCCGATGTCGGCGACAACAAAGTCCCCCCACGAATCCGGTGGTGACAAAGGCTTTACGGCTTCGATGGCATCATGCAACCGGGTGCCGGGGGGCCGACCATGTCCAAATGGGAAGTTGAGAAGGCAGAGAGAAATCGCCGTTCAATTGCGCGCCTGACAAAGTCATTGCCAGGCATCTTCCCGTCAGCCGTTCTGTCTCGGGCGCTCGGTCGCCCATTCGTGCCGCCGACGCCGCGGCTCGCCATCGACTCGTATTGGAACGCCCATCCACTTCGTGCCGATCGCTTGGCGCGTGCACTTGCCAGCCGCAGTGGAGCACCTAGCGGCTGGACATGGCGGGTCGGGGATAGCCGGAACAGTGGCTTGCCAACCACATTCCGAACGCCACCAACGCCCTATCGGGAACGCACATACGCGAAAGGTCCAGGATTTTGTCGTGTATGCGGGCAACCGGTTTATCGCTTCGGCTGGCATGCCGACCTATGGAACGCCGGCCCAAACAAGAATGCGACCTGGCACTGCGCCTGTGTGGTCGCATGGCAATTCTGGACCGCACCAAGTGACTACGCTCGGCTCCTAAGGCGCCTGCAGGCGCGGCGCTGCGGCGAGACCGGCGGGCGTCTTTGGAAGACCGCCGAGGTTGACCATCGCATCCCGTTGTTTCGAGTGTGGGGCGATCATCGAGACGCGCCGTGGCCGGAGCTGCTGGGGTATTGGGGCTTGCCAAATCTTCAGGTGATCAATCAGGACGTCCACACCGCAAAATGCGCAAATGAAGCGCACGACCGGCGCGCTGCGCGCTATCAGGCGTTAGAACTCGTATAGTCGCGGCGTCCGCAACGCATCCACTCCGCTAGCTTTGATCACCGCTGTCGGCCTGAGATGTTACGTACCATTTGCCGTCCCGGATGTGAGTTAGTCCGTGGCGACGGCGCCAAGTCCAGCGCAGTTGTTAAACTCCTAATTAGGCGGCGGTACACACTGGCCGAATACAGCGAAAATACCCGTGATTTCTCAGTTATTGCAGCATGATATCGCGTGAATTAGCGTTCGCGGTATTCTTGCCTCACACTGGACTGGTCGCTCGCTGAAACGAGTTCATATGATTGAAGCGGAGGCCGCATGAATATCGTGATCAATGGCAAGAGCTGCGCCGTTGCCGATGACGGCGCGATGCTGATCGACATCGTGCGGAACGGCGGGCTTACCGGCACGAAGCTCGTTTGCGGCAGTGGTGTTTGTGGCGCCTGCACGGTCCTACTCGACGGCAAGCCGGTGGTCAGCTGTCTGATGCCCGCCAAGGCCGCGCGCGACAGGCAAGTAACAACCGTGGAAGGAATCGGTACTAGTGGACTGCATCCGGTGCAGAAAGCGTTCATTGCTTGTGATGCCCTCCAATGCGGCTTCTGCACGCCGGGATTTGTCGTCGAGGCGACCGCTTTTCACGACAAGTGGCGCCGCGACAAAGGTACGGTCGCGCCGCCGCGAGCCGACGTGACTGCAGCGTTTGCCGGCCATCTTTGCCGGTGTGGGGCGTATGCGAGCATCTGTAAGGCAGTCGAGGAGGCATGCGCCGGACGGTTCGACACTGCGGAGCCGCGCGGACCGCGCGTCGAGGCGGCAGAGAAGGTTACCGGTCGCGCCAAATATACGGTCGATATGGCACTTGAAGGTCAACTCGAAGGTGCCGTTCTGAGGTCGCCACACCCTCACGCTCGCGTAGTCACACTCGATCTTGTGGCGGTCCGCAAGCTGCCGGGTGTCGCTGCCGCTATCTCGCTTCTCGGGCCTGACCGTACTGTCCGCTTCGCCGGTCAAGAGGTTGCTGCGGTCGCGGCCACAAACTCGACGACGGCGCGCGCGGCGCTTAACGCCATTGTGGTGCGCTATGAGATCCTCCCCGCCGCGATCGGAATGGATGAGGCGCGCCGTGCCGACGCGCCGAGGGTGTTTTCGGGCTTTCGCAAGACACTCGGAAACGTTTCCGAAGGCCCGATGCTCCCCACACGCTGGAGCAAAAATCTTCGCGGACCGTCAGGCGGTCTGTCGGACAAGCCCGGCAAAGCTCGCAAAATGCTCGGGGCGGCCAAAGCCGCCGCCGACCCGTTGCTAATCGAAGGAATTTGGCGAACGCAAGCTCAGTCCCATACGTCGTTCGAACCCCATGCCGCGGTCGCGCAATTCAACGGCGAACACCTGACTGTGTATCTATCAACTCAGGCGGTCCACGAACACGCAAAGCTCATTGCCGAGAAGTACCGACTACCGGCCGAAAATGTACGCATTATCGCGGACCACGTCGGCGGCGGCTTCGGGTCCAAAGGAGCGCTACGCGCCGAGGCCTTCGCCGCTATCGAGCTCGCCCGTGCCGCCAACGCGCCAGTCCGCGTCGTGCTAGATCGCCACGAGGAGCTCAGCGTGACGGGGTACCGGCCAGGGGCAGAGCTTACCGTGTCGCTGCTGCCGAGCCGCGACGGCGTTCTCAAAGCACTCTCCTTGAAGGCTTATGCCGACACGGGCGCGGGCGTGAACTCAACCATCGCAGCACTCGCACGCCTTATCTATCCAGCCGAAGCCAAGGAACTAATCGACTATGATGTGGTGAGCAATTTGCCCCCGGGCGCGCCGTTTCGCGGTCCAGGTGGCCCAGTGATGTGCTTTGCTTTAGAGCAGGCCGTCGACGAGGCAGCCCTTAGAACTCTCAGTCGATCCCATCGATCTACGTCGACGATGGGATCGCAATATTCAACGTCAGGGCCTTTACGACTGGGCAAGCGGTCTTGACGTGTGGGGCACGCGGCACGCGAGCGGGGCGGAACACGGCCGCTACCGACGCGGCGTCGGTGTAGCGGCTGGCTATTGGCCCTACTTCTGGCAGCCGGGCTGCCAGGTCGAACTCGCAATTAGAAACGGCAGACTGGTCGCCAGTACTTCAACGCAGGACATCGGCAATGGCGCCCGTACCGTGCTCGCCAATACCATCGCTGGCGCCTTTGCCCTCGAACCTCATGAGATCGAAGCGTTGGTTGGCAACTCTTCATTCCCAGCAGGCTCGGGGGCCGGCGGCAGCCGTACCACCGCAACGCTAGTGCCTGCTGCATTGGCAGCGGCTGACAAAATAAAAGAAGAAATCCGTCGCCGGTCGAATCGGCCTCTCGGTGACTCTCCCGATTGGCGCGCCGCTCTTGCCGGCATGCCGAACCTTAGTGTGAAAGCAGAACGTCCAGCCGACCGCGCCTCCGCCTCTGGCATCACCTCGGCGTTCGATGCGGCCGGGATGATGGGCGCCATCTTCAAGTGGATCCTAAAACGATTTGCCCATCTCGAGGCGGGAGCGGGAACGCCAAGCGCTGTTCAGATCGCTGAAGTCGAAGTCGACACGCTGCTCGGCCGGGTTCGCGTGCTGCGTTTTCGCAGCGGATTGGCTGTCGGTCGCCTCGCTGCGCCGCAACTCGCCCGCAGCCAGGCGGAAGGCTCGATCGTCCAAGGCATCGGCTATGCTCTTTATGAGGGCCGGCAAATCGATCAGGCATCAGGGCAGATCCTGACCGCCGGGCTGGAGGACTATCGCATTCCCGGTATCGCAGACACACCCGACATGGACATCTACTTCGATGAGTCGGGCTTCGACCACGTCCCGGGCGGCGCGGTCGGTCTTGGCGAAGTCGCAACCGTGCCGGTGGCAGCGGCAATTGCCAACGCCGTCCACAATGCGACCGGCAGCCGGGTTTACGAAATTCCGATGCGCCCCGATCGTCTGCTAGCAACGTTGAGCAGGTGACCGTTGTGAACATACATCAAACAACGCCCGAGTTTCGTGCCGGCGGCACCGATCTGTCCGAGCGCCGCCGATCTGGAGTATCGCGCGGACAAATTGTCGACCTGACGCCGACTGACACCATGACCGGGATCGCCTGGGGACAAGATGGCGCGGCGCGAATTGGCGCCATGGTAACCATCGAAACGCTGGCTTCAGACGCGCGCGTGCATAACGCTTATCGGGGCCTCGCCGCTGCTGCTGCCAGTCTGGCCACGCCACAGATCCGCAGCGTCGGGACGCTGGGCGGAAACTTGGCCCAACGATCGCGATGCTGGTACTTCCGCAATCCGCATCTTGCTTGCTTGAAGAAAGGCGGTCCGGTTTGCCCGGCCCGCGCCGGAAATCATCTCTATGGAGTCGCGTTCGACCTCGGACCCTGCGTCGCACCTCATCCTTCGACGCTGGCGGCAGCTTTGCTCGCTTACGACGCGACTGTCACCACGAACGAAAGAAGCGGCCTTACGATCAGCGAGCTGCTTGGCGATGGCAGCGATGGCACCGTCGATAACAAGCTGAAGCCGGGCGAGTACATCATCCACGTAGATATTCGCCCTCCGCTTGAGGGCGAGCGCGCCGGTTATCATCGTATCATCAGCCGCACCTATGCCGAATGGCCGTTAGTAGAGGCGGTCGTGCGCGTGGTTTTGGTGGGCAAGCGCTTCGAATTCGTTCGCGTTACCGCAGGTGGCATTGGGCCGGTTCCGCTGCGTTTCATCGAAGTCGAGGAGACATTGCGATCCTCGACCTCTCAAGAAGCAAGCATCCGCCAGGCTGCCGCGCTGTCAGCGAAGAATGCCAAGCCGCTTTCTGGTACGGCCTATAAACTCCAATTGCTGCAGCAAGAAATTGTCGACCTCGTGCAATCGCTATTAGCTCACTAGGTTGGATAAAGAATGGAAAGATTTTTCAAAATGCCAACGACAATACTTACTCGCCCCGAATCTGCGTGATCGGTGGCGATACTATCGAGATCGTTTCAGTTATGGAGAGTGGCGCTTGGCGTTGAAACGTCGAAATCTTAGGCCGAAGCGCGTAGTGGGCGCGGGTTAGATTCGTCTTACTGTGGAGGATCGTCTGCTCAAAAAAAGCACGCTCGGGGATGGGGGCGAGCCAACATGAGATATTCGGCATCGGAAAAGCTTGAGATCATTCGCCTGGGCTCGAACCACGTTTCCTTGGTTACGTCGATCACCGTTTTTGCTTCGTCAATGGAGCGCCAAACGTCATCAAATTAGCCAATTCGCCTTCATCGCTGGGCTCTTGAAGTAGGGCTCAATTTAGTCAGCTTAAGCCGCGCGACCAAGCTAGCAAGCTAGGTGCAGGGAGGCCACTCTCAGGTTACTCAACCCGCCGCAGACTGCATGCGACGACGCTCCGCTCTCAGCGTGCAACGCTATGTGCCGTCCGCTCCCCTGTCCAACAATCCTCGGTGATCGGTTGTCCAGCGAGAAAGCCTGCGCGCTGCCCTTCCCCTAGACGCTTGTCGTAAAGCAAAAAATTCAATAGGAACACGCGGCCGACATAGGCCCGCCCGAGATAAAATCCCGGACGGACCATGCGAATTTCGTCGCGCAGCCGCAGGCCGCCTCGGCCGGCGAAGCTGTCGGGATTGGCGCGATAGCCGGCGATGTCCTCGGCGTAATTGTAGTCGATGATGATCGAACTCGCGGCGGCCGTCGAGCAGGCTTTGCCCGCAATACACCTTCGCCGGGAAAAGGACGGAGACCTTCTTCTCCGGCATGATGAAGCGCAGCGGCCCCTCGCGCGGGATCGTCGTGGTCATGATCGTCCCCGGGTCGCCAAGTGCCGCCTCTAACGGCCCGAGATTTTCAATCGAGGTCCGCGCCACGCCTTGCTGGCGATCGAACACCTTTCCGGTCCACACCGCACTGACCAAAACAAGCAGCGTGTCGATCGTGGTCCCGACCAGCCGACCTTCGAACCCGCCAACGATCTCTGAGAGCCGGTCACGCAAACTCCCGTCCGGCGCAAAAAAGATCTCGCTACGATAGGCGCCGTTCGGCAAAGGCCCGGCGGTCAGCCGCCCATAGATCTGATCGAGCTTCTCCTGCGTCAGCGGCTTGACGTTCTCGGGAGACAGCGCCGCCAGATGCGTGCGCGACAGCGGATAGCGTTGCTGCACCTTAGCGAAATCAACGCGAAAGAGCTTGGTTGGATTGTCGGGATCCTTGATCGTGGCATCGACCAGCGGAGCAAATGGGATCGCGGGCGCTGCCATATCGTCCGCACCGCAGGCGGCGAGTGCTAACGCCAAAAAAATCACCGAGCGCTTAACCGGGGTGGATTGTATTTTGACCTTTCCGACGTTCATAGAGTTGCCAGATACGCAATGAGCGCCTGTTTCTCTTGCTCGGAAAGCTCCGCGCCGAAACGGTGGCCGCTATTCTCCACCTGCTCCAGAACATTGGAATAGTAGGTCTGGATGACCTGGCCGTCGGCCTGGGTCAGATCGAAGCTGAAGGATTTGGCGCCGGCGAGCAACAAACCGCGCCACTTTGAGAGGCTATCCTGCAATTCCTTGAACCGCTCCGGCGGCAGCAGATCGCGATACTTCACCGCCAGCTTTTCCGGGTCGCGATCGATCAACACGAGGTCCTGAACCAGGTCCTTGTAGCGTAAGCTATTGAGCAGTACCGCCGGCGTCCCCTTGGGAACGCCCAGGCTCAGGCCAGTATCGATGTTGCCGATTTTGATCCGTGGCACGACATCGACGACAATGTCCTCGCCGGTGAGCGCGATTTTCGGGATGCGGCGGTCGGGATGCAGAAGCTCGTGCATCGAAGCTTTGTAGAGCTTCCAGCGCCCCTCGATGCTCGGATCGAACGGCCAGCAGGACGGAGGATTGAGCAACGGTTTGCCGTCGGCGCCGACATAGGGCGACACGTAGAAATCGAGCGCGGGATCGGCGGGTGTGCTGCAGACCTCGGGCCCTATGGCGTCATTGTGCATGAACGGCGCGAACGCCCACAGGCTCAACAGCGAGACCGGTCGGTAGTAGCCTCGGCCACCGCCTTTCAAGACTTCAGGAAGCTTCGGATCGATCGCGCGGTCGTGCAGGTCGCGCGCCGCGTATTGATCCCAGATACGCGACGCCATGTGGTTCGAGTGGAGCGCGCGTGCCGGATGGGTGCCGATGCGGCTCGCCAGAAGCGGACGGCCGTTGCTGAGCCAATCAAGACGCAGCGTCGGATCCTTCGCATCGGCGGCGCGGAAGTCGACCTTGTCGTAGGGCGGGTCCTGGCTCGAATGGCATTTGGCGCAGGTCTGGGCGAACACCTGCCGGCCCAAGGCGACGGCGCCTTCGCCAAACTCGGCATCGAGCGACGCATCGAGCGCTTCCGGGCTCGGCAATCCGCGCGCCTTCCACAGGTCGGAAGGACGCGCCGTGAGTAGAAACGCGACGATCGCATCGAGGCGGTCCTCGATGGCTCGGAAGCTTGCACAGTCCCGCCGGCACTGCCCGATCTCGAATGGCGTCTGGCCATAGTTGCGCTGCGCCGGATCGACGGCCCGCAGGTCGGGAATGTGATTGATCCAGCACTGTTCGGCGCACGAGCCGATATTAAAATAGACGCGCTGCACGGCCTCGGCATAGCCGACCGAGTCCTCGCCGCCCTTGAGGACGTTGGGTACCCGTTCGATCTGCTCGCTGTGCAACCAGCATTTGCCAGGTTTGGCCGGTTCGCACCAACACGTGGCTTCGCCGGCTGGACAACTCGACGCCTTGCGCCACTTCAACACGCGATGCTCGGCAAGAGGACGGCGGGCGAAATTGATGATGGCGTTGACGGTGCCCGGATTGGATACCGTATCCATCGGCAGCGCCGAAGTGTCGATAGTGCCGGGGCGTGATTGTGCGATCAGCTGCCATTCAAGCCGATGTCGCGAGAGGCCGGAGCCGAGAATTTGCGACATCCGGCTAAACTGGTTGCCGACCAAGCCTTTGATGTTTTCCCATTGGGGATTGCTCGGATCGGTAGGCGGTCGCAACGGGTCGTAACCGATGTGGCATGCCCCGCAAGCCATGCCGATACGAAATGGCGGCTCGACCGACGCGTCGAACAGCCGTGTGGCTGGTTCGTCCGGACTGAGCGTATTTGCGGCGAGTTCGGCGCGAAAGCCGTCCCATGTTGCGGATGATCCATTGAGCTTGTTCCACTTCGCTGGATCGAAGCGCGGATTGGGGAATTTGCGCAGACCCAGAACGCCGGTCGAAGTGCCGAACCGCAGATCACATGGCGTCTGGCGCTGATCGACTGGGCCGTGCGGCGTCCCGGTGTCAAACGACGCGTCCTGAAAATCGCAGGCAGGATCCCGGTAGCCTTCCTTGCCAACAAACTTCAGCAACTCTTGGTCGCCAGGACACCACGCCAGCCCGAACGTCTCGTCGAGCGACTTGGCTGGGCAATTTGCATCACCGGGTATGCAGCAATCAGGATCGGGGACGGCGCCCCAGGTGCGAAAGAGTTCGCGACGGTTCTTAGCTGCCAGAATTCGATACCAGTCGATCGCACCACCAAGGCGCTGTGGGTAGGTGTAGGTGTAGAAACGATCGTTGTACGCCGTTGCAAAGAACCAGATCTCGCGCCCGGCGCGCTCCAGCGGCGACAATGTCTTGTCGCCTGCTGCGTATCCGGGACTGAGGCTGCTTTGACAAAAGGTTGGAGTTGCAGCCGCTGCCAGCGCTGCAAACGCCAGCCAACTTACGAGCCACGCATCACGGAAGCTGGAGCGCATCGAGGTACCCAACCCCTTGCGATGCTGCCAATGGTTAGCAGCTGTCCCGCTGGATGCAAGCATGCGGTGGGGCCTTGTCACAATAGAAGGACCAATGTCTCAATTTTACTGCGCGATCTTACCGAGAGGTGACACCCCGACTTCATTATTGGCTGCCATGATCGATACGAGTGCTGTGTCCTCGGTGATCGTTTCGGCCAACATTGCGATGTCCACCCGACCGGTGCGCCGCGCGGGCAAGATATCGACACGACAGCCGCTTCGCCCGAGAAATGCGACGGCTTCGAGGGCGCATTTGTGTTCGGTCATGCACGTCACGACATGATTGCCGCGCCGTCTCGGCGAGCGCATGATGCCTTGCAGAGCCAAGTTGTTCGCTTCGGTGGCACCTGACGTGAAGATGTTCTCTTCCGGACGTGCGCCAATAAGAGCGGCAACTTGCGCCCGGGCCGCCTTGACGGGTTCCGCGTTATGTCGTCCCGCCTCGCGTTCGGAATGCGGTCCACGGCTGCGGACGGGGGCAGCCGACTGACAGCTGATGAAGGCGCTAGGCGTTCACAATTTCTTACGCGCTTCTGCACATGTGCCTTGGCATATGCCGCGTCATAGGCATCTTTGGCCGCTTTTACTGCGGGGTCGTTAGCCACTTGCTCGTCAAGATCAGGAGCAGGAACTACTTCACCAAGCAGCTCATCGCATCGCCTGGGCTTCCGCCACTATCCGGTCAATGCAAATACCGCGAGATTGGCATCGGCACTATCGCCGGACGGCCCGAAATCGATCCGATACTCGAACACGCCCTCGCCGACCGATTTGACACTGGAGAAATTGCCTTGCTCCAACCGCACGATGGCGCGCGACAACGCCCGGCGACGGCCCCCCCGCGTCTGTTCGGAGTAGCCTTGGGACTACCCGCCTGCCTCTCGCTCTTCGCGTCTCGCGCGGGTTCTTCTTGAACAACTCGAAGTGCACGAGCAGGCGCCGCTGGAGCTACCCGAGTTGAGCGACCCGAGAGCCGAGCGGGTCGTCGCCATGCTCAGAGCCGATCCGGCGGATCGAAGGCCGCTCGCTGAGTTAGCGTCGGCGGCAGGCGCAAGTCACAGGACGATCGAACGCCTTTTCGCCTCCGAAGCTCGGATGTCTTTCGGCAGATGGCGCGTGCGGCATCGGATGATTACCGCGCTGGAACAGTTGGCACACGGAGATAGTGTCAGCAACGTTGCTTACGCGGTAGGCTACGAGACGCCGTCTAGCTTTATAGCGGCTTTTAGCGCTTCATTCGGCACGACGCCGACTGCTTACTTCCAGGATACATCACCTCGTCGCTCATGAGGCTCCCCGCTGAGGCCTTTAAGAGCGGATCGCGATTTGCGATCTGTCGCCAATCGCTGTCGCCAGTGTCGCCAAAATCATAACTAAGCCTTTGATTTTGTTTGATGGTGTTCCTGTGTGAAGGGAACGCTCTCCCGCTGAGCTAAGCGCCCGGTCCTGTTCGCGCGGATTTAAGGAACGCCTCGGCGGGGTGTCAAGCGAGATGACAAGTCCTCGTTATTGCGCGCCGAGACAGCCTAGGGGTCACCGACATCAATTCGACGCCGCGCGCGAGGCGGTGGTCTGCAGGGCGCGGATGCGGTCGGCGAGGCTGCCTTTGTTGTCCTGCGGCGCCTCGATCGCGGCGTCGCCTTCGCTGCTTGAGCCGTTGATGCCGGGCGCTCTGACACGCCTCGGGTCCGGGAGCGCTTCGGCCAGCATCGTCTCGATTGCCGAACCGGGGCCTTCCAGCACCGCCGTCAGCCGCGCGACCTCGGCGGCGACGTCGTTGATGCGCTCGCGCAGCAGCGCGTTCTCGACCCGCTCGGCCGCCCAGGTCGTTTCAGCGTCGCGTTTCATCGCCGCGAGTTCGCGTTGCAGCTTGGTCCGCTCGTCGAGCGCGGCGGCGAGCTGCGCCTCCAGCTGATGGATATCGGCGCGGAATTTGTCGACCGCGCCGCTGGCGCGGCCGCCGGCATTCTCGATCTCTTCGCGCAGGCCGGTTTCGATCTTGGCCGCTTCTTCGAGGTCGCTGCGCAGCCGCGCGAGCAGGAAGTCGCGCTCCGCCAGCATCCGACCCTGCTCGCCGAGTTGTTCTTCCAGGTCTTCGACGCGGCGGCTCATGACCTCGGCCTCGGTCTTTTGCACCAAGAGCTGCCGGTCGAGCTCGCCGGCGCGCACGGTAAGCCCGTCGAGCTTGCTGCGCTCGTCGCCCGACTGCCTGGCCGCCGCTTCCGCCTCCGCGCGCTGACGCGCCAGCTTTTCCTCGCTGGCGCGCACGGCGCGCTCATGGTCGGCGACGCTGACCTTCATCGCCTCGATCTGCGTGCGCAATGCCGCCAGCTCGACCCGCTGGCTGTCGGCCATAATCGAGCGCTCGCCGAGCTCGGCGACGATTTTGGCGAGGTCGGCCTGCTTGTCGGCGAGCCCGCGCTCGGCTCCGTGCAGCGCGCTCGATTTGACCTCGAATTCTTCCTCGGTGACGCGCAGCTGGTCCCGCAAGTTCTTGTCGCGCGATTCGAGCGCGATAATCGCCGCGGTCTTTTCGCCGAGCTCTTTCTTGAGCTGGTTGATGGCGTCGGTCTTTTTGCCGAGCTCGGCGAGCTGGCCGGTGGTCTTCGCCTTCATCTGCTCGACGCTCATTTCGAGCCGGCGGGTCGACATGGCGAATTCGGCGCGCAGCTGATCTTTGTCGGCGCGAATCTCGGCGATCGACAATGGCGTCGCGGCCTCGAGGCGGCGCATGGTCAGGCGCACCGCGCGACTATGGACCAGGGGGACGAAAAGCAATGCGAGCAGCGCCGCCACCAGGAACCCGATCCCGAAAAACATGACCGGTTCGATCATGACACCACTCTCAGGGCCCATCGTCCGGCGCGACTGTGCCACGCCAAAGCGGGGCCGCGCCACGGTGGGGGACAGTTAACCTAAACCGGGAGCGGCTGCCGCGCCAGAAAAGACAACAGAGCGATGGCGACAAGCCGATGACGCCGTAGCTTTTACTGCCGTTCTTTTATATGCAGCGGGCGACCGGCGGTTAGAAGGGGTTCCAGGTCGGGTGGGACGTAAATTTGAGGTAGCCGAGATTGGCGCCGAGCCGCAGCCCGACGCCGGTGCGGATCGGGACGACCACGATGTCGCTGGCCGTCAGCGCGGTCATGCCAAGCCCGCCGATGAAATAGGCCGAGCCGGCGACGCCGCCGAAACGCTCGAAGATGGCGTCGGTCCGCGGCAGGTTGTAGACCAGCATCATGGTCCGCGCGCCGTCGGCGCCGGCGTCGAAGCCAAGTGACGGGCCCTGCCAGTAGACCCGCACATCCCCGGCATTCTTGGTGTAGAGCGTGCCGTCGCCATAGCGGAGCCCGCCGACAAAGGCGCCGCTTGCCTCCTCGCCGAGGATATAGCCGTTCGGCTGGCCCCACTGGCTCCCGGCCTTCTCCACGAGCGACGCCAGCCCGCGCGAGACGCCGCCGAAAAAGTGGTGGCCGGCATCAATAATCTCGTTGGGCGAAAACTGGTTGCTGGCAGGCGGTTGCGGCGGGGGCGGTGGCGCCGGCCCGACGCCCGAAGGCGGCGGCGGTGGCTCCGCGGTCTGCGCCGCGGCCATTTCCGCTGTGAGCCCCAGCGTCGTGGCCGTAAACCCGGCGACTATCAGCGAGACAATCGCATACCGCGTAGCTGCGTCCATCGGGCGTCCCCGGTTAACCCCTTGCTCACATGCGCCCGGCTAAGTCTCGGCCTAGGTTTTTCTCGGGCCCATGCGAATCAGCGGATCGTTTGCCGAAACTATGACCACAGCACGGCAACAACGGAAGCGATACCGGACGGCTGACGCGGCTTTCGCCGGCCTGTTGGCCATCCTCGCGGCGGTCGCACCAGCGTCACGGGCAGCCACTACGGAAACGCTCGTCGTCGATCGGCATACCGGCCTTGCCATCGGCGGCTACGATCCGGTCGCCTTCTATACCGAGGGCAAGCCGGTGGCCGGCAGCCCCGACTTCGAACTCGAGTATGGCGGGGCCATCTGGCGCTTCCGCAATATTGGCAACCGGGAAGCCTTCGCCGCCCGGCCCGATATCTACATGCCCAGATTCGGCGGCTATGACCCTGTGGGCGTCGCCCACGGCGTCGCGGTTGCGGGAAATCCAGGCGTCTGGGCGATAACGGGTGGGCAGCTGTTCCTGTTCTACGATCGCGACCGACTTGCGGCCTTTGCCGCCGACGCCCAGCGCATCACCAGCGTGGCCGAGCGCAAATGGCCGGACGTGCTGCGCACGCTTAGCCCTTGACCGTGCCGACCGATGCTGGACCGCCCCAGGCCAGGAAGCGGGGAATCCGACGCTCCGGCGTGCCGTAGCGGAGCGGGCCGCCGTCAGGCGTGAGTACGCTGCCGCCCGCGGCCATCAGAACCGCATGGCCGGCCGCCACGTCCCAGTCTCGTGTGGGTCCGAGCCGCGGATAGTGGTCGGCCGCACCTTCAGCCAGCCGGCAGAACTTCACCGAGGAGCCGCAGGCGATGCGGCGGGTGTGCGGCAGGCCGTCGAGATAAGTTTGTGTCTGCGCGTCAAGGTGCGAGCGGCTGACCATGACGACCAGCTCGCCGTCCGGGCGGGGGCGGGCGTGAATTGCCTGTGGCCTGGAGACCTTGCCCGACGAAAATTCCAAGCGCTCGGCGCCGCAGCCAACGATGCCTCGCCAGATTAACCCGCCCGCTGGCGCGACGATCACACCAAGGATTGGCGCGCCGTCGGACACGAGGCCAATATTGACGGTGTATTCGTCACGTCCGGCGATGAATTCGCGCGTACCGTCGAGCGGATCGACCAGAAAATAGTTCGCGCTCGCGTTCGGGTGCTCAAGCTCGGCCTGCTCTTCTGACACGATCGGCATGGTCGCGACGGCGCGGCTGAGCCCATCGCGGATGACGGCCTCCGCGGCTAGGTCAGCGCGCGTCACCGGCGACCCATCGGCTTTGATATGGACCCCGCCGTCGCCTCGAGACTTAAGGATCGCAGCGGCTGCAGCAATGCCGATCGCGGTCAGCTGTTCCATACAATCGGCGCCGGCAGTGATGTCGAAAGTAGACACGGCGTTCCTTCAAGTTTTTCCGTACGCCCGGTTTGGACAAAGGGTGCCCGTGTACCACAAGGCCCAAGCGACGGCACGATTGCCGAATTGGCTGTGCTGTGACACCCAACGCGGAGCTAGCGCATCCAGCGGAGTTTCGCATGTCCGCCTCTGTCTCCGGTTCCATTGCCATCGGCGCCCTCGATCTTGCCGCGCTGCTGTGCTCCCGCGTTTGCCATGACTTGATCAGTCCGGTGGGCGCGATCGTCAACGGCATCGAAGTCATGGAGGAGGACAAAAACGAGGAGACCAAGACCTTTGCCCTCGATCTGATCAAGAAGAGCGCCTATCAGGCGTCGGCGAAACTGCAATTCTGTCGGCTCGCCTTCGGTGCGGCCGGCTCTGCGGGCGCCGAGATCGATCTCGGCGATGCGGAAAAGGCGGCGCGCGGCCTGTTTGAGGACGGCAAGACCACGCTGGTGTGGAACTTGCCGCGACAGCTGTTGGCAAAGAACCGTGTCAAGCTGCTGCTGAATATGCTGCTGATCGCCGCCGGAACAATTTCGCGCGGCGGCACGCTAAGCATCGATCCGGTGCCCGGCGAAGGGATCGCCGGCTTCGTCGTGACGGCGTCGGCCCTCAATGCCAAGCTGAACCCAATGGTCGCCGAGCTTCTCGCCGGCAACTCGGCTCACCCGGTCGACGCCCACGCCATCCAGCCGCTCTATGCCGGCATCCTGGCGCGCGATTGCGGGCTTGTGCTTACCGCGGGCGGCGAGAGCGGCGCCATCACATTAACGGCGCGCTAACCATCGCAATTGCTTCGAAATGGTGTCCTTTTGCGGCGGTGAGTTCACATTCGCGCAACCGAAATTAAACGCTTAGGCAACACACTGATCTTGAAGCCAACCGGGTGCCTTGGCGCCTGGCAGCGGGCGCGCGCGTCCTGCGGGCGTGGCGGCGGTGCAACCAGCGCCGACCGTCGAAAGTGCGTTGTGCGTAAGAGGCGCCTTAGATGGACGACCTGCTCGAGGAGTTCCTGACCGAGACCAACGAGAAGTCTCGAACGCGTCGATGCGGAGCTGGTGCGCTTCGAGCAGGAGCCGAATAACGGCGACATCCTCGGCAACATCTTTCGGCTCGTCCATACCATCAAGGGCACCTGCGGCTTTCTCGGTCTGCCCCGGCTGGAGACCCTCGCGCACGCTGCCGAAAGCCTTATGGGCAAATTCCGCGACGGCATGCCGGTCACGACCGAGGCCGTCACCCTCATCCTTTGCACCATCGACCGGATCAAAGCCATTCTCGAAGGCCTCGAAGCCAACGAATGCGAGCCGGCGGGAGACGACATCGATCTGATCGGGCAGTTTCATGAGCTGATGCTGCACCAGGGCCAACGGCAGCCGCCATCGGCGCGCGCCGAAGCCGAGGCGGCGCCACTACCCGTCGCCGAGGTGGTAGAGGAAGCGCCTCCGCCGGAGCCGGCTCCCGACAAGATTTCGTCCGGTCAGCTCACGGCCGAAAAATCCGCGGCGGACAAATCCGGAGCTGAGCGCTCCGACGACGACCGCGGCGACCGGCTCGCGAACCATTCAATTCGTGTCCATGTCGATACGCTCGACCATCTCATGACCACCGTCTCCGAGCTGGTGCTGACCCGCAACCAGCTCCTGGAAATCGTCCGCCGCCACGAGGATTCCGATTTCAAGGTGCCGCTGCAGCGCCTCTCGAACGTCACCGCCGAGCTGCAGGAAGGCGTGATGAAAACGCGTATGCAGCCGATCGGCAACGCCTGGCAGAAGCTGCCGCGGATCGTGCGCGATCTTGCAACCGAGCTCGACAAGCAGATCGAACTCGAGATGCACGGCGCCGAGACCGAGCTCGACCGCCAGGTGCTTGAACTGGTCAAAGACCCGCTGACCCATCTGGTGCGCAACAGCGCCGATCACGGCCTCGAATCCGCCGCCGAGCGCCTTGCCGCCGGCAAACCGGAGAGGGGCACGATCCGCCTGTCGGCCTGGCATCAGGGCGGCCACATCATCATCGAAATCGCCGACGACGGCCGCGGCCTCGATTTCGCGCGCATCCGCGCCAAAGCCGTCGAGCAAGGACTCGGCAGCGAGGCCGAGGTGGCGGCGAAATCCGACAGCGAGATCGGCAATCTGATCTTCATGCCGGGCTTCTCGACCGCCGCCAAGGTGACCAGCATTTCCGGGCGCGGCGTCGGCATGGACGTGGTGCGCGCCAACATCGAGCAGATCGGCGGCACCGTCGATCTGAAATCGATGCCCGGCGTCGGCACCACCTTCACCATCAAGATTCCGCTAACGCTGGCGATCGTCTCGGCGCTAATCGTCGAGGCGGGCGGGGAACGCTTCGCCATCCCGCAGGTCTCGGTGCTCGAGCTGGTGCGTGCCTCGAGCAGCGGCGAGCACCGCATCGAGCGGATCAAGGACACGCCGGTCCTGCGGCTCCGCAACAAACTATTGCCGCTGGTACAGCTCAAGGACGTTCTGCGCATCGGTGGCGGCGACAGCGACAGGGGCTTCGTCGTCGTGACCCAGGTCGGCAGCCAGACCTTCGGCGTCGTTGTCGACGGCGTATTCCACACCGAGGAGATCGTGATCAAGCCGATGTCGGCGATGCTGCGGCACATCGCGGCGTTCTCCGGCACCACCATTCTGGGCGATGGCACGGTGATCATGATCATCGATCCGAATGGCATTGCCCAAGCGCTCGGCCGCATCACGCCGGTCGCGCAAGCCGACAAGATCGAGCTTGACGATGGCGAGGATGCCGGCGACGACGATTTGACTCCGCTGCTGGTATTCCGGGCCGGCTCGCAGCAGCCGAAGGCGGTTCTGCTTTCGCTGGTGGCGCGTCTTGAGGAAATCGATTGCCGCCGCATCGAAGTGTCCGACGGCCATTGTCTCGTTCAGTATCGCGATCAGCTGATGCCGCTGTTGCGCATCGACGCCCAAAGCGGCGTTAAGCAGGACGGTGCGCAGCCGATCCTGGTGTTTGCCGATCGCGGCCGCTGCATGGGCCTGATGGTCGACGAGATCGTCGATATCGTCGAGCAGCGGCTCGACATCGAGGTGGCCAGCGAACGTCCCGGCGTGCTCGGCTATGCCGTGGTAAAAGGCAGCGCCACCGAGATTATCGACATCGGCCATTTCCTGCCGCAGGCCTATGCCGACTGGTTCCGCCGCCGCGATGCGCGGCCGGCGCCGCAGACGCGGCGGATCATGCTGGTCGACGATTTCGGCATTCTTCCGCGACATGCTGGCGCCGCTGATCAAGGCCGCTGGTTACCAGGTCGTCGCCGCCGCCTCGGCCGCCGAGGCGCTAACGGCGATCAAGTCCGGCGCCCGGGTCGATATCATCGTCACCGACATCGAGATGCCCGACATGGACGGCTTCGCGCTGACCGCGGCGCTGCGCCAAAATCCGGCGACCGCCGCCATTCCGGTGATTGCGCTGTCGGCGATGGTCTCGGCCGACGCGATCGCGCGCGGCCGGCAGGTCGGCTTCCACGATTTTGTCGCCAAGTTCGATCGCACCGGGCTGATTGCGGCGATCAAGGAGCAGACCGACGATCTGCATCAGGCGGCGTGAGCGACGGGTCATTGAGAGACGCCATGCACGACGACACCGCATTCACCGAATTCGTCACGTTCACGATCGCCGGTCAGACCTTCGGGCTGCCGATCGGCCGCGTCCAGGACGTGTTCAAGCCGGCGCGCATTACCCGCGTGCCGCTGGCGGCGGCGGAGGTTGCCGGTGTCTTGAATCTGCGTGGCCGCATCGTCACCGCGATCGACATGCGGCACCGGCTCGGCGTGCAGAAGCGCGACGAGGGCGCGACGCAAATGGCGATCGGCATCGAAGCGAAAGGCGAATTGTTCGGTCTGTTGGTCGACGCCATCGGCGAGGTGCTCAAGCTGCCGGATTTCGACCGCGAGCCCAATCCGATCAATCTCGACGGCAAACTCGCGGCGCTGTCGGCGGGCGTCTACCGGCTCGACGGTCAGCTTCTTGTCGTTCTCGACGTCGACCGGGTGCTCGACCTGCGCGGCGAGCCGATGGCGGCGTGAGCGGAGCATCAGGACGATGCGTGAAAGTGCGCATAGCGGAACATCCAGGCGGGTTCGCCCGCGAACCGTGGAGTGAGTGTTATGAAGACGTGCTTGGTGGTCGACGACTCCAGTGTCATCCGCAAGGTGGCGCGGAGAATTCTCGAGGGTCTCGACTTTCAGATTGCGGAGGCGGAAAACGGCGAAGAGGCCGTTGAGGCCTGCCGCAAGCAAATTCCGGACGCGATCCTGCTCGACTGGAATATGCCGAAAATGGACGGCTACGAATTCTTGCGGGCGCTGCGCCGCCTGCCCGGCGGCGACAAGCCGAAAGTGGTGTTCTGCACCACCGAGAACGACGTGGCGCACATCGCCCGCGCGCTGCATGCCGGCGCCAATGAATACATCATGAAGCCGTTCGACAAGGACATCGTTGAGGCGAAATTCCAGGAAGTCGGGCTGCTGTAAGAGCGCGAATGCCGAAAGCGGCGTTGGTATCGATGAAGCTTCACAAGCCCCGGGTGTCGAAAGTCCGAGGGGGGAAGGTCCGTCGTTCATGAATACCGCCTTTACCGTCACGACCCCCACGACCGTCATCGCCAAGCCGATCCGGGTGATGGTGGTCGACGACGCCATCGTGGTGCGTCGGCTGCTGACGCGCTGGATTGGCGCTGAACCCGATATGATGATGGCCGGCTGCGCGCGGACCGGCCGCGAGGCGATCGAGCAGCTGGAAAGCTATGATCCCGACGTGGTGGTGCTCGATGTCGACATGCCGGAGCTCGACGGCATCTCGGCGCTGCCGCTGCTCCTGAAAAAAAAGCGCGATCTGGTCGTGATCATGGCGTCGGCGCTGACCAGACGTGGCGCGGAAATCAGCTTGCGGGCGCTGTCGCTTGGCGCCGCCGATTATATTCCGAAGCCCGAGACCGCCCCCGATCCGTCGACGTCGGTTGAGTTTCATCGCGAGCTGATCGACAAGATTCGCAGCCTGGGCCGTCGCGGTCGTTTTCTGCTGCGGCAGTGGAAGCCGGACGGCGCCCCACACCCGCCCGAGCCGCCGCTGCGCCAGCGCGCACCGCTGCCGCAGCCCGAGGGCACCGCCGCCTTCACGCTACGGCCGTTCGCACTTTCGCCGCCGCGAGCGCTTTTGATCGGTTCGTCGACCGGTGGACCGCAGGCACTGACGACGTTGGTCGGCCAAATCGGCGCCACCATCGAGCGCGCGCCGATTCTGATCACGCAACATATGCCGCCGACCTTTACGACGGTTCTGGCGGAGCATCTGGCGCGATCGAGTGGCCGCCGCGTCGGCGAGGCCGAACACGACGAGCCGATCGTCGCCGGCGGCATCTATGTCGCGCCGGGCGGCCGCCACATGCGGGTGGTGCGCGGCCCCTCCGGCCCGACCATCGCGCTTGGCGACGATCCGCCGGTCAATTTCTGCAAGCCGTCGGTGGATCCGTTCCTCTCCTCGGCGGCGCAAGTGTGGGGTTCGTCAAGCCTTGCGCTCGTCTTGACCGGCATGGGGTCCGACGGAGCGCGCGGCGCCGCCGATGTCGCCGCGGCCGGCGGCAGCGTGATCGCCCAGGATGAAGAGACCAGCGTGGTGTGGGGCATGCCGCGCTCGGTCGCTCTCGCCGGCCTGTGCTCGGCAATTCTGCCGCTGTGCCAGATCGCGGCGGAGGTCAATCGGCTGTTCATCGGAGGCCGCCCGTGACGCCTCTCGACTACGATTTCCTGCGCAGGGCCCTCAAGGAGCGCTCCGGCCTGGTGCTGTCCGCCGACAAGCAATATCTGGTCGAGAGTCGCCTGTTGCCGATCGCGCGCAAGGCCGGCTTCTGTCATCTCGGCGAACTGGTGGAGGCGCTCAAACACGGCGACACCGACGTCCTGATGACCCGGGTGGTCGAGGCAATGACCACCAACGAGACGTTCTTTTTCCGCGACAAGACGCCGTTCGAGAATTTTCGCACGGCGGTGTTGCCGGCGCTGCTTGGCGCGCGCCATGGCTGCCGCACCATTCGCATCTGGTGCGCCGCCGCCTCGACCGGGCAGGAACCCTATTCGCTCGCAATGGCCTTGAAGGACGTGGACGGCGAGTTGGCCGGATGGCGGATCGAAATCATCGCCACCGACCTCGCCAGCGAGGTGTTGGAGCGGGCGCAGTCGGGCATCTACAGCCAATTTGAAGTACAGCGCGGGCTGCCGATTCAGCTGCTGATCAAATACTTCGCCAAGGTCGGCGACATGTGGCAGATCGCGCCGGAAATCCGCGCCATGGTCAAATTCCGGCAGCTCAATCTCCTGGCCGACTTCTCGCCGCTCGGCACGTTCGACATGATCTTCTGCCGCAACGTGCTGATCTACTTCGACCAGGAAACCAAGATCGGCGTGCTCAACCGGCTCGGTCGCATTATCGCCGAAGACGGCTATCTGGTTCTCGGCGCGGCGGAGACGGTGGTCGGCTTGACCGACAGTTTTCGAACCGTGCCGGAGCTGCGCGGCGTCTATATTCCGAACACGCGTGCGCCCCGGCCGCAAGCCCTGCCGGGCGGCAGGCTCGGGCCGCGCTTGGTCGCGGTCGGCGGACGCTAGCGTTCCGCGGTTTCAAGAAGGATACATTGGGCCAAATAAAAACCCCGGCCGCGGCCGGGGTTTTTTATTTCCTGAAATCTGCCGAGCTCAGGCGGAGATTTTCGCCTCGTCCTCGGTCGGCTCGCGCAGCACGTAGCCGCGACCCCAGACCGTCTCGATATAGTTTTTGCCGTTCGAGGCGTTGGCGAGCTTCTTGCGCAGCTTGCAGATGAAGACGTCGATGATCTTGAGCTCCGGCTCGTCCATGCCGCCATAGAGATGATTGAGGAACATCTCCTTGGTCAGGGTCGTGCCCTTGCGCAGCGAAAGCAGCTCCAGCATCTGGTATTCCTTGCCGGTCAGATGCACACGCGCGCCGTTGACTTCGACGGTCTTGGTATCGAGGTTGACGACCAGGTCGCCGGTCTGGATGACCGATTGGGCGTGGCCCTTGGAGCGCCGCACGATGGCGTGAATGCGCGCCACCAGCTCGTCCTTGTGGAACGGCTTGGTCATATAGTCGTCGGCGCCAAAGCCGAGCCCCCTGACCTTGTCCTCGATGCCGGCAAGTCCGGTCAGGATCAGAATTGGCGTCTTGACCTTCGAGACACGCAAGCTGCGCAGCACCTCGAAGCCCGACATGTCCGGCAAATTAAGGTCGAGCAGGATAATGTCGTAGTCGTAGATTTTGCCGAGATCGATCCCTTCCTCGCCGAGATCGGTCGTATACACATTGAAGCTCTCTGATTTGAGCATCAATTCGATCGATTGCGCCGTGGCGCTATCGTCTTCGATCAGCAATACGCGCATGCCAGTCCCCTTCCTCGCCGCGCGACTAAGGATGGCGCGCCGTCCGTGGCGGCCCCCGAAAAACGCCTTGGGACAAACTGATTCGAGACTGTAAACGCGGTATGGTTAACAAAACCTGATTCCCACATGCAAGCATTGCCTAGGCAAATTCCGCCGAATCGCCTTAAGCTGCTGCGAGAAAGTGGTTTTTGAGCCACGCGGGCGCTCATAGATCAGGTTAAGTTTTGGCGCTAACCGACTCTGGAGACTCGCCCCTCCGTCATGGTTTGGCGAACCTTCCATTCCCAAGGATCAGCCCAATGATTAACGGCGCGGGTAAATACAGCGTTAAGACCGGCGAACGAGAGGTAACCATCTGCGTCAAGAGCGCCGTTGCGCCATGAAGGCGTTGGCGGAACAGATTAACGAGCTTGACGGGATCGAGATCTACGGCCGCGTCGTCGGCGTCCGCGGGTTAATGGTCGAAGTCGCCGGGCCGCTGCATGCCATGTCGGTCGGCGCGCGCGTCGTCATTGAGACGCCGGCCAAGAGCATTCCGAGCGAAGTCATCGGCTTCTCCGGACCCTATGCATTGCTGATGCCGTTCGCTCCGCTTGAAGGCGTGCGCCGTGGGTGCCGTGCGCTGGTGACGTCGGTCGCCGGCGCGGTGCGGCCATCGGTCGGGTGGCTCGGCCGCGTCGTCAACGCGCTAGGCGACCCGATCGATGGCAAGGGGGCCTTGCTCTACGGTGCCTCGCCCTATCCATTCCGCAGCGCCCCGCCCTTGGCACATGCGCGGCGGCGGGTTGGCGCGCCGCTCGATCTTGGCGTGCGGGCGCTCAATACCTTCATCACTTGCTGTCGCGGCCAGCGCATGGGCATTTTCTCCGGTTCCGGCGTTGGCAAATCGGTATTGCTTTCCATGTTGGCCCGCAACGTCGCCGCCGATGTCACGGTAATCGGGCTGATCGGGGAACGCGGCCGCGAAGTGCAAGAGTTCCTTCAGGACGATCTCGGCGACGCCGGTCTCGCCCGCTCGGTCGTGGTGGTGTCGACCTCCGACGAACCGGCGCTGATGCGCCGCCAGGCCGCCCACGTGACGCTCGCTATCGCCGAGTATTTCCGCGACGAGGGCAAGGACGTGCTGGTGCTGATGGATTCGGTGACCCGCTTTGCCATGGCGCAGCGCGAGATCGGGCTGTCGGCCGGCGAGCCGCCGACCGCCAAGGGCTACACGCCGACGGTATTCACCGAGCTGCCGCGGCTTCTCGAGCGGGCCGGGCCCGGCACCGAACAGGGCACAATCACCGGAATCTTCACCGTGCTGGTCGACGGCGACGATCACAACGAGCCGATCGCTGATGCCGTGCGCGGCATCCTCGACGGCCATATCGTCATGGAGCGCGCCATCGCCGAACGTGGGCGTTATCCTGCGATCAATGTGCTCAAGTCGGTGTCGCGCACCATGCCGCGGGCAGCCGACCCCGAATACCTGCCGATCCTCAACCGGGTGCGCCAGATCATGGCGACCTATGCGGATATGGAGGAACTTATCCGCCTCGGCGCCTATCGGGCCGGCACCAGCGCCGAGGTCGACGAGGCCATCCGCCTGCACAAGCCGCTGGAGGCTTTCCTGTCACAAGGTAAGGAAGAAGCAACCAGCTTGGCGGAAGGTTACCAACGGTTGGCCGAAATAATGGCCGTCGCGGAAACCGAACGCTAACGTTATCAGGGCACACTTGCGGTTTGCGGCGCCTGCGCGGACGCAGTTGACGGCGCCTTTGGGCCCGCGCCTTCGGGGGAGTAGTGGTAGATGAAGTCCCGTGAGACGCTCATTCGCCTGAAAAAGTTTCAGGTCGACGAGAGACGGCGCAAGGTCGCGCAAATCGAGACGATGATCGCCGAGTTCGACCGCATGGCGGGCGATCTGGAACGTGAGATTCGGGTCGAGCAGGACCGCGCCGGCATCCATGATCCCGGACATTTCGCCTATCCGACCTACGCCAAGGCAGCAATTGGCCGCCGCGAGAACCTCAAGCGCTCGGCGGATGAGCTGCGGACGCAGCTGGAGGATGCGAAATTGGCGCTCGGCGATGCCTTCGATGAGCTGAAAAAGGTCGAGCTGCTCGACGAGCGCGATCAGATGCGCGAGCGCGAAGCGGAAAACGCCGCCGAGCAGACTGAGCTCGAATTCGATCGCGCTGATGCGGGTGCGCGGGGTGCAGGTTTAGGCCAAGCGAAATCCTGCCGCTTGTCGCCGCGCCTGCGGGGTCGCATTCATCCTGCAACGTTTCAGATGCCGTTTTCTCGCCATGAGCGGGGAAATTTGCCGCGCCCGGACACGAACTTATCCCCGTTTCGCTCTCGACGAGTGCCCGCTTCCCCGGCGATAATCGGCGCGCCGCGGAAGGGTCCCGCTGGACGCCCAATCAGGGTGCCCAACGGCAAATCCCAACGCCGGGGACAGTGATGCTGACGCAAGCGGAATTGGTAGAACTGCTCGCGGCCGTCGCCAGGGGTGACGTGGCCGCGTTCGAGCAGCTCTATGGAGCCACCCGCGCGAAACTGTACGGGGTGCTTCTCCGTATCTTGGGCAGGCCGGAATTGGCCGACGAGGTCATGCAGGAGGCTTACCTCAAGGTGTGGAAGATGGCTGTCAAGTTCGACCCGACCATCGCGAGCCCGATCACCTGGATGGTGGCGATCGCGCGCAACCGCGCCATCGATATCGTGCGCAAGAAGGGCGAGCTGTCGATCGAGGACGAGCCCGATGCGCTCAACGTCGCAGCCGAGACGCCGCCGCCGCTGGCGCGCCGCGAGATGACCGAGGAGCTCAAGAAGCTATTGTCGTGCCTCGGCAAGCTCGACCCCGAGAAGCAGCGCATCGTGCTGCTCGCCTATTACAGCGGCTGGAGTCGCGATCAACTCGCGAAGAAGCTCGATATTCCCGTGAACACGATCAAGACTTGGCTGCGCCGCAGCCTGCTCGAGATCAGAGCCTGCATGGGAACGTGACGCAGGAGCCTGCCTAGCCATGTTTGAAGAGGACCAGGACACGCTCGCCGCCGAGTATGTGCTCGGCACGCTGTCAGCTGAGGAGCGCGAACACGCCGAGGCCTTGCTATCGTTTGATCCGGGCTTCGAGACGGCCGTGCGGCAATGGGAGCGCCGGCTGGGCGAGCTTAACGTCATGGTCGAGGCGGTCGAGCCGCCGACCGAGCTGTGGGACAAGATCAAGAAGGAGATTGCCCCGGACGCGGTGCACACTGCGGATGTCGTGTCTGCCGCCGAAGCGAGCGGCCCCCACGATCTCGATGCGCTGGCGGTCGGGGCGGCAGCCTCGGACTTTACGTTCGCCGACACTGCAGTTCCGCCGCCGATCTCCGCAGAGGCACCGCCCGAGATACCTATTGCGCCGCCGCCGCTCGCCGTCGAGCCGCGGAAGATCGAGCGTGGCGCCGACGTCGTCAATCTGAGAAAGCGCGCCGGCCCCTGGCGCGGCTTGACCATCGCGTTCGGCGCGATCGCCGCGCTGTTGGCGGCTTACATCGCCGTGTCGCAGGTTGCGCCCGATCTCATTCCGCCGCAGCTGCGGGGGACCGGTTGGCGCATGATGGCGCGGCCGGAGGGCGGCGGGCGGGCGCAGGAGGATCGGCTGGTCGCAGTGCTGCAACAGCAACCCACCGCTCCGGCGTTCTTGCTCACGGTCGATACGCTCAATCGAACGCTCGTCGTGCGCCGCGTTTCGGCGACGCCGGAAAACGGCCGCAGCTATGAGCTCTGGCTGATTCCGAACCGCTCGACGACGCCGCGTTCGCTCGGTGTGGTCGGCAGTGATGAATTCACCCAGCGCACGCTGCCCGGAAACGTCGATCTTGATACGTTGCGCTCGGCAACCTTTGCGGTGTCGCTCGAGCCGTCGGGCGGTTCACCGAGCGGCGCGCCGACTGGTCCGGTCCTGTTCACTGGAAAAGCCGTGGAATCGCTGCCGGCGGCGGCGCCGCCGCAGAAACCGGCAAAGACCTAAGCCCCTAAACGCGTCATGGCAGATTTGTCCGGCCATCTCATCCGGAGGATATGAAGTTACTGGGTAGGGTGACGCCCGGCCCGTCGCCGTCAGCGGATCGCCGGCAGCTTGCCGCTCAGCGTCGTCGGCTGGCCTGCCCTGACCAGCGGCGCCGTGCCGAGATCAAGGCCGCGGACATTGGCGAAAATGCCTACCCCCGCGACGACCGTCGCGCACAACAGCCCGATCACGATGATCTTCAAATGGGTGCGACGGTCCGCGCCATAGATTGAGTGGTTCATCGCAATCTCCGTTTCCGCGTTGGTAGCGGAGCGGCCGGCCCCAAAATGTGATTTAACTCACATTGTGGGTGATTTACGCACTCACGCCTTGGTTCGGAACCGCTTCTCACCGGATCTTGAGCGACGGTGAAAATCCGTGACAG
The DNA here is from genome assembly GCA_963806465.1 of uncultured Alphaproteobacteria bacterium. Classification (GTDB taxonomy): domain Bacteria; phylum Pseudomonadota; class Alphaproteobacteria; order Rhizobiales; family Xanthobacteraceae; genus BOG-931. Next base: position 105,803 of record CAWDZD010000049.1, on the reverse strand, counting down.
CTGGCGGCGACAACTCTTCTCAGATGCTGGCGACCGTCTTCAGCCGCGCCCGCGGGTGAATTTCCGATTGTGCCAGCACGCTGGTCTGGGCGCGGAAGCGCTCGACGATGCCGCGCACGAATTGCCGTATTCCCGGCGACGTCACCAGCACCGGCGCTTCGCCGTCGCGCGCCGCCTGTTCGAATTTCTCGCGCACCATATTGATGAATTCGGTGAGTTTCGACGGCTGCATGGCGAGGTTGCGCTCGTCGCCCTGGCCGACGATCGATTCGGCAAACGCCTGCTCCCATTTGGCGGTCAGCGCGATGATCGGCAGATAGCCGGCCGGCGTCGTGTGCTGGGCGCAGAGCTGACGCGACAGCCGCGCGCGAACATGCTCGGCTAGCATCGCCGGATTGCGCGTCGCCGAAAGCCCGTCGGCGATGCCCTCGAGAATGGTCGCCAGATCGCGGACCGACACGCGCTCGGCCAACAGAATCTGCAGCACCCGCTGGATGCCTGAAATCGTGATCAGCCCCGGGACGATGTCCTTCATCAGATCGCCCTGTTCCTTCGGCAATTCCTTGATCAGTTTCTGCACCTCGCCGTACGAGAGCAGCTCCGACATGTTGGCTTTGATGAGTTCGGTGAGATGCGTGGCGAGCACCGTCGCCGAGTCGACCACGGTGTAGCCTTTAACCGAAGCTTCTTCCTTGAGTGACGCCTCGATCCAGGTCGCCGGCAGGCCGAATGTCGGCTCGGTGGTGTGTATGCCGGGCAGCGTCACCTGCTTGCCGGCCGGATCCATGACCATGTACTGGCCGTGCCATACCTTACCGCCGCCGCATTCCACTTCCTTGATCTTGATGACGTAGCTGTTGGCGTCGAGCTGCACGTTGTCGAGGATACGCACCGCCGGCATGACGAAACCCATCTCCGTCGCCAATGAGCGGCGCAGCGCCTTGATCTGCTCGGTGAGCCGGTCGCCGCCGTCGGGCGCGTTGACCAGCGGCAACAGTGCATAGCCGAGCTCGATCTTCAGATCGTCCATTTTCAGCGTCGCCGACATCGGCTCTTCCGTCGGCGCCGGCTTGTCGGCACCGGCTTTTTTGGCTTCCGCCGCGGCGGTCTGCTTGTTGCGCCGATCGATCATGTAGGCCAGCGCCGCGGTGCCGCCGCCGAGCGCGAAGAACGGGATCAGCGGGATGCCCGGCAACAGCCCCATCACCAGCATGACCGCCGCCGACATGCCGAGCGCCTTCGGATAGCCGGAAAACTGTTTGAGCAACGCCTTGTCGGCGGCGCCAGCGATGCCGGCCTTGGAAACCAAAAGGCCCGCGGCGATCGACACGATCAGCGCCGGAACCTGCGTGACCAGTCCATCGCCGACCGACAGCAGCGTGTAGGTGTGGGCGGCATCGGAAAAGCTCAGGCTCTGCTGCATGATGCCGATGACCATGCCGCCGATGACGTTGATCAGCACCACCAGGAGGCCGGCGATGGCGTCGCCGCGGACGAATTTCGAGGCGCCGTCCATGGCGCCGAAGAAACCGGATTCATCCTCCAGATTCTTGCGCCGCCGCCGCGCATCCTTCTCGTCGATCAGGCCGGCGGAAAGGTCCGCATCGATCGCCATCTGCTTGCCCGGCATCGAATCGAGGTGGAAGCGCGCTGCCACTTCGGCGATGCGCCCCGAGCCCTTGGTGATGACCACGAAATTCACGATCACCAGGATGGTGAAAACGATAATGCCAATGACGAAGTTGCCGCCCATGACGAAGTTGCCGAACGCCTGGATGACGTGGCCGGCGGCGCCGGTCCCTTCGTGGCCATGCGCCAGGATCAGGCGGGTCGAGGCGAGATTGAGCGCCAACCGCAGCATGGTGGCGATCAACAGCACGGTCGGGAACGCGGAAAATTCGAGCGGCGCCTGGATGAACAGCGACGTCATCAGGATCAGCACCGAGAAGGTGATCGAGATGGCGAGCGCGAAGTCGAGCAGGATCGACGGCAGCGGCAGGATCAGGACCACGAGAATGGCCATCATGCCGACGGCTAGCCCGATGTCGCTACGCTTGAGCAGCGAGCCGAGGTCGCTCAGGCGCGTCAGCGCCAATGGTGCATCGCCGCGCTCGGCCGAAGTTGCATCGGTCATGTCGCTTGTTTGCGCCCGCCGGTTACGATCACGCGTTGCAAAGCTTTGCGCCGCGGCGGTCGGCCCGCCGGCATGCACGGTAGGAAAAGGAGCCGCACTCGCGTCCAAGGCTGCCCCCGAAGGTGCGGTGGAAACGGACTTCGCAACGGACTGGAAACGGACTTGCCTCCCCGGCAAAATCTGCCGGGTTTATGGTTACTGCCGGGTTAATATGGTTTTGGGGCCCGGATTCGCCGGGTTTCCGTGCTGGTCCGGCGAAAGTCGGGAATCAGGATTTTGGGGCTTTTTCCGCTTTCGCGGGGACGCGCGAATAGCCAGCTATGTTTCGGCTAGATCGACGAGGTCACACATGCATTTGCACTCGATGAGCCAGTGGACCCACGGCCACGCCTTTCTTGGCGCCCATCACGGCGAGCATGAACGGCGCACCTGGAGCGTCGTGGCGCTGACCGCGGTGATGATGGTCGTTGAAATCGTAGGCGGCACCATGTTCGGCTCGATCGCGCTGGTGGCGGACGGCTGGCACATGGGCACCCATGTCGCCGCGCTCGCGATCGCCGGGCTCGCTTATCTGTTCGCCCGGCGGCACATGAACGACGCGCGCTTTACGCTCGGCACCGGCAAGTTCGGCGAATTGGCGGCGTTCGCCAGCGCCATCATCCTCGGCATGATCGCGCTCGGCATTGGCTACGAATTGGTACTGCGGCTGCTGCACCCGGTCGCCATCCATTTTCGGGAGGCGGTCCCAATCGCGGCGCTCGGGCTGTGCGTAAACCTGGTGAGCGCCTGGCTGCTGCGCGAGAGCCATGATCACGGATATGGTCATGCGCACTGCCACGCCGCGCAACACGACCAACATGACCACGATCATCACGAGCATGGCGACCACGACCACGCCGGCCATGATCATGCCCAGATGGGACATCACCAGGATTCGAATTATCGCGCCGCCTACGTGCACGTGCTCGCCGATGCGCTGACCTCCGTGCTGACCATTGCCGGATTGTCGGCGGCTTGGGCGTTCGGCTGGACCTTCATGGACCCGGTGGTGGGGCTGATCGGGATGATCGTGATTTTGTCCTGGGGGCTGAGCTTGGTTCGCTCGGCGGGCGGGGTGCTTCTCGATACCGTTCCCGATCCGACGATGGCACAGCGCATTCGCGATTGCATCGAGACAGATGGGGATCGCCTCGCTGATTTGCATCTTTGGCAACTCGGCCCCGGCCACGCCGCCGTGATCGCCTCGGTCGTTTCCGATACGCCGCAGCCGCCTGCGATCTACAAGCAGCGGCTCCAGGGCCTCGCCGGACTTTCGCATGTGACCATCGAAGTCAATCAGTGTGTTAACGTTGGCAAATAGCGAAGTTGGCAAATAGCGAAATAGCGAATGGAAGATGACAGCCAGCGAACGCGCCGATCCAGGTGTTCGCCATTTTCTATTCGCCATCCGCTACTTCACTATTCCCTCATCACTGCCTTCTTGGGGAGCTTAAGCGTGACTGCCGCGGCCCAAGATCGGCCCGCCACCTTCGTCGATGCCGCAACCATCGTGCCGGGATTGATCGTTGACGCCCGCTATGCCGGCGCGCACAACTTTGTCGGCCGCCCGATCGACGGCTATCAGGCGCCGCGCTGTTTGCTGACGCGGCCGGCGGCCGAGGCGCTCGCCGGCGTCGCCAAAGACGTCGCGCACTACGGTCTCGTGATCAAGGTGTTCGACTGCTATCGGCCGGTGCGCGCGGTGGCGAATTTCATCCGCTGGGCGCGCGATCTCAACGATACCGCGGCGAAGGCCGAGTTCTATCCCGACGTCGACAAGCGGACGCTGTTCCACGACGGCTATATTTCGCCGCGTTCCGGCCATTCGCGCGGCTCGACCATCGATCTGACGCTGGCGCGCCCCGACGGCAGCGAGCTCGACATGGGCACGCCGTTCGATTTCTTCAGCCCAAAATCCTCAATCCTCGACGGCAGCATCGGGCTCAAGGCCGTCGCCAATCGCGGCGAATTATCGGCAGCGATGCGGCACCACGGCTTTCGCTCCTACGAGAAGGAATGGTGGCACTTCACACTGTCGCATGAGCCGTTCCCGAACACCTATTTCGATTTTCCGGTGCAGTGAGGGGACGCGGCGCGTCGAGTTTTCTATTTGCCGTCGCCTCACGTGCTCAGCGTCATCAGCGTGACGGTCGCCAGGGCGCAGATTTGCTGCTGCCCGGTCTCGTCGACACTGTACAAGTTGATCTGCGACACCGTCAGCGTCCGGCCGGCGCGGACCACTTCGCCGACCGCTTTGAGCCGAGGTCCCTTAGCCGGGCTGAGAAAATTGATCTTGTATTCCGCCGTCAATAGCCACTGCTCCGCCTCGATCAACGTCGCAGCGGCGCCAGCGCCGGCGGCGTCGGCGATGGTGCCGAGGAGGCCGCCATGAAAGAATCCATTCTGCTGGGCGAGCTCGTTGCGGAAACCCGCCGCTATGACACATCGTCCGGGAGCGATCTCTTCGACCCGCGCGTCGATATGGCGCAAAAAGCCCTGGCGGCTGAAAGCGTCCTTGACGCGCACGACATAATTCGGATCGCGCACGGCAAACTCTTTGGCAGGCATGTTCGACGACACGGCGCTGTTCCGCGGTCTCAATCGCCGTAGCCCGGCGGTGGCACGAAGCCGCCGAACTCGCGCTCCATCAGCGCGGCAAAGGCGATCGGTGTGCGGTCTTCGAGATAGGGGCCGACGATCTGGACGCCGATCGGCAGGCCTGTGTCCGAGAGGCCAATCGGCGCCGCCGTTGCGGGCAGGCCTGGCGTGGTCGCGATCTCCGGCCAGACCAGCTGATCAAAAAACGAAAACTGCTTGCCGTCGATGTCGATGCGGCGCTCGGCCATCGGCGTATGATCGTGCGGGAAGGCCGGCGTCGGCATCGGCGGACACAGCACCACGTCCCATTCGCGGAACACTGCCGACCATTGCTGCTGCAGCGTCATCCGCGCCGTGTCGGCTGCTGCCCACTCGCGATGGCTCATGACCGCGCCGCGCCAGCGCTCGGCTTCGAGGCTGTTGTCGTCAGGCTTGAGCGCTGCGGCGGTGGTTTCCGCTTGCTGGTAGATATCGGCCGGCCACCGTTCCGACAATGCCGACATCAAAAGACGCATGTAAAGGCGCGCGGACGTTGCCAAATCGGGCAGAAGCGGGCTTGCGTGCGCCACCTTGGCGCCGGCTTTGACGAGGTTCTGCGACAGCCGCTCGAGCGCAGCGCGAATTGATGCAGCCGTCGGCAGCGACGGATGATCGTCGATGACGAGCACGCGAAAATCCTTGAGCTGCTCGTGGCGCGGCTTGGGCAAATCGAGGCGATAAGCGATGCCGGCGCGCGTTTCGTCAGGGCCCGCCGTCACCGCGAGCGCGAGATCGAGATCGGCGGCAGAGCGCGCCATCGGTCCGACCACCGCGAGATCGCTGATGCGGGTCACCAAGCCCGGGACAAAATGTCCGCGCGGCGGGATTAGATTGAGCGTGGGCTTATGCGCATAGACGCCGCAATAGTGCGCCGGCACGCGCAGCGAGCCGCCGATGTCGGAGCCGAGCGACAGCGGCCCGTAGCCGGCGGCAAGCGCCGCTGACGATCCGCCCGACGATCCGCCGGGTGTGCGGCCGAGATCCCACGGATTGTTGGTGGTGCCGTAAATCTCGTTGTAGCTCTGCCAGTCGCCCAGAAGGTACGGTACGTTGGTCTTGCCGAGGATTACCGCGCCTGCCGCCTTGACCCGGGCGACCATGACCGCATCCTCTTGCGGGATGAAATTCTTGTGGGCCGGCACGCCCCAGGTGGTCGGCAGGCCGGCGACATCGAACGATTCCTTGACCACCATCGGGATGCCGAGTAGCGGGCGCCGCTCGCCGCGGGCGAGCGCGGCATCGGCGCTTCTGCCGGCGTCGCGGCCCCGGTCAAAGTCGCGCGCCACGACGGCGTTGAGCTTTGGATCGAGCGCCTCGATCCGGGCGATGACGTGATCGGTCAGTTCGAGGGCGGAAATCTTGCCGGCCGCAAGCGCGGCGACCAAGTCCTTGGTCGTGCCGTAGCTCAACGCAAAGTCGCCGCGGCTTTGACCCGTCATCGTTCCGTCCTCCACATTTCACAGCACGCGAATGGCTTCAAGCGGTGCGACATCGTCCACCATAAGTGCCATGCCGCGGATGCGCCAGCCGTTTGCCCGGTGATTCGTGCTCATCTCGGCAGCAATGCCGCCGCCAGCGCCAGGATCAGCGCCGGTGGCATCACCACGAGACCGATTTTCAGGAAGGCGCCAAGGCCGACCGAATGGCCGTCGCGGCGCAGCGCCGCAAGCCACAGGATGGTCGCGAGTGAGCCGGTCACCGAGAGGTTGGGTCCGAGATCGACGCCGATCACGATGGCGCGCGTGACCTGATCGGATATCGGGCCAGCCTGCACCGCGCTGCCGGCGATCAAGCCGGCCGGCAGATTGTTGATGAGATTGCTGGCGAAGGCGACGAAGACGCCGGCGACGGCAGCGGTCCACAGGACCGAACGTTGCGCGCCGTCGTGCAGCAGCGTTGCGATCGTATCGATCAGCCCGGTCTTGGCGAGCGCCTCGACCAGCACGAACAACCCGGCGACCAGCGGGAGCACGCCCCAGGAAACATCTTTGACGATATTCCACGGCCATTTCCTCTCGCCGATGACGACGATAATGGCCGTGATTACGCCGGCGACGGCGGTAGGAAGCCCAAGCTGGATGCCGAGCGCGGACGAAGTCAGCAGCACGACCGCCGTCGCCACAATGCCGACCGCGGCTATCTTGCCGGCCACCGAGAGGGCGGGCCGGGCAATGTCCGAACCAACCTCTTGCCGGAGCGCGTGGCGCTGCGTGAAGCGCAACAGCAAATACGTCGCGACGATCGACACCAACGACGGCAGCAGATAGGCCGGCAGCCATTGCCATAGCGGCGGCATGCGGCTGCCATAGATCACCAAATTCGCCGGGTTCGAGATCGGTAGGACGAATGACGCCGCATTGGCAATGAACGCACAGATCAGGAGATAGGGCAGGGGCTCTTTGGCTTTGGCGGCCCTGACCGCGGCCGCGACCGCGGGCGTCAGCACGACGGCGGTGGCGTCGTTGGACAGGAAGATGGTCACCACCGTGCCGACGACATACGTCAACAGGAACAATCGCCGCGCGGAACCCCTGGCGTGGCTGGTTGCGACCGCGGCCAGCCAATCAAACAGCCCTTCCTCGCGCGCGATCTCCGCCAGCAGCATCATGCCGAACAGAAACAGATAAACGTCAGTGCCCTTGGCGGCGCCGGCCAGCGCCTCGGGAACGGAAATCAGGCCGAACGCGACGAGCAGGCCCGCGCCCACGACCGCCCACACGGCTTCGGCCAGATTGAAGGGCCGCAGGACAACGCCGGCTGCCGATAATGCGGCGATCACGTAGATCGCGGCGGTTGCGTGCAACTGCATGATCGGGGAATTTGTCGCGGCTTACGCGGTCGGGTGCATCGCCGGCGCGGGGCGGACCGGTTCTTTGCGTTGAGCGAGGTTGTCGGCTGTGCTGGATGATCGAGGATTAGTCTCCGGCATCCCGAAGAAAAACACCAGCGCTCCCAAAATTGCGACTCCCGCGAGCGTAAGGAAAGCGGCGCTATAGCCGGCATGGACGACGACAATGCCGGCAAGCGTCGTCGACAAGGCGGCGCCAATTCCCTGCGCCGTGAGAATCGCGCCTTGCGCGACATTGAAGCGTCCGGTGCCGCGCATCAAGTCGGCGACGATAATCGGAAAGATGGCGCCGAAAATCCCGGCGCCGACGCCGTCGAGGGTCTGCACGGCAAGCAGCCAGAACTGGTCGTCCGACACGGTGTAGAGGCAACCGCGCAGCGGCAAAATAAGGAAGCCGGCCAGGAACAGCGGCTTGCGGCCCCATTGATCGGCACGGGCGCCGACCAGCATCGCCATCGGCACCATCACCATCTGCGCCGCGACGATGCAAGCGGCTATGAAGGTCATGCCGAGCCTATTGTCCTGCAACGCGAGCTTCTGGCCGACCAGCGGCAGCATCGCCGCATTGGCAAGGTGAAACAGCATCACGGCAACCGCAAAGGTCAACAGCGGCTTGCAAGTGATAAGCACGCGCAAGCCGCTTGGCTTGTCGTCATCAGCGGCCGGATTTTTCTCGTCGACAAGCTGGTCGTGCAAGCCGCGGGCGAGGTCGTTGTCGATCTCGCGGCCGGGAATCATCAGTATGCTCGCCATGCTCGCTGCCGACATGGCGGCAAGAAGGTAGAAGACGACGGTCGGCCCCCACAGGTAGGCGGTGGCGCCGGCCGCTACGGCGGCAACGGCATTGCCGGCGTGATTGAAGGACTCGTTGCGCCCGACCCGTTTGGTGAAGGCGGCATGGCCGACAATGCCGAGCGAGATGGCCGCGAGGCCCGGCCCGAACACAGCCGCGGCGGCGTGCGCTGTCGCCTGCGAAGCGGCAACCAGAAAGAAGTTAGTGAACAGCGGAAGCAGTAGAGAAGCGGCGGTCACGGCGACGGCTGCTACGACCATCAGCACCCGCTTCGCGCGCGTCGCATCGATTAGTCCGCCTGCCGGCGTCTGCGCCAGGATGCCGGCGGCGGTTGCGATCGACATCACGATGCCGATGCTGGCTTCGTCCCATTTCTGCACCGTCAGCAGATAGATCGCGAGGTACGGCCCGAGGCCGTCGCGGACGTCGGCAAGAAAGAAATTGGCGGCGTCAAGGCTGCGGTTGGCGCGCTTTGATCCTGCTGCCGTCAGAGAGTGCAAAGCCATTCACGGGCATCGAACAGGCGCGCGCCCCGGCGGCTAACGGTGGCGGGGAGAAATGGTTCCGGCGAGATTGAAAGTACCCGCTAAGCGTCCAGCACTCTGCGAATGGCGCTGGCGAGATGCTCGCTATTGAGGGGCTTTTGGATCAAGTCGACGCCCGGGTCGAGCCGGCCCTGGTGGACAATGGCGTTGCGCGAATAGCCGGTCATGTAAAGAACCTTCAGGAAAGGCAGACGCTGTTTTGCCTCCTCGGCAAGCTTGCGGCCGTTCATGCCGGGCATGACCACATCGGTCAAAAGCAGCCGCACGGTTCGGTCGCCGTTGAGAAGGTGCAGCGCAGCCTCGCCGTCGGCGGCCTCAAGGACGTCGTAACCGAGCCGGTCGAGCGTCTCGACCACGTAGGTGCGCACGTCGGCGTCATCCTCGCACACCAGCACGCATTCACCGGCACGGCCGTGGCTCGGTTCAGGAGCGGATTCTTCCGCCGCCGCAGGCCTGCCGACAAACCGCGGCAGATACACCTTGACCGCGGTGCCTTCGTTCTTCTCGCTGTAGATCTTCACGTGCCCGCCGGACTGCTTGACGAAGCCGTAGACTTGGCTGAGCCCAAGCCCGGTGCCCTGGCCGGATTGTTTGGTGGTATAGAACGGCTCGAAGGCGCGGTCGATCACGTCCTTGGCCATTCCGAGCCCCGTGTCGGTCACGGTGATCTGCACGTATTGTCCGGGCCGCACGTCGGGATTTTGCTTGCAATAGCCGTCGTCGAGATAGGAGTTGCTGGCTTCGATCGTCAGCTTGCCGCCGCCCGGCATGGCGTCGCGGGCGTTGACCGCGAGGTTGAGAACAGCGGCCTCGAGCTCGGCGGCGTCTGCCTCGACCGGCCACACGCCGCCGCCGCCGACAATTTCCAGCGACACATCCTCGCCCAGCGCGCGCCGCAGAAAGTCGGACAGGCCGTTGAGTGCGCGATTGACGTCGAGCACGGCCGGGTTGAGCGGCTGTTGCCGGGAAAACGCCAACAGCCGCTTGGTCAGCGTCGAGGCACGCTCGGCGCCGCGCATGGCGCTTTCCAGCCGGCGCGCCAGCTTGATCTGCGTTCCGTCCGTCCAGGTCTCCAATTGACGCTGCGCGGCTTCAAGGTTGCCAATGATGATGGTGAGCAGATTGTTGAAATCATGGGCGACGCCGCCGGTGAGATGACCGATGGCGTCGAGCTTTTGCGATTGCCGCAGCGCTTCCTCGGCCAGGGCGCGGCGGTCGATCTCCGCATAAAGACGCTCGGTCCGGCGCAGCACGGCGAACAACGTGAAAAACAGGATCAGCGTCACCGGGATGCCATAGACCAGATGCGCCGCGATCTCCCGGAGCCACTCGTTACGCAGTGTTGTCAGTGCATACCCCGTCGTCAGGTAGAGCGGCGTCGCGCCGAAGCGGCGCGCCGAGAAACGACGCTCGACATGATCGATCGGTGACAGCGTGGTGTACGATCCGCCGAGCAGCGAATGCGTAATCGTGCGGCGGAACCCGCTGTTCTCGCCGAGCCGTTCGGGTGCGCTGGGCGGCGCCTGCGGATAACGCGCGAGGATTACACCGTCATTGCGGATCAGTGCGAATTGCTGGCCTTCCGCATAGGCCAGTGTCGCGAACATGCGGAAAAAATTGCTGGGCAAGACCGAGATTTCCAGGACGCCGATGAACTCGCCGTTGCGCATGAGCTGCCGGCTGACGGTGAAAAACGGCTGAGCGTTGTAAAGCGACTGGTAGACTTGGCCGTAATACGTGCCGACATCGCTCTTGAGCTGGGCCTGGAAAAAATCCAGGTCAGAAAAGTCGCGGTCCGGCGCCGGGTCGAGCCACGAAGAAACCAGCGGCCGTCCATCCTTGCCGAAGATCCAGATCGATTGGATCGCCGGGATCTGGCCGGCCAATTTTTGCAGCACAACATGGAGCCGGCTTGCATCGCTGCCGATATCGGCATCGGACATGCCGGCGATCTGGTCGCCGACGGTGCTCAACGCGAGATCGACCAGCTCGAAGGTCTTTTGTGCCTCCTCCTCCTGCACGTCGAGCGACCGCGCCAGCCGCTCGTCGGTCAGCACGGATAGGTTGCGGTGGCTGTTCCAGGCGGCGAAGGCGAACAAGGCGCACGGGACGAGCAACGATGCGGCCATCGCCAGCCGCACCAGCCGAACCGTCAGCGTCCGAGCGTGCATTCCACTCAATTCCTCGAATGGGGCGGTAGATTAAATGAGCGTCGGTGCAAGCACCAGATGCGACGAATTGGCCCGGTGGCCAAACCACGCCATGGTCACAATCCTAAATAAAATTTCTTGATCAGGTCGTTGTTGTTGAGCGCGTCGGCGGAACCGCCTTCGAAGGCGATTTTGCCATGCACGATGACATAGCCGCGGTCGGCGATGCGGATCGCCTGGGTAAAGTTCTGTTCCGCCATCAAAACCGTCAGATTGTAGCGGGTCTTCATCTCGGCGATGGCGTCAATGGTGCGGCTGACCAGAATCGGTGCCAGCCCGACCGAGGGCTCGTCGACCAGCAGGATTTTCGGCGCCAGCATCAAGGCGCGCCCCAGCGCCAGCATCTGCTGCTCGCCGCCGCTCATGGAGCCGGCAAGCTGCGAGCGACGCTCGGCCAGGCGCGGGAAGGTCTCGAAGCAGACTGCGAGGTTGCGGTGAAGCTCGCGGCGCGCGGTGCGGCGGAAGGCGCCGAGCAACAGGTTCTCCTCTACGGTCAGCTTGGGAAACAGCCGCCGGCCTTCCGGCACCAGCGCGATGCCGAGATCGACGATCTGTTCGGTGCTGCGGCCGACCAGATCGTGATGCACGCCGTCGATTTCGGCGATGATTGAACCTTGGCTCGGCTGCACCATGCCCATGATGCACTTCATCAGTGTCGACTTGCCATTGCCGTTGGTGCCAAGCAGCACCACGGTCTCGCCGCCGCCGATCGTCAGCGACACGTCCTCGATCACGCGCACGGCGCCATAGGCGGCGTGGATGCGGCCGATGGTGAGGCTACTGGCCAAGGTACGCCCGCTCCACTTCCGGATCGCGCACCACGACGTTGGGGTCGCCGTCGGCGATCTTGCGCCCGGAGACCAAAACCACGAGCCGCTGCGAGAAGCTCATCACCGCGCGCATGATGTGCTCGATCAGGATGATGGTGACGCCTTGCGCGTTCAAGCGCATCAGCAGCGCAAGAATCTCCTCGACCTCCGAATGGGTGAGGCCGGCCATGGATTCGTCGGCGATCAACAGTTTCGGCTCCGCCGCCATGGCGCGCGCGAGTTCGAGCTTGCGCATCTCCACCTGGGTCAGATCGCGCGGCAGATTTTTCGCTTTGGCGTCGAGGCCGACCTCGCGCAACAGCTCGACGCATCGCCCCTCGATCGCCTGACCGGACTGTCGGGCGCCGCGCGATGCGACCGTATACACCAGCGGAATCCGCAGGTTGTCGGCGAGGCTCAAACTGGCAAACGGCCGCGGCAGTTGAAACGTGCGCGACAGTCCGCGGCGGGTGCGCTGATGGGCGCTGGCGCCGTTGAGCAGATGGCCGTCGAACGTGACGGAACCGGCTTCGTTTTGCACCGCGCCGCAGATGCAATTGACCAGCGTGCTCTTGCCTGAGCCGTTGGGCCCGATCAGGCCGACGCGCTCGCCGCGCCGGACCGAGAGCGAGATGTTGTCGAGCGCGACAAAGCCGCCGAAACGCTTGCCGAGATTGTCCACCGCGAGCAGTTCGGTTGCGGCAGCGTTCATGGCACGTGTCCCGTGGCGTCGGCCTCGACGCGGCGGCGGCCGACCCCGCCGACCGGGCGATGCTGGATGTATTTGTGCACCAGCCCGATGATGCCATTCGGAGCGACGATCACGAAGCCTACCAGCAGTAAGCCGACGATCAACAAATTAACCGCCGACGAGATCGTCACCGTCGCGATCTGCTGCAGCGAGCCGAGCAGGATAGCGCCGATCAGCGGACCGACCCAGCTCGTCGTGCCGCCGATCAGCGGCATCGCGATCGAGTTGACGGCATAGTCGAGGCCGAAAGCCGACGATGGCTGCAGAAAGCCGATGTAATAGGGAAACGGCGCGCCGGCCATGCCCATGAGCGCGCCGGAGATCGTGGTGGCGATCAGCTTGAGCCGCAATGTCGGCACGCCGGACGCTTCCGCCGCCAGTTCGTCGTCGCGAATGGTGGCAAAGCCGTAGCCGAGCCGCGAGCGTTCGATCAGGCGTGCCACCGTGATCGCGCCGATCGCCAGCAGCATCATGATCAGGAACAGATAACGGATGTACGGGCCGAACGGCCAGATCGCTTCAGGACGGATGATGTAGGCGCCGCGCGAGCCGCCGACAAAGCCCCAGTTGACGACAAAGGTCTGCAACACCACCGCCAGCGCCAGCGTGGCGATGGCGAAGAACGCACCGCGCAGCCGCAGCGTCAAATAGCCCATGCCGAGGCCGACGATCCCCGAGACGATGCCGCCGATGATCACTAGAACCGGTATCGGCAGCGGCGCGAGCTTGTACATGGCGACGGTCGAATACGCGCCGAGCGCAAAGAAAGCGGCCGAGCCGAAATTGACGTAACCGCAATAGCCGCCCAGGATGTTCCAGGCGGTCGAGAGCACGACATATTGGAGCACGACATACCCGGCAAAGAAGTAATAGTCGTTGCCGAGCGCGAACGCGGCTCCGAAGATCGCGGCGCCGACGATCAGGCAAACGAGCAGGAACAGATCCGAGCGCACCGTTAGCGTCCCAACAAACCCGCCGGCCGCACCGCCAGCGTCAGCAACAGGAATCCGAACGACACCGCCGGCGCCCAGGACGGCCCGTAGAAGGTCGAGGTCAGGCTCTCGACGATGCCGACCAGCATGGCGGCGACCAGCGTTCCGGGCAGGCTGCCCATGCCGCCGAGCACGCAGATCGCGAACACGCGGCCGATATATTCACGCCCGACCGAGGGTTCGACCGGCTGAATGATGATGAGGAAGGCGCCGGCCAACGACGCCGTCGCGATCGAGATGCCGAACGCAATGCGCTTGATGCGGATCGGATCGACCGCCATCAGCTTGAGCGCCAGCTGATCCTGCGCCACCGCCATGATGGCGCGGCCGACAAAGGTGCGCGTCAGCAACAGCTGCAGCAGCGCGATCATCGCCAGCGATACCGCGCACGGCACCAGGATGCGCAGCGGCACATCGACAAAGCCGATATGCCAGGTCATGCCGATATACGGCGCCTCGACGTAGCGGTAGTCGACGCCGAAAACGAGAATGAGCAGCACCTCGGTAATGAACAGCAGACCGAAAAAAAAGGCGAGGCCGCGCAGCGATTCCTGGCCACGCTTCTCGAACGATACATAGTAGATCTGATAGATGCCGGCGCCGAGCGCGTAAAAGGCCGGCGTGGCAATGATGGCGACAATGATCGGATCGAGGCCGAGATGAATGTTGACGATATAGGCGATGTAGGAGCCGAGGATGATAAAAGCCGGGTGGGCGATGTTGACGATGTCGAGGATGCCGAACGACATCGATACGCCGGCGGTCACCGCCGCATAGAACGCGCCGATCAGGATGCCCGATACGATGGCGTTAATCAGAAGATCGAACGAAAACACCATCCCCAGCCCTGAGCGGCCTTAAAGCACGCGTCCTTCCGGGCGCCCCGCCGCGCCGCCCGGCATCCGCACCACAAATGAATCAGCTGCTCTCTATGCGGCAGCGCGCACCCTGTCGGGCAGTACCAGCGGCTGGTTGGCGCTATTGAGGAATTCGATGGTCATGAAGACCATCTCCTTATCGCCGATATTTTCCAGATCATGAACCTTGAACTCGCCGGGCCCGTAAGTCTCGTGGCGGGTCTCGCTCGGCGCATAGCTATATTCGACCGTGGTGCCGTCGTGGACGTGCTGGCGGCCGCGGCCGCCGGTTACGCAGGTCCAGAAATAGTCGAGCACATGGCGATGAAAGCCGAACCGCTCGCCGGGCGCGAGCTTGAGCATCCACACTCGCACGCGCTCGCTTTCGGAAACCAGCATGCTGCCGACGCAGGGATTGTTGCTGGCCCGCTCGCGCTCGAACTCCGCAATCAGGGCAGGTGGCCACGCCGATTTGGCGGCATGGTCGCTGGTTTTTTCCAGCATCGTCAGGGCCATGGCATTCCTCCAGCGATTTTCGGCACAATACCGAAAGCGTCGGGCTATTGGCAAATAGTCCCGATAGATTAACAAGGTGCCGGCATGTCGCAGCGACGCGCCTTGATCATCGGCGGCTCAATGAGCGGGCTTTTGACCGCCATTATGCTTGCGCGTCGCGGCTTCGAGGTCGGCGTTTGCGAGCGCGTGCCCGGCGAGCTTGCCGGCCGCGGCGCCGGGATCGTGGCCCAACCGCCGCTGATTGCGCGGCTCGAGGTGCTCGGGCTCGATACCAGTGACCTCGGTGTTGCGATTGCGCGGCGGCAGATGCTTGATCGCGAGGGCCGCGTGACCGCGACGAGCACCTGCCCGCAGGTCTTTACCGCCTGGGAACGGGTCTATCGGCTGCTGCGCGACGCGTTCCCGTCCGATCGATATCTGCGTGGGCACGGCCTTGTGGCATTCGACCAGAGCGACCGCGGCGTTGTTGCTCAT
Organism: uncultured Alphaproteobacteria bacterium; assembly: GCA_963806465.1. Lineage (GTDB taxonomy): Bacteria > Pseudomonadota > Alphaproteobacteria > Rhizobiales > Xanthobacteraceae > BOG-931. Next base: position 90,198 of record CAWDZD010000049.1, on the reverse strand, counting down.
TTCAGCGACGGCGCTGCAGCCGAAGCTGATCTCTTGATCGGCGCCGACGGCCTGCGCTCGACGGTGCGGCAAGCCTGCCTGCCCACGATCGTGCCGCTCTATGCCGGCTATGTCGCGTGGCGCGCTATGCTGCCGGAGCGCGTCCTGCCGGACGCGATCCACCGCGATCTGTTCGGCGCCATGACGTTCTGCCTGCCGCCCGGCGAGCAAATTATCGGCTATCCGGTGGCCGGCCCCGACAATGCACTGCGGCCGGGACAGCGCCGCTACAACGTCATCTGGTACCGGCCGGCCGACGAGGTGAAGGAGCTGCCGTGGCTTCTGACGGACGAAAGCGGCGTCGTCCACTCGATTTCAATTCCGCCGCCGCTGATCCGCCGCGAAGCGATCGCGCAGATGCGCGCCGCGGCGGATCGGCTCCTGCCGCCGCAATTTCGCGACATCGTGCGGCTGATCGACGAACCGCTGCTGCAGCCGATCTACGATCTGGCCAGTCCGCGGCTTGCCGTCGGCCGGGTGGCGCTGGTCGGCGATGCGGCGTTTGTGGCGCGCCCGCATGTCGGCGCCGGCGTGTCCAAAGCCGCCGATGATGCCGCGGCGCTGGCTGCGGCACTCGACGGCGACGATGATGTCGAAGCAGCGCTCCGCCGTTATGAACGACACCGGCTCGACCAGAACAACCGCATCATCGAACGCGCCCGCCATCTCGGCGCTTATCTGCAGGCGACACAAAACGCCGAGGAGCGCACGCGGTCGGCGCGGCATGGCATCCCAGAAGCAGTGCTTGCGGAAACGGCGACGCTCGATTTCCTTTACGTGTGAGGTCAAGAAACTTGCGACGGCGCGACGGCTGGCTCGCGGCGGAGATATTTTGTTTGGTCGGCTTCGGTAAGATTATCGTGCTGGTCCGGCGCAGCTCTTTAAATCGCCGCACCGCAACGCAATTTGGTATTCGCATTCGTTATTCTGACATTGAGGAGTGTGACCCGATGAAGAAGCTCGCTGTTTTGACCGCCCTCATGCTTGGTGCCGTGGCCTTGACCCTTCCGGTGGTCGCCATTCCGCGCGACGCGGCGGCATGTTCTCAGACCTGCATGAATTGTTGCAATTGATCTCGCGGCAACGGCAACGCTCGATTCTCTCGACGCGCAAATCAAAAAACGGTTAGCCGGCAACCGCGAGCGCGCGGTGCAGGTCGAGAAAAAGATCGTCGGCAGCTTCGAGGCCGGCCGAAAGGCGCAAGAGATCGCCTGGGCACGGCGAGCCTTCGCCTTCGATCGAGGCACGGTGTTCGATCAGGCTTTCGCAGCCGCCGAACGACGTGGCGCGCTTCCACAACGTAACGGCGGCAGCCACCGCAATCGCGGCTGCATCGCCGTTCTTGATACGGATCGACAGCATGGCGCCGAACCCGCCGCTCATCTGCCGTACAGCGACGTTGTGGCCGCGATGATGCTCGAGCCCCGGATAAAGCACCGCCGCCACCGCCGGATGTCCGACCAAGCGCGCCGCCAGGATGGCCGCCGTTTCCGCCTGTCGGCGAACGCGAAGATCGAGGGTCCGTATGCCGCGCATCAGGAGCCAGGCGTCAAATCCGCCCAGCGCGCTGCCGAGATGCGTGCGCGTCTTGCGAATCCGCTGCCACAGCGAGTCGTTGCGCGCGCTGGCCAGCGCGCCGGCGATGACGTCGGAATGGCCGTTGAGATACTTGGTCGCCGAGTGCATGACGACATCGGCGCCGAGCGACAAGGGCCGGGTCAATATCGGCGTGGCGACCGTGGAATCGACGCAGAGCACGGCGTCGCACGCATGAGCGATCTCGGCGATCGCCGCGATGTCGGTGATGGTCCAGAGCGGATTGCTCGGAGTCTCGATCCAGAACAGGCCGGTCTCGCCCGGCCGCACCGCCGCGCACACCGCGTCGAGGTCGGAGGTTTCGACGAAGGTAACGCGGTGACCGTAACGGCCGATCTCGCGAAGCCAGGAGCGGAAGCCCCAGTACATCACCTGCGAGGCGATAATGTGGGTCGGCCTGTCGAGTGCGAGGAAGATACTGGTTGCCGCCGCCATGCCTGAGCTGAACAGCAGCGCCTCGTCCGCGCCCTCCAAAGACGCGATCAGGCTTTCCGTTTGCTGCACCGACAAATTGTCGGTGCGGCCATAGACGTGACCCGCCGGATAGCCATTGTCGGGGTCGCGCAAAAAAGTCGCCGACATGTGGATCGGCGCCACCAGCGCTTTGGTGACAAACTCATGACCACTGAATGCTTGCGCAGCGAGCGTCTGAACCGAAATATGGCTCGTCTGATCGTCCATCAAATTCCTCGAGTGCGAATAATGTCGGGAGGGGAAGAATGTTCCGACATGGTCCCAATAGGCGCAGCATATGTTCCTCGGTTGTCGGCAACGGTAAAATTACCGTGCTGGCGCAACACGGCTCGGTCAAATTGTCGTCACCGATCGAGAGCCGGACTTCGCTTTTCAATGAAGACGTTTTGGCTTAAAGCACACCCCGCTCTCGCATCGAGAGGAGTGCAATCCAATGAAGAAAATCGTGGTTCTGGCAGCCGTCGCAGTTGGCGTTCTGGCTTTGACCTTTGCCGTCATCGCCGTTCCGCGCGAAGCCGCGGCATGCTCGCGCGCATGTATCAATTGCTGCAACTGATTATAGGCGACGCGCTCGCAACATCGCCGCCTTCGGCGCCGGCCGCAATCAGGTCGTGACTTCGTCCCGGAAGCTCGCCGCCGCGGGGCTCGTGGCGACCAGCTTCGGATACAATTTCTTGAAGTCGGCCACGATGGTCTCGAACGGCACGTCGGCGAATGCGCCGCGATCCTGCAGATATTCCATATGGCGGCGGCCGATCTGATCGAACGGCTGGAACAGGCTGTCGTTGACGCCGTCAAAGTCGAGCGGCACGACCTTGGCGCGCTCGCACAAAGCCTGGTCGAAGGCCGGCGTGCACTTGACCCATTTGCCGTCGATCTGGAGCTCCGTGTAGGAGTGCCAGTAGAACGTGTCGCCGACCTGCTCCTGGAGCCGCCTCGACGTGAGATGGTTGCGGACGTCGGCATAGCCCGGGCGGGCCGGGATGCCGGCGGCGCGCGCCGCTGCTGTCAACAGCGCCGACTTGCCGACGCAAAAGCCTTTGCCGGCGCGCAGCACGTCGCTGGCGCGATACTCGGCGGAATTAAAGAAATCGATGTAGGGATCATACTGGACCTGATCGCGCACCGCGCCGTAGAGCGCCAGCGCCCTGTCCTTTACGGTGTGCGCATTGCCGAGCGCCTGTTTGGCGAAGACCTGGACCGCTCGATCGCCGCTGTCGATGAAGCGCGCCGGGCGCAGATAGTCCGTATCTTCCGTGGTCATGTTCGCAACGCCTCACACGTGCTGGCCGCCATTGATGTGGATTTCCGCGCCGTTGACGTAGGACGACGTCTCCGTGCACAGTACATAGATGATCTTCGCCACCTCGTCGGGTGTGCCGAGGCGGTGCATCGGGATGACTTCGACGATCTTTTCGGTTCCCGGCGACAGCATCGCGGTGTCGATTTCGCCCGGCGCGATGGCATTGACGCGGACGCCGACGGCGCCGAAATCGTGCGCCATTTCGCGGGTCAGCGCCGCAAGCGCGGCTTTCGAGGTCGCGTAAGCCGCGCCGGCGAACGGATGCACGCGCGAGCCGGCGATCGAGGTGACGTTGACGACCGAACCCTTGGCGGCCTTGAGCTCGTCGAGGAGGCCACGGGCCAGCATGATCGGAGCGAAAAAATTGACCTGAAAGACGCGATGCCAGTCGTCCTGTGAGGTGGCGATGGAGTCGAGCCGCTTGCCGCCGTCGGCTTTGGGCGAGATCGCCGCGTTGTTGACAAGCGCGTGCAACTCGCCGTCGAGCCGCCGTTTGATCTCGGCGATCCCTTCGCTGGTGTTCTCGATGTCGCCGAGGTCGACCTGAATGTGATCCTCGGGTCCGGCTTCCCACGGGCAATTTTCCGGAAACGCATGCCGCGAGCAGGTAAGGACGCGCCAGCCGGCAGCCGAAAATCGCTTGACGGTGGCGTGGCCGATGCCGCGGCTGGCGCCGGTGAGAAGCAGCGTGCGGCCGGGCCGGTTGCTTAGTGGCATGTCAGGTGTCCCAATTCTGCCGGGTGCTCATGGATAAAGCCGTATCTTGGTCCACGGCGCGCGTTGGTCACCGCGCCGAAACCGCACGCGGTCATGCAGCCGGAACGGCCGTTCCTGCCAGAATTCGATTTCCTGCGGCACCACGCGATAGCCCGACCAATGCGGCGGCCGCGGCACTGCGCCGATTGCGAACTTTGCCGTATAGAGCGCGACCGCCTTCTCGAACGCCAGCCGGCTTTCGAGCGCGCTCGATTGTTTGCTCGCCCAGGCGCCGATCTGCGCCATCCGCGGGCGCGAAGCGAAATAGGCGTCGGCCTCTTGCACCGACACTGGCTCGACATGGCCGCGGGCGCGCACCTGGCGTTGCAGCGATTTCCAGTAAAATGTCAGCGCCGCTTTTGGCGCATCGGCAAGCTCGTGGCCCTTGACGCTGTCGGTGTTGGTGTAGAACACGAAGCCGCGCTCATCGCAGCCTTTCAACAAAACCATGCGCGCGTTCGGCAAGCCGTCGGCATCGACGGTCGCGAGCGTCATGGCGTCGGGATTGTTCGGCTCGGCGCGCTTGGCCTCGGCAAACCATGCCGCGAACAGCCGCCACGGCTCGTCGGCTTCGGTGAAGTCACCGCCCGTTAACCATCCCGGGTGTTCTATCGGCGGCGCGTCGGTCATTGTGTCGGGGTACCCAGGTGCTCGCGTGCGGCGATCGGAGATCGGGCCGCCGGTCTCTATATAGTGGAACTAAAGCGTACCGCCTATGTCGGCGCCCGCATCGGCTCGCGGCCGCCGCTGCCCTATTCACGGCGTTTTCCGCAGGCGGCTGTTCCCATCAGATCGAGACGATGTTTTCGAAGAACGACGCGGATGTCGAGCAGACTGGCTCGGTCGCCGCGGTGGCTCGCCCGGCCAACGCCGCCACCGTGGCGACGCCGTCGGAGATCGATCTGGCTTACGCACGCGCCGTCGCGGCGGACGCGCTGGCGCAAGGCTCGAAGGATGCCAGCATCCCTTGGGAAAATCCCAACACCGGCGCCGGTGGCAACATCACGCCGCTGGCGGCGGTCTATAATGAAGGCGCTGCCACCTGCCGCGACTTTCTCGCCAGCTATGTGCTCGGCCAAGCGCAAGCCTGGCTGCAGGGTGAAGCCTGCCGGACCGCACACGGCAAGTGGGAGGTCAAGAGCTTAAAGCCCTTCAAGCAAGGCTGAACGGTCATGCCCGGCGCCGAAAGCCACCCGCCGCATTGCAGGGCGGTTCGCAAAGTCCCACATTAACAAAACTGAAAAGCATGGGCGGGCGGGGCTAGCCCCAGAACTGAACGGAGTCGATCGGGGAATGCGCGATCCCTATGAGGTGTTGGGCGTTGATCGCAAGGCGAGTGCAGCCGACGTCAAGAGCGCCTTCCGGCGCCTGGCGAAGAAATTGCATCCCGACGCCAACAAAAACGATCCCAAAGCCGCATCGCGCTTTGCCGAGATCAATGCCGCGTACGAAATCCTCGGCGAGCAGGACAAGCGCAAGGCATTCGATCGCGGCGAGATCGATGCCGAGGGCAAGCCGCGCTTCCAAGGGTTCGAGGGATTCGGCGCTGGTGCGGGCCCACGATCAGGCGCGGGATTTGGCCCGGAGACCGAATTCGAAACCTTCAGCTTCGGTCCCGAAGGCTTCACCCGCGGCGCGCGCCGCGGCCGCGCCGGAGCGCCCGGCGCCGGCGGTTTTGGCGGCTTCGAAGATATCTTGCGCGAGGCTTTCGCCGGCGCCGCCCGCCGTGGCGGGGGCGGCACGACCTTCGAAGGGGAGGATTTCGGCGGCGGGGTCGGCGCCAATGTCACGGCGGCGCTGACGATATCGCTGCCGGACGCCGCGCACGGCGTCAGCCAGCGGGTACGGCTGCCATCTGGCAAGGATGTCGAGGTCAAGATTCCCGCCGGCATCGCCAGCGGCCAGCAAGTCCGGCTTCGCGGCCAAGGCATGACGGGCCCGGCCGGGGCCGGCGATCTCCTGATTACCGTCTCGATCGCGCCGCATCACACCTTCACGCTCGATGGCAACGATATCCGTCTGGATCTGCCGGTGACGCTGTACGAAGCTGCACTCGGCGCCAAGGTGCGGGTGCCGACGCTCGACCGGCCGGTTGAGCTGACCATTCCGCCCGGGACCAGCGGCGGCCGCACCTTCCGGCTCAAAGGCAAGGGCTTCCCTGCCAAGGACGGACGCGGCGATCTCCTCGCCACCGTCCGCATTGCGCTGCCGCCGCAGACCGACCCGGAATTCGAGGCGCTGATGAAGAAGTGGCAGACCGAGAAACCCTACGATCCGCGCAAGGATATGTAAGGGTTTTTCGCGTCAAACCGGGCGCGCCGACCCGGAACGGGGAACCTGCCGCCGCGCTTGATGGCTCCTACGGCCCTATGCCATACGAGACCCGGCGCTGGAATGTCGAGCGGGGTCGGAGAAATGCCGGAAATCTCGGGCCTTATGCGCGGCAAGCGCGGCCTGATCATCGGAGTTGCCAACCAGCGCTCGCTGGCCTGGGGCATCGCCAAAGCCTGCCACAATCACGGCGCCGAGTTAGCCTTCACCTATCAGGGCGACTCGCTCAAGAAGCGCGTCGAGCCGCTGGCCGAGGAGGTCGGCGGCTTCGTCGTCGGCCATTGCGACGTCACCGACCCGCCGACAATCGACGCAATCTTCGCCAAGGTGCAGTCGGTCTGGGGCGCAATCGATTTTCTGGTCCATGCCATCGCCTTCTCCGACAAGGACCAGCTCGACGGCCGCTATGTCGACACCACGGCCGACAATTTCACCAACACCATGCTGGTGAGCTGCTATTCGCTGACCGCGATTGCGCAGCGCGCCGAGAAGCTGATGCCGAACGGCGGCTCCATGCTCACGCTCACCTATTACGGCGCGGAAAAATGGATGCCGCACTATAACGTCATGGGCGTCGCCAAAGCGGCGCTGGAAGCCTCGGTCTGGTATCTGGCCGCCGATCTCGGCGTCAAAAATATCCGCGTCAACGCCATCTCGTCGGGACCGATCAAGACGCTCGCCGCCGCCGGCATTCGCGACCTGCGCTATATCTTCCGGTGGAACGAATACAATGCGCCGCTGCGGCGCAACGTCACGATCGAAGACGTCGGTGACGCTGCTGTCTATCTGTTGTCCGACATGTCGCGCAGCGTCACCGGCGAAATCCATCACGTCGACGCCGGCTATCATATCGTCGGCATGAAGCACCCGGACGCCCCGGATATTGCGGTTGGCAAGGGATAGCGCGCAGCGCCACGCTTCGCTGCGGGCCGGCCGCTTTTGGATGCGCCGTATTGTTTGCGGCAGACGTGCAATCCCGGAATAGACCATGCCGTTCTTTCCGACAGTCACGGTTGAGGCGGCGCAGGTGGGCCAATCGCCGCAGCTTTTGACGCGGCTGCGGCGCCGCGAGATCGACGGCATCGTCGTCAAGAACGTCTACGATCGCGCCACTTGCGAGGCGCTGCGCATCGCGCTGGAAGCGGGCCACCACGATCTCATCAAGACCGAATTCCCGGCCTAGTTCGCCGCCTTCTTCTATGGCATCAACCTCGGTGGAGCGTAAGCTGGTCTTGCGGTTAGCCAGTCTGCTCTGGCGACTGCGGCGCGCACGACAATGGAAACGGGCCTGTTCGATATCCAGGCTGACTATCTGCGTGAGTTCAGGCAGAGCCGCCAAGGTAAACCGCTCTCTCGAGAAATTGTCTATGCGCTGTTCGGGCGGGCTGACCCGGTCAGTTTCGATCCGACATCGCACGCCATCACCAACGAAACGGAGGCCGTACCGAGTTCAGGGTCTATTTCTGTCGAACCTGCCGTCGATCGCACCGCTGACCTCGCGCGTTGCTTTTTGCGTCTCGCCAATCTGCCCAACTTCGCGCTCGATCGCCTCAGCCGCTTCATCTGGGCGTGGCCGTGTCCGAGTTCGGCGGCGGCGCGGAACCACCGCTGAGCGATCTGCCGATCGACCGGCACATCGCGGCCTCCCGCAAACACCGCACCAAGAGCAAACATCGCGGCCCAGCAAAAGGTGCTATTCCATTAAAGTAGTGCGCAAGAATAACGATTTACTACTCCTTGTTGAAGTACCTATTTTCCACAACGTTCTAGCATCGCCCTAAAGCATCATCGGATTTGCCAGCTTGCTCACGCTGCTCCCGCTTCAGGCCAAGAGCCGCTCCGTCCGGTGGGTCGGCGCCGTTTGGTTGGCGGCTGCAGAAATGCTGCGACAAACAGCCTGCAGAAGGCTTTCGGTTTTTGGACGGCGACTTGCATCAGACCGCCAACAGGAAAGTCCTGGCCGGTCCAATCCTGCGGTGACTGGGGCTCAACCTGAACAGTTTGCTCCTTCGTCTGCTTCTTGCCTGTAAGCCCAATATACTCTTGAACCCATCGGTTGCTTTCTTCCGACGTCCGAGGGGGCTCCTCTGACGTGGTGCTGTCGGCAGTTTCCAACGGCAGTAGGCTGACAAGCAGCACGGTATAGAAGATCGTCGGGTGACGTTCGCCGACCCACGAAAAATAGCCGACAACGCCATCCTTGCCATTCCCGTCGTTTCCAACTCGGTAGGCCGCCTCAAGGATCGCCTTCTTGTAATCGATCGTGAACAAGTTTGGCGTGCCGCGTTTGCGCCCGCCCCGCTTCTCGTGGCCCGGTTTGAAACTGCCCGGTCGTAGATCGGCCGATCGTGCGCGATCCGGTGCACTTCCTCGCGTGAAAGGATTTGTCAGCGTGGACACTCCTCTTCTTAATATGAAGCAACAGATGCCCGAGATGGGTGAGTTAACCTCACCAACGCGATACGTCAACATCGGTAACGTCTCAGTTGGAAGAGACACTACCGCAACATCTCACCTATGACATGAAACGCCCACGGATTGAATCCGTTCCTAGACATCGCGGCTAGTCCGTCTCGGACATCAACAGAAATTCGGGATGTCCCCATCGCCATGATGTCTGCATTCCCTCCAAAAAAACCGGCGGAAGTGCCGCCAGCTGGCGGCCCTGGATCGGCTTCATACTGCCAAAAATCCAGCAAGTCGGTATCGCGACCGTGCATCAGCTCGAGGCTGGAAAAGTCAGCCGCGCCCGCGATCGAGGTCATTCGGCGCGCATTCAAAACCGCGAGGCGTCGAGCGCCGCCCGGCACTGCTCAGATGCGACCCGCCACACATTGGGTTCGTTTCGTAATTCGCTGTCCAACAATTAAATGTGGCGACTGTGTAAGAGTGGCACAAAACCTTGCCTTTCGTACGACCCGCGCCACTGCGGTCTATAGCACAAAATTCGATTTGCTCGGCCCCAGCCGTCCTGGGCGATGAGCTCCCGTCGTCACAAAGGGACCCTTGCCCATCATTGTACGTGAGACCAGATTGCATGCTCTCGGGCGCACGGATGCGGGGCGGCCGCTTCACATCAGTTTCACGCTGCGTGGCGGTGGCAATCTGATTAGGGTTATTTCCGCACGGACAATGCACCGTAAGGAGAGATTACGCTATGACCAAAAAGCTTAAATCTATTCCGAAATTTCGGAGCGAAGCAGAGGAGCGGCCCTTCTGGGAGGCACATGACTCTGCCGACTATATCGACTGGACGAAGGCCCAGCGGGTACGCTTTCCAAATCTTAAGCCGTCAACGACCGCGATATCGTTACGCCTACCGGTGACGCTTCTTGAGCGCATTAAGATTGCGGCTAACAAACGGGATGTTCCCTGTCAGTCTCTGATCAAAACCTGGCTTTCCGAAAAAACCGGAACGCGATGACGCTGCCTGACGCCAATCGCCGCGTCATACACCTATCGTTTCTTCTCGGTCGCCCTGGCGGTTTTGCCGCGGCCTGTTTTCGCGGGAGCTTGCGGCGCGGCACGTTCGTTCGGCGGGGTGAGACGAACACCGGGCTGGGCGTGATTGAGAAACTCAATCCCTAGGGCCTCCAAGGCAAGTTGCACATTGCGAACAGTCACTGCGCTACTGGTTATAAGCTCGGCGCCACGTGCTTCCATGTTCCGGATCGTGTTCACGTTGACACCGGCAGAATCCGCGACCTGGTGCTGATCCACCCCCGCCAGCGCGCGCGCGGCCTTCAACTGATTTCCCGTGGTAAGCACCATTTGGTTTTCATACCTATCATTTTAGTTGACATACCCAGTAGAAGCACCTAAATTATAGTTACGGCACCTAATACCGTGGTTTTAACCCAGCAACTAGCCCCATGACCAAGAGCCGTACGACGTCGACTTTCCCGTGGACCGCTTTCGGACCGCGCGCGCCAGATCGTCGAAAAACCTGAAATAACGGAGGACACAATGTTAAAAGATTCCACGAGAGCTTGGAATCGAGCTGACCGCCAAGGCTTCATCGGCGGTTCCGACTCGCGGATTGTCATGGGCGAGGATGAAGGCGCGCTCCTCCGCCTGTGGCGCGAGAAGCGCGGGGAGGTCGAGCCCGAGGACCTCTCCGGCAATCTCATCGTCCAACTCGGGGTGGTCACCGAACCCCTCAACCGGCACTGGTTCGAACGTAACACCGGCCAGGTCCTCACCGGGGTTCAGCGCCGCGTACAGCATCCAGTTGTGCGCTGGATGGCCGCGACCCTCGACGGCATGGTCGAAGCTACCGGGGCGGTGTACGAGGCCAAGTTCATGCTGCCGTGGTCGTTCACTGAAGAGGCGGCGGCCGAAAAATACATGCCCCAGCTGCAGCACAATATGTGGGTCACAAACGCCAAGCTGTCGGTGCTCTCGGTCATCACCGGTGGCGGCAAATGGGTCGAGATCAGCATTGCGGCGGATCCGCTCTACCAGCACCTTCTGTTCACCGCAGAGAAAAAGTTCTGGCGCTGCGTCGAGAGTGGTGAGCCTCCTCGCCTATTCGGCGTTGAGCCGCCGCGACCACGGATCGAGGCTGTTCGGATCGTCGACATGAGCGCGTCCAATTCCTGGGCCGAGTTCGCCGGCATATTCCGTTCGACCGGCGGTGCGTATCTTGAGCACGAGAAAGCCAAGACCGAGCTGAAAAGCCTGATGCCGGAAGACGCCAAGGAGGCGATCGGCCATGGCGTTCGCGCCAAGCGCTCAAAATCCGGCGCCGTCAGCTTCGATTTGCTCGAGCTGGAGGATAGCCATGCAGCGCTCCAGTGAATCGATCGGGGCGATTGCGGCGGCGCTCGCCAAGGCCCAGGCCGAGATCACCAATCCGGAGAAATCGCTGACGGCAACGATCCGGTCGCCGTTCCCGCGCCAGGGTGACCAGACGTTTCGCTATGCCCCGCTCTCAACAGGGCTCGACATCGTCCGCAAAGCGCTTGGCCGGCACGAAATCGCAACCGTGCAGACGACCGCGATCGACAACGAGGTCGGGCTGATCCGTCTGACCACTATTCTGGCCCATGCGTCGGGTGAATGGATGTCGTCGGATTGGCCGGTCTGCCCGATTAGCGAGACCGCGGCGCCGCATCGCATGGGAGCCGCGCTGACCTATGCCCGATGCTACGCGCTGTTCACGCTGGTCGGGATTGCGGGGGAAGATGATCTCGACGCGCCCGATCTTTCCGCTCCGTCGGTCCCAGATATAGGACCTGAAAGACCAGTTAGCTCGAATAAGATCGCCGGATTGAATGGCGGACGAGTCGCAGGAGCAGCGTCGATCCGGCGGAATGAAAGGGCCCCTACGACTAACATAACACCCGCACTGGGCCCGGACGGATCGGCGGCGTTGCGCGATCAGCTTCTAACGGACGTAGATCGCCTGAGCTCGACCGACGCCGCCGCCATCTGGGCGCACCGGATCATGGCGGCAAAAAACAGCCTGGCGGCCGCCGATGCGCGGCGCGTCGAGGACGCATTTGCGGCGAAAATGGCAACGCTCGGAAGCGGCGATGGAGAGGTGATTAATGCGCCCCTGCCGTCCGCTGAACCAGGCCAACCTCGCTTGCCGCTAAGTCCGCGGCCAGCAGAGCCGAGCGAAGTGTCTGTTTCCGACCGCGTCGACAAGAGCCTGCTCGCGTTACCGGAGCCGCGTCGGTTTCGGGACAAGACCCACGTCAAATTCGTTTCCAAGCAACCATGCCTGATCTGTGGCCGTCGGCCGGCGGATGCGCACCACCTGCGGTTCGCACAGCACCCCGCGCTCGGACGCAAGGTGAGTGACGAATTCCTTGTCCCGCTGTGCCGCGGCCATCATCGCGAGGTGCACCGCTCCGGTGACGAAGCGTTATGGTGGAGCAAAGCCGGGATCGACCCTATCGGCGCGGCCCGGACGCTTTGGACCGAGACGCACCCGCTTCGGTCAGTTGCTGAAGTCCCTGATCACGCGACGGCTTCGCGAGCAGCGACCTCGGATCCAACATCGGTTCCGCAGAAGCGCACCCGAAATCGCAAAACCAAGCCAATTATTGCGGCTGGCGCTCAATGACTTCCGTCAAGCAGATCGAGGCCAACCGTCGCAACGCCTGCAAAAGCACCGGTCCCATTACGGAAGAAGGCAAGCAGCGCTCCCGGTGCAATGCGGTCCGCCACGGCCTCACCGCCGAGACAGTGATCGCTGCGTTAGAGCATGCGGAGGATTACAAAGCGTTCGAAGCGGCCATCATCGCTGACTACGTGTTCACCGACATCCGCCAGCGCGCCGCGACCCTGCTGGCGGCGGAGCTCAAGACTGCCAAAGTCGACGACGTCGTCGGCGCCGAAATGAACCGCATCCTTCGCCGGCTCCTCGACTCCGTCGAGGATATGTTTGCCGAGCGGTGACATCGGCCCGCGTCGCGCCTTCGATCAATCGTCCAACAATTCCGGTCGAAAGCGGCTGCGGCGGCTGATGATCTTTCCCGACACCATGAACACGCCGTCGCCGGTATAGTGCAGGGTCTGCGGGTGCCGCGGCGTCGGCGCCACATGCGCTTTGACCACCTCGAAGATGAAGAAATTGTATTTGTCGACCAGGGCGTCGTCGGCCAGCCGGCATTCGAAATTGGCGTGACATTCGCGGATCAGCGGCGCGGCGACGCGCTGCGCTTTCTCCGGCGTCAGCGCGAAGGTAGCGAATTTGTCGATCTGAGCGCCCGATGTGTTGCCGATGCCGACCACCTGATCGGTCAGCGCCGTGGTCGGCAGGTTGATCACGCATTCGCCGCTCTTGCGCACGAGGTCGAAGCTGTGATTTCGCGCTGCGATGACGCAGCCGACCAGCGACGGCGCGAATTCCATCACCGTGTGCCAGCCCATCGTCATAATGTTGCAGGTCTTGCCGAACGCCGACGTCACCAGCACGATCGGGCCCGGTTCGAGGTAGCGGCGGACTTTCGATAGCGGCAAGTCGACCTTGGCAGGCGGTCGGGTCATGTCGAACCTAGTGCTGGAGCCCTTCCAGCAGCGCCTTGTGGAACGCATCGGGCGCCTGGATTTGCGGCGCGTGCCCGAGATCGCGAAACTCGACCAGGCGCGCCTTGGGCATGCGGCTTGCGGCCGCTTTCGCCAGTGCCGGATAACTGCCGAGCGCGGCGCGGACTGCCGGCGGCGCGAGATTCTTGCCTAACGCCGTCGTGTCCTTGTCGCCGATCATCAGCAGCACCGGCACCGTCAGTTGCTCGAATTCGTAGAATACCGGCTGGGTGAAAGCCATGTCGTCGACCAGCGCCATGTCCCAGGAGACAATGTCATGTCCTGCACCACGATAGAGCCCGGCCAACATCTGCACCCAGGGCTCGTATTTCGCATCCCATGTTCCGGCATAATAAGTTGAGCGCTGATAGTCGCGGATGCCGTCGGCGGTCGTTTGCAGCTCCTGCCGATACCAGGCGTCGACGCTTTGCCAGGGCACGCCCTTTGCCTTCCAGTCTTCGAGCCCGATCGGATTGACCAGCACCAGTTGCTCGACGGCGTCGGGATAGAGCAGGGCATAGCGCATGCCGAGCATGCCGCCGACCGAATGTCCGATGATCGTCGCCCGCGCGATGCCGAGCGAGGCCAACAGCGCATCAGTGTTGCCGGCAAGCTGCTGGAAGCTGAACTGATAATGCGGCGGCTTGCTCGATTTGCAAAAGCCGATCTGATCGACGGCGATCACGCGATAACCTGCTTCGATTAGCATGGCGATGGTGTCCTGCCAGGTCGCCGCGCAGAAATTCTTGCCGTGGAACAGCACGACGATCTTGCCGTTGGCGGCCGTCGTCGGCCTGACGTCCATATACGCCATGCGCAGCGCCTCGCCCTGCGACGTGAAGTCGAAATACGAAACCGGCCAGGGATATTCGAAGCCCTGCAATTCCGGTCCGTAAGCCAGTCCGTCGTCCGCGGCGGCTGCCGGCGCACCGGCAAGCAACGCCATGGAAGCAGCAACCCAGAACCACAGCACAAATAACAGCGCAGACCGACGCATGGTGCGACCTTTCCACTTCAACATCCGACGCGAAGCCGCCGGGGACGATGCGGTAAACGCGGGCGTTGCCATTCCCGACCCAAATCCTCCGCCGATAGTCCTACGGCAGCGCCATATCCGGAAAATATATTGCGCCGCTCCCCGTAAGTATCGGAAGTAAAACGTGTTCGGGTTCCATCCGGAATGGGTCGCCAAGTGGGCTTGGGCCATGCTAGGGGAGGGGCTGGGTGACGGGGTGTCGAGGGAGCCCTTTCGATCATGGGCAGGGCGGCTGGGGATAATCCGTTGAAAATTGGCGTTGTTGGCGTCGGCGTCATGGGCAGCAACCATGCGCGCGTGTTGTCGGAAATGGCCGGCGTTGAGCTCGTCGGCGTGGTCGATCCCGATCGCAAGCAGCGCGAATTTGTCGCCCGCACGCTCGGCTGCGCCGAATTCGCCGATCTGGAAGCGCTGATCGGCGGCGGCGTCGATGCGGTGACCATTGCTGCGCCGACCCATCTGCATCACGATATCGCGCTGACCTGCATCGCCCGCGGCCTTCACGTCCTGGTCGAGAAGCCGATCGCTCCGACGGTCGAGGAGGGCCGCGCCATCGTCGCCGCCGCCCGCCGTGCCGGGGTGACGCTGATGATCGGCCATGTCGAGCGTTTCAATCCCGCGGTCGAGTCGATCAAGCGCGCGATCAAGGATCAGGACATTCTCTCGATCGCCATCACCCGGGTCGGCCCGTTTCCGCCACGCATGTCGAATGTCGGCGTCGTCATCGATCTTGCCGTGCATGACATCGACCTGATCCGCTGGTTCACCGATTCCGAGATCGTCGAAATCCAGCCGCAATTGTCGAGCGCGGTGGCCGAGCGCGAGGACATCGCGCTCCTGCAGTTCCGCACTGCCTCGGGCGTGCTGGCGCACATCAACACCAACTGGCTGACGCCGTTCAAGGCCCGCACCATCCACGTCGCCACCCGCGACAAATATCTGATCGGCGATCTGTTGACGCTGCAGGTCACCGAGTGTTTCGGTTTTCAGCCGGACGGCAGCTACTCGATGCGGCATTTGTCGGTCGGCTATGCCGAGCCGCTGCGCGCCGAACTGCGCGCCTTCGTCGACGCCATCCGCGCCGGCCGCGCGCCGGCGGTCACCGGCGAAGAGGGCGTCGCCAGTCTCGAAGTCGCCATCCGCTGCCTCGACACTCGCGCCGAGCTGTCGCGCGCGCCGGCGCGCAAGGGACCGCGGCGCGTTGTTGGCTAGCGCATGATCCCTAAAAGTGGATGCCGGATTTCGGAAAAGATCACGCGCCAACCAAAGCGCATGATCCCGAAAAGTGGATGCCGGTTTTCGGAAATCACGCGCCAACGCAAGATCTCGTCATGAATCAGCACGCCCGCCTGGACCAGCGGCCGATCCCATTCATCGACGTTGCGGCGCAGCGCCGCCGTCTCGGCCGCGCCATCGACGACGCGGTGGCGCGGGTGCTGGCGCATTGCCAGTTCATCCTCGGCCCCGAGGTGCGCGCGCTCGAG
The DNA here is from genome assembly GCA_963806465.1 of uncultured Alphaproteobacteria bacterium. Taxonomy (GTDB): domain Bacteria; phylum Pseudomonadota; class Alphaproteobacteria; order Rhizobiales; family Xanthobacteraceae; genus BOG-931. The sequence continues at coordinate 74,141 of CAWDZD010000049.1, read as the reverse complement.
GCTGAGCTCGCCGCCTTCTGCGGCACCGGCCATGCTATCACCTGTTCGAGCGGTACCGACGCGCTCCGCCTGGTGCTGATGGCCTGGGACATCGGTCCGGGCGACGCCGTGATTTGCCCCGCCTTCACCTTTTGCGCCACGGCCGAGGTGGTGGCGCTGTGCGGCGCGACGCCGATTTTGGCCGACGTCGCGGCGGACACATTCAATCTCGATCCGGCGAGCCTTGAGCGCGCGGTCGCGACTGCCAGGAAGCTCGGGCTCAAGCCGCGGGCCGTCATCCCGGTCGACTTGTTCGGCCTGCCGGCCGATCATGATGCGATCATCGCTGTCGCGGACGCGCACGGGCTCTTTATCCTGGACGACGCAGCCCAAGCCTTCGGCGCGACCTACAAGGACCGCAAGCTCGGTGCCGCTTATCCTGGCCGCAAGCCCGGCATGTCGGCGACCGCGACCAGCTTTTTCCCCGCCAAGCCGCTCGGCTGCTATGGCGACGGCGGCGCCATCTTTGTCGACGACGGCGAGCTCGCGCTGCGGCTCAAAAGCCTGCGCGTGCACGGCGAGGGCGTCGACAAATACGACGCCACCGGCATCGGTCTTGCCGCCCGGCTCGATAGCATTCAGGCCGCGGTACTCCTGGAAAAGCTCAAAATCTTTCCGGGCGAGATCGTCGCGCGCAACACCGTGGCGCAACGTTATGCGGCCGGGCTCACTGGCGTCGCCATCGTGCCGCGCGTCGGTAATGAAGCAACGTCGGTCTGGGCACAATACACCATCCGGCTCGCGCCGGGGCGGCGGGGCGCACTCGCTGCCGCGCTCAAGGACCAGGGCATTCCGACCGCGATCTATTACGCCAAGCCATTGCACCGCCAAGCCGCCTATCGCGGCTTTCCCGTGGCGGACGGCGGGCTTCCGGTCAGCGAGCGCTTGGCCGAGGAGGTCATCAGCCTGCCGATGCACGCCTATCTCGACACGCCGACTCAGGATCGGATCATCGAGGCGGTGCGCCGGGCGCTAGCAGGGTAGATTTGTGGCGCATTTTCCCGGGCGCAGCGCAACACGGAGCGCAGCGTAGTGATGGGATGCAGACCCGGGATCGTTATAAATTCTGAGTTTGTGACGATCCCCGATCAGCGGCGCATCGCTTCGCGCTGCACCGCGTCCGGGAAACGCGGCCTATCTTTGCGGCCAAAAAAATGATCAACCGGATTCTCACCGTCGGCGGCTATACGCTGCTGTCGCGTATCACCGGCTTTCTGCGCGACATCATGCTGGCGGCGATCCTCGGCGCCGGGCCGGTCGCTGACGCGTTTTTTGTCGCTTTTCGCCTGCCTAACCATTTCCGCGCCATCTTCGCCGAGGGCGCGTTCAATGCCGCTTTCATTCCGGCGTACGCGCGCATTCGCACCCAGGGGGGCAACGAGGCCGCCGGAATTTTCGGCGATCGCGTCTTTACCTTATTGCTCGCAACGCAAGCGGTGCTGCTGGCCCTGGCGCTGCTCTTCACCCCCCAGGTCATCGATCTCTTGGCGCCCGGCTTCTCGCGCGAGCCACATCAGTTCGAGCTCGCGGTGTCGCTGACGCGGATCACGTTTCCCTATCTGCTGCTGATCACGCTAGTGACCCTATGGGGCGGCATTCTCAATGCGCTGCATCGCTTCGCCGCGGCGGCGGCGGCGCCGATCTTGCTGAATCTTGCGATGATTGCGACGCTGGCGTTCTCCAAGGCGTTCGGCGGTGCCGGCTATGCGGCGGCCTGGGGCGTGCTGATTTCGGGCGTGCTGCAGGTGATGTTGGTCGGCGGCGACACGCTGCGCGCCGGCGTGTTCACCTCCTTTCGGGCGTTGCGTCTCGATGCCGATGTGCGGCGCTTCTTTCGGGCGCTGATGCCGGCGACCATCGGTTCGGCCGGCACGCAATTGGCGCTGTTCGCCGACACCATCATCGCCAGCCTGTTGGCGACTGGCGCGATTTCCGCGCTCTATTACGCCGACCGGATCAACCAGTTGCCGATCGGCGTCATCGGCATCGCCGTCGGCACGGTGCTGTTGCCGGAGATGACGCACCGCATCGCCGCCGGCGACGAGGCCGGCGCCCGCTCGGCGCAGAACCGCGCCATCGAGTTCGCGCTCCTTCTGGCGATACCGTGCATCGTCGCCTTCCTGGTGGTGCCCGACGTCATCATGCGCGGTTTGTTCATGCGCGGCCGCTTCACTGCCGACGACGCGCACGCGGCGGCGGCGACGCTGATGGCTTATACGATCGGGCTTATTCCGTTCGTGCTCATTCGCAGCACTGTCGCGCCCTTTCTCGCCCGCGGCGACACCTTTACGCCGATGAAGGCGGCGCTGATCGGCACCGCCGTCAACATTGTTTTCAAGATCGTGCTGATGGGGCCGTTGGCGCAGGTTGGGCTCGCGCTCGCGACCTCCATCGGCGCGTGGATCAACTTCCTCCTGGTTCTTTATTGGGCGTCACGCGAACGTCACATTGCGTTTGATGCGATGCTGAAATCATCGCTGCTCCGGCTTTTTGCCGCCGGTTTGGTGATGGCGCTCGCGCTTTTGTTTGCTTCACCCGTTGTCGCAAAAGTGTTGTCCTCGGTCTCTAAATTCCGCAACGAATCAGAGTTGCTCGTACTGACGTTGCTTGGCGGCGTGGTTTACGGAGCGCTCGTGCTCGCGCTGTTTGGACGCCGGTGGCTCTCACTGATCCGCAGGCGTGCGCAAAGCGCGCCGGCTGCTCCGATCGACGCCTTCGAAGGCGTCACGCCACCCCCTGCCGGGCCGGACGAGCAGTGAGCTGCCGATGCGCGGCGAACTGAGCGGCAACGGAGACGTTTATGCGTGTGACCATGATCGGCGCCGGCTATGTCGGCCTGGTTTCCGGCGCCTGCTTCGCCGATTTCGGCCATCACGTCACCTGCGTCGACAAGGACGCCGCCAAGATCGCAGCGCTCAACCGCGGCGATATTCCGATTTTCGAGCCGGGCCTCGCTGAGCTGGTCGAAGCCAACATGCGGCAGGGCCGGCTCAATTTCGCCGGCAAGGCCACGGGCGTGACTGAGGCCGATGCGGTGATGATCGCCGTCGGCACGCCGTCGCGGCGCGGCGATGGCCACGCCGATCTGAGCTTTGTGTTCGACGCGGTGCGCGAGATCGCGCCGCTATTGTCGCGCACCGCCATCGTGGTCACCAAATCGACCGTGCCCGTCGGCACCGGCGACGAGATCGAGCGCATCCTGCGCGAGCGGCGTCCCGACGCCGACATGCAGGTCGTCTCCACCCCGGAATTCCTGCGCGAAGGCGCCGCCATCCAGGATTTCAAGCACCCCGACCGCATCGTCGTCGGCGCCGACGACGCGCGGGCGCGCGCAGTGGTGGCGGAGCTTTACCGGCCGCTTTATCTCAACGCCGCGCCGATCCTCTATGTCAGCCGCCGCACGGCCGAGCTGATAAAATACGCCTCCAACGCTTTCCTCGCCACCAAGATAACCTTCATCAACGAGATCGCCGATCTGTGCGAGCAGGCCGGCGCCGACGTGCAGGACGTCGCCCGCGGCATGGGCCTCGACAACCGCATCGGCGGCAAATTCCTGCATGCCGGTCCGGGCTTCGGCGGCTCCTGCTTCCCCAAGGACGCGACCGCCTTGCTCAAGACCGCGCACGATCACGGCGTCGCCCTGCGCATCGTCGAGACCGTCGCCGCGGTCAACGAGCAGCGCAAGCGCGCCATGGCGCGCAAAGTAGTGACGGCGCTCGACGGCTCGATCCGCGGCAAGACCATCGCCGTCCTCGGCCTCACCTTCAAGCCGAACACCGACGACACCCGCGACTCGCCGGCGATACCCTTGATCACCGCACTGCATGATCTCGGCGCCGTCGTGCGCAGTTACGATCCGGCCGGCATGGAGCAGGCCAAGCCGCTGCTGCCGGACGTGATCTATTGCGGCAGCGCCTACGAGGCGGCCGAGGGCGCCGAAGCCGTAGTGATCGCCACCGAGTGGGAGCAGTTCCGCGCGCTTGATCTCGAACGGCTGCGCTGCGTCATGGTGCGGGCGGTTATTGTCGATCTGCGCAACATCTACCGCGCCGACGAAATGAAGCGGGCGAATTTCCGCTATCTCACGGTCGGGCGGCCGACGGCGGAGCGTTATGCGGAGTCTGCGCTGCCGCGGCGGCGCAAAGCGGCGAGCGGGAGGCCGGCCTCGCGCGAGCCCGGCGAACTGGTGCACTAGCGCGAACGGCCGCCGTTATTTGTTCGCTTCCGGCAGCGTGAACAATTCGTGCGGCTGCTCGAGGCCGCGCAGCTTGTGCATGCCGAGCGACTTGAGCGGCCCGCCATGAACCCGGGCAAAATCGTCGCTCACGACCACCGGCAGATCGAGCGATTTAGCCACCGCTTCGATGCGGCTGACGAGATTGACGTCCGGCCCGATCACGGTGAAGTCGAGGCGGTCCGCCGCGCCGATATTGCCGTAGATCGCCGACCCGTAATGCAGCGCGATCACCATCTTGAGCGGCGCCTCGCCGGGCGCGTGCGGGCCGAGCGCCTGCACCGACTCGATCGCCTCGCGGGCGGCGGTCAAGGCTTCGGTCGCGGCCTGCGCGGCCTGCTCCGGCGTCTGGACCGGAAAGATCGCCAGCAATCCATCGCCGATGAATTTCAGAATCTCGCCGCCGTGCTTGGCGATGGCGCGCGCCTGCCCGTCGAAGATCTGATCGAGCTTGGCGATCACCTGGTGGCCGGGGACACGATCTGAAAACGCGGTGAAGCTGCGCACGTCGGACGACCACAGCACTGCGTTGATGGTGTCGCCGGTGCCGCGGCGAATCTTGCCGGCCAGCACCAGCGGGCCGGTATGCGAGCCGAGATAGGCTTTGAGGACGTTCTCGGCGATCTGCCGCTGGATGTGGATGTCGGCAAGGATCGACAGCCGCTCGCTGACGGCCCGCAGCTGGCCGATCTCCTCGTCGGAAAATCCACCGGGCCGGTCGGTCGTATAGCTCACCATGTGGCTGCCGTAGGCGCTCGACACTGGAAAGGCGAAATATTCGGTGCCGCCCTGAGCCTTGATGTCGTGCAGGATCGGAAAGTCAAGCTTGGCCTCGCTCCCGTCCAGGCGACGCTGCACGGTTTCGCCGCCTTGCCGCACGCGCGCCACCAGATTTTCTTCGTGGGGCACGACATCAACGACTTCGTGCATCACCATGATTTCCTGGGTCTGCGCCGTGTTGCGCCACCACACATAGGCCGAGCCCAGGAACTGCGGGTGCAACGTGCCGCAATGCAAGGTGACGCGCAGGACCGGAAGGCCGGCGGCATAAAGCCGCCAGGCATATTCGTCGATGGCCTGCGGCGCCGAGGCAATCTGGCGGGCGGGGCCGATCAGCCATGCCGCGATCAACTCCAGCGTGTCGTGGTTCGGCCGCTCCGAAACCGGACGTTGGTACGCGCCGGTCGTGAAGATGCTCTGGCCTTCCTTGAGCCGCGGCGACCGGAATCGGCCGGCTGAACTCATCGGTTCTTGGATCGCTTCTCGGTTGCTGGAGTCTTGGGTTTTGGTTGCTTGGGTTTTGGTTTCTTGGCTCATCGTATCCGCCATTGCATCAGCGCGGATTGATCGGGCGGTTTTCGGTCCAGTCCCAGGTGCCGTTGTCGCGATCGCGCACGGCTTCCTTCCAGCCGACCGTCTCGGCCCGCTTCTTGAAATTGAGGCCTTCGGGAGAATGCCGCGTGATCCCGTCAAAGATTGTGGCAAGCGTTTGCGTGTTCTTGAGCCCCATGGCTTCGATCGCCCCATTGACGACGAGCTTCTGCATCATCAGCTGATTGACCGGCACCGTCGCCATCCGCGCCGCGAGCGCCTCGATTTCGGCGTCAAGGTCTTCCGGCGGCACCGCCTTGAGCACGAGGCCGAGCTTCTCGGCCTCGATGCCGCTGATCTTGTCGCCGGTGAACAACATGCGCTTGGCCCGCTCCGGACCGAGCCGATAGACCCACATCGCCGTCGTCGGGCAGCCCCACACCCGTGTCGGCATGTAGCCGATCTTGGCGTCGGTGCTCATCACGATCATGTCGGCGCAGAGCGCGATATCGGAGCCGCCGGCGACCGCGTAGCCATGGACCTTGCAGATCACCGGCCGATACGAGCGCCACAGACTCATGAATAGCTCGGTGTTGCGCATCATGAAGGCGTAGTCCTTCATGGGGTCCCACGGCATCTCCTGAGTGACGCCGCTGCCGCCGCTGCTCTGCGCGTAATAGGTCAGGTCATAGCCGGCGCAGAAAGCGTCGCCGGCGCCCGACAATATGATCACGTGGACGCCCGGATCGGCATTGGCCCGGCCGACACAGTCGGCAAGCTCGAACGGTACATCGTCGTCGATAGCGTTCATCACCTCCGGACGATTGAGCGTGATGCGGCCGATCCGCCCGTCCTTTTCGTAAATCACTTTGGGCATTCGCCTCTCCCTTGCTCGGCAATATGGGGATGCGCGCGCTCGGGCGCGCAGCTCCTCACGCAATCCGTGGAACTCGTTTCAGCGATTGGGACTTCTGTCATAGGCGCGTTTTTGTGGTTGGCCCCTGCCCAACCACCCGAATTCGTGCTAAAGTTAGCTGTTTCCGAACGCTAAGATTACAGAATTTGACATAGGGAGGATGAAATGCAGGTCAGCTGGGCGAAGAGTCTCGGCGTGTTGGCGTTGGCCGCGGGTATGATCGGAACGACGACCGCCGCGATGGCCGCGGACCCGCCGAAGGAAATGAAGCTCTATGTGTTCAGCTCAGGCGCGCTCAATCTCGACAAATCGATCATTCAAAACGGCTCCAGCGGCAAGGTGCAGATTCCCGTTGGATTTTACCTGATCCGCCATCCCAAGGGCGATGTTCTCTTCGATTGCGGTAACAACGACAAAATCATCACCGACCCGGACTATTGGGGTCCGTTCGTGAAGGCGCTCGATCCGGGCCGCTCGCCCGACGTCGCCATTGACGCCCAGCTCGCCAAGATCAATGTCAAGCCGTCCGACATTAAGTATGTCGTGCTCGGACACTTCCACGTCGACCACGCCGGCAATATCGGTAAATTCCTCGAACTCGACGTTCGTCTATCAGCGTGACGAGATCAAGAACGCCTATTGGCCCGCGCCGGGCTTTGCTGTGTTCTTCATCACGCAGGATTTCTCGATGCTGCGTAACGGTGTCGGCGGCGCCATGCCGAGCAAGTATAAAACCATCGAACTCGATGGCGACCTCGACCTGTTCGGCGACCACAGCATCGAAATCCACCGCGCCGTATCGCACACGCCGGGCAGCCAGATGATGGTGGTGCGTCTGCCCAAGACCGGTACGGTCGTGCTGACCAGCGACGCCGTCTATCTGCAGGAGAATCTCGACAAGAACATCCTGCCGAGCATCGGCAGCGTCTATGATCCGCCCGGCATGCTCGAGGCGTATGCCTGGGTGCGCCGCGTGCGCGACGTGGAAGGCGCCGACATCTTCATGGCGCACGATCCCGATGGCTTCAAGGCGAAGAAGCACTCGCCAGAATTCTACGAGTGAGCGCGCGCTAATTCGCACGGTCGACATGGCAAACCCGGGCTTCGCGCCCGGGTTTGTGTCGGCGTTTTGCATTCAGTTCAGCTTCGCATCAGTCATGTGTAAGTCGTCCGCGTAGTATCATGGTCCCGGTCGTCTCGGCGCAGCATGTGACCAAATGGTACGGGCCGCGACGCGCCGTCACCGACGTGTCGTTCGCCATCGAGCCCGGCGAGGTGGTCGGGCTCCTCGGCCCGAACGGTTCCGGCAAGAGCACGATCTTCCGCATCCTGACCGGTTACCTGGCGCCGACCTTTGGCCGCGTCCAAGTCGCCGGCCATGACGTCGTCGCCGAATCGCTCGCGGTGCGCCAGGCCATCAGCTACGTGCCCGAAGATGCGCCGCTCTACGACCACATGCGGGTCGCCGAGTTCCTGCATTTCATGGCGCGCATCAAGGGATTACGCGGAGCCGTGAAGGCACGCGCGGTCGATGCGGCCGCGCACCGTCTCGATCTGAGCGGCGTCATGAATTTGCCGGCCGGAAAGCTGTCGCGCGGCTTTCGCCAACGCGTCTCCATCGCGCAGGCGCTGCTTGGCGATCCACAGGTGCTGGTGTTCGACGAGCCGACCAGCGGGCTTGATCCGCATCAGGTCATCGCGGTGCGCGATCTGATCCGCTCGCTGGCCGGGGCGCACACCGTGTTGATCGCCTCGCACATCCTACCGGAAATCGAGAAGATCGCCTCGCGGGTGATGATCCTGCTCGACGGCCGGCTGTTGACCGGCGATGCGCTGAAAGAGAACGCCGGCCGTCCGGTGCTGCGGCTCGTTGCCGCCGCTCCGGAGGCGACGATCCGCGGCGCGCTTGGCGCGATCACCGACATCCGCAGCATCACCATCGATCCCGGCAGCGGCGACGGGCCGGCACGTTATCTGATCGAAACCGAGCCACGTGCGTCGCAGGCCGCCAATATTGCCGCCGCGCTGGTCGGCCATGGCATTGCCGTGTCCGAGATCGCCGGAATTCCGCCGGATCTCGAGCGCGTATTCCTTGATCTCACCCGACGGCCGGTAGGGGAAGCCGCATGAGAAGCTTCGGAATTCTCCTGCTCAAGGAGGAAGCGGCGCTGTTCTCCTCGCCGATCGCCTACGCGGTGATGACGGTGTTCCTCTTGATCATGGGTTACAGCTTCACGCTGACCCTGTTTCTCAGCCATCAGCCGAGCCTGGTGCACATCTTCTTCCAGATGTTCGTGCTGTTCATGCTGACCGCGCCGTTGATCACCATGCGGCTGATTGCCGAGGAGCGGAAGCTCCGCACGCTGGAAGTGCTGCTCACCGCGCCGGTGTCGGAATTCGAGATCGTGCTCGCGAAATTCGTCGCCTCGATGAGCCTGATCGCGCTGATGCTGCTGTTGTCGGCGTCTTACGCCGTGGTGCTCGGGCTGTATGGCGATCCGGATTTTGGCCCGATCTATAGCGGCTATTTCGGCCTGCTCCTGTTCGGCGCCGCCTTGGTCGGCACCGGGCTCCTCGCTTCGGCGCTGACCGCCAACCAGGTCGTCGCCGCTTTGATCTCGCTCAGCGTGTTTCTCCTGCTGTGGATTATCGACAATTTCGGCTGGCTGTTGCCGAGCCCGTTCGACACTTTAGTGGTCAACCTGTCGCTTTCCGTGCATTTCCGGCCGTTCGCGGTCGGTTCGGTCTACCTATCGGACGTCGGCTTCTTTCTCAGCATCACGCTGCTCACGCTGTTGTTGAGCGTGCGCGCGCTGGCGCGGCGTTGAGGCGACACGCATGGCCGTACATGCCAACGTCGTGCTGGCGATGCTGGTCATCGGCGCGTTCGCACTCGGCGCGCTCGGTTTCGTTGGCTCCCGCGAAGACACGGCCAACAGCCTCTTATTCGCGGCCTGGTCGCTGGCGTTGCTCGCGCTGTTCACTTTGGCGCTGCGGCTGCCGCTGCGCGGCTCTGGCTCGCGCCTCTCCGCCTGGATCTCGACCGTTCTGGTGACCGGCGCCGCGATCGCGATCGTAATTGCCGCCAACATCGCGCTGTTTCGCCACGACGTGCATTTCGACGTCAGCCGCGAGGGTCGCAACACGCCGCCATCGCAGCTCACGACGATCGTCGGCAATCTGCGCGCGCCGTTGTCGCTGACTTATTTCTACAACGCCGGCGATCCCAACGCGCTCAACACCAAAGACCTGATCGCCATCGCCGCCCACGGCCATCCGCTGTTCACCTTCCGCGCCATCGATCTCGACAAGGAGCCGGGCCTGGCGCGCGACCTCGGCGTTCGCGCCTACAACACCGCATTGCTGCAAGCCGGCGACCGCAAAGTGCTTCTCGAGAACACCGCCGACCCGACGCGCCTGGCCTATGCGGCGTTGCGCGTGCTCAAGGAACGGGTCGAGACAATCTGTTTCATCACCGGCCACGGCGAGACCTTCCGTCAGACCGAGGCGCACTTTCACTACAGCCACGTCGAGACGCTCAAGGGCCATGACGTTCCGGGCGCCGGCGATGTGCTGGTCGCCGCGCCGGAGCAGCTCGACCGCCTGCAGCTCGCGCTCACCGAGATCGGCTACGAAATGCGCGGCATCGTCGCCGCGGAAACCAACGCCATCTCGTCCGACTGTGCGGTCGTGGCCGATATCGGCCCGCGCACCGCATTCGCACCGGGCGAGGCCGATGTGCTGGTCAAGTACCTCTCCGGGGGCGGCCGGCTGCTGCTGTTGCTCGATCCGGTTTTCCCGGTGGGGCCGGATCTTGACAGGCATCTGCTCGGCGCAGTCGGGCTGACGGCCGAGCCCGCCATTGTCATCGATCCGCTCAACCATTTTCGCACCGATCCCGACAAGGTGGCGGTGCCGTATTATCCGCCGCACCCGATCACCGAGCGCATTGCGCTTACGGTGTTGCCGCAGGTGCGGCCGATCCATGTCGTCGTGCCGCCGCAAGGCGTGAGCACCAGCATTCTCGCCACCAGCAGTCAGGACAGCTACCGCCGGCCGCCATCGGCCGCCGGCGCCCTTGCCTCGGCCGATCAAAGCGCGCCCGACGGCGAAGATCGCGGCGCGCAGGTGCTGGCGGTCGCGACCGAGGGGGTGTGGCCCGGCGCGGCGCCCGACAAACATTTCCGCCTGGTGGTGGCCGGCACCAGCAAGTTCGCAACCAACGAATATTTTCCGTATGTCTCCGACGGCGAGCTCGGCGTTTCCATGCTGCGCTGGCTTGCCGCCGACGACACGACGCCCGGCGTCGCGCCGCAGACCTACCAATTGCCCGAGGTTGTGCTGACCAGCCGCCAGATGCGCGATGTCTTCATTGCGCTTGAGCTGCTGCTGCCGCTGTCGACGCTGCTCTGCGGCGTGCTGGTATGGTGGAGACGGCGGTGAGTCCGGCCGCGGCCAAGCCCCGCGGGCTGCACGTCGCGGCGCCGCTTGCGGCGGCGCTGCTGATTGCGCTGCTAGCAGCGATCACGCTGAGCGGTCATTGGCCCGAATTGCGGCAATTGGTTCGGTTCACGTCCAAGGGTCTGGTCGCGATCCCATCGTCCGATATCACGCGGGCCGAAATTCGCACCGGGCAAGATGTTGTCGCGCTCCGCCGCGACGCGGGCGGCTGGACGATCGATGGCGTCACCGGCACCGTACCGACCGAACTCGCGTCCCATGTCGACGCCGGTCTCCGGCTCGCCCACGTCAGCGAGCCGGCACGCGAGATGGCAGCAAATGAGCTCACCCCCGGGAGCTTTGCCGAGTTCGGCCTTGATCCGCCGGCGAGCGTGGTGGCGCTGAGCACGGCTTCGGGCGTGGTCGCGACCCTCAATTTCGGCGTGCTCAATCCGGCCAGCACCTCGCAATATGTCCGGCTTGGCGGCGCGCCGACGGTCTATCTGATGGGGCGGCATGTCGGCGCCGAGTGGCAGGTCGCGGGCGACATGGCGCGCCGGTTGCGCGGCCAGGCCGAGCCAGCCGTCGCGAGCCGCGGCACCAGCCTGTTTCTGCCGGTATCGATGGCCCAGGTATGGGCGGTCGAGATCGTATCCGCCGGCAAGCTCACACGCTTCGAGCGCGATAGCTCCGGCAATTGGTTTCGCCATGTCGGGCAGCATTCGCACACCGCCAGCGGCAACGCCCACGTCGCCGATCCGGCACAGGCCCGCCTGATCGCTACCGCGCTCGAAGCATTCGATGCAACCGCGATCGAAGCCCGCATTGGGCCCGCCGACGCCGCGCAACTGGCGCATCTCGGCCTGAACTTTCCAAGCGTCATCGTGCTGCTTTACGCACGCGACAGCTCACAGGCCTTGGCGCGAATCGAATTCGGCGGCTCCGCCGATAGCCTCGATCGCTATGCGAGGCTGGCGCCGAACGGCGATGTCGTGACGGTCGCCGAGTTCGAAGTGCGGCGTCTGACCGAATTGCTCAAGGCGGTAGGGGCGGGATCGTGAGAAGGTTTCACGCCGCCTTCGTCGGTTTCTTTATTATCTTTGTCGCCGGCGCGGCGCATGCGCATCAGGTCAATCTCTCGACCGCACGCGTCGAGTTGCGGCCGGACCGAACCGTTGCGGTCGAGGTCGCGCTCAAGGGCAGCGACGCCGACCGGCTCGCCGGAACACAGGTGTTCGACGCACAGAAGGATTTGGCTGATCCAGCGAAGATCGCCGCGTCCGCGGCGCGGATTGCCGCCTATGTCAGCGCGCGCACCAGCGTGACCGGGACCGACGGCAAGCCATGTGTGCCGGGCACCGCCAGCGTCGTGCCGGATGGCGACGGCGTCATCGTGCGCAACACGTTCTCTTGCCGCGATGTCGCCGGCGACCTTGTCTACCACTCGACGGTGCTGATCGTCACCGACAGGACGGCGCGCCAGGTGGTGCTGATCGGCGCTGGCGAGAACGCGCCGCAGGCGCTGCTCGACGACACCCACACCACGCTGACGATCTCGGCGCCGGCGCCATCGGTCTGGTCGACGATGCAGCGCTACCTCGTCACCGGCATCGAGCACATTTTCCTCGGCTACGATCACATCGCGTTTTTGGTCGCAATCGTGCTGTGGGCACGGCGGCTGTGGCCGGTCATCAAGATCGTCACCGCATTTACGATCGCGCATTCGATCACACTGTCGCTCGCCGCGCTGCAGATCGTCGTCGTTCCGAGCGCCATCGTCGAGCCGGCGATCGCCGCCTCGATCATGTTCGTCGCGGTGGAGAATTTCTTCTCGCGCAACGTCGACGGCCGCTGGCGCGTGACCTTCGCCTTCGGCCTCATTCATGGCTTCGGCTTTGCCGGTGCGCTGCAGGAGTTCGGCTTGCCGGCGAACGCCATCGTGCCGGCGCTGGCAGCGTTCAATATCGGCGTTGAGATCGGACAGGTGGCGATCGTGTCAATCGTCGTGCCGGCGCTGATCCTGCTCGACCGGCTGTTCGCCGCCGATCGGACCAAGCCGGTGCGCGCCGCCTCGCTGGTCTACGCGCTCTCGGCGCTGATCACGGTGCTCGGCGGGTATTGGCTGGTGACGCGCGTTTTCGAGGCTTAAGTCGGCCCACCGTCAAATTATTCCGTCGGCCGCAGGCTCCAGCTCGCGTTCTGCACCGCCGGGTTGCTTTTCAGCCGCTCGACGATCGCGTCAAGCTCGTCCGGGACCGCGCCGGTCCCGAGCAAAGTGGCGACGACTTCGATCTCGTTATCGTTCTCGTCGACGGTCTCGATGTCCTGCAGCTGGTAGTTCGCTGCTTCCAGCTGGTCGCGCAGAAGCTCACGCGAGGCGTCGCGATCGTCGGCGTTGGTGCGCATGCGCACCTCGTAGATTGCTTCGGTGCCGCCCTGGTCGATTGGCGCGCGGTTGATGGCGTTGACCAGCGGACGCAGCAGCGTGTTGCCGGCGAGCACGAAGCCGGTCAGCAAAATGGCTTCGAAAGCGAGATCGGCGCCGGCGCAGGCGCCGACCGCTGCCGAGCACCACAGCGTCGCCGCGGTATTGAGGCCCCAGACATTGCTGCCTTGCTTCATGATGACGCCGGCGCCGAGGAAGCCGACGCCGGAGACCACATAAGCTATGATCTGCGTCGCGCCCGCATGGCCGTTGAGATGCATACCGATGTCGACGAAGGTTGCCGCCCCGACCGCCACCAGCACGTGGGTGCGCAAGCCGCCGCCGCGTTGCCGGTACTGACGCTCGGCGCCGATCAGCGTGCCGAGCACGAAGGCCCCCAGCAGACTGACGAAGGAGTCGAGGAAATCGGCGAGCGTGAACGACTGCAGGAAAGCCATCGCGCGCTAACCCTCCAGCACCGCGAGCGCAGCGGGCGCGACCGCGTCGCCCCATGCCTGGACGAAATGGTGGGTCATTTTAAATCAATGACTTAGCCTGTGGATTTCTTATTCCGTTCCTGAACTGCGTTCTGCAAGTGTACTACTCCTGCAGTTGCGTTCTCACGTTGCACTGAGAAACGGCAATAACGTTCCACATCGGCACTGACATTCCAACCATGTGGGCAATCAACACACCATGCAGACCAGCACGGCGTAGCTGCACACATGCGTGCCCACGTAGTCCGTGAAGCACAAGTCCAGCTAGTTCAGGATGCTTGTCCCGTGCTCTCTCGATGTGGTCGGTCAGATCGTCCTTCTTCCACGGAAGCCCATTCAACCGCCGAAGGAATGGTCCTGGTGCTCGTTCCCATGTTTCCATCTCTGTAGCTAACGCAGGCAAGATCGGCACCCATAGTGCTCGCTTCGTCTTCTCTTGCACGACATTGATGCCAGAGAAGCCGTTACAGACTTCAATGTCGGTCGGACACATTCGCACTTCGTAGGGCACTCAAGGTGCGCTTGAAAAAGGTCAGACGTAATCTTCATACGGTGGGAAAAGGTCTCGACTTGGTCGTGGAAAAGATCATACGGCAGCTAGCTCAAGCCCATTTGTGGACATTACATTTAAAATGAGCTCAAACAATAGAGATTTGGGGCGCGCCTGGCCGCGCCGTGCCGGTGGTACAGCTCGCCCACGCCAACGAAGTGGTCGGGTGAATCTTTCGCTAATGCGGTAATTGGCAGTCGCGAAGTGTCGCTACCAATCCATGTCTGCCGCCCGATCAGCCTCACAACTCAGGTACTCAACAAATTCTTGCATATCGTCGACAGATGACATTGCGCGAGCATATGACCCGTCAGCCACCCTCGTCAAAATCACAGGCAAGTGTGTGCCTTGAATATATAATTTGGCTGATGCACGCCGACCGTCCCATAAATGCTCGATAAATTTGTCGATTACCCCAAGCGCGGCATCATCATCAAAAAATAGAGACTCACCAATCGTGAAGGTCTTGTTTTCGACGCGATGGGGAAGCAAAACCGGCACTGCCCCTGCGCCGGAGTGAAAGTGGAATGCTTTTCCGTCTTTTCCGAATGCGCCGTGTGCCACGAAATTTCGAAGTTCTCGCCGCACTTCGAGTAGTTGATCATAGAAGTGCTTTGAGGCGGGTTCAGATATATCGATTGCGCGTTTGAATTTTTCGGACCATTCCGCTTCAGCAAGGCGAGCAACATCTGCACCCGTCTTCAACGCGCCGCTTAGGATTGCGATGTGAATGAAGACATGCTCAGTCCAACTAAAAAACGACTCAATGCTCGCGAGTGCTAGCCAACGAGCTTCTCTTGCCAACGTACCTGTTGGCCACGATACAGTAGTCCATTCTTCACCGTCAGGTGACCTTCGTGTCTCTACGATCCTTTCATCCTTTCGCGCGAGCGATTCTTCTACCTTCTTTCGATACGCCTCCCGGAAAAATGAAAACCGCGCATAGAGG
Source organism: uncultured Alphaproteobacteria bacterium (assembly GCA_963806465.1). Taxonomy (GTDB): domain Bacteria; phylum Pseudomonadota; class Alphaproteobacteria; order Rhizobiales; family Xanthobacteraceae; genus BOG-931. The sequence continues at coordinate 58,780 of CAWDZD010000049.1, read as the reverse complement.
TCGTCACTGTTGTTGACCACATTAAGAGCTGAGGCAGCTACGGCTTCGTTGGCCAGCCAATCGAAAAAAGGACGTGCTATTTTTATAGCTTTCCTGATGCGCGAGACTATTTCTCGAGCGGCTTCCTCCTCCGTCTGGGGGTCGTGGGCAAAGACTCCTACCCCCAATTTCCGATGCTCGATTAGGAACGCTCGCCCATTAAAATCGACGGGGACGGACCAGGCAATTTTCTCGAACTGCCCTAAGTTCTTGAACCCAAGAAGTTCGACGAGTAAGAAATACACCAAGTAATAAGCTGGCAATTCACGACCAGCTTCGGTACGTTTAGCGTCGAAAAGGAAGTTTTGATTGGCGTGTGATTGAGAAGTCGCCGGGATTACCGGACCTAACGCAAGCCGCGCCGCGTCTCGAATTGGTTCAAGTTCAGGTGGCAAGAGCTTTTTTCCACGCATGCTGCCCCCTTCGGGACGAACGGTCTTCCATCACCCACCGGGTCGTTTGACCGCCTGAACAGGGCTTGGTGCAGGTCGGCGAAATACGATTGTGCGACGTGGCGCTGGTTAGAGCCTTTGGCGATATGCACACTCACAATCGCGCCTCCCACGCCGCTTTCTTTATAATGCATGATCGTGTCGTACACACTCAATCTCGTCCTTCAATATCAATTTTCGACGCTTTAACTCGGCGATCTTCAAATCATCGGTCGAACTGTGCGCCAATGCCTCGGCAATCTCAAGTTCGAGTGCTTTATGTTGCCGCTCAAGTTCTGCAAGATGTGCTTTGACAGTCATATGATTCACCGTTTCTTTTCATCCGACGCTAACGCCTTCCTCACATCCGATTGGGATAGTCCAAACTGTTTGGCAATTCGCGAACGCGTGACACCTGCCTTGAATGCGGCGCGAACTGCGTTCAACTTCCCTTGCGCCAAACGGGGGGCTTCAGCGATATCGACCTGTCTTCGTGTGCTGGTTTGGGACGGCTGCTTCTTCAAATCAAGACGGGCGTTGAACCGACTGCGTAAGGTCTGTAAGTCTGTCTCAACGCCTAGCGGCTTTCTGCCTCGGCGCTTCATCTCTTCAAGAGTTGCCGCGTGTAGGAAGTCTAATTCGACATCACTCAAATGCTTTATGGCGTTAGGCAGGTCCTTAGGGAGGACATGCCGTTGCGGTTCGCTTTCGGTTGTCGCTTTTGCGGCGGGCGACGCTGAAGCAGTCGCGGTCGAGAATAGATCAGGCGCTGTTCGCTCGGCAGGGTCGCGTCCCATGGCGTCAGCATGCCATCGAACAGTGTGGATCGGCAATCAGCATCGACTGAAAACGGCGCTGCCGGGCGGTGCATCGGACACCTGGCGCACAGGTTCGCCGCCCAGCGGAAGAGCAGTTTCGACGTTTGCGGAGCAAAGGGGGTATCCCTATGCCCCGGGCAGCGGCGGAGAAAAATCGTTCTTGCTCGTGAGGTCTTTTACACGCTTGGCATCAGGCGGAAAGCGAGGAAACGATTCGAAACGACCATGGCATTTCGGGCAATGCCAAAGATGTCGAATAAGCTGATGATCCAAGTATTCGGTCCTTTCAGGCGCGATCAGTTCGTTGCCGCATTGGACGCAATTGATTCCGAATAGGGAATATAGACTGGACGCCTTCGTCACTATCGAATCTCCGCAGCCGCCATTCTCGGTCAAACCATCAAACCCCTAATCTTGGCGAACGAAACATTTGTGATGCTGATCGTCGTGACGGGTCACTTTGGCGTGAACACTGTTTCGTGCGATAAAATGTAGTTACGGCATATTGAACCGATGTGTTGAGATGCGCACGTGCCCCACATCCTTGTCTGGGATATTGAGACGGTGCCGGACCTAGCTGGCTATGCTGCGGCGAATGGTCACGACGGCAAGAGCGACGATGAAATCCGAGCCGAGCTGGGAGAGAAATTCCCAAAGCACATCTATCACTCGATTATCTGCATCGGAGCATTGATCGCGCACTGGGATGGTGATCATTGGGCGGTTGAGGCGCTTGGTGCCCCGCATGTCGGTGAGCGATCTGAGAAGGAATTGATTGCCGCTTTCGTTGACCGCATTGCCGAGCTAAAGCCGCAGCTCGTTACATTCAACGGCTCTTCGTTCGACCTGCCGGTCCTGCGCTATCGCGCAATGGTCCACAAAGTACCTGCATTTGGTCTGTCGGCGCGACCCTACTTTCATCGATATACGGACGATGCAGTCGATCTATGTGATGTTTTGTCGTCATTCTCGGCTGGGGCAAAATGCACATTGCATGAGCTGTGTCGCGTGATGGGGCTACCGGGCAAGCCAAACGGGATCAACGGCGCGGAAGTAGACAATTACTTTCGGGAAGGACGGCTGCGCGAGATTGCTGATTATTGCGAAAGCGACATTGTGAACACGTATCGGGTCTGGCTTCGACACGAACTGTTTCGAGGTACTTTGACCCAAGTTGGTCTTGAGGCGAGCGAGACGATCCTCAAGCAATTTATCGACACTCGGATCAGTACGAAGCCACATTTGAAAGAGTTGATCGCAACGCGGAGCTAAACTGTAATAAGCGGCTATATCGCTGCGACTCAAGGTCTGCCTTATATGGTACTCAGTCAAGATAACCGTCCACTACGGTGATGGCGTTCACTCCATTACTGTTTCGCAAAAAGCTTTTGCAGAAATCCGAGGCGGCAAAGAAATAACGCTGCAGGGCGACGGCTTCGCGACTGAGGAAGGTACTGCTGCGGATTATTGGGAGTTCAATAGCGACACTGTTGGGTCAGTAAGGGTGTATTGCGACAACGGAAGGCAATTGTTTCGGGGCGATAGCTGGCTCTCCGCAGAAAGAGTGTCGCAATGAGAGTCCAGTTCGTTAAGTCAAAAAGCGTCGGTCTTGGCGCAAGGGAGGATTCCATGCGTTTGAAAGGCAAATCGCAAATTGACCGCGCCATCGGCCAACGGCTGCGTGCCTATCGTCTCGCCGCGGGCATGAGCCAAACAGCCGTGGGGGACCATTTAGGCGTGACGTTCCAGCAGATTCAGAAATACGAGAAAGGCGTCAATCGACTGTCCGGCGCACGCTTGGTCGCGGTGATGGACCTGAGTCGCGCACAGGATGGAACGTCCCAAGGTCCATACACGTTCCGTGATTACAGCAGCAGGACTTATGAGGACGGTTTATGTCATACCGTGGCAAACGGTCCCAACTCTTTGTCGCAATAGGCGCTTTTTTCGTGATTTTCGGATCGACCGCATCGGATGCGCTGCCACCACAAGCGGACAAGCCAGGGAATGAAGGGAAGTGGTCAATCGAGGAAGGCAAGTCGCCAACGAATGGCAGTCCCCAAGTCGTCGCAGCGAATCTGGCGGGCGACACCGTACTGATTTTACGCTGCAAAGACCAGATCACCGAAGCTGCGTTTTCGACGAAATACAATTACCTTGGCTATAAGTCAGTTGACGTGCAGTTGCAGATCAATGACCAAAACCGAATAAAAGAAGTGTGGAAGGCTTCAATGGATGGCCGCGCCGCCTTTGCCCCCGACGCTGTGGCGTTCATTCAATCCTTGCCGGATAATGGAAGAGTGACGATCAGGACCACGCGATCCGATGGCAAAGTGAAGGAGGGGAATTTCGATCTTGGAGCTGTATCTGAAGTTAGAAGCAAAATCGCTCACGCCTGTGTTTGGGACGATACACCGAATGATCCAGTAGGCTCGGTCGATCAACCGGGTTCTCGCCACTGAAATTGTTCATTCGCTGTTGTTTTAATGCAGAAAGGTTGACACACTGCCGTCTTTTGCAATAAGCAGCACGCTTTCACAGCTGGGATAGATCATTATGAAAAACGGAAAACGTCGTTCTTGGACTACAGCAGATGTGCGAACCTTGAAGAGTCTTGCTCGAAAGAAGACGAATGCAGGAAAAATTGCGAGGAAGCTAAAACGTACTGAGGGAGCGACACGCCAAAAGGCATTTAGTATTGGAGTGTCACTGGATGCGCGCACCTAGATAGTGGAAGGCGCCGCCTAGTTTTGTAGGGGAGCTGCTCGAAACAGCTCCTCTTTTCTTTTGCGTGCCCCGATGATGCAATGCTACTGCTGCTCTAAGCACAAACTTCATTGGCCGCAATTAGTGACTTTGAAAGTGGGGCACGGGTCGTTGGGGTAAACATGCGCCGTTTCCTCCTATCCACAGCAGTGGTGTTGTATTTGAGCGTACCTGCTGCAATTGCGGCAGCTCGTTATGGCGAGTGGTTGCTCGAACAACCGCGAAGCTCTGTGCTTACGCTAACATTTAAACAGTCGGCATCACTCGACAATAAGGTCGCAACTTCAGAACTCGGCTTCGTTTGTGATCAAGGGGATAAGTCAGGGATCGTCGGCGTGGTACTTATACCCTTTGACGGAACGTTCGGAAGTCGAAAAAATATTATTCCTGTTTTGTTTCAGAAAAACAATGGGCAATATGATTCATCTAATCTTTTACAGCGTTGGAAAAATGGCACCGACTATATGTTCTTGGAAGCGAAAAATGATGTCGATGAGCTTGCATTGTTCCTAAAAACAAACGACGCCGACGGCGTAGAAACCATACATATCTTTTTTCCGCACGATCTCGATGCAACTCCCCAAGTATCAAATCACATCGCTATTAATGTTTCGGGATTTTCCGATGGGTTCGGCGCTTTCCAAAAGGCGTGCGCTCCACCTCAATAGTTTCACCGAAGTCCGCCCTTCACTTCGCCAATTGGAATGACCTGGGTCGGCATCGAGGCTACTCCGCATTCATTCGAAGATGCAAAAATTGCCTGAATTCATTGAAGCGATAACCTCGCACGGCGTGCAATCCGCTTTATCGCAATAGGTGATTTCCTTGACCCGAACAATTTAGTAGTTTTTGGACGCGCGACGCGTGATGTGTGCGCGGTTGGCGGAGCCGAAAGTTGGCCGACATATTTATCAGCTATAAGAGCGAGCGGAGAAATGCGGCGCAGCATCTCTCGCGAATTTTGGAGCTGAACGGGTACAGCGTTTGGTTCGACTACGGACTTTTCTCAGGCATCGACTTTGGGCGGCAGATTGAGCGCGAAATAAGAGCTGCCAAGGTGGTAGTCGTCTTGTGGTGTAGTCTCTCTCGGGATAGCCGCTGGGTCCTTGAAGAAGCCCATCTGGCTCAGAGGCTGGAAACTTTTACGCCCGTATGGTTGGAGCGAGTCGATCCTCCGCTAGGTTTCGGACGTGCCGACACCATCGACTTAACGACGTGGGAAGGCGCTCCGCGAAGTCCTCACCTGGATAGGCTTCTCAGCGAAATCGCCCGTCGCGTGGGACGCGATCCAGTGCCGCAGTTCCGAGGCTTGCAAAGCTATGAGCTGACCTGGCGCTCTCTCGGCGCACCGTCGCTTGCGACTTTCGCTCTGAGCACCCCTGTCGAACAACATGAAAGCGAGCGGTTGCCTGATAAAACGCGGGAAAATAAGCGACGCGCAGCGGAAACTAAGCGACGCGCAGAGGAAACTAAGCGACGCGCAGCGGAAGAGCGACAGCGACAAGAGGCGGAGAAGGAGCACCAGCGCCGTGAGGCTGAATTAAAGCGCTTAGCTAAGGAGCAAGAACAGAAGGGAAAGCAAGAACAACAGAAGGGAAAGCGAGAACAGGAAAAGACAAAGTCCGCAATCGACAAGTTTTGGGCACAGGCAGGTCCCCGTCCAACGCTCGAGGAGTTTGAACAGAGAGCGAAAGCGATCTTTTCGCCAAACGTGCAGTCAAGTCCACCCAACAAGGTCGTCGGGGCAGTAATGTTCCTTCTGGTGGTTGTGGGTATTTTCGGGCTTTTTCTGTGGGCGTCCTTCACCAAATGAGTGTGTGGGTCTTATTGGTGTTCATTTGGAAAAAGTTTCAATCTCGCAGATCGAAGGCTGACGGAGGATGAATAGTCCGCCTCAGCGCATTTATCAGTTCCCGCGCTAATTGGACTGACGGGCGTCAGTGTTCGCCGTAGGATATAGGGTCACGTCAGATGGGAGTGCAAAACCATGGCAAAAGATAAAAAAGCTGCGAGTCAATTGGACGCCTTTAGCAATATGGCGCAGGCGCATCAAGCCTTGGACACCTGTTTTGATTTCCTTAGGAAGACCGTTTCGTCGTTTCCTTCGGGCGGGACGGACCTCGGCGAAAAACTAAAGGATCAGGGCGTGCAAAACATCACGGCTATGCATGAGCTGGTCAAAAGGTTGAGTCAGGCGAAGGATTTTGAAGAAGCACTTCGAATTCAGACAGCATTTATGCATTCGCAACTGAATGCACTTGGGAAGCAAGCGGCGAGTCTCGGCGAGGCGTATATTGGTTGGACATGAATGATCGCAACCTCGTCCTCGCAATGACGCACGGAACTGGGGCGCATCTGACAAACGACGAAAAGCGAGCGCATCTGACCGATTTGAAGCGCGACCATCTCATTGATCAGGTCTGTATTCAGGAGATTTTGCCGCCCGAGAAAAATGCTCGTGATGCGAACGAGCGGTGATACCGAGTTGCTCTCGGCGACATGCTTTAAGGTCTCGCGATGTTTGAGTTCACGCGCTCGCTTGGCCAGCGCGTGGTGGGGTTTTCGGCTTTAATTTATCGGCAGAGACGCCAACCTTAAATTCAAAGCCGCACACTTCGCAAGACCCAGAGTGGCGGACACATCGCTCACTCATATACTGCAATGACCTGATGGTAATCATCTCGGTCCAGCACTTCGCACAGAGACGAAGTCGCTTGCCACCGGTGCGAATTACTCCCACCTGCGGAAGTTCGTCCATCTGTAAACGTCCTCCACGCGACCAATTAAATTAACACATTATTAACCATTTGTGGACAACTCTTCATTTTGCTAGCTAATACAATTACTTAGCGCCAAAACAGTCTTCAACGATACGTCAGAGAGGCGTGACCCAGCGTTAATGGAAAATTAACTTAGATGTTTAAACAATGGCGACTTCCAGCCGAGCAATTCGTTTCAATTGATCGGTTGCCGGGGCGATTGACGGTGATCTCTATGAAGATCGAAATCGCAAACGAGCCGCCGCACGAACGCTACGTCGTCGAAGTAGACGGACAGGCGAAAGCCGAATATCGGATTTTCGTCAAGGCGCTGACTGCCGGATTGCAGCTCAGGCAAGAGTTTCCGAATAGCCATGTCAAATTGCGCGACGTGGGCGAAGAGACCGCGCACTAACTTACGTCGCTGTCGCCAAACGTTTGCAGGTTGATTGCCATCTCTCGCGCCAGCGGCACATTGCGCGCATAAAAGCGTTCGATTTGATCGACAGACGTCCCGGCAGTCTACTCCTTCACCTTCAATTTGGCTTCGTTCGCTGCAATGAAAGCGCGAATGTCGTTCGCCATGTCCAGCAGCCTTAGCCACTGTTCTTTATATAAGGTCACTAGGAAATCGCCCCATGCCGTAGATCGAGACTGCGCCCTTTTCGCTCACTTTCATGCGGATACCAGAAGACGACCCCTTTTTAAGAGCTGCGTTTTCGCTGCGGAGGCGTTCCAGTTCGGCTTTCATCTCATCGTCAGACATGGCTATTTCCCTGATTTGGTCTCAGACCGAATTCTGAAATCGACTATCTCGCCTTGGGAATTTTGCGTGGCGGTACGCCGCTCGAAATGAGAGGGGTTAGCCCACTGTTTCTTTCTTAAAGATTGTCGCGCCTTGCCTGACCAAATGTCTTTTGTCCTTACGTTCCCTTGGGGACGATTTGTCCTTGCTATGAGGGACCGCCATGGTGCCTATCAGAATGAGATTGCCAGTTTTGTCTTTAGCGTAACCGCGAAGAACTTTTCTCATGGCGTGCTCCCGGGTGAAGATCATCGTCGCTCTGCTTTGTGGGCGGTCGAACGGGTAACGTGAGACGGAACATCCGTCTCTCACGAAGGGAACCGGCATTGCTAGGAGCGCGACGTGAAACCCGTGTCACTGGCACGGTAGGCGGATGAGCAACTAGCTGGATTGAGTTTTCAGACGCGATGTATTTCACATCTCGTCATGTCTATCGGCGCTCGCCTGAAAAGCGGGTCAATTGGCGGCGTGCCCAAATCCAAGCCGCGAGGCAAAGCGCTGAGGAGATAGAAAGCGCCAGAAGGGCTTGTGCGTAATGTCCCATGCCGTCCTCCAATACACCTAGCGACCTCAAGACCGCGATCATCCGTGCATTAGACGCTGCGTGTACAAACGCCACCGACGAGAATTCAAACGCTGGTTTAAGTCGCTCCTTTGCCAATATCAAGGAGCTTCCGCGATTTTTGTTCCAATGTGCCACATTAACAACACCGCGATGTGAACCCGTCCGGCAAGCAGCGGCATAGCTGGGCGCAAGTGCCGCGTTTTTATTTCCCAAGTTAAAATTTACTCATTTCCAAAGGCGCATCGTTGAAGGTGCTCGGCCAAGCCACAATAGCACGTGATATTTCGGCAACATCGCATATTCGCCTTATTTCGATGACCGTAGCTGAATTTCATCAGTGTGAGTTCCGGCTGCTACCAAACGCGAAACATCTGGTGCAAACTTGACTGATCGGGGATCGAGCACGGCCAAGAATGCCAACTTTTTATCAATCGAGGGGGGATTACATGAAGCGCGCAATATTTGCCGTCGCGCTGCTGACGGTCGGTTGCTTCTCGTTACCCATTTTTGCCCAGCAGCAAGATTTACAAGAAGTGATGAACGCTGCCAATGCGCTGAGTGCGCGGGAAAACGAGTTGCTGAGCAAAAAAGATGCAGCAGGCATAGCATCACTTTTCACATCAGATGGATTGTTAGTGACACTCGCACCGCAGTTCGCATTTAAGCCCGGGCGGGACGCCATACAGAAGCACTATCAAGGCATCATCGACGCTGGCGCAACCAGCGTCACCCTAGAACTCAAGAACCTAGAGTTACGCGGCAACGACGGCGTATGGGCAGCGGGAACCTACTCAGTCACCGTCAAAGGCAATAACATCCAGGGCAACTGGTTTAGAATCCTAAAGCGTGAGAACGGGAATTGGAAGATAGCTATGGAAGCCGTCGCTCGCCCCGGTGTCATAGATGCTCCTCCTATCTCGCCCAGTCCCTCACCAGCACCCACCGACAGCAAATAGACCCGGCGATTTATCTTTTTCATGATCGACGTGTGCCTTTACGAATCCTGCCGAGCATTCTGCTGACCGCTTGGGTAAAGACCTACGCGAGGCTTATATCAAGGCGGCGTCAGGTCAAATGAGGAATCCGTCCCCGCGAAAGTGATGCATGCGCCGTTTTTAATCACGTTCAAACAGTCCAACTCTATTGCCCTAAACCGTGGCAGCTCTAACTTATGCGTTGTCCGATCGCGTCAGATGGCAATCTCGCGACCAATCTCTACCACCTGGTTGTGAGGTAATTTGAGGACATCTGTGATACGAACAGAATTCCGAGCCATCGCGGCAAAGATAGCTTCCTGCCAACGCGGAATGCCCCTGCGACCCTCGCGCGGTATGATAGTCTCGTGACCGACGTAAAAAGTGACATCGTCGCGGTTGATTTCGACGCCCTTTGTCCTGCAGTCGTCGAGCACCGCTAACACATTCGGACGTTCCATAAACCCGTGGCGCGCTTCAATGCGCCAGAACCTATCGGCGACACGCTCGATCCGGAGGCGTTCGCTCGGCTTTGTGCGCGGAGACGATGTGACAACTAGCTTGAGTATGAGGACGTACTCGTGAAGAGAGCGGTTTTTTCGAACGTGCCAGACCAAGACGGGTGGCGTCTCACTATCGGCGCGGGTTAAGAAGACGGCAGAACCTGGAACGCGTGCAATGTCATGCGCGCCAATGGTTTCAATGAACCTCTTAAGTGGCACCTCGTCGGCTATGACCCGCGCACGAACCGCACTTGTCCCTCGATGCCAAATCCACATAACTCCATAGACCGCCGCGGCCAATATCAAGGGTACGTAGCCGCCATCTAAGACCTTAGTGAGGTTCGATGCGAAAAAGCCACAATCCACAACGAGGAACACCAGAGCAATCGCGCCCGCCTTAATAGGCGACCATCCCCAAATTTCTCGCATGGCAATGAACAGCAACACGCTGGTCAATAGCATCGTCAGCGAAACGGCAATCCCGTAAGCGGCTGCCAGGTTGTCAGATTTACGGAATATTACCGTCAGGCCAAGTGTGGCGATCATTAGCAACCAATTGACCGAGCCCACGTAAATCTGGCCATACCCCTCCTCGGAAGTCTGAATCACTCGTAGACGTGGCATCCATCCAAGCGAAATTGCTTGTCGCGTCATAGAAAAGGCACCTGTGATGATCGATTGGCTGGCTATGATGGTAGCAAAGGTGGCCAGCACCACCAACGGTGTGAGCAGCAACGACGGACAAAGCTGATAAAAAATGTTTCCTTGTGTCGGCGTGCCCTCTAGCACGATGGCCGCCTGGCCCGCGTAGTTCAAAATGAGGCTGGGAAAAACGACGAAATTCCACGCCCGTCGAATAGGCACCTTCCCAAAATGGCCCATATCGGCATAAAGCGCTTCAGCCCCCGTTACGCACAGAAAGACGCCGCCAAGCACGAGAAAGCCTTTCGCGCCGCCGTTGGCCAAAAACTTGACACCATAAAGCGGATTTATCGCAACCACTACGCCGGGATGTCGAGTTATTCCGTATACGCCGAGTGCCGCTATGCACGCGAACCACACCAACATGACCGGACCGAAGGCTCGCCCAATTTTCCCCGTACCGAGAGGTTGCACGACGAACAGTGCAAACAGGACCGCGACTGAGGCGGGTAACACATACGGCTGAAGGCTCGGCGCGATTTGCTCCATGCCTTCAAGCGCTGACAAAACTGATATCGCCGGAGTAATGGTCCCATCGCCATAAATCAGAGCTGCACCGAACAATCCGGCGGCAACGATTGCCGGTCGGTGTTGCTTCTTCACTCCAAGTAGCGCCAGAAGTGCAATAATGCCGCCTTCGCCGTCGTTGTCGAAGCGCATCGCGAAGTTGACATATTTGATCGTTGTTACAACGAACAATGTCCAGAGGATAAGGGACAACGCGCCAAGCGTCGTGGCTGCATCAGGATTAGCACCCGTGAGACTGAGGACCGTTTTTAACGTGTAGAGCGGACTTGTGCCGATATCGCCGAAGACGACCCCAAGCGCGCTTAAACTTAAGCCCGCTGCGCCGATTGCTGAGACCGGCTTAATGTTCTCTGCTGAAATGTTGGACACTCATATTTTCATGGATCACAACTTCTTTACCCAACGTCCTTCCTTGACCTGAGTTCAAATGGGTTACAACAAACCTCAAGCGATAGCGTGCAATTCTTCGAGGACAGAGAGTACCCGACTGGCCTGCACCCGGTTCCGAAGACACCGAGTTAGGTGTTTTGATGGAGCTGGAGGTGGGTCATGGAGAGACGGAAGTTTACTCGAGAGTTCAAGCTTGAGGCGGTGCGGCTGATCAGGGATCGCGGCGTGTCTTACGCCCAGGCATCGCAAGACCTGAGCGTGCATGAGTCGCAATTGCGCAATTGGATGAAGAAGTCCGCGGAGGACCCGCAACACGCCTTCCCCGGCCAAGGCCAGATGAAGCCCGAGCAGCTTGAGATCGCACGGCTCAAGCGCGAAGTGATCAAGCTGAAGGCCGAGCGGGACATCCTAAAAAAAGCCGCGGCCTACTTCGCGAAGGAAATCGACGTGAAGTTCGGGTTCATTGCGAAGCACCGGGGGATCTGGCCGGCGGACTGGTTGTGCGGGGCGCTCGGTGTCTCGCGGGGAGGCTTCTATGCCTGGCTGAAGCGACCGCGCAGTCGGCGCAGCCGCAGCGATGAAGAGCTCGGTGCCAAGGTTCGCGCCAGCTTCCTCGCCAGCGATCGGACCTACGGCGCCAGGCGGGTGTGGCACGATCTTCTCGCCGACGGGGTGTCGTGTGGCTTGCATCGGATCGAGCGATTGATGCGGCTACAGGCTCTCAAAGCCCGTCCGCGCCGGCGTCGCCTGCCACCCGATCTAGGTGAGCGGCCGGTCGCCGCCGTCGCTCCAAACGTGCTCGACCGCACCTTCGCGGCGGCTGCTCCCAACCGCAAATGGATCGCCGACTTCACCTACGTCTGGACCGCGGAGGGCTGGCTCTATGTCGCCGCTGTCATCGACCTGTTCTCGCGGCGTGTGGTCGGTTGGTCGATGAATGCAGCGATGACGGCTCAGCTCGTCACCGATGCATTGGTGATGGCGATCTGGCGCCGAGGCAAGCCCGACGCACTGCTGCATCACTCCGATCGCGGTAGCCAGTACACCAGCGAGCAATTCCAGCGGCTGATGGCTGACCATGGTGTCATCTGCTCGATGAGCCGTTCAGGCAATGTCTGGGACAATGCGGCGATGGAGAGCTTCTTCTCCTCGCTGAAGACCGAGCGTATAGCACGCAAGCTGTATCGAACGAGGGATGAGGCCAAAGCTGACGTGTTCGACTATATCGAGCGCTTCTACAATCCCAAACGTCGACACTCGACGATCGGATATCTGAGCCCAATGGAGTTCGAAAATCGGATGCAATTAGCTTAGGATGCTGTCGACGGAACCGGGTGCAGGCCAGACTTCGAACGTCTTCATCGAAGTCTTCGAGGGCTTTATTGACAAGAGTTTTACGAAGACGGCCAAGTTCGTCCACTGCAATCTCGGACTCAGGCTTAGTGTAAGCCAAAAGCCCATGTTCTTCAAACGCGTCAAGCAATGCGCGTCGAGTGACAGGACTCATTTCAATTTCAACAGTAGCGCCTCGATTTGGGATCGCCAAGGACGAAGGTCTGTTTTTACGACAGGCGGAGCACCCATAGCAGCTACGGTGATGTCGGACTTTGGGGCGAGCTTTGCAAAGTCTGCATATAAGCGGGACCTTTTAAATCGGCCATTTAGTCCGCCGCGCGCCTCCAATGACGAACTTAACAAAAGACAGTTCCGTTAGTTCCGAGCGTTCTCTGATCAAATGGCGAGTTCCAGCTGGTGCCGTTCATCGTCGGTCAGGTTGACGATGACGGGGTCTTCATCGGGGCAAGTGAACTCAGGCGCGTCATCGTCGGGGTCGCTGAGGATTTGATGAAGGAACGTTTTGCCTGCGCACTGTACGGCGATGCTCTCGCCGCTCGTCCAGCTGACCTCCACTGTGTCAGGCGAAACGCCATAGAGGTTTGCGAACGTGCGCTGGATGGCTTGGCGGTAGATGTCAGTCCGGTTCACGAAAGCTATTTCCAATTTGAGAGCAAGAAACGTTTGGCTGGCTTCGTCGTACCTCGCTGTTGATCACGGAACTGCGGGAAGAGGGCAACTAGCACGCCCAAAGGAAATCGCCACAAATTCCCGGGTGCTTCGGCGCGCGCATGAACGCCAGATAACTATTTGTCGGCGCCAAAAACGCTTCGGGCAGCGTCCAAAACCAGCGCGTCCCTGTGGCTCTGGCAATACGTTACCAAGTCGGTGTGTCCTGCGGAAAGAGGCTCGATCATCGTCTTGCCACGCGCGCCATTCACGTAGCCGTTCAGCCAAATGCCGAGGGTTCTTGAGTCGGTCAGTCTATCGGCGAGAAAATCAAAACAGGTGAGTTTTGTAATATCTATTGTTACTTGCGCTTGCGCTGCTTGTAGCCCGACCAACGCTAACCCCATGCCGAACATAATGAGCTTCCATGGTCTCATTGTAGTGCCCCGTTCTTTACGCATGTTTCAACGAGAACGCCCCTCCAATAAGCCTGCCAGCGCAGGCGGCTTTAGGCAACGTCTTGCCAGGTCTTTACGATTCGTGAATAGCGGAACCAGCTGTTCGCGACCGCTGTCATCGGCAACACTCACGAAACCATTGCTTGCTTTCACGGTTCCTTTGCCGTGCTTTTTTCCCGTCTGTTTAGCCGAGGCGCGTGAAATCGCGAGCGGAGCCACAAAAAGAGTTTAAGCAATGGGACGGTGTCCAACAGAGACCTCTTATCTGAAATCGGTTCTGGTTTGGCTGCAGGAGTATTGGACTGGACCAGCGCCGCGTGTCTATCCGCTCAAATAGGTCGAGGATGGATCGCCGCACTCTCCTGCCCGTAGGACGTGCGGCTGCGCGACAGCGTGCGCTAAGCTGAAGGCACAACGGTCATTTTACCTCGCAATCGCAGACATGCGCTCAGAATGTCGATGTGTTGATACGGCTTGGCGACGAACACGCTATCCGGGACACAGCGTTCGGGGTCGAACTGTCCGCCTGATATGTAGACTACCGGCATGTCGGGTTTCTCTGACCGAAAACGCTTAGCTACGTCCCAACCGCTTGCCGACCCGCCAAGATTGATGTCCGTGACTATCATGTCGATTGACATGCCGGATTTGCACAGGGCGAGGGCTTCTTCGCCGCTCTCGCTCTCAATAACGACATAGCCCGCCTCAAGCAGGCAACCTGCGATATCGTATCGCACGAAAAAATCATCTTCGACGATAAGAACCGCGAGAGCGTGGGCACCGTTTGCGGCTGATACAGACACGACCGCAACCTTTCTGCCAAAGCCACTTAACCCGCTTCTTTGATGCGAAAGAGCCTAAAAGAATTGAACACTTTAGGAAGCGGTACGGTTCCGTACTTTCAGGGCACTATCACCTGCCATAGCAATTGGACTGCCGGCGACTTATGTAGGACACGACACCAGCGGCGACCTTCGGGCGGGGGCGTTTGAGAGACGCTAATGTGCTCTTGTCCTCTAGAACGAAAAGAGCCATGGCCGGGGTCTCCGCCACTCGCAATTCCTCAAAGTCTCGTAATCAGCTACTGGCCGCAATGTCCTCCACTGACTTCGCATTATTGCAGCCTCACTTGAAACCCGTGCCGATGGCACTTCTCAAGGATATGGAACTACCCAATCAACGGATTGAAACTGTATATTTCATGGAGACCGGCATCGCCTCGGTCGTCGCCATGCAACCCGACGAGACGCGTGTAGAAGTTGGCCTTATTGGCTCGGAAGGCACGAGCGGGATGGCCGTAGTCCTCGGTAACGATCAATCGCCCCACTGCCCGAACGGACAGAGAGCGCACGATTTTCTTGCAAATGACCTGGGTGTGGCTTGAAATCGCAATCCGGCTTGAGAGTGTGTCAAACAGCTCTGCTCAGGCATCGGGGCTGACGATCCAGTAGCGCGAAACCGAGTCACAGATGGAACGCAAGTCTGCGGTATTAGAGGCAACTTCCGAGGGCGCAGAGCGTTTATCCGATCTGCTGGCATTGTCCTATGAACCGATGCTCGCGTGGCGTCTGGATGGGGTGATCGAATTCTGGAACGCCGGTGCCGAACGACTTTATGGGTTTGCAGCGGACGAGGCGGTCGGGCGAAGCAGCCACTCTTTGTTGCAAACCAAATTCCCGGTCGAATTTATTGATTTGCGTTCACGGCTTCGGAACGCGCATTACTGGTCCGGGGAGCTACGACATACCTGCAAGGATGGCCACGAAGTCATTGTGGACAGCCGGATGCAGTTGTTCGGCCATGACACCGTGCTTGAGGTCAATCGCGACGTTACGGAGGCCAAGGCGCTCATCAAAGCGCGTAAGCAATTCGAGCACGCGCTGCGCGAAAGTGAACAGCAATTGCGTTGGCTTGCGTCTATCGTGGACTCGAGCGATCACGTAATCGTAAGCAAGAATCTCGATGGCATTATCATAAGCTGGAATAAAGGCGCAGAGCGCGTCTTCGGCTACACTGCCGAAGAAGCAATTGGCCAACCTATCACGATTGTTATTCCGGAAGATCGCCACGATGAAGAACGTCAAATTCTGACGCGTATCAGGCGTGGAGAGCGGATCAACCACTACGAGACCGTTCGGCGTCGCAAGCATGGCAGCCTGATTGCAGTCTCACTGACGGTTTCTCCGGTCAAAGATGCCGAAGGTAAGATCGTAGGAGCATCGAAAATCGCGAGGGACATCACCGAGGAGAAGCGAAGCCAAGAGCAAATCGCCACGCTCGCTCGCGAAGCAGAGCACCGAAGCAAGAATTTGTTGGCGACCGTACAAGCAACCGTACACCTTTCTCAGTCTGAGACCTCCGACGGTCTCAAACATGCAATTGAAGGGCGTATCCAGGCGCTCGCAAATGTTCACTCGCTGTTTGTCCAGTCTCGCTGGATTGGAGCCGAACTGTCCACCGTCGCGAAGCAGGAGCTGACGCCCTATATACAGAAGAACGAAGCGCGGGTGCGAATTGAAGGTCCACAGGTGTTGCTAGAGCCAAACACCGCTCAGGCGATTGCCGTGACCTTGCACGAGCTGGCGACCAATGCTGCTAAGTATGGAGCTCTCTCTGCAACCGAAGGCCAAATTGAACTCAAGTGGTCGCATACAGATGGATTGCTCATCCTCCTTTGGACAGAAACCGGCAGTCCGCCCGTGAAGACACCTACGCGCCAGGGCTTCGGCGGGAAGGTTATTAAAGGCATGATTGAACAACTGAAAGGCCAAACGCGTTTTGATTGGCGTCCGGAAGGACTTGTCTGCGAAATCACTCTTCAGGCGTGACAATCGACCTTTATGCCCGTCGGATGAAGTCATGACAAAAGAAAAGACGCAAGGCGACGAGTTAAGCGCAATCGGTAAGCAAACCATGGCGCGGGCGTACTCGGCGATGGATTATTATTTCGATCATCTGAAAAAGACCGTCGCATCGGCACCAACGGGAGGAACAGAGTTTGCCGAGAAAGTAAAAGCTTGCGCGGAGCAGAACATTTCCGCCACTCAAGAATTCGTTCGTGACCTGAGCTATGCCAAGGATATCCAAGATATGTCACGAATTCAGATGGAATTCATGCGCTCGCAATTGGAAGCCTTTGGCGAGCAGGCTAAAGACCTCAGCGAGGCTTATATCAAAGCGGCGTCAGGTCAAATGAGGACGCCGTCCCCGTGAGGGTGATGCATGTGAGGCTCTTATCAAACCGTCTTAAGCGGCTTCAGATTTACCGTCAGAAAATGCTCGCGACAGGTCGAGGCGCTCTATTTTCGTGCGAGTTAGTTTGTCCAAACGCTGCTGATAGGCTTTGAGGCAATCGGAAGAACAGAACCGCATTCGAAAGCAGTGGTGACGGATCAGCCCAAACGGCTTCCGACAATGGTCGCATCGGATCGGTCGGAGGTCAGGCGTGGAGGGATTGCCGTGCATAGCTGGTCCACCGTCTCAGTTCTCGCCCGCGACCAAATCAACTTTCAACTCTGCTGCGAGTTCCCACACAGGACTTTGGCACGTCGGCAGTAGGTACGCCGATCGTGGCAAGACAGATTGACGCAAAGTTCTGCGGGCGTCCATTTCGCGACGGCATGTAAGGAGCCAACGGAACGAAGTTCCATCCCACTGCGTTAGGTCGCCATGAAACGCGCTTTCGCCGACATTGCGACCGCAATTGATCAACTTTCGGGACGTCCGCTTACGTTTGCTATCGCCCTACTGATCATCGCGACATGGGCGCTCAGCGGTCCGCTGTTTAACTTCTCCGACACGTGGCAGCTGATCATCAACACAAGCACACCATCATTACGTTTTTGATGGTCTTCGTCATTCAAAACACCCAAAACCGGGATGGAGCGGCCATTCAGGCGAAGCTTGATGAACTGATCAGGGTGAGTGCTGCGCGCAATGCTCTTATTGGCATCGAGACGCTTACCCAGGACGAAATCGAGGAGATTCGCGCTACGTGTGCTGCGAAAGCACGTCGCGCAAGTAACGGCGCTCAGAAAGAGGTGAACAAAAAAATCAAAGGGGCGGTGGGTAAAGCAATGTCCTAAGCCAACAGGCTACCTTTTAGTCGTGAACTAGGAAGAAACGTGAAGATGCGCGTTTTGCGGCGCAGAGCTTGCATTATGTTCGCCAACCCGTTTGGCTCCGACGGAACCCCATGAGAGTTTGCGAGTTTAATCCGTCGCAACGATGGGAGACGGCGGCTATGCAGATTTTGTTGGGAATGATTTTGGAAGTTTTGATTACCGTTGGCGCTGCATTTGTGTATGACAGCAGCACGGGGCGCGTCGCAAACGGCTTAACAGTAGCATCAGCCGACGGACAGGCACCCATGGTCAACTGGGACGTGGTAAGCCACGACTGGGACGGCATGAAGCAACAATTGCGTAACGCAGCGGCGGACATTGAAAAAGGCTGGAAGCGAATAACGGGCTAAATTTGTCCGAGGTGAGCGAAAGCCTAGAGCGACTTAGGTGTGTCTGCGCGGCTCAAAGTCGAGTATCACTTCTTCTCCAGCAGCAACGTCTTTCTTTTTCGTTATCAACGGCTGGACGTTCAAATCCATTGGGATTTCGTTTTGGCTTTCTCTTTCGGCGTTTCTCGCTCCTGGAATTTGCCGATTTAAAAAAAGTTATTCACGCTGCGGTTGTTGGCTTCTATTGGCTTAGTGGGCTACGAGCCATTTAGAACATCTAATATTTTCAATGTGTTGTCTCCATCCATCCACTCCTGGACGAAATGCCCGGCCTGCGCGAATTCCAGCGGCGGCGGACAGCCGCGAATGTCACGATGCAGCGCGCGCATCACCGGCGGCCCGAGCACCGGGTCGGTCATGCCTATCGCCATCACGCTTCGGCCTTGCCAGGTATTGCGCCAGAAATCGCGGGCGGCGCGCTCGAGCGCGGCGCCGTCGCTGTCGGGAAATTCCGGCACCAGATTGGGAAACCGGCGCACGCCGGCCTTGTAGGCCGCGTCCGGGTAGGGCGCGTCGTAGGCAGCCGCCTCGGCCGGCGACAGATGCGGGCAGGCCCGCGCCATCAGCCGCCCAACCGCCATGTCGGGCTGGCTGTTGGAGAAGGCACGCCAATCGAGAAAGCCCTTGGGCAATGGCACTTCGGCGGTCGGGAGCGCCGTATTCATGACGATCAGCCGGCTGAAAAGCTGCGGCATCTCCATCGGCAGCGTCAGGCCGAGCAGGCCGCCCCAATCCTGCACCACCAGCGTCACGTCCTTGAGGTCGAGCGCGCGGACCAAGGCGAGGAGGCTGTTGCGATGAAAATCGAACGTGTAGACCGCGTCGTCGGCGGGCTTGTCGGAACGGCCGAAGCCGAAGAAATCCGGCGCGACCACGCGGCGTCCGGTAGCCAGGAAATGCGGGATCATGCGCCGGTAGAGATAGCTCCAGGTCGGCTGGCCATGCAGGCAAAGAAACACCGGCGCCGTCCTCGGTCCTTCGTCGAGATAGGACATGGCCAGGCCGGAATAGCCGGGCAGATTGTCGCGGCGGTGCGCGGGCCAGGGAAAATCGGGCAGGTTGGCGAAGCGCTCCGCCGGCGTTTTTAAGATTTTGCTCATGGTGATCCCGACGCGAAAGCCGGCTGAAACGTCGCCGGCAACCGAGAGTTCTTGACGATAACCGCCAGCGCGGAAACAATGCGCCAACAGCGCCCGGTCGCGCAAGATTTTAGAAACTTGGGAGGACCACGATGCCGTCGCGCTTCATCGTCACGCTGTGCGCCACTGCTGCCGCTGTCATCACCGCGATGCCGGCCACGGCGCAGGAATTGGTCAAAATCGCCTACATCGACCCGCTGTCCGGCGGCGGCGCCAGCATCGGCGAAGTCGGCCTCAAGACCTTCAATTATCTCGCCGACGCCACCAACGCGCAGGGCGGCGTGCTCGGCGGCAAGCTCGAAATCGTCCCCTACGACAATAAGCTTAATGCCCAGGAGACGCTGGTTCAGCTGCAGAAGGCGATCGATTCCGGCATCCGCTTCGTCACTCAAGGCAACGGCTCGGCGTTCGCTGCGGCGATCTCGGACTTCGTCACCAAATACAACGACCGCAACCCCGGCAAGGAAGTGCTGTTCTTCAACTACGCCGCCGTCGATCCGGTCCTGACCAACGACAAGTGCAGCTACTGGCATTTCCGTTGGGATGCCAACTCCGACATCAAGATGACGGCGCTGACCAACTACATGAAACCGCGCACCAACATCAAGAAGGTCTATTTGATCAACCAGGATTACTCGTTCGGCCAGTCGGTGCGGGCCGGGGCGCGCAAGATGCTCGGCGTCAAACGGCCCGACATCGAGATCGTCGGCGACGAGGTTCATCCGCTGCTCAAGGTCACCGACTTCTCGCCCTATGTCGCCAAGATCAAAGCGTCCGGCGCCGACAGCGTCATCACCGGCAATTGGGGGCAGGATTTCGCGCTGCTGCTGAAGGCTGCCGCCGACGCCGGCTTGCAGGTCGATTGGTACACTTATTATGCCGGCGGCACCGGCGGGCCGACAGCCGTCAAGCAAGCCAACCTGCCGGATCGCGTCTATGCGATCACCGAAGGTGTGCCGAACGAGCCGTATGCGCCGGCCATCGAGTTCGAAAAGGGCTTCCGCGCCAAGACCGGCGTGACGCTATTCTATCCGCGCGCGGTCAACGAGATCCGCATGTTCGCCAAGGCGCTGCAGGAAGCGAACTCGGCCGATCCGCTCAAAGTGGCGGCCAAGCTCGATGGCATGAAGGTCACCGTCTATAACGGCGGCGATGGATTCATGCGCGCCGACGATCATCAATTCTTCCAGCCGATGTATATCGCCAATCTCGGCCCCGTCGGTAAGGACCAGCCGTTCGAAGAAGAAGGCACCGGCTGGGGATGGAAGGTGACCGGCAAGATCGACACCCAAGACACCGTCCTGCCGACCAGCTGCAAGATGAACCGGCCGAGCTAAAGCCGACCACGCCGGCCGGCGGGTGCTGGAACTCGTCACCATATCGGCGCTCAACGGCGTGCTTTACGGCATGCTGCTGTTCCTGATGGCGAGCGGCCTGACGCTGATCTTCAGCATGATGGGCGTGTTGAATTTCGCCCATGCCAGCTTCTACATGCTCGGCGCCTTCTTCGGCTTCCAGATCAGCCAGATGGTCGGCTTCTGGCCGGCCTTCCTCATCGCGCCGGTGCTGGTCGGCGGCATCGGCGCGCTGGTCGAGCGCTACGGTTTGCGCCATGTGCACCGACACGGTCCGGTCGCCGAACTTTTGTTCACGTTCGGGCTGGCCTTTATCATCGAAGAAGTCGTGCAGATGATCTGGGGCAAGGGGCCGGCGGACTACCGGGTGCCGCCGTCGCTGGATTTCACCGCCTTCACCGCGTTCTCGACCAATTACCCGGCCTACAAGATGTTCGAGCTGCTCACCGCGATCGCGATTTTCGCGGTGCTGCTGTTGCTCTTGGCCCGCACCCGCGTCGGACTGATCATCCAGGCCTCGCTGACCCACCCGCATATGGTGGCGATGCTCGGCCACAATGTGCCGCGAGTGTTCATGCTGGTGTTCGGCGTCGGCACCGGACTTGCCGCGGTCGCCGGCGTGATCGCCGGGCCGGCTTTGGTGACCCAGTCGAACATGGCGGCGGCGCTTGGGCCTATCCTGTTCGTCGTCGTCGTGGTCGGCGGGCTCGGCTCTCTGTCCGGCGCTTTTCTCGCGTCGCTCTTGATCGGGCTGGTCCAGACCTTCGCGGTTTCCATCAATCTTTCCGTCGCCGACGTGCTGGGGGGTATCGGCGTCGCGCCACCGACCGGCGGCATTCTGTCCGACGTCTGGAACGTGACCGTGGCGCAGCTGGCGCCGATCATTCCTTATCTGCTCCTGGTGCTGATCCTGATCTTGCGACCGACCGGCCTGTTGGGTACGCGCGAACACTAACTCGAATTATGAGTCAAAATTGAGCGACATAGCGACCGATGTCGTGAAAGTGCCGGCACGTGCCGATGTCCGACCGGCGCGGACGGTGGCTTTAGCGCGCCTGGCCGCGCCCTGGGTCGCGCTTGCCGTGGTGTTTGTCTTGCTGCCGCTGATCTTCAGATCCGGCAGCGCGCTCACCATGCTCAGCCTCATGGGCATCATGATCGTGTTCGCGCTCTCCTACAACATGTTGCTCGGCGAAACCGGCCTGCTGTCGTTCGGTCACGCTGTCTATTACGGCCTTGGCGGATTTCTGGCCGTCCACTTTATGAATACGGTGATCCACGACCGGCTGCCGGTGCCGCTGTTTCTGGTCCCGATCGTCGGGGCCTTCAGCGGCCTTGTGTTCGGCATCATCTTCGGATCGGTTTCAACGCGCCGCGCCGGCACGGCGTTCGCGATGATCTCGCTCGGGCTCGGCGAATTGGTCGCGTCGAGCTCGCTGATCCTGCGCAGCTTCTTCGGCGGCGAGGAAGGGGTGAGCACCAACCGCACCAAGCTCCTGCATGTGTTCGGTCTCAATTTCGGCCCGCAGATCCAGGTTTACTACCTGATCGCTGCTTGGTGCCTGGTGTGTATGGTGGCGATGTATGCGCTGCGACGCACGCCGTTTGGGCGCATCTGCAACGCGGTGCGCGAGAATCCCGAGCGGGCGCAGTTCGTCGGCTATAATCCCCAAGCCGTGCGCTTCATCGCCTTCGCGCTCGCCGGCCTGTTCGCCGGTATTGCCGGCGCGCTGGCGGCGATCAATTTCGAATTGGTCAATTCCTCGGCGGTCGGCGCCGCCCAATCCGGTATTGTTCTCCTCGCCGCCTATATCGGCGGCGCCGGCGCCTTCATCGGACCGGTAATCGGCGCCATTGTGGTGACGTGGCTCGAAGTGATGCTCAGCGACATCACCGACGTCTGGCAGCTTTATTTCGGCCTGTTGTTCATCGGCGTGGTGATGTTCGCGCCGAACGGCATCGCCGGCCTGCTGACGATGCATGCGCCATTGTGGCATGCGCGCGCCTACCGACCGCTAGGGCGGCTTGCGCTCAGCTATTTGATTGCACTTATGCCGGCGCTGGCGATGCTTGCGGGACTCATCGCGGTCATCGAGATGACCTACCATCGCAGCGTCAAGGCATCCGACGGAGCGGCCATCTCGCTGTTTTATCTGGCGTTGGATACGACGAGCGTCACGCCGTGGTTCGCCGCCATCGTGCTAGCGGCCGGCGGCTTCCTCCTATTCCGCCGGACCTGGCCGATTATCGGCGCCGCCTGGCACGACGCCGTCCTGGCCGCCCAAGCCGCGGAGAAACGCCGATGATCGCGCCGGCGATCGAGCTCGTCGACGTGCACAAAAGCTTCGGCGCCATGAAAATCATTGACGGCGTCAGCCTCGCCGTGCCGGCCGGCGAGCGGCACGCGATCATCGGTCCCAACGGCGCCGGAAAATCGACCCTGTTCAATCTGATCAGCGGTCGCTTCACGCCGTCATTGGGAACGGTCCGGCTCAATGGCGAGAATGTCACCGGGCTGCCACCCTATCAGATTAATCGGCGCGGGCTGTCGCGCAGCTTCCAGGTCACCAACATCTTTCCGCGGCTCTCGGTCTGGGAAAATGTCCGCTGTGCCGTGCTGTGGTCGCTTGGCTACAAATACTCATTCTGGCGCGGCATCGACGGCTTGGCCGACGTCCGCGAGCGGACCGAATCGATCCTGGATGAGATCGAACTCCTCGACCGCCGCCGCGTTTCGGCCGGCGTGCTCACCTATGCGGAGCAGCGGGCGCTGGAAATCGGCATCACCATCGCCGGCAATGCCGGCATCATCCTGCTCGACGAGCCGAGCGCCGGAATGAGCACGGCCGAAACCGAGCGCGCGGTGGCGCTGATCCGCAAGGTCAGCCAGGGCCGCACCCTGATCATGATCGAGCACGACATGGGCGTCGTGTTTGATCTCGCCGACCGCATTTCCGTTCTGGTCTACGGGCAGATCATCGCCAGCGACATTCCGGCGAAGATCAAGCAGGACGCCGCCGTGCAGACCGCTTATCTGGGAACCGCGGCATGATGCTCGACGTGCGCGACCTTCACGCCTATTACGGCAAGAGCCATATCCTGCAGGGCGTGTCGCTCACCGTCGGCGCCGGCGAGATCGTCAGCATCCTTGGCCGCAACGGCGTCGGCCGCTCGACCACCTTGAAGGCGATCATGGGCGACGTGCCGCCGCGCGGCGCCATCGTCTTCAAGGACGAAGCCATCGCCGGCCTCAAGCCTTACGAGATCGCGCGACGCGGCGTCGGCTATGTTCCCGAGGATCGCGCCATCTTCCCGACGCTGACGGTCGAGCAGAACCTGATCCTCGGCATCAAAGCCGGCAAGAAGCCGCGCGCTGGTGCATCGACGATACCTATCGGGTATTTCCGCGGCTCGAAGAACGCGCCAAGACGGCGGCCGGCGCGCTGTCCGGCGGCGAGCAGCAGATGCTGACCGTGTGCCGGACGCTGATGGGCGATCCCGATCTGATAATGGTCGATGAGCCGACCGAGGGACTTTCGCCGCAAATGGTCGAGCGCGTTGCCGATCTGTTGCGCACCATCGCCGAGCGCAACATCTCGATTCTGTTGGTCGAGCAGAAGCTCACCATCGCCATGCGCATCTCGCATCGCGTCTACGTCATGGGCCACGGCCGCATGGTGTTTGAAGGCACGCCCGCCGAGCTCGCCGCACACGCCGAGGTGCGCCGGGCCTGGCTGGAGGTATAACGGCGACGGCTAAAATCGGTTGCCCGGCTTACCGAGCGGCGGAGTTAAGCGGGGCTCGGCCGCCCGCTCGCTTTGCGCGACAATTCGGACGTACGACTTGCCGGTCATTCTGCCGGCTGCGGCTCGGCGCCGCCGGAGGCCGTCTGCTTCTTCTTTCTTTCTCGCATCATCCAACTCTGCAGCTTGTCGAAGTAGATATAGATGACCGGCGTCGTATAGAGCGTGAGAATTTGCGAGACAGCGAGGCCGCCAACGATGGCGTAGCCGAGCGGCTGGCGAATCTCAGAGCCAACACCGGTACCCAGCATCATCGGAACGGCACCGAGCAGCGCCGCCATCGTCGTCATCAAGATCGGCCGAAAACGGAGGGTGCAGGCGCGGTAGATCGACTCCTCTGCCGTCACGCCCTCGCTGTGTTCCACCTGTTGAGCAAAATCGACCAGCATGATGCCGTTCTTCTTGACGATGCCGATGAGCAGGAGAATGCCGACGATGGCGATCACGCTCAGATCGTAGTGCGCCGCCATCAACAGCAGCAGCGCGCCGAGGCCGGCCGCCGGCAGCGTCGAGAGGATGGTGATCGGATGGATCAGGCTCTCGTACAGAATGCCGAGGATGAGATAGATGACGAACAGCGCTGCGGCGATGAGAATCGGTGTGCTCCGCAGCGATGCGCCGAACGCCTGGGCGTTGCCCTGAAAGCTTGTCTGCAGCGACAGCGGCGGGGCGAGCTCTTTTGCGGCCTGCTGGATGGCGCTGACCGCCTGACCGAGCGCGATGCCCGGCGCCAGATTGAACGAGAGCGTCACCGAGGGAAACTGGCCCTGATGGTTGATGACCAGCGGCGCCACCTTGATGACGCTCTCAACCAGTGTCGATATCGGGACCTGCTGGCCGCTCGATGATTTGACATAGATGCCGTTGAGCGCTTCCGGCCCGTACTGGAACTTGGGGTCGACCTCCAGAATGACGTGGTACTGCTGCAGGGTGGTGTAAATGGTCGAGACGATACGCTGGCCGAAGGCGTCGTCGAGCGTGTTGTCGATGGTGTAGGGCAGGATACCGTAACTTGAGGCGACTTCGCGCTTGATGGTGATATCGAGCATCGGCGCGGTATTGAGCTGATCGGTGGCGACGTCGACGATCCCGGGGATCGCCCTGAACTTTTCAAGGAACCTGCTCGCCCACAGGTCTAGCTCGCCGGCGTCGGCGTCGTTCATGGTGTATTGAAACTGCGTCTTGTTCAGCCGCGCGCCGATGGTGATGTCCTGCGCGGGCTGCATATAAAGCGTTATGCCCTGGATTCTGGCGAGGCTGGTGCGCAGCCGCGCGATCACTTTGTCGATCGGCTCACGTTGGTTTGCGGGCTTGAGCTGAATGAATACCCGGCCGTCATTGAGCGTGTAGAGGCCGCCGCCGGCGCCGACCGCAGAACCGACCGTGTCAACGGCGGGATCGCGCACGATGATGTCTTGCAGAGCTTGCTGGCGCTCCTGCATCGCCGCGAAGGAAATATCCTGCGCCGCCTCGGACTGGCCGAGGATCAATCCCGTGTCCTGCTGGGGAAAGAAGCCCTTGGGAATGACGACGTAGAGGTAGCCGGTCAGCGCGATCGTGCCGAACATCACCATCAGCGTGATGAAGCGGTGCCGTAGCACGATTTTCAGGCCCGCTTCGTAGATGTAGAGCAGGCCATCGAAGCCGCGCTCGGACAACCGATAGAGCCACCCGTGCTCCTTGCGCTCCGGCTTGAGCATGTAGGCGCACATCATCGGCGTCAGGGTCCGCGAGATCACGAGCGAAAGAACGAGAGCCACGCTCACCGCGATGGCGAACTCGCGAAACAGCAATCCGACATAGCCGCTCATCAGGAACAGCGGAATGAACACGGCGATCAGCGAGAAGGTGATCGCCATGACGGTGAAGCCGATCTCGCCGGAGCCTTTCATCGCCGCGTCGTACGGCGTGAGGCCATCCTCCATATGCCGCACGATGTTCTCGATCTCGACAACGGCATCGTCGACCACGAAGCCGACGGCGATCGACAGCGCCATCAGGGAGAGATTGTCGAGGCTGTAGCCGAGCTCGTAGAGCACGGCGAAGGTGCCGATCAGCGCCAGCGGCACGGTGACGGCGGGAATGACCGTCGCCCAAAAATTTCGCAAGAATATGAAAATCACCATCACCACCAGCGCGACGATGAGCATCAATGTGAACTGCACGTCGGCGACGGATGCGCGGATGGTCTGGGTGCGGTCGGAAATGACATTGACCTTGACGGCGGGCGGTATCGAGGCCTCAAGCACCGGCAGCATCGCCTTGATCCGGCCCACCGTCTCGATGACGTTGGCCCCCGGCTGGCGCTGGATCGCCAGGATGATCGCCCGCTTCTGGTTGAACCAAGCGGCAATCAGCTCGTTCTCTCCGGCACTGATGGCGCGGCCGACATCGCGGATGCGGACCGGCGAGCCGTTGCGATAGGCGACAACCAGATCGGCGTATTGGTCGGGCTTGAACAACTGGTCGTTGGTATTAAGCGTGAAGGTCTGGCGCGGGCTGTTGAGCGTGCCTTTCGGCAGATCGACGTTCGCCTGGCTGAGCACCGTGCGCACATCCTCGAGGTTGATGCCGCGATCCGCCAACGCCTGCGGGTCGACCTGGACGCGGACGGCCGGCTGCTGCTCGCCGCCGATGCCGACCAGGCCGACACCGGATATCTGCGAGAGCTTTTGCAGCAAAATGTTCTGCGCATAGGCGTCGACAACGGTCAGTGGCAGGGTGTCCGAGGTGACCCCGAGCACCAGGATCGGCGTGTCAGCCGGATTGACTTTGCGGATCAGCGGCGGGTAGGGCAGGTTCTTCGGCAGGTACGCATTCGCCGCATTGATCGCCGACAGCGTGTCGCTGACAGCGCCATCGATTTGGCGGCTCAATTCGAATTGCAGGGTGATCTGGACATATCCGAGCGCGCTCGCCGACGTCATCTGGGTGAGGCCGGGGATCTCACCAAACTGCAGCTCGAGAGGCGACGCCACCGTGGATGCCATGGTCTGCGGGTCGGCGCCCGGCAGCTGCGCGGTCACGGTCAGGGTGGGGTAGTTGACGTTTGGAAGCGATGCTACCGGCAGCAGCGGATAGGCGATCAGACCGCCGGCCAGCAACCCGACCATCAGCAGCGCGGTCGCAATCGGCCGCTCGATGAACGGGGCGGAAATGTTCACGGGATCGGCGCTTGCAGTGCGCTTTGTGCGGCGGCTTCCTCGGCGGCGCGGCCATGCAGGATCGTGACATGCACGCCGGGCTGCAGCTTGTATTGTCCATCGGTGACGACCTGTTCGTTGGCTTGGAGGCCAGCGTCGATGAGTGCCTGCCCTTCGCTGATCTGCGCGACCTTGATCGGGCGGATCGCGACCGAGTTGTCAGCATTGATCACATAGGCATAGGCGCCGTGCGGGCCTTGTTGCACGACCGAAGCGGGTACGGTCAGGCCGTCATGCCGCGTATCGAGGAGCAGCCGCGCGTTGACGAGCTGACCCGGCCACAGCAGGTGCTTTTGGTTGGGGAATTGCGCGCGCAGCCTGATCGTGCCGGTGGTCTGGATGATCTGGTTGTCGACGAGGTTGAGCTTGCCTTGATCGAGTTGCTTGCCATCTTGACTATCGACGAAGACCGTAACCGGTCCCTGGGACAGGTGTTCCTGGACGGGGACGAATTCAGCCTCCGGCAACGTGAAAATCAGCGAGATCGGTTCGATTTGAGTGACGTCGACTAGGCCATTCACGTCGGTTGGGTGGATGATATTGCCGATATCGATCTGCCTGATGCCGGTCACGCCATCGATCGGCGAGGTCAGATTGGTGTAGCTGAGATTCACCCGCGCGCTTTCGATGATCGCCTCATCGGACTTAACGATGGCAATGAGCTGGTCAACAATTGCCTTTTGCGAGTCGGCGAGCTGCTGCGCGATTGATTTTTGCTTGGCGAGCTCGTTGTAACGTTTGAGGTCAATATTGGCATTCTCCAGGTGCGCCTGGTCGCGGTCGCGATTGGCGATCGCCTGATCGAGCTGCGCTTGATAGGGTCTCGGGTCGATGACCGCGAGAATATCGCCCTTCTTCACTTGCTGACCCTGGTCGAAGCTGATCTTGACGAGTTCTCCGGTGATTTGGCTGCGCACCAGCACGTTGTTGTAAGCAATCACCGTGCCGACGCCGCGCAGATAGATCGGCACATCATGGCTTTGAACGGAAGCTGCCACGACTCCCACCGGCGGCGGTGCGGCCGGCGCTTGCGGCGCCGCCGTCGAGCGAAAAGCGGATGTACGCGTCAGCGCCGCGGCGCCACCGGCGGCGACCGCAAGCACGGCGATGATCGCTACAAGCTTGGTTGTGCTTGGCCGTCTGAGCATCGCGCCTACTCAGGGAATTGTCATCGTCGAAGTCGTCGTCGGGCACGGTACTGGCGTTACCGGCACGCTTGCAGTGCCGCCGAGGCGTTGCGCCGCGTCGCTCGTCGAGCCGCCGAGACTCTGCGCCGGATTGGGCACGCCGCCGCTTAGACTTTGCGCTGTCGGGGTACTAGTCGGTGGCGTGCCGAGGTCGCCGGCACACGATGTCTCGGATTGGACCGCTGTTGATGGCGATGTCGATGTTTGCACTGCCGATCCGGACTGGGTCGGCAGTGAGCCGAGGCCGGCCGTTCCGAGCCCTGTCGTCCCGAGACCGCTGGTGCCGAGGCCGGTTACGCCGAGGCCCGCTGTGTTGGGCGAGCTGCTTGCGGTTGCCATCGCCGAACTTCCGGACGACGCCGGTGAAGGTAACGATGAGGAATTTGCGCTCGGCGCAGTCGTAGCGGCGGAGTTTGGCGCCGCACTCATGACACCGGAGCTGCTCACCGAATTACACGGCGCTGACGTGCTGCTTGCTGCGCCGAGGCCGGTGGGTGCTCCGGAGGTCGAGAAACTGGTTGTTGGGCTCAGTCCGCCGCTTGTTTGGCTCAGTTCGCTGCCGTCGAAGGTGGATAGCCCGCTCGTGCCGGAACCACCGCTCGCGCACGGGGCGGGGTTGGCGACACCCCCAAACGGCGCAGGAGTAATTTGGAAATTATCACCTGGGGTCTGGCCGAAATTCGCCCCGAGCGGTGACGTTGCTGCCACGCTGCCGCCTGGGCCCGACGCGCCAATCTGCGCTGCGCTTGGTGCGTTACCAGGGGTCTGGCCGAAATCCGCCCCCAGCGGAGACGTCGCGCCTATCACGCCTGGGCTGGTCGTGCCGGTCTGTGCCGCGCTTTGGCCGACGCCCAGCGCCAGCATCAGCGTTGCCGCGAGAAGGAATTTCATCTTAATTCCGCCGTTTCGTGCTTGAGCGGCGGGTCATGCGCCGCGCACTACGGACCGCGGGCGCTCGCTGCCTCAGCCGTAACGCGCAAGGTTCCGCGCAAGTTCCACGACGAAGCGGCTGCCCCGGTTTTCCCCCGGGCGGGCTGCGCCGGCGAACGATGATTGAAATTGGTCGACGCGTCGGTCGCCGCTCAGCGGCATCGCCGGCAAGGGATCAAAGTGAGCGAAAGAAGGCCCCGAATTTCTCATCAGTTTCAAATTGAATTGTTAGCCTTGGCCGCCATGAGGAAAGGCATGCCGCGCTGCAAAAGAGCTACCCGGTTTGGGCTGCGGGTCAGTCATCAACTTTGCGAGAGCGTGCCTTTGTCCGAGCGGGCGCGCGTTGGAAAAGCGGCGCAATATTTCTAAGCCGGACTTAAACTTTGGAACTTGGAGCATAGTCATGGTCTATCGCGTGGCATTTCACATCGAGCGGCGCGGCCGCGTTATAGAATTCATCACCGCGTCTTTTGCAGCCGCGGCTTTGGTCAGCCTGATGCTGCTCGCCGGTCCGGCGGCGGTGGCGCAGCAGAATCCGCGCGACACCTGCGTCGCCGACAATAGCGGCATCGCCCTGTCGCCCGGTTTCTGCGCCACCGTGTTCGCGACAATCTCGGCCACGCCCGGCAAATGGCGTTCGGTCCGAACGGCGCGCTCTACGTCAATACCTGGAGCGGCCGCTATTACATTAACGACAGGCCGCCGCCCGGCGGCTTCCTCATCGCGCTCAAAGACAATAACGGCGATGGCCGCGCCGACGTGATCGAGCGCTTCGGCGACGGTGTGCCGCAGGGATCGGCCGGCGGCACCGGCATCCGCATCTACAATGGCGGCCTTTATGCCGAGCAGAACGACAAGATCATCCGCTACCCGCTGCCGGCGAATGGCGTCGTGCCGAACGAACAGCCGCAAGTCATTCTATCCGGCCTGCCGCTGACCGGCGATCACCCGATGCATCCGTTCGCTATCGATGCGCAGGGGCATTTGTTCGTCGATCTCGGCTCGGCTACCAATTCATGCCAGCTGCAGAACCGCACCGCCAATTCGCCGGGCCATCAGCCGTGCACCGAGCTCGACACCCGCGCCGGCATCTGGCTCTATGACGCCAACAAAAAGGATCAACACTTCTCACCAGCGGAACGCTACGCCACCGGGCTGCGCAACGGCGAAGGATTTGCCTTCGA
Organism: uncultured Alphaproteobacteria bacterium; assembly: GCA_963806465.1. Classification (GTDB taxonomy): domain Bacteria; phylum Pseudomonadota; class Alphaproteobacteria; order Rhizobiales; family Xanthobacteraceae; genus BOG-931. Next base: position 27,724 of record CAWDZD010000049.1, on the reverse strand, counting down.
TGCGACCGGGCGCCTGTTCGTCACCCAGCATGGCCGCGACCAGCTCTCGCAGAACTGGCCGAGCTTTTTCACCTCCGAACAGAACGCCCAATTGCCGGCCGAGGAAATCGTACAACTGGAAAAAGGCGCCGACTATGGCTGGCCGGAATGCTATTACGACGGACTGGTCGGTAAGCTGGTGCTGGCGCCGGAATATGGCGGCGACGGCAAGAAGGTCGGCGTTTGCGCTGACAAAAAGGCTCCGGTCGCATCCTTGCCCGCGCATTGGGCACCAAACGATCTCTTGATCTATGCGGGCAATGCGTTCCCCGTTGCCTATCAGGGCGGTGCGTTTGTCGCTTTCCATGGCTCGTGGAATCGCGCGCCGGAGCCGCAGGGCGGCTACAACGTTGTGTTTCAGCCGCTCAAGGACGGCAGGGCGGCCGCGCCGTTTGTTGTCTTCGCCGACGGCTTCGCCGGCGCGGTGAAAGAGCCGGGCCAGGCAGCGTTCCGGCCTTCAGGACTGACGATGGGATCCGACGGCGCGCTGTATATTTCCGATGACTGGCACGGCCGCATCTGGCGCGTAACCTATCACGGCGATCCCGGTGCGACGGTCGCGCAGGCGCCGGCGCCGAAGATGGCCGGCGCCGCCTCTGGCGAGCCCGGCCCGCCGGAAGGTACCCATCCCGACGCCGGCCGGATGACCTTGGCGTCGCTGCCGGTGCCTCCTGGCGCCACCAAGGAAGAAGTCGCGTTGGGCGATCGCATCTTCCATGGCGAAGCGTCCGGCGGCACTTGCACCGGCTGTCATGGCTCGGATGCGAGGGGTTCGCCGCAGGCGCCGTCGCTGGTCGACGGCAAGTGGCTACAACGGGACGGCAGTCTCGCGCGCATCACGCAAGTGATCACCGACGGCATCGAGAAACCGAAGAATTATTCGGTGCCGATGCCGCCGCGCGGCGGTGCGCCGCTATCGGATTCCGACGTCGCCGCCGTGGCAGCTTACGTCTGGGCGATCAGCCATCCGGACGGCAAGTAGGCGCCGCTAAACCGTCCCCGCCGCCCGAGTTCTTCCGGATCGGGTGGAAAGCCGATAGCGTCCGTGCCCTTGGCGCTGATTCCGGCAGGCCCCGGAGTCCGCCATCAGGAGGAAGCCATGCGTACGCAAGCTATGCGCCGGATCGGCGCCGCTTTGTTTCTTCTCGTCATCGGCGCCGCGCCGGCATTCACGGCGGAGCTGCCGAACCGCAAGGCCGGACTGTGGGAGATTACGACCGACGCCGGTAACCAAGCGATGAAGATACAGCAATGCATCGACGCCGCGACCGATCACGCCATGCAGGCGCGCGGCGGCGCCGCGCCGCAGGGCGATTGCTCGAAGCGCGATGTGCAGAAATCCGGCAATACCACCACGATCGAACTCGGTCTGCACATTCGGCGGCAAGACCAGGACCTCGCATATCGTCATCACCGGCAGCTTCGACAGCGAATACACGATGACGGTGACCGGCCAGACCGAGGGGCAGCCCGCCGGGCGCACCGTCACGTTGAGCGCCAAATGGCTCGGCCCCTGCGCGGCGGATCAGCGGCCCGGCGACATGATCATGCCGAACGGCATGAAGATGAACATCCAGAATATGCAAAACATGCAAAAAGGCATGATGCCGCCGGGCGGCGCCGGCGCGCCGCCTGGGCATTGATGACGCGATCGGTTTATCGGCGTGAGTATCAAACTCACAAAGCATCGACGCGCGGCTGATATTCGTAGACGCGGATCGACGTCGAAATCCCTTTGACGGTCTCTTCGCCGATCTCGCGCATGCGATCGAAGCTGCCCACCGCTGTAACCACGGCCTCGGACACGACGCAGCGCACACTGTGCGCCCGGGCGACCTCCTCCATTCGTGCCGCGATATTGATGGCGTCGCCATAGATGCCAATCGAGCGCTTGGTGTCGCCTTGCTCGCTGACGATGACGTCGCCGCCGTGGATGCCGATGCGGAAGCCCGGCACCACGCCGAACATTTTCTGGTACGCGCCGCGCTGGCGCTCGATCGCGCCAAACATCGCATCAACGGATCTGAGAATGCTTTCGTGCTCTGTCGCCGCGGCCCAATTCCAAACCGCGATCAAGCCGTCGCCCTTGTAAAGGTAAATGTCGCCGCCATGATCGGTGATCGGTGCCGACAGGTCGGAAAAGAATTTGCCGACCAGAGAGCGCATCGACAGCGCGCCGAGCTTCTCGCCCAGGGCCGTTGAGCCGTTGATGTCGAGAAACAATAGAATTTTGCGTTCGCGAACCGGGCGATGGTAGGTCCCCACGGTGAGGTGGAATAGATTCTCAAGCCCGATGAAGTGCACCACCCGCATCATCAGCACGCCGACCACGGAAAATATCGTGAAGATCGTGATGCCGAAGGGAAGCCGGCGATAGAGCGTCGGCAGGTCGTCGAGGCGCCAGAACAACACGCGGACAAGGTGCGCCGAGACCAGGTAAAACATAGAATAATCACGACGACGTAAACCGGGATAGATCGCAACGGGTGCATGTTGCGCAACCAAATGCCCCGCTCGCTCTGGACGTAGAATTCTTCAAACAGCCCAACGCCCAGCCCGATCAAGATCGCGGTAGAGAGCCCAAGCGCAAGCGGGCGTCCGGCGGCGAGCGTCGTCACCAAGCCGAGGCAGGCAAAGATGAACGTCGCCACCAGTACCAGCAGCACTTTGCGGCGCATCGTCGGGCTGATCGGGAAAAAATTGCCACTGGTCACAGGCGGTCTCTCAACGGGCGCGTATCGCGTGTCGCCGCTCGGGCGGGTGACGTATTGTGGCATCACGCCGCTCGTTTGCGCTCCTCCGGCACGAGCGAAACCGTCAACCGCTCGGTGCCGCGCAGCACGTCGAAGGCGACGCTGTTGCCGATCTTGTCGCCGGTGAGCGCCCGGATCAGATCGTCGGCGCCGGTGATGGTGTGGCCGTCGAGGCTGAGCACGATATCGCCGGCCTTCAGGCCTGCGCGGTCCGCGGCGCTGCCGGTCTCCACTGCGCCGACCATCACGGCGCCTTCCTGCTCAAGCCCCGCGACGCGCCGCCGCCGCGGCGGGATCGCCGTCTGCTGTGCCGAAATGCCGATGAAGGCGCGGCGCACCCGGCCGTGGCGGACCAGTTCGCCAAGGACGAAGCTTGCGGTGTTGGCGGCGACCGCAAAGCAGATGCCTTGGGCGCCGATGATGACGGCGGTGTTGACGCCGACGACTTCGCCGCGCGACGACACCAGAGGGCCGCCGGAATTGCCGGGATTGAGCGCCGCGTCGGTCTGAATCACGTCGTCGATCAGCCGGCCGGTCGAGGCGCGCAGCGAACGGCCGAGCGCCGAGACCACGCCGGTGGTCACCGTCGATTCGAAGCCGAGTGGATTGCCGATGGCGATCACCAATTGCCCGCGCTTGAGCTTTTTGGAGTCGCCGAGCGGCGCCGCCGGCAACGTCACCGCCTCATCGACGCGGATCAGGGCCAGATCGGTGTCGGGATCGTCGCCAACCAGGCGCGCACGCAAGTCCTGGCCGTCGGCCGTGGTCACGGCGATGTGCGCGCCGCCGCCGGCCGCGCCGGCGACGTGGCTATTGGTCAGAATGAGGCCATCCGGCGCCACGATGACGCCTGAGCCGGAGCCACCGCTTCTGCCATTTCGCCCGCCGCCGCGGGCGGGGGAGGGCGCGTTTGTCGCGCGCACCGCGAGGCCGACCACCGCTGGGCCGACCCGGTCGACGACATCGATGACCGCGCGCGAATAGGCGTCGAGGAGCGCTTGATCCTCGGCGGGAATGGGAGATGGGGAAGAGGCCTCGGCGGCGGAATAACCCCCGCCCAGGCCGGCGTTCAGGGGTATGATCTTCACGGGACTTTCGCCTTGTTCGAACGGCGTCGCGGGATGCCCCCGCGCGCCGGGTAGGTCATATGGGAAGTCGAGGCTCGGCGCGGTAGGTCGCGCCCTTTAGATCATGATGCCGAAAAGTGGAAGCCGGTTTTCGGAAAAACATCATGCTCCAACGAAACATCTAGACCATGATCCGATTCATAATCGGATCATGGTCTAGGCCGTCAGCGCCAGTGTCGCGAAGGTCGCTAGCCAGTGCTCGCCTGCATAGTCCCCAGCGATGTGTGGCAGGCTTGCCGCGATATGCGTCGCGGCGGACTTTATCGCGAGTGCGCGCCGCGGGTCTTCGGGCGTCAAAGCATGAGACAGCCCCCGCCAGCACCAGGCGCGGCTGAAATTGAGCCCGTCGAGATGGACCATCTGCGGATCGGAGCGATCGGACACGTCCACTGGCTCGAACAAGACGTTGGGCTTGCACTCCCGCAGCTTCGGCAGGAATCGCTCGAGCCACGCCAGGAAATCCTGCTTACCTAGCGTTCGCCGCATGCATTCCACCTCGATGAGGATGGGCGAGTGGAAATCGTTGCCGTTCGGCTCGAAAGCGTGGCCTTCCTCGTCGCCGCCAAAGAAGTCCCGCACGCGGCCGCACACGATTTGCAAAAGTTCGGGATCGCCGCAGACCTGCGCATATTCGATCGCCAGCGCCGCGGCGAAGGCGGTGTTGGGATGAGTGCCGCTTCGGATCGGGTAGGGCAGTTTCGGCAGATATTTTTTGAAGCGCGCCGCGAAGGTGAGTGTCAGCGGTTGCAGCGCTTTGAACCAGGCGGCCGCCTCCGGCGTCCGGTGTCGCGCCAATTCGCTGGCGAGCATGAGGAGCCAGGCCCAGCCATACGGTCGCTCGAAATTGTCCTGCAAAGGCCGTTGCAGATAGCGGAGCTCGCCCGCAATGTTCGCAGGTGTCAATTGCTCATCGAGCAGCGCATGGATGGCGGCGGCTTGCGGCAGGTCGGGAAACAGCCGCAGCAGCTTCGCCAGCAGCCAAAAGCCATGGACGCAGGAATGCCAATCGAAGCTGCCGTAAAACGCCGGGTGCAATGCGCGCGGATTCTGCACATCCTGCGGCCCGCTCAGCACATGATCCATCTTGCCTGGATACTCGCGCGTCACGTGGTTCAGCGCGATGCCGGCAAAGCGCGAAGCCAGCTCGCGGGTCAATGGGGAGGGCATGCGCGGCTCGGCACCGGAATCCGGTGGTGGGAAAGGCTCAATCAGAACGTGTAAAGGGTTAACAAAAACAGGGCCCAAAAGCCACGCTGCCGGCTCTTCGCGCCTTGTATTGGCGTTCGCCGCCAACGCTCTCGCGACCACGCGCCACCTATCGCTCGACCGCCGAATGGGCTGCAAATCGGGCGCGCCGCGGTGGACGCCTCTTGGCCGAATCGGATTTGCTTGTGAGGGGCGTGGTTTTCGCGAAGCTTCTTGGTGGCGGGTTGGCCGCGCGGGTAACTTTATCGGGAACTCAGGGCGGGCTGATTGCTGCCGCGATTGACAGGCGCAATCGGCTGTGGTGCGGAACGTATCTTGCAGCGCGATTGCCTTGGATCGAACGCGGCGGCGCGCTAAAATACTGTGGAGCATGATTTTTTCGAAAAACCGGCGGCCAGCATCCCCGGATCAAGTCCAAGTCCAGGACCGGTCACGCTCCCAAGGAGACCCCATGGTCATCGTCACTGCGGCGCGGCGGGCGGCCGCCCTCGTGATCGCGGCAGCTTTGTCAGCCCTTGCCGGCTGCGGTGAGGCCCAGAAGCAGTCGTCGGCACCGCCGCCGCCGACCGTTACCGTGGCGAAGCCGGTCGAGCGCACCGTGGTCGATCAGGACGAATACGTCGGCCGCTTCGTCGCCGTCGATTCCGTCGAAATACGCTCGCGGGTCTCCGGCTATCTGTCCGAGATTCACTTCACCGACGGGCAAATGGTTAAGAAGGGTGATGTGCTCTTCCTCATTGACCATAAGCCATTCCAGATCGCGCTCGACCAAATGCACGCCAATCTGGCGCAGGCGCGCGCCAATCTCGCTTACACCGAAGCCGATCTCGCCCGCGGCCAGGAGCTGGTGCGTAACAAGACGATGACGGAACAGGCGTTCGATCAGCGCAAGCAGGCGAAAAGCGTGGCCGAGGCAGCGGTGGCCGCCCAGGAGGCTATGGTCCATCAGGCTGAGCTTGATCTGAACGACTATTCGGAGCTGCGCGCGCCCGTCGACGGGCGCATCGGTGATCGGCGCGTGGCCGTCGGCAACCTGGTGACCGGCGGCAATGGCTCCAACACCACGCTCCTTGCCACCATTGTGTCGGTCGATCCGATCCGCTTTGAATTCACCTTCGACGAAGCGTCGTATCTGCGCTACCAGCGTTTCGCCGGAACGACTGCGAACACCCAAATGGCGAACGGTCAGGGCGGCGTCCCCATCACGGTCAAGCTGATTGACGAACCGGATTTCGCGCACGCCGGAACGATGGATTTCGTCGACAACGTCATCGACCGTTCGTCGGGCACGATCCGCGGCCGCGCCGTGCTTGCCAATCCCGCCGGCTTGTTCACGCCGGGCATGTTCGGCCGCATCCGGGTGCCGGGCTCGCCGCCGCACACCACCCTGCTCATTCCCGACGCGGCGATCGGCACCGAGCAATCGCGTAAATACGTGCTGGTCGTCGATGACGGCAATGTCATCCGCCTCAAATACGTCACGCCTGCTCAACTCGACGACGGCATGCGCGTGATCAAGGACGGCGTGGCCGCCTCCGACCGCGTGGTCGTCAATGGCCTGATGCGGGCGCGGCCTGGCATGAAAGTCACGGTGCAGGAACAGGCCGCGCCGCCGGAATCGTCGTCGCCGAAGGAAGCAAAAAAAGACGGCGCACAAACCAAGGCGGAGTGAGGACGGAATTGGTGCGATGGCGCTGACATTGATTCAAAGCGGCGCGAGTGGGTTCCCCTCCCCCTTGTGGGGAGGGGAAGGGGTGGGGGTCGCGAGGTTGCGCACATGCGTAGACGGGAGCACTCGTCGACGCGTGCAACCGACCTCCCGACCCCCCTCCCAACCCTCCCCCACAAGGGGGGAGGGCTAAAATGCGCATCTCGCACTTCTTCATCGATCGGCCGATCTTTGCGGCGGTGATTTCGATCGTCTTCACGATCCTGGGCGCGGTGTCGTTCCTGCGCCTGCCGATCGCGCAATATCCCGAGATAGCGCCGCCCTTGATCAGCGTCACCGGGCAGTATCCCGGCGCCAGTGCCGAGGTCGTGGCCTCGACGGTGGTCACGCCGATCGAACAGCAGATCAACGGCGTCGAGAATATGATCTATATCGCGTCGAATTCGACCGCCGACGGTCGCTTTTCGATCGCGGTCAGCTTTGAGCTCGGCACCAATCTGGACATCGCCCAGGTGCAGGTGCAGAACCGCGTCGCCATCGCCAACCCGCGCCTGCCCGCCGACGTGCGCAATATCGGCGTCACCGTGCAGAAGGCGTCGCCCGACCTGATGATGGTCGTGCACCTCTACTCGCCGGACAAGTCGCGCGACACGCTGTTCATCTCCAACTACGCCACGCTCGAAGTGACCGACGCGGTCACGCGCGTCGACGGCGTCGGCTCGATCACCGTGTTCGGCGCACGCGACTACGCCATGCGGGTGTGGCTCGATCCCGATCGTATGCAGTCGCTCGGCTTGACCGCCAACGACGTCACCAACGCATTGCAGGGTCAAAACATCCAGGTTGCGTCCGGCATGCTCGATCAGCCGCCGATCGCGCAGCAAGGCGCTTTCCAGATTACGGTAAGGACGCTTGGTCGGCTCGCAGAACCCGATGAATTCGCCTCGATCGTGATCAAGGAGACGCCGAGCGCGGTGGTGCGGCTCAAGGACGTCGCCAAGGTCGAGCTGGCGGCGCAGGATTATTCATCGAACTCCTATCTCGATCACTATCCCGCCGTCGCGCTCGGCATCTTTCAGCGGCCCGGCTCGAACGCGCTGGAGACGGCGAACAATGTGCGCGAGTTGATGGACAAGTTGTCGAAGCGGTTCCCGAGCGGCGTCAAATACGACATTTTCTTCGATCCCACGCAATTCATCCGCCAGTCGGTCGATGCGGTGATCGAGACCATCGGCGAGGCCATCATTCTCGTCGTGCTGGTGGTGATCCTGTTCCTGCAGACCTGGCGCGCCGCCATTATTCCCTTGGTCGCCATCCCGGTGTCGCTGATCGGCACGTTCTTCTTCATGGCCGCGTTCGGTTTCACGCTCAACAACCTGTCGCTGTTCGGCCTGGTGCTGGCGATCGGCATCGTGGTCGACGACGCCATCGTCGTGGTCGAGAATGTCGAGCGCAATATCGCCACCGGGCTTGGGCCGCGCGAGGCGGCAAAAAAGAGCATGACCGAGGTCGGCTCGGCGCTGATCGCGATTGCGCTCGTGCTGTGCGCCGTGTTCGTGCCGTCGGTGTTCATCACCGGCATTTCCGGACAATTCTACCGGCAGTTCGCTTTGACCATCGCCGGCGCGACCATCATTTCGCTGATCGTGTCGCTGACCTTGTCGCCGGCGATGTGTGCGCTGTTGCTCAAGCGGCACGATCCGGCGCGCCGCGACCGCTGGTGGGAGCTGCCGATCCATCGCTTCTTCGGCGCCTTCAATTGGGGCTTCGACAAGGTCGGCAACGGTGTGTCGTGGCTCGCCAGCCGCACGGTGCGCCGCGCCGCCATCATGTTCGTGATCTATCTGGTCGTGATCGGTTTCGGGTTGAACGCTTTCCGGCAGACGCCGGTCGGCTTCATTCCGCAGGTCGACGGCGGCTATCTCATCGTCGTGGTGCAGCTGCCGCCCGGCGCGTCGCTCTCGCGCACCGACGCGGTGCAGCAGCGGGCGCTCGACATCGCGCTGGACGTGCCCGGCGTATCGCACGGCGTGAACGTCATCGGCTTCTCCGGCGCCACCTTCACCAACGCGCCCAATGCCGGTGCGATCTTCCTGACGCTCAAGCCGTTCGAGGAGCGCGCCAAGGATCCGGGTCAATCGGCACGCGGGATTCAAGCCGAGCTCAGCAAACGGCTGGGCCAGATTCAGGACGGCCTGTTGTTCGTCGTGCTGCCGCCGCCGGTGCGCGGCATCTCCAGTTCCGGCGGCTTCCGCATGATCGTCGAGGACCGCGCCGGGCACGGCGCCGCCGCGCTGCGGACGATAACCGCCGATCTGATGGCGCGCGCCAACCAGACCTCGGGCGTCACCCGCGTCTTCACGATGTTCGAGACGTCGACGCCGCAAATCTATCTCGACATCGACCGCACCAAGGCGCAGCTCCTCGGCGTCAATGTGCAGGACGTGTTCAACGCGCTGCAGGTCTATATCGGCTCGGTCTATGTCAACGACTTCAACCTGTTCGGCCGTACCTTCCGCGTCACCGCGCAGGCGCGTGCCGAGGACCGCCGCGACGTCAGCGACGTGCTCAAGATCCGCGTCCGCAACTCCAATGGCGATACCGTGCCGCTCGGCTCGTTCACGACCGTGCGCGACATTGCCGGGCCGTTCCGGGTACCGCACTACGATCTCTATCCGGCCGCCGAGCTCGACGGCGAGCCGGCGCTCGGTTTTTCGCAAGGCCAGGGCATCGCCACCATGGACAAGCTCGCGGCCGAGACGCTGCCTGACGGTTTCGCTACTGAATGGACTTCGCTCGCCTTTCAGCAGATCAGGGCCGGCAATACGGCGATGTTCGCGTTCGTGCTGGCGGTGGTGTTCGTCTTTCTGGTGCTGGCGGCGCAGTACGAAAGCCTGACGCTGCCGCTCGCGGTGATCATGATCGTGCCGATGTGCCTGGTCGCCGCCATCTCCGGCGTCATTATGCGCGGCATGGACAACAACATTCTCACCCAGGTCGGCTTCGTGGTGCTGATCGGGCTCGCCGCCAAAAACGCCATCCTGATCGTCGAATTCGCCCGCCAGCTAGAGGATGAGGGCCGCAGCCGCTGGGAAGCCGCGGTCGAGGCGACGCGGCTGCGGCTGCGTCCGATCCTGATGACGTCGTTCGCCTTCATTCTCGGCGTCACGCCGTTGGTCTGGGCGATCGGCGCCGGCGCCGAGTTGCGGCAGGCGCTCGGCACCGCGGTGTTCTTCGGCATGATCGGCGTGACCGCCTTCGGCCTGATATTCACGCCGGTCTTCTACGTCATCGCCCGCTGGATCGCGCAGCTTGGCCCACGGCGCGGCAAGAAGCGGGAATTGACCGCGCATCCAGCGGAGTAGGGGCCGCTGGCGTCCGAATTGCGGGTCAGCCCGGCGTAGGACCGCTACTGCTCGGAGAGTCCGCTGATCGCGTCGCCGTCTGCGTCTGCCGGTGACAGAACTTCGTGCGGCAGCGTGAACAGTAAGCTCAGCACACCAAGCGCCCAGATCGCCGCGATGGCTGCCACGATTGTCACGCGCAAAGGCTCCGGTGCTGATCGCCGGGATACTTTGCCGCCGCTCGGTGACGGTGACGTGACGCCCGGCGCTGAGCTGAGTTGGGTAGAGGACCCTTGCTTTGTTGCGTCGGCGTTCCATCGGCATGACACAAAAATGACGGCACGAACTCCCACCATGCGATATACGATCTCATGAAGATGAGACGGGTGGATGATGAGGTCGGCAAACTGCGTGGTCGGCCCTCGCCGTCGGCGGGTGGGTATAAGATAATGGGGCGATGCTGCTCATTGTGTGATGGATGACCGATGTTTCCAATTCCCAAGCGTGTATTCCTGACCCGCGGCATCGGCGTCCATCACCAGCAGCTGTCGGCGTTCGAATACGCGTTGCGCGACGCCGATATCGAGCAGCAGAATCTGGTTTCGGTCTCGTCGATTTTGCCGGCGCAATGCGAATTCATTGCCCGCGGCGCTGGCGTCGAAGCGCTGAGTCCGGGCGAGATAACGTTCTGTGTGATGGCGCGCGCCGAGACTAATGAGCCGGGACGGCGGATCAATGCCGGAATTGGGTTCGCGCGGCCGACCAACTCCTCGCACTATGGCTATATTTCCGAGCACCACGGTTTCGGCATGTCGGAGGCGGAAACCAGCGAATTTGTCGAGGACCTCGCCGCTACGATGCTGGCTTCGACGCTTGGCGTCGAGTTCGACCCGGGCGCCGCGTGGGATGAACGCAAGCGGGTCTATGCCTTGAGCAATCTCATCGTCGATACGCAATCGATCGCGGCGGCGACCACCGGCGCCGCGGGCGGCGTTTGGACCTGCGTGGTCGCGGTCGCGGTGTTTCTGTTCTCGCCGTCTGGTTCCGGACAAGAGCGATGACGGGAGCGCCGACTTTCGACCTGCTGCCGACATTCCTCGGCGTGCGCCGCAGCGATCCGAGCGCGCCGGTTTGCGTTGCCGGCATTCCCTTCGACCTCGGCACCACCAACCGGCCTGGCGCGCGGTTCGGACCCGCTGCGATCCGGCAGGCGAGCCGGATGCTGGTCGACGGCGATCATCCGCTGCACCGGGTCAATCCGGCCGCTTCCGGCTTGGCCGACATCGGCAACTTTTCGATCGCGCTCGGCGACATCCAAAAGAGCCTGGCGGGGATCGAGCGGCAGGCCGCGGATATCGAGCATCTGGTCGCGCTCGGCGGCGATCACGGCATCACGCTGCCGCTCCTGCGCGCGCTGGCGAAGCGGCGCGGGCCGTCGGCGGTGATCCATTTCGACGCCCATGTCGACACTTGGCCGGAAAATTTCGGGCAGAGCTACGCGCACGGCACCGTGTTCTATCATGCCATTTCGGAAGGGCTGATCGCGCCGCAGCGGATGATCCAGATCGGCATCCGCTCGCCGGTCGAGCGCGACGTGCAGGATTGGACGATCAAAAACGGCGTGGTCATCGTCGCGGCGCAAGACGTGCACGAGCGAGGGCCCGCGGCAATCGCCGAGCAAATCCATCGGGTGATCGGCGAGGCTCCGGTTTATCTGAGCTTCGATATCGACGTGCTCGATCCGGCCTTCGCGCCAGGTACCGGCACGCCGGAAGTCGGCGGGCTCGCAACCTGGCAGGCGCAGGCGATCGTGCGGCGGCTGTCCGGCCTGCACTTTATCGGCATGGATATGGTCGAGGTCTGCCCGCCTTACGACACGGCCGAGATCACCGCGCTCGCCGGCGCGACCATGGCGTGGGAATATCTGTCGTTGTTGGCGGCGGCCGGCACGCCGTAGGGCAGCGCCCGCGAGCGGCCGGAAAAACAGTAAGATTTTAGCCGATCACTGCACCCATCCTTAAGTCATTCAGCGCGCCGCCGGCCGGCTGCACGCGGAGTGTTACAAGCTGAGACACCTACCACCAAAAATAGAACGATTTCATTTGCCGTTGTGAAAGCCTTTGCGGCCTACGACTCAGCGCATCAGAGACTAATGGCTGGGCCATGCTTGCGCGTCGCGGTCTCCGGCGGGCAACATATGTGAGGGTCCCTTGTCCATTCTGGCTGGCGATTTGTTGATCGATCGTCCCGCTGCCGCCGGGCGAGGTCGGCGCTCGTCTGCCGGCGCCGCAAATCTTCAGAACAAAAGGCTCACCGCCGCGCCGGCAGCCTTAAGCATCGATGCCGACGGTCTCGCTCTACCGTCTATCGTGCACCGGGCCAACGGCGCCTTTCGCCGCCATCCGGTCGCCGGCTACATCGCCGCTGTCGGGTTTGTCGCGATCGCCACGGCATTGCAATGGCTTGGGGGCGATCTCTACCAGGGGACGCCGTTCTTGGCGGCTTATCCCGCCGTCGTGCTTGCCGGCCTGCTTGGCGGCTACCGCGCCGGCTTGCTGGCTGCGGCGCTCGCCGGCCTGGCACAGTGGTATTTGTTTGTTCCAGAATTCCATCTGCTCGGCGTGCTGACTTACGGATTCGATGTCGTTCTCGGCATCTCGTTGATGGCGTACATCAACCGCAGTCTGGAACGCGAGACCAACGCCAAGGAGCGTCAAGCGTTTCTGAAAGAGGAGATGCATCACCGCATGCATAATCTGTTCACGGTCATCCAGTCGGTCATCCGCTTCAGCCTGCCCAACAACAACATTCCGGTGTTCCCGAGCGTGATCGAGGAACGCTTGTTTGGCCGGCTGCAGGCGATGTTCGACGCCAACCGCTATGTCAGCGATGCGACCGGCAATGTCGCGCTCATCGAGCTGATCCGCGGTCAAATTCGCGGCTTCGGCAACCGCATCACCATCCGCGGCCGGTCGTTTTTGCTGCTCGATCCGCAAATGACGCAGAATTTTTCGCTGATCGTCCACGAGCTGGTGACGAATTCGCTCAAATACGGAGCGCTGTCGACGGCCGCGGGCCGCGTTCAGATCGATCTGAAGGAAACGCGCTGCGGCGTGGCGTTCGATTGGACGGAAGCTAACGGTCCGGTCGTCAAAGCGCCGTCTGGCGGCGGCACGCGCGGCGGGTTCGGCTCCAACATCCTGGGTGCTTTCGCCCGCGGCTTTTGCCGCGACGTCAAAATCTCCTATGAGCCGTCGGGCCTTCGCTACAGCCTGCGCATACCGCGCGACCGGCAGGTCTGAGCTCGGCGACGTCCTGCGGCGCCGCCGGAATGACAATCGCACTCAGTGCCGGGTATTCTGATCGGCGCTCGCCCGCGGCCCCATCGCGTCCTGAATGAAGCCGCGCAGCGCGTCGGTATCGAACGGCTTGCGCAAGATGCGCAAGTGCGCCGGCGCCGCCCGCGCGGCGTCGCTGTAGCCGGTGGTCAGGACCACCGGCAAATTCGGATATTGGGAGCGGATTTCGCTGGCGAGGCCGACGCCGTCAATGGTCCCCGGCATGACGATGTCGGAGAAGACGAGGTCGACTTTCGCACCTTCGGCCAAAAGTTTCAAAGCCGCCTCGGCCGACTCGCGGTAGAGCGTATCGTAGCCCAGATGGTCGAACAGCGACGACGTGACCTCGGCGACTTCGGCGCTGTCGTCGACGATCAGCACTGCGGGGCGTCGCGGATGGAGCGCCTCGATGTCGGACGGATCTTCATCGATCACCTCGTCGGCCGGCAGCGCCGGCAGATATACCGTGATGATCGTTCCCTGGCCGACCCGGCTGTCGGCTTTGACCATGCCGCCGGACTGGTGGGCGAAGCCGTAGACCTGCGACAGGCCGAGCCCGGTGCCTTTGCCCACCTCCTTGGTGGTGAAGAACGGATCGAAGATTTTCGACAGCAGGTCCGGCGGAATGCCAGTGCCGCTGTCGTTGAATTCGATGGCGACGAATTCCTCGGCGGGATGATCGCCGCCTTGCTCCGCCGCGACGTTGCGGATGGAGATGCCGAAGGCGCCGCCGTTCGGCATGGCGTCGCGGGCATTGACCGCGATGTTGACGATGGCGAGCTCGAGCTCGGCGAGGTCGACCTTCACCGGCCAGACGTTCGGATCGCACTTTTCGTCATAGACGATGTTGCCGCGCAGCGAGCTTTCGATCATCGGCCGCATGTTGCTGATGCAGGCATTCAAATCGACCACCGTCGGGCTCAGATGCTGACGGCGGGCGAACGTCAATAATTGACGGGTCAGGCTTTCGCCGCGTTTCGCCGCCGTCTGGATCGCCTCGATCGCCCGCGGCAATTTGGGATCAAGGAGCCGCTTGAAGGTCTGCGCATTGCCGCCGATGATCATCAAGAGATTGTTGAAATCGTGGGCGATGCCGCCGGTCAGCTTGCCGATCGCCTCCATCTTCTGCGCCATCGCCAGCTGCTCGCGCGCCTGAACCAGCTTCTCCTGCGTGTTGCGCCGCTCGGTGGCGTCGCGGATGACGCTGGCAAAGCCGATCAGATTGCCGGCAGTGTCGCGGATCGAGGTGACCGAGCCGGTGACGAAGAACAGCGTGCCATTCTTTTTGATGCGCCAGCCTTCGACGTCGTGCTTGCCTTTTTGCACGGCCCAGTCGAGCGCGCGGTTCGGTTCGCCGGAGCGGCGCTCGTCCGGCCGATAGAAGATGCCGAAATGCTTGCCCATAATCTCGTCGGCAGTGTAGCCGATGATCTGCTCCGCGGCTCGGTTCCAGCTGGCGACGCGGCCGGCGGTATCGAGCACGAAAATCGCATAGTCGACGATCCCCTCGATCAGGATCTGGAAATGGCGCCGCGAACTGTCCAGCGCAAAATTGGTCTGCGCCAGCTGCCGGTTCAAATGCTCCTGCGCACGCAGCAGGCGCGCCTCGGTGTCTTGGTAGGTGGCCATGGCGGCGCTGAGGATCAGAGCCGGCACCGACGTGCCGACGGCAATGGCCAACAGCAATAACGGCGATGCGCTCAAATCCGCCTGCAGCGACGGGTTCTCGCCAGTCGGCAATCCCCACGCGGCGGTGCCGCAAAAAATCAGCGCCGCGGTGGCGGCGTCGCGCCGGTTGCCGCGCAACGTCGCCCACAGCAACGGGATCAGGATCAGAAAGCCAAACAGGCTCCGATAGGGCTGCAAGCCCTCCAGCGCTTCGTCGACCGGAGGGCCAAAGGCTAGGAAGCCGATGGCCGTGGTCAGCGCCAAGATGGCAGCCGTTTCCAGGAGATCCCGCTTGGTGACCGGACGGAGCGGCGTGATCGCCCAGAGCACAACGACCGGCGCGATGATCAGACCGGCGGCAGCGTCGGCCAGCCACCAGGTGACGGAGGTCGCGAGCCACCCTGCCGGATTGCCGAACTCGACGTCGTCGGCAAAGATCGCACCGGCCAGCGCCGCGGCCGAGCCGAGCATTGCCGTTGGCGCAAAAGCAATGAGCGCAAATTTTGCCGCGCCGGCGGCGGTTTCGAACGTTCGGCGGCCGTTCGACCAGCGATTGATCAGCCAGGCACCGGCACCGGCCGCAATGAGAGTGCCGACGGCGGCAAAGCCCGGCGTCAAAAAAGCGTGCGAAGCGATGACGCCGAAGGAAAATGATCCCAATAGAATCGCCGGCCAAACGCGGTAGCCGCCGAGCAGCACCAGTGCCAGCGCAAACGCGGTCGGCGGCCACAACGGGGTCGCGGTCGGATTGAGCGACGGCAGCAACAGCTCGGTCGCCGCGAGGCCGACATAACCGGCGGCGATGATGACGAGTTCGAGCGCGTAGGTTGCTGCGTTCGGCGCGCCGCGAAGCACCGAAATTCGAGCTTCGGCGGTCCCCGGACTTCTCATCGCGCACGATTCTCATCGTGACGCGAGCGGCAGCACCGCGAGCGCAGGTATAACGTCATCCCGATCCCCCAACGCATAGTGCAGCTACAAGTGGGGCAAGGTCGTGGCAAACACGCACTTTGGCCATTATCGGCCGAAGTTTATCGACCGAGTTCGGAAAGCGCCGCACGAAGGCGCGCAATGACCCGATCCCAAGCGCGGCTTTCGTCCTGCCGGAACAGGCGCGCTGTTGGATACCAGGGGCTATCGTCGCCATCGAGCTGCCAACGCCAGTCGGGCACAAAAGGCACCAGCACCCAGACCGGCTTTGCCAACGCGCCGGCGAGATGGGCAACGGCGGTATCAACCGAAATCACGAGGTCGAGTTGTGAAATAACGGCTGCAGTGTCCGCGAAGTCACTGAGTTCATGGCCGAAGTGAAGAAGGCTGCTTTGATTCTTCAGTGCCGGCAGGTCGTCGGATGGAACTTCCTTCTGCAAACTCACGAACGTTGCATCACGATCCGAATCAAAGAGCGGCAGCAACGCCTTGAGTTTCATCGATCTATGGCGGAGCGTCGGTCCTACTTTCCGCCGCTCGGGTAGCCCCGGTGTTGCCCGTTAGCCTCTGAAATAAACTTTCAATTACAGACGGTTAGCCATTTACTTTGCCCCTCGAAGACCCGATAAGCCTCTCAGCGCCCCGGTAGCTAGGCCGGGGGGTAGGCCGGGAGGTTAGGACAATGAAACTCACTGAGAAGCGTATTACGAAATTGGGCCCCGGCCGCCATGGCGACGGCCACGGCCTTTATCTTGAGGTCACCTCGCCGACCAACCGGTGCTGGCTGCTGCGCTGGCAATGTGGCGGCAGAGAAAGGTGGATGGGCCTCGGGCCATTACACACGATCGGGCTGCAGGAGGCACGCGCGAAGGCACGGGCAGCGCGGCAACTCATATTAGATGGCATCGACCCGCTCGAGGCGCGTTCAGCACGGCGTGACGCTGCACGGCGTGACGCTGCCGAGCGCATTACATTCAAAGAGGCCGCCGAACGTTTCCTGGCGTTGCACGAGAACACCTGGCGCAATGCGAAACACCGCAGCCAATGGCGCAACACATTGACCGACTATGCTTATCCCGAACTCGGCCCGCGGCCGGTCAAGGCGATCGACACCGCAGTCATCAACGCCGCGCTGGCGCCGATCTGGAATAAGATACCGGTGACGGCGAACCGCACGCGCGACCGGGTGGAGCGCGTGCTGAAGTGGGTGAAGGACGGCATGCCGTTGCCGGTGACCGTCACCGCCACCGGAAAGACCGGTCACGCCGCATTGCCCTATTCTGAAATCCCGACGTTCATGGCCCAGCTGCGAGCGCGCGCGGATATCGCCGCGTCGGCGTTGGAGTTCGTTATTCTAACGGCAGCGCGCTCCGGCGAAGCGCTGGGGGCGCGCTGGGCCGAGATTGATCTAACTACAAAGGTGTGGACCATACCGGCGTCACGCATGAAGGCCGGGCGAGAACACCGGGTACCGCTTTCCGTTCGTTCACTCGAAATCCTTCAGGCGTTGCCGCGCGAGCACGACAATCCATTTCTGTTCGTTGGTGCAGCGCCCGGTCAATCCCTAGGTCCAGATGCACTTCGTCAAACGCTGCGCACTCTACATGCCACTAACACGGTGCACGGTTTCCGTAGCACCTTCAAAGATTGGGCCTCTGAGATGACGCACGTCCCCAACATGGTAAGTGAAGCCGCGCTCGCTCACGCCGTGGGCGATAAGACTGAAGCCGCCTATCGCCGCGGTGACATGTTAGATAAACGCCGTCATCTCATGGAGGCGTGGGCGACATATTGTTGTAAGTCGCCGGATGATGCGACAGGGGTGGTCGTGGACTTTGATGTGAAGAAGCAAAAAGTTAGCGCCTAATAACAGCGGCGCGCGCGCCTCATTAAAATTTATTTGTTTTCCATATTTACTTTTCCCGCGACAAAGCGTTTATTCCCGAATCAATAAGAAGAAGGCCGTGTGTAACCGGTCCTCACAGCGGCGGGTCCCGACTGTTCGTCTTGAACGGCAGACCGGGCGATGCACCTAGGGCCTCATAGCCCCCGGCCTAGCTGACGCAGAAACAAGAAATCAGAAACAAGCAATTCTGCATCACTCCGTGCGCTCCCGTGCGCGCGGGCTAGGAGCTGCTGTGAAAAAGCGAAATTACACGCGGCCGGTCGTGCACGCGTTGACCCCGAACGAGATCATCAGGAAATCCGACGCAGGTCCATATTTTGGCGTGCGCACCACACAACTCGAAGAACGCATCAAGAAAGGCGAAATCCCGAAGCCGATGAAGCTTTCGAAGTCGGGTCGTGCGGTGGGGTGGTTGGGAAAAACAATTCTGGATTGGCAACGGAAGCTTTCTGAGGGAGGCAACGATGACCGAACCAATTGAAGAACTCGATAGCGCCGTGCGGCATTGGAACGACGCGGTCCGCGAAGGCAAGGTAATTGTTGAATTGGGGGAGGCTACTCAGCTGCGCCTGGGCGAGTTGGCCGACGAGGTCGAGTCGGAATACGGTAAAAAGAAGCTGGCGGAGTTCGCCAAAGCAATTGGAGTGGCCGCCTGCACACTCAAGCGCCGCCGTTCGGCCTATCGAGCGTGGAAGAAAACAGGGGCGGCGCCGCCCCGATTATACTCGGTGGCGCAGGACCTCGCTGCGCACCCTGATCGCGCTAAAATCGTCGCGGAGAACCCCAACCTAACCGCTCGCGAAGCGCGGGAATTGACGCGCGAGGCGAAGGCGCACAAGGACTCCGCTCAGAACCCGAAGCCGCCGAAGGACTCCGCGGAGCACCATCACAAGCGCACGATCGGGGAGCTAGTGAGCCTCGCCAACGCGGCTATCCGCGCGACCGGATTTGTGGATCAGCCCGTGCCGCCGGAGCTGCGGGAAAGTATCGAGCTGGACTTACTCAAGATCATTAGGCAAGGCGGCGAAGCGCTGGTTAAGGCGGCCGACTTTATGCAGGAGCTTTTGGAGCCGGCGCGAAGCAATGGCCATCTGAAAACTGCTACCTCGGCGGCCTTACAATGAACGATCATCCTGGTTGGTGGTGGGACCGCGCCTGGAACCCCGTGGCAGGCTGCCGGCCGATTTCTCCGGGCTGTACGAACTGCTTTGCCGCCGCCTTAGCGGTGAACTATGGGCAATACACCGGGGCGGGAGTCACGGCTCTCCACCCTGGTATAGTCGACGTGGTCAATGGCCGACCGGTTTTCAACGGCATCCTCACAGCCGCGCCGCGCGGCCACGATATATGGACCGAGCCGCTGCGCTGGTCGGGCGCGGACGATCCCGTGCTGGGAGTTGGCGAACCGTCTTTAATCTGGACGGGCAGTATGAGCGACATTTTTATTGAAGGTCGCGACGCGGCTCTCATCACGCGCATATGCGCGACCCTCGCCCAATCTGACCATATCGGTTTGTTGCTCATGAAGCGCACCCCGCTAATGGCGGAATACTTCGCTGCCCTAGACCCCCGTACGCGGGCACGCTGGCAACCGCAAATGTGGCTTGGCTTCTCCGCCGAGCGGCAGTGCGAATTTGATGCGCGCTGGGCGGATATGCGAACGCTAGCGGAAGCGGGGTGGACTATCTTCGTTAGCATCGCGCCGATGCTCGACCCGGTGATATTGCCGGACGACTTCCTCGCGCTTGGAAGTTGGGTCATCGTCAGCGGTGAACAAGGACCGCACCGGGACTGTCGCGACATGGAGCCCAGTTGGGCGCGCGCCATTCGCGACCAATGCGCAACAAACAACATCGCGTTTTTTATGAAGCAGATGGCGAAAAAACGGCCCATACCGCCTGATTTGTTTATTCGGCAATTTCCACAACTCGACGCCGCTAAATAAAGCGGAGCGACGCCATTAGCTTCGCGATGGAACGAACCCCAACGGCGAGTGCTCGACTCCAACACAGCCAACTACCGAGGGGCGGTGGTCTTGATTCAATAGAAGGTTAGGCTCGGCCTATCTTCTAAACCGCCCTTTGTTTTCGCAAGGTTTTTGAAAACCTTGGTCAAGAAATTTAATTTTGGCCTGCCCGCAAATCGGCTTAAGCTTTAATTCGAACTAACAACGGAGGACTTCTAATATGAAAGCGAAACCTGGTGCCGGCCGCCCGGTGGGCAGCAAGACCGATCCGAAGCGAGTGATTGTGCTGCCTTTTACACAATCGCAAATGACGCGTGCGTTGCGGGCTTGCATGCTTGTCAACTTGCCGATTGCGACTATTCTGGTCGAGCCAAATGAAGGGCGTGTAACGATCACGCCGAAGTCGTGAACGAAGACAGTTGCTATGAGTGCGGCCGCATTTTCAAAGACGGCGAGCAGTTTGTTTATCACGAAACTGAAGGTGGAGGCTCGGTAGGTGGGCCGTGGTGTCTAAAATGCGCCACCAAGCACTTCGGCTACAATAAAGAAGACTCACACTTCGAGATTCATTACGCCGAAACCGGAACACAGAAATAAAACAGCGAACATGAAACAGGAAACCAGAACCGTGAAACCAGAACTAGGCGCGGCCCGATTCCGAGCGCCGGCCGCCGCTCTTGCCATAAAGGTTTTCTGTGATGGCCTTCAACAAAAATGGGGCCGGCGCTGGCGGCGCCGACACCCTGCATTCCAATGGTGGTGATGATCAGCGTTCTTATAATAAGAATACGGGAGAAAGTAAAGCACTACCCAACGCGTTAAAGCCGCTCACCGAGCTAAAATGCTGGGTGGTGTGGAAGTGGGAAACCGTCAACGACAAACGGACGAAGGTGCCTTATCAGACGGCCCATCCTAACAAGAAAGCAAGCATCAAGCGCACGGCGAACTGGAGCAGCTATACCGAAGCGGTCGCGGCGGTCGCCGACCCAGCTAATAAGCTCGACGGCATTGGCTTCACGCTACTCAATTCCGAGGTCGGCGCATTCGACCTAGACGATTGCCGCGATCCCGCGACCGGCGACATCGAGGCGTGGGCGAGTGACTTGGTGGCGCGCAGCGGCAGCTACGCGGAGATCACGATCTCGGGCACCGGGCTCAGGATCATCGGCTATGCCTCTGGTGCGGAGATTCACCGCAAGCAACCGGTGGACGATGGTGGCACGCTCGAAACTTACCGTAGTGCCGTGCGCTTCATCGTGATCACTGGCAATGTGCTGCAAGATGCGGCGCTGGCCGACCTTAACGCGCTTATGGAAGCCGAGGTCGCGAAGCTGGACGCAGGCAAAAGAGAACAGAGCTCGACGTCAAACGTTGACGAGCTCGACGACGTAATCCGCAATGGGGGCGGGGAGCGGTGGGAGGGCGACCGCTCGCGCGCGGTGTGGTTCGTCGTCAACGAGCTGCTGCGGCGCGGCTACTACGCGAACGCCATCGTGGCCGTGCTGCTGGACCGCGACAATAAGATTTCGGATCATATCTACGATCAAGCGAAGCCGAGCCGCTATGCCGCTAACCAGGTGAACAAGGCGCTACAGGCCATCGGCTTTTTAACGAACGATAGCGGCAAGCCGATCGCCCACCGAGCGGACAATATCCGAGTGGCGCTGCTAAAGCTCGGCGTCACGGTGCGGCACGATAAGTTCGCGGAGCGCATCCTGCTCGACGGGCTGACGGGGTTTGGGCCAGTGCTCGACGACGCGGCGGTCAATCATCTCTGGCTAACGTTCGCGCAACGATTTCACTTCACGCCGAACCGTGAGTTGACGCAAATCGTTATCAGCGACACCGCGCTGCTGAATAGCTTTCACCCGGTGGTCGACTATCTCGCCGGCTTGAAGTGGGACGGCGTGAAGCGGCTCGACAAGTGGCTGGTCACGTACGCTGGCGCCGAAGATACGAAATACACGCGCGCGGTCGGCGCGCTGACGCTGATCGCCGCGGTGCGGCGCGTACGGAAGCCAGGGTGTAAGTTCGACGAAATGTTGGTGCTGGAACAGCCCGCGCAGGGCACCGATAAGTCGAGCGCTTTAAAAGTGCTGGCCGTTTCTGAAGACTGGTTCTCTGATGACTTGCCGCTCAACGTAGAAGGCAAACGCGTGATTGAGGCGATCCGCGGCCGGTGGATCGTGGAAGCGGCGGAATTATCCGGCATGAAGAAAGCCGACGTGGAACATCTTAAGGCGACACTCTCCCGTCAAGTCGATCGGGCGCGAATGGCGTGGGGCCGGCTACCGATCGAAGCGCCGCGGCAAAGTATCATTATCGGCACAACGAATAAGTTGCAGTATCTGCGCGACACTTCGGGCAATCGGCGATTTTGGCCGGTGCTAATAGTGGTCTTCAAGATTGCTGAGCTCCGACGCGACCGCGACCAACTGTGGGCGGAGGCCGCGGCCCGCGAGGCGAAGGGCGAGAGTATCCGTTTAGCGCGTGAGTTGTGGCCTGCGGCGGCGAGCGAACAACAGCAACGGCTCTCGGACGATCCGTTCGTGGACGTGCTCGCTCGTCACCTCGGTGATAAAGAGGGCAAAATCCGCGCTATGGATGTGTGGACTATTCTGGATTTGCGCGGCGGCCAACTGACGCAGGAAAATTATCAACGCGCCGCCGAGGCCATGCGGAGGATAGGGTGGAAGCGACCTAATAAAGCGGGCATCGCGAAGTTTCATGGAAAGGTGATGGCTGCCTATGTCCGCGGCAATAACAAACAAATCCTAACCGCCTATCGCGATCATGAAAGGCTAATCGTGGAGGTCGAAAAACCACAAGCGAAAGATGGGATGTGTTATTAGCTGTTCGGGATTGTCCAACGCAACGTGTGAGGTAGGCGGGGTTAGGGGCGGGGTTTAGCGGCCCCCCTAGCCGCGACGGAGTGTGAGTCGCTTGTGTCTTCTTTATATTAGTTAGAGGGGTAAGAGGGAGAAGAGAGTATAAGGGCTAAACCGCCCCCGGCGCTCCGGTCGCCCCGGTACCTATAGGCGAATGCCTCTATTCCCCTCCTATCCCCCCTACTCGATGGGCTACGCAAGAGAAATCGCCCGACCCTCCTCTAACCCGCACCCCTAACCTCGGCTGGGCTAAGACACCGCCCTACACCCCAGGGTTGAAACGCACGCTAGGCGCACACCGCTAGGTCGGCGCGAGCCGTCCGGCTGCCGCCATGGAAACAGTCGCCCAAGATAGCCGCCCTCCGGCTACGGCTCAGCCTAAGCCGAAGCGCAAACATAAGCAGGTCAAGCCGCAGCTATTGACGCGTAAGAGCCTCGATCAGCGGTCTAACGCCGCCAAGCTGTTCGACCATCTCGTCACCCACATACAGGCCGACCTCGGCGGCCGCGATCAACTCAGTACGGTTGAGCTGAGCCTGATCGAAGGTTTCGTCGGCGCCACAGTTGTTATGAACGATCTCAACACGCGACTCGCGTTGGGACAGAAGATCGACTTGGCAGAGCACGCTGCCGCAGTGTCGGCCATGGTCCGCGTCGCCGCCAAAATTGGCCTGAGCCGTAGGAGCCGCATCGTCTCTGGATTGGTAGAGGCACGGCCAGAGCCCGGCGCGGTGTCCTCGTTGCGTGAGCGGCTCAGCGTCGAGGAGCCGGCATGACCACCATGCATGAGCGACTTCGTGCTGAGACAGCTCGGTTGTTGAAATATGACATCAACAACTTGTCGCCGGCACAGAGCGTGCGGCTCGACAGGTGCGCGACTTTGCGGCTCGAGTTGAGCGACATCGAGGCAAGCAAGTTAGCCGGCGCGCCCTTCGATGTGACCAAGTACATCGCCATCAGCGAAGCGCTGGAACGAATGCTAGGCGGCAACCCCGAGCAACAACACCAGCCCATCGACCAGTTCGCCGGCGCTCGCGAGGAGTTGCTGACTTTCCTTTCTAATCGCGCGGACAAATTAGAGCTCAAGGCCAAACGAGAGGCCGAGGCGAGCAAACAACCTCCTATTGATATGGTGCCGGCCTATGACCCGGCCGCCAAGGCGGAGTTGGCGTTAACTGACGGCCGCGAGCCCCCGGCCGTCGAGCTCATGCCGGAAGGCACCGAGCCGCCGAAGCAGCCGCGCGTCACATATGTAGATGCGGCAGTCATCGAGCCGTCTCCCTTACGTCACTCATCGATGAACATGCCGACCGCCAGGCCGACGCTCCCGGTTCAGCGCCAAGTATCCGAGACCACGCGCTCGTATTTCGCAAATGCCCCCGGCGGTTCCGGCCGCACCGGCTTCCGGCGCTTCGACCCGCCGTCGAACTTTTGAGAGTAACGACATGACCGATCTGAAAAAGACCCAGGCTACCGTCGCAGAGCTGATGCGCAAGCGCGACAAGACGACCGAGCACTGGGAGAACCTCTCAGCCGAGCGCAGCGCCATCAGCTATGCCGCGCTGGCCGAGAATGATGAGAAGGCCAAGCGCAGGCTAGAACAGATCAACGCAGACGGCGCCAAGGTCAACGCGGAGCTCGAAAGCATCGACGCCGCCATTCGCGTCGCCAAGGAACGCGTTCAGGTAGCCGAGGCCCAAGCGCAAAAGGCAAATGACCGCGATAAGGCCAAGGAAGTCCGCAAGCTCTTGGTCGAGGCGCTGAAGCTGACGGAAGAGATGGACAAGGCGTTCGAGGTTGTCGTCGCCGGCTCCTCCCGGCTGCGCGACATCACCTACGCCCTCAACGCTGCTGGCTGCGGCAATCCGAACCACTCTCAGGTCAACGTGCTCGGCGCCCTGGCCGTTCGCACCTTCTTGGGCAGAACGATCTGGAACCGAGACTTCGAGCTGGTGCCGCCGCCGTCGCGAACTTCATTTGGCAAACTCATGTCGGGGTGGGCTCAAGCCATCGAGCGCAATATTCGGACGCGCCTCGGCGAGCCGCCACTGGAGGCCGACCATGCCGCATGACGATCGCCCGTATCTAAAACGCTACGACGAGTCCAACGCCCAGTGGCTGGCCCGCGTCGGCACCGTCCGAGTGAACAAGAACGGCGACTTCGTTGAGAACAAAGAGGCAGCATTGCCATACGACCGCATGACGGAGCTTCGCGACATCGTGGCCAAGGCCGACGGCGTCCAGACCCTGGCCAAGGTGATGATCGACGATCCGATGTTCTGCAACAAGGTTTCCGAGGCCGAATTCACCTTGCTGGTGACCGAGCAGGCCAAGCGCGACCATCCCAACCTGAGGCCCGATGTGGCGTTCGCCAAGTTCTTTTCCGACCCGCAGAACGCGGACATCAGGAAGGCGCACGGCCTGATCAACGCGCACCCGGATCACCGATACGACTACATGAAGGTCGGCGCTCCTACTGGTCCAACGGTGTCACTGACGCCCGTCTACGTTGGCGGCGAAGAAGGCTCTCGCACCCGCTCGTCCACGGACCTCGCCTCGGACGACCCTTCAATCGGCCGCGTCGGCAAGTCCGCGATCGATCAGCTCAACGCGCTGTGCAACGCCGAACTGAAACGCCGCGGATTGTCCTCCGCGCACTTCGCGAGGGTATTCGCCACGATTTACACCGCCCCGAGCAATGCTGCGCTCGCTCAGCAAGAGAGACGAGAGAACCGGCCAAGGATGGCGACGTGATCAGGTCCGCGACGGGCTTTAATACGCGCAGCGGCAAGGCCACCCGGTCTTGCCGGTATTTCACCGTCGCGAGCGGGCGCGATCCTGTGAGACTCGGAAGGCCTTCAGGATCGCGTTCCCCCGTTCTCTGTCGCCAACTCTTTACCTCGACGACGGACGGAGCGGCGTCGCCCGAATGCTCATCTCCACATTCGGGCACGTCAGCTTTCGCACTGCGTTGTCCTTCTGCGGCGCGGTGCTCGAAGGCCGGGCTCGGTGTCATGTCCGCCGAGCCCGCGCCTTTCAGTTTCTGGCGCGGTGTGTGCAGTCGTGGTCCTTTCCCAACCCACCACGATGCGCCGCGTCGGAAAAATCTGGTCACGGAGCAAGTGCTCGCGACAGCGGGCGAAGGTGTGGATCATCGTGACCGGATCAAGCGGGGCGGGCGGTTTCAGGGACCTGTTGCCGCCCGTTCCGTCCAACTTCGTAGGTTGGAAGGGCACCGACGCCAGGTCTTCCTTTCCTTTTCCTCGGCGTCGGTGCTGACCTAGGGCGTGAACCTCATAAAAGCGCGGGGGCGGACGACCTACTAGAGTCCACTTTGCCCCGAAAGCGACGGTCATCGACCGCGGCGCAACATGTCGTCATGGCCAACTTGTCTCATGCACCGCAGCAAAGTGTGTCGTTATTCGATTGCCTCGTCGGCGCTGCCGAGCAACGTGTTCGGGAAGGTAAGGCCGAGCGTCTTGGCGGTCTTTAAGTTGATGACGAACTCCACTCTTACCACTTGTTGGACCGGTAAGTCGGCTGGTTTCGCACCGCTGAGAATCTTGCCCACGTAGATGCCCTCTTGGCGATAGGCGTCGGCAAGGTCATTCCCGTAGCTCATCAGACCACCGGCGATGGCGAACTCGCGCACTCCGTAAATTGCGGGTACCGCGTGGCGGGCCGCCAGCGCCACGATTTGAGCGCGGTGGTTAGTGAGAAATGGATCTACGCTGACGATGAGCGCACCGGCACGCAGCTCGACGAGGGTCCTGAAAGCTTTGTCTATTTCGCTTTCGGTGCTGGCATTTAGCACATGCAGCTCCAACCCGAGAGAACGCGCTGCGTCTTGCACAACACTCGTTTCGGGTTCCGTAAGAGGAGAGGTTGGATTGAACAGCACAGCTATGACGGACGCTGTCGGCAGTAATTCGTGCAGCAGTTGGACTCGCTTTGCCGCCAGCTCAACAGTTAGAACCGCTACGCCGGTCACATTGCCGCCCGGCCGATTGAGGCTAGCAACGAGGCCAGCCCGAACTGGGTCGATGCCGACGCTGAAAACAATTGGAATTGTCGAGGTCGCTGCCTTGGCAGCAAATGCCGAAGGGGTACCGCCCGTGACGATCCCGGCCACTTGTCGGCGAACAAGATCGGCTGCCAAAGCCGGCAGCCGGTCGTTATGTCCTTCCGCCCAGCGGTATTCGATCGCCACATTGTGGCCCTCGACATAACCGGCTTCCTTCAGACCTTGGTGGAAGGCAGTCACCATGGGGGCATACCCGTCAGGCGACGCGCCGTGGAGAAAGCCGACCACCGGCAGCGCCGGCTGCTGCGCGCGCACTGCGAGGGGCCATGCTGTCGCGCCGGTAATCAGTGATATGAACTCGCGCCGTCTCATTGTTGCCCCCAAGGGCTAGGACAGGTCTAGTCTCACACTAGCACGCCGGTAATCGCGCAATCACCAGGGTCAGTGGCTCGCCAATAATAAAGTCGGGCCATTCGCGACAGGATCCGACTGTAGCTACGCGCTTATGAGTTCGCGTCTGAAAAAAGGTGAAGTGTGTTGAGTTTTAGTTTGTTGCTGGATCCTCGGCGCCGCGATATTTTGGCAGCGTCGCCCTCGCGTGGGCGACGGCCGGCAAGGAGAGAGGCAGCAGCGCGAGCGCAGGACCGCGCGCGACCTCGGGACCGCCGTGACCGACCCTAACGAGCAAGAGTACGTATCCTTCGCTGATCGTGGCCGCCGTCGCGCTCTCAGATCACCAATTTGAACTAAGGCGTGTACTCATAAATCGATTTGGTCGAAGGTCGCTGGCAATGTCCGCTATTCTACGCTTTGCGGACTCAACTCGAACCTCGCCTGAGGTCCGAGAAGGGCCATGAAGCGACATT
>CAWDZD010000048.1:0-108453 GCA_963806465.1 uncultured Alphaproteobacteria bacterium | reverse complement strand
CGCCGTGGTACCGGTGTATGGCAAGTAGTAACGTAAACCCCTCCCCCTTGTGGGGAGGGGTAGGGGTGGGGGTCGAGAGGTTTTCGCGCAAGCGTCGACCACCGCGTGTCGCCTCGCGACCCCCCGCCCTACCCTCCCCCACAAGGGGGGAGGGAAAAGCTGATCTCCCGGCCATAATCCCGGCGTGGCTAGTTCGAGCACATGGTTGTCGGGATCGCGGAAATAGATGCTTTCGCCGCCGCGCGGCCATTTGACCCGGCTCTCGATCGCCACGCCGGCTTCCGCAAAGCGCGCTTCCCAATCGGCGAGCGCGTCGGCGGCAATGGAAAAGGCCATGTGCACCGGGCCGTGGCCGTCATGCGGCGGCACCGTGCCGCCCGGCAACGGCGTCGGCGCGAGCGAGGCGCTGCGCAGAAACAACAGCAGCACGCCGCGGCCGCCGACGTCGTAGGCGCACAGCCGCGCATCGCGATAGATGCTGTTCAGGCCCAGCACCTGTTCGTCGAACGCACAGGCGCGCTCGAACCCTTCGACGTAGAGACACGTTTCCAGAACGCCAAGCAGATCGGGCATGGGGTCACTCTGCCTTCGTCATTCCGGGGCCCGGCTCTTGCCCGCGAGCCCGGAATCCATATTCGCTCACCTGTGGTTATCAATTCCGGACTTGCCGCTTCGCGGCAATCCGGAATGACAATCAAAACTACCCCGAAACCGGCACGATATCGCGTGCCGGCGCGCGCACCATCCGGCTGATGGCGCTGGCGGCGACGATGGCGTGCTGTTGCGCATAGGCCTCGTGGTTCTGCTCGATATAATCGAGGTCGTAGAGATAATTCACCATCAGGCCGTGCGATTGCGCCAATGCCCGCTCAGAGGTGTCGCCGAGCCAATTGAGCCGTTCGAGCCGCGCGCCGTTGCCGAGATGAAAGCGGGCGACGGAATCGAGCGGCAAGCCGCGGGGATTGCGACCGCGCAGATAATACCAGGCGGCGGCGCGAATGAGCGGCTCGCGCACCGCCGCGGCCGAAGCCGGATCGCGCCACCAATCAGGCTTCGCCAGCACCGCCAGCGTTTCGCGATCGTCCTCGTCGAGCGCCAGCGACGCTTCGCTGGTGCGCTCGCGATTGAGCCAGGCGGCGAAATTCGGCGCCGGCGACAGCGTCACGAAGTTCGAGATGCGCGGCAGCTCGCGGCTGACTTCCTCCACCACCTGCTTGATCAGGAAGTGGCCGAACGTCACGCCGTTGAGTCCGCGCTGGCAATTGGTGATCGAATAGAACACCGCCGTGTTCGCGCGCGCCGGCTCGATCTCCTCGCGCTTGTCGGACAGGATCGGCGCGATCGCGCCCGGTATCTCGCGGGTCAGCGCCACCTCGACGAAGATCAGCGGCTCGTCGACCAAGGCCGGATGAAAGAAGGCGTAGCAGCGGCGATCGGGCGGATCGACGCAGCAGCGCAAATCCTCCCAGTCGCGGATCTCGTGCACCGCCTCGTAGCGGATGATCTTTTCCAGGATCGAAGCCGGCGTCGACCAATCGATGCGGCGCAGCACCAGAAACCCCCGATTGAACCAGGATGAAAATAGATGGACGAAATCGTTGTCGACGATGGCGAGATCGTCGCGATGATCCAGAGCGTCCAGAAGTTGCTCGCGCATGCGCACCAAAGCCGCGGTGCCGCCGGGCGCGAGATTGAGCCGGCGGAACAGCTCGAGCCGCCGCGGCTCGCTGTCGAGGTGCAGGT
This sequence comes from uncultured Alphaproteobacteria bacterium, assembly GCA_963806465.1. Taxonomy (GTDB): domain Bacteria; phylum Pseudomonadota; class Alphaproteobacteria; order Rhizobiales; family Xanthobacteraceae; genus BOG-931. The sequence continues at coordinate 106,710 of CAWDZD010000048.1, read as the reverse complement.
CGGCCGCGCTTTTCGCCGTCGGCGATTGCCGCCAGGCGGCGATCGAAGCTTCAATGCGGGCGGATCGTGGCCGAATGTCTGCGCCAGCGTCTCGAAGAAGGCGATCCGCGGCCCGGTGGTGAGCTCGCCATAGTCGGCGAGGATTTCATTGGCGAGCGCGACGCCCGAGGCCTCGCCGCGGCCCGACAGCAGCGCCTCGCAGAGTTCCGCAATGCCGTCGGAGCGGCCGCGGTCCGGCTCGCGGCGCGAAATCAACGAGCGGCTGCGGTCGGCAATGCTCTGAAGCAAGTCGCTGAAGAACGAGGTGTTCACCGCAACCATCAATAAGTCCATCCGCCCGACCTCAAAGAGCTAATGATCGCCAAAGGCGATGACAAGCTAGCGAAAGGCGCCACTCTAAAGAAAGGCTTGCCCAGTGGACAAATTCGCCCTGCTTTGTCAGTTAACGATCTGCCGCACCGCCGTTGCGAAGCGTGGGAGAAGTGTCGATGCCGGGTCCGTTGGCGGGTCTTCGCGTGTTGGAGCTGGCCCGCATTCTGGCGGGTCCCTGGGCCGGGCAAATCCTGGCCGATCTCGGCGCCGACGTCATCAAGGTCGAGCGCACGGGGGTCGGCGACGACACCCGCGGCTGGGGCCCGCCGTTCGTCGAGGCGGCCGACGGCGGCCATCTCGGCGCCGCCTATTTTCACGGCACCAATCGCGGCAAGCGGTCGATCGAGCTCGACTTCGAGAGTGAAGAAGGCCGGCGGATCGTCCGCAAGCTCGCGGCGCGCTCCGACGTGCTGATCGAGAATTTCAAGGTTGGCAGTCTCGCCAAATTCGGCCTCGACTATGCAAGCCTCGCGCCGGACAATCCGCGGCTGATCTATTGTTCGGTGACGGGGTTCGGCCAGACCGGGCCCAATGCGCAACGCCCCGGCTACGACCTGATGGCGCAAGGCATGGGCGGCATGATGGATCTCACCGGCAATCCCGACGGCGAGCCGATGCGCGCCGGCGTGCCGGTGTCCGATCTCTTCACCGGCGTCTATTCGGCAGTCGGCGTCCTCGCGGCGCTGGCGCGGCGGGAAAAGACCGGCCGCGGCGGCCATGTCGATACCGCGCTGATCGACACCACCGTTGGCATCCTCGCCAACCAGGCGCTCAATTATCTGATCTCCGGCAAGCCGCCAAAGCGCATGGGCAACGCGCATCCGAACGTCATCCCCTATCAGGTGTTTCCGGTGGCCGACGGCCACATCATCATCGCCTCCGGCAACGACAGCCAGTTCGGCAAATTGTGCGCCGTTCTCGGCGAGCCGGAACTCGCCAAGGACCCGCGCTACGTCGACAACAAAGCGCGGCTCGCGCACCGGCCCGAGCTGATCGGCCGCTTGTGTGCGTTGACCGCCAAAATTCCGCGCGCCGCGCTTCTGCAAAAGCTCGAAGCCGTCGGCGTGCCGGCCGGCCCGATCAACGACCTTTCGCAAGTATTCGCCGATCCGCAGGTGATCCATCGCGGCATGCGCATCGATCCGCCGAGCGCGGCGGCCAAGACCGGATCGATCCCGGGCTTGCGCACCCCGATCGTCATCGACGGCGCGCCGGCGGCGGCCGAGCGCTCGGCGCCGCGGCTCGGCGAGCACACCGCCGAGATTTTGCGCGAGATCGGCGAGGGCTAAAGTCCATTCACCCATCCTCTACACGGGAGCTTGCGATGAGCAGAATAGCCGGCGCCGTTCTCGCCATGTTGATCGCCGCATCGGCAACGGCCGCGACCGCGGGCGAAAATCCGCTGCTCGGCACCTGGAAGCTCAAGTCGTATGTGCGCGAAGTCGCGGCGACCGGCGAGCGCTACAACGAGCGCGGCGAGCACCCCAACGGTTATCTCAGCTATTCGGCCGACGGCCGCATGTACGCGATCATCACCTGGGACAATCGCTCGCAGCCGGCCGATGTGGTGCCGACCGAGGCCGAGCGAATCAGGCTCTACAGCAGCATGATCGCCTATGCCGGCACCTACACCTGGGACGCCGAGAAGGTGGTGCATCACGTTGACATCTCCTGGAATCAAAACTGGACCGGCACCGACCAGGTCCGCTTCTACAAGCTCGACGGCAATACGCTCACCATCACCTCCGCGCCGGCCAAGAACTTCACCGACGGCCGCGAGGGCCGGAGCATTCTGGTGTGGGAGAAGCTAAAGCCCTAGCTCGACTTCCTCTCTCCGCGCGTGGGGAGAGGCAAAGAAACTCAGAGCTCGTCACCACCGGGCTTGACCCGGTGGTCCATGCTAACGTGCAGCGAATCAAACAACCCGGTGAGCCTAAGCAAGCCAGCACGCCGCATGGATTGCCGGGTCAAGCCCGGCAATGACGGCACGAAAAATCGTTCTCGCGACGCGCTCACGCGCCCGAGCTATGCCCACCACCACGACGCCATTCCAAAAAAGATTCGCCCCCGGCAACAAAAGGGAGGCGAAGCGCCGAAAGGCGCATTGTCCTACCAATTGCAGCTTGCGCGGCTGCGCATCCTGATCAGATGCGCCCGCCTTCCGGCGCTTCACCGCGGCACTCGCCACCGGCTCTTACCCCGATGGCTCAGCCCCAGAACCGGGTTTCCCAACATCTCGAGCTTGCGGGTGTTTTGCCCGCTTACACCTAGCGTCGGTTAAGCGCGCTCCGCGCAGACCGGTCTTTGTGCCGGTCGACCGGTGCCCCAGGGCCGCCCGGGAGCGGATCGCATTCATCCGCCGTTCTAGGCACAGTACATTGAAATCATTGAAATATTTCTGATACAGTTTCGCCATTTTGTAGCGTGTTTTGTAGCGCAGGAAATCTTGCGACGCATGACAATCATCTGTTGGATCGCCCGGTCAAGATTTGCCGCTAAAAAAGAGACTGCGGCAATGCACATCGATGGTGCGCGTGAGCGCGGGCGCGGGCGCAAACGCACAAACGTGTAGCGCCATCTCGGAGGCAACTCGCGCCAGTGTCTTCATCAGAAAGTTGTCCGCCGCAAGCGGGCACTGCGAGCAAGCTTCGGCGAAGCGCGAGCTCGCGAGTGGCGGCCTTGAACGTGCGATGGAAATAGCCTGGGCTTCGGCCGATCGCATCTGCCAGCTTCTCTAGCGAGGGCTCTTCTTCGCTCTCTTCGATAATCCGGCACGCCTTCGCGACCAGCGTCGCGTTCTCAGAATCGATTGATGGTCCGTCCGGATTGCAACGTTTGCAAGGCCGAAAGCCGGTCGCTTTCGCACTTTCCAGTGTGTCGTGAAGCTGCACGTTTTTGGGGTTGGCTACGCGCGAGGGGCACGATGGCCGGCAATAGACGCCTGTCGTCGAAACCGAGTACCAGAAACGGCCGTCGGCCGCTTTGTCGCGTGCGACGATGCGCGCCCATCGAGGATCGTCTGCTACCGTCGGGGTTGCTCGCGGAGCGGCGGCCACGACGCGCTCCGTTCCTTCTCCGCAATTCGGTAAAATGACGCAATCCGGCCCGCAGATGGCGAACGAGGTCCGCACTGCTCTGTGCAGACCTCGTCTACGCTAACTACCGGCTGTTTCAATCAAGCGACCTTGATCAGACCGAGTTGGGTCAGTGCCGTCACGCCGTCGTCGAGGCCGACTTCCTCTGCGATCTTTCCGTTGACCACCTTCAGCACTGTCGTGCCGGTGAAGTGCATCTTGCGGCCGGTCGCGGCAGACAGCCCGCCGATCAAGAAATCCTTAAAGGCTGGACCCGTATGGGTGCCACCACCTTCCCATTGACCGACGACATAGTCGCCCTCAGCGATCAGGTCGGCGGTGCCCCAAAAGTTTAGATCCGGGAACGCGGCCCGGAAATCGGTCATGAACGCTTTGATGTCGTTGCGACCGCGGCGGGGTTCGTGCAGTGAATATTTGAGCAGCATATCCGGCGCGGCGATCTCGTCGATCACAGCGAGATTGACGTTCTTGCCCCAGAAGTCGGTAAACCATCGGCCGACGACGGCCGTGTTATCCTCTTCCTTGCTCATTGAAACACCTCCTCATGATAAGTCAGTGAGGATCATCGAAATACATCGATGACCGGAGCGAAGGATTACACTTGAGACAGCGTCACCAAACTCCGCTTCTTACCTTGGAATTGCACGCCCCAGTCGTTCCGGCCATTGCCCGGGAAACCTGAGCGCCACGGGCCCAAGCGGCCGGCATTTGCCACGCGAGATCTTTGGAGCACCGCAAATGTGGTTCGCGAAACGGCCGAGGCCGGGCATCGATTAGAGATGCACCGCCCGGCGGCTGGGGCCGAGTCCGTTTTCGGCACGAGCTGACTCAGAACAGTCAGCAGCAATGTCTGCTTTCAGGGGGCGGGGTGAAGGGGACGTAGCTCGGCGACTACCCAATGTCGCCTAGTGGACCCACGGCAGACATCGTACGAATGACCGCCGCCTTCTGCCGTCGAACACAGTCTATTTGGCTAGATCGCTGACGCGCTTGGGCAGTGCGTCGCTGGTCCGTTCTCCAGTCTAAGCGGACGTTCTAAGCGGTGCGGCTTCGAGTTTAGAATTGATTTGCGGATCCTAGTCTCGCCGGGCTGCACTCTCCAATCCGGCGGGCGTGCTGTACTTCCGTCATCGTCATGTTTTTCGCACCCATAACCATCGCGATACGACCAGTGAACGCGTTGGTCGAAAACTCGTATACCGCGTGACCTCTTGCGGCACCTCGTTCCGGGCAGACAATGTCGTATTCGAGCTTGGAGTCATCAGCTACTAAATTGGCAGCGGAGCATTTCGCAAAGGGGTTATTCGCGCTCACGATAGGCACTGGAATTACGCCAGGCTTCCGGGACTCCGACAGGCACATGACCATCGTTTTGTCTACGCCCCACCGCTCGAGATGCGGCAATTCAAGTCGAGCGGTCAGTTCATATGATCCGTTCGCCGGCGAAAGAGGGCTCGCCGGCAAAAGCCGAGGCTGCGCGATCGTCGCCAAAAGAATGGTCGCAAAAAGCGCGGGGAATAGTGTTATGCGGCTGGGTGTCATTTGAGGCTCCTCCGGTCTCATGCACCCTACACAACATGATATCTGCTGTCGGCCCGTTTTCTGCTTCCGAGACTATGTAAAGCGGTCGGGCAATCGCAAAGTCTCGCCATCATTCATGGCCTCATAAGACCGTTGAACAAATCGGTGACTTCCGCTGTTGGCGCCAAGCGGACATGAGGACAGTGGCGAGCGATGTCCGCTTTCGGCCCGGCGCAGCCGCGCCTTATTGGCATTGGAAGGATCAGGCATATGGCGTGTTGGCTAATTCAAGCCGATTCGTGGTCACAGAACGTCTTGATGCCACTGCCCTTGAAAGCCTAATCTACGAGTGTCGGGCGAGGGCAGAGTGGGGTTACGGCTGCATTCTCGTCCGCGACGTTTGGATCAACTACCAGAAATCAGAGTTCGACGGTTTGGTTGCATAAGAGTCTTTGCAAATCCAATTGCTGACGCGTAGCCGTTCTTTTGGAATTAGACTCTGCGTCAAAGTTTGGGCCAGGGCGATTGCTTAACAGTCGCCTTGTTTTTCCCTTTGTTGGCCGCGCGCCGTTCGGCGCCCGCACGCCCACGGATCAAGGGCCCGATCGCCTGAAATGCCGGAGCGCACACCCGCCACAGACCCCTCGGCCAGCGGGGTTTCGATCGGCTCGCGCCGAACAGTCCCCATAGCTGCGCGCCGGCGCCGCCGGATCGAAACCCCGCTGGCCGAGGCGCCGCCCTCGCGCGCACGAGGAAACGTAGCGCAAAGGTGAAACGCGGCTTCAACCCTCACCGCGGTGTTGCCAACCCGCCGGCGGCGACGCTGACCCCATAGCTCGGCCGCCGCCGCCAACCGAATTCGCCAAACAGAAATCGGCAGCCGCCCAGTCCAAGGCTCGGGCATAATCCGGCGCGGCGCTCGGCAGCCACGCGCCAACGGATAAAGACAGTGATCGCGCCAGCCTGAAATCTGAGAGAGAGCACACGGCGGAGACGTACATGGCCCCTTCAACATCATGAATGCTGGCGGCATAGTGCATTTTACTTTCACAGCTGCACGACCAAGCCCTAAGGAGCTTTTGAACGGGAGCACTGCGCCAGAGTTTCACGCAATAGTAGCTTGCCGACTGGTGATGCCACTGGAAATGGCTCGGCAGTTATCTCGCACTCTCGCAGGCAGTCTCAGCAAGCCCGTCCAGCTAACCGGCACGATGCCGGAGACTTTCATCAGACCAAACTGATACGAAGTAAGCCCCGGCCTCGTGCACCCCACTTGTCTTTATCCTGAGTTTCGGTTGGCTGCATTCGCAGAACGGAGGCGCAGAGTTTGGGTCGCCGTTCTTTAAGAGCGTGTGCAAAGATCAGGGCGAGCGGCTTTCGCAATCTCTACGACCTGCTCAGGCCTCGCGTCGTGGTGAGCCACCACCCGACCCTCACCATCGCATAACGTGATCACCCGGTTGGGGTCGTGGGCTATCAAGGCCTGATATAGCCTGTGAGCAATGTCGCGCTTAGTTTGATCCATCGCAGCACCGTGACGCTTCATCTACCAACTGGCGATGAGCCCGCGTTCGCGAGAGCGGTGCTAAGTAGAATGGCCAGCCCTATAAGGGCGGCCATGATAATCCACGCCATGATCATACCTCTGTCGTCGCCAAATTTGACTTGGCGATCGATCTATCGGTGAGTGATTTTGCCGAAACAGCGCTACACGGAGACACACTGCGCTCACACCGGTAACTCAGGTGAAATACCTTTGTTCCGATGTTTCGTTGGCCTCAGGGCCGCGGCTGCGTTGATTTGCGCTTGCCGCCCCAATCCTCTTCCGCCTCGCGCTTAACCGCTGGCGCCGCTGGGTCTTGATCTTGAGCCAATCAGTCGAACGGCCAGACCGATAAGGCGATCGCGACGACCCTAAAGGAAAAGCCCCGGCAACAGACCGGGGCTTAAAGGACAAGACGATACTGCGTCAAGGGGTGCTTCGCGCCGAAGTTGGTCGAGGTTTCAGCACACCAGCTAATTGCCCCATCAGGTACCCGAGCGCAGCGCCCAGGATGGAGGAGAGGACGATGAGAAACAGCGGATTTGAGTTGTCCACGGCCGTCAGCGCATCCAGTTTGCCCGTCGACAACGTGTAACCCACCAGTGCGGCATACCCATAGACATTGGCCGGGACGCACGAGAGCAGATCGGCGGAGGCGACGATAACGAGAAAGAAGACCGTCACTCCAACGACGATTGCTGGCCATACTGTTCCCAACGCAGACACCGGAACCTTGGAGATGATTAGAAGCGCGATCCAGGCAACGATAGCGCCATAGATCATGCCGACGATCGTCTTGCTAAGCGCTTTGATATCGCCGCCCGCGGCAAAGAAGCAGCCTGCCGCGATGAACCCAACCCAAACGAGAGCGAAGCCGCCCAGAGGCCCCAGCGCGATGAAGGCCCAAATACCACCGAGTACGGCGACACTCACTGATAACGCGAGTAATTCCGTCATGGCGTTCCCCATTAGATTTGATGTTGCGGGACCGCGCATTCCCCTGAAGTGTTTTATTGCTGTGTTTTTAGGGAGCACGCCCCCCAACAAACAATAACATGATTTCCGCACCGGTGCATTCGTGAAATCCGGTAGCGCCAAGCCTGTGAATTTGTTGCAGCGCATTAGCCTCTAAATTGGAAAGTTTGGCCGGAACCAAGGCGAAGTTCTGCTGCCATCGCATTGGGATTGCGCTTCCCGAAGCGCCCAACTCACAGTGATGGTCACCGCAATAGTCACCAACTCCCTCGCCGAAGTGGCCACCGACTTAGCCACCCAATTATCCGGTGCTCGGTGGCTAAGCGAGGGATCGGCTGGGACGGCCAGACAAAGAAGTCCAAATAGATCGGGCCTCGGTGGGGCAGCGAGGGACGCCTCGGGACGCGAGCAGCGCTTTACAAAACCGCTGCTTGGGGGGCGCCGACGCGGCTTGGTCATGCGAGAGGAAGGCGCGCGCGACACTTGGCGTGTTGATCGCTATGGTCACCCCATGCCTTGGCAACATATCCGCATCTCCCGGTTCGGTGGCCCCGAGGTCCTAGAACTAGCGGAACAGCCGACCCTGCCCGAGCCCGGCCCCGACGAGGTCCGCATCAAGGTTCTCGCCGCAGGCACGGGCTTTACCGATACCTTCATTCGGCGTGGACGCTATCCGGACTTCAAAGGCCCACTGCCGTTCACGCCGGGCTACGACCTCGTGGGTGTTGTCGAGCAGACCGGCCGCGGTGTAACCGAGCTACGCCAGGGCCAGGTGGTCGCCGATCTCTGTGTCATCGGCGGTTACGCCCAATACGCGATCCGCCCCGCGCGTTTTCTTGTGGCTGTGCCTGATGGCGTCGATCCCGCCGAAGCGGTGTGCATCCCGCTCGCCTATCTCACCGCCTTCCAGATGCTCACCCGTTACCGCCGCCTACTGCCGGGTGCCACGATCCTCGTCATCGGCGCCTCGGGCACCGTCGGCACCGCGCTGCTCGATCTGGCGCGTCATCTCGGCCTCAAGGCGATTGGCACCTGCTCGGCTGCGAACCTGGCTGCGGTCGAGCGCTTCGGCGCAATCGCGATCGACTATCGCGCCGGCGACTTCGTCGCGGCCGTGCGCCGGCTCACCGCAAGCCGCAAGGGTGGCGCTGGCGTCGATGCCGCCTTTGATGCGATTGGCGGCGCGCATTTCAACCGCTCGTTCGCCTGCCTCGCGTCCGGAGGGCTGCTCGTTGGCTACGGGTCGCAGACCATGGCGGTTGGTTCCGAAGGCTTAGCTTCCGCAGCACTCGGCCTGGCTCGGATCAAGCTTTGGGGTGCGCTGAGCAGCTTGTTCGGCGGCCGTAGCGCGGTGTTCTACAGCATCACCGCCCGCCGATTGGTGCACCCGGAGGAGTTCAAGGCCGACATGGCCAGTTTGTTCGACCTGCTGCGTGACGGCGCCATTCATCCCGTGGTCATCGACCGCGCCCCTCGCTGCCGCGCGTGAGGGCCCGCGTCGTGATGGATTGTCTCTCCATGACGACGCGCCATCCAGTTTGCGGGCGCCCGCGTCGTCCGAGCTTGTGATCGCTCCGCTCATGTCTTTGCACGCCGCGACCTGCTCGCCGAAAATGTCCGGGTCTCTCTGTCGAAATGACGGTAGAGCGCAAAGGGCATGTGCACCGTGTCACACCAATAGTAGCGCCCGTTGTGCATCACAATGTGCCATCCCCGCGCCGCGGTCAGGGGCGTGGTGTTCGGCGGTCTTAGTTTGTCATCACACATGCTGCCGAGGAGACTCGCCCCTCTCGTGCCGGCGCCAGTGAAGTTACAAAGGCTGGGTCAGAAGATCACGGCTTGGCGCAAGAAAAACTCGCAGCGTCATTGGAATCGCCTTTGCCGCTATAGGTCGCAACCGCCGGATAGGGGCATAGTGGCCGTTGCATGACGATGGCTTTCGTCGCGTCGTCGTCCGTGAACTTTGTCGCCACGATGGTGTTGGGCGGGTGGCCCTGCTCGACCCACGCGACAGCCGCGGAGATCAGATCGTGATCCGGATCAAGCACCGGTGGATTGGGTTGACCGGCGTTGAGATAGCGCGTGCCGCCGAAGGCGTTTGGTCCGGGTCCGCCCGAGCAATGGCCCATGCCGGGCGCCAAATAGAGGCGGACGAATTTATCGACCGCGTCAGGCTGAGCCTTCACTACACTCTCATAGTATTTGATGGCGTTTCCCGGTTGGATTAGGGCATCACCCCAACCGCTATAGAGAAGTAATTTGCCACCATGAGCTGCGAATTGGCTCAGATCAGGGTTTGAATTGTTGATATCGGCGGCGAGCTTTTTATTTGCGGCATCAACGTCGCTGTCGAGATCCATCCTGTGCCAGTCGAAGTCCTTCCCGTCATAGACTGCATACCTGAAGAAGTCGGCGCCTAAAAAAGTGTCCGGTCCCTTGACCAGATATCCCCAGAGAAACTCACTGCCGGGTTCGAGGCCTGGAAAGACCTGCTTGCCAGCGCTGTTACGCGGTCCGGCATAGAGCTTCTTCACCGCCGCTACCTGTGCGGCTGTGAGGCAATCAGCGGTGTCATCCGCCTTGCATTGCAGAACGTTCGGGTCGAAGTGGCATTGTCGCGGATCGTTGATGATCCTGTCCTTCACCCCATCCTGTGCGTCGCAAGCCGCAATGACGGCGCTATTCAGCAATGTGAGTTTTGGCGCCGGTAAGTTGCTGGCCTGATCGTTGAGCGCCGCCTGCGCCTCGAAGACGTAGGCCGCCGAAACGCCGGTCCAGTCATTGCCAAAAGCGCCTGCGATGATGCCGTCATAGTCCTCAGGGTAACGCTGCGCCTCGGCGAGACCGCTGCCGCCGCCATGAGAGCAACCTGTGAAATACGAATATCTCGGCGCGCTGCCATAGTAGGCCGCGATAATTGCCTTTACGGCGACAGTGCTGAAATGACTGCCGCGATGGCCCCAATCCTTAATGCGTTCCGGATGGCCTACGGCCCAATCCATCACGAAAGCATTGGATTGATGGCCGAGATCGTCGCCGAGCGCCGCAAAACCGCGTGTCAGCGCATCGTTCAGCGACGGATAAATGGGCACCCCAGAATGGCCGAGATTGCCACTCGCCAGCATCCGACCGTTCCACTTATCCTCCGGCGGCAGCCACAGTTCGAAGCCTATGCTCGATGTCGGCTCGGACTTGGCGATGCCAACAATCCGACAGAACGGAACCGTTACTTTAGTGGTGTTGCCGAGGCCGTCCTTTGGCGATTCAAACGAACCAGTCTCCTCCGTCGCCGATGTAACAGTGGCGTCGGGTGGCGCAATCTTGGCTAAGTCTCCACAGCTTGTGGCCATCGCCGGCACGGCCAAGGCTGTCGAACCCGCGAATGATAGCGCAAGCAGGACAAAGCGCGGCAACATGCGCGGCATGGTATCTCCTCCCTTTTTTCGCCTGCCAAAAGTCACTCACCCCACGGCGGGCTATCTCAGCCAATTGTTGGCCTCTTGGCAACATTCGTCGCTGGGGCAACGAAGATCGACGTAATAGCCCAAATCAGTCGAGAAGATCTTGAGCTCGATCGGCTGGTGCTTGGCCGATTTGGGGATCGGAGACGATTGCGAACGCGGCTTTCCAAACTCTCGTCGATCGCTACGGCGGCAGACCTTTTGCCGAGTGTGCGTCGGTGCCACAACAGATTGATCTCGGCTGACCGGCTTCATCTTCTCGCGTACGCTGCCTTCTGCGTGAAGAGCGGAAGTGTTGCGTACTATCGATAAAATATTGATGGTGATAGCCGACGGCAAACGTTTCGGTGGGCGGCTATGCGGGTCCGAGGACTCACGCGCGGCGGTTATCTGGAGCAGGTGCGTGGTTATGCGCGCGACGCTCGGTGCCGATCCGACTGAATAAGAGCGCCCGCGCGCCGGCAACGCGCCAGTCTCGACGCTGCCGACCAATGCTAACAAGGTGATAAGGTACACGGTTGCACGGTTGCGCGCTCGTTCGGCGCCACCTTGCAACCTTTATACCCACTAGCAGGCCGTTGAAGAAGTCAGGCACCATCGCATGCGAAGCCTGTCTCGACGATACGCCAGCGAGCGGCAAAAGCCTTGGCGAAGGCGGGAAGCTTTGCCATCAACCATTTTCCGCGATGAGCTTCGGCAATCGCACCAGATTGTAGGCGGCGGCAGCGAAGGCGAAGGCCCACCCGACGCGGCCGCGACCGCGGAACTTCGTCTTCTCCTGCCTGGCCACCGTCTTGATCCAGCCGAACGCCTCTTCGATGCGCTTGCGGACGCGCTGACTGACGGCATAGCCGCCGTGCCGCGTCGTGCGTGCGTCGATCGCCGAACTTCGGCCGCTGGTGTTCTGCGCCACATGCGGTGTCACTGTCATCGAGCGCAGCTCATTGACGAAGTCTTCCGCGTCGTAGGCCTTGTCGGCACCGAGCGTGATCGCGCGCGGTCGGTCGGCGCGCGGTTCGATCATGGCGAGCGCCGCTACCCGCTCGGCATGGCCGTCAGCCGGCGTCAGGCAAGCATCAACCAGAAGGCCATGGCGGTTCTCCATCAAGCCATGGCCGATGAAGCAGAGCTTGGCTTCCTTGCCCGGCCCCTTGCGGTAGAGCCGTGCATCGGGATCCGTCGTCGAGACATGCGTCTCGTTCGACCGCTTCTTGCCGTGGAAATCGGCTTCGGTATTGCGCCCGCCACCGGCCGGCGGCTCGTCCGATCCGTCCCGTGGCTTAAAGCTCTTCAACGAAGCCCACGCTTCGATCAGCGTCCCGTCGACCGTGAAGTGCTCGGTGGATAGCAGCTTCTTCACCCGCGGCTGATCCAGAACCGCCGCCAGGAACCTTGCGGCGATATTCCCTTCGAGCAGCCGGTCACGGTTCTTTGAGAACACCGAATGGTCCCACACGGCAGCATCGACCCCGATTCCGACGAACCAGCGGAATAGCAGATCATACTCCAGCCGCTCCATCAGCTGCCGTTCCGACCGGATTGAATAGAACGCCTGCAACAGCATCGCTCGCAGCAGCTTCTCCGGCGGGATCGACGGCCGCCCGATCGGCGCATAAAGCGCGAAGAATTCGTGCTCCAGCGCGACCAGCGCCTCGTTCACAAGCCCTCTGATCGCTCTCAGCGGATGATCCGACCGAACCCGCTTCTCAAGGTCGACGTAGCTGAAAAGCTCGCCAGTCCGCTTATCCCCACCCCGCATCACCTAACCTCCGAATCGTTTCGGAGAAAGTGAATCACTCAATCAGCCAAACCGCGACCCACTTCTTCAACAGCCTGCTAGGGCGTGGCCGCTAGGGGACGGCTCGCGGGCGCGCCTGAGAAAGCAGGACGAAGACGTAGAATAGCCAACTACCGATTGCAGACACGGCAGCAGCCACATAGGTCCAAGCAGCAGCCCTCAAAACTTTCTGAACTCCGGCTATTTGCTGATCGCCCCGGATAATACCATGGCTTATCAATAATTCTTGCGCCCTCTTACTGGCATTGAATTCTACTGGCAAAGTGATCAAGGCAAAGAGGGAAGACGACCCGAAGAGAATAATGCCGACCCAGGCCAGGGTCGGAAACTGCATTATCATTCCTGCGATAAACAGCCAGGGGGCGGTCTGTGAAGCTAGTTGCACCAGGGGCACGATGTAGGTGCGCGCCTCCAAGGGTAGGTAATCCACGGCATCCTGCAACGCATGCCCCGTTTCATGAGCTGCTATTCCAGCTGCCGCTATACTCGGTGCAAAGTATACTTCCTGGCTTAGCCGCAATGTCTTGGAACGAGGATCATAATGATCGCTCAGCATCCCCGGGGTGGACTCGATTGCTACCTTTTGAAGGCCCTGCGAATCCAGCAACCGACGCGCCACTTGGGCGCCAGTGATGCCGTCCAGCGTCCTGACCTGAGAATACTTTACCATATTGGTTTTGATGCGCCACTGCGCATACGCCCCTAACAGCAGACCAGGAAGAACAAGTATCCAAAAAACCGGATCTGCCAACATCGCGATCTCTCCAGTGGCACGGGTGTAGAGCACCCGGCCGATCGTCTTTGATTGTAGACACGGAGCATAAGAGCCCGAAGGCGCCTCCTAAGCAAATCGCCTCAGAGCGACCGAAACGCTGTTTGCCGACTAAATCGTCTGAAAGCGGAAGTTCCCGGTCAGGGGTGAAAAGGTAAAGCCGTCTGCCGTCGCGCCCGTTGCTAAGTGCGACCATACGTCAACGGCACTTCGGCTTTACGCCGAAAGTCGACATCGGGTCGTAATGTGAAATTGGTCGCGATGGGCCAACAGGCGACATCGTCGAGAAGTAGGCCAGCCGGTGGCGCGCCGCTGCGAAGAGTCGGCGGTGCGCCGGTTAGGGTCGAGTGCGGCCGCCGTCGACGACGAGTTCGACGCCTGTGATGTAGGAGGCGTCGTCGAATGCCATGTATCGTGGCCAGGCGAGTTTGGCATAAGCCGCAAGTTTTTGGGGGTCGGAAATTGAGTGATAGCATCTGCTTGGCGGTCTTGATGGTCCGCAATATGCCGGATGGACTCCTGGGCAGATCCGGCTCCAAGCGAGCGCCGACGCGCTCGCTTGGCCGTGAATAAGAAGTGCTGGAAGTGCACTTGGGCTCAGAGGAGATTAGATCTCGCCTCGCTGCATCGCCCCACCGATATAGTCGGCTTGGCGGATAGCAAGCGTGACTATGGTCAGCGTCGGATTACACGCGGCACTGGTCGTGAACTGGCTGCCATCCGAGACGAACAGGTTCTTGATGTCGTGTGTCTGCCCATATTTGTTGACGACGCCATCGCGGGCCTTCTCGCTCATCCGGTTTGTCCCCATGTTGTGGGTGCTGGGGTAGGGCGGCGTCGGGAACGTCCGGGTCGCGCCGACCGCGTCGTACACTGCCGCGCCTCGTTGGTAGGCGTGATTGCGCATGGCAATGTCATTGGGATGGTCGTCATAGTGGACGCTCGCGACCGGCATTCCATTGGAGTCCTTCACCACAGGGTCGAGCGTGACGCGGTTAGTCTCTTGCGGCAAGTCCTCGCCGACTAGCCACATTCCGGCCATGTTGGAGTAACCGTCGATCGCCGTCGTGAAGCTGCGCCCCCAAGCGCCCGGATTAAGGAAAGCGACAATGAATGGCAGACCTAGCGACAGCGTTTCCATTTCGTAGCCGCCGCTGAAGCCGCGCTTCGGGTCGTGGCGCGCCTCATCCATGATGATGCCCGCCATCGTAGTCCCGCGATACATATGCACGGGTCTGTCGAAAACGGCGTAGACGCTGCCGGTCATGTGACGCATGTAATTGCGGCCGACCTGGCCGGAGGTATTGGCGAGTCCGTCCGGAAACATGTTGGAGTGGCTATTGAGTAACAGTCGCGGGCTTTCCAGCGAATTGCCAGCGACCGCGACGACGCGGGCTTTCTGCTTCTGCATTTTGCCGTCGCCGTCGACATACACAACGCCGTTCGCCTTGCCGCCGGCGTCGTGTTCGATCCGCACCGCCATGCTGTTTGGCCGAACCTCGAGATTGCCGGTCGCCTCACCTTTGGGGATTTCGGTGTAGAGCGTCGACCATTTTGCTCCGGACTTGCATCCCTGAAAGCAGAAGCCGATCTGCTGGCATGCGCCGCGGCCATCGCGCGGCTGACTGTTGATTGACATCCGGCCGGTGTGGACTTCCTTGTAGCCGAGCTTGCGTGCGCCGGCTTCCATAACTTTGAAGTTGTTGCTACCGGGCAGCCCTGGAATGCCGTTGGTGCGCGTCGTCCCCATCTTGAACTCAGCTTTGGCGTACCAGGGCTCCATCTCCGCGAGCGTGATTGGCCAGTCGAGCAAGTTGGCGCCAGCGATGTCGCTATAGACTGTTTTGATCTTAAACTCGTGCTCCTCGAAGCGTAGCGACGCACCAGCCCAGTGAACGGTCGAGCCGCCAACTGATTTGACGATCCAGGCCGGCAGATTGGGGAAATCGTGCGCGACCCGCCAGTTGCCCGATGTGGTACGCATATCTTTCCAGGCGAGCTGTGTGAAACTTCCCCATTCATCGTTGACAAAGTCCTGGATCTCGTTTCGGTCGCCGGCCTCGAGGATCACGACCTTGATGCCCTTTTGGGCAAGTTCGTTGCCGAGCGTGCCGCCGCCCGCACCAGAACCGACGATGACGACGAGTTCGTCGTCGTTGATGTCGAATTTTGCCATGGTGTCCTCCCTCAGCTCAGCCAGTTGATGTCATTGAAGCCGCGATTGATGTACCCGCCGTGCTCAGCCGACGAGCCCTCGTATCCGAACTTCGGCCACACCTCGTGATTGTTGTAGAGCGAGACGAGCAGATCGCTGCGCACCTTGCCGAAAAACTCGGTTTGCTCGATTTGGCGCAGGAGGGCGACGCGCTGCTCCTCCCAAGCCACCGCGCGGTAAGGTACTTTGTAGGCGGCATGTGCGCTTTCATTGAGGAAAGCGATGCCTTCCTCCATAAGAGCCTTCAGTTTCGGGTCGGATGTGGCCATGGCGTCCCATGGCGTTACCGCGGCGATGTAGTAACGATCAGCGAGGTGATCGTGGGGATAGATGTCGCGCGCCAATTGCGCGAGCGTCTTCATCGTATCGGGTTTCAGCGCTTGGGCGCTATCGGCCCAGGCGCCGTCGACGGAGAGGCCGACGGTTGCCGCAACCGCCACCGCCGGCGGCACTGCGCCGGCAGTTTTGAGGAAATTGCGACGATCGATTTTGCTGCGACGATCGATTTCTCTCATAGCGTCCTCCTTGGTCTGCGTTGTGCTCTGGTTGTGACAGTCGTGGGTCGGTTTCAGCCAAAACGGCCGCCGCGTTCGATGACCTCGATACTGTAGCCGTCCGGATCCTTGATGAAGAAGAAGCGCGCGATGCGAGCGCCATTGCGCGTCAGTTCGCGCAGCGGGCCGGGCTTGAGATCCGCCGCTCCCAGGCGCGCGTGCTCGCCATCCAGGTCATCCACCACCACCGCGAAGTGGCCGTAACCGTCGCCGAGCACGTAGGGATCGACGCGACCATTATTGATCGTGAGCTCAAGCTCGAATGGCGAGGTCGCGTTGCGCAAGTAGATCAGCGTGAAATCGTCAAATGCGATACGATCTGCCGGTTCCAGCCCGAAGGCGCGCCGGTAGAATTCGGTTGCGCGCACTTCGTCGAGGACGCGGATCATCGAGTGTACGGGCTTCCCGGTCATTTCTGCTCCTTCAGGAAGGCTATGATGGCTTTGCGCGTGTCTACGTTCTGCTGTTTGTAGAGCATCATGGAACCGGGGATGACCGTCTGCGGGTCAGTCAGGTAGAGGTCAAGATGCGTTTCGTCCCAGCTAAAATCCGCCTTATCGTAGCCCGGCGAATAGCGGAAGTTCGCGATGCTGCCGGGCTTGCGGCCGTAGACGCCTGCCAATAATGGCCCCTGGCGCGGCGGATCAGCTGGGTTCAGCGAATGACACGCGGCGCATTGCTGGTTGAAGAGATCGGCACCGGTTGGTTTGACGGCCGCCGGAAGCGGCATCTGCGCGCGACTGGCCCCAACGCCTGCGGCGGTGAGGGCGGCAATCGCCGCAAGCCATGAAACCGGAAAATCTTTCCGATCAGGCATGTCCTCCCGCTCCGACGCTTTTTTGCTTTACGGCCCATCATCGACCCATGTTTGACTTTATGATGGCCGAGGCTTGGCAAACGACTCGAGCGAGCGAGTTCCGCGTTCAACGAAATTCTCGGGAGGAACTTGCGTCGCTAGTACGTTACCGCGCTTGAAGTATTTGCCCCGCCGCGACAGCCCTAGATCCTCGATTGCATCTCGATGAGCGGTCTCCTGAAATAGCCGCCAACCGATATGGGAAGCGGTCGCAGCTAAGTTGGATTCGCCCACGTCGCAGAATGGGATGGACCGGCCGTGCTCCCGCCCCTAACGGCTCTGAGAGTTGGCGGGGCTTAGAAGCACGAGGAGCATCGCCATGTCCCGGAAGACAGATACCGCAGTCGCCAGCACCATTGGCATCGATACGGGCAAGAACACGCTACATTTGATTGGCTTGGATGACAGGGGAGCGATTGTTTTGCGCGAGAAACTCACTCGCTGCCGGATTGCAGCACGGCTTGCGAATGTGCCGCAGTGTCTAATCGGTATCGAGGCCGGCATGGCGACACATTGCGTAGCTCGAGCGCTGATCGCGCTCGGTCATGACGTGAAGCAGGTGCCACCGGTTTATGCCAAGCCGTTCCGTCAAGGTCACAAGAACGATTTCCGGGATGCGCACGCGATCGCGGAAGCTGTGCAGCGGCCATCGACACGTTGCGTTCCGGTAAAGACCGACGATCAGCTGGACCTGCAAGCCCTGCACCGTGTGCGATCTCGCTTGATCAGCGAGCGGACCGCTGTGATCAATCAGATTCGCGGCTTTCTGTTGGAGCACGGCATTCCGGTACGCCAAGGGCTTCGCTTCCTGCGTCAGCAGCTCCCGGACATCTTGGCTAGGCGTATCGACGTGCTGTCATCCCGTATCATCAGGATTATTGAGGATCTCAGTGGCGATTGGCGGCGGCTCGATGAGCGTATTGAACACGTCACTGAAGAGATCGACGAGCTGGCACACGATACCGAGAGCTGCCGGCAGTTGATGACCATTCCTGGCATCGGCCCGATCATCGCTAGCGCAATGGTAGCAGCCGTTGGCAGTGGCATCGCGTTTGCCAAGGGTCGTGACTTTGCCGCTTGGCTCGGTCTGGTACCGAAGCAGATGTCGACAGGTGATCGGACGATCCTTGGGCGCATCAGCAAGCGCGGCAATCGCTACCTGCGCACGCTGTTCATGCAGGGCGCCCGAGTTGTTCTGCTCAGACCGGCAAAATGGGCAAAGCATAGCTTTGGACCGTGGCTCACGGCCGCGGCGAAACGGCTGCATCACAATGTTCTGGCAACTGCGCTCGCCAATAAGCTAGCGCGGATCGCTTGGACGGTCTTGGCGCAACGGCGCAACTACGAATCGCGCGTCATAATAGATGCAGCGTAAGATCAAGAGCTTTTTTGAACAACCTGTAGCGCTTAACTGACTGCCGAGGTCTGCGAGTTGGATTGAGGAGATGGAGAAACGGTCTCGCCGTCGCACCCGTGATCTGGTGACCCAACCGGCCTCTCAGGGCCTTTCGCAGAATGAGATCGGATGCGTGCGGATATCCATGATGGCCAAGAGCATGAACGCTCTATTCACGGGCCGGATACAGAAGCGCAAGACCAATCCACTTCATCACTCACATCTGGCTTGCAACACACGGCCGGTCCATACAAGGTCATTTTCGACCGAGGCAGCGGCCTCTGCCGCCCGGCCCAGTTCCGCTTTCGCCCGAAAGCTGACATCAGGTCCTAATGTGAAATTGAGCGCGATGGGCCAAAAGCTAACTCATGCATTGCAAGAAAGAGTCGCAGAGAACTTCACCTCCCTGAAGTAAATCCTGCCGCTCGTCCAAGAGTAGCCGGCGAGCGTGATTCATTTCACACAACCCGCAATCAAAGCGTGGTAAAATTGTTTATTGCCCGGGCCTCGTGCCCCCAACGGGCGGTATCAGTAGAATCAGCATTGGACGGCGGGAATTCACGTCCAGGAGGCGCGCGCCATGACGACAGCGAGCGAATACGCCAAGACCGCCACCGCGGCTCTGCCAGAAATTTTAGGCATTTCCCCTGGTGATTTCGACGCCAAGGGAACTGCCATTGTCATAGAACGGGCCATAAAGAACGCAACACGCGAGCGCGAAACCAGGGCTCGTCGGCAACTCAGAGAGGCGCAGGCGGCGGCGCAGGAGCGTCTGGTACGATTGCTAAGTGCGTCACCTGCGGTGATCTACAGCTTCAAGGCCACCGGCGATTTTGCGCCGACCTTCGTCAGCGACAATATTATCGACGTGTTCGGCTACGCGGCAGCCGAATATCTGGAAGATGCGTCCTTCTGGCGCGAGCGTGTGCATCCCGACGATTTGGCCCGGGTCGAAAAGGTAATATCCACATTCTTCCAGAATGGAGTGCACTCGGTGGAGTATCGCTTTCGCCGCAAGAATGGCTCCTATTGCTGGGTGAACGATGATCAGCATCTAATTCGCGGCTTCGACGGCAAACCCGTGGAAATCGTCGGCTCTTGGAGTGACATCACGGCGCGCAAGGCGGCGGAGGAGGAGAAAGCTGCGGCTCACGCCCGGCTGTCACAGTTGCTCACCAGCTCGCCCGCTGTGATCTACAGCTACAAGGCGGCGGAAGATTTCGCCCCGACCTTCGTCGGTCAGAACATCAGAGACCGGTTGGGTTACGAGCCGGAGGAATACCTTGATCATCCGGATTTCTGGCGCAGCCGCGTCCACCCCGATGAGTTAGCCGCCGTGGAAGCTGAGTCCATCCAGCTGTTCAAGAAAGGCCGAAACACGGTCGAGTATCGATTTCTCAAGAAGGACGGCACCTACTGCTGGGTGAACGATGCACAGCAATTGATACGCGACGAGAAGGGCCAAGCGGCCGAGGTGGTCGGCTCGTGGAGCGATGTCACCGAGCGCAAGCGAGCGGAAGAAGCAGCGGCGGCAGCCCGGGAGCGCGTCGAGTATCTGCTCTCTAGCTCGCCGGCTGTCATCTACAGCTTCCTAGCGACTGGCAACTACGCACCAACATTCATAAGCCAGAACGTGAAAAGCCTGCTGGGCTACGACCGGGAAGAATACCTTGAGAGCCCGGATTTCTGGCGAAGTCGTGTCCATCCCGAGGACAGCCAGCGCATCCTCGGCGAATATCCGCGACTGTTTGCGGAGGGGCGCCTGAGCATTGAATACCGCTTCCGAAAGAAGGATGACAGCTACTGCTGGATCAACGATGAACTGCAGCTACTGCGCAATGCGGCGGGCGATCCGATCGAAGTGGTGGGTGCCTGGAGCGACATCACGGCGCGCAAGCAGCTTGGCGAAGCCCTCGTCGCTGCCCAGGACCGTATCGGTCGCTTGTTATCGTCTGCGCCCGCGGTGATCTACAGCTACAAGGCAGCGGGAGATTTCGCGCCGACCTTCGTCAGTCAGAACATCAGGGAGCATCTGGGCTACGAGCCGGAGGAATACCTCGAACACCCGGATTTCTGGCGCAGCCGCGTCCACCCCGATGAGTTAGCCGCCGTGGAAGCTGAGTCCATCCAACTGTTCAAGAAAGGCCGAAACACGGTCGAGTATCGATTTCTCAAGAAGGACGGCACCTACTGCTGGGTGAACGATGCACAGCAATTGATACGCGACGAGAAGGGTCAAGCGGCCGAGGTGGTCGGCTCTTGGAGCGATGTCACCGAGCGCAAGGAGGCGGAGATTGCCTTCCGGCGCAGCGAACAGCGGCTGACTGACGCGATCGAATCGATTTCGGGGGGCTTTTCCTTGTACGATGCAGACGACCGGCTGGTCGTCTGCAACAGCGCGTATGGAGAGCTGCTTTTTCCCGGAATGAGCGTGCCACCCCTGGGCACGCCATTCGAAATGATCATCCGAAGCGCAGCGGAACAAGGCGTTGTCGAGGAGGCCAGCGGAAGGTTCGAGGAATGGGTTGGCGAGCGTCTGGCAAAACACCGGCACCCGGGGGAGCCCCATGTCCTGCGCGTCGCCGAAGGGCGTTGGCTTCAAATCAATGAGCGCAAGACGGCGGAAGGCGGGGTCGTCGCCGTCTACACAGACATTAGCGAGATAAAGCGAGCTGAGGAGCAAATTCGCGAGGCCAAGCATAAGGCGGAGCTGGCGAACGAATCCGTGAGCGAACAGAAGCGGCAGCTGGAGATACTCTCGACGAAGCTGTCGAAGTATCTCTCACCCCAAGTCTATTCGTCGATCTTTACCGGCCAGCGCAGTGTCGAGATAGCCTCGAACCGCAAGAAGCTGTCCGTGTTCTTTTCCGATATTGCGGATTTTACCGCGACGACCGACGATCTGGAATCCGAGGAATTGACAGGACTGCTCAACCACTACCTGACAGAGATGTCGAAGATCGCCCTTGAGCATGGTGCGACGATCGACAAGTACGTTGGCGACGCGATCATGGCATTCTTCGGCGACCCGGAGACGAAGGGGGTCAAGGAGGACGCCATAGCGTGCGTCAACATGGCCATCGCGATGCAGAGGCGGATGCGGGACCTCCAGTTCGAGTGGCGCGATGCCGGGCTGGAAAGGCCGTTCCAGCTGCGGATCGGCATCAGTACAGGCTATTGCACTGTGGGCAATTTCGGCAGCGAGGACCGCATGGACTACACCATCATCGGCAATGAGGTGAATCTCGCCTCCCGGCTGCAATCGCATGCCGAGTTGGGCCGCATTCTCATCAGCCATGAAACCTATTCGCTGGTCAAAGATATCGTGTTGGCCGAGGAGCAGGACCCGATCCAGGCCAAGGGCTTCGCCAAGCCGGTTCGCAACTATAAGATTCTCGACCAGTTAGATAGATTGCCGGAGCGGGGGAAGGTCATCCGCGAGGAACAAGAGGGCCTGAGGATTTTCTTGGACCTGCAAAAACTGGACAAGGCGCGCGCCGCGCAGGCTCTGAGAAGCATCCTCTCGCAACTCGGGAGCTGACCGGAAATTACGACCCAGACGCTATCCCCAGAATGGCGCGCGAACCCCGCGTTGCCGCCGATGAACTCGCCGGCCACCGCGCTGTCCTTTAGGTGCACTTCGCTCGTACGAGGCGACCAACATCAAGGGCGAATGAACCTTTCGCAATGCGTCAATTGACGGCGGGGAGAGTCAGCTTCGGGTCAATCGCTACCCGTGCGTTCGGTGCGGGTGTCGTATGAGGTCCGAAATAGTCTAAAAGCGGACGAAGGGCGGATCGGTAAACGGCACACTCGCTCGCGCACCATCGAGTGAAACCTGTCCGTCCTAATGCGGGTTCGCCCGCTAACACTGATAAGAAAAAACGATTGCGCGTTTGCGAATTGTCGCGCTCGGTTGCCAAGCTCGCTTACCCCATTGCATGCAGCAATTGCGCAATCACGTCGCTGGTCTCGCGCTGGCGCCGGAGGCGGTTTTCCCTCATATCTTCCCCGTCCCCGATTTCAAACCTAGCGACAGCCACCGGTCCGTCCTTCCGATATCCTTTCACTCCATCATCCGTAAATCGCTTGGCGAGAATGCGGAGCGCTTCTTCAACGATCTTCCCGTGCGTTCCCTTCTGGGCGGATTGGAATTTCTTTGCGGCCGCCGCTAAACCGCCATCCCCGTTTTCAATGCAAAAGATCAGATCGTGCGCGTCCTTCGGCTCATCCCGCTGGTCGAGGGCAAACGCCTTTAGACATGTAAAGCTGACAAGATTGGCATGACGCACTCTCTCTACCGCGACACCTCGCTCGCCCAACAACTAGGCACGAATTTCCTTAATTTCGTAGAGATCGAAGACCATGGAGGAATGGGAAATGTTAGGCAAAAGTAAAAAGGGGTTTTTCAGGTCCTAAATTCCGAGGGGGTCCTACTTTTTGCGCGTGGCCTGCACCCGGTTCCGAAGACCCAGTTAGGTGTTTTGATGGAGCTGGAGGTGGGTCATGGAGAGACGGAAGTTTACTCGAGAGTTCAAGCTTGAGGCGGTGCGGCTGATCAGGGATCGCGGCGTGTCTTACGCCCAGGCATCGCAAGACCTGAGCGTGCATAAGTTCGCAATTGCGCAATTGGATGAAGAAGTCCGCGGAGGACCCGCAACACGCCTTCCCCGGCCAAGGCCAGATGAAGCCCGAGCAGCTTGAGATCGCACGGCTCAAGCGCGAAGTGATCAAGCTGAAGGCCGAGCGGGACATCCTAAAAAAAGCCGCGGCCTACTTCGCGAAGGAATCGACGTGAAGTTCGGGTTCATTGCGAAGCACCGGGGGATCTGGCCGGCGGACTGGTTGTGCGGGGCGCTCGGTGTCTCGCGGGGAGGCTTCTATGCTTGGCCGAAGCGACCGCGCAGTCGGCGCAGCCGCAGCGATGAAGAGCTCGGTGCCAAGGTTCGCGCCAGCTTCCTCGCCAGCGATCGGACCTACGGCGCCAGGCGGGTGTGGCACGATCTTCTCGCCGACGGGGTGTCGTGTGGCTTGCATCGGATCGAGCGATTGATGCGGCTACAGGCTCTCAAAGCCCGTCCGCGCCGGCGTCGCCTGCCACCCGATCTAGGTGAGCGGCCGGTCGCCGCCGTCGCTCCAAACGTGCTCGACCGCACCTTCGCGGCGGCTGCTCGCAACCGCAAATGGATCGCCGACTTCACCTACGTCTGGACCGCGGAGGGCTGGCTCTATGTCGCCGCTGTCATCGACCTGTTCTCGCGGCGTGTGGTCGGTTGGTCGATGAATGCAGCGATGACGGCTCAGCTCGTCACCGATGCATTGGTGATGGCGATCTGGCGCCGAGGCAAGCCCGACGCACTGCTGCATCACTCCGATCGCGGTAGCCAGTACACCAGCGAGCAATTCCAGCGGCTGATGGCTGACCATGGTGTCATCTGCTCGATGAGCCGTTCAGGCAATGTCTGGGACAATGCGGCGATGGAGAGCTTCTTCTCCTCGCTGAAGACCGAGCGTATAGCACGCAAGCTGTATCGAACGAGGGATGAGGCCAAAGCTGACGTGTTCGACTATATCGAGCGCTTCTACAATCCCAAACGTCGACACTCGACAATCGGATATCTGAGCCCAATGGAGTTCGAAAATCGGATGCAATTAGCTTAGGATGCTGTCAACAAACCGGGTGCAGGCCAGAGAGACCACCCCCGGCCTGTCCAGGGTGGGGGCGGGGTCGGCGCGGATTGCTCTGCGCGGCCCTAGACTTTACGGATAATAGGCCATGCGGCCGGCACCACCCTTCACTAGCGAACAGACTTTGATTTTTGGCACGGGGTCTATCTGGTTGCCGTGGCGCTAGTTCTCTTTCTCGCGCCGGCGCTTCTGCGGTTCTTTATTCCGTTCCGCTGATTGGTGGAACCGCTTGTTGGCCCTTCCACTTTTCAATCTAGGCATCTTGTGCGTTGGGCGCTGTGACCAGATCACGAACGATTATCAAACTCACCGTCGCGATGCGGCTGTGGGTAATGGCGGCTTTGACGGCTTTGGTCGTTGTACGGCTTGTGCCAGCGGTTGCTCTTGTCGTCGGCGTGATCGACCTAGCCTCTGCAGCGCTCACGGTGTGGGCGCTCGCCGGTGAGGCGCAGCATCTATCATCTATAGAGTGAGGCTTCCAAGATCAGCCCCGCCTGTTGTCAGTGCCGCGCATGAGACACGATTGACCCTGCCGCGTCTTCTCGACGAAACTCGGCATCGTAGTTCATGATTTCACGCATCAACTCTCGACCAGTTGCTTGCGAATCGCACCCTCTTTGACCGCTAGTTAGTTCCGCGAATGTCTTTGCGATGGCGTCGATCACTTCATCGGCTTCATCGGTATCGACTTTGTCTGACCTGCCCGGCGCTGCGGGATACTCGGCGAAGTAATCATCGATCAGTTCGACCATCATACAGTGGAGGCAAGGGCGTTCTTGGGCTACTTGATTTCTGACATGAAATCCTGTCTCCTTTTAGCTGCGGATGTAAGAATCCGTCGACCGCCCTCGCCACATATCCGCGCTCGAAATGTACAACGATGGATGACTGATGCGGCGCCGCCCTCCAACGGTCGGCGGGCGTGAAATTCAGCCAATTGCTTCCCCTGTGCTTCCCCAATAGATCGGGCAAGCGACGATCAGCGGCCTGCGAGCCATAACGCCTTGTGATTTAACGTGATTTTGGAGCGGGCGAAGGGATTCGAACCCTCGACCCCAACCTTGGCAGTGCTCTATCTCCAGGCCGGCTGCGTTGGTGCTCGAAAGCAAGTCACATCGCAAGCGACCCGCCCCAACAGAGCAAAGCTTGCGACGCGATTTTGTTCACTATATGTTCGGCAGTTTCCGCTGTCGAATCGGTTCTTCGAAACGAGCCATTATGGCCGATCAGATCGTCATCACGGAAAAATCCAGCCAGGCGAAAGACGTCCGCGCCAGCGTCGGTTCTCGTTACGGAGAAATCCTCTTCGCGGCCGAGGGTCATTTGTTCGACCTGCTCGAACCCGAGGATGTCGTGCCGGCCTGGAAGCGCTGGTCGCCGATCCTGCTGCGGCCCGAAGGACTTTACGGCACTCGCCCGGCAGAAGGCGGCAACAAAGCCGCCAAGCTCAGAGCCATTCGCGAGGCATTACGCACCGCCAAGCGGGTTTGGCTGGCCACCGACTGCGATCGCGAGGGTCAGCTCATTGGTCAGGAAATTCTCGAACATTATGAGTACCGCGGTCAGGTATTGCGGGTGCTGTTCACTGCGCAGGATTCGCAGACCATCCGCGATGCATTCGGTCGGGCAAAACCAAATAGCGAATATGCCCGGCTTTACGCCGCCGCCGTCGCACGCCGACAGGCCGACCAGATTTCAACCTGTCACTTACGCGCACCGCGACCGTTATTCTCGGGCAGGGTGTGCGGAGGGTCATCGGCGTTGGTCGCGTCAAGACGCCGACCTTGGCCATCGTGTGCAAGCGCGAGTTGGAAATCCGCAACTTTGTGCCACTCGCCTATTTTGAAGTTGTCGCCACCGCGAAGGTTGCAGGCGGCCAGTTCCAGATGCGGCACGCGCCGCAGGACCGGATTGTCCGGCGCGAGATTGCTCAGGACGCAGTCAATGCGGCACGGGGCTTCGAGGGCGCGCTTGTCGTGCGCGTCGAGGATAAGCGGCAAGGGCCACCCAAGCTGCACGATCTGCCGTCGTTGCAGAAACTATGCGGCTCGCGATTCGGCTGGCCGGCCAGCAAGACACTCGAGGTGGCGCAGGAACTCTATGATGGTCAGGGCAAGAAGATCATCACCTATCCGCGCGCCGAGGTGCGCTACCTGCCGCAGAGCCTGATATCGGACGTGCCGCGAATTGTTGCCGGACTGCGGGTGGGTCAGTCGTTCAGCATAATCCCCGTGCCCACCCCGCCAGTCATCCGCAAGGGAGCGAGCGGCACTTTCTACGACAAGGGGCTGGAGGGTGCGAGCCATCACGCCGTTATTCCAAACGTCAACACGATCGACAAATTGCCGGAGGTGTGGCCTCGCCTGTCGTCAGATGAGAAAAAACTGTTCGACGTCATCGCGCGGGCCTATCTGGCCGCCCTGATGCCCGACTTCCGCTACCGGCAGACAACCGCAACGCTCGACGTGCGTGGTTTCGAATTCCGCGCTTCCGGTCGTCAACCGATCGATCTCGGCTGGCGCGCAGCTTTCCCTGACTGGCAGCCCGCTGACGAAAAGGGTGACGAGGCGCAATTGCTGCCGCCGCTGCGCAACGGCGAGACTGCGCAACTGCACGATCCGAAAATCGAGGACAAGGAGACCCGGCCACCGCCGCGTTACAACGAAGGCACCCTGATCGAGGCGATGCAAAATGCCTGGCGCTTTGTAGACGATGAGGTTCTGCGGGAGCGCCTGAAGGAGGCCAAGGGCATTGGCACGCCGGCGACCCGAGCGGAGATCATCGGCGGGCTGAAGAAACAGAGTTTCCTGACTGCCGAGGGAAAGCACATCGTGCCGACCGAGGCCGGCTTGTCGCTGTTCGGTGTTCTCAAACAGGCCGACCCAGCCCTAGTCGATCCGGGGGTGACGGCGCAACTTGAATGCCTGCTCGACGATGTCGTTGTCGGCAAGCAGGAGATGGTCGGTGCGATTGACGCAGTATGCAGCGTCGCCGAGCGGATCATAGGCAAGCTCAAGGAAGGCGGCGCTGCCGGAGGGCCTCCCTTGCTTGGCGCAGCGGTCGGCAACGGCCACGGGACGTTTCCGCCGACGCCGGCGATGAAGCGCTTTGCCTATAGCCTCGCCCGGCAGAAGGGCATCAAGCCTCCGCCGGGCTACAAGACGTCGATATCGATCTGCCGAAAATTTCTTAGCGAACACGCGCCCAAGAAAAGCCGATGGTGAAACGCTGGGGAAGCTCGAACTCCAAACCGGCAAGCCCGGCACAGATGTTGTACGCCAAGAAGATCGCGCAGGGGAAAGGCGTCGTCATTCCCGAGGACGCGAAGGCCAACTCGGCTGCCATGTCCGCGTGGATAGACTTCGAACCGAAGCGCGAAGCGCCGCAAGCGCAGTCGCAAGAACTCCTACAAGCCGGCGGGATCAGTTGCGCCTCAATCGACGGCGACGACGAAGAGGTCTCGGAAACGCAAACCAAACGCCTCTGCGGCTCCACTGGCCCGCGCAGCCAAATTCGGTTACAGGTACGCCGCTGCGGATTCCTTATGGCAACAAGGAGTCGCTCTGAAGCTTGGCGCCCGCTATAGCTCGGGCGGATGGTATGCGCCACGTGGAGTTGATCTTTCTGCATTCGGAGAGCGCGGATGGCTGTAACGCCCGGCGTGTGCCCCCGTTAGCTTTGATCTGAAATCGTCAAAGCAGTGACCGGTTGCACAGACAGATTCCCGACCGCCGCCGATGCGATCGAAGATAAGGTACAGGAAGCTTTCGCAATTTGCGGGGGCGACATGGAATTTCAAAAGCGAGAGCGTGTTCGGTGAGGCGTCTATGAGCCAATGCAACGGTGGATTCCACGCTTGGTTCAAGCGGCTTTAGATTGCGATCGCCGGCAGTGGTCCAGATACTCCACGACGCTCGGCGTTACGGCCGCGTTGTCATCATTACGGATGATCCAGAGCAGCCTTCGCCTAGAAACAAATCACCAGCTTATGATGTGACGAGAACCTCCACTGACATGCCCGCGAAGGCGTCAGTCATCCCTACGAAACTGCCGGACACCGGAATCGCCTGCTGGATGTCGCGTACGACGGCGACGGGTATTAGATTGAAGCCGCCGACGCCGCGATTGGTCGGATCGAAAGTGATCCAGCCTGCGCCCGGGACAAAAACTTCTGCCCATGCGTGGGTCGATCCCACATCACTCGATGCGACGCTTTGCTGATCGGGATTGTAGAGATAGCCAGAGACGAGACGCGCGCCGAACCCGAGGCTGCGCACCGCGTCCGCAAAGAGCACCGCGAAATCCCGACACGATCCCCAGCCGCGATCCAGAGTCTGGGTTGGAGACTGAGTGCCCTCGTCATCCCGCCTCTGATAGCGGATCCAGCTCGTGACGCCGGCACTCAGGTCTTTCAGTAGCGACAGCGTGTCAGTCGATTGGCCGCGGACGAATGCCCGTGCCCAATCGCGCAACCGCCCCGTCGGGTCCGGGTATTGCTGTCTCGTCAAAGCGCCGAGGTCGGTCCATTCATCGTCGGAATACCGGAACGGGTAGACAATTGCGGAGGCGGCGATGCTGAAGACAGGCCAGGCGGCTGCATCGAGCTGGAGTTCCGTGACACTGTCGATTGCGAGATTATCGGTTTTGGTCTGGAAGGTGGCCGTCGCAACTGCGTTGCCGAAGACATCGTGGGCCCAGGTCACCACGGATTCGGGCGTTACCATAACATAGCTGGAAATCAAACGTAGATCGCGGTTTTCACGCGGTCGAAGCATTAAGCGGTGCGGCCCGAGAGCCACTGGCTTGTTGAAGCGATAGGTCGTCTTGTGATGAATTTTGAGCGAGATCAACGAAATCTCCGATCCGTTGCAGCGTGAAGCTTTCGGTCGGCCTCTGCCGACGGATATGCCGAATTAGATCCCGCCTCTGTGAGTAATTCGCAAAATATATAGGCATCAACCGCGCCGGCGTTCACGCGCGCCGGAACGACGAAAGGCCTTTACCTCGCCGTCGCCACGCTCGGCGGCCACTTCCATCACCCCAAGCAGAAGTCCGCCAACGAGCGGGCCGAGACGAAGTTCAGACTCAGGGTCAAAATGAGGGTGAAGTCATTGATCTCTTCGTCAAGGAATTCAACGAAGCCGGCGGGATCAATGGGCGCCCAGTTCCGCAACGGAATTCTAAAATAGTATCGCTTGGGAGGGTCAGTAGACCGGGCTCGTGATCTCCGACCAGTGGATCAACGATCTGAAAAAAGATTGCGGACACGTAGGCGCCCGTTCCGAAGAAGGCGTGTCCACGTCACGGATTTAGGAAAATTAGGCGGTCCGCCGTAATGAGGCGACCTCATGCCGCGTGCCTAAGAACTTCCTTTGTTTCGATCTGTTCACAGGAAGGGCAGGCGAACATGAACTGTTCCAAACGCGCTCCAAGTTTTGGGATCGTCCGGAAGTGCCGCATGGTGTCGCCACAAGAGGGGCATATTAGGACCGGCGTGTTGTCCGGTACCAGCGGCGGGCATTCAACGGCGGGGATTGAGGGCGCGTAATATTGCATGGCGCGACTCCACTGAAACAGGCGGGAGCGCTACCGAACTCTCAGCCACCGACGCCTGGCGCGGGGCCGCTGTCGGTGATGCAATGCACATAAGACTGATTGGGACAATTGCGAGGTCTAATTTTAGAAAGAATGCCCGGAATTAGGACAGTCGGATGGACAACTTTCCAATTCCGATGTTGGTCCTGAACGTCGGTTGCCGTAATGCAACAATTTGGTAGATATCGGATGAATAGCGGACATCGCGCAGACACCGTCGATCGGTCGAAAATGACCCTTGACGGACATGGGACTCGTGCGCCGGTGGCTATAACCGACCAGGGAATATTGCTATGGTCTCAACCTCGCCGCTTCAAATAAATCGGCCCGGTGCCGCCGATGCATGGGGTTGCTGATTGGCTCGAAAAACTCGGTTTGTCCGAGTACACGCAACGCTTTGCTGACAACGCAATTGATCTCAGCGTCCTCCCAGATCTAACGGACCAAGACCTTGAGAAGATCGGCGTCTTACTCGGCCACCGCCGCAAGATTCTAAAGGCCATTGCCGCGCTCAACAACGGCTCGGCTGTCCAGAGCGACGCGGCTACGACAAAGCCGTCTGCCGCTCCACCAACCCCTGCGCCGCCGATCGATGCTGCCGGCGCGACCGGTGAACGCCGCTATCTCACGGTGATGTTCTGCGATTTGGTCGGCTCGACCGGCATTTCGGCACAGCTTGACGCGGAGGAGTGGCGCGATCTCGTTGGCGCATACCTTGATGCCGCTTCCGCGGCGGTTGCCGAAATGGGCGGTCATGTCGCGAAAAAACTTGGCGACGGTCTGATGTGCCTGTTTGGTTACCCGCTGGCGCATGAGAACGATGCCGAGCGCGCGGCACGCGCTGCACTTTCGATCCAGCGCGCTTTGGCCGAACTCAATCGCAAGAACGCCGGAACGGCCAAGCCGGAACTCGTCGCTCGCATCGGCCTTGTATCCGGCCCCGCCGTCCTCGATGCGAGCGGTGAGGTTTATGGCGACGTCGCCAACATTGCCGCGCGGGTGCAGGCGCTGGCCGAGCCTGGCGCGGTGCTGGTCACGGCGCGAGTACAGCGCCAGGTCGCCGGGCTGTTTGTGGCAGAAGAGCGCGGCACGCATACGCTCAAGGGCGTACCCGAGCCAACGGCTCTGTTTCGCTTAGTGCGCGCGAGCGGTGGCGGACGCCGCTCCGGGCAGCGCAATCTCACCCCGCTCGTAGGCCGTGACGACGAAATGGCGATGCTGATGCGGCGCTGGGAGCGGGCGCGGCAGGGCGACGGCCAATTGGTGATGATCGTCGGTGAGCCGGGGCTGGGAAAATCGCGCCTGATCGAGGAATTTCATGGCCGGCTTGCCGACACCCCGCATACTTGGGTTGAATGGAGCTGCTCGCAGCTCTTACAGAACACGCCGCTGCATCCGATCGCCGAATGGGGCCGCCAGCGTTTCGGCGGCGCCGACGTGCTGGCCGAGCGGCGCATCGCCGAGCTGGAGAGTTCGCTGGCGCAGGTCAAGCTCGACCCGGCGGAAAACCTGCCCTTGCTAGCGCCGCTCCTCGACATCCCGCTGCTAAAAGAACGCGTTCCGGCTTTGGCGGCGGAGGAATTGCGCCGGCGGCAACTGGCGGCCCTAACGAACTGGGTGATGGCGGGTGCGCGGACGCAGCCTCTGGTGCTGGCGCTAGAGGATCTGCATTGGGCCGATCCGACTACGCTCGACGTGCTGCGCGGCATCGCCGAGCGCGGCGCGCTGGCGCCACTCTACATCGTGGCGACGACCCGGCCGGAGTTCCGTCCGCCCTGGGGGATGCGCTCGCATCACGGCACCATCTCGCTGGCGCCGCTCGATCGCGGCCAGGTGCAGGAGATGGTGGCGGAGCTTTCCGCTCGCCACGCGCTGCCGCGCGACGTGGTGGAAGACGTCGCCGCGCGCACCGGCGGCGTACCGCTGTTCGTCGAGGAGGTGACGCGGCTCCTCCTGGATCTCGGCGAGGGAGGCGGCGGCATCCAAGCCATTCCGCCAACGCTGCAGCAGTCCTTGATGGCGCGGCTCGATCGGCTCGGCGCGGCACGCGAGGTGGCGCAAATCGGCTCGGTGATCGGCCGCGGCTTCTCCTACGCGCTCTTTCGCGACGTGGCCGGAATCAAGGATGCAGCCCTGCAAGCCGCGCTGGAGAAACTCGCCGAAGCCGACATTGTGCTGGTGCAGGGTCTGCCGCCCGAAAGCGATTATCGCTTCAAGCACGCGCTCATTCAGGACGCGGCCTACGAAAATCTGCTCAAGAGCCGGCGCCAGGTCCTGCACCGCCGCGTCGCCGAGATTTTGCGCGACCGCTTTGCCGCTACGGCAGCGGCCGAGCCTGAAGTGCTGGCGCATCACTTCACGCAAGCCGGCCTCACCGACGCCGCCGTCGAATGGTGGGGCAAGGCCGGCGATCAGGCTTTGCGCCGCTCTGCGTTTCAGGAAGCGATCGCGCATCTCGGCAAGGCGATCGAGATGGCGGACAAGGCTGGCGATGGCGCACCGCGCGCCACGGCCGTATTGTCAAGCCAGCGACTGAAACTACAGACGAGTTACGGCCAGGCGATGATTCATGCTCGCGGCTACAGCGCTCCCGAGACTACCGCCGCCTTCGCCCGCGCCCGCGAGCTAACCGCCGGCATTGAGGACGCGGCCGAGCGTTTCTCGATCTATTACGGCCTCTGGGTCGGGAATTTCGTGCGCGGCGAGTTGGCGCCGATGCGGGACATCGCTGAAATCATCAAGCGCGAGGTCGAGGCCCGGCCGGGGTCGCCCGAGGCCGGCGTCGCTGCTCGCGTCAACAGCGCCACGGACTGGTATGCGGGAAATTTTGCAGATGCGCGCGCTTCGCTCAAACGCGCGCTCGCGATCTTTGATCCGGAGCGCGATAGCGAGCTTGCCTTTCGTTTTGCCCAGGACCTCGGCGTTTCCATAACGGCCTACCTGGCCTTGGTCCTCTGGCCGCTTGGCGAAGCCGATCGGGCGCGGGAAGTCGCCGAGGAGATGGTGGCGCGCGCGACTAAAATCGGCCACGTTGGCACCGCCGTCTATGGGCATTTCCACTTCGCCATGTTCGAGATGATGCACCGGAATCCCGCCGGAGCGGCGCCGCATATCGAAGCTCTCATCGACCTCGCGCGCGCACACGCAATGCCAACGTGGACGGCCTACGGGGGTTTCCTCGGGCCATGGTCGCGTCGGCATTTAGACGGCCCGGTTGCCGGCCTCTCTGAAATGCGCGCTGGAATCGCGGCCTGCCGCGACCAGGGAATGGGCAACTTTATTCCGTTCATCGCGACGGCGCTGGCCGAGGCGGAAATGGAAGCGGGCGAGATCGAGGCTGCGCTCGACACTGTCGATCGCGCCATCGCGGATAGCGAGCGCACGGGGCAGTGTTGGTTTGACGCGGAGAGCCATCGCATCCGCGGCGACATTCTGCTCAAGCGCGATCCAGCGAATATCGCGCGGGTCGAGGAAGCCTTCCTCACGGCCATTGCCATCGCGCAGAAGCAGAAGGCGCGAAGTTTCGAGCTGCACGCGGTGTTGGCGCTGGCGAAGCTTTATCAATCAGCCAACCGAGCCGCCGACGCCTACGCCGTGCTCGCGCCGGCACTCGAAGGCTTTTCGCCGACGCCGGAATTTCCGGAAATCGCGGAAGCGCAAGCGCTGCTCGACACATTGGCGGAAGACGACCGGGTCAGGGAAGGGCTCGCTAAGCAGCAGGCTCGCGCGAAGCTCCATGTCGACTATGCGCGCGCGATGCAGTGGGCGAAAGGTTTCGGCGCCGAGGAAGCGCGGGCGGCGGTCGAGCGGGCGGGCGAGCTTGCGGCGGCGGCGCCCGGGCAGCCCGAATATTGGCGAATGGCCTACGCGCGGTTTGCAGTCTCGCTCTTGCGCGGGGAGTTTCACGCAGCGCAGAAGATCGCCGAGGCGTATCTCCGGCAAGCTGAAGTCGAGGGGCAGCCGCAACACGCGGTCGCCGCTCGCCGCATGCTCGGCACGGTCAAGTTCGAACTCGGTGCGTTTTCCGAGTTGCGCGAAGAATTCGAACGGATGCTCGCGAATTGGGATGAGGAAAGAGACAAGGATCTCCGGGCCGTGATGGGCTCCGACGTGCTCTGCGTCGGATGGTGCTACCTGGCGCAACTGTTGACGATCCTCGGCGAGGTCGAAAACGCGCTCCGCATATCCGAGGATTCGATCCGTCGCGCTGAAACCTTGGGCGACTTCGGTTCGCTCGCCTTCGCAACGGGGCAAAGCCTGCTCGTCATCGCCCTGAGCGGGCAGACCGAAGCGGTGCTGCGCAGGGCCGAGGCGTTCGGGGCTGTCGCCGCCGAGAGGGGCGCGGAGCTTTGGGCGTCAAATGCGAGGGGATGGGCGAGTTGGGCCCGCGGTCTGCTGGGGGACGATACGGCCGCGGCCGCCGCCGAGCTGCGGGAAGGCGTAAACGCCAAACGCGAGCGGCAAGAGCGGCAAGGGCTGTCTATGTGGCAGGGCCTTCTCGCCGAGCTGCAAGTCGCGTCGGGCTCAATCGACGACGCGCTCGCCTCGGTGGCGGCGGGATTGGAGGTCGCTGGCGAGACCGGCGGCCATCGCGCGGACTCGTTCCTGCACCGCATTCGCGGTGACGTCCTCGCCAAACGCGATCCCGCCGCAGCCGAGACCGCCTACCGCGAAGGTCTGCGCATCGCCCGCGAACAGGGCGCGCGAACGTTCGAACTCCAGGCGGCGCACGCGCTGGCGAAGCTTTATCAATCGACAAACCGCGCCGCCGATGCTTACGCCGTGCTCGCGCCCGCGCTCGAAGGCTTTGCCCCGACGCCGGAAATGCCTGAGATCGGCGAGGCGCAGGCACTGCTGGAGGTTCTGGAGCGGGACGAGGCGGTCAAAACCAAGTCGGCGCGGCGCGAGCGACGCGTGCAGCTGCAACTGGCCTATGGTACGGCCTTGATCTCAGCGCGCGGCTACGGTGCAGAGGAGACGGTCAAGGCTTTCGACCGAGCGCGCGAACTGAGCGCGGGCTTAGGCGGGTCGGTCGACCGGCTCGCATTGTTGTACGGGACATGGCTCGGCGCCGTCACGACCGACAGCTTCGAGGCCGGCAGCAAGGCGGCGGCGGCGTTGCTCGCCGAGGCGACGCGCGCGCGGAGCGACGGCGCTACAGGCGTCGCGCACCGCGCCGTAGGCGCAACATTGCTCTACGGTGGATTTTTCCACGAGGCTAAGCGTCAATTCGATGAGGTGACGTCGCTGCTTGCCACCACGGACGATCCAGAGCTCGCGCGGCGCTTCAACGGCGGCGCGCGGGCGGCGGCGCACATCTTGAGGGCAATATCCGCCTGGGTGACGTCGGACTTTGATGCGGCGGCTCGCGACGCGCAGGAGGCCGCGGCGGAAGCCGAGCGCGCCGACGACGCCATGACGCAGGGCTACGTCTATGGATGGGCGGCGACCTTCGGGGCCGTTCGCCGAGACGTGCCGCAGACCGGGCTCAACGCACGCCGTCTGCTCAAGCTCGTGGCGGACACCGGCTTGCGCACCTGGGCGCCGGCGGCGGAGCAATTCGAGCGTTGGTCACGATCAATGTCGGGCGACGGACAGTTCTCCGCTGGCGAGCTGCGCGCCGCACGTCCGACGTTGAAAGACGTCGGCCATGACAAGATCGTCACCCCGGTCATAGGGGTGCTCGCGGCCGAGGCGCAGGTTCGAAACGGCCGCGCCGACGAGGCGCTCGCCTTGGTCGAAGAACTCATCACCGAAATTCGTGCGAGCGGCCTTCGCTGGCAGGAGGCCGAGCTGCTCCGCGTCAGCGGCGAGGCGCGGCTTCTCGGTCCTTCCTCCGACCCGGATCGCGCCGGCCGTGATCTGGAAGCGGCCGTCGCCGTCGCCCGCGAACAGGGCGCGCGTGCGTTCGAGCTGCGCGCGGCGCTGTCGCTGGCAAAGCTTTATCAATCGTCCGACAGGCGCCTCGAAGCGCACAACGTCCTCGCTCCGGCGCTCGAAGGTTTTTCGCCGACCCTGGAATTTCCTGAGATCGAAGAAGCCCAGACTTTTCTCACTGCACTCCCGAAACAGACGAAGTGAAGAACGCCGCAGCATTTCGAAACGGCCTCTTAGGGCGGGCCGCAGGCGCGATGTCCGCTAGTGCGGGAACGATCACAGCGCTCGTCCGGGGGAACGCGCCCTCTGCTATCGTTTAGGCGGTTCCAGATTTCACGCCCGGAATAACGGTTTAGCTTATATGACGCGAGGTGGGGCGTGTATCTACGGGCGTCGGAGAGCGACTGATTATGGCCGATGCGGATGAGAAGCCGATGGTCAGCATCGATCCGCGATATTTGTTGACGGGTGATGTTGTGGAGCGGCCGCCTGACGAGCGTCCAAAACACGACACTATCGAGACAATCCTTGACTGGCTCGCGGGCCCCGCGCAGCAGATTCCATCACTGAGCGGCGCGTTCGACGAATTCGCATGGCGGATGTTAGCGGCAGGCTTTCCGCTGTTGCGGACAACCCTTCATACCCGCACACTGCACCCGCAATATCTCGGAGCAAGCTTTGTCTGGTTGCGCACGACCGGTCAACTGTGCAGACTCTCGTTGCCCACGAGGTTGAGGAAATGCCCGGCCATGAAAATAATCCAGTGTGGAAGGTAGGCTTGGGCGGTGAAACGCTGCGCCGCGTCGATGTCCCCGATAACGAGCTCGATTTCCCGATCCTCCATGATCTCAAAGCAGAAGGCGCGACCGACTATTTTGTATTGCCGGTCAAGAGCGCGCTCGGCACCAACTACACGGTGACGTACGCCACCGACCGCGTTGGCGGATTCACCGCGCAGGAAATCTCGGATCTGACCCGCGTGTCGCAGAGACTGCCGTTGCTTGCCGATCTGCATAGCCAGCGCCGCATCGCCAGCAACATTCTCAACGCCTATCTCGGCCCCAAGACCGGGCCGAAAGTTCTGGCCGGCCAGATCCGGCGGGGCACCGGAGAGGAAATCACGGCCGTTCTATGGTCGTCGGATCTGCGCGGGTTCACTGAGCTTTCCGACCGCCTCGCTGGGACCCAGGTCATCGCAATGCTTAACGTGCTGTTCGATGCGGAAGCCAAAGCGATCGCGGGTCACGGTGGTGAAATCCTGAAATTCATCGGCGACGGCCTGCTTGCGATTTTTCCAGTTGAGCATCCCAGCGTGGCCGGCGTTGCGGCGCGCAACGCGCTGGCGGCAGCGATGCAGGCAGTTGAGGCAGCGCGCGGGCTTACGAGCGATCCGTCACTCGTAGGCGAGCCGCCGCTGGAGATCGTCGTAGCGCTTCACATTGGTACGGCGATCTACGGCAATATCGGGGCCGCTGACCGGCTTGATTTCACTGTGATCGGCCCCGCCGTCAATCTGGTCAGCCGGATCGAAGCTGTGGCCAAGACGCTAAACCTGCCGATCGTCGTCAGTGCCGATTTCGCGCGGGCCTATGGCCAGCCGTTGCGTCCGCTTGGCCGTCATGAGCTTCGGGGGCTCGCGACACCCCACGATCTGTTTGCACCGATTTTGCCCCCCGTTCGCATATAGGGCTCAATGGCCGAACAGTTTCGCGTCTGGGCGGATGAGGTGCCGCCAGATTTCGCTACGGCGTAGGTGCAGCTCGTTCGGGCCCAATTAACCGACCTGATAGTCACCTTCCCTACATGACCACATCGGGCACAAGAGGCGTTGATGTTTCGTGGGGGCCCTTGTTGCGGCTCAAGTCCAGAATGGTCGGGCATGCAAGAACTTCCGGGCATCTTTGTCCGCAGCGTTTAGAAGCGGCTCGATCTCGCTCTGTTCACGGCCGGACGCGACACCGATGGCAAAGGCTTGCGCGCGGGCCGCTTTTGCGCTCGGCCTTCCTGCCGCGGGCTTAGGTGCCAGATTCTGGTGAACCTTGATGTCCTTGAGGGCGCCAAGGCAATCCTGCAGGTCCGTCAAGCGCGCCTTGAAACTAGGCAGACGCTTCTTCGCTCTGCGGCTGGCGAACAGGTGGCCGAAAAAATCACTTGCATAGCGCAGCTTCTTCACCGCGATCCGCAGCTTATGGCGCTGTTGGCTATCAAGCTCTCGGATCTTTTTCGCTCTCTTCGTTATTGTCTTGGTACGCCGCGCGAAAATATCCGCGGCGAACCATTCGATTGGCTGTTTATAATACCGCGCGTGCTTTGCCCAATATCCGGTTTCGAGCCATTGCAGCGTGTCGAGTAGAAGCGAACGATACCGTCGCGACTCGACCGCGGCGCTTGCCTTGCCAAAGGCTGCGTCGCGTCGCAATGCGAGCGCTCCTGCTAATTCCTTCATTCCGCGCCCCGCCGGCGTGGCGCGACGTAACGGTTCGATCTCGTTCCTCACGTAGACATCGAGGTCTCGGGCGGACGCTAGTTTACCTGTCAGCCATTTGAGCTCGGCCTTGACCCGCTCGGTCTCCTGGTCGCCAAGCAATTTCGCGAACAGCGATATGGCCGCGCGTAGGCGGCGCAGGCCCACGCGCATCTGGTGCACGCCTTCAGAGTCCGACCTTCTCACCGCGGCTTCGTTGGCAGCGATGTGCCGCAAAACCGACCGCCCGATGGTGCGAAATGCATCCGCCGTGTTCATGCCGCGTTGAAGCCTGATTTTCTCGGCACCAACGGCCTTGGCAGGCTTGTTCTCGATGAGGTCGTACCCGCGCTCGGATTTGCTCTTAAGTGATAATGTGGCGGGCGTCAGCTTCCCCATTTCATGTGCCAGCTTGAACATGTCACCGGGCTTGCCGCGCTTGAGCTCCAGCTCGAGCTCACTGATGGGAGCCGATCGCTGACCCGCGCGAACCTGCCCCTTGTCCAGGGCCACCTCTATACGGGTTCCGTTCTTACGGACAGGCACGCTGGTGCGATGAATGTGTGTCTCGAAGGCGGGCTTCAGCCTGCGCTCGAGTTTCTTGGTCAGTAGTGGCTCAAGCGCCGTGCCCCGCGCCTTGCGAAAATCGGGCACATCGCCCTTAATCTCCTGCTCCCATTCGCCGCGTCTAAAGGCGCTAGCTAACCCTCCGGATTTGATGGTCTGAAGACGGTTGTGGCCGTTGTGCCGCACGCGCAGCGTGACGTCATTCCTGGCCAGCTTGTGCTTCGGCGTATCGAAGTAAACCGAAACCAGATTTTCTTCCTTCAGTGGCTTTCGCCGCAGAACCCGCGCGGCTCGCAATTTCCGGAGGTCTCGGGGAGTCACCTCGAACTTTAATTCGATTTCTTTGCGCATTATGGTGAGGATCCGGTTTTACGTCGCCGCACTGAAACCGCTCCCAGGCAAAAGTGTTTCTAGGCAGGCATCCGCAATCATGGTTCCCCGTTTGCCCGGAAATGAGAAATGGACCAATGATGCTGTCAAAAAATATCGCCGCGCACCGGCTACGGGCCTGCTGGTCTGGATCCCCAGCCATACGTTTGGCGACGCACGGCCGGGGGTCTTTTATCTGTCAGCTCCTCAAACTTTTTCAGGAGCTTTCCGGTGGGGGTTTAGGCTTTGGTAGGTCATGGCTTAGTTCTCTTTCAATGTTTCGGTCAGGTGGCGGAGTCCTTTGATTGCTAAGCATCGATGATCACTTTGAGCGCTTTTGTTTTGGCTGCGTTCCCGAAGGTGTCGTAGGCGTCGAGGATGCGGTCGAGCTTGAAGCGATGGGTAATCAGGAGCTTGGGGTCGATCTTGTGAGATGCGACGGTCTTGAACAGCATCGGTATGGTGACGGTGTCGACCAATCGTGTGGTGATGGAGATGTTGCTTCCCACAAGCGTTCCAGGTGGAGAGCCACTTTTTGTCCATGCACCCCGATATTGGCAATGGTGCCGCCCGGCGCGACGATTTTTTCGCACAGCTCAAAAGTTGCCGGAATGCCTACCGCCTCGATGGCGGTGTCGACACCGCGCTTGCCAGTCATCTTC
The DNA here is from genome assembly GCA_963806465.1 of uncultured Alphaproteobacteria bacterium. GTDB lineage: Bacteria > Pseudomonadota > Alphaproteobacteria > Rhizobiales > Xanthobacteraceae > BOG-931. Next base: position 66,930 of record CAWDZD010000048.1, on the reverse strand, counting down.
ATGACTGTCTCCACGGCTTGGCCGTCGGCGCTGTTGATGCCTGCGGTAGCGCCGAAGCGCTTCGCCGCTTCAAGGCGATTGTCGTCGAGCTCGATCATGATGATCTTGGCCGGTGAGAAGAATTGCGCGGTCAGCAAGGCTGCAAGCCCAACCGGCCCCGAGCCGACGATGGCCACGGTGCTTCCGGGCTGAACTTTGCCGTTGAGCACGCCGCATTCGAACCCTGTCGGCAGGATGTCGCTAAGCATTACCAGCGCTTCTTCATCCGCCCCTTCGGGAATGGGATAGAGGCTTGTGTCAGCGTAGGGAGTGCGGACGAATTCAGCTTGTGTGCCGTCGATGCTGTTGCCGAGGATCCAGCCGCCGGTCGTGCAGTGCGAGTACATCTGTTTCCGGCAATAAACGCATTTGCCGCAGGAGCTCACACACGAGATGAGGACATGATCGCCTGGTTTGAACGTCGTGACGGCTGGCCCGACCGTGTCAATAATGCCAACGCCCTCATGGCCCAGAATGCGGCCAGGCTGGCAAGTCGGGACGTCACCCTTGAGGATGTGCAGGTCGGTTCCGCAAATCGTCGTCTTTACTATTTTGACGATCGCGTCCGTCGCCGCAGTGATTTCCGGCTTTGGACGCTCTTCAAGGGCTTTCTTGCCCGGCCCCTGGTAAACTAAGGCTCTCATCGTCACCGCTGCTGAGTCTCGAGCACGCGTTGCCGGTCTTGGTATCGTCGTGAGAGTCATGATCTGTCACCTTTCAGGTTTAGCTGGTTGATGGTCCGCGCCATCGTCACCGACCAAGCGCGTCTCACGGCACACTCGGTGTCTTTGCCAACAAGAGTCTGGGCAGTTTTGACCGCTCGCGAGCGGCCCATGCTAAATTGAATGCCTCTGAACAGGGGCGAATTCGTATTCGGTATCAATCAATCGGGCGCTTTGCGGCCCGATCTACGTCCGGGCTCGCCGAAACACAACCGAGACTGCGTCAGCCGAGGCCTTGCACCCACGCCGATGGTTGTCATCTGTCGACCGATTGAGGTGCCGCAACACTCTCTTTGCGGATGTTGGAGACAGAGGCCCATTCGCCTTTTGCGGTGCGGTTTCCCGCCCGGCCAACGCTAGCGCCACCACGGGATTCATGCTGTCGACCATCGACGTCGGGATCAGGATCGTGGCGCCGCGCTCCTTGGTCGTCTCATAGATGATGTTCATGGCGCGCAGCTGCAGAGCCGCCGGATGATCGGCGTAGGTCATGGCCGCCTCAACGAACTTTCCCGCGATCGCCGCCTCTGCAGATCCAAGAATCACCCTGGCCTGCTTTTCGCGCTCAGCCTGGGCTTGTCGAGACATAGCGTCCTGCAACGCAACCGGGATCGCGACGTCGCGGATCTCAACGGACTTCACCGAAATGCCCCAGTCGTCGGTTTTGCGGCCGATCTCGCCGCGCAAGAGCTCGTCGGCTGCAGTGCGTTCCGACAAAAGCGCCGACAGCATCGACGATCCGATCATTTCGCGAAGCGATGTTTGGGAGACCCGATCGATCGCTTCACGGTAGCTTGTAATGTTCAAAGCCGCCTTTTGCGCGTCATGGACGAACCAGAAGATGATCGCGTCCACATTCACCGGGACGGTATCTTTCGTCAGCGCCGCCTCGGCACTAAACGCCGTGGTCTGAATGCGCTCATCGATGACAGCGACAATGTGATCGATAACCGGAATAATCAGAAACAGACCAGGCCCTTTGACGCCGCGCAATTTGCCTGCGCGAAGGATGACGAACTTTTGCCAGGTGTTGGCCATCTTCAGCGCGGAAGCGATGATGATCGCAATAACCACCACTGGGATACCCAAATAAAGGTGGCCTGTTGCGCCCAACCCCGCACCCACGCGAGGCAAGCGACGGTCAGAAATACCGTGATGGGATTCATTTGGTGGCTCCCAACGATCGGGGCGCCCCTCAGAAATCCATACTGAATCTTCGGCTCAACACATTTCTGAGCAATATTGCTCACAAGGATGTACCTCTATTGTGCTTAATGTTTCCATTTCCCAGGCCGGCTTCGCCGGCTTGGATGACGTGGTCGAGCAGCTGCCGGCGATCGCGTATAATGAATTTCTGGAATTGTTGTTCTGCTGAGTGGAGGCGTTACCCATGCGCCGCGATGATGGTTCCGACATGGATATTGCATTTCACGAGGCGCGTTTATCTCTGCGCGATGGAACGCCGGTTCTGATCCGCCGGCTTGTGGCGGAGGATGCTGCTCTTTATCCTGATTTTCTAAGCGACGTGACAGCGGAGGATCTTCGGCTGCGCTTCTTCGGACCAATGCGCGAGGTGAGCCACGAGCTCCTCGACAAGCTCATCCACTACGATCCGGCCTGTGCCATGGCCTTCATTGCCGTCGACGAGCAAAGCCAAAAGATGCTGGGCGTCGTGCGCTTGCACGATGATACAAGCGGAGAGGCCGCCGAATTTGCCATTCTGGTGCGTTCGCGGCTTAAGGACCACGGCGTCGGTTGGCTGTTGATGAAGCACATGATCGAATTTTCAAGACACAAGGACCTCAAGACCGTGCGAGGCCAGGTGCTGTCGGAGAATACCACCATGCTTGCCATGTGCGCCGAACTCGGCTTTCACATTGCCGACGATCCAGACGATCCCGGCGTCAGGACGGTGACATTGCCGGTGCCGTACCGCACATCTTGATGCTAACTTTGGCTGATATAATTCGCCGTTCCTCAGGTTGGAATCTCGGGATCCGCGCCGGCCTCGAAGAGGGCCGCAAACGGTTTTTCAATCGAGATAGCTAAGCCGTTGCCGCCATTGAGAGCGAGTTGGCGCGGCCCGGTGCTAGCCGTGCGTGTTATCAGCAACTGGCGATAAGTGCTTACATAGTCTCTGGCCATTCTTGTTGCCGTAAATCTTTGTTCAAACCGTTGCCGCACCGCGCGGCGATTGTAAGCCAAGATTGCCGGGAGCGCCGCGATGGCTTCTTCCTCGCTGCCGACCACTTTGCCGGTGACGCCGTCCTCGATGACCTCGGGGACCGACCCGCAGCGGAACGCAAGCACCGGCGTGCCGCACGCCATGGCTTCGATCATCACGAGTCCAAATGGCTCCGGCCAGTCCACCGGAAACAACAGAGCGGCTGCCTCACCGAGGAATTGCGTTTTCTCACGCTCGTTGATCTCCCCGATGAATTCTACGCCTGGGCCATCGATGAGCGGCAAAATATCGTTCCGGAAGTAGTCTTCATCGACCTTGTCAACCTTAGCGGCGATTTTCAGCGGTATGCCAGCAGCGCGCGCAATCCTGATCGCGCGGTCAGGGCGCTTTTCCGGCGAAATCCGTCCCAGGAAGGCGAGGTAGTTCCCCCGGTCAAACGACGGCCGATGCAGGTCGGGCGGAATGCCGTGGTGGATGGTCGCAACAAAATTGGCGTGCGGCAGTGATTTGCGCTGGTCATGGGAGATGGAAATCAATGGCATTTCGCCGAAGCGGGAATAAAAGGGCTTGAGATCTGCCAAATCCTGCCGGCCATGAAGCGTAGTCAAAGTCCGAGCAGCCAGCGAGCGGAAAAGCGGGAAGTGGAAGAAATCGATGTGAAAATGGAGAACGTCAAACTCCTTCGCGCGCTCGCGCACCTTATCAATCATCAGCATGAAATGCGGAATGCTGTCGCGCACGGTAGGATTGAGGCGAAGCGCGCGCGTACAACAGGGGACCAACTCGGCGCCGGTGATAAAATCCCCACTTGCAAAGAGCGTCACATCGTGGCCAAGCCTGACGAGTTCTTCGGTCAAGTAGGAAACGATCCGCTCAGTGCCGCCATAGAGGCGAGGAGGAACGCTCTCAATGAGCGGAGCGACCTGTGCGATTTTCATAATGACCTCAACTTTTTCACCGACGATTACAACGCGTGCAGCGCAGCTCAGCTCAGCTGCAGTTCTACAAGACTAGCTTCAACAACACCGTCTCCCAGACGCGATAATAAAAGTGCTCCGGTTGCCTGGGCCGCGCCGGCAACCGGAGCCCGTTTAGATTTCGGCGTGACGCCCGACCAAGACGCGGCCATTTTTTGCCGATCTGAGCCAGATCGAGTCTGTTCTCTTTTGACCACTCCATCTGAGGCAGGGTCGATATTCTTGGGCGGAGATTTTCGGGGAGACGCCGCCGCAATTCACAAACGTGAAACATGGCTAAGATCCAAAGAATGCCGACGATGAACCTCAGTGCCGGCCATCCAATCCCCCCCAAATCGAAGGCCGTTGCGACGGACAATTTGCAATCTTTGCCAGTGCGCGAGGTGGAGAAAGAATTGCAGTCGTCACCGGAGGGCCTCACTCAAGCCGAGGCGCAGAAACGGCTGACCCAATATGGGCCCAACGAGATTGAAGAAAAGAAGAGCAATGGGCTTCTGAAATTCCTAAGCTATTTTTGGGGTCCCATCCCGTGGATGATCGAAGCGGCGGTGATCCTGTCTGCGGTGGCCCGGCATTGGCCTGACTTTGGCATCATCCTGCTTCTGCTTTTTGCCAACGCCGTGATCGGATTCTGGGAAGAACACCAAGCCGGCAACGCCATCGCTACCCTGAAGGCCACGCTGGCGACCAAGGCCAGGGTGAAACGTGATGGGAAGTGGGTTACCCCGGCGGCGCGTGAACTGGTGCCAGGCGACGTCATCCGCGTCCGCATGGGCGACATCGTGCCGGCGGATGCGCGCTTGCTGGAAGGCGACCCGGTTGAGGTGGATCAGTCGGCGCTGACGGGAGAGTCGCTGCCCGCCACGCGCAGATCCGGCGAGGCAGTATTCTCCGGTTCGATCGTTCGTCAGGGCGAGATCGGCGCATTGGTCTACGCCACGGGCGCGAACACCTATTTCGGTAGAACGGCGCAACTGGTGCAGGGAGCGCAAACCGTCAGCCACTTTCAGCGCGCGGTGCTCAAGATCGGCAATTACCTGATCATCCTCGCAGTGGTTCTGGTAGCGACGATTATCGCCTTTGCGATCTTCCGCGGCGACCCGATCCTCACCACGTTGCAGTTCGCCTTGGTGCTGACCGTCGCGGCGATTCCCGTGGCGATGCCTACGGTGTTGTCGGTGACGATGGCGGTTGGCGCACGCCTGCTCGCGAAGAAAAAGGCGATTGTGACCCGATTGGAGGCGATCGAGGAATTGGCTGGCGTGGACGTGCTGTGCGCCGATAAAACCGGCACCCTAACTCAGAACAAGCTGACGCTGGGCAATCCATTCAGCGTGAACAAGATCACGGCAGAGCAGGTGATCCTCGATGCCGCGCTGGCGTCACGCGCCGACAATAACGACACTATCGACCTCGCCGTTCTGGGTGGCCTTAAAAACGATCAGGCCTTGAAAAGCTACAAGGTGGGCCATTTCCAGCCGTTCGATCCGGTGCATAAACGCACCGAGGCCGCCATCACGGGTCCTGACGGAAGGACATTCAAAGTGACGAAGGGCGCGCCGCAGGTGATCCTGGCATTGTCGGCCAACGCGGCAGAAGTGAAGCCCGCTGTCGACAAGGCGGTCAACGAATTCGCCGCGCGCGGCTTTCGTTCACTCGGCGTGGCGCGGGCCGAGGGAGATGAAAAATGGCAGTTTCTTGGTGTACTGCCGCTGTTCGATCCGCCGCGGGAGGACGCCAAGTCCACCATCGCGACCGCGCAACATATGGGCGTGAAAGTCAAGATGGTGACCGGCGACGCGCTGGCCATCGCCAGGGAAACCGCCAAGACATTGGGGATGGGCATAAATATTCTTGATGCCAGCAGCCTAGGCGACGAGAAGAAACAAACAACGATGGCGGTGGCTAAGGCCATCGAGAAGGCCGATGGTTTCGCCCAGGTGTTCCCCGAACACAAGTTCCATATCGTCGCTGACTTGCAAAACTGTGGCCACATCGTTGGCATGACGGGAGACGGGGTGAATGATGCCCCAGCGCTCAAGAAGGCCGACTGCGGCATCGCCGTTTCTGGCGCGACGGACGCGGCGCGCGCGGCGGCGGCCATTGTGCTGATGACGCCCGGCCTGTCGGTGATCATCGACGCGATCAAGGAGAGCCGCCGTATTTTCCAGCGCATGAACAGCTACGCGATCTACCGCATCGCCGAGACGCTGCGCGTGCTGTTGTTCATGACTCTGGCGATCCTGGTCTTCAATTTTTATCCGTTGACGGCGGTGATGATTGTGATGCTGGCGTTGCTCAACGACGGCGCCATCCTGTCCATTGCCTATGACAATGTTCATTACAAAGATCAGCCCGAGGCCTGGAACATGCCCGTCGTGTTAGGGATCGCCACGGTGCTAGGCATCATCGGGGTCGTATCCGCATTTGGACTTTTTTATCTTGGCGAGCGAGTATTCCACCTGGACCGCGCCCACATCCAAACGCTGATGTACCTGAAGTTGTCCGTGGCTGGTCATCTGACGATTTTCCTGACGCGCACCCGCGGCCCGTTCTGGTCGATACGCCCCGCGCAAATTCTATGGGTCGCGGTACTTGGCACGCAAGCGCTGGCGACCCTTATTGCGGTGTATGGCGTGTTCATGACGCCGCTCGGCTGGGGTTGGGCACTTTTCGTGTGGGGTTATGCTGTAGCTTGGTTCCTCGTGAATGACCGCGTGAAACTGCTCGCGTATCGGATTTTCGATGCTGCCAAAAGCGATTCTATCAGCGAGGGCACACACGGCATGCGGCCAGCGCCGTCACGAGCATGAAATGAAAATCAATTCAAAAGATTTTCGCGTCCCGGAAGGCCACGAGGTCGATCTCAAAAAGTGGCCGACGAAGGTCGATCCCGTGTACAAGTCGAAGGAGCAATATAAAAAGCTCCTGGAAGAATGACCTGATGGATATTTTGGACCAATCAGATAGAGACTACTGGATGGGTGCATGCTGATCTAGTTGGGCTGGTAGCTGTGGATGTTTGCGGCGCCGGTGGCCGATATCCGAGCGATGAGTGTGGGGCGGATCGTGTTGTATTCACTGCGCCATTGTTGGACGACGACTTGCGCCTCCTTCAAGCTGTAGAAGATCTCCTGTTCAGACATTCGTCACGAAGCTCTGCCGCGATATCCCGGCTTCTCGGCACGCCACAGGCGCCGCCTTGCCTTGCGACATCAACACTTCGATCTGACGAAGCAGCACAACAATCTGCTCCGCGCTAAACCGCTTCCTCGGCATCTCCAAGCTCCTTTGCCAGCCCATTCTCCCACCAGGGTCTGGTGCAAAAAAGCACAGTTAGGTCACCGGGCAGGCTCAAAGCGGGAGAGGGAACGATCAACGCGCACAGGTAAGCTCACTCGATACGGAGATTGCAGCAAAGATAGGCGCGATGCCCGCGGAATTGAGTCTTGTTGGCCTCGGCAGTGTCTCAATTTGAATTTGGACGTTTCGCAATGACGTAAAGATAGGCGCCGTATGCAACCAGGCATATGGAGATCGCTAGCGCCCATTTATATTGCAACAATTCAATGCCAAATATGCGCAGCCCGAAAAGACCCAGTCCAATGCCAATCAAAATCAGCACAGTTGGCGTTGGTTTACTCATGCCGCGAGCCGCAGTGGCACCGATCACGTCGGCGCGGCGCTTCTCGTTGGAGGTCCCTAGCACGGTCCACGATCCTTTGATGATAACTAAGCGGATCCTTTGATGATAACTAAGCGGGTGCCCTGAAACCGACCCGGCCGGCGCGCTCGCCTATGTCTATATAAATGACCAGGACGAGCTATTTGATACGGATATAGAAAAGCGCTCGGCTCAAGGTGATGAGTGCCGGACGCTGAAATCGGCTGTCGGGAGTTGAGTAACATGAACGTTTCCTCACGGCTTCCATCAAACATTCCCCGTCCCTCTGTTCGGCTGTTTCTGGGACTTTGCTTCCTCTGTGCGTTGATGATGGCGGATTTCTCGTGATGAGATCCTCGTATGACGATGCAGCCGTCCATCACAGATCCAATACCGCCGCCAAACATTCGAAGGGCTGACGCGTCCGTTCTTGGCCGCGCAGCAGAGAATTGAACACCAACCCGATTACCCGGGCTGGGTTGGCTGGTTGGTCGAATCATGCGGTCGCAAGGAAAATGCCGTTTGATTTTGGCGGCGAGCCTATCCCGGCGCCCGCCAGCGGAGCGAGGCGCGATCCGGCGTCCCATGGGTGATCGACACCGTCGTGCCGCGTCGGCTCCTCATGACTTCCACGCGAGCGTCAAGCTGCTTGGCAAGTGTCTCGACGATGATCGTACCCAGTCCTGGACGTGGCTTGTCATCCACGTATATAGGGGAATTTGACTAAGGCTAAGCTCGCTTTCCAGTGAGAACCGCGGCCATTCCGTCGAGAACGAACAGCACGCGCCACAGGATCGACATGAGGCTGAGGTGAGCCCGGCCGGTTCCGACATCAAAACTGTCATTTGATCTTGAGGTTGACCGCGGACTCCTTTCCGCGATTGCTCTCGATCTCAAACTCGACGGCTTGTCCCTCGTTCAGTGAGCTGAGGCCGGCCCGCTCAACAGCTGAAATGTGGACGAAGACATCCTTGCCGCCACCACCGCCCGAGGGCTGAATAAATCCGTATCCCTTGGTCGGATTGAACCACTTCACCGTGCCGCGAGCCATTTCAAGTCCTCCATTGTGTTTCTACGATAGTCTCAGGAGCCCCGCGCTCGACAACGCCAAAGCGCGTTGTCCTCGTTTGCCCGTCGTCGTCTTCGAAGCGGGGATTGTAGCCCGTAACACGTCGCCAATGGGTCAGGGAAAACCAGACGATCAGCGGTCGCTTTGTGGGACCGATGTTTTAATGCCTACGTTCGGTGGGAGCCCTGCGATGGACGAGGCTTGGTCGTGGCATATTCGCTTTCACCACGAACATTAGAGCTCAGCTGGCATTCGAGGACATTGCGCTCGTAGGCTTCGGCTTCACTTTTTATGCGGTATCTCAAGTCGAACGCCTGCTCTTCCTCCGGCATCTGCCTCACAACCTTATAAAGACCGGCGGCCTTCTCGCCAACGGGCGTGTACTCAACTGCCTGGCCAACAAAAAACTTGAAAGACATCGGCCCCCCTCGTATTAGCGCACGCTATCAGACAGCTGCTGGAGCGTCCAGCAGCGTGCTATTGTGCGGCAAGCCCATAGGGAACGGCGCTCGCCGCGGAGAGAGGCGCGTTCATTGGCGACTGGTTGCTGCCTCTAATTGGCATCCACCTCGGCACCGGAATTATCTCGGCGATTGTGTTGGCGCGGTCTTACTGCTCCTTGTGGTTGGGCTTTTGCGGGATCGTTTTGGAGGCGGCTGGGGCGGCTGGGGAAGACGGCGTGGGTGGTAGCTGCCTGAAAATGAGAAAGCCCCGCGTGGGTGGATGCGGGGCTTCGCTGCGAATTCGCGGCCGTCGTTCGTCAACCTCTCGAGTCGCCGATGTTGTAGCTGAAAATGTGCGAAACAAATAGTGAGCTGCAGTGGCAACAGTGCCGGGGGGCTGAGCTTAGAAGCCAATTCGCCTCAACCTTTTGGCCGCGCTAAGCCTCACACTGTGATATAGGTGTAATTCGATATCGGCCTGCCGGGGGCCTCAACAGAGGAGTGCTTGGCATGTGTGACTTCAGCTTGCAGTCCACTCGGTCTCGCGCCGCAAAGATCGGCGACAAGCTTACAACTCGAAATTTCGGGACCGGCACGCGCGGGTTCGCTGCCCCCGAAGATCCTACGACAGCCGTCTGCCTTCTTCCTGGAACAGAGCTTGCCTTTTCCAAAGAGGTAGCTTTGGCTATAGCCGGAACTGGAGAACTGACCATTGGTCAGCCAGTCGCAATCTTTCGACAGATCAACAAGGAACAGCCGCGAGCGCATCATGACGCGCTCGAATTCCCAGATGGGCGCGTCGTCTTGTTGACCACGCTTTGCGAAGGTCAGGAAGCAGCGATCCTTCAGCTTCCAGCGCAGCCGACAACTGCCGCCGAGGAAGAAGCTCAAAAGCGCGTTGCCTATACCGGCTGAATTTGCCGGGCACTGCTGTCATGGGAGGTCGCCCGTCTAGGGCGGCCTCCTTGCAAATGTCCGCGCGCGGTCAATTGGCGAACCGCAGGTCCGAAGCTCGCGCAATATTCGGGATAAACCGACCAAGCGGCGTCAGCACTCAGTCAACGTGATTTGCTCGGCCCGTGCGATCCGTCGCGACGGGTTCGCCCTCGGGCAATGGGCGCAAGATAATTTCAGAACAGACGAATTTGCAAAATGGTTGCTACGTGGCGGCTCGCGAACGGGGGCCTGTTGCTCTCACCGCGTCGCAGGGGTATCAAACCAAAATTATTCTATCAGAAGCGGTTATCTGATCAGGCAAATCAATATTAGGAAAAACCATGGCCGGAGACGATAGGAAAGCTAGCCCCGCGCCAAAAAGTAGCGCCGCGGAAAAAAAAGAAGTCGCTGCGAAAAAAGACGAGGGCCAGCCGAAGGACAAGACCACGCCAGATGCGGTCCGATCGAAGGCTGAGAGTAGCGGGAAAGCTGCCAGCTCGCCCTCAGGTTATAGCAGGGGCGAGGGCCAAAAACCGGTTTCGAAAGCATATAGGGATAACTGGAACGCGATTTACGCGAACAAGAAAAAGAAGAAGCGGTAATTGGATCAATGGAGCAGTATCGATGTAGCGGCGTGCCAGCGTTTCGGATGGATTTTCGTCAAGCCGTTGCCAATTCCAAAAAGCCGAACCTGTTGGCTATATCAGTCGGTTTTGCTGTTAAAAGCGCCTCGTGCACGTGATCGAGGCGACGCGGACTAATTGCGCGAAGAGGCCAACAGCCGTGCACACGCTGGAACACGAGCCGAAGCGTCCGAGCGCAGACGCACAATTATTCGACCCTGATTCTTCGATATGCAGGTTGATCCATGCCTTGGCGCGCGCAACCTGAAGATTGCATGCGGCGTCGTGCGCGTGACCGTCGGCGAGGTCCGTGGCCGTGTCGGATCGCGGTACTCTCACGCGGCGCGAGGGCGGCCCTAACGTCGGCGCCAGCCGACTTCAGTGCTGTCTTAGCGTAGGGAATTACGCCCGCCATCGCATAGAAATGATGGATCATGTGCTCGTGGCAGATGTAGCGCACTTTAACGCCAGCGTGCTCAAGCGCATCAGCATAGGCTTTAGCCTCGTCGCGAAGCGGGTCGAACCCGGCGCTGTGGATGTGTGCGGGCGGCAGTCCTGAGAGGTCCGCCGCCCAAAGTGGCGAAAGGCGTGGATCCTTCAGGTCCACATTTGGGGAAAGATAGTGGGATGCGGTCCACTCCATCAAAGGTCTCTCGAGGAAGTAACCCAATGCGAAGTCATGGCGCGACTGGTTGTCGGCGGCGAAATCCACGACCGGGCAGAACAGAACTTGCAAGGCAAGCTTCAGTCCTGCCGTCTTCGCGCGTTGGCAGACTACAGCGGCGAGATTGCCACCGGCTGAGTCCCCTGCCACGGCGATCCGGGTTGGGTCGATGCCAATTTTCGATGCATGTGTCGCCACCCACTCGGTCGCAGCATAGGCATCCTCAAGACCCGCAGGAAACCTGTTTTCTGGTGCCAGCCGGTAGTCAATTGAGATGACCCGACAGCCGCTCTCGTTGGCGAGCATACGGCACATGCAGTCGTGCGTATCTAAGTTGCCAAAGATCCAGGCGCCTCCATGGAAATAAACGATGCACGGGAGCGGCTCCGCGGCAACGGCTACAGGTGTGTAGATGCGGAAGTGCAGTGGCCCTGACGGCCCCGGCAGTGATCCGTTTTCGAGCTCGCCGATCGGCTCCTTCCCCGCGACCATCTGCGTGAGCCCAAGGGCCATCTTGCGCGCCTCAGTCGGTGGGAGTTCCCACATCTTTGGCTGCCCGGAAGCAGCGAGCGTATCTTAACAAGCCTTTGACGTGCGTATCGAGCTGCATGGTCTTATTCCTCCCCGGTAGTCACTACCCGTGCCAACAATACACTTCAGGCGCGACATCCTGCAGACAGGACATCGTTTCTCGCAACGAATTGCTCAGCCGATCGAGCGCTTTCACGATTGGCCCGTCGCGTCCAAAAAAATGCCCGCATCCTCAGCTTCGAGTGGACACAGGCCGCGATGGGGCGACCGCACCGGTAAAGTCTCGGGTCGGACTATTTTCGTCCCATCGATGGGTTAAACTACGTCATGCAATGACGAGCGCGGATACCGAGAATCTCAAAGAAAGCCGACATTTCAAGGTGCGACGCTACGAGACCTCATTGCTATTGGAGTTCATGTCGCGAGCCTGATTGAGGGCCGGTGCGTGGATCTCGCCATTCGCCGAGGAGGTCTGCTTCACTGAGTCTTGCTGCGGGACGCGCCATTTGCCAATGCTCTCGGCAATGATCTTGACCGAGGCTGATGCGGTCTGCGCCAAGTGAGCATAATTAGCATTGACCCGCCGCACGCGCTCGCCCTCGGCTTGCGTGCAAACGGCACTACGGAATCTGACTCATACGCGCCGCCGTTCAATTCACTCGTTTTATAATCCCCCCGCTGTTATCCCTTGGCCTTATTAGATACCCGCGCTGCTGGCTCATTTTGTGGCCGCGCCAGCGCTTTCCTATATGTCGATCCGTTTTGTCTGAAGGTGTGGCGGGCGGGTCACACCCAGCCGGCCAACCCGCCTTTCCCCGTGTCAATCATTTGCGCAGCGCTAAGCAGTCTGCTCCAGCGAGTTTGTAGCTAACATTGATGAAAAGGGCGGCCGGGGCCGACCTTCCCATCGCGCGCTCCGTCATTTTTGGACGCCGCAAACGAGACACTGCTCAGTGTCTTTGGTCTAACCCTTAGTCACGGCGTGGCTCGCCGACTTCAGACATTGTTGGCGAACAAATGCGCGGCAAGGATGGTCTAGCCGGGTAAGCGTTACTACGGGAACCTGCGCAAGGTTTTAGCGTTAGTCATTGCGTAATTGGGGACATCTGGGGGAGTTGACTATGGAACGGCAAGGACGACGTTCGCCGCATTCTCAACCGATGCGGTGCGACCACTGTCGGAAATCATTTGGACTGATGCTTCATCGCTACTTCCGAATGCGCTTCTGTTCAGCCGATTGCCTTGAGGCATATCAGCGTCGCCTCGATGAGTTGACGATGATGAAGATTCAGCGCGTCGACCTGTCGCTCTCGAACTGAAACGGGCGGGCCGGCAAAAATGCGCCGAAGCCCGTCCGGCACCATCGAGTTGCGCACGGTATCGGCGGCCGTTGTACTGACTTATCGGGTGCGAGCGTCTTTGGGTTCCTATCGGCGTATCGACGATAGGCAATATGCAGTCGGCTTCGCATCGCAACATTCAGATACGACGCGATAAAGGGCGCTGGCGTCAAATCGACTAAGGCTGGCCTCACCATGCCCGCTTAACGTCAGGGATGTCTAACCTTGTGACGCTGACGATTCTTGATGCACCGGGTCAACTCCCCGCCGCCTTCCACAAACCTGGGGCGTTGCGCTGTCAACACTCGCCGCTTGACACAACGCTGAAAAGACTAGCGCCGGAGCGATAATGAACCGTCAATGCCTCGACGAATGTGACTGGCGCGAGAATACGTGGCGGACAGTTCGATCAAATCGTCCCGCTTCGGCCGATATGACCGCACCGCAGTAAAAGCTGTTACAGGCAGGCCACACACCGCTGGAACTACGATGACAGGGTGTGAACAACGCTTCTTTTCTGTTGAACAATCATTTTTGCAACTCACGCATCGCAATTTTAAGGAGCACTTTCAGGCGGGGTACTTGGAGCTTTCCAGTATTGTAAGCGGGGGAACTGACATGCCCAAACGTATTGACCATACGAGTTCGCCCTTCCTGCTGCCTGCGTCCGATGAGGGGCGCGCGCCGACCGCCACTCTGTCGTCCGCGAAGCGGGTCGCCTTGATTGCCTGCTTGAACGGTGGGAGCCTTCATAAGCGTTGCGGTGTCTGGACCGTGCCTAACGCCAGCGACAACCCCATCTCCGGTGCCACGGTTGCAGATCTTGGGCGCGACGGGATGCTGACCCTGAGTGTGCTCCGTGGAAGCGCGTCCGCGCGGCTCACCGCGCGCGGAAACTGGTTCGCCCGTACAGTGGCGACTGAGTTGGCCGAACGGGCAGCTACGTAATTGCCTTGGCTCTACAAAGCATGCCCTATGCCGCGTACAAGCAGATCTCGGATTAACGTAAGTGCGGCAGCCGACTCAGGAGCGATGCCGCGCACACCCACCCTTTCGTGCGAAAGATAAACTGGTCTCTAAAAATAGTGATCGACGTGCATGACCGCGCTGGCCCTAAGGTAGTCGAAGTCCTCGTCGGTGCCGGGATGGCGGATAAACGGGTGCGGTCGCGATGTGTACCGCTGGGTAATATCCCATAGCGTGCCATCGGGTGCCTCGATAACGGAGTGTGCGGCGAACCGAACGAATCTAGCTCGAAACGTAGGATACTGGAAAAGTCGAAGACAACCCAACCACGCACAGCCTTGTACTCAGGAGAGCGCCTTACCCAGATATTGACATTGTCGTGAGGGAATCTGGGAAAAGGGCTCCAATCTCCACTTGCCGAGCCATCACCGATTTCCACTTGGGCGAGGGGAATGATGCGGGCTGTGTCGCGAAGATCGTACAGCCGCTCTGCTAATTCCTTGAGGTGGTCCGGCTGCATTTTGCGTGCTAACAACGTGGCACCCCTTCGGTAGATAGATATTCCTTTGCGGCTATTCAAAATCGGAGAAGCCAGCGAGGTAGCCTCGGCGGCCGCATGATCGCTCCAACGGGAAGTCGCTTTTTTTCCTTGAAGAGGCGAACATTCCGCCTTCGGCCATTTCGAGCACCAAACTGCACGGTTCGCGACCTTGGGAGTCTCGCGACGTTTCAAATTCCCGCTTATGATCCCGTCGCAATTGCAATGATGGGATTTGGTGTCCTGCTTGTGGCGGCTTTGGCACTTGTATCGTGATTGCCCTCGAACCACAGTGATCCACCTCAACGTGGAACGGGCTCTTATTTGATGAGGATGGTCGCGGCTCAAATGCACCGGGGTCATCAGGCCCGACCTGGCTGCTTCCCTTGGGGCCGTCTCTTTGTCTTGCTGAGAGCAACCTTTTGGCTAAAATCTCCACGCTGTGGTCCAAATGACGAATGTTTCTGCTTAAACGTTATAAGGACGAATTAGTGCAGCGTAGGAGTAAGACGTGATGAGTGCGGCCCTGGATACCAAGCAACAGGTTCTCGACGCAGCAATCACCGGCGTTTTCCGTGTCGCCCAAGCAATTCTTGCAACGCCCACCGAGAAGCGAACCAAAGCTCTCGACGCGGCCGCCGACGGCTACCGCCAAACAGCCCAAGATTTGGGTTGCGATGAAGCCGAAATCCAGGAATTGCTCGACGTGATCTTGTTTCGCTTGCGGACAGAAGTGGCTGCACGAGAGTTGGCGCAACAGAAGAACGAGCCCCACGGTGACGACGCCCCATTGTTGGTGCCAGGATCACCTCCTCAAAAACAATAAAAAGCCATCCTACTTGCGATGCATGGCACCGCCGGAGTGCGGTTATTCTTGAAGCATCAGGTCTAACATGGCTGATCTTTCTAACGAAGCCAGTTGTATCCAACTGACCGCCAACATCGTATCCGCCTACGTTAGGAACAACAGCGTATCCAGCGCCGAAATTCCGGCCCTGATCAGCCAAGTGTATTTGGCATTGATGCGCGTCTCCAGTGGCGCGGCTGGCGCTGGACCGGCCGAGCCGCTCAAGCCTGCTGTTTCGATAAAACGCTCGCTCACACCCGCATACCTCGTCTGTCTGGAAGACGGGAAGAAGTTCAAATCCCTAAAGCGCCACTTGGGCACCCAGTACCAGATGACGCCTGATCAATATCGCGCGAAGTGGAACTTACCTGCTGATTACCCGATGGTTGCGCCCGATTACGCCGCGGTGCGTTCGCAGCTGGCCAAGCAAATGGGGTTGGGCCAACAACGGCGGCGCCGCGAATCGACTTAACCCCCGCTGCCTCGACTGTCGTTTCGGCGGCGTGATAGCCCTCGACTCGCGATCATGCTGCCGACCGCAACTGCTTTTTTCCTCCCGTTCAGCGGCTGCCACGCAAAACGGGCGCGGAGCCGCGAAATGGGGAGAAGCCAAAAGTGGCACGGCGTCAAGCGGCACCTGTTGACGCTTGTCTTGCTCCAAAGAAGTTGCGATGGCCGAGATATTCCCGGGCTGGAAGTAATTTCGGAGAATGAGAGGCCTAATTTATCGGCGTGGCACCATCGAACGCGGGCGAGGGCGAGCCGCTTTCTGTC
This sequence comes from uncultured Alphaproteobacteria bacterium, assembly GCA_963806465.1. Classification (GTDB taxonomy): domain Bacteria; phylum Pseudomonadota; class Alphaproteobacteria; order Rhizobiales; family Xanthobacteraceae; genus BOG-931. Next base: position 50,612 of record CAWDZD010000048.1, on the reverse strand, counting down.
TGGAATGTAGAGCACGCTGATTGAGCGGGTGGAGTTGGCGGTTGCTTAGGCAGGAGGACGGTTCACACCTTCTTGCTCACATCCGTAACAGTCATTTTGAAAGCGTAGCCCGTTGACTCTACTTGCTCCTCGAACGCCCGCAATGCGTCCTGCATGAACTTCGTCTGAATGCTGGAGATCTCTTGCAAACTCTTGGCTTGTCTGAGCTGACGCGAAAATTCTTGCGTTAGGCTCACGTTTTTCTCGGCGTAAGCTTTCATCTGTTCTCCGAACGCCGATCCCCCTGATGGAATAGCCGAGATCGTCTTTCGCAGGCTGTCAAAGTAGTAATCCATTGCCCAATATGCATTAGCCAATGCCGCCTGATTGATGGCGCTCAGTTCGTGGAATGGTAGCTTTTCATTGTCCGCCATTTGTCGCCGACCGTAATCTCCGTGCCGTTTTGGCTAGGCGCCGCTAACGATTTGCTTTCACAACAACAGCCGCTCACTAAATAAGTCGCAGACCCCACATTATCGTATCACATTCCGGTGAAAGCCCGCACGCCTAAGCGATCTTGATCGCAAGTCTGAAACCCCTGGTCGCTTCGATCCCTCATCTCCACCGGGAACGGAAGAGTTGCCGCGACGGGAGGGGCGGACCACTAGGACGTCTGTTCCGCTCATTGAAACCGTACCTGACCTGAAAGGCTCCGCAGCCACCAACGGTCACGATGGAAAGACCGATGACGAGCGGAACTTGGCGAGAAATTCCCCAAGCACATCTATCACTCGATCATTTGTATTGGCGCTCTAATTGCCCATTGGGAGAGTGAGCACTGGATCATCGATGCACTCGGAGACTCGAACCTTGGACCCCGCTGATTAAGAGTCTGCTGTTTTTGCCGAGAGAACAATGGGTTGGCTGTAAAGAGAATGATTTTGCGATGGTTTAAGATCAATGGGTTGGACGCGAGATGTAAAGGCTTGAGCTGACGTGGGGCGCACTGGGAACAACGACCGCGCGTAACAGAACTGGCGCTGAGAAACAGCGCAATAAACCGGTGTGTGAAACGGCGTTTACTTTTGGGGAGAGGACTGACCCTTCCCGATTGGCTGCTACGCCCTTGGCTCGCGCGTGGGCAGATTGGTATTGTTGGCGAGGGCGTATCGTTACACTACAAGCCTCAGCCAATTTTGCGCACGGGTCGTGGTCGATCCGCCCATCGAACAAACGATGTTAGCTTGAAAGGAAGGCATCGCCTCATCAGAGCCTTGATAGTCACGCCACAGATTTCCGAACGGGTCGATCCATACGCGGGAATAAGTCCGCACCCTGCGCCGAAAGCGGGCGGTCTCCGACACAGCAAGCCGGCGTCGCCGTGCCGGTATAGTGGGCCCTACAACGGTGGGTATGAGATACGAAGTATCCAAGATTTTCAGCGAACAACAAAATCACCGCAAGGAAGACGGCGATCTGACCTCAACATTGGCTTGACGGCACTTGACCCCACCTCCGGGACTCCTGCACGCTTGCATCGTCGAATTATTAGCGTAAGATTTACAGCGCAGTTTCTGTCAAACAGAACTTGTAATTTTCAAGTGAAATTGATCCCGGACGCGACATGGCCAGCGAACGCCGTGAGGATGCCGCAGCTCGGCGTTTCGACGGCGCCCAAGTGAAAGGAAGCCGCCCGATCTAAGAATAGGAAAAAGCCGATGAAGAAGTTCATCGCGGCCGCACTATTCGTAGCGACACAGTGGCAACCCGCCCACGCCCAAGCGATCCTCGGCTCGATCCCGGAGGAGTTTCGAGGCGACTGGTGCTGGCAGGAGAACACCAACGGCGAGCAGATCTTCAGGCCCGGCGCCTGCAAGCCCAAGGCGGGTTCCTTGAACATCGATCGCATGACCCTCGAGACGGGCCGCCTATCCTAAGATCGAACTCATCATGGAGCCGATGGATCAACAGTGATTGCTGGCCGGCGTAATTAAGTTGAGGAGAGCGGAGGGTCGATCAACGGAGAAGTTAGGCTCTTGGAGAGCGCCTTGCAGCCGTGATGTCCGTCAGCAGGACAATGTGGTGAAACATGAATAGGCTGTTGATCGATTACTGGCGGGAATGGCGGCCCGACATCCTCCGATGGATCGCCGCCATATTGATCTTCGCTTTGTTTGCCTGGGTTATTGTAGATTATTTTGATTTTTTTGATTCCTGTGTGAACCACGCGTCCTGTGGGTGACTCTCGCATGTGAGCCTTCAGTAGCCCATCACGTGCTGAATTCTTCAGACTTCTGCTGGCGCAAAGATGAGTGCGAAGGCAACTTGAAATCTTGGATATGCCTTCTCGCTGCGTTAGAATGAGTAATCTTTAAGGAGGTATTCCTGCGGAAGGTTGTTTTGGTTGCGGTGCTTAGCGCTCTCGCCATACCTGCCAGGGCACAGTCCATGCAGGTCTTTGGAAAGACCGGCTATCTCGGCGAATATGAACTGAGCAGTATCGTCTCCGAGCAAGTTGCCAACGGAAGAAAAGAATATTCGGGGCCGTTGGCGGTGAAGCATGTCGGCTTGTGCACTCGCGACGGTCCAAAGGAAACGACCGGTCAAATTAAATTCCAGGTAACCGGTTCCTCGGCCCGCGCCACTGCAACGCTGGTGTTCGAAGGAGTTGAGTGTACCTACGAAGGGGTTCTCTCGGAGTCGTATCATGGCTTCATGAATTGCGCCGATAAGACCAGCCTTCCACTCAGACTATGGACTAAATGAGCCACGACTTCAGGGAAACGCCAACGCGCAGTTCAACTTCGGCAAAATGTACGAGGGCGTGCCGCATGGCGCGCGAGTCGAAGCCAAGCCGGGAGATAGGGAGGGCACCAAACAAGGAGTAAAACCATGCGAAGCTTCGATTGGAAGAACATCTATTGCGCTTCCGCGGCGGGCCTCGCCGTCGCTTTGGCGCAAATCTCCACCACACCGGTTCAGGCTGCCGACTACGATATCGGCTCGATCCATATCACCGAGCCCTGGGCCCGAGCAACGCCGAAGGGCGCATCGTCAGGCGCTGCCTACATGACGATTAGGAACAACGGAACAACACCAGATCGGGTCAGCTGCGTTTCGAGCGATGCCAGCGCGCAATGCCAAATTCACACCATGACCATGGAAAACGGCGTGATGAAGATGCGGCCCGTGGAAGGCGGGCTCGAAATCAAGCCGGGCGAAACGGTCATGCTCAAGCCTTCCAGTTTCCACATCATGCTGGTGAACCTCAAGCAACCACTGCAGCAGGGTAAGATGGTGAAGGCTACGCTCAAATTCGAGAACGCCGGGACGATCAACGTTGAATACCCCATCGCTGCCATAGGGGCGGCTGCACCCGGAGCTCCTGCGAGCGGGGGCGGCATGAAGATGGAAGGTCACGGCGGCATGATGCAAATGGACAAGCACTGAACGGCGGCGTCACGCGCGGAACTCTCACAACTCTCGCACACATATCCGCCGCGAATTAGCGGAGAGTTCTCATGACGTGAGAATATCATTTCTATTCGGCAAACGTAACTCGCGGCGTATCTGAGGTAGAAACAGGTCTAAACAATCTAGGAAAGGATGGCTGGGAGTTAGTGTTGGTGTATCAAGACCAAGGCGGGACTTTTTATTTCGTACTTAAGCGCCCTCTCAAATAAGAGATGTTGTCTCAGTTGCTCTCCCCCCTGCCGCCGCTGCCGGGGGAGGAGCCGCGGCCAGAGGCTAGTGCTGCGATTAAGGCCCGCTTTCCCGCCAAGCCCGGATTCAGTGTCGCCTGGATGGTCCTTGTGGCAGACTAAGTCCCGGCATCAGCAATCGTGGAGCGTATATGACGAGTGCCGGTGGTATGGACTTCGCCATTTTCCGGATCCTCGACGCCCCCCCCCGCGAGCGAAACGCGGGTCTTGGTCAAGCTCGAAGACGAGCCCGGCGGCAAGACCAGGCTCAACGTCCGCTGGACGCCGCACAACGCCACCGAAGTGGAGCAAAAGACGTTCGACGTCTCCGACGTCGGCATGCAGGCGACCTGGGGCGTCACGTTCGATCAGCTTGCCGCTTATCTAGCACGGACGGCTTAGCACGCAGGACGTAAGTGATGACGGCCGCTAGTGCTGTCAGGACCGCCCCCAGCAGGAACAAGCTTGTGATCCGCCAGCATCCGCGTTTGAAGGAAGTTTGAAGGAATAATGTCGACAACCCTTTTCCATACCATTCTTTTGAATTGCGAACGGTCACTTGGCTATTGCACGATGGCGCCGATTCACCGAAGTCATCGATCGTCGGAACAGCCCTCCTCACCCGCTGTTTCCGCTGTGGTTGGGAGGGGCCATCATGCCTCGATACTACTTTACAATTCGGTCGGGCGACCGCGAGGACGAAGACGAGCGCTGCGCGGTGTTGCAAGATGTTGCCGCCGCGCTCGACCATGCCTGCCATTTGGTTCGGGAGCTAAGCGTCAGCGGATACAATGACCCGGGATTGGCTGTGAGCGTCAGAAACGAGAAGCGCGAGATAGTGCTCTCGGTACCCTTTCTGGCCGCCTGGCCTGAGCCTGATTTCATTAGATAAAGCACGACGGCACGCCTGGGCGCTCGGTTGCGAAAGCATTTTATCGATGCGGCCCGGCTGAGGTGTGCCCTAAGGCACCTCATCAATAAAGATCAATAGCAAATCACTACGGCTTGCGGAACCTCCGGTATCTTCATCCAATAGGTCGGGATCAGTTCTTCGCCGCTCAAATGTTCGGGGGCTACTTTCCATCGTCCGATATCTTTGTGCCAGAACCCAACGATAGGGCTACGGGTTAAGCTCTCGCAGGTGCCGTCGCACGAGATCACTGCGATGGCCGAGGCCCGGCTCATCGAGGATGTGGAGTATCGAGCAAAGCTCATCGCCGAGGCGAAGGCCGTGGTCGAGGGATGGCAGCGGGGGCCACGTGGAGGACTTTCCACATTCTAGTCCCACAACGTGGAAAGTGATCGCCGCCAGGCGAGGGGAAATCCAATGAAATCAATCAACGCTACGCATGCCGATCCCACTGTAATGTGTAATGTGCGACCAGGTCGCCGACACAACCCGTATGATGGGCAGCGACAGGACCTAACCCAGGGACGAAATCGACAAGCTATTCGCAGCCCTGCGGGCAAGGCGGAACGGCCACCGCGACTACATGATTGGGCTCGTCTGCTTCTTGCACGGCCTTCGCGTCAGCGAGCTAATCGATCTTCGCTGGGATGATATCGACTGGCGCGCAGGCACGATCCGCATTCGGCGATTGAGGGCTCGCTGGATGGGGTTCATATCCTTGAGCGTGACGAGGCATCGGGCCTGCGGCGACTGCAACGAGAGCAAGAGCCCAAGCGTCCGCATGTGTTCACCTCAGAGCGCGGCCAGGCCTTTACCCGGTTCGCCATCAACAAGATGATCGAGACGGCTGGGCGCCGGGCTGGGCTCCGCCAGCTGCATCCGCACTGCCTACGTCACACTACAGGCTCCGTCCTGGCCAATGGCGGCATGAGCGCGTGGCATCTGCAGAAGCACCTCGGGCACGCGAACATGAGCAAGCACGATCGGCTATGTGCGGATGTCGGGCGAGCCGTTGAAGGATGTGTGGAGAGGGAGGCGGTAGCGCTGATTTGCAACAGTCCGGATTATTCAATCAGCCGCCATCGGATTAGCCTTCACGAATTGCACAATCAGCGATAGGATTTGATTGTCCTGTTCGGACGAAAATCCGCCGAACAGTCTTCTTTCCTGTCTTCATGACTTCCTTCAGTCCCGACCGGGGCCACCCAGCCAAAGTCGGGACTTTCTTTTTGGCGTGATGTCGCGCTCCACAGTGACTTAAACGTGAGCCGCTCGTCGTGAGACCTTGGCGTCAGCGGCTGGCGCCGGTAGTTGAAGAACAGTGGCGTGCTGACCATGTTTCAGCAAATTCAGCAGAACGATCCGGCCATCCGGAAATTCCAGCGCGTCGTGGTGGGTTGCGGGATTGTCTTGGTTGATCTGCCGGAAGATTGCGATCTTGTGGTAGATAACGTCCTTACTCCACAGCCACAGACGTACGCGCCTAACTTCATCTGTGAACGACAACTCCGTTCCGGGAAGTAGGCAAACTGCAACGCTCTTATCTTCCGGCGCGGAAAAGCCTGTCGTGCCAGAGTGAAACTGACGGGTAGTCAACTTGTCGCCAACCTTTGCAGGCCGCGATTTGACGTTGTGAAGGCTATAGTCACACATCTCGCCTCTCCTACATTGCCCCGACCAAACCAAAGCCTACCGTTTTCCCCGCGCCCTTGGAACTTACAACTTTACTCGCTATGGTTGGCCGGAGAATGGCGTTTGTCGCTATTCTCCCCGTGACTTAAACCCCCGGTCGCTCCTGTCCGGGGGTTTTTCCTTTTGGCGCTTCGTCCGATCTGAGACCAGGTGGAGTTCAGCATGGCGCAGTGGTCCGCTCCAGGCAATGCCCTCGGCGGTCTCGTCGGGGCGGTGTTCGATCTGCTTCGGCGGCGCTTGTGATCGGGCGATTGCGCGGTCAAGCATCGCCGCAAAGCTCTCGTTGCTGAGGTTGGCGGTAACCGCCAGCTTCGGCGTTTCGAAGGGCAGCGCCGCCATCGCAGCGCCCAGACGAGTCTTGGCCGGCCATCCTTGCCGGTCTTCCGCTTACCGATTGGCTGAATTCCCCACTTCCGACAGTGGCGAATGATATTCCAGCGATGCCAGGTCGGATGCGGTCCAGCGCCATAAGCCCAATCGGCTAATTGCGTCGTATCGGCTTGACGGTGGGCGATCAGGCACTAGATGCCGAGGAAAGTTGGCGCAGTGCATGTGATGTACCTAATGGTATGGATTGTAGCGCCTGCTGGCGGAAGAATGGTAATCCCGGTTCGCCTGCCTGACGCCCAACAGCTGTCGCCGACAAGGACTTAAACGGCAGGGTCGGGACGAAGGAGATTATGCGGGTAATGTTCTCGTTGCTCGAGGGATCCGACCAGCCCACGTTCCGACCTTCTTGATCAATCATCGCCGACATTTCCAGACCACTCTCACTTCGGGCGCGGTCTATTTGCGCCTCACTGAGATTTCCGTGCACATCGCAGGCTTAGCATGAGGTTGGTTAGAGACCTGGAGGGAGGAGGGCGAGCAACGCCGGACGACAGCAGCCGTTCCAGTGGCCTGTTTAGGATCGAGCGTAGTTACGCGAACTGCCGGATGTTGACCGTAGGGCCTCGTAGCCGGACTATCAGGCGCCGCGGCGCAAGTGCTCCTTGACCTTCTCTGGCGTGAATGGCACCGAGCGCAGACGCACCCCCGTCGCGTCGAACACCGCGTTTGATAGTGCCGAAGGCACCACTGCGGCCGAGGGCTCACCAGCGCCCCAAGGCTTTTCGGCCGGCCGGTCGATCAGGTCGATGACGATGTCCGGCACCTCAGGGAAAATCAGAATTGGGTAGCTAACCCAGTCCAGGCTTGTCACCGCCGAGCGGCTAAAGGCCAGCTCCTCCTTAAGCGTTCGGCTAACGGTCTGGATCACATTCCCCTCAATCTGGCTCAGCAGGCCGTCTGGATTGATGATCTGGCCGCAATCGTGTGCGACGTAAAATTTCGTGGCGCGAATCTCGCCGGTTGACCGTTTGACCTCTACCTCAGCAATCACAGCGATGTATGTGCGCACCAGTTCATACTTGCAGTAAGCCACGCCACGACCGGTGACCAAATCACCATTCTGACCACTTCGTGGCGACGCGCGCTTGTCCCACCTCGCTAAAGCGGCAACGCGATTGAGTACCTCGACCCCGCGGGTGTCGGCCGCATCAAGGTACTTCAGACGAAACTCGATTGGATCGGTGCCGGCGGATGCGGCCAGCTCGTCGATAAAGCATTCATTGGCAAACGTGTTTTGCATCCGGCCAGGTGTCCTGATCCAGGATGGCCGGAACGGAGTAGTCTCCAGTCGATGGCAAACTGCTTTGATGTTGGTGAACTTGTACGGGATATTTGAGTTCTGAAAAATGTTACCGGGCGCGATGGTTTCGTCCGCCGGCATGCCACTGAGTGTCGCCGCGACTAGCGGTACGACAAACATATTCGGCGTCTGTTGCGGGATGAAGAACTCAAAATCCCAGGCCGTGACGGTCCCGGAATCATCGAGCGTTGCCCGTAGATCAACTAGCGTTGGGGGACCTTTCGGATCCCAGCCATGCTCATCTGCGCGCGACCATTGTACGCGCACGGGACTGCCAGTGACCTTTGCGAGCAAAGCTGCATCGGCCGCAGCGTCCTCGTGCCCGTTGCGGCCGTAACAGCCGGAACCTTCCACGTAGATGCAGCGCACGTTTTCAGGCGGCAAATCGAACATCTTGGCGAGTTGCTTGCGTAAATTGTGGGTCGCTTGCGATGCCGACCATGATGTCAGTTTGCCATCTCTGAATTCTGCGATCGCACACGAAGGGCCGATCGAGCCGTGTGTGTGAATGGCGAATTCATAAGTGGCGCTGATTTTCTTTAAACCTTCTTTGGCGATTGCCTCCGCCGCATTTCCGACGTTCGCCGTCACGTCGTCCTTGGCGACCTTGGTGGTGCGGACGTGGTCGAAGACCTTCGCCTGATCGGGCAATCCTTCCCATGCCGACCACGTCGCCTTGAGTTGGCGGGAGGCTCTGATCGCGGCCCATTCATTCCCGGCGACCACGCCGAGAAAATTACCCTGGCGCATGATCCTGATATCACCTGGGATTCCTTGGATGGAGGCTTCGTCGACGCTGTGAAGCTGCGCTCCGATTGCTGGCGGTCGCACGACGCGTCCATGCAGCATGCCGGGCACACTGAAATCGTGCATATAGGTAAATTTGCCGGTGACCTTATCGGGAATATCGATCCGCGGCACCGACGTGCCTACGATCTTGAAAGCTTTTGCATTCTTGGTCGCCGGTGGCTTCTGATGATCAAGTGTCAGTGAAAAGGCCTTGCCCGCGATCAGCTCGCCGTAACTGACCTGCTTGCCTCCGCCGCTGATCACGCCGTCCGCGACTGCAAGCTCGGGTACTTTCATATCAAGGCGTGTCGCCGCCAGATCGAGCAAGACGCTCTTCGCCACGGCGCAGGCGTTGCGAATCTGCACGCCGCCAATCTGGATCGAGAGGCTGCCAAAAGTCGGACCTTGATCGGGCGTGAGCGCGGTGTCGCCTTGCACGATCTTGACATTATGGAATGGCACGTCGAGCTCTTCAGCGGCGATTTGCGCAAGTGCTGTCCGCACTCCGGTCCCGAGGTCGACCTTGCCCGAATAAACCGTCACCTCGCCCGTGGAGTCGATGGCGAGAAAGGTATCCACGGAGGTGAGCGCCAACGACTTGGTTGCAGGAGTTTCTTGCGCGAGGACTTCTTGGAGTTGTCCGACGAGGGAGAAGCTGACGACGAGCGCACCGCCGCTTTTGAGAAGGTCTCGGCGCGAGGGAATGTGTGCTTCGCTCATCATTGCCTCCGCCCGGCCTGATCAGCAGCCCTCTTGACCGCCCTGACGATGCGGAGGTGCGTGCCGCATCGGCACAGATTTGCGGCAAGCGCATTCTTGATGTCGGTTTCGCTTGGTTTTGGGTTTGTGGAGAGGAAGGCGGCCGCCTCCATAATCATGCCGTTGATGCAGTAGCCGCATTGCACCGCCTGTTCCTGGATAAAGGCGCGTTGCAGCGGATGCAGATTTTCCGGCGTGCCAAGTCCTTCGAGAGTTACGATTTTACTATTCTCATCAATCGAAGACAGTGGAACGACGCACGACCGCACAGCCTTGCCGTCGACGTGCACCGTACACGCGCCACATTGCGCGAGACCGCAGCCGAAGCGCGGACCATGCAGGCCGAGATTGCCGCGGAGCAGGTAAAGTAGCGGCATCTCCAGGTCATCGACCGCTGTCGTAACCCGCGCGCCATTCACGTTCAGTGTTCTGGAAATCGCCATCGGGCTTCCCTCCGGAAGTGCAACGTCTGACAGGGCGTGGCCCGCGCAAAGCGCTCGCCAGCGCCAGTTGCGGGGGTGGCCATTAAACAAAGCATACGCCGAGTACCGAGGGATCAAAACCGCTTTCGGATTGCTATCTTGCGGATACGAACGCCTCGGGGGCAAAGGTTCCGGCTGCCGAGGGCGCTGCTGATGCGCGCAGCCCGATTGCACGGTATGTTCCGACCATTGCGGTGATCTACCCAGTTACCCCTAGTACAGCCTCATGACCAAGAAAAACCCTCCCAACAAATTATCGAAAGGCTTTGGCGTCGCCCGCCGACGCATTCTCAAAATCGGTGCCGCGGCTGCGACTGCGGGCCTGCTGCCGGCGTACAAGGGCGCAGCGGCGGATGACGTCAATCTGCCGCCGCAGGTGCCGGTATGGATGAAGGAACAGGGTGCGCCGTTTCTCAGCCCGCCTTATGGTCAACCCTCCCCATTCGAGAACAACGTCATCCGCCGGCTTCGCGCTCCGACGCCGACGAACACTGCAGCCTCTTCGATGACACCATGGCAGAACCTGCATGGGATCATTACGCCGAATGGTCTGCATTTCGAGCGGCATCATGCCGGGGTTCCGTCGATCGATCCGGATCAGCATCGGCTAGTGCTCCACGGTCTCGTCAAGCGGCCGCTCATCTTCACCATGAACGACATTGTCCGCTTTCCATCCAAGTCGCACGTCTATTTCCTTGAATGTTCGGGCAACAGCTTTTGGACCGGCAACACGCCGCAATCGACGGTCCAGCACACTCATGGCGAAATGAGCTGCTGCGAGTGGACCGGCGTGCGATTGTCGACGGTGCTAGACGAGGCCGGCCTCGACCCCCGAGCGACGTGGATTCTCGCCGAAGGCGCCGACGCCGCCGGCATGGCCCGCAGTGTACCGATAGCCAAGGCGCTGGACGATGCGCTGCTGGTCTACGCGCAGAACGGCGAACGGCTGCGGCCCGAACAGGGCTATCCGCTGCGTCTCTTCCTTCCGGGATACGAGGGCAACGCCAACGTTAAATGGTTGCGCCGCCTCAAACTCGGCGACCAACCGTTTCAGACGCGGGAAGAGACGTCCAAATACACCGATCTCATGCCCGACGGCACCGCGCGCCAGTTCACCTTCGTGATGGAAGCCAAGTCAGTCATCACTTTTCCGTCGGGCGGCCAACTTCTGCGCGAGACGGGATTCTACGAAATCTCCGGCCTGGCGTGGTCCGGCCGCGGGCGGATCTCGCGCGTCGACGTTTCCATAGACGGTGGCACGAGCTGGAAAGAAGCTCGCCTTCAGCAACCCGTTCTGGCGAAATGCCTGACGCGCTTTCGCCTGTCCTGGAATTGGAATGGCGCTCCAGCGCAATTGCAAAGCCGCACCGTCGACGAGACCGGCTACGTACAGCCGACGCATGCGCAGCTCGTCGACGTACGCGGCCTTCATTCCAGCCACCACTACAACGCCATTCAAACATGGCAGGTCGCGCAAGACGGAGCGGTGACCAATGTCGTATAGCCCGCGAAGGATCCTAGTCGGTGCCGCGGTCTTCGTTGCGCTGACGACGCTCGCACGCGCCGCCAATGCCGGCTCGCTTGGCATCGGGCACGTGGCATCGCCGGCCGAAATCGCCGGCTGGGACATTGACGTGCGCGCCGACGGTCAGGGCCTGCCGCCCGGCCATGGCAGCGTGCGTGAAGGCGAAAAAATTTTCGCAGAGAGCTGCGCGGCCTGCCATGGCGCCAAGGGTGAAGGTATGCCTGCGGATCGGCTGGTTGGCGGCTTCGGCACACTGGCAACGTCAAAACCCGTGCGAACAGTCGGCAGTTATTGGCCCTACACCAGCACTTTGTTTGACTACATCCGTCGTGCCATGCCGTTCAACTCGCCGCAATCGCTAACGGCCGACCAAGTCTATGCCGTATCGGCCTACATTCTCTATCTAAACAATATCGTCACCGAAGACACTGTCCTCGACGCCACGTCGCTGCCGAGGGTGGAAATGCCGAACCGCAACGGTTTCACTAGTCCGGACCCGCGACCTGACGTACCTTGACGATCTGAAGACAGGCCAACCTTTAGGTTCGATTCAGTTACCCCGCCACCAATCCAGAGCTGGGAACGGATTTGCGCGAACGTCGGATTCCAACTGTCATTGATCTTTTCGGAGGGAACGGGCACTTAGAACCACTTGGTTGGACATAACATCCCGGGGCGTCATTCGGCTGCGGCGTCCTGTTTGCGGGAGCGCAAGTTCGTCTTGTAAAAAGGCTTATCGCCCTTCACCGTCACCCGGTCGCCGCTGCGCAGCGCCGGGAAGTAATCAAATACTGCGTAGTGCTGAACGCAGCGGTTGTCCCAAATGGCGATCGAGTTCTTCCGCCATCGGAACCTGCAGCAAAACTCCGGCCTCTGAATGTGCTTGAACAGAAAGTCGAGGATCGCCTGGCTGGCATCCGGCTCGAGTTCCTTAATGCGGGTGGTAAAGCCAGCATTCACATAGAGAGCGGTCCGCTTCGTTTCCGGATGGGTCCGCAGCACCGGATGCTTGGAAATGGGAAACCCACCTGCACCTCGGTAGCCATAGTCGCTGCGATCTTTCACCTCATTGTTCGGATATCGCGCACGGTAGATGTGCTCGCCTGAATGAACGGCCGTCAATTCCTCTAACAGGCGTTTCATTGGCCCGGACAGCGCCTCATAGGCTGCGTACATGCTCGAAAACAATGTGTCGCCGCCGACCTCGGGGACCTCGCGAAGGTAAAGGATGCTCCCCAGTGGCGGCTCGGGGTCGCACGATACGTCGGAGTGCCAGAAATTACCCGCGACCGCGCGCTTGCCTGCCTTGAGCTGATCAAGATTAGCGGTCGAAGCCGCATCCGCGTAAATCCGCATTATTGCGGGATAGCCTTCGGGCGAGGGAGCGGCCGGATGAATATGGAGTTCCCCGAAGCGGCGACCGAAAGAAAGATGCTGTTCGCGCGTGAGCTCCTGGGCTCGAAAGAAGAGCACTTGGTGACGGAGGAATGCCTCGTGGATTTGTTCGAAGGTTGTATCATCCAGCTTTGTCAGGTCGACGCCCTGAACCTCAGCACCGATGTTGGCGGATAGTGGCTCAATCTTGATCCTATTGAACTCCATTGTTCTTTCCTTGCGCACCAGCCACCGATCGTCCCTCTCAAAAATCTTACAGCATTCAAGATAATTCGCTCAATAAGGCGGTCACTCGGGTGTAGTGCTTAGCCAACTCGCAACATCCATGGATGGCGCGCTCTAACAACGCGCCGGGGCGCGCAATCATCCTACCGACTTCGACTAAACTGGGTGTCCAAGCCATCGGACGACGGGAGATCTGGGTGAGCAACGTCGTCTTCGCGGTGTCCGCCATATGTCCGTTCATCAGCTGATTGCCGACATGGCGACGCGTACCGCGATCGGCCGAAACGGGCCAACAGGCGACATTCATTGGGCTATTCGATCGGGCGATCCTCGAACATGTCGCCTCTGGTCTGGCTGGCGCCGACGCTTGTTAACCCCTGGAACTTCATGGCGAGTGGCGAGTTACGGCTCCAACAGATGAGTAAAGCCGGCCGAAATCCGCAGCGTTTCTACTGAGCCCTCTGCGGCTCGCGTTCTGCGGTTCGGACTAGGAAGCTAAGGGAGCGCTCGAATGGTTCAGAGCGAACCCGTGATCGCGATCCCGCACCAGAAGCTCGTGGCCGCGCGCAGCGGTGAAGCACGCGACGGCGAGGACGCGTTTTTCGCCAGTGTTAATAGCGAGCTGTCCGACAAGGGATTCCTAGTCGCCGCAGCTGACAATCTGATTGCCTGGGCGCGCACAGGCTCGCTCATGTGGATGCAGTTCGGGCTCGCTTGCTGCGCAATCGAGATGATGCAGGTGTCGATGCCCCGGTACGACGTTGAGCGCTTCGGCTTCGCGCCGCGGTCTTCTCCGCGCCAGTCTGACGTCATGATCGTTGCCGGCACGCTTACCAACAAATGGCGCCGGCCTTGCGCAAGGTCTACGACCAGATGCCGGAGCCGCGCTACGTCATCTCCATGGGGTCGTGCGCCAACGGCGGCGGTTATTATCACTATTCGTATTCGGTCGTGCGCGGCTGCGACCGCATCGTTCCGGTCGACATCTACGTACCGGGGTGCCCGCCGACCGCTGAAGCGCTCCTCTACGGTGTGCTGCTGCTGCAGAAGAAAATTCGCCGCACCGCCACGATTGAGCGATAGGCAAGGCCGTCTCACGTTGAACAATATCTTTCAGACGCCTCAAAATGAGACGTCGGCGAGCGTGATCGCGTCGCCGCGACCGGTGGCAGCGTCTTCCAGGTGCGTTTCGAGTGCAGTGAGCGCGGCCGTGTGCCAATGCTGGCACCATTTGGTGCGGGTCGGCTCGTCGAGCTTAAATTCGTCGTGATGGATAGCGTTAACCCATCGGATATAGCGGATTCCTTTTGTATGAGCTGGAAACGTTCGGAATAAATGAAAACGCCCGCCAGAGGCGGGCTATTCCATTGGTATCACTCGGAAAGATTGGTTGTGGGGCTAGGATTCCTTCAGGACATTAGCCTGAGTGGCCCTTGTCGTGTGAATGCCGTGCGATTCGCACGGGATGTCTCTCAAACTAGCGCGCCCGGAGAGATTCGAACTCCCGACCCCCAGATTCGTAGATTGGCGGTCTGACGTTTCTCAGCCTCCCCGGCCGGCCCGCGTCGTGCCCAAATACTTGATCCGACTGCAACTAGCGTTTACCAACGTTTTCCGGTGATTCTCTACATTCCCCGACCGGTGGCGATCTGGTGGCGACATGGGGATCACGGCCTTTCTTTGCAGTCACGCGACTGCTGCCTGGAGCGTCACGGTGGCGACACGGAAATTGACCAAGAAAGCCATCGACGCGCTGCCTATCCGCGACAGCGTCTATATCGCCTACGACAACGTTTTGCCGGGCTTCGGCTGCCGCGTGACGCCTAACGGCGCGCGGAGTTGGATCGTCGAATATCGCCCGCACGGTGGCGGCCGCGGCGTCGCCAAGCGGCGCATCACGCTCGGGTCGGTTTCGGTGTTGACGCCCGATCAGGCGCGCGAGGCAGCGGGCGACGTTCTGGCAAGGGTCCGTTTCGGCGAGGATACGCCGCACGACCGCGCGGCCCGTCGCTCGTCGCCGATGATTGCGGATCTTATCGATGAGTTCATCAACGAGGAGATTCGTCCCACCCGCAAGCCTCGCACCGCAGAGCTCTATGACATGTACTTCCGAGTTCACGTGCGGCCAGCGCTCGGGGGCAAACGCGCGCGGGAGGTGACCTCCGCCGATGTCGGGAAGCTTCATCGCAAGATTGGCACTAAGACGCCGGTCACCGCCAACCGCATCGTTGCTCTCCTTTCGAGCCTTTTCTCCTGGGCAGCGGATCGAGGCAGGGTCCCGAAGGACCTCAATCCAGCTCGCGGCATTACCCGATACCGTGAGCAAGGCAGGGAGAAGTTTCTGTCTGGCGAAGAACTTGCACGGCTAGGCGACGCGCTGCGCGAAGCTGAGACTGTCGGCGTGCCTTGGGCTGTTGATGAATCGAGTCTCAAGGCGAAACACGTTCCTAAGGACAATCGGCGCACCAAGGTCTCGCCGTATGCCACCGCGGCCTTGCGCCTCTTGCTGCTGACCGGCTGCCGTCTCCGCGAAATCCTAAATCTGCGCTGGGAGGAGTTCGATCGCGAACGCGGCATGCTGCTGCTCCCCGACAGCAAGACGGGCCGCAAACCGGTCATTCTTTCCGGAGCGGCCATTGCGGTGCTTGAAAGCATTCCGCGCGCCGGCGACTACGTCATCGCTGGCCTACGCCCTGAGAACGCCCGGCACGATTTGAAGCGTCCCTGGGAGGCCATCCGCCATCGCGCCGCATTGGGTCCGATTCGGCTGCACGATCTGCGGCACACCTTCGCCGCGACCGGTGCCGGCAGCAATCTCGGGCTCCCGGTCATCGGTAAATTGCTGGGGCACAAACGTGCCGAGACTACAAGCCGCTATGCCCACATCGCGGCCGATCCGCTTAAAACCGCAGCGGACACGATCGCTTCAAAAATCGCCGCCAAGATGGGGGACGCAATCGCTGTTCCGAAGGACGACGGCAAAGTCATTGAGGCTGATTTTAATCGGGGGCAGAAGTGAGCCGTTCGGCCGAGCGTAGCAATCATCCGCGTGCAAACCCACCGGATCAGAAGGGTATTGCCGATAACTCCGACAACGACCGCCTGGTAAAATCGTTTCGCGTTTCGAAAAAGATGCGCCCATTCGCTCGTCGGATGCGCATGGGGGTTGCCGATTTGGATCTTTGCGATCCGGCAAAGTCATCCCTATTTGAACGCAGCCGCGAGGAGATGAGCGGCATCCTCGCGAAAAAGAAGATCCCCGAAGCCGAGGCAAAATGCGCCATCGCCGAAACGCTCGAAGTGGCCGCCGATCATCAATTGCAGGGCCTGCGTCAAAAAGACAGCCAACGGGATCGGGTGCGTTCTGTGGGCGACGTTGGCAAACTGATTGCGCGCCTTGAGGAGCTCGCAGAAGCGATCGCCAAGCTGCCCCCGGTCTCAAAGAAAAAGCTCAACTCGATTGTCGCCGATCACACTGAACATTGTTTTGATACTGAGACATTCGCGGCGATGATCCAAGGCATCGCGGATGCGTTGCCAACGCTCGCGCCAAAGCGACTCGCGCTGGATGTGCTTGATGTCATCGAGCGGCCGATTGCAGGAGTTACCTCGCCGCCCGAGCTATGGGAGACGATGCCAGCCGAGACGAGGCAACAGGTCGAGCAACACGTTCGAAGTTCGGAAGCGAAAACATCCGCAACCGAATTCTTAGGGCAACTCGTCATCTCGCTGAGAAATTTTCTACCGCAGGCGAAGCAAGGGCGGCTGCCGACCATCCAAAAACGCTACATCGGGCGGGTGGGCATGATTTGGACGGGGCTCGGGTTGAAGATCGGGCGCGCCTACGATGGAGCGCAAGGTAAGAACGTTGAAAGCAATTTTCAGCGGTTCGCCCGCTTGGCACTAGCTGCAGTCGGAGATAACTCCGTTGTTTCACGGCGACAGATTACAAACTTTAAAAAGAAAACGCTGCCATAGAAGGGCGAAACATTCCATAGCACTACTAAATAGCTGGCAAATCGGGAAATTTCGAGATCGATTGATTTGAATTTCGAGCCATATGACCTTGACGCTTCGTGGGTATTTATAGGGGGCTCCGCAATTTAATTATCAGGAGCTCCCATGTCACAACCTCCCTATCTCAGCCGTAGAGCTGCGGCCGAGTACATACGCGTTCGTTGGGGCATACGGTGCAGCGAAAAGACGCTGGCAAAACTGGCGTGCATCGGTGGCGGGCCGGTCTATCGGCTCTGCGGTAGAACCCCGCTCTATGCACCGCCGGATCTCGACACTTTCGCTGAATCGAAGATCGGCAAGCCGGTCCGCTCGACCTCGGAGTACGAGGATGAACGATGATGTCGGTCGGCACGAAAAATAAAGAAGGCGGCTGCCGCCGGGGCGATCGAACTCAACCTCTTCACAATCTCCGATGTAGCCGAGTGTTTCCACGTCGCCACCCGCACCGTCCGCCGATGGATCAAGTCCGGCCATCTGGTGGCCTATCGGTTTGGAGGCGTCGTCCGGATCGCCGAGAGCGATCTGCGGGCAGCGTATCGCGATGATGAGCTATGACCTCGCGTGTCATAAATTGTCACGTAAGGTCAATGCAATATGAGAAGTCGGGAAAACTATAAAGGAGCATATGCCCCAAATACCATATGATAGAATACCCGAAAATCACCTGGTGACCGCTCGTGTCCCGATCGGTCCCAGCCCGTCCAGCGAGGTCAAAGGAGATGAAGCACAATAGTTTTCCACCGCCTGCGGCTCCCATCACGCTGCAAGACGTCATCGATCGCCTCGGTGCTAATGCCAACGTTTCCGATACCCGCAAGCGCGACCTGCGATCCGCCATCGTCACCTACGGCAAGATTCGCGGCGAGTCGCCCGCGGTGATCCCAATGGATCTGGCAACAATCCGGAAGACGTTGGATGGGGTCGTACCGCTGCAGGCCAAGGTCTCCCGGAAACGGTGGGCAAATCTGCGCAGCGATTTTGGTGATCCGGTACGACGAAACAAAGAATGAGGAGCCGTTAGAGTTTGAGCTGCCACTGGGCCTTTCGGAGCGGCTCTATGCGTTCCGCAACGAGATCGCAGTCGCAGTCTTCGGGCGCCGCCCGGACGCTCTGTTCGTATCCCAGAAAGGGAAACCGCGAGGCCTCGCAACGCTCAGAGTAGCGATCCAGCGCACGGTGCTCAGACGCGTTGGTGTGAAAATTACACCGCATCAGTTCCGGCATCTGGCCGCAAAGATACACCTGGACTCAAACCCCGGAGCCTATGAGGTGGTTCGGCAGTTCCTCGGACACAAGGAGCTGAAAACGACCACGAGATTTTATGCCGGACCAGACACGCGCCGGGCGGGAAGGGCGCATGCCGAGCTCATCAGGAAGCTTCGAGAACCGCGGCTAAGGCGTAAGCAGGTAAAGTAAAGGGAGTATCCGATGCCGGGACCGCAACCCAGGTTACATTTGCCATTTTCCGATTGGCCGGAGGTCGACCGGCTGATGTGGAACGACGCTGTCAACAATGACGATCCGTTTGCCGATGGCGTGGAAGCTCGGCTCTCGAAGACTACACTCCACAAATACTGGATGGGATGGCGCCGCTTCCTCGGCTTCCTGACCATTACCGAACAAGACGCCCTGGAGATTGCACCGGCCAAGCGGCTCACAACCGAACGAGTGCGGGGGTTTGTCGAACACTTAAGGGAAACCAATACGGCTCATTCAGTCGCGATCCAGATGGATAGCCTCTATGGAGCAGCCCGCACTTTGATCCCACAGGAGGATTGGAACTGGTTGCGGGACATCAAGACCCGTCTCTACTCTGCGGCTCGGCGGGGAAACGCCGCCCGACCCGTAATCACCAGTATGCAACTCGTCGATGTTGGCATCGAGCTCATGGAGGAATGCACAGTAACGGCAAATGCCCCGATTACGATGGCTGATGCAGTGCAGTACCGAGACGGGATGATGATCGCGCTTCTGGGCTACGTGCCACTGCGCCATAAGAACTTCGCGGCGATTGAAATTGGCCGAGACCTGATCAAAGAGGGCGATCACTGGTTCATCGTCATCCCGCCGGCGGAAACCAAGACAAAGACCTACCTTGAATTCCAGATCCCTGAGGATCTTCGAGATGAGCTTGCAACTTATCTCAATCTTGTACGACCACGGATGCTCCGCCGTGTTGGATGCGGAGCCCTTTGGGTGAGCCCAAAAGGGGGCGCGCTGTCATATTCAGCGGTTGGTCCCGTCATAACGAGACATACGACCAAGCGTCTTGGTATTCGGGTCACGCCCCACGACGCCCGCGACGCCGCGGCGACGACATGGGCGATTGCAGCACCTGAGCAAATTGGTGTTTCGCGCGATTTGTTAGCTCATAGCGACTTGCGAACCACGACAAAGTACTACAATCGTGCAAAAGGTATCGAGGCGAGTTCGAGCGCATGGCCGAGTGATCGCGCGGCTGCGACGAAAACCCAGCCCTCCTTGGCATTGAGTTAAGGATCGCTCGACGGCAGGTTAAATCTTCCGCGGTCCCGCGCGGTGAACCCCAGTCTAGCGTCGCCATCCCCTATTCCGATAGTCCCGCGCGGCAGAAGAGCTGGCGTACCTACGAGGTCCGCGTGCGGCCACGACGTCATATTCGATATGTCAGAACGTCCGGTAGTTCAGATTCAGCGGCTCTTTTTTGCTTTTGTTAGGTCCGGCACTTGCGGGAGTGCCGCATCTGCCGTCATTGCCGTCAATTTGTCCTTCGTTCTGCGCGCGACTGTTCGGCGATCGCGACGCTTGCTGGATAAATCGTTGGCCGCAATTTTATTTTGGGACCGATATTGATATCTTTGGTGTGTACTTGGGGCTGTAACAATCATCACTGCGCTTAGTATCGCGACAGCAAAAAGAAACGTTGAAACAAGGCTCACCACGTATCCTAACAAAAGGCTCATTTCGGCAAGCCGGATAGCCAAATGTGCATTGGCGCGTCAATCGCTCAACGATCGGAGCGAGTCATTTGGCGGTCTTTTCTTTTTCCTCTTTTGCCGGATATCAACGCCCAGAACGTAAGCGCGGATGTCTGTGGCAAATATTGTGTGTTTCGTCGATGAGCTCAATTTTTGCTCGCTGCGTCTGCAAGTGGAAGCCGATAGGGATGCTAGACGCTGCTTAATGATAGAGCGAAGGCATCTCCTCGCCGCGGCAAAAGAACATAATCGCGTCCCGCAAGTATCGACCTCGTTCGCGACTGAAAGATGTTGGAGGCGCTGTCACTATAAACAATTCTTCAGTGGGGCAAGCAAAGAACCGGTTGTTAGATCGATTAGCTGCATTGATCCGGGCGACCAAGCGTTTATTGAATTCGCATGGTAGCCTCGGAAAGTCTGACGTGCGATCGCGGGTAGTCTGAGAAGTGCAATGTACCAATGATGCTGGAGGCAGTAGTGACTCTTCCCATTGAACAAGCTGCGATTAATTTGGCGGCGGCTGTCGCGCTCAGCGCGGTCATCGGATTTGAGAGACAATGGCATAACCGGCTCGCCGGCCTGCGGACGAATACCCTGGTCGCGCTGGGAGCGGCAACTTTCGTCGTCTTCTCCGATATTGTCCCAGGCGAGGGCAGTCCGACCCGCATAGCGGCGCAAGTGGTTTCAGGTATCGGCTTTCTTGGAGCCGGGCTGATTTTTCGCGAAGGATTGAGCGTTCGCGGTCTGAACACCGCTGCGACGCTATGGTGCTCGGCCGCCGTGGGCGTTCTTGCTGGCGCCGGGTATCCGGCGGCCGCCGCTGTAGCAACATCTTTTGTCGCGTTCATAAATCTTCTGCTGCGTCCGATTGTCCAGGTCATCAATCGGCAGCCTTTGGGCACCACCGAGCTCGAGGTCGGTTACCTAATTTGCGTCACTTGTCGTAGCGTCGACGAAGCGCATATCCGTGCACTTCTTCTTCAGGGTCTTGCCGCGGGCGATTTGTCTCTGCGGCGTCTCGACAGCACCGACGTCAACGGTACCAGTCAGGTTATCGTGAACGCCCATTTGATCGCACACAGCCGCGTCGACGCTGTGATCGAAAATATCGTCGGCCGTCTAAGTCTTGAGCAGACGATCTGCGCGGCCAGATGGGAAGTACAAACAAGCCTCGATCTAGATCATCAAAGCTTGACCGTTTCCGGCGCGGCCGGCCTCGTTCCCACGGTGGTGAAATATTTTAACGCGCGCGCAGGCGCGACGATGGAGCATGCTAGAGCCGGAATCGTCGAACAGCCCGCGCAGCGGATAGACAAAATACTGCTGGCGCATCGAACCGAACCGCCTCGTATATCTGATCGAAACCTCTAGCCGTAAGTGAGGGTGCGCCATGAACATCCAACTTCGACAGCACCGCACGACGTCGGAACGACGTCTTCCCTTCGAGTGTGTGGCCTTGGTTTTGCAAGGCGGTGGCGCGTTGGGGGCTTACCAGGGGGGCGTCTACGAGGCCCTGGCGGAAGCCAACATCCATCCTGACTGGATCGCCGGCATTTCGATTGGAGCCATTAACGCCGCCATCATTGCAGGCAACGCCCCAAACTCACGCGTCGACCGGCTGCGAGAGTTCTGGACACAAGTGACTTCGACCGCGCCTTGGATCTGGTCGGCCGATCCTTCCCAGGATTTGGCGCGCGGCGATGATATACGCAATTTCCTCAATCAAATAAGCGCCGGCTGGGCAATGGCCTGCGGTGCGGCAGGTTTCTTCTCCGCGCGGCCCGTGACACCGGTGCTACAGCCCGGGGGGACGCTCGCGGCGACTAGTTTCTACGACACCAAGGACCTTAAGCGCACGCTGGAGCGCCTGGTGGACTTTGATCGCCTGAACGCCGGGCTAACCCGCTTCAGCGCGGGCGCGGTCAATGTCAGGACCGGCAATTTCGTCTATTTCGACAGCAACACCCACACGATCCGGCCGGAGCACGTTATGGCGAGCGGAGCTCTGCCGCCGGGCTTTTCCGCCGTCGAGATTGATGGCGAACACTATTGGGATGGCGGCCTAGTCTCCAACACGCCCCTGGAATGGATCATTGAGTACGGCCGCGAACACGATCACGAACAGGACACACTCGCGTTTCAGGTCGACCTCTGGAGCTCGCGGGGACAACTTCCGCGCAACATCGCCGACGTCGTCACCCGGGTAAAAGAAATCCAGTATTCGAGCCGGACGCGGGCGGGCACCGATCACTTCAAGCGTGTGCAGCGGATCAGACGCGCGATTGATGGTCTGCTGCGCGAGCTCCCTGAGGACATTCGGACGAACGATGAGGTGCAGATCCTCAAAACCGTCGCCTCTCGCAAGGTCTACAATATCGTCCAACTCATCTACCGCGCGCAGAACTACGAAGGTCATTCAAAGGATTACGAGTTTTCTCGCCTTTCAATGCGAGATCATTGGCGCGCAGGTTATCATGATGCGGTTCGTACGCTGCGTCATCCCGAGGTTCTGGCGCGCCCGATGAGTTTGGAGGGCGTGCTTACGTTCGATCTCGAACGTGATGGTCGCGAATAAGCTAACAAGATTGATCAATGGCCGAACGCGAAGAGGACGAGATGCGTGAGAAAGAAGTACTGGAACGGGCGTTCGCGATGCCGCTCACGAATCCGGCTTATCCGCCGGGCCCGTATCGCTTCGTGAACCGCGAATATCTGATCATTACATATCGCACGGACGCGGCGAAGCTTAGGGCCGTAGTCCCCGACCCGCTCGAGTTGAGCGAGCGCGAACCGCTGGTCAAATATGAATTCATCCGTATGCCGGATTCAAATGGCTTCGGCGACTACACCGAAAGCGGCCAGGTGATCCCGGTGTCCTTTCGCGGCCGGCACGGCGGGTATACTCATTGCATGTTTCTCAACGACGAGGGACCGATCGCCGGCGGGCGCGAGCTCTGGGGCTTTCCCAAGAAGCTCGCGCAACCGACGTTGCGGACTGAGATCGACACGCTCGTCGGCACCCTGGATTACGGTCCGCTTCGGGTCGCGACTGGGACGATGGGATACAAGCACCGTGAAGTCGACCTGGCCCAAGTCAGAACATCGCTCGAAGCCCCAAACTTTCTGCTCAAAATCATCCCTCACGTCGATGGTACACCGCAAATCTGCGAGCTTGTCGAATACCGCCTTGAGGACATTGTATTGAAAGGCGCCTGGACCGGGCCAGCGGCCTTGTCCTTGGCCGCTCACGCTCTAGCGCCGGTCGCCGAACTGCCGGTTCGCGAGATCGTGTCCGCGATCCACATTGTTGCCGATCTTACGCTAGGTCTTGGCCGGGTCGTGCATAACTATTTGCAACGACCCATCCGACAATCGCTGCCGATTGGCGAGGAAAGCCTCGCGACCTGACCGGCAAAGATCACACTGGCTCTTTCTCGGTCGTGACGATCAGACCCAAACGCCGAACACCGGAGAGCTATATGTCGATTACCTTCTCTAGTGCGGACGCCACGGAAACGCCGGTGCGTTTGCAGCAGCACTTTTCAGTCCGCCGAACCGCTTTCGATCACAAGCAACATCAAGGCGGCGGCGGCACTGGGAATGTCAACGAGCCAGAACCATTACTTCATCGATTTTTGCCGCAATTTGCCGACCCCAAAATTGAGCGGCAATATCGTGACGCGCGCCTTGCGTATCGGCTGACAGCGCTGAAGGTGACAATTACCGCCGGCGTTTTCATCTCTATTGTGTTCGCTGCACTGGATCTACTCACACTACATAATGCATCGCCGCCGCTATTTTACGTCCACATCACGGGCACTGCCACATTATTGGTGTTCTTGGCCGCGGTCTGTTTGCGTAAGCCCAACCGCTGGATTGAGCTGCTCTGCTTTGGCGCAATGATCACCCAGATCGCGCTCCTCACAACAATGCTAGCTCTGTCGTCTTCATTATCGGTGTCGTATTATCAGCCTACGGAGCTGTGGATTGCCCTGGGAGTAGCCTCATTCGTTGTTTGCGGAGGCTCATTCGTTGATGGTTTAGCATTGGCGCTTTGCACCGTATGCGCCTTCTTTGCTTCCGTCACGTTTTTGCATCCAGAAGCGCCGTTGGTACTCGGGTTTCACTTCGCGTGGCTGTCAACCACATTAGGTCTGGTCGCGATAGGGACGTTCGTATTAGATCGTATGCAGCACCTTGCTTGGTGGCAGGCGCAAGAACTGATGACAGCGGAAGAAAAAATACGGAGCTTGTTATATAATGTCCTGCCGTCTTCAATTGCGGCTCGAAAACTTGCCGGTGAGTTGATAATCTCCGATAGGTTCTCTGAGGCGAGCGTTCTATTTGCCGACCTAGTTGATTTCACCCGGCTCTCTGCTCAGCTGGAGTTGACGCAGGTTGTCAATATGCTCAACGACTTGTTCAGCAGGTTCGATCGTGTTGTTGCGCGGCACGGTCTTGAGAAGATCAAGACGATTGGCGATTGCTATATGACTGTGGGTGGCATACCGCATATTATTCCCGAACATTTGGACAGGATAGCTGAAGCCGCGCTCCAAATGCTTGATGAAGCAACTCAGGTCCGGGCTCCGGATGGAACGAAGCTTGCGATCCGTATCGGCATACACACGGGACCCGTATGTGCGGGCGTCATTGGCGAAAGCAAATTCATTTTTGACGTTTGGGGCGACACTGTAAACATGGCGAGCCGAATGGAGAGCCATGGTGCAGCCGGACGCATTCAGGTCACCGAGGCCGTTCATACGGCCTTGCTCGACAGGTACGATTTTGCTGGGCCAATGACAATCAACGTTAAAGGCAAGGGCCCGTCGCAAACTTGGTTCCTGTCTGGACAAAAATCACTCTTAAGTCGAGCTGCGTGACGTCGTAGCTGCCCAGCGTGTCCCGTGCTTCTCACGTTATTCGGTTCCGCCGATTTCTCTGCGCTCGGCCGATTCCCTCTTGTTGATATCTCTCAATGAGCGGAAGCAGGCGTCCGGTCCGTATCGCTTCAGTGCGGTCTGCACCGTAAGCGCAGATTTGCAGAGCATACCTTAGTCGATACCTGTCGGTCGATCGCCGAGCTGCCTAGCCGGATGAGTCGAAGCGCACACAAGCATCAGCTGCGCTCGCGCCCAAAGGCTGTTCGCACCCCTAAATGAAAGTTTATCGGGCTAAGCACACTCCTAACCATTGGGTCGGCTACCTGCATTGAACCACTCCAGCGCGGGTTTTATTGAATTCCCACTGGCGGAGTGGCGGTAGATGCCAATTAGGATCCCTTAAAATGCGCGCACGATTGATAAACCGCATAATCGCCATGCCTATCGCCGTCCTACTGACACTGCTCGCGGGCTCAGAAGCCGGACTCGCGAGCAACGATTTGGCGAGCGGTCATGATCCGAGGATAGGTTCGGCGCAAGTTTTCACAGATGCTCAATCCGCCAGGATCGTTATCGCAGGCACGCAAATGGGGGCGCCGAAGGCGGTTGAAGAACCCTTCGCATCCCTCGGCTCGCACTTTGCCGATGGGCCGCTCGTGCAGATTTGGCAAGACGTAAAGGTTCGCGTTTTGGCCGATATGGCAAGGCTAGCGCTTTGTGCTGCCCAAGAAGCGTCTTGCTCAACGGCCGCGCGTACCGTTCGCGACATCGTGGCCGAAGCGCGGAGCCGTAACGGCCTTGCCCGTGTTGGCTTTATCAATCGCGCGATTAACCTGGCAATAAAGCCGACAATCGATCCTTTCGTTTGGCGGTCACCGTTGGAAACCCTTTCTGTAGGCGCGGGCGACTGCAAAGAATATGCCGTTGCGAAATATCTCGCGCTTCTGGAAGCCGACATCCCCGAAGCGGATGTGAAGCTCGTTATCGTGCGCGACATGGCCGCGCGCCAAGACCATGCGATCGTTGCCGTCCGCATCAATGCCGCTTGGTTTCTGCTGGACAATCGCTGGCTGACGCTGATCCGGGATATCGAGTTGTCGCGCGCGGAGCCGCTCTACATCCTCGACGAGCGTGGAGTAAGGCGATTTGGGCCTCCCCAGGCTAGATCGACCCCAATTGAGCGGACTGAGCGCGCGGCCGATTGAGCGCGCTCTCAAGAAGGACCTAAAAATGGCAAAGATCTTGGCCGTGAACCTGAAGCGCGTGGGTGCGGGGCTGGCGCTGGCGCTCCTCGCACCGGCGCTAAGCGCGTGTAACGATGGCATAGCGGGCTCGACACAGCTTCCGGCGTTCGTGCGCACGGAGATTGTGCAGCCGCAAGTTCGGCAAACCTCGGTTACGTTAACCGGCGAGGTTCAAGCCCGTTTCCGCGCCGATCTGGCGTTTCGGATCAGCGGGCGCGTGGTTGAACGGCTGGTGGAGATCGGGGCTCACGTCGACGCCGGCCAAGTGTTGGCCCGCCTCGATCCCGCCGAGCAGAAAGCCGACTTGGATGCCGCAGCAGCAGCCGTGACAGCGTTTGAGTCTCAATTGCGCGTGGCAACGGCGACCTTTGAGCGGCAGAGGACACTCCTTTCCAACGGTTTCACGACGCGAGTGGTGTTCGATCAGGCGCAGGAAGGGTTGCAAAGTGCAGAAGCTTCGCTGCAGGACGCGAAGGCGCAATTGGGGAGGGCTAAAAACGCGCTGGGCGATACCGAACTACGCGCCAGCGCCGCCGGCGTGGTTACCGCGCGCAAGCTCGAGATCGGCCAAGTTGTGGACGCGGGTCAATCGGTCTTCACTCTGGCGCAAGACGGGGACCGTGACGCTATCTTCGATGTCGATGAACGAATCTCTGCTAGGAGACATTGAGCGCAGCGAAGTAGCGCTGAGGCTTCTCTCGGATTCGAATGTCACAGCTCTCGGACGCGTAAGGGAGGTATCGCCGGCAGTGGATACGAAGGGCTTTACAGTGCGCGTGAAGGTCGCAATTCAAAATCCGGCACCCGCCATGCCTCTTGGAAGCGCTGTAGCCGGGACCGGCAAATCTAGACCTGTCGCGCAGATCATATTGCCGTGGGCCGCTTTGATGGCGATTGGCTCAAAGCCGGCGATCTGGACTGTCGACCCGGCAAATAACACAGCTTCATTGAAGCTAGTGACGATCGGCGGTTATGAAGCCGGAGCAGTAATCATCAAAGAAGGGCTTGAGCCCGGAGAGCGCGTCGTAATCGACGGAGGCAAGCTGCTTAGCTCTGGTCAGTTGGTGACCTATGACGGGGAGCGCTTATGAGGAAGCTAGCTATTACGATCACCGGCATCTTCGCGTTGACGCTCGCAACGGCCGGATGCAAGCAGGAAACCGGGACGCCAGAGCCTGTTCGACCGGTACTGACGACTGTCGTCGAGCCCACGCCGCCGGCGAGCACTGTAGCCGCAGGTACTGTAGAACCCCGGTACACGACGAATATCGGGTTCCGAGTGCTGGGCCGTCTCATCGCGCGCCCCGTCAACGTCGGAGACTTGGTTGAGGAAGGCCAGATCCTCGCCGCAATCGATCCCACAACGTTCGAACTCGCAGTTCAATCAGCGAGAGCAGAGCTTTCACGAAACAAGGCTCGACTTGCGAATGCAAGCGCAACGGAAGAGCGAAAACGGACACTGATTGTCAGCGACTCGACGACAAAGGCTAGCTTGGACGATGCAGAATACGCACGAGCCGGCGCCCAAGCATCAGTTGCTCGCGCGCAGGCGAACCTGACGAAGGCACTAGAGCAACTGGGCCACACGCACTTGAAGGCCGAGTTCGCCGGAGTTGTAACGGCCGTAAGCGCCGATGTGGGACAAGTCGTCTCGCCTGGGCAGACTGTCGTTACAGTAGCACGGCCCGATGTCAGAGAGGCCGTCGTCGACATCGGGCCAGATTTCCCGGTCGCGTTGCAGCTCGGTCTGTCGTTTACGGTGAGATTGCAGTTACTTCCCACCATTCAGGTAGAAGGTCGAATTCGCGAGATTGCACCGCAAGCGGATGACGCGACGCGCATGCGTCGCATCCGTATAGCCTTGATCGATCCGCCCCCAAGCTTTCGGCTTGGGAGCACGGTCAATGCGACGCTGAGCAAGTTAAAAAATGAAGTTATGCGGATACCTGCATCAGCGGTTCTCACCAAGGATGGTGACACTTTTGTTTGGGTCGTCGATCTGCCCGCCAGCACAGTGTCATTGCACAAGGTCGCGCTCTCTGAGGACGGAAGCGGTATGCGGGTGAACGGCGGCCTCGCCGCGGGAACGCAGGTCGTGACTGCCGGTATCCATAGCCTCAAGCAAGGACAGCAAGTCCGAATCGAAGAGGACGCAACGCCATGAGGTCGTTCAATCTTTCCGACTGGGCACTCAAACACCGTTCCCTCGTCTGGTATTTCATGATCGCTTTCATGGTGGCGGGCATTTTTGCTTACCTGCAGCTTGGGCGACAAGAAGATCCTGACTTCACAATCAAAACTATGGTGATCCAGGCGCAGTGGCCGGGCGCGTCTGCCGAGGAGGTGACGCGTCAAGTCACGGATAGAATTGAGAAGAAGCTCGAAGAGTTGGAGAGCCTTGATTACACGAAGAGTGTAACTGTGGCGGGACAAACGACCGTATTTGTGTATCTCCGCGACAGCACCAAAGCGAGTGACGTCGCCCCGACTTGGGTTCGGGTGCGCAACATGATTGCGGATATCAAAGCCGATTTGCCGCGAGGCGTACTTGGACCGGGCTTCAACGATCGCTTCGGCGACGTATTCGGCAATATCTACGCTTTCACCAGCGACGGTCTAAGCCTGCGCCTGCTGCGCGACCAAGTCGAAGATATCCGCGCAAAGATTTTGACCGTCCCGAATGTCGGCAAGGTGGACATTCTCGGTGCGCAGGACGAGGTTATTTACCTCGAATTTTCCACTCGTAAGATTGCGGCCCTTGGCATCGACAGCCGGGCCATCATGTCTTCCCTGCAGGCTCAAAACGCTGTCACGGCCTCTGGCGTGTTCCAGGAAGGACCGGAGCGCATCAGCGTGCGGGTCAGTGGAGAGTTCGCATCAGAGGCAAGCCTGAAGGCCATCAATTTACGGATCAATGACCGGTTTTTTCCCCTTACGGATGTCGCCACTATTACACGCGGTTATGTCGATCCGCCAACAACCTTGTTTCGCTTCAATGGTCAACCCGCGATAGCGCTCGCTATTGGGATGAAATCGGGCGCCAACCTCCTGAAATTTGGCGAGGCTTTAAAGGAGGAAATGTCGAAGATCATTGCCGACCTGCCGATGGGAGTGGGGGTCCATCTCGTGGCGGATCAACCGGTAGTCGTCGAACACGCGGTGTCAGGTTTCACGGAAGCGCTGTTCGAGGCGATTGTTATTGTGCTTGCTATCAGCTTCATCAGCCTTGGACTTCGAGCGGGTCTCGTCGTCGCGATCGCGATTCCACTGGTTCTCGCAATCACGTTTGTCGTGATGGCGGTTACCGGCATTTCGCTGCAGCGCATTTCGCTGGGAGCATTGATCATCGCTCTGGGACTTTTGGTCGACGATGCGATGATTGCGGTCGAAATGATGGTGGCAAGGTTGGAGGTCGGTGATCCACTACTAAAAGCTGCAACCTACGTTTACACGTCCACGGCTTTTCCAATGTTGACGGGTACGCTGGTCACCGTTGCCGGGTTTATCCCCATCGGCCTGAATAGCAGCAACGCCGGCGAATTCACCTTCACTTTGTTCGTCGTGATCGCTGTGTCGTTAATCGTTTCATGGATTGTCGCTGTGTTGTTCACACCGTTGCTCGGAATCACAATCTTGCCGGCAAAGATGAAAGGTCATCATAAGGCTAAGGGACGATTTAGCCACGTCTTCACTCGTCTGCTTCTTGTGTGCATGCATCACCGGTGGATAACGATTGAGGTGACGGTGGCGGCATTCCTGCTTGCCCTGTTCGGTATGCAATTCGTGCAGCAACAGTTCTTTCCGTCATCGGATCGTGACGAACTCATCGTTGACTGGAACCTGCCTCAGAACGCCTCCATCACCGAAACCAACGCGCAGATCGCCCGCTTCGAGCGGGAACAACTTCAGGGCAATGATGGTGTCGCTTCTTGGTCGACCTACGTCGGGATTGGAGCGCCGCGGTTCGTCCTGTCATTCGATTTGCAGACCGCCAACACCTGGTTTGGCCAAATGGTCGTCGTGACAAAGGGCGGCATCAAAGTACGTGACCGCGTGAGGGAGCAGTTTGAAAGCTATTTGAAGACGACGTTTCCGGGCACAGACACGTTCGTCAAATTGCTCGAGGTTGGGCCTCCAGTTGGTCGCCCTGTACAATACCGCCTAAGCGGTCCGAACATAGCAAAAGTGAAGGAGCTGTCGGAGAGTCTCGCCGCTGTCGTGCGATCTAATCCTCACCTGAACAATGTCGCGTTCAATTGGATGGAGCCTGCGCGCGTCGTCAAGGTGGACGTCTTGCAGGACAAGGCGCGCCAGCTCGGCGTGTCGTCGGAAGACATAGCCACCACTTTGAACAGCGTGCTTAACGGTACGTCGATCACGCAGGTGCGGGATAGCATCTATCTCATAAATGTGGTGGACCGAGCGACTGCGCCGGAGCGCGCATCAATCGAGACGCTGCGGGATTTGCAACTCATTGGCTTGGGCGGCCAATCGGTGCCTCTCGGCGCCATTGCTAACCTGCGCTACGAGATAGAGCAGCCGACAATATGGCGGCGGTCGCGTCTTCCCACGATTACGCTGCAGGCGAGTATCCGTGACGACGCGCAGCCGAATACGGTGGTGGAGCAGCTCGCGCCGAGGGTCGCCGACTTCGCAAAGCGGCTGCCAAGTGGCTACTCGGTGGCCGTCGGAGGTTCAGTCGAGGAGAGCGCGAAGAGCCAAGGTCCGATCAAGGCGGTCATTCCGCTGATGCTTTTTGTCATGGCAACAATCCTGATGATTTAATTGCAGAGTTTCAACCGGCTCTTTCTGGTGTGCGCGGTCGCGCCGCTCGCATTGGTCGGTGTCGTTTTAGCTCTGCTACCGAGCGGTGCGCCTCTCGGTTTTGTTGCGATCCTGGGTGTACTGGCCCTAATCGGAATCCTCATTCGCAACTCAGTGATATTGCTCGTGCAGATCGAACATCTGAAAGATGAGGGTCGGCCCGTATGGGAAGCCGTTGTGGAGGCAACGGAGCATCGTATGCGGCCAATTATGCTGACCGCAGCTGCCGCAAGCTTGGGGCTTATGCCGATCGTGCGAGAGATTTTTTGGGGCCCGATGGCTTACGCCATGATGGGCGGCATTATTGTTGGCACGCTGCTGACGCTGTTATTTTTACCGGCTCTGTATGTGGCGTGGTTCCGAATCAAAGCGCCGGATCAAGCTCAGTGTTCAAAAGAGCCGGAATTATCTTCGGGGCCCAATTCCTCCATGGAGGAGCGTCTATTAGAGCAAACGCAGTGACGAGCTGACTGGAACGCCGATGCCAACAAAAGGGCGAGGAGTACGTTGGCAATATTCTTTGATCGGGTTTCGTCGAGGGCTGCGCCTTGGAAATGCATAAAATACAGGCTAAACGCATGACAAGCCGGGATTTCTTGCAGTCCGAAGCTTCGCAATCTCCTTTTTCACTCGCACCTGCCCACGGTGCCGCATAGAGCCTCTGCAAACCAAAACACCAACGGTGTAAATTGGGCGCCAGCGCGGCACGGCTTTATTTCAGACGGAGAGCCGCCGGAGCGAGTAGAGCCCAAACGTTAGGCGACAACTCAACGACTAATACTGGAGGGATAAATGTTCAAATCCCTGATCGCAGCTCTCGATTTCACTGAGCGCAAACGGGCAGTGAATGAGCTGCGCAAGAATGAAGTGAGATTGGAAGAGGCGCAGAGGATCGCGCATTTTGGCTGGTGGGAGCGAGACTTCAGCACCAATCGTGTGCTCCTTTCGGACGAGCTTTGCCGGATTTTCGGGGTGCAGCCCGCTGACATCCCCGAATGGCATCAGCGCTGGCTCCATTTGATCCACCCGGAGGACCGGTCGAGGGTGGCCGAGTCAGCTGCAGCCGCTCTACGCAGAGGGCCGCGCTACGACGTGGAATACCGGGTGGTCCGACCGGACGGCACTGTGCGAGTCGTCCATAGCAGGGGCGACGTCACGTGGGACGACGCGGGACGGCCTATGCGCCAGTTCGGTGTCCTGCAGGACATCACAGAACTCAGGCGCGCGGAGCGGGAGCTGCGCGCAAGCGAGGCCCGCTTTCGTATCTTCGTGGACCACGCGATGGATGCTTTTTTCCTGCTTGACGACCGATTGAGCGTTATCGATGTCAACCGCCAAGCTTGCGATAGTCTGGGTTACAGCCGGGAAGAATTGGTTGGAATGCAGCCGCGCGATTTCGATGTCGGCCTGGACGAAGCGTCCATGACGCGCCTAAACCAACGCGTCGTCGCCGGAGAAACATTAACCTTCGAGACCCTCCACCGGCGCAAGGATGGGACCAGCTTCCCAGTGGAGATCCGTGCCGGGCAGTTTGAGCCGGGTGGACGTCTATTGTGCTTGGTGCGCGATATCACTGAGCGAAAGCGGGGCGTGGATGCTCTCAGGGCGAGCGAAGAGCGCTTTCGCACCCTGGTCCAATTCTCCTTCGACGTCTACTGGGAGACCGACGCGCAGCATCGTTTCATTCGCCAAGAATTCGTTGAGGGCCTTGCCGCTACGCCCGCGCCGGGATCGGATATCGGTAAGACGCCCTGGGAATTGCCGGAGTTCGAGGCGAGCGAGGAGGATTGGCGCAGATACCGGGAGACGCTCGATGCGCACCTCCCGTTCCGTGATTTCGAGCTAGCACGATCTACGCCTGACGGTGGAAAGCGTTACGTATCCGCGTCGGGGACGCCTGTGGTTGATGAAGAGGGGCACTTCCTCGGCTATCGCGGCGTCGGCCGAGACGTCACGGAGCGGAAGCAGGCTGAGGTCGACATTCGCGAAAGTGAGCAGCGGTTCCGGACACTCTTCGAAAAAGCCAATGATGCCATATTCGTGGAAAACGAGCGTGACGAAATTGTTGAAGTCAACGAGCGAGCCTGTTCCTTGCTCGGCTATTCACGGCAAGAACTGTTGACAATGAAGGTCTCTGACTTACAGGCTCCCGAAATACGTGGCCAGGTCGGAGGTGTGATCCGTCGCGAGCTTGAGCGGCATGGGAACGCCATGTTTGAGACCGTTGATCTGCACCGCAGCGGTCGTCGAATTCTGGTCGAAGTAACGAATACGCCGATTTTCGATCAAGGTCAGAAGCTGGTGCTCTCGGTCGTGCGGGACGTTACCGAGCGCAAGCGAGCCGCCGAAGCCTTACAGCAAATGCATGAGCAACTAGCGCATGCCAATCGCGTTGCGACCATGGGACAGCTCACGGCTTCGATTGCGCATGAAATTGCACAGCCGATCGGCGCTGTCTACAATCGCGCCAATGCCGCCATCAATTTCTTGAGCAAAGACCCGCCGGATTTGGAGGAGGTCCGGGAAGCGATCAGCGGTATCGCTGGTGCTGCTGATCGAGCCAGGGAAATCATTGGTCGCATTCGTGATCAAGTCAAGAAAGCGCCGCCCCGAAAAGATATTTTCGATCTTAATCGGACAATTGAAGAGGTGCTACTTTTAGCCGGCAGCACGATCACCAAAGAAGCGATCTTCGTCCAGGCAGACTTTGCAAAGGGCTTGCCTCCGGTTCGAGGCGATCGCGTCCAGCTGCAACAGGTCGTGCTCAATCTGATATTGAATGCAGTAGAAGCGATGAGCTCGGTCGACAATTGTTCACGCGAGTTACAGATCAGCACCAAACACAACGAGACTGGTGATGTGCTTGTCACGGTTAGTGACACGGGCCCTGGGGTCACTCCAGAAAATCTTGAACGCGTTTTTGAGTCTTTCTTCACTACCAAGTCCAGCGGGGTGGGAATAGGACTCTCGATCTGCCGCTCAATCCTCGAAGGGCATGGTGGCTCTTTGTGGGCGAACGCGAACGAACCCCGTGGCGCACGGTTCCAATTCACGCTGCCCGGCGCTGCCGCTCACGGATAAGTCGGAAATTCGATCGAAGTCCCAGAGCTATTCGCTCCGGGGAAACAACCCCGCGCTCAGGGGGCGACGTTCTCCGATCGTGAAACTTTTTGCTGCGAACTACGCCTTTTTCTACAAACAAGTTGTGTGTGCCAACTTGACACAATCGAGTGTGTATCAGTTTGCGGATTGCGTGCTCGAACCATGATCATCGCTAGCGCCAGCACGGTCCACGCTGCCGCATTGGCTAAGAGGAGGACCGCTATCATTGTAATCCACCAATCAAAGAAAATGGGTTGCAGAATGCGGCATGCTCTACAGGATTTGACACGGCCTTCAGTCAGGTCGTGTGATTGATAGGAAACCCTCGCGCCATTGCCGCCATTCCATGGTGCCAGTGTCGAACGGACAGGCTTGAAGATGCTTGCCGCGCTTAGCAGCGTTCTGGCCGTGGTCGCAGGCGGAAAGTGTGGTTACCTTTGCAGTAAGGCCACGCCGATGGTTCCGGATCAAATTCGGTGGTGCGACCATGATGCGACCCATACGATATCGCCGAAAAGCAGTGTGTGCTTCTGCTGCGATTGGATCGCTCGGAAAAATCAAGGTAGCCTTGCGGAACGGGGACAATGCTGAAGCGACAGGATCGAAGGCGCCCCAAAAGTAATGCATGTGGTTCGATGGGTGCATTGTTAGCTCCAGCTGATAGTGCTCTCAGCCCGGCTGGCTCGCCGAATACCAAACAGTTGTTAGATCAGCGCTGGCCTGCTCACAATTGGGGACTAATACAGGGTCCTACTGCCTTTGTTCGTGCACCTAAAGAATTCTTCATCCTCGGGCATCCGATAGGGCTCTAAAAATAATGGCAACAGAAACGCCGACCCTGCGCGCTTCTGCTGATGAACGCGCCACGGTCACGTTGGAAGCTGATTCTGTTTTTATGTGGAAAGCGCGGATCAGGCAGTCGCGCGCTCGCGCGGGCTGCCTCGGACGTGCACTCTGCGGCTTGCCACGAACCCAGACCCGACGCGAGCGAGCGCGGATCTACGGGTTCCCGAGCGACTACGGTTCTACGGTGGTCGGGATCACTAACAGCTCTGGGCGGACCTTACGTAAGAAGGGCCAAAATCGAGGCATATGTCGGACGCTCGTCCGATTCGCGCGTAACTACCTTGAACGGGTGGCACTTGTGGATGCTTTCGACCGCTAACGAGGCGAGCAAAACCTCGATAGGCCACTTTTAGATACTTTGCCAAGGGAAACATGATGTCAGGCTTCCTGGTCTCCCCGAGGACCAACCTTAAGAGCCTTTCGAACGCAACCGATCAGATTGTTTTGATCAAATGGTTTATGAAGGTAGCAGACCACCCCGTCGTTTAGGACGCGCGTCCGGAGGCGATCATTCGGGTATGCAGTCACGAGGATTGTTGGGATCGCGTGTCCATCGTCAACCAAACGCCCGTAAAGCTCGTCACCAGTCATCCCGGGCATTTGAACGTCCGCGATCAAGCAGGAGGTCTGTTCTAGATCCGGCGATTTGAGGAAGGCCATGGCCGAGGAAAAAGTAGCGACGGCGTATCCAAAAGATTTCACAAGTTGTCTAATCGAGTCGCGCATAAAGTCATCGTCGTCGACAATCGAGATCAGCGGCTGTTCTGGCACATCGGTCTCCGGCATCGCTCAGACCCATCTATTGTGGCTCATAAAACTAGCAAATAATGTTGGGCCTGACGCATAAAGGTTTGTTTAGGCGGGTTAGCATAAACCGTCTATCCACGGCGTCGGCTTGTGATAAACTTGGAACCGTAGCCAGCGCATTGTCGAGAAAATATCAGCCGACTTGTGGAGCAGGGCGGGTGCAGGAAACAAGCCCCACGGTCCTGGTTATCGACGACGATCCCGACCTTCGGGACTCGCTTGGTATTTTGTTGAGATCGGCCGGACTAAGCACCCAGCTCTTTGAGTTTATTCCGGACTTTCTACGTTCCAAACGCCCTGACGGATCCGCCTGCCTTGTGCTCGACGTGAGATTGCCTGGGGCGAGCGGTCTGGATTTTCAACGCGAGCTAGCTGCAGCGAATATCAAACTTCCGATCATTTTTATTACTGGATACGGCGATATCCCGATGTCTGTGCAGGCGATGAAGGGTGGCGCCGTCGAATTCCTAACAAAACCGTTTCGGCAGCAGGAACTTCTCGATGCGATCTTTCTTGCGCTCGCGCAAGATCGCGCCCATCAAGAGCGGGAGAGGGCTTCGAGCGCACTTAAGGAGCGCTTACAAGCATTGAGTAGCCGAGAGCGAGAAATCATGATTTAGGTGGCACAAGGCCGTCTGAGTAAGCAGATAGCCGGCGATCTCGGTATCAGCGAGACCACCGTGAATGTCCATCGCAGCAATTTGATGCGCAAGATGAAGGCCGGCTCGATTGCTGAGCTGGGCCGCATGGCAGATCAGCTGAACCTGGTACCAGATAAGCCGCATACGAAGCCGCCACTGAAGTGACTATATTACCGCACGACGATTAGCTGGTGGTCGGTACGGCTGTTCTGCGTGCTGGCAAGATGAACGCGTTCTGCGGCATCTGTCACCGCCTCGTTGGCCGAAAACCGGTTGCCCGACGCGGGTCGCCTTTGGCATGACTAAAAAGATTACGTTATAGGGCCAGGGCGTCGTTACTCGATTGGAATTAAATAGTCATACGAACCGCTGCTGCGGCTTGGTTGTATCCGACCCCAGAAGCGACCATTACGACGAGGTCGCCGCGTTTGATCTTGCCAAGTTCGATGGCATCGTCCAATGCCATCGGGATACAGGCAGCGCCGGTGTAACCGTATTTCTCCATGATGGTATGGCATTTTTCCATCGGTACATTGCAACGCTCGGCCGCGATTGCGATCGCGGGCTTGTTGATCTGTGTGAAAAGCAAATGATCGACCTCGTCTGCCGTAAAGTCGTTCTCGTTGGCGAGACGCTTGAATAGACGCGCCCAAAGTTCTTCGTCCGCCGGATAATTGCGAAGCCTGCGCACTTTTGTGCGCCCAGCCTTTACGGCATCAACGCTCGCCGGTTCGGCGGTGCCGCCCGCAAAAATACCCCAATAAGATGCGTAAGCACCATCAGCTTGAAATGCCGCGCCAACGAAGCCATTTGACTCGCCGCTTTCCAACACAACAGCGCCTGCTCCGTCCCCCCATAGGAAGGAGGTCGGATCGTCCGCGTCGGCGAGCTTGTGAAGCATTTCCGCAGCGGCCACGAGGATCGTGTTTATCGAAGGATTGGAGGCAATCAATCCGGAGGCAACAGCTAGGGACGTCGTAAACGACGCGCAGGCACAGCGCACGTCTAACGCGCCGGCGTTTCTTGCGCCGAGTTTGTGTTGAAGAACAGCTGAGGTATCGGGAGTGATGTAGTCAGGTGAACCTGTAGCGACGATGATAAGATCGAGATCTGCGGGTTTGCGCCCCGCGCGTTTGAGCGCCTCCGTGGCTGCTGGCAACGCCAAGTCGGATGTCGCCCAATCGTCCGGAACGTAGAAACGCTGCCCAATTCCCGTGCCGTGAGCAAACTTCTCAATGACGCCCGGATAACCTAGCGCCGTGAAACGCGCTGCCAGTTCCGCATTGGTGATGGCGCGCTCCGGCAGATAGCGAGCGGTTGAGACAATCTGGGCGGTACGTGCCATAAAGTTGCTCCTTCATCCCGGCTGCTTCCTCGGGTGACAAACAGCTCGCGATTTTAGACTATCCGGATTCTTGCTCCGAAGATTTGAAGCTGCAGCAGAGCGGGATTTGACCAGAACCGTGCACAGCATTTAAAGCCAGGGGCCTGCATAGGCGGTTTTTTGCGCTGATTTCTGGTGGCATCAACAGGTCATACGAACTGCCGCTGCAGATTGGTTATATCCGACGCCTGACGCGATCATTACGACAAGGTCACCCCGCTTGATCTTGCCGAGCTCGATGGCGTCGTCCAATGCCATCGGAATGCAAGCAGAACCTGTGTAACCGTATTTCTCCATGACGGTATGGCATTTTTCCATCGGTACGTTGCACCGCTCAGCGGCAATCGCAATGGCAGGCTTGCTGATTTGTGTGAACAGCATTTGATCTACGTCGTTTGCCGTGAAGCCATTGTCACTCGCGAGGCGTTTGAACAGGCGCGGCCATCCGTCATGATCCGGCGGAATTATGTGCGGCCTACGCACCTGAGTACGGCCAGCCTTTACGGCATCAACGTTCGCCGGCTCGGCGGTGCCACCCGCAAAAATACCCCAGTAAGATGCGTAAGCGCCGTCGGCGTGGAAAGCTGCGCCAATGAACCCCCGCTGGTTGCCGGTCTCCAACACAGCAGCGCCGGCTCCATCGCCGTAAAGGAAGCAGCTTGGATCGTTTGGATCGCTCAGCCTGTGCATTAGATATACACCGATCACCAAAACTATCTTTATCGCTGGGTCGGCAGCTATTAGGCCGGAACCGATCGCAATCGCGGTCGGAAACGACGCGCAACCACAACCTACGTCAAAAGTCCCAGCATTCTTCGCGCCGAGTTTCCGTTGAAGAACAACTGACGTGCTGGGGGTGATGTAATCCGGCGTATCAGTGCCAACAATGATTAGATCGACCTCCTCAGGTTTGCGTCCGGCACGTTTGAGCGCCTCTCTGGCCGCTGGCAGAGCGAGGTCGGATGTGACCCATTCGTCTGGAACGTAGAAGCGCTGGGTGATGCCCGTATGCTCAGCAAACTCGTCGATTATGTTTGGATCGCCGCGCGTCATAAAGCGGGCTGCCAGTTCGGCATTGGTCACGACGTGCTCAGGCAAATAGCGAGCGGTTGACACAATGTGGGCAATGCGCGGCATCAGCGGCTCCTAAATTCGAATCAATGTCCTGCGATATCGGCAGCGGTTTTCCTGTTCGCAGCGGCGTGCCGAATGCTTCGAAATCGCTCAACCTGCCGCAGTCCAAGGCGCATGAACAATCCGGGTAAAAAGCGATGGATGAACGCCAGGATGGAGACGTACGCCGGAAACGCGATCACGGCCTGCTTGCGCGCCACTCCCGCTAGCACGATTTGCGCCGCCCTTTGTACGGGCACGAGCTTGACTGGTATTTGCGCAACAACATCCTTTGTGTTGGCATTGACGGCATCCATATGATTGATCATCGCGGTCTGAAGGTAACCTGGACATATTACGCTCACGTCGACACCGAACGCGCGTGCCTCCGCGGCAAGAGCGTGGGAGATACCGAAAACAGCAAATTTGGAGGCAACGTAGGGAGAGTTGAGGGGCACGGGCGCCATGCCAAAAACGGAGCAGGTATTGATGATATGGCCGGCGCCCTGGCGAACCATGGTCGGGTAAGCAAAGTGAACCCCATGGATCACGCCGAATAGATTGGTCTCAATGACGCGACGCCACGCCTCGAGACTCAGATCCCGTATCTCACCGCCGATGGCGTTGCCCGCATTGTTGAAGAGGTAGTCTATCCGCCTGAATGCGGCGGCCGTGCTTTCAACTAGCGCCTGCACTGACTTGGCGTCGGTCACATCCACATGAATCGCTTTCGCACTTCCGCCAGTCTGCGCTATCTCGGCGGCAACTTCCTGCGCAGCCGCTTCGTTAATGTCCGCCAACACCACACTGGCTCCGGACGCGGCCAGCTGCTTGGCCAACTCTCGCCCCAGACCCGATGCTCCGCCCGTGACGATGCAAACCTTGTTCGAAAATATTTGGTTGCGCATGTTGGTGCTTTTCCTGTTCAGGCGCTGACGTCAGTCGAGAGCGCGATGTCCTTCTGGGCGTCGAGGGCGGCGATGCGCCCCGTCAGGGCTGTGCGGACCAAGGCATATGTGTCGCTGCCCAGGGCGAGCCGCGCGGGCGCAGGTTTGCGGTTAACTGAATTGATCATCGCCTCAACCATTTTGAGGGGATCGCCGGGCACGCGGAATGCAGCCGCGGCTATACCGCGACGCAATTCGCCGGCAGGAGTACTTTCGTAAACAGCCATTGCGGGCGCGCGGACAAGGCCAACGCCAAAGTTGGTTTTGGCGGCGCCCGGTTCAACGATCGTGAATTCGATATTAAAAGGCGCGACTTCTTGCGCGACTGCCTCGATAAAGCCTTCGATCGCCCACTTGGTCGAGTGATACAGACTGAAATTTGGAAAGGTGATCTGGCCGCCCGCTGACGACAGCTGTAGGATTCGACCGCCACCCTGAGCGCGCAAACGCGGTAGAGCCGCGCGGATGACTTGGATTGAGCCGATGAGATTGGTATCGATCTGACGCCGGATCTGATCATCGCTCACCTCTTCCGCCGCGCCAAAGAGGCCGTACCCTGCGTTGTTCACGACAACATCAACGCGACCCATTTGGTCAAAAGCGCGCTCGACCACGCTTCGCACGGCCCGCGTATCGGTAACATCCAGCGATGCCACCCAGATTCTCTCACCGTATCGCTCCTTCAAATCATCGAGGGCGTTGACCTTCCGCAGGGTCGCTGCCACTCGATTGCCCTGCGCCAGCAGTGTCTCAGTCAGCGCACGACCGAAGCCGGACGAGGAGCCAGTGATGAACCAGGTCTTGTACATTTCAAAACCTGCACCTCTACTCTGCACTAAAGGCACAGCATGCGCGCCATGCATCGCTGGCGTGGCGATGATCGACAGATTCGCATCAACAACATTCTTCATATTCAAGTCTTCATATTCACACCGTCAACGAAATCCGGTGTTCGCTCGAAATACCATGAATTGTGACACGTGCCTCTTGTTCTCTTGTGCTTGGGCACCCCATAAATGTTTAGTGGTGGCGAATTAAGCTGTAGGGACAGGGGACAAGTGTCCCGCCAAAAAAACGGGAGAGCATCATCCGCCTTCCAGCCGCCGCGACCGTGCCGGCAAAATCATTGCCGAGCACCAGCGGGAACTTGCCCGCGCCAATCAAGGACAACAACCGCAAGCCGCAGCCTCTGCGCGGCGAACGTCGATCGGATTGACAGAGGCCGCCTCCACCGCGATCTCGACTTCGTCGGCTGCCGGATGTCGTCGGGGCACTTGCCGTATTTCGAATGCGCCCTCGCCGGCCGGGCCGAGGCAAAACAACGCGGTTCTGTCTCCATGACTTAAGCCGCAGTTCGTTCTACGTCGCGCAAGCTACGGCGCGGTGTCATGCAACCGTTATTCTCTGTTCGCCCAGGTCGAGCCGTCCATCGGCGCTGCGGATCGTTGCCGTCATGATGTCGCCTGGCTTGAGATATTCGGGGCGCCGTCGCTGCGACGAAACGAACAGTTCCCAGAACTTCCGTTCGGGCAGCAATTGCAAAAAACGCCGGATCATCGGTGGCGGCACCCGCAGCGCGCAGCCGCTTGGCGTTCCCGTCAGAAGCATGTCGCCCGGGGCAATGTTGGCGAAGGTGGACAATTCCGTGATTGTCTCAGCAGGCTTGAACACGAGATTGGCCGTCGTATCGTTCTGCCGCAACGCGCCGTTGACAAAGAGGCGCAGATCAAGGTTGTCGAGCAGCGCGAATTCCTGCGGTTCGAGAACCGTCAGCCATGGTCCGATCGGACAGAAGCCGCGATAGCTCTTACCCTTGAAGAACTGCGTCTGTGGAAGCTGCACGTCACGGGCACTGATGTCATTTGCCATCGTAACGGCGAAGACAAAGTCCTTTAGCGCTGCGGGAGTCACCGTGACGGGCGATGTCACGGGGCGGCGAAATACAAGCGCCAGTTCGATTTCATAATCGAGCAACGCAACATGGGCCGGCCGGTGCACGACCCCGTTCGCCACGCTGATCGATGCATCGGATTTAGTGAAGAACATGTTGAAAGTCTTGGCGTCGGGGTCCAACCCCAATTCGATCATGTGCTGGCGATAATTGGCACCTTGGCAATACACGTGGCACGGTGGGGTCACGGGCGAGAGGATCCGCCCGGCATCGAAGGCTACCGCCACCGACGCGCGGCTGGTGCTGCGCCAGTCCTCTTCACCTCGCTCGATCAGCGCCGCGGTGTTCGGATAGTCGCCGGACAGCGGAACGATGCCGTTTCGCTGCACGACGCCCCAGCGTGGGCCGCTATCCGTAGCGAAGCGCGCAAGATTGATGGCCATAGCTTTGCTCCTCGTCTCGGTCGTGCGCTGCCCAGTCTCGCGACCTTAAGACTTCTGCCGATCAGGTTTGCCAAGATGGGACGACACTTCGTGCGCTTTCGCGGCTGACACGCCGATCGCGCGAAGAATACCGGCGACGATAAGCGGCGCCTGTTTTGGCTTGAGCCGACCCTCCGCGGCCGATTGCATCGCGCGCACCGTGATGCCGAGAACAAATTCGACGGCAATTGCTGGCAACACGCCGTCAAGGCGTCCAGCCGCGGCGGCTTGGCGGACGTCCTCGCTGAGCCGCCCGCGCGCCACGCGGGCAACATCCGGCATTGCCGTGGCACCGCGCACGATGAGCGCGCCCCAGGCGGGGTCGTGCAGCGCTTTATTGATGAATGCGCCGCAGCCGGCGGCAATGCGCTCGACCGGATCATCAAGCGATAGTCTGCGAGGCTGCAGCAGCTCGTCGAATTCGCGTGTCAATTCGTCGGCCAGCGCGCTTTGCAGGTCGTCCAGGCTGTCGAAGTGCACATAGAAAGTGCCTTTCGCGACTTCCGCCGTGTTCACAACGTCGTCGACCGTTACCGAATCGAAGCTCCGTGCCACATAGAGCCGACGCGCCGCTTGCATCAGCTCTGCCCGCGTTCGCGCGCGCCGGTCCCGGCCAATCTGCGCCCGACGCGCAAGATCAATCCTCACCATTTTCCCTCTCTTTGCGCTCTGCCTGATTTCCTATTGACTAATTAGTCAAAATGACTATCATAGTCAATATGAGATTTTCAGGGCCGCCATCCGCTTAGCCAAAGGATGCCAAATGTCTCCAAGCCGGGATGCCAATTCCGAACTCCCCTCCACGTGCGATATCGCGGTTGTTGGCGCCGGCCCGATCGGCTTGATGCTCGCCAACCTTCTGGGTGCCGCCGGTGTCAGCGTCGTGCTGGTTGAGAGAAACGCCGGATTGGTCGGACTGCCGCGAGCGATCGCCTACGACGCGGAGACATTGCGGCTCTTCGCACAGATCGGCTTGTTTGATGCTATTGCCGATGGGCTCATTCAAGGTCCGCAGGTCGTCTATCTGAACGCTCGCGGCGTCAAATTGATGGAGATAGCTCCCCAGCGAAGCGCATATGGACATTCACAGCTAGGTACGTTTTACCAGCCGCATTTTGAACACGTACTTCTTGGTGGACTTAAGCGCTTTGCATCAGTGCGCGCGCTGTTCAGGCACTGCGTCAGGTCAATTTCGCAAGACCGAAACGGCGTTGAAATAGAGGTCGACACACCCGAGGGGACGCGGTCCTTCCGCGCCAAATTCATCGTCGGCTGCGACGGCGGAACCAGCAGTACGCGCGATTTCATCGGCTCACGTCTTGTAGGCTCGACTTATGCCGAACGCTGGCTCGTGATCGACGCTCAAATCGACAATCATGATGTCGACAACATCACATTCTTTTGCGACCCGCGTCGGCCCGCCGTGCGGCTGCCGGCCGTCGGATCGCGCGTCCGTTGGGAATTCATGCAGCTGCCGGGAGAGACATCCGACGAGCTGGCCAGTGACAGGAGTATCCGGCAGCTACTTGAACCGTTCG
Source organism: uncultured Alphaproteobacteria bacterium (assembly GCA_963806465.1). Taxonomy (GTDB): domain Bacteria; phylum Pseudomonadota; class Alphaproteobacteria; order Rhizobiales; family Xanthobacteraceae; genus BOG-931. The sequence goes on along the minus strand of CAWDZD010000048.1, from coordinate 6,789 downwards.
TGGACTTCTCCGCGATCGAGATCGAAAGGCGCGTGGTCTACACGTTCCACGCGCGCGTTGCCGATAGATGGCGAAAGGACCGTGTTCTGCTCGCCGGCGATGCCGCACACGTCATGCCGCCGTTTGCTGGCCAAGGAATGAATGGCGGCATGAAAGACGTCGCCAATCTCGCCTGGAAACTGGCTGCCGTCATTGCCGGCCAAGGGGGGGACAAAATCCTCGATACTTACGAGATCGAGCGAGCGCGCCACGTGCGCGACGCGGTCAATCTCTCCCGCCGTCTCGGCGCAGTCATTATGCCGACCAACCCCGCCATAGCTGCCGCCCGCGATGCGGTGTTTGCTCTCCTGAATCTTTCGCGCGGTTTCCGCTCATTCGTTCACCGCGGCGGCTTGCTGCCGCAGCCTCATATCGAACGCAGCGCCCTAACGGCGGCCCGAAGAGACGGCGTCGCGGGCAAGATGCTGCCGCAGCCGGTGCTGAAACTAGGTGGCCATGGGCGGCCGCTCAACTCTTGGCTGGGCTGCCATCAATGGCTGGCACTTGGTGTTGGCGTCGATCCGCGCGCCGAACTGTCGCCTCGTGACCGAGCAATTCTCGACGGGCTTGATGCGCGTTTTTTGGCCGTCAACAGCGCGGCAGCTGCGATACCGACGGTGAGCTTGCAATGCTGGGATAAAGCCTTCCTTGCCTGGGCAAAAAGCCACGGGGTTCGCGGCATCCTCGTCCGCCCGGATCGCTTTATCGCCCAGCGACTTGATTGGCGTTCCGATCTGAGAAGCCTCGATGCGTTTGCCAAAATCGCTGATGAGCCGGAACGTGCAGCTGAGTTGCGGCCCCAAGGGGGGTTTAGCAACAATATGGCTGCAGTCGCCTAAGTATTCACTAACAGAAGGACCTCCTGCAATGAACGCGCATGTTGGAGACGCACCGATCGCAGCCGCCAAGCTGCAGCATCATGTCATCTATGTCAGCGATCTGAATAGATCGAAGGACTTCTACGTGAAGCTGTTCGAGTTGCAATTCTCTGCGCTCAACCATCCCGACAGCAGTGCGGCAATGCGCTTGGCGCATATGGAGATGCATTTTTTCAGTTTCGGCTTTTACCACCACGACATCTGTTTGGTTAAGCACCACAAGCTGAACATGGACAACGGCTCGATGCTGCACTTCTCGCTCATTGCCCGCGACCAGGCGGCGTTCGATGCGTTCCAACGGCGCGCCAAAGAACTGTCCATCCCCACGCGTGACGGGCGCCTGATCGCTTCCGCAAAAGCGCTGCCGGGTCAACGCGCGTTCTGCCTTCAAGACCCGGACCATCACTGGATTGAAATCATCGAGGAGCCCGCCCAATGACCGCCGCCTCCTACGTTCCTCCGAGCGTGTTGCCGCCGCTTGCGCAAAAGTTCGCACCACTGCTCAAGCGCAAGTGGTTCCGCGAGCTTGTACTCGCTCCCCCTACAATCACCGGACGCCAATTCTCGAACAAGACTGAGGATTACGGTGTGTTCACGCCGTCGCGGGTAGCGCGCATCGCGCAAATTTCGATCTACGTGCAAGACATCGGCCGATCGCGCCGATGGTACGAGAAACTTGCCGGCTTGAGGCACAGCCGCACCTGCGAAGAGGAGGCCCATCCGTTCAAGGAAGGCTGGCGCATCCGCTGCTGCTACATGAGCGCGGTCCAACACGAGGAGTGTCTCGTCCTGGTCGAAGAACGTGATCCCGACGGCAAGGTGACGGTTCCGTCCGGAATGAGTTTCTTTCACACCGCATTCGAGCTTCAAGGTAACCGCCTCGAAGACACATTGGCGTTTGCGGCACAGGCGAAGCAGGCTGGCTTTATCCCGAACTATGGTCCGGTCCGGCACAACGGCGAACCGCCCCTCGGCGACGGCGAAACCGGCGGCAATGTCGCATGCTATTTCTACGACCCCGACTACAACAATGTCGAATTCTGCGCGGCCATGGACACGATCGAGAACTATCGCGCCCGCTACGGCAATGCCAAACGCTCGTCGCGGGCCTGACGACAGCGATCATTGCCTTCGGTCTACGTCGTGTTCTCTCCCGAATTCGCGACCGGCGGAGCCGCGTCTTTATCCCTTGGCGTTGGGGTTCGCGGGATCGGACCGGCGCTGGGGATGGCACCCGCGCTGAAGAGCCGTGTGGAATGGTCGCCTAGCGTGGAAGCTGGCGTCGTCGGAACAACAATTGATCATGAAAATCCGCGAAATCAAAAAGTGCGAATGGCTGAAGCCCTTTTGCGCTCACGGTAAACAGCGCTGATTTTTGCTGCACTGCTGTCGGTCTGTTACTGGTACTCAGCGGACTTTCGGTGATCTGCTCAATTAGGTCGCTATCTGAGTGAAGCGGACATGACCCTACATCCTGGCATACCACTCGGTCATTCCGACAAACCGAGTTTCTCTGGCACAATCAGCGGCGTTTGAAAGATGAACTCGTCGGAATGCGCCTTGTGCTTCCAGGTATCCATGGCGTCTCTTAATCAGCGGGTCCCAGTGATGAGGCACGCACTCGCGATCAATGTTGTTATCGGGGGTAAGGCGGATACGAGGCGGACATTTGGAGCAAACAACGGCGGCGGCAGAAAAAGTTGGCGCCTCAATGGATGGCGGGGGCTTTCATTGTTTGCCGCCTCTTACCTCGGGCCCGCCGGCAACGTGATCGCGAAAGAAGCGCAGCATTTCCCTAGCCGCGTCCGGCCCTCGCGGGTCGGTATAGGATCCGGTGGGACTGCCACCCGACCAAGCGTGGCCACCTCCATGGATGCACCATTGCTCTAACATTACCCGCCCGTTGGCATCGGTATGGATCGTGCGGGTATAGGCATGGCCGTCGGGTACCGACCCACGGTCCACCTTCTTTTGCCACTTCGAGCCTCTCAGAGAACAGGAGATGATGTGATCGGCGTTTCGAGGATGCACTATGTTGTCACGATCGCCGTGAAAAACGATGGTCGGGACAAACGGCTGCCGGTCTTCGAGAATGTCCGTAGCTTCACCGGACGCGAAAGAATATCGTGAATCGCCTTGCCGCATGGCTGCGAAGGCAGAAATAAGATCGTCGGCGGCCCCACAGGCCAGGCCTGAATGCACGCCAATTGCGGCATATAGGTCCGGGTAGGTTGCCCCCATCACGGCGGCCGCAGCCGCTCCGGCTGACAATCCACCAACGTACACACGCTGCGGATCAACGGAATAGTCGTGCACGACTTGGCGGGTGATGCCCGCGATGAGGGAAGGTTCACCTCGACCCCGGCACTGGTCGTCGGCGCGAAACCAGTTCCAACACTTCGCTGGGTTCGCACGGCCAGGCTGGGCGGGATAGACCACGAGACAGTTCTGTTCTTCAGCAATCAAATTCATGCGCGTCCCAGCGGCGAAATCGTCAGGCGTTTGGGTGCCTCCGTGCAGCATGACGATCAAAGGAAGCGCCTGGCCCTGATAGCGGCTCGGGATGTAGAGCTTGTAGGCGCGGCTTCCCGCCGTGTTGGTATAGACCGCTTCAATGAACTTTCCGCCCTCCGGCACAATGTCCGCTGTGGACACTGGTGCACGCTGCATCCATCCCTGTAGTCCGGGCCCTGAATGGCGTTTGACGCGATATGGCCAATCGTGCAGCGCACGGAAACTGCGCGAATGAGCAAATGCAGCCGCGCTTAAGTGCGGATAATCAGTTTCGTCATTGTTGTCGGCCTTCGCGTCAACGATAGACGGCTTACTTCTGGTGGGAGCGATGTCATCGGTTGGAGCGATCGTCATACCCAGATCAGTCTCGCCTCGAAGCATGCGCTGAAGGAGCGCCGTGGCTTCGGAAAGTCGGCTTGCACGCGTGAGGAGCGTTGCTTGGAGCATCATGTCATTCATGTCGAAGCTACCCTTTGCCTGGAAACATCACGTCGGCACCCGCTGACGATCCAATCTGTCTCCACGGAGCATGTCGTTGGACTTCAATCTCCCCGCGTCACCGCATTCTGTCAGCTAGAGCGGCCTTGACCTCCGGACTGGCGTGCAACGCTCCCAGCACGACGACCGAAGCGATAGTGGCGCGTGCGAGCTCGGGGGTGACATCCGCTGCGATAGTGGCGAGGCCCAATACATTGATCTCGAGCATCTCTCCGGCGCGGCGCGCCGCTTCGAGATCTTGCCGGCTATAGTTCCGCAGACCGAGATCCAGGCTCTTTCGGGCCGTGGACTGTTTGACGACCTCGGTATGGCGTTCGAGTTGGTTGCGGATTGCGGTTCGAATAAAGTCGGTTCGGTTCGAGTAAAAGCCCTCCTGAACCATCAGATCGATATGGCCGAGGTCGACGAACCCGAGATTGATCGTGATCTTTTCACTGTCACTGGGCTTTGGGCGAAGTTGATGCACATTATCCGCCATTCAGATCACCATCATCCGCCATTCAGATCACCATCCCGTAAACATCCATATGGATGGTATACGGATGGAGTGCGCGACCGTCAAGGGGCCGCCTCCGATAGGCACTGGGCAAGACGACAGGCTGGCCTGCTGGGGCTGCAACCGCTTGACCATTTCCGAAGTAAAATATTCGAAGGATGCTGGAAGCTGCTTTGCCACTTCCTCCGGCGTTGTGCGCACCTAGAAGAACCCAAAACACTCGCAACCGGTACCGGCGCGAAAGCTGTGCTTTGTTCTCCGCGCGGGAATGTCGATTACATGCACCGATCCGTCGCCCTGACAGGCGATGAACAGTTCGTCGCGGCGGAATGCCACAACCTGTTTCGCGATGATTTTAGGAGACATTTATGCTGCCAACTGAGTGGAGAAAAGAAATTCAGGAATGCAGTGATGACACTGTGAAGCGCGCTGAGGAAAGCCGCAAGCGCGATCAAGACGCGCAAACATATGCGATCGTTACCCCGCTCAACTCGCTTCGAGATCATTTTCGGACTTATATCGACAAGCAAGATCGTTACGAAGCCGGAAAGCGACGCCGCGAAATAAAGACGATCATTGGCTTGTTCGTTACCGCTGCTTTCACCATCGGGCTCGTTATCGTAGGCAGCTTGCAGACCTACGCCTTCATTGCGAGCGAACGCGCTTTCGTCTCGCCCACAGCCACGAACTTCACAAATGGTTTCGTTGTCGGCGAGGACCCTTTGCAGATGTGGATCGCCATGCGCAATGGGGGAAAGAGCGTCGCTGCAATCGAACAACTCGTAGTGGCCATCACCCACGAGTTGCCCCCAAAACCTGAATACTACACCGCACAGAAAATCGCGTTTCCCCCTATAATCGCTCAAGACACTATTCGGCGAGGTCTAGGATTTAAGACTGGGTGGCCGCAACCGATTATCGACGAAATCGCAGGTGGCGACCGTAAGTTCTATATTTTTGGCGTCATTAGATATCGGGATGATTTCAGTTGGTTGTTTGGTCGAAGGGAGACCGGATTCTGCTATAGGTACGTTCCCGGTCCTGTGGGCGGGCCTCACGCTTTCGACACCTGCCGCGAACCGCAATACACCTACACGCGGTAGCGCGACGCTGATCGACAGAGGGAGTGAAAAAGCGGAGATTGACTTCCACGGGACCGGCGATGCAAAAAAACACGCCGACGATGATGTCATTTTTGAGAGTATTGTTTCGGATCGGAATGAGATCGAACGCACATGGCCACGCAAACCAAAACGGATTTGTTAGCAGCTCCGCTTTGTGAGAAAGGCGCGAGGTGAGCGAGTGAAGAGGCACCAAACCACTTGCGCAATAAAAGTTTCCGTTAATCCCGAGTTTCGATGTTCTCTCATCCGATGCTGAGGAAGGTTCATCGACTGAGATAGCCGACTAACAAGTTCGCTCCACATAGGGCAAATCTGAGCATCGCCCGTTGGCGCTAGCCGTGGCGACACTGTGGCGATATGGGCTTGATGCTATCAACCAGTCAGAATGACGAAATCCTAATCTTTCATATTATCAATATATTATTGGCGCGCCCGAAGAGATCCTACCAGCGACCTACCTCCCATTGGATGACGCAGGTGGTCTCAGGCTCCAGGTCCTCGTTCAACCCCATCTGGACCTGCTTCAAGCGATACGGAATAACCCGGCCCTCTTCGCCGTCGCGTATTTTCTCGAACACCATGCGGTGATTGTGCGGACGGTCACCATTGTCATGATCGACCAAACAGGCCAGGACCGTGTCTGCTCCCGCGCGCTTCGCGCTGCTGCCTCGCAGTCCTGCTCCCTGATCTTTTCCATAGTGATCCACGTTGACGGCGAGGGCTCCAGTCTCCTCACTCATGCGACCAAGGTCACTGATCACCTTCTGCACTTGGGCAGCGTCGTCCTCTTTCTTGTAGATCGCCGCCAAGCCCATCGTGTCCAAGATGAAGGCCACCATGTCGACGCCGAACTCCTTGCGCATCTTGCTGGCGTCACGCTCAATAATTTTGAGCAGAGCGTCGGGGCCTTCTGAAAATAATGATGGAGAGTAGGTGTTCCAGGCGAATGGGATTTTCAGCCGCTCGCCAAACTCCATCTGCTTATCCATCATATGATTGTAGGCAGCGGTCAGGCGCATGAGCAACAAGAGACTAAAGAAGATCAGCCGCAAGGTGAAACCTAAAAGCCGATCTTATCAATCCACTTTTTGAGCAACGGCATGGGATGCCCGACGCCATGTCCGGTGGCAACGGTCTTTTTCTCATGACCGAGCAATTTGTGACGAACATCGGTCGGGCACCCCGCCACGCGGTGCCGATCCTGTGCTCTGTTGCCCAAGCGATGGATCAGCTTGAGGTC
>CAWDZD010000047.1:0-27397 GCA_963806465.1 uncultured Alphaproteobacteria bacterium | reverse complement strand
AGCTCGACGTATCGGAGACGTGACAGATATGGTACCATCGCGTATGACCGAGACGCGATCGGTGATGGCAAAGACTTCATCCAAACGATGGGGTGATCAGCAATACGCTGTGTCCCTGCCGAGCCACGAGCTTGATTGCGGTGAATACGCGATCGACGCCGTCGCGCGGCAGATGAGCGGTTGGTTCATCTAGCACCAAGAGCCCTGGACAATCCGCGGGAAGACCCTGCAAGCCCCGCAGGATCGCCAGCATGGCGCGATCAGCCTCGGAGATGTCCTGAGCTAATTGATCGGGCGCACCGAGTATTGCGAAGTCACGTAACGCTGCGGCCGCTTCGCGCTGTTCCCGCCGCCAGTCGATCCGCCACCCAATCCCGGTGCGAATCTGACCGATGCGAGGTTTTCCATCATGGTGCCGACCCGATGACCGGCAGATCCTGGTGGACCACGGCTAGACCGTGCGGCGCGCAAACGCGGTATCAAGCGGCAGGCCAATCCGCCGGCCTCGCAGCTGAAAAAGGGCGCGGGTCGCCTTCGCCGGCCCTATCGGGTTCGTGGATGCCGCACAGAATCTCGATCAAGGTCGATTTGCCGGAGCCGTTTTGGCCGAAAAGACCGTGAATTCCACCGGTGGAAATGTCCAGATCGACCCGATCAAGGACGCGTCGGAGTCCGAACGACTTCGACACATTGCGCAACGATACGACGCAATCCGCCGACGCGAGACCGAGGATCACCATACCATCAGAGGCCCCAGAGCTTGCGATAGTAGGCTTTGAAGTCGAATGGCCCAGACCACGTATATGCCGGCTCCTTGAGGCCGACCTGGTCGATGTTGCCGGCCGTGAACAGACGCAGCGGCTGGCTGTCGGTCGCCGGCGGATGACCGGTCACTAGCCGCGCGATCTGATCGACCGTCGCCCAGCCCATGCGCTCATTCGAGGCGCCGACGTCAGCCACCTCCTGATCCTTCTTGGTTGCGATCGCCTGCATGTCCGGCAATTGCGCGTTGTTGCTGACGATCTTGAACCCGTCCCCGCGCCCACCGCGATGATTGCGGGTTTGAGCCGTACACGATGGCGTCGACCGAGGGCAACAATGAAGGTGAGCGCAGGATCAACGGTGATCAAGGTACGGGCCAGCGAGGGCAACGTCGTCTGCCATTGCATCAGCGGCGAATTCTTCACGGTGAGCACGCATTTGGGACAAAGGCGAGCCAGCTCGGCGGTAAATTCCTTGGCCACGATCTCGTCGGTCCGAAAGGTCGAACAACTGATCAGCGCCACGTGGGCATCTGGCGCGGTGTTGGCGGCGACATAGGCGGCCATCACCTTGCCGACTTCCGCGACCGAGAAATTAACGGACGAGGAAACGCCGTGTCCGCGACTTCCTTCGCTATTGGTCCTGGCGGCAATGCGGCGACGGCGATCACCGGAATGTGCGCGGCCTTGGCATCCGCAAGGGAAGCCTGAACGGTATAGGCGTCGACTCCTTGGAGCATGATCGCCGCCGAATCCTGGCTGATGGCGCGATCGATATAGCTCGACGCGCCGGCCGAGCCTGCGGCCATCGCGTCTGCAGTGACCACCGTCATGCCGAGGGCCGCGCTCGCGTCCTGGACGCCCTTGAGCACTTCCTGGCTGAACGGGAAAACTCAATCCCGCCGAAAGATAAAAGATCGACTTGCCCTTCAGCTTTGTCCCTGCATCGATCGCCGGTAAATCGGGCGCCTTTGTCTTCGGCTGTTCCGCCTCGGCGACGATTTGCTTCGCTTCCTGAGCAAAACAGCCGAAGCTCTGCGCATAGCCCAGCATTGTCCCCGCCAGCATGACAAGGGCTATCGATAAAAGAGGCAGCTTGAGAGTTGAACGTCCCGCGCCCGCCGTTTTTCTTTCCATTGTGTTCACCTGAACCTCCTGTTTCGCTGAGTATTGGTCACCTGAATATTCGCTTCGCATGCTCAATCCGGTGCTCCTGAGCTTTTCCGCGGCAATACGTGAGAGCACCACCGCCAGGACCAGCGCGCCGCCATAGAAGACCTGCTCTATCCAGCCGGAAAATCCGAATATTTGCAGACCGACGATGCCGGTGACCAGGAAATAGACAGCTATGAACGCCCCCCATGGATTGAAACGCCCTGGGGTTATGGCTGTGGCCCCTAAAAAGGCGGCGGCGAAAGGAGGCAGGAGATAGCCAGCTCCTGCATTAGGGTCGGCCGAGCCGAGAACGCCCGCAAGGATGACGGCGGCAAGCGCAGCGATGAGGCTCGACGCGATCAGCGAACCGGCGCGCAGCCGATCCACTTGCACTCCCGAAAGCCGCGCCACCTCGCGGTTGGCGCCGGTGAAGTACAGGTTGCGGCCGAGCGGCGTAAATCGCTGGACGTACCACAAGGCCAAAGTGAGAAGCAGCCCGTAATAGAATGCAAGCTGGATGCCAAACAACTTGGTCCGGGCGATAGTCATGAGCATGCTGGAAAGGCCGAATGATGCTGACCCCGCTTATGCCGTAAGCCGCGCCCATCAGCAGGGTGCCCATGCCCAACGTCGCCACGAGCGAGTTGACGCCGATCCGCACTACGATGAGCGCATTGATCAGCCCGACCGCAAGCGCCAGCAGGAAGGCCATCAAAATGACTCCGCCAATCGGCCAGCCATGATGCACATTTAATACGCCGATCAACATGAGACATGCCGACAACAGCCCGGCCATCGATACGTCGAATTCGCCGACGGTCATCGGGATAATCATTCCAATGGTCAGCATTACTAGAATGGCTTGGGAGCCAAAGATGTTCGCGAAATTGGCGCAAACTTAAAAATATATCCGGTCGTGCCAACGAAAAAAAGGCGATCAGCAGATCCACGTAACCAGAAGACCATAACGGCTTACCGCGTCGCCCAGATCGATCGGACCTCTCGTTCGCGCGGGCGCAACGTCGGTACGTTCTATCCGCACCCTCTTTAGGGATGATGCCGCCTTGTCCTTCCATCAGCCTTTCTCGAGCAGATCCGCTTGTGCCGTCTCAGCAGCGTCTGCGCCCGCCGCGTCATTTCCGACGCTTGCCCCCCGGCGCACATCTTGAACGTTGTCCGAGGTCGCGCGAAAGGCATCCCGAACCTCACGACGCAACTCGCCATCGACCATGAAGTCGATTGCAGTCATGGCTAGCGCGGCCGCGCCATCCGTGACCGCGCGCATGCCGTCGTCGGAGGCGGCCCAGCTAGCAAAATCCCGATGGTGATGAACGACGCCTTTGGGCGCCATGCGGATCATCGGCTGAATAGAAGGTACCAGATAGCTCACGTTACCCATATCGGAGCTGGCCGCGCGGCTGAGTGGCACGTCCTCAAATCGCTCGAACCTTCGCCCAAGCCGCTCAGCGTTGCGCTGATAGGCGTCGCCAACGGCCAATTGGTCCGCATGTCGGCATAAACGACATCGTCCCATTGAATTTTGACCGTGGTCCCGGTCGCCAAAGCACCAGCCTCAAAACAGGCATCGAGCCGCGCACGCAGTGCATTGAGCATTTTCAGATCAGGGGCGCGGGCTACAAATAGCCCTTCCGCTAGTTCTGGCACGACGTTTGCCGCTTTGCCGCCGTTGGTGATGATGCCATGGACACGATGACCGGGCGGCAGATGTTGCCGAAGCGCGCCGATCGATTGATAGGCAGTCACGAGCGCGTCGAGCGCATTGAGGCCTGCTTCCGGACTTGAAGAGGCGTGTGCGCTCCGGCCGTGAAAGTGAACGGATGCGCGCGCATTGGCTATCAAAGGATAGGCCGCCAAATCCTCTGTCGAGGGATGCACCATCATCGCGCAGTCGACATCGCCGAAGGCACCGCGCCGCGCCATAAGCTCCTTGCCGCCGCCGCCCTCCTCGGCCGGCGTGCCGAGATACCGTACTTTTCCCGGAAGATCGTCCTGAAGCGCCGCAAGCGAGAGGGCGGCTCCCAAACCAGTCGCGGCGATAATGTTGTGTCCGCAGGCGTGACCGACATCGGGAAGCGCATCGTATTCCGATATCAGGGCGACGCAGGGGCCGGAGCGGCCGATTTCGGCGACAAAGCTCGTGTCGAGTCCGTACGCGTGTCGCGAACGCGCACGCCATGGCGTTCAAGGGCTTCGCAAAGGGTAGCGACGGCTTTAAATTCCTGGAAGCCGAGTTCCGGATTGGCATGAATTTCCCGCGAAACCGCGGCGAGAGTGGGGGCCAGAGCTTCGACAGTCTCACCGATCCTAGCCTTTAGTGCGTCCGTGTGCATTTTGTCGTATCTCTAGCGCGTCTCAAAGGCTATGCTGCTAATACGCTCAAATTGCACATATTGCAACATGCACAATTCCGTCCGGCCGCGATTGAAAGCTCCAAGGCACTCATTCCGCGATTATGTGAACTTTCGCCTTGAGCGCGTATCTCAAACCGCCCGTGAGAAGGCCGATAGGGTATACAAGCGACTATGCGGCCTAGACGTGCTGCACATTCGCGTTCTGCGTTTGGTCGCCGAGACCCCCGGCCTAGCCGTCAATGCCATCGTGCGGCAGTCGATGCTTGATCGTTCGCTGGTTTCTCGAAATCATCAGCAATCTAGTCCGCCAAAAACTCATCAAGCGCGAGATTTCGCCGCGGGACGCTCGCCAACTGCTGCTTGCTCCTACACCTGCCGGGAAGGAACGTGTACGTAAGGCGAATGCTCTCGGCGATGCTCTAATCTCGATCTGCTTAGAGTGTTGGATGCACGCGAGATCAAAGTCTTCAATCAATGCCTCGCAAAGCTCGCTACGTGGCGGCCAAAAGAGGAAGATGGGCTATCTACTGATCAAGAAGTGGACTAAAGGACGAACTGCCGGCAGCGCGAATGGCACGCCTCAAACAACCCCATGATCGTGTGCGGCAACTTGAAGTCTACGCGGCATAGGTCCTCTTACGGGACCGCCTTCCATGAACGAGAATTCGATCTGCGGCGGTCGGTCGCTCACAATGTCGGCAAGCGCGCGGCTGGAGCCGCAGGCGTGTGTCCACCCCAGCGTCCCATGCCCCGTGTTCAAGTACAGGTTTTGATATCGCGAACGTCCGATATAGGGCACATTGGACGGCGTGGCCGGCCGCAGCCCGGTCCAGTATCGCGCTTCGCCTTGCTCGCAGACGCCCGGGAACAGTTCGATCAGCCGTCGCACGATCGCCTGGCAGCGAACCAGATTGAGTTCGAGATCAAAGCCGTTGAGCTCGGCCGTGCCGGCAACGCGCAGCCGATCTCCCAGCCGCGAGAACACCAGTTTGTACTCGTCATCCGTTAGGCTGACCGTATAGGCGCGTTCCGGATCGCGGATCGGCAGGGTCGCCGAGTAGCCCTTCGCAGGATAGATTTGCAGAGCGATGCCGAGCGGCTTAAGCAGGATCGCGCTATAGCAACCCAGGCATACCACAAAGGAATCGGCGCGAACGGTGGCATAGTTCCCATCCGTAGTCCGCACCCGCAGCCCGCTGATGCGGCCGTTGCTTTGATCAAGCCCGAGAATGGTCGTATTGAATTTAAACTCGACGCCGCGAGCAGCGGCGGCCGCAGCAAGTTTGCGCGTGAAGACGCAAGCATCGCCCGAACTCGTCAGCATAAGTCATGCTGCCGCCGACGATCTTTGCGCGCGCGAACCGCAGCGCAGGCTCGATGCGGACGACCTCGTCTGCATCGACGAGTTCGACGTCGCAGCCGTGGTCGCGCATTACCCGCGCCGGATCGTGAGCCGCCGCGAATTCAGCTTCGTTTGTGTAGAAGTGCAAGATGCCCTTCTGCAGATCATCGTAGTGAAGGTCGAGCGCCTGCCGCAGTTCGCCAAGGCAGCGGCGCGAATAAAGCCCGAGCGCGACGATCTGGCGAATGTTGCTTCGGGTTCGCGCCGGCGTGCATTTTAGAAGAAATCGAAGGCACCAGCGCCACTGCGCAGGATCTGCGCGTAGCCGAATCAGGAGCGGTGCGTCTTCCTTGAAAAGCCAGCGGAGAACTTTCAGCGGAGCGGAAGGGTTGGCCCATGGCTCGGCGTGTGACACCGAGATTTGACCGCCATTGGCGTGTGAGGTTTCGGCGGCCGGCTTTGCCTGCCGATCGATGACGGTCACATCGTGACCCAGCTGTCGTAAATACCAAGCCGTAGTGACGCCGACAACGCCGGCACCCATGACGAGGACGTGCATCGGGGGATCTCCTTGTTGAGTTTTAAGCCCCGATCTGTCCTTTTGCCTGAGAAATTCGCGGGCGTTGCACCCGCTTGCCCCTTCGGCGGCCGTTGCCGGCTCTCTCCAGATCTATGTCAATGACCAGTTTCGGACCTGAGCGTTTAACGGGTTCTGCGCCTTCGGTAGGAATCGCTCCCTTCTCCTGGTCACCGTGGAAAGCCTCTGGGTTCCTCCAATATGCGCTTCGCGGTTGGCGGCCAATGTATGCCCAATTCTTGGAAGCACAAGACCGGCCGATTACCCCATCTATTCCACGATGCGGACCAACTCGGACCTCGCCTGACAGTCCGGGAAGGTCCAATTTCTGCCATCACTGCAAAACTAGGTTAGAGGCAGTTTGCTATGGCGGCGGTGTCATTGCAGCCGGCCCCGTAGGAAACCGATCGCCGAAAAGCTCAGGTCTTCGACGAAATAATCCGGCTCACCAGTGACACGTGGGCTAACCTCGCCGGCCGGCCGGCTGCGCAACCTCATTTGCGCGCACGTCGAAAAAACTGCCGGTGCGTAGAGCCCACCGCATAAGTTCACGCGCTTGCTCCTCAGTGAAATAGGCGAGCGTTCCGGGCGTAGCCTCGACGAACCATTCGACAAGATCGCCGTTTTGGTCTCTTGCGGTGAGTGCGAAGAGCTTACCGGTCACGGTGCGCGCCCCTGTTCCCGACCGCATGGAACGGCAAATTGAGCTTTATTGGATAACGCTGACAAAATTGAGCGCGGCGGCCAGGGCGAGTAAGGCCACCAGCAGCCAAAAAGCGAGCACAACCTTTTTCGCGTCCCAGACGGCGAGTGGAAGCTATCTCTAATGCGGATCAGCAAGTTCCAGCAGCAGCCTTCAAACGACGGCGCTGGCCTGAGCGCCGCCCTAATCCGAGTTAACCCTTTCGTGGCGAGCGGCCATTCGTCGCGTGCTCCGGGAGAGGCAATTCTTGTGAAGTTGCGAGTATTAGGGGCCGTTACGTTCTCTCTGTCTTTCTTGCTGTGCGCGGCTGCGTCAGTTCAGGCGCAAAATGCGCCCTCGTCCTTTTTGACTTGGTTGCACCGCCACGTCACTCGTACCGGCGCTCACCATCGGGCCGGGCCATCGCCGCCGCTGCCAAGACCACGGCCTGCGGATCTTGCAACCCCAGCTGTTACGCCGAATAAAACGTCAGCGGGTATTCCGGACTAAATGTTACCGCACCGCTGCTTGCGTTCGTTGCGCACTTGCCGGTCAAGGCGATCGCCCATGGCTACTCCTCCGGCCGATTCGGTCGTTGTCGCAAGCCGGTACGGCTAGACCCTTACAAGCCATCAGGCGCATACCTATTTTTAGTACTCAATTTTGGCCGGGAATAAGTGTCATGTTTTGCCATCGCTGGCTGATCGCGCTTGCCGTGATCGCGGCAGCGTTTGTGTTGGTTACTGCTGATGCGCATGCACGCGCTGGCGGCGGCTTCTCAGCAGGCAGCCGAGGTATGCGCACATACTCGGCGCCGCCTGCCACGCCCACCGCGCCTTCTACCGCGCCGATCCAGAACTCGATGACACAACCCGGCAGCGCCACACCCATCGGCCAGACTGCAATCCGTCCGGGCTTCTTCGGCGGCGGATTGTTCGGCGGGATTGCTGCCGGCTTCCTCGGCGCCGGTCTGTTTGGTCTGCTATTCGGGCAAGGATTTTTCGGTGGCATGGCCGGCTTCGCCTCGATCCTCGGTCTGCTAATACAAGTCCTGCTGGTCGTGATCGTCGCAAGGCTGATCTTCGCCTGGTGGCGGCGGCGCAATATGTCTGCGCCCGCCTATGCGGCGGCGCGTCCTGCGACGGGCCACAGTTTTGGCGGTCTTACTGGAATGTCGAGCGGCGCCGCTGCACCACCGGCCGGCGAAACTCTTGCCATCGCCAAGTCGGACTATGACGCGTTCGAGCGATTGCTCGGCGACATCCAGGCTGCTTATTCAACGGAAGACCTTTCGGCCCTGCGCGCGAAGGTCACGCCCGAGATGTTGTCCTATTTCTCCGAGCAGTTGGCGGGCAACGCGAGTCGCGGTCTAGTCAATCGCGTCACTGATGTGAAGCTGCTGCAAGGCGATCTGGCGGAAGCTTGGCGCGAAGGCGGTACCGATTATGCGACCGTGGCCATGAAATTCGCGCTCAACGACAGCATGGTCGAGCGCACGAGCGGACGCGTCGTCGAAGGCGGCGAGCGGAGCGAGGTCACGGAATTGTGGACCTTCATGCGCGCCCGTCGCGGCAATTGGCTGCTGTCAGCCATCCAGCAGACTTGATGCTCGACACAATCATCCGCCGCGCGGACGAGCTGGTCTGCGACGCAGCCTGGCGCGGCAGTGAAGCAAAATAAATTCGAAATTGGAGTCAGGTGGGCCAGTCGATCCGGCCTCTGGCATTCAGTTTTATTTCGACCCCTCGCGATTTGAGATACGGGATCAGGTGCGGAAACGCCTCGGGGACGATCCCGTCCCAATTGCTTTCATAGCAGCTTGTGCAGACCATCATTTCCCATGCTGGGATTCTCCTGCCCTCATAGGCACGCGAACCAAACTCAAATGCTTGGCGACAGAGAAAGCACGCTTCAAACTGCTTAGGGTCTGGCATGGCTCTATCCGCGTCAGCCCGTCCGCCAATGTGCGCCCGGTTTCGTCTTGTTGCTAGCCGGTCGGGTGCGCGAGGAGATCGACAATGAAGTACCGACTAAGCAAGTTCAATCGACAAGGGATGATCGACTTGCCTTCGCCGGCGTCGGGTTCAGCGTTGTGAACGAGCGCGGTGCGCCGATGGTCACCTTCGGGTATCTCGACCAGCCAAAGCAACAAATGCCCGAGCGTTGATTGAGCAGGCGATTGTGGACGCGGCGCTGATTGCCGCTTCGGGGGCGCATGAGTAGTCGCGACGCATCGCGAGACGCACATTGATGAGGGAGGGACAAATGGCCCGGCCGCAAGTCCTCGACAATGTCGGCATGTACTTCGCCGCGCTATCGCTGATCGTCATGACGCCGCGATCAAGGCACCAGTTTGTAGCCGCCCGCTTGAGTGACCAGGATGACCGGAGCGGCGGCATCCCTCTCAATCTTTTGCCGTAATCGATAGATGTGCGTCTCGAGCGTGTGCGTGGTGACTCCCGAGTTGTAGCCCCAGACCTCCTGCAACAGCGTCTCCCGCGATACCGGCCGCTGGCCGACGCGGTAGAGGTAGCGCAGGATCGAGGTCTCCTTCTCGGTCAAGCGGACCTTGCTGCCCTTGGGATTAAGCAGCAGCTTCGAGCTTGGCCGAAACGTGTACGGGCCGATCGTGAAGACCGCGTCCTCGCTCGTCTCGTGCTGGCGAAGCTGGGCGCGGACGCGCGCAAGCAGCACGGTAAAGTGGAAGGGCTTGGTGACATAATCGTTGGCGCCCAATTCGAGGCCGAGGATGGTGTCGGAATCGGTGTCATGGCCCGTGAGCATAATGATCGGCGCCTTGAAGCCGTTCTTGCGCAAGATGCGCACGGCTTCGTGGCCGTCGATGTCGGGCAAGCCGACATCCATAATCACTAGATCGATTTGTCCTGCCTTGGCGGCCTCCACGCCCTTGATGCCGTTTTCCGTCGCGACGGCTTCAAACTCCTCGTACAGCGAAAGTTGCTCCGACAGCGCGTCGCGCAGTTCGGGATCATCGTCAACAATGAGAATCCGACGGGTATTAGGCATCAATTCCGACCCTCACAGCCACTTAGCGCACGGTCATTTTGCCTGCCGACACAAAGTCGATAAAAGATAATCATGATAAAGTGACGATGTTTTTCGGTGGCCGCTGGTCGCGCACGCGTTCAGGGGTGGTAGGAAGAAGTCAGACGCATACGACGCACTCACGTTAGGGCCGCGACCCAACGCCCCCTCAGCGCTTTCGGCCGTGTAGCCAAGCGGCTCCAGCCAAGGTGGCTGAGAGTTCGATGGTGCTCGCGGCTGAGACTGGCTATCTCGGTTCTTCGCTTGCGTCGTGGTGCTTCCTGATCTCAGGCTTGTCGTACAAGACCACGTTCAACAACGAGTTGCGGATTTCCAGTTTTCCGTTGTATTCGATATAGCCCAATTTGCGAAATTTGTTCATGAAATGGCTGACGCGTGATCGGGTCGTGCCAATCATCTCCGCGAGGGTTTCCTGACTAAACTTCCCGATGATCGGCTCAACCGTCGCTTCTTTGCCGAAATTCGCCAGAAGCAGAAGAGTCCGCGCTAGCCGTTTCTCGCTTGAATTGAATAATTGATCGATTAGGTCCTCTTCAATTCGACTGTTCCGAACTCAACAGATCCGCCATGAACAATTCAGAAAATTCCGGCTCATCATGCAAGGTCGCAATCATTGCTGCTTTAGTGATGCGCGTAATCAGGGATTGATCGATCGCCGTAGCTGTTGTGACCCGCAGCGGATGGCCATTCAGGCATCCTTCGCCAAAAAAGTGGCCAGGTTCGAGAATACCTACGACTGCTTCCTTGCCCCGCTCGGAAACGACGGTGAGCTTGATCTTGCCTTTCTGGATGTAAAAAACCGCGTCCGCCTTGCTACCCTGCGAAAAAACAACTTGGTCCTTGCGATCTACCACACCCGTTCCGACCGGCCGTCGCACGGCAGCAAACCTGCTGACCAGAGAGGAGGCCTGGCGCATCGCCGCCAACATCGCCAAGCTGCCGGATCTGGTGCGGCGGCCGCAATATTGAGAGGCTGAGTTGTGAACCGACAGACCGTTGCGGCAGTTGCGCTAACCTTGGTCGCGGTCGCGGTGATTCTTATGATCGTGCTGCTTTGGCCGCTCGGTAGGTTGCCGTGGCCGTGATAGAGCAGCGCTGCTATGGAAGGGAAATGATCGACAGTCACAGTGAAGATCATACAGCAGCTCCGGACCCCGCATGCGATGCCGAGCTCAAACGACTGATCGAGCGAACGCATCGGCGTATGAAGTGGACCCTTATTGCCGCCGTAACTGCTGCAATCCTTAGCGCGATCGCCGTCTTGGCCGTCGCTAGTTTCTTCGTAATTGCCGGCTTCATGCTGGCCGGCAGCGGAGGCGACTAAAAGATTCCCGCCCCGGCGCATCGCCGCCAACATCGCCAAGCTGCCGGAGCTGGTGAAACGGCTGCAGTATTAGCGGTCCCCGCGCAGGTAGGGTCACACCCCTGTTGCAATCGTCGCCTCAGATTTTTGCTTATGCGGCCACTGATTCGCGACATCGTCGCTGCCATCGCGCTCGGAAATATTATTTATCGCGTTCCGTGTCTTCGACCATCCGAACGCCTGCATCGAATTGTTCTCTTGGGAACGCGCAGCACCGCGTGATCGCATAATCGCTCGCCGCGCTGATCGCTACCGCAAGTGTGGTAATAGTGAGCGGCTAAGGAGTAGGAGCTTGCAAGATGGACACGTACAATCTCACCAATGTCGACACGACAATGGACGGAAAAAGGGGCGTCCTCCTTCAGGGATTCAACATCATCGGCGCGCACGGTCGGCCACTCGTTACCCTCTCGTTCGAGACTCAGGCGGAGGCCGAAGCAGCGCAGAAAGCAATGCTGCCTGTTGTCAGAACGGCAAAGCTGATCACACCTCACATCCAGTAGAGGGGCCGCTGAAAAAGTCGAACGGCCCGCCGGAATTCGCTCGCCGCATCGCCGGCACCATCGCCAAGCTGCCGGGATTGATTTGGCACGGGCGCGACCCAGCCTAATCGACATCCTTAAATGAGGGCCGGATTTCCAGGCTCAGGCACGCTCTCGCCATAGCGTCTGTAAGTGCGGATTTTGTCGCGCAAGGATCGAACCGAAATACCAAGTCGGTCGGCCGTGTGGGTCCGGTTTCCTTGGTGCGATCTCAACGTTTGAAGAATGAACTCGCGCTCGATGCGGGCGAGCGTGTGCCCAACCAACTTCGCAACACATTCGCGGTCGAATGGGGAAAGCCCAAACGACACTGAGGGACTGAATGGTCGCTTTGCCGTTTCGTCGGCGGTGCAGCTCGCCATCATTATCTCGACTGATGCCCCCGCGAACAGGGTGCCCTGACGTGGTTAAAAACTCGCTAACCATTCCGGCCTAGTAATGCAAATCGTTACGGACCCGTCTGGTAAACGACCGCGCGCAAAGGGCTCTTGGCAGTTGACCTCCAAGAGCCCTTTGTTTTTGGCCGGCTAGTTTGCCGACGCGCGACGAGGCCCGGCGCATCGCCGCCAACATCGCCAAGCTGCCGGAGTTGCTGAAGCGGGCAGACCGTTCTTGACATGGGCGTGAGTCTGGCCTGATTGCGAAAGCTTGCCGTATACCGTCTTTAAGACGTATCAAATAAAAGGCGTTCGCCCAGCCCTTTTGGTTGTTGTAGTAGACAAAGCACCACCAATTATCAGCATCGATCTCGTTGCGGCCCGAGCCATTCCAAACAGTGCAGCGCTCAGTTGAAGGCCCGTAAACTCGCGAGCCTTGGGGGATAGAGTATCCAAGGATGTCTTGTGCATGCGGATCGGGTTGCGTCCCGACAACCCTTTCCGGGAAGGCTGCTACGTCTGGATGAAATGAGCGAAGTGATACGTCCAGACGCTGCGCCGGGGTAGTGGCGGCGGCATGTACACAAGGAAAGCGTACGCAAGGGCGGTCTCTTGGGAAGGTTACGTTAACCATATGAGCTGCATAAAGCGGGAAGCGCATCGCTCCAGGCGTTGACTGGAGTTTTTGGCGCCCAAGGACTGAGCCGCTTCAGTCAAATTAGGCAGGCAAGCTTTTGCGTTGGGCGGACCACTTGCAACCGCGCAACAGGCAGCGCGTTGACAGCCATGACATCGACCGCTGAGGAGAAAGCTTTTCTGAGGGTGGCCGTTGCAGCGATTCCGCGAGTGGCCGAGATTGTTTTGGGATTTCCGCCCGATGATCGAGCGGGCGCGCTAGAGGCGGCCGAACGGTCTTACCTGACGGCGGCGTTGGACTACGGATGCACTGATATAACTGCCCGGTCTCGCGTATCTGCAATAATGCGACGACTACGCAATCGATTGGAAAGACAGCAAGCCGGAGAAAAAAAGTTGCGAGCCTTGCTTCACAAGCTCACAGTGTCGGGTTAATCCGCGTTCGCGGGCGTTTCGCCAAAGCGAAAGCGCGCCATCTAACGCAGCCCCCTTCGCAGGCGCAAGCAACCTGGAGCAGGCGTTCAGGAAGTGAGCCTTTTTGCGATAGGCCGCTGGAATTGGGAGCGCGAACGCAATGGCCGAATACCGCCGCTGAACTTTGCATTGGATGATTCAGCGCGGGATTGGTTTCTTCATTGGTAGAGAAGGCCGCTTCGCGACGACGGCAACACATGGGCGTGAGGCGTGCAGTGCAGTTCACGCCTGGCCGGCCGTCGCCGCGACCGAGTGCCCCTGGCGCTTGTTGCCGAGATGCAGGAACGGCACGAGCACAAACGCGAAGGCGGTGAAGGCCGCCGATGAGAGGATGAGCAGGGTCAGGCTGTCATGAAAAACGTGGTCGAAGAGGTACGCGCCGAAAGTGCCGGACAACGAGGTCGATAGATTGATGATTGACATCATCACGGCAAAAGTGAAGCCCTCCGATCGCGGCGGGCAATAATCGGCGGCAAGCGTGACCGTGGCCACAGTCGCCACCATCGCGGCAAATCCACTGCAAAAGCTGAGGATGGCAGCGGACGTCTCGCCCGCCAGAAAGACGAACGCCGCCGTCGTTATGGTGCCGAGCGCAATGCTCAGATTGAGAAGCCGCTTCGACGACATATCTTCGAACCATGCCCGGTAAAGCAATGCGCCAACAATCCAGCCGGCGGCCTCGATCGAGCCTAGAATGCCGATATAGCCCTGGGAGAATTTCAGATTATCGGTCATGTGGTAGTAGAGCGGCGTGTTGAGGCCGGGATTGAAATAATAGAGAAAAAGGAAAAGCCCGGCGACCCAAAGCTCGCGTTTGCGGAAAGCGGTCACAAGACTACTGAACGTCGTGCGCAGCGCAGGAAGGTCGATGGGCGTTTTCTTGTCGGGGATGAGAAATACCGTCCCGAACAGGACCGCCAACGGCGCGACCGCTACGATGGCAGCGGCGACATGCAGCGCCGAGGTCGGCGGCAGGCGTTGAGCAAGCTGGCCGCCGGCGATCGAGGCGAACATCGTGGCGGCGTTGAACCACAGCCACTGCTGATTGACGAATCTCCCGCTCTCGCCGAACCGCTGTCCGTTCTCCACCAGCACGGCGCCGCACACCGTGCTTGACATCGCCATGGCGTAAGCCGTGAGCTCAAGCGCCCAAAGGAGCTCGCCGGGCGCAGTCAGCTGGGTAACCCAGAGGAAGGCGCCGGCCGCGACGATGTTGGCGGCTAAGAGGTATGGCTTGCGGCGATAGCCGAACAGCGGCACGAAATCGGAAAAGGCGCCATAGATCGGCTTTATGATCCAAGGAAAATTGAAAATGGTGAGATAGGCGCTAACTTCGAGCGCCGTCCAGCCGTGCACCTCTTTCAAATAGAAGCTGAGCGGCTGGGCGATCAGCCCGTCGACCTGTCCGACCCCTTCGACGACGTAGACCAGCGCGAAAAACACCAAGAGCCGGTTGATCACCCGCCGGTCCTCCGCCTGAACGACTGGTAGCTGCGCCGAAGAAGGCCGGTCCATGGCTCCGTGGGACTGATCTGCCGTCGCCTGATGGCGACGAATGTCTGTTTCGTTCCGATCCTAATGGTCGGCGAACCGTGCGTCGCAAGGTGTTTGAACCGAGTTCGGCCTCGGACGCGATTTGGATGCAGCTGAATAGCCGCTTTTCGCGGGAGTGATTGGAGGGGCGCCGGCGGCCTTCATCCATACCTCTGAGACCGGGCGGCTGGGACCAGCGCGGCCAAAGAGAGGCAATCATAGCGGCAGTTAATGCCCTGATCGGAAGGCAGAGCCGGATGGTCGCGACCAAGGTCGTTATGCCGATGCCGAGCCGTTGTACGCCGAAGTCGGCGCGGCCTGATCAGTTCATCCGCGCTGGGTCCCTTGTTGGCTAATGATCAGACATACACCGCCCTCTAACGGAAGCGACAGAGCTCACGCGCCGCGACCTTTGGCCTGCAGATTTGATCCCAATCGAGGAAGAGGGACGGCTCCCGGCTTGATTCATGTGATCAAACATGACGAGTTCTCGTAGGACGGCCACAGCAAGAAAGAGAGGATGGCGGAGTAGCGACGACCGGCTCCCTTGAAACAAATAAGGCGCGGCCATCAGTAATTCCAGATTGCGCCCATTCACGGCCACTATTGAGACAGAACATACTACGGTGCACTGTAAGGGGGATGACATGACTTATGATTTCGAATTACTGCTCGAACTGCGGTTCGACGCGCATCTTCGGCAGCAACGCAGATCTGGCAGACCGCCCAGTCCCGACCAACAAATCATACCGAAGATCGATATGGTCGTCGGCTCTTGGCATCTCGACGAGTTCGGCAATCAAACACGTGAAATAACGGCGCGCGACTAGCGCGCTTCAGTTATTCCATCCTTAAGCTACGCGGGCGGCGCAGGTCGCCCGCACTGGAAGATTTGTCCTGGCGCGTGATCCCTAGACCTAGAACGGTTTAGAAAACAGTATCGTACACGGCCGCCAAAGTTTTTTAGTACATCCACACTTCCGTCGCCAATCGACGCCTATGGTGAAAGCCAACGCCGCGCGGACAATGATTTTTATCGTGGTCTGCTCCTTTTGACGCTCCGTATGCGTCATCTCATTCGCGCGGTGCCAGCGGCTAGTGCGAATGCCAGCATAGCCACCACAGCGCGCTGTCCACGTCACCATTGATCGCGCGTTTATGTTTGGGCAGATAAGAACGCCCTGGCGATCATCGCGCTCCCTGCGCGGCGCTGGCGCGGCGGGCGGTCTTCTCGATGCCGTTTGGAAAGTGGCGCGTCCGACCCCGGATTTGAAATCGGCCACCCTATGTGAATGACCTTCTGGCAACGCACCTAGCCCGTTTTAGGCTATGCTCACCGTACCGGGTACCACGTAGATCGCTTCAAATGCGTAGACGTACCAAATCAGAACTGCGCCAACGTAACCACGACGGGTTTAAGTCGCGGACTTCCACGGGCTCCAAATTTTCAATGCTGCGTTACGGCATTCGCTCGTAGCGCACTAAGGCCAGCGTGAATTCTGGTTGTTCGGCGTAATATCCGTTGCTTCCGTCACCGCAGCCGAAGAAGAATTGAGGATTGGTATCAATGGTGGGCGAGGCCACAATTGATACCGTTTCAGTTGCGGGCTCTTGCTCTGCAACGGTTTGGCTCACGTCAGCACTGCTAAGTGCCGTTGCAGTTGTGGCGGAGTAAAATGGTTTGGCAAACAGCAGCGCTATCATGACAGCAGCCGTAGCCCCTGCGATTACGACCACCCGACGAAAGGTTGATTCACCAAAGCCCGTCGCTCTCATGGCTAGCTCCCATCTTTGGGACTGACGGTGAGACTATTCTCGCTTCGGCGTCCTTATTGTGATCGACAGCACAGGTTCGAGCTTTTGCACGGGGCTTGAACCTCGAAAAGGGCCACACGCCCATACGATCGATCGGCACGCCGCGAAATCGACACCGCCTGGCGCGGCTTGCCGTTCGATCGCGGCTTTTTCCCATTGGCCTTGATCTCCGCTCGCTCGGCTAACTTTTCGTAGTCGGCCGCAAGATCGTTGATCAGTATGGCCGCTTGGGAGCCTGCCATTTTGATTGCCAGCAACCGCATTTGTGCCGCGCGTTCGCGCCAATGCTGCGAATTGTTGGTGTCTTGCGTGGACGACATGGCCCCTACATTAGTGGAACCCCATGGAACTCTTTGCAAGTTATTGCACGCAGTTAGCCGATGCATGGACCGGCCTGCCGCAGACCAGCCCTGGCTGAGCCTTAAACCGCCGCTAATGGCCGCCCATTACAGTGACAGACAGGACAGTTGCACATCCTCCTGCCGTACGACTGGACCGGGCCCCCGGCTGAAGCGCTGGGGGCTCTTGCAAGTCGTATTGAAAAGCCCGAGCCGTGGAGTGGCCGGGGCAAAGTCAGGACATGATATGCAACGCCTATTCAGGCCGATTCTTTCAGTAGGAGTCAACGACTAGAACGGCCGCCCGTTTAACTTCGCATGCAGCCATGCCGCGCTAAGGATCACGATCCCAACGATCACGCCGAGCACCGCGCTCGGTGACGTGACGCCGAGCAGGGCGAACGCCATCAATCAAAAGCCACCATTTCGTTCCTTGGCCTTAGCGGCGCAACAAAGCTGTATGGCCATCTGCGCAAAGCAAATTGCTGCGCGTTGTGACTTTTTGGCACTAGTGCGCTGGTCGAAAATCGTAGTGAAATGTTCAACTGATTCCTAAGGGGGGCTTCGATGAAACGAATTTTAGCCGTCGCTGGCGCGATGATCTTGGGGCTGATCGCGATGGACAATCAGGTGGTGACCACTCCGTCGGGCTTGGCTTTCGTAAGGGCGGGACAAGCACTTGCGGCCGATATGCCGGCCCCGCCGCCCCCGCCTGTCGCCGCGCCAGTTGGCAAGGGAAAAGCACCCATTGGCAAAGGCAAAGGCAAGGCACCACCCGCGCCGGTTATTACCAAAGGCTAAGCACCAGTTCACTGGGGAGCTGGCCATGCCAACAACAGAGATTGAGCCCCCGCACGTCATCGCGCGGCGTGTATTCGATGCGTTGTGAGGGCCCCATTTTCCCTCTTAATTGTCACGTCGTCCTGTCTGAAGAAGTCCGCGCCGTTCAAGATACTCGTTGCCCAAGCTCCCGATGATCTGAGCGAGCAGCGGTCCTTGGTGCTTTTTCGTCTTGCTCCATAACCATGTCGATTAGGGGCAGAGACATTTCGCGGGCCATGAACGCCACGTCCACCGGCTCGCCCGTCCGCAACTTGCTCGTCACATACTCAACCACCACATCGTTGATGGCTTGGCGCAATGGCTTCAGCATTGGGCACGTCCTCCGGATCAACAGTGTGCGCGCAGTTTGCGTTCACCGGAGCGTTTTCACGAACACGGTGTGCAGCAGATAGTAGCGAGCGAGTCGAAAATGACTCAGCCATTCACTGCGGTCTCGGGTGGCGTACTGTTCGGAGAAAAGCGGCTTTGGTTTCGGGTCAAAGGCTTTTCGACTTCGGCGTCCAAACGCCCTCCGAGTAGGAGCCCCCTGAACTCGCTTCCGACCCCTGGCCGCTAGGGTGGTAGCGGGAGGGGGCGAAACGCGCTGTGGAAGTCCGCAGAGAGTCACTGGGGCGTTTCTACCGTTGACCTGCGTCCGCCATGCACCGCGACATCGCCAAGCTACCGGAGTTGAGGCAGCGGCCCGGAGTATTTAAATTCTCGCGGCCGTTATTGGCTCGCGCTTTGCTCTTGGCTTTCGCGTCGGTCGTCGGCGTTGTTGGCCAAGACCAGGGCTCCGACCATCAAGATCATCCCTGCGGAATAAATCATCAGGCCGAAGATATTCGACTCCTCGGCGATCCAACGCAGAAGGTCCATGTTTAAAACTCCCTGCCGCCGTAGCGTCGTCGCTTGATCGCCGGTGCGATAGCAAGGCGTTCGCGGCAGTAAACGGAGTGTATCAAAGTTGAATTAATCGTTTGTAACCGAGCTGCGCCTCGGTCTTAGGGACGCGCCCTGCTTCATCATGCGGGACAAGAACCGCCACGCGCTCGCGTATGTCTACTATGGAGCTTGAGCCAGGACGCCGAACTACAGCATAACCCTTTGGTCGGGACTTTCAGAGAAAAGGTTCAATTCGAGAACGGCGCATTGCGGCCGATGTCGCTTAGCTCCCCGATTTGCTCACTATCCTGATTTAACAAGTTTCTGGCCTGCATTCGCATGGCTATTGTCGTTCGCCCCTGCTTTTAGGAGCGTCCCGATTTTGACCGTAGTTTCTCTCAACATGACAAGATCAACGACAACACTCTTCGAGTGTCCGCGCTGCCGCGCCCAGTATAAGCTCGTGCGCGTCGAAACATACTCCGACCCTACTTTAGATCGCTCGGTCCCGTGCCGCGTTTGCGCTGCGCCACGTCAAGGACGCGAAGGCAAGTTCATCCTAAAATATTTCCTAGTGAATCGTTCTTAGAAAACAAAGCTAATAAATCTTGACCTTCGCCACCGGATTTATCCTCGGTTCAATGTTTGGCGCTCTCGTAGGGGTGATGGCCATTGCCGTCCTGCGCGCAGGAAAGCTTGCTCTAACCACCTACTGATGCCGCGAAGAATTGCCCCCACGTCGCCGCGCTGCTCGTGCGCGATCACCCCACCGTTGACGAGCCAAGCGAGAGCCGCGTCCGAAAGCTGCGCGGTATAGCAGCCCTGGATCACCGACCACGGCTCGGCGTGATCTTCCGCGGCGAGCAATCGGCGAGCGATGGCATTCTCAATGACCGTCTCAGGGACGGTCACAGTGAGCAGACGCAGACCATTCCTGAGCCGCTCGCGATGGCGGCGCACCCTGGATGTGCTTGTATTGACGGGGGAGGGGCAATCAACGGTCATGGCGCCTCATTGCATGCTTCTGGCGAGCACAGGATAAGATTGGAGGCGGCTCGGCAACGGTCAGTCCTCGCTAAGAGTGACGCCGTTTCACACCCCGGTTTATTCCGCTGTTTCAGCGCCAGTTCTGTTACGGCAGTCGTTGTTCCCGGTGCACCCCACGTCAGCTCAAGCCTTTACATCTCGCGTCCAACCTATTGATCTTAAACCATCGCAAAATCATTCCCTTTACAGCCAACCCATTGTTCTCTTGGCAAAAACAGCAAACTCTTAATCAGCGGGTCCAAGGTTCGAGTCCTTGTGCGCCTACCAATAAAATCAAGGTCCAATTCGGAAAACCAAATCGCGAGAAGTCTCGGTCCAGTTGATGGGGTAACTATAGGGGTAACGTTTCGCCGTGCCGTTAAACGCTCTCCAGCTGCCCTGCGCGGCGTGCACTAATGGAGTCCAGGTTGCAACAGTTCTTAAATGGATTTCGGGTCGGCTAAGGGCTGCATGCTAAAGGCGTGGAATTTCCCAGATGCCTCGCGCGCGCACTTTGACAAGACGACGCGCGATTTCGTGATTTCGGGCAAGCCGCGGGGGAGTCGCGGCAAAGGCATGCGTGCGATCACACACGCGGCGTTCACCGTTACGCTTTTGGAATACACGCGCTCCAATGGGCTGCCCCATCCCGGCTTTGTGGTCCTCGACACTCCTCTTTTGGCCTATCGTGAGCCGGAAGGGGAGGAGGACGATTTGTCAGGCACTGACGTTCAGGATCGTTTTTATGACTATCTCCTCGCCCTGGGGGATCGGCAGATCATAATCCTCGAAAATGTCGATCCGCCGGAGACCATCAAGGCCGGCCAGCAGGCGGTTTTTTTCAGCAAGAATCCTCACTTGGGCCGTTACGGCTTCTTTCCGATGACGCCGTAACGCCGGGCGCACTTCGCTCGTGCTCATTTTGCCGGTTGGGGAATATCCAAGAGGCCGCGAAGCTTCGGGTGTTGGGCAATCGCCTCTTCAAGAACCCAATTTTCCTCCGTCAGCAGCGCGTCGAAGGCTCACAAAACGCTATGATAGCATAAAGTCCTATTCAGACCTTCCCGAAATATCGATCCAACAAGTCAAACATTTCTTTGAACACTACAAGGACCTTGAAAACGAAAAATGGGTCAAAGTCACCCACTGGGGCGGTGTCGAAGATGCGCACCGCTGATCCTCGAGTGCTGTGCACGCGCCGAAAAATAGTTCGCGACTGCAAAAACGACGTTGAGACAAGGATGCGTCCTAGCTTGCCTTGGCTACTTCTGCCCGATGCGGAAGTTTCCAGTTGGGGCGGACGAAATGGCAGGTGTACCCGTCCGGATATTTTTCCAGATAATCTTGGTGTTCTGGCTCGGCTTCCCAGAACGGACCAGCGGGCGCGACTTCCGTTACGACCTTGCCCGGCCAAAGCCCTGACGCCTCGACATCCGCGATGGTGTCTTCAGCAGTCCTTTTCTGTTCGGCACTCGTGTAATAAATTCCCGAACGGTAGCTCGTGCCCGTGTCGTTGCCCTGGCGGTTGCGCGTAGTAGGATCGTGAATTTGGAAAAAAAATTCGAGCAGCGTCCGGTAGCTCGCGACATTCGGGTCAAACACGATCTCAATCGCTTCCGCATGCGTGCCGTGGTTGCGATAGGTGGCGTTTAGGACGTCACCACCGCTATAGCCCACGCGCGTTGAAAGCACCCCGGATATTTTGCGGATCAAATCCTGCATGCCCCAAAAGCATCCGCCGGCGAGAATGGCGCGCTCCGTCGATGATGTCATGGCGTTTTCTTTCACGATCGCGGAAGTAGGGCAAGTGTGCCACTGTCGATGTGGCTCAGCAACGATTTATGCAAAACCGACAGGGATCGCCTAACTAATTCGGCCGTGCCGCCGCGGTCCGCGCGCCACCACGGACACAACGGGCCATGAGAAGGCATCGTGCGCAACAAGGCGGGAGGACCGGAAGTGCGCTGACATTTGACGGGCTGAAGGGGCTTCCAACAAGGGGAGTTCTAGAGATGTGTGACTTTAGTCTCCAAAGCGTACGTTCACGGCCCGCGAAAGTCGGCGATAAGCTCGTGACGCGTGATTTTGCACCGGGACACGCGGCTTCGCTGCCGCGGATGATCTCGGGTTGGCGGTGTGCGTGATGCCGGGCACCGAGATGGCTTTCGCCGGGGAAGTTATGTGCCTGCCGACTGGCCTACTCGGGTGGAAGACGAGGACCATCAATCACCAGACGGCCATCTTTCGCCAACTCAACAAGGACAAGTCGACTGCACATCACGATGCGCTCGAATTTCCGGACGGGCGGACGGTGTTGCTGACGCTCCTGTGCGAGGGGCAGACGGCGACAGTGCTTCAACTGCCGGCGCAGCCAGTAACCGCGGCTGAAGCGGATGCCCAGAAGCGCGTCACCTACGTGGGCTGACAGTTGAGAACAGAGGTGTGTAGGCCGTCTTAGGAAGAGGCCTACTTTTTTCATGAAGCGCCGCCGTGTAGCGGGCCTGGAAATAAGCGTTCTCGCAATGCTTGAACCGTAAACTCCGGCGGCTGACGTGCGTACTCCTCTGGGGCGCTGGCCGGTGTAAAGCCAGAGATAAAAGTCAGGCCAATGCTGGCTTGTCGAATATCATCACCTTGGAGACAAAGGCCTTGACGTCTCGGATATGCGTCAGACCGCAAGCCGCGGCGAGCGGGCTAAAGTCTTCTTTGGTATAGCTCCTATAATAAGGCTCGTGATAATTCTGCGGAAAGAGTTCTAAAAGCCCGTCATAATCAGGCTGATCGCCGCACTGGAGCGAATTTACGAGGACCAGACGCCCACCAGGCTTCAGCACCCGGACACACTCGCGAAAAACGATGCGGCGTACCTTCGGTGGTAACTCGTGAAACACAAAGATGCTTGTCACCGCGTCCTGACTTTCGTCGGGCGCTGGCAGCGCGTTTCCAACGGTGAGGTTTAATTGCGACCAGCGTTTTAGATGACGCCTGGCATATTTGACATATGGCTCTGACATATCGAGCCCGAGGGCCGGAAGCCGTGGCCAGGCCTGCTTGAGAAAATCAAGAAAGCGCCCCGTCCCGCAGCCGATGTCGAGAAGTCTTAATTTGCGTTGGTCCCGTCCAGCGAAAGTCTCATGGAGTTGAGGCAAGGCTTGCCGGCGCGTTGCGTTGGCAGTCCCGTTGAAGAGCACCTCGACCTGCGTATCGTATCGACTTGCCGAATCGTCCGTCATCCAGCCGCCTGTCTGGAAATGGAAATTCTGCAAATAGTAGCGCGGGCGCTTCCCGTGCGTCCCCTCGGCTAGGACTTCGTTGTGCGTGCTGCTCTCGCGACGCCGATGGATTACGGGGAGATCCTCGAAGAAAAGCCGCGAGCGGTGGAGGAGTGTCAACAGCAATCCGTCATGATCGGCGGGTAGCGGATAAATGCCAGCCTCGATATTACGTTCCTTCAAAATCCGAGGACATCGATCTGAAATAATGTTCGGCGTATTGGTAATAGTTCTCTGCCCCGACTGTGTTGCCGATTTGGGCTTCAGCGCGGGCGAGCGCCAGATACCGCTCGTAGTTTTCTTCGCGCGCTTTGAGAGCCTAACGGCTCGGGGCGGGCGGCGCTCGATGTCCACCGCTTCGAGCGGGCAGCAAATGACGCCGCTGGTCTAGGTTGGCGCGCACTCACGATTGGCTTTGGCCATTTTTGCATGGCTATCCGCAGTGCGTAAAACTCCTGACACAAACTACCCGGCGCGAATTCTCTGAAGAACGAGCCAGCGCACTGCTGCGTTGCGTTCATCAATCCAAAGGGCAGACGCCGCCCTCATTGGCGGGCCCACCCGCCAACAACGAACTCCTGCGATAGCCGCGGCGATAAGGCCGCCGGAGGAAATGATCACAATTTCTGGAACTGAGGTTCAGTCCCCGTGGCGGCACCTGCCGACTACACGCGATATAGATGAACCAAACGTTGCCATATGAGGATAGTTGGAGAAATTGTCAACTCGGGAGCACCGCCGATCTAACGCAGTCGCGATCAACCAGGTCGGCCACATGGCGACCTCGACACAAAAGTGGGCGACTCCCATTGTTCTTTATCTAATGCGCGCCCATTTCTTACGGGCATGTGACTTGTCTTGAAGAGCTGCTCAAAAAACGGGGACGTACCGAAGTCTTCGCTCTTCCAATTGGCAGCCATGGTGCCCATCGGCAGGCACGAGTTCAGATGTCGACGCTGGTTTGTACGGATTACCAACCGGATGGTACATTTCCGTGCGCCAGTGGCCCGGGCGCCTTTGGCCATCGGACCCATCAATCGCTCGATCGAAGAGGAACGCCGCGTGCAGGTTCTTGTCCGTGACAACAATATCGATCAGGCCCTCAAGGTGCTGAAGAAGAAGATGCAGCGCGAGGGCGTCTTCCGCGAGATGAAACTTCGCGGCCACTACGAAAAACCCTCCGAGAGGAGAGCGCGGGAGAAGGCGGAGGCCATCCGCCGCGCCCGCAAGCTCGCTCGCAAAAAGCTGCAGCGCGAGGGTCTGCTGCCGATGAAGCCTCGGACCGTCCAGGGGGCCCCCGGAAGAGGCGGCCCCGCGCGTGCCCCTCGCTTCTGATCGCGGAACAACCTAACCGGCGCCCATAAAAAAGCTTGGCCTAAAAACCTTCTCAACGGCACCGTCAGCAAGGGCCGATTGTGGAGATTCATGACAAGCAGGATCAAGGTGACGCCACCGAAGGAAAATATGCTGGAGAAGGAGGGTCTCGAGACCCCGCCCGACCGCGCGCTGCTCAACCTTTCCGACGCCGCCGTCAAAGAGCTGATCCGCAGCGCCGAGAAGCGCGGCTACGTCACCCACGACCAGATAAACGCGCTACTATCCTCGGAGGACGTCAAGTCCGAGCAAATCGAGGAGGTCCTGGCGACGTTCAGTGCGACGGGCATCAGCGTGGTCGAGACCAAGGAGACTGAGTTTGAGGAAGAGGTGGCGACCGGCGAGGAGCCCGAGGAGGAAGCCGAGGGCGAGAATCGCAACGGCCCGTTTCGGCCAAGTCCGCGGCCAGGGAACCCGCTGAGCGCACCGACGACCCCGTGCGCATGTACCTCCGCGAAATGGGTTCGAAGGAACTGCTTTCGCGCGAAGGTGAGATCGCTATCGCTAAGCGCATTGAGGCCGGCCGCGAGGCCATGATCGCGGGGCTATGCGAGTGCCCGCTCACCGTCCAGGCCATCGTCATCTGGCGGGACGAGCTCAACGAGGGCAAGGTCTTCCTTCGCGACATCATCGACCTCGACGCTACCCATGCCGGGCCTGTTGCCAAGGCCATGCCGGCGCCGGCGATTGGCCCCGACGGCCAGTTGATCTCCGACATCGCCACCCCGGGCCAACCCGGGCGGCTGCTGCGGACGCCGGCAGTGGCCATTGCAGCCGTCGCCCCGTTGAATCTTCCGACGAACGCACTGACGGAGAGGAGCCGGCAGCCGGAGCGACGATCAGCGACAGCAACCTCGATGATGACGACGATATGGAGAATTGGCTCTCGGTCGCCGCAATCGAGGCCGAGCTCAAGCCCAAGGTAATTGAATCCTTCGACACCATTGCCGGCGCCTACAAGAGGCTACGCCGTCTGCAGGACGAGGACATCCACTTCCAGCTCAAAAGGCTGTCGCTCTCGCCTGCGCAGGAGCGCAAATATAAGAGACTGAAGAGCGAGATAATCGGCGAGTTGAAATCGCTGCGACTGAACCGAGCGCGCATCGACGTACTGGTCGAGCAGCTCAATGATATCAACAAGCGCCTCGTCGGCCACGAAGGCCGCCTGATGCGACTCGCCGAAAGCCACGGTGTCGTGCGCGAGGATTTCCTCAAAAGCTATCTGGGCTCCGAGCTCAACCCGCTCTGGCTCAACCGCGTGTCGAAGCTCTCGGCCAAGGGCTGGAAGAGCCTCGTTGCCAAGGACACGGACCGGATCAAGTCGTATCGCCGCGATATCCACGCACTCGCGTCAGAGATTGGGCTCGAGATCGGCGAATTCCGAAAGATCGTGCAGATGGTGCAAATGGGCGAGCGCGAGGCGCGCCAAGCCAAGAAGGAGATGGTGGAGGCGAACCTGCGCCTCGTCGTCTCGATCGCAAAGAAATACACCAACCGCGGCCTGCAGTTCCTCGACCTGATCCAGGAAGGCAACATCGGCCTGATGAAGGCGGTCGACAAGTTCGATTACCGCCGCGGCTACAAATTCTCGACCTACGCAACCTGGTGGATTGGCAGGCGGTCACCCGCTCGCTTGCCGATCAGTCGCGCACCATCCGTGTGCCTGTTCATATGATTGAGGTCATCAACAAGATCGTGCGCACCAACCGCCAAATGCTCGGTGAGATCGGCCGCGAGCCAACGCCGGAGGAGCTCGCTGAGAAGCTCCATATGCCGCTTGAAAAGGTACGAAAGACCCTGAAGATCGCCAAGGAACCGGTCTCGCTCGAAACACCGATCGGAGAAGAAGGGGACTCCCAACTCGGCGACTTGATCGAAGACAGAAACGCCATTCTGCCGATCGACTCCGCGATCCAGTCCAATCTGCGCGACAATACAACACGCGTGCTGGCTTCATTGACGCCACGCGAGGAGCGCATCGTACGCATGCGCTTTGGCATCGGCATCAGCAGCGATCACACACTCGAGCAAGTCGGCCAACAGTTCTCGGTGACGCGCGAGCGAATTCGGCAGATCGAGGCCAAGGCGCTGCGGAAACTCAAACATCCAAGCCGGTCAAGAGTCCTGAGAAGCTTCCTCGATAGTTGATGCGCCGGCCAGGGTCGCGTAGGACGCGAACGCGATGATCCTTGGGCGTGCTCAATGAAGAGAATAAATTCGCCTGCGCGGCCTTCCGCTTTGAGGTCAAAAGGCACCCGCTCTCTCTGCGCGGCGCGGCAGCAGTGGGTAGCAGCTAAGTTTTAATCTGCGGCTGGTCGTGGAGAACCACGTTCAACAAGGAACTATGGACTTCAATGTGGCCGTTGTAATCAATAAGACCCAATTCCCGGAATTTGTTCATGAAAAAACTCACGCGAGATCGCGTCGTGCCGATCATCTCCGCCAGGGTCTCTTGGCTAATTTTCGCTATGATTGGCTCTGGCCGACCTTCCTTGCCAAAATTCGCGAGAAGCAGAAGCATCCGTGCCAGCCGCTTCTCGCTCGAATTGAACAATTGATCAACCAGGTCCTCCTCGACACGACTGTTGCGAGCCAGGAGGTGCGCGATGAATAGCTCGGCAAATGCTGGCTCTTTGTGGATCACGCGCGTGATGTCTGCCTTTGCTATTCGCACGATGACGATTCCGTCACGGCGGTGACGGTTGACAGACGCCGCGGCTGTCCGGTCAAGCACCCTTCCCCAAAGAAATCGCCGGTACCCAGAAGTGCGACCACGGCTTCCTTGCCCTGCTCGGAGACGACGGTCTTCTTGACCTTGCCGCTCTGAATGTAGAAAACAAAATCCGCAGGTTTGCCCTGGGTGTAAACATTTTGATCCTTCCGATAATCGTAAATGGCTCGCCCGCCGTTCACTTTCGACAGAAATGCTTTGGGATCGAACGGGAGCTTTTTTTCGCGTTTCATAACAGGCCTCCCCTTCGCAGC
>CAWDZD010000046.1:0-124467 GCA_963806465.1 uncultured Alphaproteobacteria bacterium | reverse complement strand
CTGTTCTCTCAGGGCGTGTCCGGATACGAGCCGCTGCGTCGCGATCGTCGGCGACGGCTCAACGAACTGAGGACGGGCGATGGCCGTCCCTTGCCGATGCATCTTAAGGTCCAGATCAGCCGTGAGCTCGATCGGCTCGAACTGCTGCTCGAGCAGATCAAGGCGGTGGAGGCCGAGCGGGACGCGCTGCTCGCCGCACAACAAGCGCCGGCGGCGATGTTGCTCGACATCAAGGGCATTGGGCAGGAGTTCGCTGCCATCCTCTGGTCGGAAGGGCTGTTCCGACACTTCGACAATCGTCGCCAGATTGCTTCTTACGCGGGCCTGGCGCCGACACCCTGGCAGAGCGGATCGGTCGATCGCGAACAGGGCGTGTCTAAAGCAGGCAATCCGCGTTTGCGAACAACGCTCATACAGCTCGCCTGGCTATGGCTGCGCCATCAGCCGCAATCGGCGCTGGCTCTGTGGTTCGAAGAACGGGTCAGGCGCAATGGCGGCCGTCACAAGAAGACGACAATCGTGGCGCTGGCGCGAAAGCTGCTGGTGGCGCTCTGGAAATATGTGACTGCTGGTGTCGTCATCGAGCGAGCCGTGATGAAAGCGGCCTTGTGACAGACGCCGACCGAACCCTGAAATCTTCCAGGACCTGATCAAGTCCTGGCGGATCCAGGTGGACGAACCGTCGTGAACCATGGCCTAAAAAGCCGCTTTCCAGAATGGTTTCGTCCTCCTGAGCCCCGCCGCCGCAAGCGGGATATTGGTGCAGTCGCTTCGCGCGGCGACCGAATGTGAGGTTGATCTGGCGAGGAAACGACCAGGTCGTGCAATCGGGCTCAGATCTTGGATACCGAAAATAGCCACTGGAGTATTGCTCATGCGCTGCTGAATTCACCCTTGACCAGAACCTCCCCATGTGAGGTTCACGGCATCGACGCCGCCGAGCAGGTAGTCGTTCGGAAGCGACTTCGGCGCGGCCAAATGCTGGCGTTCTTCAAGGCGCTGCCGCCTTGCCTTGTGGGCATGGAAGCCTGCGCGACATCCCACTATTGGGCACGTAACTCACGAAGCTTGGCCACCAGGTGCGGCTGATGCCGGCGAAAGACGTGAAGGCCTACGTCAAGCGCAACAAGAACGATGCCGCCGACGCCGAGGTGATTTGCGAGGCGGCGCGGCGGCCGACTATGCGGTTCGTGCAGGTCAAATCGGTCGAGCAGCACGGTCAGTTAATGCTGCATCGCGCGCGCGACCTTTTGATGCGGGCAACGGACCCAGGTGATCAATGCCTTGCGGGCGCATATGGCCGAGCTCGGTATTGTGGCTGCGCAGGGGCGTGAAGGGATCAAGGAGCTGCTGAAGATCATTGCGAGCGAACAGGATGCGCGCTTACCGGTCGATGCTCGCACCAGCCTCGTCGTGCTGGCGGCGGGGCTTCAGGCGCTGCAGACGATGATTAGATCGATCGAGAAGCGGATCGTTGTTCAGCACCGCTCAGCGCGGCGAGCAAGAGGCTCGAGACCATCCCTGGCATTGGGGTTATCGGAGCCAGCGCGATAGCGGCGGAGCCGCGGGCGCCGTCCATACATGGCCCATCTGTATGGACCGGCCGCGCGTTGCAAGCCGAAAGTGATGATTTGGAGAGGTTGGTCTTGCGCTTCTGTATCCGGCCCATTGATGGAGCGTTTGAGCTCCTGGCCATCATGGATATCCGCGCGCGTTCGATCTCATTCGCGTCTCGGCCCCGAAGGCCAGATGGGCCACCTGATCACGAACGCGCTGGCGAGACCTTTCTCCATCTCCTCTTTCTGACTCGCAGACCTCGGCGGGAAAGCTAACTCTTGCTTTCGGGATCAGCTTGAGCCGTCAACGATCCCCTTAGTTTAACTTGAGCGTTTTTACTTCAGGCTGCTGCCTTCGTGATGCGCGCTTCATAACCGCGCTGTTGTGCCAGCACAGTCCAGGCGATCCGCGCCAGCTTGTTGGCGAGAGCTGCAGCCAAAACGTTAGGATGCAGGCGCTGAGCGGCGTGAGCGAGCCAGATCCCGAAGCCGTGCTTCGGCCAGCTCGCCGGCCGCAGCAGAATGACGCGAGCTGCCTGCATGAAGAGTGTGCGCAAGTAACTGTTGCCCCGTTTGGAGATGCGCCCGAGGATGGTTCGGTCTCCGGTCGACATCTGCTTAGGGACGAGGCCGATCCAAGCCGAAAAATCGCGCCCTCTGGCGAATGCCGCGCCGCTGCCGATCGCCGCAACCATCGCACTCGAGATGATCGGACCAATGCCCGGCACGGTCATGACCCTTCGACAACTGTCATCACTTTTTGCTAACGTCTTGATCTCATCGGTCACGGCTTCAATTCGTTCATCGAGCTGGCGCCAGT
Source organism: uncultured Alphaproteobacteria bacterium (assembly GCA_963806465.1). Taxonomy (GTDB): domain Bacteria; phylum Pseudomonadota; class Alphaproteobacteria; order Rhizobiales; family Xanthobacteraceae; genus BOG-931. The sequence goes on along the minus strand of CAWDZD010000046.1, from coordinate 122,091 downwards.
CACTGGCAAGATCAGCAACGATTCGCGCCATGCGTGGTGAAAGAACATCCGTCCGTTTGGCGAGGATGTCAGGCAGCGCCTGGCGAAGGAAGCGCAGTCCTTGTCGGACGATGATACTGCGCTCGAGAAGAAAGCCGCGAATTTGATTGATCACTGCGGTCCGCTCGCTGACCAGGCGAGACCGGACCCGGTGCAGCGCTTGCAGATCCAGTTGTTCGTTGGTTTTGGCTGGAACAAAGCGTGTCGTCGGCCGCTGTACCGCCTCAGCTACGGCATGGGCATCTCGGAAATCATTCTTGTGCCCCTGCCGAAAGGGCTTTGCGTACGTAGGCGGCACCTGCTTCACGTCGTGGCCCAGCGCGGCAAGCTCGCGAGCAACGTAGTGCGTCGCCATCCCTGCTTCGATACCGATAAGACAGGGTGGCAAGTTTGCGAGCCTCGATGTGATGCGCCCACGTGAGACCTTCTCCCGCAACACGATGCCGCCGCGCGCATCAAGGCCAATCATGTGAAGCGTGTTCTTGCCCATATCTATTCCGATGGTGGTCACTGCGTGAATGGCGGACGTACGAGGCATGGCGGTGCTCCTTATCCTGGCAAGCCCCCATGTACTCTCAGAGCCATCGGGGGCGGGAGCGCGGCCGGTCCATCCCATTCGCGTCGGATGCTGCCGCGTGATCGAAAGTCGGCTTTCGGGGCAGGTGCAGAAGTGGCCATTCGCTGCCGCCGACCGCGCACGTCACGAGTTACCCAATTCGGACATTAGCGGCCTATTTTGCCGTGAAACGAAGAGCGTTTCTCTCTGATGTGCTAGGGTGTGATCCTCGGTCCCAGGGAGGAAAGCCCATGAAGCGGCGCGATTTCATCACGCTTATCGGTAGTGCGGCGGTCGCTTGGCCGCTCCGTGCGCACGCGCAACAGCCCCAGCGGCGCATTGGCGTGCTTATGTCTACAGCCGCGGACGATCGCGAAGGGCAGGCCCGCCACGCGGCTTTCGTAGACGGGCTGCGGCAATTGGGACAGACCGAGGGCCGCAACGTGCAGATCGATACTCGATGGCCAGTGGACGATGCCGCTCGCCGCCGATCCGCGGAGGAATTGGTCGCGCTGGCGCCGGACGTCATCGTTTCTTCTGGCAGCGCGAGTGTGACGGTGTTGCAACGGATTACTCGCAGCGTGCCGATCGTGTTCGCGAACGTCATCGACCCGGTTGGTGCGGGGTTTGTTGCGAGCCTGTCACGGCCGGGTGGCAACACCACCGGATTTAGCTCGTTTGATTACAGCCTAAGCGGAAAATGGCTCGAACTGCTCAAAGAGATTGCGCCCAACCTGAAGCGGATTGCCGTTCTTCGCGATCCCGCATTAGCCGCCGGGATCGGCCAGTTCGCCGTGATACAGGCCATGATGCCGCCGTCATTGGGGGTGGAGCTGACTGCGATTGACGAGCGCGACCCCGGCGAGATCGAGCGCGCCATCACTGCATTCGCGCGTGAGCCGCATGGCGGGCTGATCGTGGCGGCAAGCCCGTCGGCGGTGACCCATCGCCACCTGATTATTTCCATAGCGACGCGGTGCCGCCTGCCGAATGTCTATTCGTACCCGTACTACCCCACGAGTGGAGGCGTGGCCTCCTACGGGCCTGATCCGGTCGATGATCACAAGCGCTCGGCCGCTTACGTCGATCGCATCCTCAAGGGCGAGAAGCCCGCCGAGCTGCCGGTGCAGACGCCTACCAGTACGTGCTGGTCATCAACCTTAAGACCGCTAAGGCGCTCGGTATTAGTGTTCCGGCGACGGTGCTCGCCCGCGCCGACGAGGTTATTGAATGACGCTACTGTTTTGCTGCGACGCGAGAAGTCCGAGTTTGGCCCGAAACTGACCTGCCGAACTGTCAAACGAATGTCTGATGTTGAGGGTGAAGCCGACATCAAAAGCTAGAGCCGCCATTTCCGTTGATGAGCCAGAGCAGTCATTCCGTTCCGTCGGCTGGTCCCGGAACGTTCTTATGTATCGTTTCGTTTAACTGCGGGCTTCCGGAGAGATTATGGATGATCGTCCACATCGGTCCCTCTTTTCGGACCGAAAGCTCGCTCATCGCGTCGACTGAGGGCAGCGAGTAGGAGAGAACGATGAAGACATCGTGAGAGATGAACTGAAGCCCCCAAAGTAGTCGATCGGAGCACCTTTCAGGCGGAACTCGACGCGTTGCGGATTCGAGAGAAGGCCCACACAAGGGAAAGCGACGCCATCGCGGCCGGCCGCCGACGGCTCCCCATGGTCGGGGTAGATGGCACCACGCCGCTCGTTAGCAAACGCGGGCAAATGACACTGCTGGACGCGTTCGAGGGCCGCCAGATGCTCATCGCATACTACTTCATGTGGAATGCCGGAAAACCTGCGTCGGAGCAGTGCGAAGGCTGCACCTGGGTGACCACGCAGGTCGCGGAACTGTCCTACCTCCATTCTCGCGACATCACTTACGCCGTCTTCTGTCAGGGCCCGTACGACGAGAGCATCCGCTACCATGACTTCATGGGCTGGGAGATGCCCTGGTACTCGGTTCCTCGGGACTCGCTTGACACTCTCTTGGTTGGACGCAAGGTGGGCATGATGCACATGGTTTGCTACCTCCGCCGTGGATCCAGTGTGTTTGAGACTTACTGGACGACTCGCCGCGGCGTTGAGGCCATGGACTACAGCTACGCGCTTATGGACCTGACGGTGTACGGACGTCAGGAGCCGTGGAAGGACTCGCCCCTGGCTGGCCACAACAGCGCACCTACACGCGGACAGGCAGCGGCGCGCCCACTTGGCAACCAGAGTGGCCGGGCGGACGCCCCATCGCCCAGTGGTCGCGCCTGAAGGCCGGCCGATCGGACGACCTCGGAACTGGTGGGCGCTGAGTATCTCACCTAACTGGCTCATGTCTGTTTGTGGCCCGAAACGGAAGTGCCAAACTATCAATCGAATGTCTGATGTTGGGAGGATTGTGTTGAAAACTCGAAAGTTGCAGCGCCAAGAATTTTTCGCGAAAACAAGAAGCGGAGACGATCACCGATTTGTATACCCTCAGTCGCGGTGCCGAAATCGCCGGTGAGTTTAACGCGAGAGGATCAGTCCCCTCACGTCTTTACACGGAAGACAGCGCCTACAGCCCGCAGAATTTTTGATCACCTGTGCAAAACGACTTTTGCAACACAATCGGGAGTGAAGCAGACATCAAAAATTGGAGCCGTCACTTCTGCTTGTGACCCCTAAGCGGTCATCTGTTGTGCAGCCGCCGACACGCGCTCAGAATGTCGATGTGTTGATACGGTTTGGCGACGAACACGCTACCGGGGACACAGTGTTCGGGGTTGATCAGCTCGCCTGATATGTAGACCACCGGCATGTCGGGTTTCTTCGACCGAAAGTGCTTGGCTACGTCCCAACCGCTTGCCGATCCACCAAGATTGATGTCGGTGACTATTATGTCGATTGACATACCGGATTTACAGAGCGCGAAGGCTTCTGCGGCGCTACCGGTCTCAACAACGGCATAGCCAGCCTCCCGCAGGCAACCTGCGATATCGTATCGCACGAAAAAATCGTCTTCGACGACCAGAACCGCGAGAGCATGGGCACCATTTGCGGCTGATACAGACACGACCGCAACCTTTCTGCCAAGCCACTCAGCTCGGCTCAATAAAAGAGACTTCTGAAGCCCTGAAGGCGCTTGGATTTGTTGGCGTTGGTGCTAAAGCGCCTAGATTGTTGAACACCTTGGTAGGCGGTACGGTTCCGTACTTTCAAAGTATTCTGCGTTTGACCGTATCAATTGGACTACCGGAGGCTTATCTCCGGCTTACCGCCAGCAGCGACCTTCGGGCGCGGGCGTTTGAGAGACCCGATGTGCTCTTGCCCCTACAACGGGAAAAGAGCCATGGCCGGGGTCTCCGCCACTCGCAATTCTTCACAGTCTGGTAATCAACTGCTGGCCGCAATGTCGGCTGCTGACTTCGCATTATTGCAGCCTAACTTGAAGCCCGTGGCTATGGCACTTCTCAGGGATATGGAACAACCCAATCAACGGATTGAAACTGTATATTTCATGGAGACCGGCATCGCCTCGGTCGTCGCCGTGCAATCCGACGAGACGCGTGTAGAAGTCGGCCTCATCGGCCGCGAGGGCATGACCGGGATGGCCGTAGTGCTCGGTGGCAATCAATCGCCGCATGCCACCTACATCCAGGTCGCCGGTGAAGGGCAGCGGATCACCGCCAAAGAATTGCGCAAGGCGATGAGTGCGAGTCAGACGCTGCACAGCTTGCTACTCAAATTCGTTCAAGTCTTCATGGTGCAGACGGCTCACACCGCCATTGCGAATGCTCGGGCCCATATTGACCAGCGTTTGGCGCGGTGGATTTTGATGGCCCATGACCGGACGGGTGACAACACACTTCCGTTAACACACGAATTCCTTTCACTGATGCTGGGGGTAAGGCGGGCCGGGGTCACCGAGGCGCTGCAAAGTCTCAAGCGCCAGAAGTTGATCGAGAACGGCCGAAACAAAATCGTCATCCGCAACCGCCGGGGCATTGAGCGGATGGCGGGGGCAGCCTACGGCACGCCCGAAAAGGAATACCGGCGGCTTATTGGATAGGCTTAGTGTCGCTCGGCGAATGTAAATTGCTGGGCCTTGGGTACGTTACCGCACCGACACCGCGAAAATTCTCAGGCTATTATTTGGCTACATGTAGAGGGGACACATCAAAGTCTCCGGGGATATCAACTCCCGACCGGCACCCAGAAAGGCGACCGCCGCAGGTCCTAACAGTTTGGGAGTGTGACCATGCCAGAATATCGCATCTACACCGTTGGCAGCGACGGCCATTTCATAGACGGCAAAAATATCGAATGCGCTGACGATCAGGAGGCCATCCGAATAGCCCAACAGGCCGTAGACGGCGTGCTATCGAACTATGGGAGAGAGATCGTTTTATCACGCGACTTGCTCCCAAACCGGCCTCGAAGTAGCGCACCAGCCATGTATTCGGTGCAGGAACTTCGGGCTTATGCCGACGAACATTTGGACTGGGCTCGCACTGCCCGAACGGACGGAGAGCGTAGGATTTTCTTACAAATGGCCTGGGCGTAGCTTGAAATCGCAATCCGGCTTGAGAGTGTGTCAAACAGCTCTGCTCAGGCATCGGGGCTGACGATCCAGTAGCGCGAAAGCAGTCACAGATGGAACGCAAGTCTGCGGTATTAGAGGCAACTTCCGAGGGCGCAGAGCGTTTATCCGATCTGCTGGCATTGTCCTATGAACCGATGCTCGCGTGGCGTCTGGATGGGGTGATCGAATTCTGGAACGCCGGTGCCGAACGACTTTATGGGTTTGCAGCGGACGAGGCGGTCGGGCGAAGCAGCCACTCTCTGTTGCAAACCAAATTCCCGATCGAATTTATCGAGTTACGTTCACAGCTTCAGAGTGAGCGTTACTGGTCCGGGGAGCTACGACATATCTGCAAGGATGGCCACGAAGTCATTGTGGACAGCCGGATGCAGTTGTTCAGCGATGACACCGTGCTTGAGGTCAATCGCGACGTTGCGGAGACCAAGGCGCTCATCAAAGCGCGTAAGCAATTCGAGCACGCGCTGCGCGAAAGTGAACAGCAATTGCGTGGCTTGCGTCTATCGTGGAGTCGAGCGATGACGTAATCGTAAGCAAAAATCTCGACGGCATTATCATAAGCTGGAATAAAGGCGCAGAGCGCGTCTTCGGCTACACTGCCGAAGAAGCAATTGGCCAACCTATCACGATTGTTATTCCGGAAGACCGCCACGATGAAGAACGTCAAATTCTGACGCGCATCAGACGTGGAGAGCGGATCGACCATTACGAGACCGTTCGGCGTCGCAAGCATGGCAGCTTGGTTGCCGTCTCACTGACGGTTTCTCCGGTCAAAGATGCCGGAGGCAATTCGTCGGAGCATCGAAAATCGCGAAGGACATTACCGAGCAGAAGCGAAGCCAAGAGCAAATCGCTACGCTCGCTCGCGAAGCAGAGCACCGAAGCAAGAATTTGTTGGCGAACCGTACAAGCAGCGGTAGACCCTTTCTCAGTCTGAGACCTCCGACGGTCTCAAACATGCAATCGAAGGGCGCATCCAGGCGCTCGCAAATGTTCACTCGCTATTCGTCAAGTCTCGCTGGATTGGAGCCGAGTTATCCACTGTCGCAAGGCAGGAGCTTACGCCTTATATCCAGGAGAACGAAGCGCGGGTGCGAATTGAAGGTCCACCCGTGTTGCTTGAGCCAAACACCGCTCAGGCGATTGCCGTGAGCTTGCACGAGCTGGCGACCAATGCTGCTAAGTATGGCGCTCTATCTGCAACTGAAGGCCAAATTGAAGTCAAGTGGTCGCATACAGATGGATTGCTCATCCTCCTTTGGACAGAAACCGGCGGTCCGCCCGTGAAGAGACCTACGCGCCAGGGCTTCGGCGGGAAGGTCATCAGAGGCATGATTGAACAACTAAAAGGCAGAACACGTTTTGATTGGCGGCCGGAAGGGCTTGTGTGCGAAATCACCCTTCAGGCGTGAAATCAACTCTCATGTGCACCGTCTCGCAATCGATTTGCATCATCATCGCGACTTAAACTACCGGACATCGCCTCATTGCCGTGTACAGAGTCCGTTCGTTGCCCATCACGACATGTTGCGCCGAGGTCGCTGACGGTCGCTTTTCGCGGCAAAGCAAACTCTGGTAGGTCGTCCGCCTCAGCGCATTTTATGAGTTCCCGCCCTAATTGGACTGGCGGGCGTCAGCATTCGTCATAGGATATAGGGGTCACGTCAGATCGGAGCGTAGAGCCATGGCAAAAGATAAAAGAGCTGCGGGTCAATTGGACGCCTTTAGCAAGCAGGCTATGGCGCAAGCGCATCCAAGCCTTGGACACTTATTTTGATTTCCTCAAGAAGACGGTTTCGTCGTTTCCTTCGGGCGGGACGGACCTCGGCGAAAAACTAAAGGATCAGAGTGTGCAAAAATGAGTTGGTCAAAAGGTTGAGCCAGGCGAAGGATTTTGAAGAAGCACTTCGAATTCAGACAGCATTTATGCATTCACAACTGAATGTACTTGGGAAGCAAGCGGCAAGTCTCGGCGAGGCGTATACCAAAGAAGCGTCAGGTGGGATCAAGATGCCGTTCAAAAGCTCGCTTGATTAGGCATTGTGGAGAGCGCGTGAAAATACCTTCACGCAGCTTCTTTTCGAACTCCGCCCTGGCGCGTAGCAAGGATTTGGCAATCACCGAGCTGAGATTCGAGACGGCGTATCTTCCCTACTGTCCCTTCGTCAAGGCGACGCTGATAGGCTGCAACGCAATCGGATGAGCAGAAACGCATCCGCCAATAGCGATGGACGTCTAATCCAAACGACCTGCGGCATTGATCGCATCTTGTCGTCATAACTCGCCATCCATAGCTCAATTACAACGCGCATAAGATAACGCTTAACCTTTGCCAAGGTTCCTCCTTTTCGTATGTTGATATGACTGTTCCAACAGGTCGTCGGCGAGCAGCGTTTTCCACGGCGGCGTCAATTTTGCTTGCCGATATAAGATTTACAAAATGCGGACATGCCGCACAGGGATGCTTTGACAAAACGAAACTCCCACTGGTGCCGGAGAAAAGCGCCATTAGAAGTGGGGGATATTGGCTCGTTACTCAACTCCTCGTCGTTCGCGGCGCTCCATCCAGCACACCGTCCGCTACACCGAGCTGGCGCCAACGCGGTTCAAGGATTTTTGGCGCGACTGACCCGTATCATTTTTGATGCAAAGCCGGGGGCGCGGGGCCGAATTGCCCGCGATTTTTTTTGGCGCTGACGTCAGTACGTGACCGTGCCGTCGATTGCGTCCTGGAGCATCTTGTACGCCTTGCAATCGGTACCGCAGATCAGGCGGACCTTCTCCAGATCGTCCTTGGCCTTGAGCACATTGTCTTGCTCGGCCTGCCACATGCCGTAATACGACCAGGTGATGGCGTGGTTTGGATCGGTGGCGAGCGCGCGCTCATACCAGACCTAGGCGTCGTCATAGCGGCTGAGCTTGCGGCTGGCATAGCCGAGCAGTGTCGCCACATCGGCATTGTCGTCATAGCCGAGCGCGCGCAGCGCAGCGATGCCCGCTTCATAGTCGCCCCTGTCATAGATCAGCGCGTAGGCGGCGTGATAACCGGTGAGGAAATCTTTCGCCGAACTGCTTTTGTTCTTCTTCTGCTTTGTGGAGGTGCCTTTGTTCGACTTCTGGCTCGCGGGCAGCGTGGGGTTCTCCTTGGCGGCGGCGGCGGCGATGTCGGGCGCGACGAGGATTGCGGACAGGAGCAAAGCGGCCGCAAGGGCAAGTTTCGGCTTCATGACGCCTCCGGTGTTTGATGCGGTGGTGATCCTACAACGGTGGGCCTGGTTTCGGCGCGATGCATGATGTTATCGAGCGAATGTGATCGCCGATAAAATTGCGTGCGGAGTAACCCATAGGAGAGCGGCGCGGGGGAAATAGAAACCCGGCGTAACGGGCCGCAGCCGCGCGCCTACCAGGCACTACAGGCCTACCTGGGGCATCGGAATATCCAGAACACCACGCGTTATACGGCGCTGGCGCCGGATCGGTTCAAGAGGTTCTGGCGGGACTGACGGGCCCTTGAGGGCGTGACGCGCGTCTGCCGACCGGTTGTGGACAATTCGGCAGTTTCGCCCGGACGCGAACTCCAGTGTTTGCGGCTTTACCGCGAGCAGGAGTAGTGCTAGCTGCGGCGAACCGCAACACCAATCAAAATTCCTACGCCAATAGCAACCGCGAATGCGACAAGAGGGCGGTTTTTGGCCTGGGTTGCAATCTGATCCAAGGCATCATTGCCAACTCTCGCACCTACCTTGACTGCCTCATTCCCCAAACTGCCCGCCCCGTCGACCGCCGCGCGCTGGCCACGACCGAAACGATCTACAATGTCGTTCAGAATTGGCCAGATAGCGTCGGCGACTTGGTTCCCCGCCGCGGACGCGCTTGTGGATGCGCGTCGGCTGGCGCTTCTTCCAATTCCGCCAAGTTCCTTTTCAATTGCCCGTAAGTGACCCGCGATTGCGGAGACGCGAGGGTCATACTCCGTTGAACGATTAAACATCAACCCTCTGCCTGTATGGGAACGCTCTTTGCCGGCACATCTTTGTCGGCGGAATCTCGGGCGTACTATGCCCTGGCTCCACCTGCGGTACTGGGGGCAAAATTTCCGGTTCTTGTCTTTTCGGCTCTTCGTCCATGATAGTTCTTCTGACTGGCGCAACGTAGTTCAACCCCTCGACGCATCAAACGTTCCGGGTGATGAACTTTCGCTCATGCTGGCGCGTTGACTACTAGCAAGCCCTCTTCAAGCGGAGCTTACACATGCCAGAGACTCGTTCGCCAAAATCCGATTTCAATCGTGCTTTTAGCGACGCTAAGAAACAAGTTGCGGGCGTCGCCGGCGAGGTATCGGATGCCGCCGAAAATCTATATGACCAAGCAGCCGATAGCGCCTCCCAGATCGCCGATGCCACCACAATAGCCGCGCGGAAAACTGCCAGTTCTTTTGAGAAAGCACTGCGCAACACGATTGAAAATCAGCCATACACGGCTGTAGTGGTTGCACTCGCGCTCGGATGGTTGTTCGGCAGGATGCACCGGCCGCTTTGATGTTCCAACGTCGACGCTCCACGTCGGCGACCTCGGCGTCAAGGCGCATGCCCACGTGCTGCGGTGCCGGTCACTTGGCGCTGAACAGGTAATCCTACGCGTTTTTCAACTTCGACCGAGAATCCATTGACTTGATCGCCTGTAACTTTTGATTTTCAGAAACGGACGACGTTGTGCGTTCGCGTGATTTCAGCGAAGTCGAGGTCGAGGATCGACCTCCTACGCCTGAGGAGCGGGCAAAACACCCCACGTATCTCTTGTGCGCGTGTGGCGATGGCTACTTTCTGCTTTTGAGAAAGTCTCGATGTTCCTCAAAGTGCCGGAGGTTCGCCTCGAACAGGCGAAGTGTTCTTTCGGCATCCCACGTATCGACGCCCCCTGCTCTCAAACGGATTATGCGGCCTTTCTGTTGTTGTACGATCCGCCGTCCCTCGGCGACAAGTTCCTCGGCGCGGCGAAGATCGTCTTCGAAATCCATTTATCCAAATAACGCACAAGGGGTGAAAACAGGCGCAGGACCCATCTCCGAAAAAGCGGACGAATGAACCCCGTGCACGGGCGCACTGCCGCGAATACCGCCAAGCTACCCGACCTGCTTGGCCCATCCGCCTGCGGCCGTTGGTATGCGCGTATGCATCCGCAAATCACTCACCAACGGGAGAAGCAAATGAAAAACTTCATCTGTTTCTCGCAATCGTTTGTGGGGAGTGACCGTCATGTTTTACACGGCCGCCAAGGAGGCTGCGGACGGACCAAATTGGGCGAGCAAGCTGTGTTCAGCCAGTCGATCACTTTCACTCTGTCAGGATCCACGGCAGTTGACCTTTGTCGCGGGTGGCTTGGGGATACTCTGGGGCTCGCGGTGATGTTTGTGTCGGCAATCCGGGATTAGCATCGCGGCGAGCGCGCCGGACCTTCGAAGGCGCAGCGCCCGATACCTAAATCACCAGCCTGAAAAACCAGTATCCCAAAAAGCCTATCCAAGCCGCGTTTAGAAGTATTGCAGCGCACAGTCCCAACGGAGGCAAAACCCGCGAAATAAAGCTGGGTGCTGTATTGGTCGTTTCACTCACGATACAAAAGCCCCCGTCAATTCCGGGAGTATTTGGCACGCTATTAGCTCTCAGAGATGTGACGCAGCGCACAAATTTCCGCGATCCGTAGCGCTCGTAGGTCCGCTTACGAAGACCATCAGCCCTGCAATCCCCTCATTAGGGGTCGCAACTCAATCCGCGAAAATATACTTAGGATGTAGTTGAGACTTGCGACCGGTGCCATCCGGGCGGCCGAACTTCCTAAAGATGAGAGGGAATCGGTAGTCACAATCAACGCCCCCAATTTGTCGCCGGGGGATGGTTGGGAATATGCGTTTTATGCTGCCCGAGAGCATTCCTCAAAAGAGCCTCCCAAGGTCCCAGTCTGAGCACGCAACGAAGCGCGACGGATGGCGGCTAATGTCGCAAAGCTGCCGGGGTTGCTGAAACGCTTAAAATTTGGCTGCGCCCAGCGATGTGGCCAAGGACGGCATCGAGCACGCGTCGGGGCGCTCTCATCCGGGCACTATTTACCGCGATAGCCCATTCGACCCCTCGGTCGTCTGCGAGGCCGGCTCTTAAGCACGATTTTATTGGTTTTGGAGGGGGCTAACCGCGCTCTGACTACCATGGTATCGGCCGAGGTTTTGTCTGGCCTGCAAAGCGTTGCGGCATCATCGTGGCACTAGGTTCTATCCTCGGCCTTTTGGCAATGATGCAATAGGCGGGTCATTCCAGGCCCAGCGGGCGGTGCCGCGGAGTCGTCATGCGGGCCCAGCGAGCGGCATCGCACGAAAAAAATAAAAGCAGCGGCGCGTGGCGGCCAGAATGGCGCCCATAGTCATTGCTGATCTTTTTTTCTTCGACCTTCGTCAGCCTGCCGATCTTGCGATTTCTTTGCTGCTTGGCGCGCTACGTCTCGCAAATCCGATTCATCATTGCGAGAAGAACCCTGCGCTATGCTGAAATCAACTTGCTTTCGCGAGGGGCCTTCGATCGAGGGGCTATCGGCGACCTTTTTACGTGGCATCGTTTCCTCCGGGTCGGGTTTACGGAAACGAGACGAGGGGGCCGCGAGTTCCAGTCACAGCTAATACTAAGGATTATGTGTCGACGCCCTGACTGCGCCCTGACCCGCATATGAGGTCATGGAGAGCCCGAAGGCCTTGGTCTTGCAGCTTTCGCTGCCGTGATCTGGCTTACGGTCGCGTCATCTCGGGCTCTCGGTTTTTGCGACCCGCCACATAATACGGTTCGTCACAGCATCGAGGCGCGTCAGTGCAATTGATTATACAGATTGCACCTTTGCTTATTCTGATCGTTTTAGCCTTCGGCTGTGGCTACGGAGGCCGCGATTACTCGTGCCAAAGCTCACAATGGCCGAAACATGCGACCGAATAGCCATCCGAAGCCGACCGCAGCCGGCTGGGGTGTCCCTACCGGGATGGATTAGTTGTTGGACTGTTTGTACCACTCCCTGGCGTAGCGGAGCTTCCAGTGCCTAGCATTCCACCTGTGGCGCCCGTTCCGCTAGCAGCCCCGCCAGCACCGCCTGAAACTGTCCCAAAGAGAAGCGCAAAACCAAGGGCGACCACTCCTAACTTTTGCATCTTGTCCACTCCAATGAAGATCAGTCATTGGTTCAACCAAGGCACAAATACTCGTTCCTGCTTTAATTATTTTCTTGTCGGGACGACGGTCGATAAACTCAAATTTGCCGACGGCCCTATTCGTCTCTCCGCAGCGAAATCTTGTTGCAAAACCTTGCTGTTCACGCAGTTTGTTCCTCGGCACCAAACAACGAATTTGGCCTGTTAATAGGAAAATGGCCTTCGGAGGAACGAAGATCAATTCCGCTCGTTTGTTGGTGTGTGCTTCTCAGGGATGGGAGGGACTGATGCGCAAGACAATAGCGCGGCTCGCAATCATAGGCACGGCGATTTGCTTGATCGTTCTCATCTCGTTTCCATCGTTTCCCAGCACGCTCGGAGCGGTTTACGAACCGCAGGTAGTTGATCGCGCGCTCAAGGGCGATCGGCTAACCAACGCCTCCGACTCGGCCAAGTACGGACCCAAGCCGCAGCCGTCGCTCGAACGAGCATCTAAACGAGTGCCCATAGGTTGCGACCGCGCTTTTAGCTCGACAGCGGCGCCGCAATTTCAGAGCCTCTACGGGCGATGCATGGTATGAGGCTCGATGGCGCGGCGCAGCCGCGATCCCAAGGTCGATGCTGACTCACGAGCGGAGTCGGCCGCCTGCCCGTATAAATCTTCAGCCGTCCCTTCAGCGCGTGTGCGCGCATCGCCGGTGGGGCGCCCAACGCCTTCGTGCCTCTCGCCTTCGTACGGTCCCTTCTACGCGGCTCTCATCCATGGCGGTCTCCGGGTTTAACCTAACGGTACGGAGGAAAGGTCAAGGACCTTTCACGCGGCGGCGTCAGTCCCTGAGTGATGATGAGGTCCGCGCGGCGTGCAATCAGCATCCGCGCTGGGAGCCTCCGCCGGCGCCTGCTCGGTCACAACCTTAAATCCGGCCAGCGTGCAGGGACCAAACGAGGTCGAGATGGCGACATCGGTGGCGTCGCGTCCGCGCGCCATGAGGATGCGGCCGATACGCGGCGTGTTGTGCCGCGCATCGAATGTGTACCAGCGGTCGCCGAGATAGGCCTCAAACCAGGCGGAGAAATCCATCGGTGCCGGATCGGGCCGCACGCCAATATCGCCCAGATAGCCGGTGCAGTAGCGCGCCGGGATATTCATGCAGCGGCATAGCGTAATCGCAAGGTGGGCAAAGTCGCGGCACACGCCACCCCCTTCGGTATACGCTTGCCAGGCCGTTTTGGTCGGGCTTGCGTGCTCGTATCCAAATTTGATGCGGTCGTGAACGTAGTCGCAGATGGCTTGGACCAGCGGCCATCCCTTGGTGACATTTCCGAACTTTTCCCACGCGACATTGACAAAATGATCAGTCTCGCAATAGCGACTACCCAGCAGATAAACTAAAGTCTCGACCGGCAGGCTTTCCAGGGCATGCTGCGTGGCGCCCGGCGCACGCTCGTCCGGCACGCCGCTGTCGCTGATCAAAAAATCCGTTGAAATAGTGATCCGGCCCGAGGGTGCGTGGATAACGTGGCAGATATTACCGAAGCCGTCGAAGTAGTTATTTACAGGGACGACGGGGCTAAGCAGAATTTGGCCGGCGCTAAGAAGATCCGGAGCGCGCGATGGGTGCACGCTCAACATCAAGATCATAGGGGTCGGCTGCCGGCACGTGTAGGAGATTTCGTAACCGGCGCGAATCTTCATCAAAAACTCTACGGCCAGAGGAATTTTACCCAGCCGCTTGTTTAAGATTTGGCTCGCTAAAAGGTTCCGTCCTCCGATGCTGCTTGACGCTCACACCCACCTCCATGGCGATGTGATCCGATACGCTTCCGTACCATGTTCCTTGCAAAGGAATTGCGTCGCGCGGGTGCTCGGCGACCGCAACTCGGATGAGGTTTTCGTTCCCCACGACACCCGCCGACGGGTCGAAGTCTACCCAACCGGGACCGGGAACATAACATTGGACCCAAGCGTGGGTGTTACCGCCGGTAATTTGCTGCTCGTCGTCATGCTCTTCCTCGCCCAAGTGCACGTAACCCGAGACAAACCGCGCCGCAATTCCGCGCGAGCGCAGCACCGCCATCATCAACACCGCGAGGTCGCGGCAACTGCCGCTCCCTAGCGCTATGGTGCGAACCGGATCTTGGGTTCCCTTGTCATGGCGAGCCACGTGCCGGAAGGTCCGCCGGATGGTCCGCGTCATGTCAACGAGCAGCGCATGCGTGTTCGCAGCGCCATCCGTAAAGAACTGATCGCTCCAGCTTGTAAGTTCGGGTTGCGACTGCCGCGCCAGAATGAAGTGTCTCAGACGCGACCAGTCCTCCGCTGAGTAGTTGAATGGATAGGCACAGGCGTATTCTTTGATATCGGCTTTATGAAAACCATTTGAAGCGTGCCGGACAAGAATTGTGCTGGCAAAGCGCAACTCGTCCGAACGATCGGCGAAATGCGCGACCGCAACGTGATTGCCGAGCCTATCTCGTTCCCAAGCAAATTCCTGCGGCTTCGGCGCAATTTCCAGTTGCGATTGCAGCACCTTTTGATCGGCGTCATCACGTGGACGCAGCATCATCCGATGCTTGCCAAAGGCAACGGGTCGATAATACCGATAGGTCGTGACGTGTTTGATAGAGAGAATTGGCATCGCCGTCCAAATATAACGCACAGCTATATGCATTTCTTGGGCCAGATTGGCCCCCTGTTTATTCCGGAGCTAGAAGCGTGGGCCCGCGGTCAACGAGCCGAGACGGCCCGCGGGGGGTCCTCCGACGTTTAATCGGTCGAACTAGACCAAGCCGTAACGGGCCAATTGGGAGGTTCTGGCGTTCGAGGCCGACCGGTGCTTTGCCGAATTGCGGGCTCGAGCAGATTGTCGAAGCCTATTACAGCTACACCAGAGTGCCAGCCCGAAGGCGCTACATTGCGGAAAGATCCGTGGACGTGCCGACGTCCCGCCAACCCCGCGAAGACCTAAGCCTTCTCGCCGCGCTCGTTCTTCCGGCGCGCTTGCAGCGCCCACTGGACGGTGAGGAAAGCCAGCAAGGCAAGTGGAACCAGACGCTGCCAGCCAACCGCGCGGCCCGCCTGCATCACGACGTTCAGCATTCTCGGATCGACCAGGGCTGCCGTCGGATGGGTGCGCTCTGCTCGCTCCAGAATGGCGCGTCGCATGGTGCGCTGTCGTGAAATAACGGATGCGGCGGCGCCGACGGCAGCAATCAGGAGGAAGACACCGGCCATTGCAAGACCGCCGAACACCGGCCCAAGCTTGATGGACAACCAGGCATAGCCCGCAACGCACAGATAGACGAATGTGAAAACGATGGCGCAGCAAGCCAGTCCTAGCCAGACGAAAAGGCCAGTGGAAACACCCGTCTTCGCCCGGACCCACAGAAAGAAATTCTGCTGCAGGTTTTTCAGCATCCGCAATTACCGCCGTGGCTTTCTCTTTTAAGTCCTATGCTGAACCGGACGCGCGGACGTTGGTTCCGTGAAAGAACGGAAAACCGGAACGCTCCTACTCACGGCCAACACGATAGGATTGTCTCGGCATCGGCCGTCTCGATCTGTTCGCTAAACCGGTTGTGATAGAGGCGCATCAGCATATCGTGTCCTTCGTCGGACGAGCTGCAAACCGCATCGCGCACGAGGATCACGCGGTACCCCATGTCCACCGCGCCGAGAACCGTCGCCAGCACGCAGACATCGGTTTCAGACCCCGATACGAGCAGCGCATCAGCCCGCCGCTGCCGCAGATGCGCAAGAAGTCGCGGCCCGGCAAAAGCGGAATAGCGCATTTTGTCGATGACCGTCGCCGGCGGGCAGAGAGCCGCAAGCGGGGACATCAGCTCCAGCAAACGCGGATCAAGGCGTTCGCGGGTCGCGCTGCGCCAGCGCGTATAATAGCGCTGCCACATCCCCGGCATCTGCTCCGGCCGCTGCGGAGGAATGAAGCGGGTGAAGACGGTCCGTTCGGGATGGCGGCTCGCCAAGCTGGCAACAACGGGCAACACTTTGTTCATCCAGGGCGTCGGCCAGGGTCCCTCATCCGAAAAAATCCGCTGCATGTCCACACACACATGCACGCTGCGTTCGGTAAGGGGAAGCGGCAACAGCCGGTCACCCATGTCAACCCATCCCATGCTTTACAGCCGTCGCCGACTGAGCCAGGCAAGCACGGCGACCGTGAGCCACGCTACCGTCGCAGCTCGGAAGCTTTTGCCGCTTTGATCTGGCTGATAATCGCATCCTCGCCGGCACGGGGCCAAGCGCGCCAAGAGTGGTGTTGCCTGCCACAATGAGCCGCCAACACGTCAAGAATGGCTTCGATCAGGAAGGATCGCGCCGAAAATCAGCCGGTGGAGATGATCCTGAGCGATGCTGAAGTCGCGGCGGTGCTGACCACGTCCCAACGCCTGGGGCCGACCGATCAGCGCGGCCAAGTTCTCAAGGCCCGCCAGCCACACTAATGGCCGCCGAAATAAATCAGATAAACAATTAAAAACGCGACGACCACGGCCGCAAGGCTGAAAGCGAGCACATACCGGACATGATTGCCGGTGACGCCAGCGCGCGCTCGTACCGCTGGAACCACCGGTTCCCCTGCAGTCCGCTGGTCGGCTTCCTTATACTCCGGCGCCAGGGGATCAGAACTCATGAGCGACCTCTGAGTTTTCCACGACCATGCCTCTACTCCGGCGCCAGGGGATCAGGACTCATGAGCGACCTCTGAGTTTTCCACGACCATGCCTCGTCAACCAAATCGCCCGCGCTGGCGTTCCACGAAAAAAGCGGCGTAATGGGAGCCATCCCGCCGCTATCTCAATTGCGCTGAAATTACCAAAATCGCGCCGCGTCGCGAAAGATCATGACGCTGTATGTAAACGACACGGAGCGAATTCCTTTGTCGCAACGGTAAAATCGTCATGCCTTCGGCCGAGGCCCCCAATCGGGATGAGGGGCTAAGCTTCCTGCTCGGACGGCATTATGCCCTCATGCGCGGCCCGCCAACGCACGTCTCGCGGCGCTGCTGCGTCGGCGCCAGCCAATTTGCCGCTCGGACTGCTGCTAAAAACCGCACGGCATTGAAATTTTTTCGATCTTAAGCACGGCACGATTGCTGAAGAATGTGGTTAATCGGTTGGGGGGCATTGAAACCTCCCGGTTCGCCGGGCAAAATGGAGACCGCAATGTGTGACTTTAGCCTCCAAAGCATGCAGTCGCGGCCCGCAAGAGTGGACGACAAACTTGTGACGCGTGATTTCGGGATCGGAACACGCGGTTCCGCTGATGTCGATAATCTCGGCACGGCGGTGTGTTTGATGCCTGGCACAGAACTCGCCTTCGCCGGCGATGTTACTTGCCGAACGGGCCTGCTTGGGTGGCCCGAGACAATCAAACATCAGACCGCGATCTTTCGTCAGGTCAACAAAGAAAAATCGGCCGCACATCATGATGCGCTCGAGTTTCCCGACGGGCGCACCGTGTTGCTGACGAACTGCGAACAGGCCAGGCTGACAGTGTGGTGCAGTTGCCCGCGCAGCCGAAGACGGAGGCCGAGGCGCGCGAGCAGGAACGGGTCGGCATTGTCGGGTGAAATATTACCAAGTCACCCAAGGTGAGTAGTGAAGGACCGAATGCGCGGCC
The DNA here is from genome assembly GCA_963806465.1 of uncultured Alphaproteobacteria bacterium. Classification (GTDB taxonomy): domain Bacteria; phylum Pseudomonadota; class Alphaproteobacteria; order Rhizobiales; family Xanthobacteraceae; genus BOG-931. The sequence goes on along the minus strand of CAWDZD010000046.1, from coordinate 104,094 downwards.
GTCATTGGTGACATAGACGGCCCGCCTCATCATCGGCGCACCGATCCGAAACAAAAGCTCGACCTACTGTTCACGGGCTTGGGGCTGGCGGACCAGACGCGAACCTGGTGTGCGGCGCCTTACAAGTGCAACTGCTCTTTCTAGTATACGTGCCGAACGCCAACTACGCCGGCAGTGCAGCATCGCCGCACGGGTTGTCAGCTCTTCCCGTTCAACCAGCTTGCGGTTTTCGGGTCACTACAGGTTGCCGCAAAAGCTTGCTCGGTCCCGCCTATGGCTTTTCTTTGACTCACAAATGCCGCGGATTCGTTTTGGTACCTTCGGCCCTATCCTAGCGCCACTCCGTTTGACTCATGCGTGGCCACGGCTGAGTCAGGCGGGCTATATCATCATGGCAAGAAGTTCGCTTGGGGTTGGCCCTGCCCCCGCCTGAGCCGTAGATATTCCCGGTCGCGAAGCTTGCGTCGTCGGCTGCAAGCTGAACATAGATTGATGCTAACTCTGCCGGCTGGCCAGGTCGGCCAAACACCGTGGTACTACCAAATTTCTCATATTTTTCCTCTAGCGCGCCACCACTGATTTGCAGAGGTGTCCAGATCGGCCCCGGTGCAACGCCGTTTACGCGAATACCTTTTGACCAAGCTGCTTCGCCAAGGATTTGACGTAGTTCATGGTCGCAGCTTTGTCTGAGCGTAGTCATAAAGATCCGGCGACGGATCGTAGGCTTGCTCGGAGGTTGTCCCGATAATGCAGGAGGCTTCGATTGTTGACGACCCGCGTTACAGACGACGATATCCAGCCCACCTAGCCCTTGCACGGCGTCATTCACCATCTCCTACAGAACGTTTCATCGCGTAAGTCGCCCGGAATTGCCACTGCCTTTCGACCGGTCTCTCTGATCAGCGCGATCACCTCGCGGGCGTCGGGTTCTTCGGAAAAGAAATAGTTGATTGCAAGATCAGCACCTTCCCGCGCGTAAGCGATTGCTGGCGCTCGGCCCATACCAGAGTCACCTCCCGTGATCAGCGCTTTTCGACCGGCCAGCCGTCCCGAGCCCAAATAGGTGTTTTCGCCATGGTCAGGCTTTGGATCCATATCGCGTACCAAGCCCGGCCACGGCTGAGTTTGTTTCCTAAATGGCGGTTTGGGATACTTGGAAACCGGATCATCCATCCTGAGCTCGCTGTTTTTCGGACGGACAGCCTGGTGGCGATCGTCCCGCGCGATTGACGGACCGGCTGCTGCTACGGTGGCTCCAATTGCTCCGCCAACAATTCGCCGGCGGGAAATCGATCTGTATGAGACAACTGGGCAAAGACCACTTGGTTGCGAACTCGCGCCAAGGTCAGGTCGAAGACGCGTAGGAACGCATGGGCAGACATGTATTGGCCGCGTCGCCCGCAGTGCGGCTCTTATACCGGCTCGATCAGCACCTCGATGAAAGACCACCGTGTGATCGCGATGCGCAGGCGGCCGTAGGGCCACGCCGGTAGGTCAAGCACGTCCTTGACGGTGTGCACCGGGTAGCGCTGCAACAGCTTGGCGGCATCGGGGCTCAGGCTGACCATCCGGTAGTCGCCGAGCCCGATGAGACACGCAACAAGTTCCGCTCTGTCGCGGGGCGTATAACGCGCCGTACGGAGCATCGCCCTGGACCATTGTTTGCAATATTTTTTCTAATACTGTGGCCGCCCCAAAAGTTCCGACAGCTTCGCAATATTCGCAGCAATCCAGCGTGCTTCGTCGCGGGTCAATGAGATTGCAAGCTGATCAACACTGACGTTGGACCCGCGGGCGCCAGGTGCGGCAGAGCAGCTTTGATAATCCAGAATGGCGCGTAGATGTTGGTCTTCATTGTCGTGTCAAAGTCTTCGCTACTAATGTCGAGAATTGACGGGGTCTTAGATTAAATGAGAGGCGGAACGCGCGCGCTATGTCAGCGTTTTCACATCGGTGTTGTACTTTGTGGCTTAGCTCTGGGCATGACTTCCAGGCAAGCTGGGAGCTTACCCATGAGCGAAGATGTAACTTCGCCGCCGAATTTATTTTTCAAGAAACCCAATGGCGGCCGCAAAAAGAAGCGGCAGCACATCGTCGACTTGATTGCGAGCAGCGTCGCCGGTGTTAGCCGCTTAGAACTCGCCGCCGCCGTCGATAGTTCTGCTGGATGCGTCTCGGTGATGATATCTCGGATCAACAAGGAATTGGTTTCCCAGGGTTGGAAGATCAGTTCTACCAAACTCGACGGGCAACCAGGGCGTCGCGGTGCGCCGGGGCGGCGCTACCGACTTGTGCGGTTTGAATCCGAAGACGTGAATTCCTGGCAATAATACCGACGGGCTTTGCGCATGCCCGTTGGCGGCTGCAGTCAATACCAAAATCTCCCCGCTCAGAACGATCGCCCCTCGCCCGGCCGGTCAGTTTACGGTGCCCTACCGATTATCCGCGGCCAGTGCGGTTCTTTCGTGCTCGTTGAGCGCATCGCGTCCGTCCAGCTACATCCGACTGGAACTGGTTACCCATTCTCGGGTTGAACGATCGCGCGCCGGGTCGTCTCGGCCTGATAGCAGCGCGCGTGACGAACCAAAAAGTTGCTTTAAGGAGCTCGACCAAATGCCGTGGACACCGAATGATGCTGAAAGACACACCCACAAGGCGACGACGTCTGAACTGAAAGAGCTTTGGGCCAAGGTTGCCAACGAGCGCTTAGAAAAAACCGGTGACGAGGCTCGTGCTATACGTGAAGCGAATTCGGTGGTTTCGCGGCACGAGCAAACTAGTTAGTGCGGCTTCTAAATTGCAGAGCTACAGGGCTCGGCGCGATCGTCCAGGCTCTCGGGGGCGAAAATGAAGAACTATTCCATTTCACATGCGTTGATGTGTGATGGACGATCCCGCCGTAGCTGCCAAGCAACTCGTTGAGTTATCCAAAAAGCACATTGAGGACCAGCAGTGCCGTATCGTTCGTCAACGCGAACTCATGGCTAAGTACGAGCGAGACGACGACATGGCGCGGCTATCGGGTGCGCGCATTGTCCTTGAACGAATGCAGAAGCAGCTTGCCCAAATGACTGCGGCTCACGTGGCAGCCGAAGAGCATTTATCGAAGCTCACCGTGGACGAACCAAGCGTCGAAAAGATAGTGCGAGATACTCCGATGTAGTAGGGCCGGCAGCTAGTCGTTAATTCGATATTGTCGATACTGGAAATGGCATAAAGCTGATATGCTCGCCACCCCATCCTGGATGCTGGATTGTCGCTCCCCTGTGGGCCACAGGCGATACAGCGGGCACACTGCCGCAATTAGAAGCAAAGCGGACTTTCGGCCTTTGTGATCGGCATAAAGTCCGAGCAGGACGCCGCCCACCGGGCGCATGAAAAAGCCAACACCGAATGTCGCTGTGGTGAGCAGCAATGAAGCATATTGGCTTTCAGCTGGAAAAAGAGGCCGGGCGATGACGACCGTCATGAATCCGAAGATGATGAAATCATACCATTCAAGCGAATTCCCGATCACGGCTGCGGCAACCTGGATCGGCTTCGGCGCGGCATGATTGATGGGCATGTGTGATCCCTTGACTGCCACCATAGCGTATTGGCGTTGAGTGCGACAACAAACAGTTTTGCTTGTTTTGGGAATGCTCGCCTGCCGACGACGCTGTTGCTGCCTTCACGCCCAGGGGACTTCGGCACATCCACGCGGGGCAGCTGCAACCAGCTAAGCTGCATGTATTCAACGCGTGTGTAAGAGGGATCGCTGGCGGTCGGTTCAGGAGCGTCCGGGACGGGGCAAAAGCGAAGATCAGTCAAACTAGAGCGCAATTCGGCGCCTATGCGCCTGGGATCACGGGGAATCGAAAGATACCGCCTACTGAGCCTCGTCAGTAGCGATGGTATCTTCCGGTGGTGGCGATCCGCTCTGCGTTTCTTCCGGCGTCGTTTCCTGTTGCGCGATTGCTCCTGCGTCAAGTTTCCGGGGCGGTCTGTGTTTAGCAGCACTTGCACGCCTGTCGGGCGGTCGCCGCTTCGCCGCCGGGCGACGTTTGGCAATCCGGCGCTTGGTGGCAGTACGTCGTTTTGCAGTTGTCCGCCGTTTGGCGGCTGTTCGGCGCTTTAGCGGAGTCCGCTTTTTTCCAGCTGAGCGCGCTGTCGCCGCACGTTTCTTACGTTTCGCCATATGTTGCCTCCTGTCCGGGCGAGCAGTGTATCAATGAAGCCCTATTTTTCGCTATGCTGGCCTCAACGTCGTACACAGAGAAAGCATCACGGATTTCGCTTGTGCTTTTTGTTAATTGTGCGCTTAGGAGGTGAGCCCACGGCCAAAAGGGGTCGGCCTTGCTAGGACACCCTCATGAGTTAGATTGAACGGCAGCCGGGATGGCAATGACGTGGGAAGCAATTTTCGAACAATGGCCATTGTTCGCTGCTGCTGCAGTCGTCCTAGTGATCTTATTGGACTGCTGGTCCAAGCACCGCTGCGCGCTTCGCGTCGCTTATTTCCTGCTGCGCGTCGCTTGTTTTCCACTGCGCGTCGCTTATTTTCCCGCGTTTCATCAGGCAACCGCTCGCTTTCATGTTGTGCGACAGGGGCGCTCAGAGCGAGCAAGAACAGAAGGGAAAGACTAGTCCGCAATCGACAAGTGGTGGGCAAAGCGTTCCAGCGCGCTCAGACGGTGCCTCTCAATTCGCCAAACGTGCAGACAAGTCCACGAAAGGACAAGAAGGATGGTACCGTCGGGGCAGTTCGAGGTTCGCTTCGGGTGCTGTTAAGAAGGAAAGCTAGAGCTGTCCTGCCATCTCTCGATGCTATCTGCGCCGGCTGCTGGCTTGTAAAGATTATGGAACCGCGATCGTGCCGACGAGAAACGCACCGGCTAAGATAATCATCATCAGGCCAACCGGATGCGGTGACGATTGAAGCCGTCTCATCTTTCGTTCCAAGAGTTCCCGGTCGCGGCGATTCATATGCACCTCTACCCAGCCTCTCTGCCGTAAGAATTCATTATCCTTCAGTCTGTTGCGCCGTTCAGTGGCGGTCTGATTGAGCAGCCTGACCCTTTCCGCCGCAGCTGCAAAAGGCCGACGGAACAAAGTCCTATCCCGCTGCGTTGGGCCGCCATGAAACGCGCTTTCGCCGACGTCGCGACCGTAATTGACCAACTTTCAGGACGCCCCCTTACGTTTATTGTCGCTCTGCTGATCATTGCGGCATGGGCGCTCAGTGGTCCGCTGTTTAACTTCTCTGACACGTGGCAGCTCATCATCAACACAAGCACAACCATCATTACCTTTCTGATGGTCTTCGTTATTCAGAACACGCAAAACCGGCATGGAGCGGCCATTCAGGCGAAGCTTGATGAACTGATCAGGGTGAGTGCGGCGCGCAACACTCTGATTGGTATCGAGACGCTCACCCAGGACGAAATCGAAGAGATACGCGCTACGTGTGCTGCGAAAGCACGTCGGGCGGTTAACGGCGCTCAGAAAGAGATCAAGAACAAAGCTAAAGCGGCGACAAGTAAAGCAATTTAGGAAGGTCCCGAAAAACCTGCATTTTTCTTGAACCAAGCGCTCCTGGGGTCGGCCATCCTAACCCACATCCACCGTGTAAGTTGAAGCGCCATAGAGGTTTGCGAACGTGCGCTTGATGGCTTGGCAATAGATATCTGTGCGTTTCACGGAAGCTATTCCAATTCGGCAGCGAGAAACGTTTGGCCGCATTCGTCGCACCTGCCGTGGGTCAAAGAACAGGGCGACTAGCACGCTTCAGATGCGATCTACTTCGCATCCTGTCATGTTTATCGACGCTCGCCTGAAAAGCGGGTCAATTGGCGACGTGCCCAAATCCAGGCCGCGAGGCAAAGCACTGAGGAGATAGAAAGCGCGACGACGGCTTGTGCATAATGATCCATGATCGTCCCCCAATACACTAACGACCTCAAGGCCGTGATCATCCGTGCATTAGACGTTGCTGTACAAACGCCAGTGACGAGAATTCAAACGGTTGTTTAAGTCGATCCTTTCCCAATATCAAGGAGCTTCCGCGACTTTTGTTCCAATGTGCCACGTTGGCAACACCCCGATGGGAACCCATTCGGCAAGCGGCTTAGGCTGTGAGCAAGTGCCATGGTTTTCCCAATTTAAATTTACTCATTCCAAAGGCGCACAGTGCGGCGGTGAATGTGGCCATGCCGCGACAACGCGCGATACATCCCATATTTCGCCTTGTTGCGAGCACCGCAGCTGATTTCACCAGTGTAAGTTCCAGCTGCTACCAAACACGAAATATCTGGTGCAAACTGACTGATAGGGATCCAGCACAACCAAGAGTCCGAACTTTTTATCAATCGAGGGGGGTTATATGAAGGCGCGATATTTGCCGCCGCTTTGCTGACGGTCGGCTGCTTCTCGTTTTGGCCAGCAGCAAGATTTACAAGAAGTGATGAACGCTGCCAATGCGCCGAGTGCGCGGGAAAGCGAGTTGCTGAGTAAGAAAGATCCAGCAGGAATAGCATCACTCTTCACATCAGATGGATTGTTAGTGACACTCGCACCGCAGTTCGCATTTAGGCCGGGCGGGATGCCATACAGAAGCACTATCAAGGCATCATCGACGCTGGCGCAACCAGCATCACCCTGGAACTCAAGAACCTAGAGCTACGCGGCAACGACGGCGTTTGGGCAGCGGGAACCTACTCAGTCACCGTCAAAGGCAACAACATCCAGGGCAACTGGTTTAGAATCCTAAAGCGCGAGAACGGGAATTGGAAGATAGCTATGGAAGCCGTCGCTCGCCCCGGTGACATAGATGCTTCCCCTGCTGCTGCCAGCCCCTCACAAACGCCCGACGCCAGCAAATAAACTCGGCGATTTATCTTTCTCATGATCGACGTGTGCATTTACGAATCCTGCCGAGCATTCTGCGGACCTTTTTGGTAACGCAGCTAGGTCTTTACGATTGGTGAATCCCGGAACCAGCTGTTTGCGACCGCCATCGTAGGCAACACTCACGAAACCATCGGCGTGGCTCACGTTTCTTTTGCCGTGCTTTTTTCCGCCTGTTTAGGCGCCACCCTTCAAATCCCAAGCAGAGCCACAAAAAACGGTTGAGCAACGGGACGGTGTCAAACAGAGACTTCCTATCTTAAGTCGGTTCTGCTTTGGCTACAGGAATATTGCGCTGGACCAGCGCCACGTGTCTATCAAACGGTCGAACTCCGAGGCGTGCTTTGTCGAAGACAGCACGCAGTAAGCGCAGGCTTCCATTAGGAAACCGTTCGGCCGGTGTCTGACACGAACAAGACACCGAAATCGCCAAACGCCGAAGGTGTCCGGTGCGTCTGGAGATCGGACTTCCGGCGCGGCGATAAACCGGACCGAACAGCAAGCAAACATGTCGTCGCGTTTGCGCACAATTGCTGGATTTGTTGATTGTCTGCTCGCGTTAGTGCGATAGCAAACAGCGAGAGGAAAACAGTTGAGCTGAGTTTCATGGACCATCCCCTGTCCAACAAGGTGCTCGTGACTAGAAAAACGAAAATGCATTCCAAAAGTTCCTACGCTTCTTTCAAAAAGCCAATGCGGTGAGCAGGTGAGGTGTATTAGCGCAGACGTGAGATCGCGAGCACAGAGCCTCTCGCTGCTGCGCCATGGACAGACGCTGCTGCGTGATGGACAGATTCGGAAAGCATTATCATTTTGGGCAAAACAGTGATATTTCAGTAAAACCTGGAACTTCATCCTTGTAAGCACGTTCGTCTTCCGAATTGTCGAAGTGGGAGAACGTGCCCATGAACAAGATAGAGCTTTATTTGTCTTATGCGGCCGACTGTCAGCAAATGGCGTCCGTCACTCGGAATGAACACGAACGTTTAAGTTGGCTGGACATGGCCCAGTCGTGGCTACAGTTAGCGCAAGTGTGTCTTACTCCGTTGCAATCTCCGTTTGACAAGTTTCGCCGTGACGCGGCTTAGCCTGCTACTTCCCCGCGGCGCATTGGTTGGCAGGTCGACCCAACTGCGGAGCTAAAATCGCGAAGTTGATGCGCCAGGTCATGGCCGCGCGGTTCACTGGTTCGCCGTTTGCAATCCCGCTTCCGCGACCTTGTTGGCAGGCGCTAAATTCGCCCCATCAGGACCAAAATAATAACGATGATCAGAATGATGCCGAGCCCACCGCCGGGATAGTAGCCCCATCCGCTTGAATAGCCCCAATTCGGCAGCGCGCCGATCAGCAGTAGTATCAGAATAACGATGAGTATCGTTCCAAGCATGGTGCTTTTCCTTAGCCATCCGAAGCCAAGTATAGAACACAAATCAGGCGCTAAAGTTCCGCGTACGACGCGCTGGGCTCCGCCTCGACCTCGGCGGAGCAAATGCTTCACAATCTAGTTTTTTCAATCGCGCAGAATTGAGACTGGCGTTTTGTCGCTGGACCCCGCAACTACAAGACTGGGCATGCGGTTATTGTCGGCAATGAAGAACTGGCCGGTGTGGTCGCTCTTCGCAGTGGCCTTATTCCTCAGCGTCGTACTCGCGGTCCCTGACTTTCGAGCAGTCGTGATTCAGTCAGATGCTGTCGCATTGACCTGCGCCGTAGTCGTCGCCTGGATATTTGTTCTCACCCGCGCAATTGAGCCAACGCTCAACTTGGTATCGAGATTCAGGCATGGTCGTGAACATGCCTGCCGCTTCGTCGTAACGCCGCTCGAACAACAGTGCCACTGGAGTATCGCGCGACAAGCCGACGGATCATACATTACACGATTTGTGGCGCATTTTTTGATCAGAAATCGTTTGAGCGTTTCGCTGTACCCTACAGATGTTCGCCTTATTGGGCCGAAGGTTCGTGGCGAACTAATGCCCAACCCGACGCTATTTATTGGGTCATGTGACGACCGCACCAACGGCACGGCAGCAGTATCGGGCAACCACATTCCCGCAGGCGCGACACTTCCAGTCTCGTGCGTGATTATGATGCGTGGCATGCCAAAACAACGTTCCGGTCGCTTGCCCGCGATTATCGAGATTAAGGACTGCGATGGGCATTGCGAAAGAGTCAAAGTGGTTTTGGTGTATATCGGCCCACCCGTGACAACACAGTAAGTGGTATCATTCGCTTTAGCGCGTCACAATCTCTTCGCACGCTCCATTAGATTTCGCACACCACCGAACGGCACCGTATCTGGAAGCGGCGACGCTGATTCTTGCCCTGCGGAGCGCAAAGCAAATCCGGCAATATGATAGCGATGCGCATCGCCCCTGCGGGACTCTACGGTAGCTGTTCCATCCCTGATGTTCGCGGCCGGACGCATTCTGCACCCATACGCCACAAGCGTCCTGTGCGAACTAATCGAACACGCGGCCGTTTTTGGCTCTAATGGAACCCGATGAGAGTTTGCGCGTTTGGTTTGTCGGATCGATCGGAGACACCTGGCTATGCAGATTTTATTGGGGATGATTTTAGGAGCCTTGATCACCGTTGGCGCTGCATTTGTGTATGACAGCAGCACGGGACGTGCAGCAAACGGCTTAACAGTAGCATCAGCTGAAAAACATGCACCCATGGTCAACTGGGACGTGGTAAGCCACGACTGGGACGGCATGAAGCAACAATTGCGTGACGCAGCAGTGGACGTTGAAAAAGGCTGGAAGCGAATAACGGGCTAAATTGTCTGAGGTGGGCGAAAACCTAGAGAGATTGTGGGACGGCCTCCGAAACTGCCGAGCTAAGTCTTTAAGGTACTCAAAGTCGAGGTGTCACTTCTTCTTCTCAAGCAGCAACGTTCCTTCCTTTCGTATCAGCGGTAGAATGGTCCCGACGATCCTTGCCAAAAGCCAAGGCAGAAACACCTCCAGCCGGACATACTCCTCCGCCACGTCGATTGAACCGCTCGCGGACTGACCTAAGGCACTCACTTGAAAGCGAAGATGATCGCCTGTCCAAGTTTGCTCCCTCACGCTGAATAAATGGCCAAAACTTGTTCCAACTTGCGCCAAGCCGGTTTTTAGGCGACGAAGCGCTTCGTCCTTGCCAAGACGATGCGGAATAGACAGAACCAGAGGCTCTGACATGGCTTGCTCCGGATAGTGACCAACTCCACACCAACGCTTGCGGAGTTATCTTTATCCTCTAACCGCCGTGAGGTGGTCCAGCCAAACCGTCACAGGGTAGCCAGGCGATCTGCCGGAATAAGCCCAGCCGATTGGCGGCGTCACAGCACGGCGCAGCACGTCGCTCGGATGCGAAGCGGTTGTTGAACTGATCACGGTCCCAGACAACTTCTTCACGCTTGTGGCTTATTGTCAGATATTGCCAATTCGGCAGCAAGAACCGTTTTGAACGCCTTCGTCCTTCGCCGTGCATAGTTGCACCGCCTGCAGCCATAAGGGCGCGATCATTCAGCATCCAGGATGCGCTGCGCGACGGCGCGGATCCTTCTAGAGTTCCCGTGTATCGGCGCCGAAGCCGATCGAACCGCAGTCCTCAGATGCTTGGCTGCCATTTAGAAAACGCTCGGTTCCGGGCGCTTACACATCTATTGCTCATCGTGGAGCTATAGCCGGGCTAGTCATCCGATCCGCGGCGGAACGGGCAATTCGTGTGGATCGTTCGGATGTTCGTTGAGCACTATCAAGAAATGCCTGCAAATTATCGCGAACCATTTGGGTCTGGAGTGCCACGCAATCATGGAGACTGCGGCAATTCCTCAACTTATCGAGGTGATTCAGGTTATGCTCCACACGTTCTTGGGCAAAACGCATCCAGTCCTCGGTAACTTCGTGAAGCCCGCTGGCAATAACCGTCGTGCTCTCCATCACCGCCTGCAAATTGCCGGAGCTTTGCTGAAAGGCTTCTCGCGTGGTCTCGCCACCGAGGCCGAACACCTTTGAGAACTGCTCCATCGAGCGTTGCGCAATACGGCTCACTGCCTCGTTCGCCTCCTGCCAAGTTTCTTTCGCCTGTTCGGTATTGCGTTGAAGCGTTTCAGCGCCGACGCGATTCGTTCGTTCGGCAGCATCGCTTACAGTGCGCACCGTCTGTGCGACTTGTTCGCCCGCTTTTCTGGTTTCCTGATTGATATGATCCGATGGTCCTCGTTCGCTTTGGCGTGGATGTGTAGCCATGGATTCCTCTGATAGTCCTGTGTGAGGGGGGTATTGGGCGAACGTATCAGGTCGAGGAGCGTTCCAACCCGACGAAATTAATTGCCAGATGGGCGGGGTGCCCATTTGAGGCGGCGGATTCAGGGAAGGTCACGTATGTAACGAAGCTGCTCAATTCTGCCGTCCGTCACGGTTGGCTTCGCGCAAAATTGGATCGCGCAGCGTACTATGTTCCCTTCGCCGCGTCACTTTTTAGGTCGCGAACCGTCTTGTCACAAGCCGGCGTCAAATCTGCTCCATCATGGGTTGCTGGCTGGAACAGTGGCGACGAATGCTCTTGCCGCCGGACATGGAATGGGCGGTCAATTTGGCAGGCCATTGATTGGTAGCGCGCCGATGACATCACCGATTTTCAATCCGCCTACTCCGTACACTGTGCCGCAGTCAGGCCGCAATCTTCGAGCTGCTATCGAAAAGATCTCTACGCAGCTCGGCAACACGCCGACCATCTGCCGCAAATGCTACGTCCATCCCGAAGTGCTGAACTCCTACATGGGCGGCAATCTGATCCTCGAGCTCAAATCGAAAGCCGAGAGCGCGCTTCGGAGCGGCATAGAAAGTTTCAAGCCCCAAGAGGCTGCGGTTCTCGCATTGCTGCGCAGCCGTCTCGCGAAAGGGGCGAAGGGTTCGCGAAGGCAGCGGGCGCGCGCCGGCTGATTATTCCGGCGTGATGTTGAGCAGGGTCACTCGCCATCCTTCGAAAAACTCTTGGCGCTATCCTTGATCGCCTTCATGGCGATCCTGGGGCCTTTCCACCCGATGATCTCCAGTTTTTTGTCTTCAAGCTCGTCAGTTGCGATGAAAAACTTCTCAAGCTCTTGCTGAATTGGCTTTGAGAGGTCCCGGACGTCGCGAATCGCCTGCTCCGAGTGGGAGCGCCGGGGCACGGCGAACAGGCGGTCGTTCCGTTCGGCCTTTCCTCTGCTCTTCTGCTTGATCTGAAGAATGCCGATGATGCGGCAGGTCAGCACGATGCCCGGGAAAGTCGCCGCATCATGGATCACCATGATGTCGAGCGGATCGCCGTCGTCGGCTTTGGTCGATGGCACGAAGCCCCAGTCATGGGGATAGGTTAGTCCGGTGAGGAGCGATTTCGAGAGAATGAAGCTTTCGAGTTTGGGGTCGTACGCAAATTTGGCTCTGCTCCCGCGGGGCGTTTCCACGACAACATGCACGTCGCCATCGTCCGTAAAGGGCGGCAAGTTGATGAAGTTCGGCATGGCGAAGGTCCCTGAGAGGGGGTTTGCAGTACAGAAAGCGCTGAACTGACCCACAGGATAACAGTTAGCTGTCAGTTGGTTCCACAGGTGGCAACGATGCTTGAATATAGCTTGCGGTTCCTGGCCGGCGGTATCGCGGTGTCTGCGTTCGCGGCGCTTGGCGACACCTTACGCCCTAAAAGCTTCGCGGGCCTGTTCGGCGCTGCTCCATCGATTGCCCTCGCGACGCTTCTTATCACCTTGTCGCAAAAGGGCGCTCCGTTTGCGGCCGTGGAAGGCCGCTCGATGATCGTGGGGGCTTTAGCGCTCGCCGCCTACAGCTGGGTAGTGTGCGTCTTGCTCAAGAAATTCCTGCTCTCCTCGCGGGCCGCGACGATGGCGGCTCTGGTTGTCTGGTGCGCGGTGTCGTTTGGTGTATCAGCGGCCCTGTTTCAGCTCTCATGATCGTTCAGTTCAAGCCTTCCGCGCTTCGTCAGACACGCTGGTACGAGTATCTCGTTAGATTCGTGCTCTGGGGGACGATGACCGTAGTCGCAGGCCTCATCGCGGCCCGGTTCGGACCCGTCGTAGGCGGGCTGTTTCTCGCCTTTCCTGCGATCTTTCCCGCAAGCGCGACTTTGATCGAAAAGCATGTCCGGCGACGCAAGGAGAAAGCGGGTCTGCCAGGAGCGCGGCGCGGCAAGGAAGCCGCGGCGCTCGATGCCGCCGGAGCGGCACTCGGAAGTTTGGGGCTAGCGGCTTTCGGCCTCGTGATCTGGCCGATGATCGTGCCGTCTCCCGCTTGGGCTCTCGTCCTCGCTGCGGTTTCGTGGCTCGCTGTCGCGGTGCTCGCATGGCAGGCGCGGCGATGGTCGTAGAGCCTCATGTTTGCTCTCCCGCATCCCCGATCATGCTTTTTTTGAGCAGCTCAGTGGAACTTTCTGGTTGCATTGTTGTTGAGATGGTGGCCGACCCTCAACGAAATCCTTAGTAGGCCCGCGTGGCTCCGCTGCACTGCTCCATGGTGCAAGGCCGAGCTTTTGTTGCCGCCGTCTTTGTCGATCGTTTTGCCGGCCAAGTGTGGGTTATCATTTGTCTCTGCCGTACAGCTGATTAGATCACAAAGCCAGACGCCCAAATGGTGCAGTTGCTTCCGAGCAGGCCAATACGCGCGAGTTCGACGATATCTGGCTCGACACTGACCGTTATTCTCGTAGTTGGCGCAATAGTTGCCGCCCTTTATTTTGGGCGTGAAGTTCTGGTTCCCATCGCACTTGCACTTTTATTGAGCTTCGTGCTTGCGCCGCTGGTCAGACGCCTTCAGTACTGGCGTTTTCCGCGCATCGTTGCCGTCTCTATTGTAGCAATCATTGCTTTCGCAACCATCTTTGGTCTCGGCGCTTTCATGGTGTCGCAAGTTTCTCAACTTGCCAACGATTTACCACGCTACGAATCAAACCTGACTGACAAGATCCAGAGTTTACAGGGTGTAGCGGCGGGCACCGGTCCCCTGGAACGTGCTTCGGACGTTTTGAAGGATCTCAAAAGAGAAATTGAAAAGCCCGGAAACGTGTCGCCAGCAGAACCCTCCTTTGGTGGCCAAGCACAACCTAGTCGGCCAATACCCGTCGAGGTCAAGCAGCCCGATCCTGGCGCTCTTCAGCTGCTAGCGGCTCTCATTGAGCCCCTTATTCATCCTCTGACCACGACGGGTATCGTGGTGATATTTGTGATCTTCATTTTGCTTCAGCAGAACGATCTGAGAAATCGCCTTGTGCGCCTCGCAGGTGCGAAAGACCTTCACCGCACAACGGCGGCTCTTGATGATGCCGGCCAGAGGCTGAGTCGGTTATTCCTTACGCAACTTGCGCTAAATGCCGCTTTCGGCCTCGTGATCGGCGCGGCGTTGTGGCTCATTGGCGTGCCGAGCGCTCCACTCTGGGGCATGCTCGCAATGATTATGCGTTTTGTGCCGTATATCGGTGCGTTTATCTCCGCAATTTTTCCTTTAGTACTTGCGGCGGCGGTTGGTCCTGGTTGGATGATGGTTCTTATGACCGCCGACGCTTTTTTTGGTCGCTGAAACGGTTGTCGGGCAAGCTATTGAGCCGCTCATTTATGGTCATAGCACAGGTCTATCGCCAGTAGCTGTGATCACCGCTGCTACTTTCTGGACATGGCTATGGGGACCGATCGGTCTGATCCTCGCAACTCCGCTCACGATGTGCCTCGTAGTCCTAGGTCGCCATGTCGATCAGCTCAAGTTTCTTGACGTGATGTTCGGCAATGAGCCGCCGCTTACTCCCGCGGAATTGATTTACCAACGCATGCTGGCGCGCGACCCCGTCGAGGCGGCCGATCAGGCCCGTCTTTTTTTGAAGGAGAGGCCACTCACGGCGTATTACGACGAAATCCTGTTGGAGGGGTTGAGGCTTGCACAAGCTGATGCGCAGCGCGGTTCGCTCGACGAAGATCAGATGCGCCGCATCCGCGATGCGGTCGCTGAGCTCGTCGACGACCTTGCGACGCACACTGATGTAGATGAGCAGCGTACAGGTCCGGCAGAGGGGGATGCTCCACTTGCCCAACTCGAAAAGGCCGAGGCGAAGGTTGAAGAACAAGAGCTTCCAGAACGCTGGCGCAGCGGCAAACCTGTGCTGTGCATACCTGGACCAAGTCTGCTCGATGAGGCTTTGGCGGCCATTGTCACGCACCTGGTCCAACAACGGGGAGTTGGTGCCCGCGCCGAGCAGGCGGATGCGTTGTCGATGTCGCGCATCTTGAGTTGGGACACAGAGGGGGTGGAGCTGATCTGCCTTTGCTATCTTGAGGCCGTCACGCCGGCTCAGATCCGTTATGCAATTCGCCGCATTCGCCGCCGTATTCTTAAGGTCTCGATTATCGTCGCTTCCCTTGGACGGCCCACGAGCGTTCCGGACGACGAGGCATCCACCGCCGGTGCCGAATTCGTGCAAGACTCCCTGCGCGCGACTGTAGAAAAGATCCTAGCATTCGCTTTGACGCAAAGCGGAGCGAAAACCTCGCTGGGAACGCCCGTCGCGTTGATGCCAAGCTCAGTGTCGCGCGCGCCAATCGAGCGCTAGTTTGACTCTGCCGAGAAACTAAATTGATCCATCGTTAAGAGCCCCAGGAAGGAGAATTTACGTCATGGCAAAGCAAATTTCGAAGCAAGACGAAAACGCAGTTTCACGAGACCGACTAGCGGACCTCTTGAATGAGGATCTTTCTCGCGAGTATCAGGCTATCATCTCTTACGTTGTTTATTCTCAGGTACTGAAGGGAGCAGAGTACATGAGCATTGCTGACCAGCTGGAAACTCACGCGCAACAGGAGCTCAAACACGCGTTAATTATTTCGCGCCAGATTGATTATCTTGGCAAAATGCCATCGGTGACTCCCAAACCGGTTCGAACGTCGGAAAAAGCCAAGGAAATGCTACGCTTTGATCTAGAAAACGAGAATGAGACCATTAGAAATTATCGAGCGAGGGTTCGACAGTGTGAGGCTCTTGGCGAATTTGCCATGGCCGAACAAATTCGCCAAATACTCGTAGACGAGCAGGATCACCAAATTGATTTGGCAACTGCGCTCGGTGAAGAAGTCCCCAATGTTAGCAAAGTAACTTGATAGGTGCGCGATTTCCAGTTCGAGGGGATTGTATGTTGCGGCTGACAAGCCGCTGGATCTCAATCAATAACCACAGCGCGGCTTTCACCTCAGGCATGTACCAACTTCTCAACCGAGGCTTATTGACGATGTCGAGCCACATGCCACCGGTGCCTCCGGCGAACCGCAGTAACAAAGGGTCTCCCCCTTCGAGGAAGCCCGGTAAACGCAATAACGCGCAGGGGGCGGAAAACCGGACGGTAAAGCAAACAGAACAGCGTCACAACGCTGCGGAAGAGGGCGAGACAGCCAACATTAAGCAGAACACTACCAATAAAGGATTCTTTCGAGGGCGCCGAAAGGGTTGATTGCGTCTTCAACAATCGCGCTCAGGAAAGCGCAACAGTGGCAACAGCGATTTCCGGGCGGCAAGCGGCGCGGTCGGCCATGGCTGGCATATAGCCCAAAGACCGTCGGGGGTGCGCAAGCCGCTCGGCGCATCCTCCGCGCGCGAGGAATAGAACGCCAGCGATAAGCCCATAATGACTTTTGCCTCGTTGGCTCGATCACCGCGCGGCTGCGTTGGCCGCTGGCAACTTGCCGCTCAGACTGCTGCTAAAAAACCGCACGGCGTTCAAATTTTCCGATCTTGATACGGCATTGAAAGCCTCCCGGTTGCGCCGGGGCAAAATGGCAATGTGTGACTTTAGCCTCCAAAGCGTGCAGTCGCGGGCCGCGAAAGTGGGCGACAAACTTGTAACGCGTGATTTCGGGACCGGAACGCGCGGTTTCGCCGATGTCGATCATCTCGGCACGGCGGTGTGTTTGATGCCTGGCACTGAGCTCGCCTTCGCCGGCGATATTGCTTGCCTGACGGGCCTGTTTGGGTGGCCCAAGACAATCAATCATCAGACCGCGATCTTTCGTCAGGTCAACAAAGAAAAATCGGCCGCGCATCATGATGCGCTCGAGTTTCCCGATGGGCGCACGGTGTTGCTGACGATGTTGCGTGCAGGCCAGGCTGCCAGTGTGTTGCAGCTGCCAGCGCAGCCGAAGACCGCGGCCGAAGCGCGCGAGCAACAGCGAGTCGGCTTTGTCGGGTAAAATATTACCAAGTCACCCTGGGTAAGTGAGTGAAGGACGGACGGCGCGGCCGTCATCGGTGACATAGACGGCCGGCCTCCGTGCGTCGATGCCGTACCTCTTGCATTATCAGTCATGGTATTGTTGTTGAGACATCCGTTCTGATTTTTAGCAAGGATTGAACATTTATTCCGACTGGAAAAGTCAAATTCTTCCGAGAGGATAAGGGCTACGGCCTTATAGCGCCGGATGACGGCGGTAAGGCCGTGTTCGTTCACATCACATCTGTCGCTGACCCGAGCGTGGACTTCGCGAGGACCGGCGCGTGCGTTATGTCGAGCGCGTCAGTCAGCGCAGCGGCAATCCGGAAGCGTTTGATGTGGTGGTGCTGTGACTTGCCATTACAGCCGCGAGTGCCTGCGCTGGCCAAATAACGAAAAGCCATCATCGCTTATTGATTTTATGGGTCGCCGATTTGGGTGATTTCGCTAGTTCTTCGCGTACAATCTGGTCCAGCAACTCCGCCGCCCGTTCGGTGAATTGGTCTGCAACAGCATGCCGCCCGGTCGCTCGGGCTTCCGATGCCAGTTCCAGTAGGCGAGCTACGCGATTGCGAAGCGTATGGTCTGAGTCAGTCAAAAGGGCTTCCCACCTCGGCCCAAGCCGGATTTATCAAAATTGTTGCATACTGCCAACGAAACTTGGCGGGATTTGGTTGGCCCCGAGTGTCGGCCTTCGCGCCACCAAGGCACTGCTAATCCGATGCCGGAAGTCCTACCCGCCGAAGCGGGGAGGCGGAGCCACAGCTGCAAAGACAAATAAGACGAAATGAAAAGCCCGCTGCACCAAGCGGGCTTGATCACGACAGCCAGCGAAAAGTTGATGCACACCGCCGAGAGACCGAGGCACATCTCGCATGGGAACTCAATGTGAGCATCTCACGTTTATTGCTTCATGGCAGGGAATGATAGTCTTGACCGCGTCTGGACGATTATCGAGCGGGTCGGCGTATGCATGCTGACGAGTCAGGGCGCTAGGGGATTGCGCGCCCGTCCGCTGGAGGCGCGGCCTGACCGGTCCTCCAGGCTAATATGGTTCGTGACTGATTTGCGCAGTACCAAAGAGCATGAAATCGCGGCGGACCACGAAATCGGCCTCGTTTTCGTCGATAAGACTGAAAACGCCTATCTGTCTATTACCGCTTCCGCCGAGACGATGCGCGATCGTGAGGTGGCTGCTTCGATCTGGCGGCCAACCGACAATATGTGGTGGGACGGACCTGATGACCCGAATGCTGGACTCTTACGGGTTACTCCGCGGACGGCGGAGTTATGGGACGGTCCGTCGAGCAAGGCGATGGCGGTATTCGAGTTTCTCAAATCGCAGATTATTGGCGCGAAGCCTGATCTCGGCGAGAACCGCAAGACGACGACGGACATGCGATGAGTGATCCCGGTCGATTCGGTTTTTTTGATGAGCCTCTTCCCAACAGGCGTCAATCACAAAAGTAGTCTGGAATTCCATCCACGCGCGCTTTAGTCCTTCCGGTTAGTGAAGCGGGCATTTCCCAAACCTGTCCCGATTGTCAAAACTCCCCATCGCGAGATGTCCTGCATAAACGGGATTTCACTAAGCCCTTGGACGACGGCATCGTTATGCAGCACGACCGATGCCTCATGCTCGCCGATCGTCGGGATCATTTCGTAAAGGGCTAACGGCAAATTGAATTTACTGCTTTCCCAGTTGCCGGGAAGGTTTTGGGTCCCGCGATCGATTGAACCATCTTCTTCGATCACTCCGGGACATCCGATTCCGATAAAGGGTGCCAGTTTTAGATGCTTTTTGCCGGCCGCGCTGATCAGGCCCTTTAACATCGACCCTAGCTGCATAATGGCTTGTTCGCGTTTCACGTTCTCTTCATCGCCGTGTCGCCAGAGCGAATATTTCCATACCTTCGCATTCGCCAGCGCGTTTGATTTTTTTAAGTTGAGCTGCACGACACCGGCACGGATGTTTGTCCCGCCGATGTCGACCGCGAGCACGGCGTCAAATGCCTTGAACATCCAGACGGGTGCGAGATGGACGGCGCCTAGCAGGCCTGCCTCATCGGGATGATTGCGAATAGGAACGAGCTCCACGTCAGTCTTTTCCGCTTTCAGAATGATTGAAGTGCGACCGGTAACTAGCTCCCCGATTCGGCTAGCGCGAAAGCCCCCACCGATGACAATGCGTTCGGTGTTCTTCCATTCTTTTAATTTCAGAAAGCGCTGAATAATCAATGCAAACTCTTGCGAGAAATCCTCGATCGCAGCGTGAATAATGCCTGCGGCCTCCGGTTCACCCCGTAGCAAGAGGCCGTCCAATTCAGCCTTGCTCAATTCATCGCTGTCTTCCTCGCCGAGCGGGTCATCGCCGGACTTGCGCAAGGTCTTCCTGATATGTTCTATCATGTTGCGAAACGCACCTTTGCTGGCGCGATCGCCGATGAATCCTTCATTATCTTTAAGTTCGACGTTATAGCTGTCGACATCGACGGCAGGCAGACGATGGGAGCCGTGCGAAGCGACCGACGGCACGACAGGCGTATCAGCCATTTAACATCTCCGCGGATCCGCTGAACAACGACGACCATACTTACAAAGCTTCATGAGCCCTCCTGTCACCTTATCTTCTGATTTTTAGGTAACGCCTGTCGCCTGCAGGGCCTGGATTGTCCGTTCGCGAGTGGTCAGATAGCGCCGATGATCGCTGAACGCGAGAGATCGATACCGCTCGGTCGTGAAGGTGGGGTCAAGCAAAAGCCCGGCTTGCGTTTCCGCCCGCGCTTCCGCCGCCTTTCCAGACAATTGCAGTGCGGCCCCCAGGTGAAAATAAGCCCAAGGAGAGTTAGAATTGGTGTCTGTGCTGCGCCTCAGCCACTCTACCGCCTTGTCGTACTCTTCCGTCTGTATCTTAGCGACGCCCGCAAACAACATCCAAAGATAGGCGAAGGTATCGAGCGGACTCAATCGAAGCGCTTCTTCGACATGGCTCTCGGTTTCCTCACCTTGGCCAAGCAGATATTTTGCTAGTCCGAGCATTGCGTGCGCGCTTGCCAAACTGGGATTGAGGGAGAGCGCTCGCTCGCATTCCATTATCCCGCGCTCGGCCCGCCGGGTGGAAATGATGACCGCAGCCAATCAGACAATGCGCCCACGCATGGTCCGGCGCCGATTATAGGGCATCGGTCAGCAGGCTCTCGGCTGATTCCAAGGCAACTGCCGGATTATCGCCGGCACAAGCAACACCCCGAAGCGTATCGACCATGCCGATGCCGATCAGCGGTTCCACATTGGTGTCATCGATGGCTTTGGCTTTCTCAAAACACGCTCCGAGCTTGGGCGAGCCAGTCAGGGCGCAGTCCTTTGTTCACCCACGCCATGCCTTGGAAATATAGATCCATCGAAGCCGGCTCGGCGGAACGTTCTGCCCTTTGCGCCTCTGCTGCCATAAGAGGGGCATTCAGCGCGCCGGCAACGCGAGCAACGATCTCATCTTGCATTTGAAGCAGATCGCCAGAGTCTTATCAAAACGATCAGCCCACAAGTGATTGCCGCTTTCCGCATCAATCAATTGGACATTGACGCGGATTCGATCACCGCTGCGTTGAACGCTGCCCTCAAGGATATATTTGACCCCTAGCTGCTTGCCGATTTGCCGTGCGTCAACCGCTTTGCCCTTGAAGGTGAAGGCAGTGTTGCGCGCAATGACGGCAGAGTGGGCAATACGTGCGAGATCGGTCGTGAGAGTTTCTGTGATGCCGTCCGCGAACTGCTCGTCGGCATCTACCTGCCCCAGATTGGCGAAAGGCAGCACAACGATGGAGAGCGGCGGAGCCGAGGCTGCACCGGCAGGCATGTCTTTAGTGTCGTCAGCGTTGTCACCTGCTTGCAGCGCATAAACACGGACCGGCTGCGGGATATTTTTCAGCTCGACATTGCCTTTGTCGATAATGGGCATCGATATCTTATTGCGCACTTGATGGAAGGCGTCTTCTGACAAGCAGACGGTGCCGGGGTCTGCAATTTCCTGCAACCGGGCAGCTATATTCACCCCATCTCCCAGAAGGTCGCCATCAGGCTCGACTACGACATCGCTGATGTGGATTCCCACGCGCAGGCGGATTGAAGCAGACCCATCCCCGATCTGGCGACCGCTTAAGCCGTGCTGGATCTCGAGCGATGACTGCACTGCATCGACGATGCTTGGGAATTCAATAAGAAACCCGTCTCCCATTGTTTTGACGATTCGCCCGCGGTGGCGGGCAACCGCGGGATCCACGAGCTCCGATCGCAATTCGCGCAGACGAGCGATCGTACCTTCCTCGTCCGCTGCTGTGAGACGGGAATATCCGACAACGTCTCGCGACCACGATGGAGGTCAGCTTTCGCTCGGACGGCTCGGCGGCCTTGGCATTCGCTTTGGACACTGATGCGGAAACTCGCAATCGGGCACGGGTTCCAATGAGGGCGAATCGGGTCAGCGACTGCTGGCATTTCAATGGACACGGGGTTTCTCGGACCATTTTACCTTAGGGACGGTTTGGTTCGTCACCACCTGCGCGGCACAAAGATCACGAAATCGCGGCCGATAGCGAAATGGACTGGTTCATCGACAGAGATGAGAACATCTATCTATCGATCACCGCTTCGCGTGTGCGGCTTGCCTTTTCACACTGCGGGTGCTCGCGCGGGTGAGAGATTGTCGCCCGCTTCGGTTACTCACACCGCCGCAAGGCGACGACATCGAACCGCGGATATCTCTCCTCGAAAATGGGGATCGCGATGCGGCTCAGATGAGATCGTAACCGCAAGTGTGCGAGAACGGGCGACTGCGCTGCGTCTTGGAAATGTCGGCGATGGTGAAGCAGGACAATTTTGCCACGATGCGCGATGGCGGCAGCAATTCCTTTGCCTAGAAGGGCCAGCTCATGAACACTCAAATAATAAGCGATCTCAGAAACAACGATGAGATCGAACGGACCACGAGGCATTTGACCAGGAAGTTTTGCCTGGACAAACCTAACGTGAGTGCTGTGCACCCGTTTTCTCGCTTCGGCAATGGCTGTTGGCGAAGCGTCGAGCGCCACCAGCCGCAGGCATAAGGGCGCAAGATAGCGGGTTGTTTCACCAATTGCGCATCCAAGCTCCAGCGCACGCCCGTGCTTGCTGTGCCCGCAAGCGCGTAACAGGACGTTTCGTTTGGAACGTTCAAACCTTGAATTTGTATAATCCCACGGATCGATGTTCTGGCGAAACTTCCTTTCAAACCCAGCGACGTCAATGGCTTTCATTGATGGGCCGCAAGAAAATTTCGATCGATTGTGTGAGGCGCGCGATCGTCTGTGGCGTCAACCGAAAGCCGTTTGGATCATCCACGATAAGATCCGCCGTTTGGGATACGTGCGCGCCAATTGCAGCGCGTTTGCTGGCAAGAGCGCTACCAATATTCACTCGGACAAGTTCCGCTTCACCCACTTTGGGATGGTCTTCAGCTTCTCCAAGTTCGTCCAGCCAGATGGCATATTCAAGGGTGTCGGGATGGACGGACGCTTGGCGCAGCGCATGCTGCGAAAGCAGCCAGGAGGCTCGGTGATCGCAATGAGGATCGCGTCGCCAAGGCAAGATAACAAGATCTGGCGCGAAGCGCCGCAGGACATCGCTCACGGCCGCTACGGCGCTCTCCCAAGCCAGATCTCCGGGAGTGGGTATATTGGCATCGGGCAGGCGAAGAAATAGGCGTGGTGCATTTTCAATCCCCAGACATGCGAGCGCACTGCAGGCTTCTTGTTCGCGTTGTGCAGCAAGGCGCGCCGGGGGCCAAGCGCTTGAGTTGCGATGTGACGCCGAGCCGTCGGTAACAAAGACGATGTAAAAGGCAGAGCCGTTCTGGGCCAAAAGCGAGATTAGTCCCCCACATCCGAGGCTCTCGTCATCTGGATGTGGCGCCACCACCAGAATTTTCCTGGCACGCGCCAACGCGCGATTGGATAAGGCGAAGCCATCAGCCATGATGCACTTCCGCGATGGCCTCCTGATCGGGCAGCCAAGCTCCATCAATTACCGCGGCACCAACCGAAGCCAGCGCGCCATCCGGATTGGGTTGGCGTAGATAGGTCCTGAGATCGCGCATCAGACGCTCCAAAGGATGCGGCGCCATCATGCCCGCTACGCCCACACTCCGTTCAGCGAGTTCTATTACATTGAGGGCTGCACGTTCGATGGCTCCGCGCGCCGCATTCATACAAGCGATGAGCGTCACCGCGGGCACCTTGTCTATGCGAACCCAATTCGCGGCGGCATAGTCCAGCCAGGCGTAGCCGCCGGCAACCTCTGTTGCCATTTGACCGAGACGATGCTGCTGGTGCGGGTCGCTCGCACGGCATGTCGTTTGCATATGCTTTAGAGCCGCGTCGAACACGGCATGGGCGCCACCCACATGGACAGCTGCACAACGTATTATACCAGCCGAAAACAATGGCTCCCTGACATAGTCGTCGGGGGCGCCAAGGATGAAATCGACGTCAACGGAATTATTAAAGTATACAACATGACTTCCTGAAGCTCGCATACCTAAAGGCTTCCACCAGCTTCGATCGATGGACAGATCTTTTATCGGCACGATCAGCATTTGGCGGCCTTCCGCGCCAGCGGCAGTAACAACAGCGTAGCTCAGACCGTCCACTCCGCTCGCAAAGCTCTTGGCACCTTTCAAAACGCCGTTTTCCATTCGCGCGGGGTCGTCAGGTAGATCAGTATTCCATACGCCGAAAAGGGCGCCTCGCGTTGCGCTCGTTGCTAACTGCGCTCGCTGAGACGGCGTGCCGAACCAGCGGATCAGTAAAAACGCATTGACATGACCCTCGTAGATACGGCCGACACTGAGGTTGCCGCGTCCGATTGCGGCAAGCACGCGCAACAGCTGCCCCATTTCCCTAGCCTGCAATGGAGGCTTGCCAACCAGGCCTAAACGACGAAGGCCCTCAAACGCGCGTTCCGGAAACGAGCCGTCCTGGTCTCGCTCTGAAGCGTCGGTCCCTGCCAGTTCAACCAACGCCTTGTAAGAAATCCAACGTTGAGGATCCTGTGACATCGCTTTTGCCTTCGTTTTCTACGATCATGCGCTCGAGTTGGCTGATCGCTAGCTCGACTTCAATGCTGGTATCGGAATCCACTGGTACTGCAGTAACTCTTTCTAAAGCGCGTTCGTTCGGCGGCCGGACAATCCCCTTGCCCGCGGGCAATCGGATAGCTGCTGGGGTTAGGCCATGAGATGGACGATGGAGCAGTCGAAAACGTATTGCCCGTGGATCTTCGACGAGATGCGGCCGCCCGTCCTCTTCAGCCGCTAGCCATGATTTCAAACAATCCGACATGCCGCCCGCCGCCCTTCCATTAAGGCGCGCAGAAACGGTGACCCGTACATCGAGGGGATGGCGCAAACGGTATCCTGCGTCACGCGCGCGCTCTACAAAGGTTACGTCTTCCCGAAAGGGTAGGGCCGGCATTCCTCCAATGGCTGCATAAACCTCACTACGCACACCAAGGCTGGCGCCGGTATGATCGGAATGTCGGGGCCACGGATCGTGAGGCAACGGATCGACCAGGGAAGTCAGGCGGTCCGCGAGCTTGGCATAATATAGATGCCGCGCCGCACGCCGAACAAATCTGGGTCCCAGTAAAGCCTCCTCTTGCTTGTTACCCACAATGTGCCCACCCACAAGCTCCGCCCCGCGCGCGATGGCGCGAAGGTTAGCCTCAACCCAGTCGTGACGCGGTATTGCGTCCGCGTCTGTGGTAAGAAGGACGCAATTCTTTGGCCCCAGCGCGAAGGCCCTATCCATGGCCAAACGACGCGCCGAGCCGACATGTGCGTCCTCCGGCGCAAACTGGACTTCGATGAGATGCAACGAAACACGAGTCAATTCCTGAGCAATTCGTTGCACAATTGCATATGAGTTGTCGTCGCAGTTATTAAGAACGAGCACTGTTTGGAGGGATCTCTTATTTGCTCGAAGCCACGTCTGTCGTTGTAAAGACCGGAGCAAAGACGGCAGTCGCTTGGCCTCATTCCGTGCCGGCACGCAAACGATTGGCTCGATCATGTTTTGGGCGAAAAGACAGCAACAAAACAACAAAACGGTATTGCTTTAACTGATGCAAGCCGCAAGCGTTCCATGTCTCGATTGCTGTGAAAGTCTTATACCGGTTCGCCAGAAATGTGGCTTCACTGATCAGAGATCTCGATGCGAGCCATCGATTTCAGCCATCGACGTCGCAGCTTTGTGCGACGTCGATGGTTGCTAAGATCGGGCATTACTTAGTATCAGGCACCCAAGTCGTGGTGTTAGAGTCGTACCTAAATCCAGGTGCGCTCTTGAGGCTATCTTTGGTGGTGTTCATTACCAGCCACCATTTCTTATCCCTCATCGTCGGATGCACAGCCTCAAAGGGCACGGCAACATCCTTTTCGCCGGCGCCCAGGAAGCCGCCGACACCGACGATCAAGGCCGCGATTTTCCCAGACTTATCGACCAAAACATCTTTGATGTCGCCGATCTTGGTTTCGTTGGGATCATAGACGTTCTGCTTGTACCAGTCGGTAACAGTGACCGCCTCTCGCGGCAACGTCGTACTCATCGCCGCCATCGGAAAGTCACCCGCCGCATAGGCTGGCATGGAGAACGCAATTAGCACGGTAGCGGCCATGGCCGGCTTGAACATTCGAGCCTCCTTCATTTGGGAGAACGCATCTAATAGTCATCAGAAAAACGTCTCAAAGGTGGGATCGTTCCCGAGCCTGCGTTTGTAATTGCATTCAATATTTGGTGGCGCTCCAGAAGTTCTAGCGAAAGCTGCAAGCGGTCCGGGTGAAGTGTGTAGGACGCAAACAAAGAGGGCCTTTGACTATAAATCGCTTCTAACAGCGGACGGTTAGGTTGAGGGAACTCCCGTGACTTTTATTCGCTGGCCCAAGCAATCGATATCGGAAGAATATCTTTCATATCGGCGCGGCAACTAAGGTCGAGTGCATAGGTTTAGATTTGGGGGCGTCTTAAACGGTGCTAGCAATTGCAACCAGCTACCGCGGATCAGGCGATTTTGCTAATGATCTGCGAAGTCAAAAGGATCGGCAGGGAAAGCCGGCAAACACGGCGCCATCAAGCCTGCCAGTGGGAAAAACGCCAAATGCGCTTAATGCGCTCAGCACGCAGAAGCAGAAGCTCGATCACCAGCCTGGCAAGAGGGGCGCTCGCGGTGGTCAGCGAGCGTCCCCATCCCCTGTTGAGATAGAGCCGCTGAAGCTTCTTAACCCGCTACCAGTAAGGGTGCCGGAGCTGCGGATCGAACTAGAGACGTGGAACAAGCCATAAGCTTTATTGATAAGAACATCCCACGAGAACTGGCTACGTTTCCGCGATGGACGTTCGCGCGGGCATTACTTTTAGAGGCTCGCAAGACCAGGAAATCAAGAGACTTGCGGGCTGCCGGCCGACAGCTCAATCAAGCACTCAGCAATGAGCGGTGGCTAGATGTCGACTAGTGTGTCTCTACCGTCCCACGGATTGTCATTTTTGGCCGGCATTTATTTTTAGGGATGCTTGATTCCGCTGGTCGGTTGTCGACCAACGGCCGCGGCGCGGCCGGCGTGCTGTAAAACCAAATGTCCTGACCGACGTTGGGTTCCTTGCTTTCAGGCATTCTCATTTCAAAGACCGCAAGGAGTGCGCTGCCGCAGTACGCCGGGATTAAAACGCGCCGACCAGGGAACCTTGAGATAGGGCTTACGTTGCCCGGCTGACGAAGAAAGCGGCACAAGGCCGCGCAGCCTTCCTTGGGAGGACCTTATGAACGAAGACCGTATAGCTGGCACCGCCCGCAATGTCGGAGGCAAGCTGGAAGAAGGCGCCGGCCGCCTCACCGGCGATATCAAAGAGCAAGTCCAGGGTAAGCTCGACCAGGCGGCTGGGGCCGCCCAGGATCTCTACGGGCAGACCGTGGATGTCGCGCGGGATACCGCCGTCACTTTTGAAAAATGGCTGAGGAGCAGCATTGAAACCAAGCCCTACGCGGCGGTGGCGGTCGCGCTCGGCATCGGCTGGCTGATTGGAAGAACGCACCGTCCGCTATAAAGCTGCCATGCCTCGTCGTTCCCTGAGGCGAGAGACGCCCTCCCCTGCGCCCTCGGTGCCGTGGTCCCTTGTGTGCTCGGCCCTGCTGATCGGGATGATGGCGGCCGCAGATATCGCCGGGCGCCTACGGCCGGCATCGCCTGGCGGTCGTAAGCCGGGGCATAGGCGCCTTTGGGGCCTCGCGCATCGATGACGAACCGCACGTTCTGCAACGCGAACGAGCGGCCGAGCCGGGCCGCGGCAGAGATGCGAAGGCACCGTGGCAGATACCCTGGAAAGGCTGGAAGGACATTTTTCGGCGCACCTATCAGCAGATTGGCGAGGATCGCCTCCTCGCAGTCGCCGCTGGAGTTGTGTTCTACGGTTTACTGGCAGTCTTCCCGGCCGTCACCGCCTTGGTCTCGTTGTACGGCCTGTTCGCAAGTCCGGCGGCGATCAGCGATCAACTCGCGCTTCTCAGCGGAATTCTTCCGGACAGCGCGGTCGAAATCCTGCGCGAACAAATAGGCCGGTTGACGGCGAATAGTTCGAAGCTTGGTTTGGGCTTTATCTTCGGACTGGCGGTTGCGCTGTGGAGCGCGAATTCCGGCGTGAAAGCGATCATGGATGCATTGAACGTCGTTTACGAGGAAAAGGAGAAACGCGGCTTTATCAAGCTGAATCTGGTCTCGTTCGGTTTTACACTTGCCGGTATTGGTGTGCTTCTCCTCGCGCTCGCGACTGTCGTGGTCCTGCCTATTGCCCTCAACTATCTGGGCTTGCACAACACCACCGACCAATTGTTGCGATTTGCACGCTGGCCGTTGTTGATCGTTGTCATCATTCTCGGTCTCGCCGTGCTCTACCGCTATGGCCCCAGCCGTCGGGAACCCCGCTGGCAATGGATCAGCGCGGGCAGCGTCTTTGCGGCAGTCGCCTGGCTCGTAAGCTCCGCCCTGCTGTCGTGGTACCTTGCGAGCTTCGCCCACTATGACGCAACCTACGGCTCGCTCGGCGCTGGCGTCGGAATGATGATGTGGATGTGGATCTCTTCCATCGTGATCCTGTTCGGGGCGCAACTGAATTCCGAGATCGAGCACCAGACGGTCCGCGATTCGACTGTTGACGGTAATAAACCTCTCGGAACACGCGGAGCAGTCATGGCCGATACGGTTGGAAAGGCGCAGTAGCGCGATTGTCCTATTGCTGATGCACCAAGCGCGGTGGCGTAATCCTTATGGAAATGCCGTTTCCGCCAGCATACGCAGAAACCTCTCTGCGAAAATGATCGAGCCACTGGGCTTTTCTAGGTATTCGGAGGCCTTCCGACTGGAAGCGTGATCTTCCATAAACGGCTGGCTTATGAGCGAAAGCCATGACCGTCAGCCTCGCGGCCGGATAGCGTGATTCCCTGCAGGTCGTTACCGACGCGTGTCGCCGGCATGTGATATCGGTTATCAGGATTGCTATGGGCGGCCCCCTCCCTGGCCGATTGGGTGGAACATTAAAGCGCGCAGATAGATTACTCATGGTACCACTGTATTGTGCGTCGGGCGACAAAATGGCAGTTATCTTAACCGTCGAGGACGAATTCTTTGTTAGCGAGTATCTGAGATTGCTGCTTGAGCATGCCGGGTTTGAGGTAATCGCTACGTATAACGCAGACGACGCGATCACGGTTCTCGAAAGCCGAACAGATATCCACACAATTATCACTGATATCAACATGCCTGGTTCGATGGACGGTCTAAAATTAGCAGCGGCTGTTAGGGACAGATGGCCACCAGTTAAAATCATCATTGTGACTGGCCACAATCCGCCCACAACCGAGGAAATGCCAGCAGGCAGTTTATTCATACCCAAACCCTACAACGCTGAAGGAATGATAGCCGCTGTGCGTACGCTCCAATAAATCATCTGGCAGGAACACGGACACTTTTCAGGCGTTAGCCTGCAGCGATGAGGAGTTCGTGATGGTGCAACCGGCGGCAAAAAAACGTGGTGCAGATCCTCATGTGCCTGTCAAAAGCAAGCGACTGCAGTCGGCAAACCTTACCGAGCAGAAGCTTGAACAGGGCCTGGAGGAAAGCATGGCTGGGTCAGATCCAGTGAGTGTCAGTCAGCCCGCTCCGTTGAGCGCGGACAAGCGCACGATCGCAACCGACAAAAAATAAACCATCTGTTCTGCCCCTTAAACGTCCTGCGCCGTATCGATTCCCTTTGAGCCGCCGGTGTACGGTTAGATACGTATCGAAGGCGGTATTGATGCCAATTTCTAACGTTTCGTTCGTTCGGGCGACGTTGGCGGCGATTTTGCTTGGCCTAGCGGCGCTACTCATCATCGTTGCCTTTAACGTGTGGCTCGTGCGTCAGGCAGGGGTGTATTCGGACAAAGTTACGAGCGCACGTCTTCAGCGCACTGCCCTCGTGGACTTACGAGATCTCGTTGTCGGCGCAGAGACCGGCCAGCGCGGTTATCTGCTAACGGCTAATCCAGATTACCTGAATCCTTATCTTGAGGCGCGTCAAAATCTCCAGACGAAGCTTTCTTACTTTGTCACCCTCATGGACGCGGATGCCACTCAAAAAAATGACGCTGCGCAGTTATTGCCGCTCGTGACTGAGAAACTCGCCGAACTTCGCCGAACCGTGGACATGGTCAAGGCCGATAAAAGAGACGAAGCTTTGGCGGTCGTCCGATCCAATCTTGGCCAAAAATTGATGGAAGAAGCCAGAAAGCTTTTTACGATCATGTTGCAACGTGCGGACGACAAAGTTGACGCTGCCGTTCGGGACGAACAGCAAAGCATTTCAACCCTTCGTTGGGTTACTATTGGTGGTGCGATATTCATCATCCTCGTTGTGGGCGGGTCGGCTTGGGCTGTGGCGCTCTATACCCGCCAGCTCGTTCAAGCACAGGGAGAAGTTAAGGCGCTAAACCTCGGACTTGAAGAACGAGTCCGGGAGCGGACCGCCGACCTCGGTCGCGCAAACGAGGAAATCCAGAGATTCGCTTATGTTGTCACCCACGACCTTCGTGCGCCTCTCGTGAACATCATGGGCTTTACTAGCGAGCTTGAGGGCAGCCTTGGATCGATCCAAAACTTTATTCGGTCCTCCAACGAAAACACTTCCAGCGCTGCTGATCAAAATCAACAGGCACGCATCGCTGCGCTTGAGGAACTGCCAGAAGCGATCGGCTTCATTAGATCGTCAACGCGCAAAATGGATAGTCTCATTAATGCCATTTTGAAACTCTCTCGCGAGGGGCGCCGGATGCTAAAGCCTGAACCAATTCGCCTTGATGCCCTCTTAAAGAGCACCGCCGAAAACGTCCAACATCAAGTGGCCGAAGCCGGCGGTGCGGTTGAGATCGAAGCTAAGGTGCCACCGGTCATCTCGGATCGTCTCGCACTTGAGCAGATTTTCAGCAATCTACTTGACAATGCTGTAAAATATCGGGCGCCTCAACGTCCGCTGAAAATCCAAATCCACGCCAGCGAAGTCCGCGGCCAACGCATCCTTATCGAAGTAAAAGATAACGGTCGGGGAATAGCTAAGCCAGATCACGAGCGCGTTTTTGACCTTTTCCGGCGTTCTGGCGCTCAGGATCGTCCGGGCGAAGGTATCGGATTGGCACACGTCCGCACCATGATCCGCAATCTTGGCGGCGACATTACGCTTACCTCAGAGTTGGAGCAGGGCACGACAATGAAACTCAATCTGCCGAAAGATCTACGCTCGGTGATGCCAACGCAAACGGGAGCCACTTAGGTGAATCAGAACGCCAAACCGGTCAGCATTGTCATGATCGAAGATGACGAAGGTCACGCGCGACTTATCGAAAAGAACATTCGTCGCGCCGGAGTGAACAATGAAATCATTCCCTTTGCGAACGGCACGGATGGGCTGAACTACTTGCTCGGTCCAGACCGCTCTGGAAGTGTCAGCTCCGGACGTCAGTTGTTAATTCTCCTTGACCTCAATTTACCCGATATGACGGGCATCGACATCCTCGAAAAGCTCAAGGCAAACAAACATACGAAGCGCTCTCCCGTCGTGGTGCTCACGACGACCGACGATAGCCGCGAGATTCAACGTTGCTATGACCTTGGCGCAAACGTCTACATTACCAAGCCAGTGAACTACGACGGATTCGCCAACGCGATCAGGCAGCTTGGTCTGTTTGTTACAGTGATGCAGGTTCCGGAAACTGATTGATACGATGTCGACCAGCCCCGCACGCGTTCTTTATATTGATGACGATCCCGAGCTGGCGCGGCTGGTCCGGCGTGCTTTGGGCAAGCGTGGCTACGCGGTTGAAAACGTGGCCTCTGGCGAAGCCGGGTTGGCGAGGCTGGCCGAGGGAGGCGTGGACGTGATCGCACTTGATCACTTCCTGTCGATCGGCACCGGTTTGGATTTCCTAAAGTCATTGCGCGAACTACCGACACGGCCGCCCGTGGTCTACGTCACCGCCGCAGCCGATGCTAACGTGGCAGTCGCAGCGCTTAAAGCCGGCGCGGCCGATTATGTACCAAAGACGGTCGGGGACGAATTTTTTGAACTACTCGGAACAGCCGTCGATCAAGCGATCGAAAAGGCGAGGCTGCAGCTTGAGCACGAGCGAGCCGAGAAAGAAGTGCGTGAGGCGCGGGATCGGGCAGAAGTGTTACTGCACGAAGTTAATCATCGCGTCGCCAATAGCCTTGCTTTGGTTGGAGCATTTGTTGCGCTGCAGGCGCACTCCGTTTCCGATCCCTCGGTACGCTCAGCTCTAGGCGAAATTCAAAATAGAATCACAGCGATCGCGGGCGTCCACCGTCATTTGTACACGTCGAGGGATGTACGAGTAGTCGAAATGTCTGATTATCTGGCAACGTTATTGCGTGACCTGGAGGCGACTTTCAAAACTGCCGGCCACGCATCCACGGTTCGGCTTGCTGCGGAGCGCATTGAGGTGCCCACAGATAAAGCTGTAACGATCGGTATTTTGGTGACCGAATTAGTGACCAACGCTTTCAAGTATGCCTACCCCACGCATGAGTCTGGCGAAATTCGAGTGGGCCTGCACAAATTTCAAGCCGATAAAATAACATTAAGCGTCGAGGACGATGGAATAGGATGGAAGGGCAAAGGCACAGTCAAAGGCACGGGTGCCGGTAGCAACATCATCAATTCTCTTGCAGACGGATTAGGATCACACTTTAGCTATGCCAGCGCGGCGACAGGCTGCAAGGCTACTTTAGAATTCGAGGTATAAAAAAACCGTCCGTCTCAATTGGATCTTCGGGTGAGCAAGCGATCGCGGATCGCTCGGATCGGCTACAGTGGCATCGAGCGCATTGCCACACAGCAGCTGTTCGATACTTGAGGTGGCGCAACGTAGTCGAGGAGCCTGCTCCGTCTGGCGCAGTATGGTTCGCTCGCGGTCGAAACTCTCATCCAGGCGGCTGAGCTGCACGTTCAGCTCGTTGGCATCGTCCTCCTCGCCTACAAGTTCGGCAAGACGCGCTTTGCGTTCAGCAATTAGCTCGTCAATGACTTCGATCTTGGCGACCCGAGAAAGACCCTCCGCACGGTCTCGTCGACGGGCTGGATAGCGCTGTCATCGACGCCAGTCAGCAGTAATTTGAATACGGACAGCTCTAGTGTTTTGCTCGATGAACTGTCCGGTTTCTATCGACGACCCTCGTTTCTGAATATCGCCCTCCGATATCAAGCAAAGGTGTGCAAGATTTCGAAAGCTTAAGCTGTTTGAGTCTCCGGCGGCGTTGCGTCGAACGCGCTTGTTTGCAAGGCAGACCTTTTAGAGAAGGAAGGTCGAAAGATTGTCGGGACGCGTCGGATTATGCTTGGGGGCTAAAACGAGCGGCTCGATGCCCTCGGGAGCGCTGAGGTGAAGGCCAGGGTAGCAACGAAATTGTCCTCCGCTTGCGCTGCGCTCAAGCGTGAATGTTTCAAAATCGCCATGCTCAACGCCGAGAAAAGATGCGGTCGTATCCGACCCGCTCGGGGATATCGCGCAAATCTGCGCCCGCACCCAGCATGAAATCCAATGCTTCAAGGATGAATGATTTGCCGGTCTTGTGTTCGAATTCCGACATTACTTCTTCCACTTGAGACGATCTTCATTGGCCAGCTGGTGGCATATTCCGCGCTTGTCCTGGACCTTCTGACGCTAATCAGGCCGTTCGCCGTCAGCGGCAGGAGCGCGGCGGCCTGAGTAACTTCGTTCACCCTAGCGCGTTCGCGCCTTAGGTGCTGCCGTCTAGTCTCTGCACCTTCGCGCCGGCCGTCCAGCCGGAGCGCTTGGCTCGGGATTGCCACCGTGTTCACGCGCTCGAATGGATGCACCGCGCCGGGCATGCTCTCGCAAAAGCCCACGCAGTGCTTGCCGCACACGTCTATCTCAAGGATCGTCTGGCCGCTGTCGCGAGCCGCTAAATGTAATTTCCCAATCTGTTGTAAACCTTCTTCTGTGCCACGCAGATGCCATGCAGATTTTTTCATTCTGCATGGCAAGTTAAATAATGACCGAAATCTTCTGGAGAACTTTGAGGTTATGGCGCGCCCGAAGAGATTCGAACTCCTGACCCCCAAATTCGTAGTTTGGAAGCCTTCCTTAGAGCTAACTAGCTCTGGATCACTTATCAAAAAATCGCAGATTGTTCATCAGTCCACCAACTGTGCGCAAAGGATCAAAATCAACGATAGTGCATCCTTGTTTAGCCTTAGGTAGGCTGCAATTCGCGATAATCGGCACTATCGGAAGTAACGTGGCCCCTGGCCCTTTCTGTCGCAGCAACAGCGCTGTTCTCGAAGAGCCACCCGCTCTTCGTCCGCTCGGCCTCGGCGCTACGCGGCCCGTTACGGCCGGCCGCTCGGCGTTCTCCGCGTCTTGAGCGTGGGCTTTCAAGTCCCGGTGGGCCGATGCAACGCAGTACGCGTGCGTTGGCGCGTGAACCACTTCGATCGACCGGCAACGCCGAGCGCGGCCGCGCGCAGGATCGGCGGCCAGGTGGTCGGCAGGCCGAGAATGTAAGAGATACGCTGGGTGTGGTCGGTCATGGGCCGCTCCGTGTCCTCCCAGGCCCGTAGTGCGGCCCCAACATCGCTGCTCGCGCTCGAGATATACGGCGAGCGACAATGCGTTCATCATTGCGCAGCCGCCTCCTTGACCGATATTGGGCGGCAAGGCGTGCGCCGCGTCGCCGATAATCGCAACGCGGCCGGCAGACCAGCGTTTCAGTTTGATCAATTCGAAACGGTCGTAACGTCCCGTGTCGCCGACGCGGTCGAACAGGGCGTCAAGATGCGGGAAGGCGCGCTTCCATACGTCCTTACGCACCGGCACAGCTTTGGCCGCCACATCCTTATCGAGCATCGTCAGTGCGACATAGATGTCGGTCTCACTGCATGGCGTATAGAGCACCCGTCGCGTGCCCGACCAATACTCGATCGTTTTAGCGCCTGCGTCGCCGGCGGACGCCCGTTCCGCCGCGGTCTTGTCGATCAGAAGACGTGTGCAGCCATCGACGAGATATTTTCGCTTGGACAGAAGGCTCAGCGAGTCGCGCAGCAGCGAATTGCTGCCATCAGCGCCGACGATCAAGTCGGCTCCCACGCTCCGGCCGCTCGCAAGCATCAGCTCGCCATCCGGCGTCGCGCCCGTTGCCGCCGAATCGGTCACGAGCTCGACGCCCACGCGGGTTGCCGCTGCGGCCAGCGCGTTGATAACGTTCTGTCGCACGATGCTGAACACGCGACTGCCGGTCCAGCGGTGCACCGAGATCAACCGATTCCGCCCGTCCCGGACCTCGCGCGTATGCGCAAAAGGCGCGCCCTTCACGGCGGCTTCATAGGCTCCCACCGCCTCCAATACGCGCAAGCCGTTCTCGTAGATGTAAATGCCGGCGCCGGCCGTACGCAAATGGTCGGCGCGCTCATGCACGCGCACGGTCCAGCCGCGCTGCGCCAACGCGCACGCCGCCGTGAGGCCGGCAAACCCGCCACCGACGATCTCGGCGTGCCGCTTTTTCATGCCGTTTTGTTCTCGCCGCTATAGTGCCCGGTCTTTCGGTGCTACTTTACTGTGAAGGGAAACATAGTTCCTTCAGGTCGCGAACGTCCGATGTTCGCGAGCAAGGGCGATAGCGAGGAGAATTCCTGATGGCCCGTCTGCGTCACTTCGCGGTCTGCGTGAACGATCTCGACAAAGCTGCCGAATTCTATCAGTCCGTTTTCGATCTCAAGCGCATCGGACGCGAGGACTTGGAGATTGGCTCCGCCATCTACATGAGCGACGGCGTAATCAATCTCGCACTGCTCAACTTCAAGGGCAGTCGAGGCAGCGAAGCCTCCGACCTCAACGATCCGCGCGGATTCGTCGGCGCGCATCATTTCGGCTTCCAGGTCGACGATCTCGCCGAGACCCAGAAACGCATCGAGGCCCATGGCGGGAAATTTTTCTTCGATCTTGGCGACGAACGTCACGGCAACTTTGAACGCAAGTTCAAGGACCCCGACGGCGTCATTTTCGATATTTCCAAGCACGGCTGGCAGGGAACGGACGGCTACGGCAAGGAGTGAAGAGGTAGCGCCTACTTGATAAACCGATTGGTGTAGAGCTCGTCGACCGGCGTCTTTTTCTGAATAATACCCTTCGCAAGATAGAAATCCTGCAGCTTGGCGAGCCGTTCCGGATTGATCTCGCCAAGCACGCTCTGGCCCGGATAGACCAGCTGGTCGTAGTACGTGAAAGCGGCCTTTATCTGATCAGTCTTGCCCTGCCACTCCGGCACGAACTTCACGAAATCGTCCGCCGCCGCAGTCGGATCGTCCATGATGTCCTTCATGCCGTGCAAAGCCGCCTTGACGAAGGCATGAACCATGTCCGGCTTATCCTTGATGATCTGGTCGGACGCGCCGATACCCTGCGCCATGTGCGGAAAAAATTCGTCGGTCGGCAGCACCCGCACCGCCACGCCGGCGGCCCGCAATGGCGGAATCCAATCCGGCACGCCCGCCATTCCGACCGATCTGCCGGTCGCCACCATTTGCCACACGCCCACCGGGCCCGGCGGCCTGGATATCGACGTCGTCTTGCGTCAATCCCGCGCTCGCCAGCAATCCGAGCAGCGCGTAGAAGGTCGTGTCCTGATACGACATGACGGTAATGGTCTTGCCCTTTAAGATCGGCCGGCTTCTGGATATTTGAATCTTCACGCACGAC
Organism: uncultured Alphaproteobacteria bacterium; assembly: GCA_963806465.1. Taxonomy (GTDB): domain Bacteria; phylum Pseudomonadota; class Alphaproteobacteria; order Rhizobiales; family Xanthobacteraceae; genus BOG-931. The sequence continues at coordinate 67,635 of CAWDZD010000046.1, read as the reverse complement.
GAGTTGCATGAAACCTTTGCCGCCGAAGACGGCGACGATCTTGATGGGCACGCCGTTCTGCCGCACCAGGATGGGGCCGTCAGCCACAATGCCGCCGAGCGGCGCGTTGCCGGCGCCCACTTCCTTGGCGACATCGACACCGCCGCGACCAATCGCAAAGCTCACGTCAAGGCCCGCTTGGGAGAAATAGCCCTTGCCCTTGGCGAGTTGGATCGGCCCAAACGCCGGCAGCAACGGCGGCGCCGGGAACAGATAGGTGATCTTCTCATCCGCGAGCCGCGGGCGACGACAGGAGCAAAACACCGAGCACCAGGCGACGCCGACCAGCGGCTTGCCGGACCCGATGCGAAAAATCTCTGTTCACCTACAGGCAAACATTGCGACTCCGCTCATGCGCGCTACGGCGCAGGCGAAATCCCCGCCGATATCTACCCTATCGGCGATTCCGGCATTTGCCACTATAGTTCAAGGGACAGAGTTCAAAAGAGCGGGCGATATGCGTGCAATCGGCCCAAAAACAGTGGTCGATCGGCCCATGTCGGACGTTGTACGGCTCGAATATCGCAACGTGACGATGCGCTTGTGCAAGCGCAGCGGTGACGTTCTCACCGCCATTCGCGGCGTCAGCTTCTCCGTGCGCGATGGCGAAGTCGTCTCGCTGATCGGCCCGAGCGGTTGCGGCAAAAGTACGCTCCTCAATATCGGATCGGGCCTCGCGCAATCGAGTGAAGGCGAAACTTTCGTCGACGGCGTCCGTGTTGAGGGTCCAAGTTCGCACGTTGCCTTCATGCTGCAGAAGGATTTGCTGCTGCCGTGGCGCGATATCGCGGCGAATGTCATGTTCGGCCTCGAGGTTCAGGGCTCTCCGCTCGCGGAGCGCCGCCAGCGCGCACAAGCACTACTCACAAATTTCCGCCTCGAGGAGTTTTCCGGCCACTATCCGCACCAATTGTCGGGCGGCATGCGCCAGCGTGTCGCGCTAGCGCGGACGCTTGCGGTCGATCCGCACGTGCTCCTGCTCGATGAGCCTTTCTCGGCCGTTGACGCCCAGACCCGCATGATGCTCCAGCGCGACTTGGCACAGACTCTTAAACAATCCGGCAAGACCGCTCTCCTGATCACCCACGACCTTCTCGAAGCCGTAACATTGTCCGATCGCGTCCTGGTCATGAGCCGGCGGCCGGGCACCATCATCGACGAAATCGCGATCGACTTGCCGCAACGCGACGACCCAATCGAGCGGCGTCGCGATCCGAAAGTGAACGATTACGTAGCCTCGCTGATGGATCGCCTCGACATCGCGCACGCCGCGCTGGAACGACGGCCCGCCGGAGGCGGCGCATGAACCGATCCGCGCAGCACATGCGCATGCTCAATGGGTCGATCGCCAGCGTCGCTTTGCTCGTCGTCTTTCTGGCGGCTTGGCAATGGGGTCCGGGCCTGCTTCATATTCCCTCTTTCATCGTGCCGCCGCTTTCCATGGTCGCCCAGGAATTCGCGCGCGCGTGGTCAGTCAATCATCTTCTGCTGCACACAGGCGTCACGGCCGCCGAAGTATTGGCTGGCTTTGTTCTCGGTAGCCTCTTGGGTGCATGTGTCGGTTATCTGCTCGGCATGTCGCCCACCGCTGAGTTCGCCCTGTCGCCTTACATTCTGGCGCTGCAAATCGCGCCCAAGGTCGCATTTGCGCCGCTGTTCATCCTGTGGATGGGGTTTACGGTCTATCCAAAAATCCTGGTGGCCATCCTGATCGTATTCTTTCCAGTCATGGTCAACGTACTCACTGCAATGCAAACCGTTGATCCCGACCTCATCAATCTGGCGCGCTCCTTCAAAGCGACCCGCGGGCAAATTTTCTGGAAGGTCGAACTGCCGACCTCGCTGCCGCCGATGTTCGCCGGCCTGCGCATCGCCTCGACGCTCGCCGTGGTCGGTGTCGTCGTCGGCGAACTGGTCGGCGGCAATCGGGGGCTCGGCTACTTGCTCACCTTCGGTGAGGGCCAGGCCAACACGCCGATGGTATTCGTCTCGATCGTGATGCTGACCGTGGTGGGCGGTATCGCCTACCTTGCCGTCATCCTCACCGAGCGGCGCGTGCTGCATTATCTGCCGGCACGGAGCGTTGGGGGAAGTTTGCAATGAGGATCGACGGGATCAACCAGTACGATGCTGGGACGGCGCGAAAGAAGATCGTAGAGGGCGTCTTTACGGCAACGGATTATCTCAACGCTTGTCTTGATCGGATCGCTGAGCGCGAAGCCGATGTCGGCGCCTTTACCCATATCGCGGGCGAGAGTGCGCTTGCCCAGGCCAAGTCCGCCGACGCGCGCCAAGGGTCAGGTGCCCTGTATGGAATCCCGATTGCGATAAAGGACATCATCGACACGCACGACATGCCGACGGAGCACGGTTCGCCGATCTATAAGGGCTCCGTTCCGCCTGTCCGACGCCGCCTGCGTGGCGATGTTGCGGCGGGCCGGCGCGATCATCCTCGGCAAGACCGTCACGCCGGAATTCGCCGCGGTCACGCCAGGTCGCACCGCCAATCCGCACAACGTCAAACATACGCCGGGCGGTTCTTCCTCCGGGTCTGCCGCCGCGGTCGCCGATTTCATGGTGCCCGCGGCAATCGGCACGCAGACGGTGGGATCGACAATCAGGCCGGCCTCCTATTGCGGCGTCGTCGGCTTCATGCCGTCGCATCAAATTTTGTCGATGCAAGGCGTCAAGGTGCAGGCCGGATCGCTCGACAATCTCGGCATCCTCACGCGCTCGGTCGCCGACGTGGCGCTCGTGGCGAATGCCATTTTGGGATGCGACGCCTTGCTGGCGCATCCTTTGGCGACCCCTCCCCGCATCGGCTTTTGCCCGTCTCCGCATTGGCCGCAAGCGCAGGACTCGACCCGCGACGTGATGACGGACGCGACCGCACTTTTACGCAAGGCCGGCGCAACGGTTGAGGACGTTGATCTGCCAGCAGGCTTCGATGACGCGCTCCCGGCGCACTGGACGATTCTCGCGTTCGAGTTCGCTCGCGCGATGGCGTACGAATATGATGCTCACCGGGAGCTTCTCAGCCCGAGGCTCGTCGATCTTCTCAATCGCGGTTTCACGACACCGTTCGCCGACTATCTGGACGCCTGCGCGATTGCGGTCGCGCGCCGCCGCGAATTTGCGGCTATCATGGGCGGTTACGATGTTCTTTTAACGCCGGCCGCGGCTGGGGAAGCGCCGGAAGGGCTGCTGGCGCCGAGCGATTTGTTATTCCAACGATTTTGGACCGTGTTGCACGTTCCCGCTATCACGCTGCCGGGCTTTACCGGACCGTACAATCTGCCGATCGGCATCCAGCTCATCGGCGCGCATCTCGCGGACTCCAAGCTCCTTCGTTCGGCGGCATGGATCGAGCGCGCCATCCATGAATATCGGCACGCCTGAGAGCGCTCGGCGAAAACGGCAAAGCTGGATCATGCAAGGCGCTCGCTGCGGCGGTGGCCAATGACCAGCGCTACGATGGCCGCGAGGTACGGCAGAATGACAAGAAACTGATACGGCAGGCCTGGATAAAGCGTCTGCAAACGGATCTGTGTTGCTTCAGCGAGGCCGAATCCGAGTGACGCAAAGAATGCAGCAAGCGGACGCGTGCGTCCCAGCATCACACAGGCGACAGCGAGAAAGCCGCGGCCGGCCACCATGCCGTCGACAAAAGCGTGGACCTGAACCACCGACAAATAGGCGCCGCCGAGGCCGGCCGTGATCCCGCCGAAAAGGATGCAGGCGGTTTGCCGCGCCTTGACCGGAATAGCCAGCGTCCGCGCGACTTCGGCGCTTTCGCCGCAAGCACGGATTTCGAGACCGAGCGCGGTCCGATTGATGACCCACCCGGTCGCGATAGCGAGCGCGAGTGCAATATAAGCGAGCGGACTCTGTCCGAAGAGAATCGGGCCGACGAGCGGAATGTGAGACAGCGGCCCAAGGTCGATGGGTGGCAGTCCCGGGATGGACGTCGGCTTCGCGCCAATGGTCAGGCGGGCGGCAAAACTTGAAAAACCGTAGCCGAAAATGACCATTCCGATGCCGCTGATGAACTGATTGACCCCGAGAACGAGAACCATCAGCGCATGAAAGCCGGCGAGGATGAACCCGAGCAGCATCGCGAACGCAATTCCGAGCCACGGCGAGCCGGTGCGGACCGAGCCCCACGCCGCAACGAAGGCGGCCGAGAGCATGATGCCTTCGATGCCGATGTTGAAGACGCCGGCGCGTTCCGAGGCGGATTCGCCGATCGCCGCAAGCCCAATCGGCATGCCGAGCCGTATTCCCGCGGCAAGGATGCCGGTTACGAGCAACGGGTCCATCAGGCATCCGCCTTTCGGATTGGCATTGCCCAATGCAGCGCGCTGACCGCAAAAATGACCGTGGCTTCGACGATCCACACCAGCGGGAATGGCAGCGCGAGTTCGCGTTGCAGGGCGCCGGCGCCGGCGAAAAAAATTCCGAACAAACAAGCGGCGAACGGTATGGCCGCAGCCTCAAGGCGGGCGATCAGCGCAACGGCAATGCCCGCCAATCCGAACCCCTCCCCCATATTGTCTTCAATCCGCTGATAGATGCCGCCGACCTCGACCGCGCCAGCGAGCCCCGCGAGTCCTCCGGAAATCGCCATCACGATGATGGTGAGCGCCTTCACCCGGAAGCCGGCATAGGTCGCGGCCCCCGGGTTCGCGCCGACAACTGAGGACTGGAAGCCGAGTACGGTTTGCCGCTGCACGACAGCAAACAGAACCACCATGATGAGAGCGACGATCAGTCCGGCGTGAAGCCGCGTTCCCTGCACGATAACCGGCAGGACGGCATCCGGCGGGATGGCGTAAGACCGCGGAAAGAACCGCAGCCGGGTCTTCCATCGGTCCGCGAATAAGATAGCTCACCATTTGCACCGCCACATAATTCAACATGATCGTGACGATGATCTCGCTGGCGTTGAAGCGCTCGCGCAAGTATCCGACAAAAGCCCCAAGCGCAGCGCCGCCGGCGAACCCAAACATAAGGAAGGCAACGAGTCCGGCGATGCCCCACCCAGCAAAATACGGTGCGAAAAAGACCGAGAGGACGGCCCCGGCAATCAGTTGTCCGTCGCCGCCGATGTTGAAAAGGCCGGCGCGCAGCGCGAAGGCAACACCGAGCCCGATCAATGTCAGCGGGATGGCGTGAACAAGCACCTCGCTCCAGCCTTGCGGCCCAAGCGCATAGAGCAACAAAGTGGTGAGCACGCGCCACGGATTCTGCCCGGCGAGAAGTACAAACAGGCTGGGAACGAGCGCGGCGAAGCAGAGAACGAGGCCGAGACGAACGACCCGCACCATTGTCATGGAGCGGTCATCCAGTGGCCGATTTCCGCGAGACTCGTCTCGCCGACCGGGACCGGGCCGCGCAGCTTTCCCTGCGCCATGACCATGACTCTATCGGCAAGGTCCCAAACCTCGGAGAGATCGGCCGACAGAAGGAGAATGGCGACACCTTTGGCGCGCTCGGCGATGAGCCGATTGCGAATCGTAGCGACGGTCCGAATGTCGAGACCGCGGGTGGGATGACCGGCAAGAATGACGGCGGCGTCATCGCCGAGTTCGCGGGCAATAACGAATTTCTGCTGATTTCCGCCGGAAAGATCGGACATGCGCGCCCGCGGCCCGGAGGCGCGGACATCGTTGGCCCTGATCGCGTCCAGCGTCGCCTTGGCCGCCACCAGACGCCGCAAAAATCCTAACGCTGACAAATTCGGGCTTGCTCAACTTTCGAAGGAGCCAGTTCATGGTCAAGCTGAACGGGGAAACAACCGCATGATGAAGACGATCCTCCGGAATATGAGCGACGCCGACCCGGCGCAAGGCCGCAGCGTCGCGCTTCGCCGGCGGTCCACTACCAAGGGCATACACGATCTCGCCTGATTGAATGGGCCGCATGCCCGCCAGTGCGTGCATCAATTCGGTCTGTCCGTTCCCCTCGACGCCGCATAGCCCGACGATCTCGCCGGCGTGCAAATCGAAGCTGCCATGATCCACGGCGACCGTGCCGTTGTCGCGATGCACGACCAGCTCCTTGACCGAAACCAGCGGCGCGCCGCGCGATCCGTGCCGCGTATCGGGCGGCGGAAGCTCGGCGCCGACGATCAAGCGGACAAGCTGGGCGCGATCGTCCGGGCGTAGATCGGAAGAGCCCACCACTCGCGCGCCGCGCATGACCACGGCACGGTCGCAGCAATCATAAAGATCGTCGAGCTTGTGGCTGATCAAAATCGTTGCCATGCCGCGGGCCTTGAGCAGGCGAATGAACCGTAGCAATCGGTCGCGTTCGGTCGGCGGCAGCACCGCCGTCGGTTCGTCGAGGATGAGCAGCCGCGGCTCGTGAAAAAGCGCCCTGACCAGCTCTACCTGTTGACGGCCGCCGACCGAGAGCGTCGACACCCGAGCGTCGAATTGCAGCCGTGTGCCCAGGTCCTTGGCGACGTTTTCGAAGCCAGGCCGCAATTCCTTGAAGTCGAGAATGCCGTGGCGCAGCTCGGGCCGGCCGAGGACCAGGTTCTCCTCGATCGTCAGCGAGTCGATAAGCTTGAAGTGCTGATGGACGAGCGAGATGCCGGCCTGTTTGGCATCCGCCGGCGAGCGCAACGCGACACGTTCGCCGGCGACGTAAATATCGCCGGAGTCCGGAGCGATCGCCCCACCCAGCATCTTGACCAGAGTCGACTTGCCGGCGCCGTTCTCGCCGACGATGCCGACGATCTCGCCGGGAAAAATTGAAAAGGAGACATCGTCGTTGGCGCGCAGGTGACCGTAGGACTTGGTCAGCCCGCGCGCCTCCAGAAGCGGTGTCAACGCCTGTTCCGACCCTCAGCGGAACTTGGGAAGGTCCGGCGTCTTGCCAGCTTTGACCTCATCGACAATGACCTGAATCTTCGCCTTGTCGGCGGCCGAAATCTTATCGTCGAATTTGCCATAGCCTGCGAGGCCGATGCCGTTTTCGTTGAAGCCGAGCACATAAGTTTCCGGCTTGATCGACCCGTCCAAAATCTTGCCGATCGCAAGATCGATGTTGACGTCGAAATTCACCAGTGCGGTGGTCACGACCGTGTCGGGCGCGAAGGCAGCGCTGTCGAAGGCCGTGCCGATCATGAGCACGCCCTTCTCCTTGGCGGCTTCGAGCGTGCCGATGACGCTTTCGTTGCCGGTTGCGGTCACCACGTCGGCGCCCTTCTCGATGAGCGCCAGCGTGATCTCCTTGCCTTTGGCCACGTCCGAGAACGAGCCGACATAAGCAGAGAGCGTGTTGACATTCGCGCGCGTGCGCTTGGCGCCGCGCTCGAAGCCTTCATTGTACTCCTGGATGACCGGAACCGGGATGCCGCCGACGGCACCGATCGTGCCCGACTTGGTCATTACGCCGGCGATCGCGCCCGCGACGTAGCCGATATCGCCCCAGCGATTATCGAAAGACGCCAGATTTGGCGCTTCGGCGATCTTTGCGGTGTTGACGATGAACCAGGTCTTCGGAAACTGGTTATGAATTTTTTTCGCGCCTTCTGCGAACTGGAAGCCGTGGCCGATCACGACGTCATAGCCGTTGCTGGCATATTCGAACAAAGCGGCTTCGCTTTGCGCCATGCCGGTATTCTCGCGGATCGATACGGTGATGTTGGGATATTTGGCCTGGGCGGCCTTGATGCCTTTGGCAGCGGCCGAATTGAAGGTGCCATCGCTCACCGGCCCCGGCAGAACGAGCGCGACCTTCAAGGGCCGATGCGGGTCAACTTGCGCAAAAGACCTGGAGGCTTGAGATGCAACAAGCACAAGCCCGGCGAACAACATCGCAAATAATTTCAACGTCCTCAGCGCCGCCCTCATCGTTTTCCTCCACTCGTTTCCCAGGTGTTACCCAAGAGAACTCAAGCCCATTTTCCCGGTTAAAGGCGCGGGTTAAGCCCACGTCAGAGCCTTTCACGACTTCATCCGAGGTCGTGACATCGCCAAAGACGCGCCTACAGTATGCTGTCGGTGCGCGTTAGTGTCCCGGAATTCTCAAATGCTCGAACGGACCCGGATTAGGCCGAAGCAGCGCCACGCATTTCCTGCGGACAGACTCGCCCAAGCCGTATCTACCGAGCAAAGTATTTTAAGTATAAAAAGTGGCCGGCGGATTTGTCAATCGAGCTATCGAGCGACTAGAATTTGAAATTGGGCGAATGATCGCTCCAGGCGCTCACGCAACGGTTGTTTTTAGGAAACACCATGGAACACGGACGTTTCGAGTATTCGCCGATCGCGCGGCGGCCAAAGTGGGAGCTGCCGCACGGCGCGCGCGTCGCCGTTTGGATCACCCCGAACATCGAGCATTTTCACTACGACAAGCCGGCGATGTCGATGACGCCGATGACCGCCGGTTTGCGGCCGGACGTGCTCAATTACGCTTGGCGCGACTACGGCGCGCGCGTCGGTATCTGGCGGCTGATGGAAATTCTCGATCGGCAGGGTTTTGTTGCTACCGCCGCACTTAATTCCGAAGCCTGCGTGCACTATCCGGCCATTATCGAGGAAGGCAACAAACTTAAGTGGGAATGGATGGCGCACGGCGAAAACAATTCGTCGCTGTTCACCGGCATGCCGGAGGACGCCGAGAAAGGCATCATCAAACACGTACTCGATACGATTGAGCGCAGTACCGGGAAGAAGGCGCGCGGCTGGCTCGGTCCAGCGCTGACCGAGACGGACAATACGCTCGATCTCCTGGCTGAGGCCGGCATCGAGTACGTCGCCGACTGGTGCAACGACGAACAGCCCTACACGATGAAAACCCGAAAAGGGTCCATCGTCGCCCTTCCCTACACGTTGGAGATCGGCGATATCCCGGTGTTTCTGCAGCACGGCGGTTCGGGTGAAGATTTCCAGCGCATGATCGTCGATCAGTTCGACGCGATGTACGAAGAAGGCGGAAAACAGCCGCGCGTTCTCTCCATCGCGCTGCATCCTTTTCTGATCGGGCATCCGTTCCGGGCGCGCTACCTGGAACAAGCGCTGGCGCACATTCGCAAGCACGACGCCGTCTGGATCACGACCGGCGGCGCGATCACTGGCTGGTACAAGTCAAAGACGTTGTCATAAACGGAACGGCTGCGTTACTCTGCGTTATTGTCAAATCAAACAAGCTCCCGCCTGCGCCCCGAAGGCGTAGGCAGCGACATACAGGTGCGTCGATGCGGCATGAAATGGTCGAAGACGTTGTCTCACTGGTGAAACCAGCGAGCGTTCACCGCTCTCTCTACGACGATCCGGCGATTTTCGCGCTCGAGCTCGAACGCGTCTTTGGTTCCGCCTGGATTTATGTCGGCCACGAAAGCCAGGTCAGAAATCCCGGCGACTATTTTTGCACGCAGGTCGGACGCAAGCCGATCGTCGTAGTGCGCGGCCCCGACGGGGCGTTGCACGTTCTGCACAATCAGTGCGCCCACCGCGGCGCCATGGTGGTTGCGCTGGACAAGGGGCGGACCGACGAATTCCAGTGCTGCTATCACGGCTGGACCTATCATCTCGACGGCCGCCTGAAAGCGGTTCCGCTGCAGCACGGCTACCCGTCCGGCTTCGACCCGAAAAGCCCGTCGATGGCCATGCTGCATGTGGCACGGGTGTCGAGCTATCGCGGCTTCATTTTCGTCAATCAATCGACCGACGGCCCATCCCTGGAAGACTGGCTCGGCTATATGACGACGTCGCTCGACGATATGGTCGACCGCGCACCCGACGGCGAAATCGAGGTGGCCGGCGGCGTCTTCAAGCACACCTATAACGGCAATTGGAAACTCTACCTCGAAAATCTCCTCGATGCGGCGCATCCGTGGTTTACCCACCGCTCTTCGATCGAGGCGGCGCAACAGCAGAGCGACGACGCATTCACCGACGGCGCCGGCGAGATCGCGATCCGCCAGATGCGGCAGAACGGCGCGCCTTACAGTTTCTGGGAATCACAGGTCGGAATCTGGACCTACCCGAACGGCCACAGCTATCTCGGTGACTATCACGACGACAAGAAACTCGTGGCGGCGCTCAACGATCCGATCTTTCGCGATTACATGGAGACGATGGAGAAGAAGAAGGGCAAGGACGAAACGAAGCGGATCATGGAAGTCCGGCGCTGGAACAGCAATGTCTATCCGAACCTGTCTTTCATGAGCCAGTTCCAGCAGCTCCGCGTCATTCACCCTCTGGCCGTCGACCGCACGCTGGTCTGTACCTACAGCTTCAAGCTGCGCGGCGCGCCGGAACGGATGTTCCACAACACCATCCGCTTCGCCAATGTCGTCAACGGCACCGGCTCGCTGGTGCTTACCGACGATCTGGAAATCTACAACCGCATTGGCCTTGGCATCTCCAGCGAAGGCGCCGAATGGCTGCAAATCGGCCGCGGCTTTCAGAGCGACGTGCCCGACGAGCACGGTGGACGCCGCGGTAAGAATTCGACCAGCGAGGTCTATATCCGCAACATGTTCGACGCCTGGGTCGGCTATATGGGTACGGCCGGTGCGCCGAGGCAGCGTGCGCGTGTGGAAAGCGTTCCGGCATGACCATGACGGAAGAGGCGGTGGACCAGCGTGCCGAGGGACGAGCGGCGAAGCGGCTCGGCGTCCACGAGTGCGAGCTTTTTCTGCTGCATGAAGCGCGTCTGTTGGATGAAGGGAAATTCGACGACTGGCTGGCGCTGTTCACGCCGGACGCCCGCTACTGGGTGCCGAGCGAGCCGGATCAAGCGAGCCCGCTGGATACGGTCTCTCTGATCTACGACGACCGGCAGCTTCTGGAGACGCGGGTACGCCGGCTCGCGAGCCCTCGCATCTACTCTCAGGAGCCGAGATCGCGCACCAGCCGGATCGTCACCAATGTCAGCATCGAGGAGGACGCCGACGCCGCATTCACGCTGGTGCGGTCCAAATTTATGCTGATCGAATTCCGCCGCAACGAGCAGCGTCTGTTCGGCGGCACCTCGTTCCATCGACTGACCGTCGCCGGAGGCGAGATCAAGATCGCGTGGAAACGCGTGGACCTGGTCAATTGTGACGGTCCGATGGACGGCATCGTCGTCCCGTTCTAGCACGTAGCCGCCTTCCGGCGGCGTTCGCGCGCGTTATCGATTGGTGCGCCGGCGAAGTCTGTCCACGACCTCATCGCCGGTCATCACGTCGCCGAATTGCTGAATCATATTTTCCAGCGCGGCGCGATGTTCGTCGTCGGATAATGCCGCGCAACAGTCGGACACCATCACCACCTTGAAGTCGAGCATCATGGCGTCGCGCGCGGTCGCTTCACAGCAGATGTTCGTCTTCGTGCCAGCAATGAGAAGCGTATCGACGTCGAGGCTGCGCAACAGCCGCTCGAGGCCTGACGAGCCGGCAATCAGCGCGCTGTAGCGGTTCTTGATAATAGTGGTGTCCGCCACGCCGACAGTCAGTCCCGACCAGATCTGCTGATGGCCGGGCGCCAGGCTTTCGAGAGTCTTCGCCCGCACTTCGTCGGCGACGATGTAGTTGAAGAACAGCTCCCAATCGCTGCGGCCGGACGATTGCGTATTGGCGTGCAGGCACCAGACGACCGGTACGCCGATCTTTCGCAATTCTTCGGTGAGCCGATTGATCGGTTCAACAATCTCCCGGGAGCCCGGCACCTCAGCCGGAGCGCCGGGCGCGCAGAACAATTCCTGCATGTCGATGACCACCAACGCGGTCCGCCGGGGATCGAGCTCCTCGAACCAATGATAGCGTCCGCGTCGCGCGAGAACGCGATCGATGATTTCCTGACGTACGGATATCTTGTGCATTATTTCCTCGATCAGAAAGAAAGGCCGTCGGAGAATACCCATAGGACGCGGGTCTCGTCGGCAACGGCATTTTCCCAAGAATGCGGAACCTCGGAGCGGAAATGCAGATACTCGTCCGCTCCGAGATCGTACGTCTCTTCATCGATCCGGTAGCTGATGGCTCCCGATAACACCAAGCAGAATTCCTCGCCCCGATGCGTCATTGAACCAACGCCTGAATGCGCACCCCGCGCCAGAATGCCGAGACGCGCTTCGAGCACACCGGGTAGGAAGTGGCCGGATAAATCCTGCAACGTGAGGCCCATATCCGGATATTCAATCGTGTCCCGCTCTGCGCGCCGCACCACGACGCGAGGCTGCGGCCGCTCGCGAAACCGCGCGACGAGAAAGCCGAGGTTCTCCTGGAGCGCCGAGGCGAGGTTGATCGCGTGGACGAGGCTGGGCCGTAACTGCCCGTTCTCGATCTTGCTGATGGTGCTCGCCGGCACCTTCGACAGCTCGGCCAACCGGCTGATCGTCAACTTGCGGCCAAGACGCAATTCGCGCAGGCGTTCGCTAACGCGTTCGGTTTCATAACGCGAGCGCGACGCTTCTACCGCTCTTTCAGGCGAGGACTTCGTTGGCATGTCTAAACCCTGACGACGTCCTCGAGGAAGGGATCTTCCGGCAAGGCTGTTTCGGTATCCAATAGGTGTCCGCATTGCGGGCAACAGAAGCGCCGCAGGACGACGCGAGTTTCAATGTTGGTCCCGGCCCCGGGCAGCTGGCCGACCGGCACCGTTGAAAGTGCAACCTTCGTCTTCCAGCTCCCGTCCGCCGGCGCCAATTGCCCGGAACAGGTCGCGCAGCAAATCTGCCCGCCTTCGGCGAAAAGACTTGCGGAAATGCGCTTTCTCATTATGCCGCTCCCGGCGAAAGACGGGCCAGCCGCAGTGAGGTCCGTTTCGTCTTGGTGGCGGCACCGTCAACCGTCTTCTCATTTCGGATAACGCCGTAAACCTCGCTTGCGGCTTGCTCGGAGATGAGACCGGCATCGATGTCGGCTAAGACTTTTTCCGGCGGCCGTTCCAGCGGGTCGCCAATGCCGCCGCCGCCATTCCAGCGGATATAAAGCGCATCACTCCCCATCAAAGGAAATACTCCCCATGAGATCGGCTCGCTATCGCCGGGAATCGTATCGAGGCTTTGCGCAAAGCGGTCCACATTGTGCATTTCGTGCGGCGCATGGACCCAAACATAATCATTCACCCCGCCGGGATAGCCGCCGCCGAGCCCTTCGCTCTGCGGAAACTTCGTGCCCTTGCCGGAAACGACATAATGAATTCCACCGTCCGGGGCGTCGTGGGCAACGATAGCCATCTCGCCGCCGGCGCCGCCGCGATATTGACCGGGGCCGCCGGAATCGGTCAGCCGGCGTCTGAACAAATACCGGATGGGAAACTGCGCTTCGATCGTCTCCACGTTCGCCATGCGCGAAATCGGATTTGGAATCTCTCCGCCGATATCGACACCGTCGGCGAAGGTGCGCGCGCCCCCTGCTCCGGCAAACGTCTCGGTCAAGATGCCGATGGCCAGACGGCCCCGCTGATTGTTGCCGAACATGAAGATCGCGAAGTGGTTCGCGTGCCACACGGCGGTCGCCTCGTCCGCATACTTGTCGCTGGCCGCCAGCATTTTTCCGATCGTCGAGCAGGCGGCATTGTTGACGGATTGGATCGCGCCGACGGTCGCGACCGACACCGGCGCCGGTCGCGTGCAGTTTACGATGCTGCCTTCCGGCGCGATCATCGTGATCGGTTTGATCACGCCCTCGTTCCAGACGATATCGTAGCAGAGGAGCGGGAACAGCGGCGCGAACAAGCCGCCGAGCGAGGCCCATTTCGAGCAATTCACGCTGTATTTCGATTGCGGCGAGGAGCCGGTGAAGTCGAACGTCAGCGTGTCACCGTTCTTCGTCATCGTCAGCAGGACTTTGTAGATTTCGCCTTTGACCTCGAGATATTGGCGCGACTGCCAGTGTCCATCTGGCAGCTCGCGCAGCCGTTCGCGAAGCCTGGCCTCCGACTGGTCGATCAGCATCTTGCAGGCGGCATCAACAATTGGCGCGCCGTATTTGTCGATCAGTGCGAGCATTCGCTCCCGGGCGACGTTGTTGCACGCGATCATCGAACGCAGATCGAGCGCGACCATTTCCGGGCTGCGCACCATGTTCAGGATCGTTTCCCAGACGTCCTGCCGTAATTCGCCGCGATCGACCAGCTTGATCCCGGGCGATGAGAAACCTTCAGTGAAGATGTCTTGCGCGTCGGGTGCGAACCCGCCCGGATTCATCGCGCCGATATCGGACACGTGAACGAAGCACGCGCTCCACGCCACCAGTTTGCCGCCGTGATGGATGGGCGCGACCAGGTAGATGTCCGACGTGTGCAAGGCCGCGGTGTAAGGGTCGTTGAGCAAGAACAGGTCGCCTTCGCCGATGCGGCCTTCAAACTTGCGGATGATTGCCTTGCAGGCTTCCGCCGCGCTGGTGAGATGATGCAGGAACCCCACGCCCCCCATCAGCAGTGAGCCGTCCGCCTGGTAGAGCGAGACCATCAGATCGTGGCCTTCATTGGTGATCGCGCTGCCGGAGACGTGCTTTAGCGTAATCACCGCTTCTTCGACGACGCGGAAGAGGCGATGGCGGATGATCGAGAAAGTTACCGGATCCATCGACGGGCCTTTCATCGTGCTGACGGTCTACGCATCGAAATCAATCAGGACATTTCGATATCCATCCATGGTGCCGCGTTGCTTGGCCTGCAGCACAATGGTGGTGATCGGGGTATGGATGACAGCCGGTCCAGGGACCACATTGCCAGGCGCGAGCTTGCCGAAGTCGTAAATATCGGCCTGTGCCATGCCATTGTTGGCGTCGACAAAGACTGGGCGCCGTCCGATCTTTGCGTGTGAGGCATCTATCCCGGCCAAGGGCTGTGGCTCCAAGCGCGGACGATCGATCAGGCCGCGCGCCGTCAGCCGAAACATGGTCATTTCGATTCCAGCCTCGCGGAATGCTGATCCCTTGCCGTATTTGCGTTCGTACTGCGCCTCGAAATCCGAAACGAGCTGCGCCAGACCGCTTCGTCGAGCGGAGTACGACCGCGGACAATCGTCGTCACTTCGTGAACCTGACGGGAGTAGCGAAGGTCGATCGACCATTCGAGCTTGACCTTTTCCCCGGCAAATCCTTCCTCTTTGAGTTGCCGGCGAGCCTGTTCGATCATCGGCGCGTAGATTTCGTTGATCGCTTGCGGGGGAGTCGGCACCGGCAATATCGTCGTCCGCGAATATTCATGAACAATGTCGGCCGACACCAGGCCGAAAGCGCAATTGACGGATGCCGTGTAGGGAACCACCATTTTCTTCACGTTCAGCTCGGCACCGAACATGCCGGCCACGATCCCGCACGATCCTCCGAAGGCGTGGAGAACGAAGTCGCGCGGATCGAGGCCGCGTTCGACCGTAATTTCGTGGATGAGATCGCTGATCTGGGCGGTGGCGACCCGGTAGATTCCGAAAGCCGCCTCCTCTACGCCCATTCCCAGCGGCCGGGCGATCTTTTCGTCAAAAACTCGGCGTGCGTTGGCGGCGTCGAGACGCATCGTACCGCCGAGGAAGATGTTGGGATCCATGTAGCCGATGAGCATAAACACATCGGTCAACGTAGGTTCGTTGCCGCCAAGCCCGTAGCAAACGGGCCCCGGCCGGGCGCCGGCGGACCGGGGGCCAACGCGCGGCGTGCCCGTGCCTTCCTCGAGCCAGACGATCGAACCGCCACCGGAGCCAATGGAAACGACCTCGATCTTTGGCTGCGTGTAGTGAAACCGATCGACCATCGGTTCGCGCGCGTACTCGATCTCGCCGTTCTGGATGACACTGACCTTGAATGTGGTGCCGCCCATGTCCGTCGCGATGACGTCGGACTGGCCGAGCAATTCTCCCAGTACCCGGCTGCCGATCACGCCCGCCGCCGGTCCGCATTCCAGCATGCCGATGGAGCGGTCCGCGGCCTCTTGCGCCGGAAGAAGCCCGCCATAGCCTTGCATCACCATCACCGGGCCACGGTAGCCGGCCTTTTCCAGCAAGGCTTGCAGGCTGTGCAAATAGCTGTTGGTGATCCGGCCCGCATACGCGTTGATGACGGTCGTGGAAGTCCGCTCGTATTCGCCGGGAATGGGAGCAATCTCGCTTGAAAGAGTGCAGTAAACCGACGGCGCAACACGCTCGGCCAGTTTTTTGACCTTACGCTCGTTGTCGGCGTTGTAGAACGACCACAGGAACGACACGGCGAGAGCTTCGACGCCTTTATCGGCAATCAAAAAGCGAATGGCGGCCTCGGCGGCGGCTTCATCAAGCTCCTGCAGAACCGCGCCTTTGTAGTCGGCGCGCTCGGCCACCCCGACAATGCAGTCGGCATCCACAAGCGGCGGCGCCCGCTCCGTCTTGACCGGGTGCTTGATGCGATCCTCGGAGAGGCCGCCCCAGCGTCCATAGGCCCCGCGCGTCGTCAGAACCGTGTCCTCGAACCCGCGGGTCGTGATCAACCCGGTCCGCGCTCCATCGCGCGTCAGGATCGTGTTGTCGACGACGGTGGAGCCGTGCATGAACAAAGAAGTCTGCGCACAGCAGATCGGAGGGCGAAATTCCCATCGATTCGGCCGCCGAACGGATAGAATCCATGACTCCGATCGAGAAATCCGGCGGTGTCGAGAGCGTCTTGCCGAGATGCGCCGGCTCACCGGCGGCAAACACGATGGTGTCGGTGCACGTGCCGCCGACGTCCGTAGCCACCATGTATTTGCGCTTTTGCCCTGTCATGCTCTTTGGAACCTAAAATACGGCGGAATCACTGCGACGATCGGCAATGCAAAGCGTCACGCTGCGACGCGCCAGCGGATTGATCCACTCGATTGGCAATCCTTCGGTCACGTGAATCGAATCACCGGTCCCAAGTTGCTCCGTCGTTCCGTCGGAAAAATGCAACTGCAATGCGCCATCCAGAACGTAGGCGAACAGCGCACCGTCTTTCGGAATCTCGGCGTGTTCGAGAGACGCACGGCCGGCCAGCGCGATGAGACGGCTCTTTATGCGCGGGCGGTCCAACGAAGGCAGCGAAATCGAACCAAGCGGCCGCGCCGGCAACGTGCCGCGCACGACATTGCTGATCTGACTGGCCCGTCGTGACACCGTGACCAGCCTGTCGACCGATTCTCCCAGCACGTCGGCAATGGCGAGAACGGTCAAAAGATTGGGATTGGTCTCGCCGCTCTCGATTTTCTGAATCGCCGCAACGCTCACGCCACTTTCGGCCGAAAGCCTTTTGAGCGACCAACTGCGAGCCTCCCGCAGTTCCCGCAAGCGACGTCCCAACGAGCGCAAATGCTCCCGGCCAAAATCGCTGCTGGACCGACCCAAGGTACCGCCTCCGAACACGCCATTCGATACAATGGCGCGGGCACTGTCCCATGTCAAGTTCGAGTACATCGTTATCGCATTTGAAAATCCGGCGTCAAACGGTGCATAGTGCCTGCGGGACGTCGCGAGAAGCCCGATGACCAACATCCGCAGCTGCCGGCCTAATGACCGCGCGGCTATCCTCTCGATTATCAACGCTGCAGCGGAGGCTTATCGGGGTGTGATCCCAGCTGATCGGTCGCATGAGCCGTACATGCACGAAGACGAGCTAAACAGCGAGATCGCCGAGGGTGTCACCTTTTGGGGCCATGAAGACGATGGCGTGCTCGTTGGCGTGATGGGTATGCAGTCGGTGCGTGACGTTGATCTCATTCGGCACGCTTATGTCCTGCCGAGTAACCAGGGGCGCGGCATTGGCGATGGGTTGCTCCGGTATCTGCGCCAATCGAGCACGAGGCGTATGCTGGTCGGCACCTGGGATGCCGCGGTGTGGGCCATCCGTTGCTATAGGCGCCACGGCTTGGAACTGTCCGCCGGACGACGGCGCGCCGTGAATTTGCTCGGGGCTAACGGAAGACCCGCGCAGATAAATAGTGAGGAATATTGCTTCCGATAAACCCGCTTCTCGGAAGTAACACCCCGCCGTCGCCAATGCCGCCTTCGCGCTCAGGGTCGGCGAGGTCAGCGCGGCAGACAGTCCCCTTCCGCTATTGCAGCCTCAGCCACTTTGGGGGCCGCTGGTTGGCCGCTCGGCGGCGCCGCGGTGTGCCACTGATTAAGAAATCGTGGTTTCCTCACCAATGCGGCGAATCGTGCTCGCGAACGTAGAGCTGCTTCGAGGGTACGCGCCCAGCGATGTGAGATCACATCACGCTATGTCTCATCCGGGCATTTGCCGTGTGAGTTCCGTGCGAATAAGGCAAAACTCACACGGCACAGGAAAACCTATTGTTGTCATGTCGATTTTTATGACTGATTGTGTTGAGAAATTTTGGTGGGCGCACAAGGACTCGAACCTTGGACCCGCTGATTAAGAGTTAGCTGGCCACTATTGTGTGTTGCGCCTTCCCGCAATCGCACAAAATCAACTCGCCGGCGCACCCGGTGGGTGCGCGCGCGAAGGCGTCTATCGTCGAGAGCGAACTAGTCATCTGGAAACGAAGTTCGCCACATTATGGGAGGGGCTTATCGCGGATGCAGGGTTGAGAGGCCGGCCCCGAGCGCATGAACGGGCGTAGCGCGCACGAACGGGGCGTATTTGGAGAGGTCGCCGTTTTGCCAGGCGGTTCAAATGGACCAAATCTGCCGACCAAAATCCTTTCCTTCAGTGTCGCTTCTACCACAAAGCACGCCAGTCATTATGCGGCGAACTTTGGATTCACGTGACTAGCCTTCTCCTGTGGCCCCTCGAAGCGGGGGCGGGCCCATGGTTAGATGCGGCAATTTTGTTTTCCGACATCCTGGTCGCGCCCGATGCGCTCCCCCTGTACGTGATGTTCGCGGAAGGTGAACGACGACGACTCGATGCACTCGAGCAGCCGTCGGCAAAGCGACGATGCATACAGCTTAAGGCGTCAACTCATAAATACGCTGGGGCGGACGACGTGCCAGAGTCCGCTTTGCCCCGAAAGCGACCGTCCGCGACCGTGGCGCAACATGTCGTGATGGGCCAGACTCGGACCTTCGGCGACGTTCGCGTCAGGTCCGCTTTGCCGACAGGGAACTGCGCGCTGTCCCATTAGTTCATCCGTTGATTTTCAGATAGAATGGATGGCGCTATTGACGTTCCACAAAGTTCGTCTGTTTTGGTTCAGCGTCTTGCGGTTAATTGGCAGGCATCAAATGCGTACCGGAAAGGATCGCCGTTGGGGCAACTTATCGTAGTCTCAAATCGAGTTGCCGTTCCGGAAAGACGTACAAGCGCGCGCGCCGGCGGCCTTGAAGTAGCGGTCAATGCTGCCCTGAAACAGAAATCCGGCATTTGGTTTGGCTGGAGTGGAAAGGTCGCGGCGCATAGCAGGATAGCAACACAGAAAGTTGTCGACAAAGAAATTACCTACATTACGCTCGATCTCTCGAGAGAGGATCATCTCGAATACTACAGCGGTTTCGCAAATCGCGTACTCTGGCCAATTCTCCATTACCGCATCGATCTCGCCGAGTTCTCGCGTCGTGATCTAGGTGGCTATTTACGGGTCAACGACAACTTTGCGGGTGAGTTGCATAAGGTGCTCGGACCGGAAGATCTGGTGTGGGTGCATGATTATCATTTGATGCCGCTCGCAAAAGCACTTCGCGAGCGTGGGCACAAAAATCGCATTGGCTTTTTTCTCCACATCCCCTGCCCACCGCCGGAAGTACTTACCGCGTTGCCCAACCACGAACGTCTCATTCCATCCCTGTGTGACTACGATCTCGTTGGCTTCCAGACCGGCGATGACGCTTTTAATTTCAGCCGCTATCTCACGCGCGAATGCGGCTTGCACAGCCGCGATTTCAATTTTGTCGTGGCCGACCGCACAATCCGGATTGACGCCTTCCCTGTCGGCATCGAAACTGCTGCATTCGCCAATCTCGCGCGGAATTCGATGCGGCTGCCTGTTGTTAAGCGGGTGGTGAAAAGTCTCGGCGATCGCGTGCTTATCATTGGGGTTGACAGACTAGATTACTCTAAAGGCATCGCGCAGCGGCTTTCAGCATTCGAGCGGTTTCTTCAAACGCAACCTGAATGGCGCGGCAAAGTCACTTATCTACAGATCGCGCCAAAGAGCCGAACCGAAATCCCGGAATATGCTGATATCGAGCGGGAGATTGGATCGGCTGCCGGACGCATAAACGGTGCCTATGGTGAAGCAGACTGGACACCGATCCGGTATGTGAACCGCGCCTACAGCCACTCGACGCTGGCCGGGCTTTATCGAACCGCGCGTGTCGCCCTTGTGACTCCACTGCGGGACGGCATGAATCTCGTCGCCAAAGAATATGTTGCTTCGCAGAATCCCGATGATCCGGGTGTGCTTGTTTTATCGCGTTTCGCTGGAGCGGCTCAGGAGTGCAAAGAGGCGCTCTTGGTCAATCCATACGATCCCGACAGCGTTGCTGCAGCTCTAGGCCAAGCTCTTGCGATGTCGCTGGCAGAGCGGCGCGAACGCTACAACTTATTGTTCCGAACACTGTCACACAATGACATAGTACACTGGGCTACTGGCTTTCTTGCCAAGCTGGAACGAGCGCCCAATCCTCCAAGTTTCCTTGAGGTAATGCACTCCGCCGAATGACGGCGCATTTATAGTCGACCAAACACGTTGCTACACGCCCATCCGCTCGTCGAGACTCTCAATTTCTTCATCGGTCGCCAGGACATAGTAGATCTCGTAAGGAAACATACCTTCACTCCTGGTCGGGAGGAAGCCAACTGCAAGTTTCTGGATAGACTTGGATACCGGATGCCAATGGCGCGACATGTGGATCTCCTATTTTGGCTGTGATCGGTGCTGTGTTGCGCTAGAGGACAGGGCCGAAAACCCTTGGTTTGGCGCAAAGGCCGCATGGTCTTGGCGCACCAGTTCGAGGGCGCTCACCATGCTCTCGCTGACGGTTACGGCGCCCTCCGGACTCGTTCCATGAAAATGTGAATTGAGAAACCCAGGCACAACGATCGCCGCAATCAGCGCCGACAGCAGGTAAGGCAACACCTCCAGGACGAACCTCGACATTAGCTTGAGCATGGAATACCCATCGAATCAGGTCACCCGCATCTGAAGTCGAATGTATCATACGTCCGTTTGAATTTCAAACGGTCGTTTGAGGGCGATAAGATGACGACCAATCGGCTGCGCGATGTCCGAGATTGGGCCCTGAGCGGCAGATTAAGAGCAATCGGTGGCCGTAAGGGTTCTGCCCGTCCCAATTCCTGCCGTGATCGCTCAAACCATCGCTGCATCGCCGATCGCGAAGAGAGCAAGGATAAAGATAGCTTTCACCGGACGAGCGAGGATCGAATTGGACTCCGATGGGGTAGAAGCGGCAGTGGCCAGACCGATTACCCTGGTGCCTGCACCCGCCGGCAGCCCCGCATGTCCGATACGGGTCTAGCTCCCCCGACGCATCATCACTGATGGAAGAAATCTATTTTTCTTAATCGCTTACTGAACCTTGGCCGGCTCTGATGAAGGCGGTCGTCTCGCCGCCGCCATCTACACCCTGATAGGAACCGCAAAGCTCAATGATGTTGATCCGCAAGGAGGGCACCGAGATCTTCTCGGCGGCGGCAGCCATCCGCGCCGCGGTCTCGGCTTGTGCTGCACTCTCTTCTAGGTCGGCAAGTTGCAGTTCTAGCTGGTCAAACGACTGGCGGATGACGCACCACAGCTGGCTGATCGCGACGATTTTGTGGATGAAGGCGTCCCAGGGTTGAGGCTGTAATTGATAGCCTTAGTCGTGTTGCTGTTCTTGGAGAGCTTGGCACGCTGCTCACCGGGTGCGTACAACACTGCGTGCAGACCGTCTCCAAAATCTACCGCAAACATACAGCAGAGCCTCCTCGGAACGCCGTCATAATGCGCCCGGCCAGTCGCGACGTTAACATCATACTGCGGGAAACTTTCGGGAAAAACTGGTCACAAGGATGCAATTATAACAAATTGCATAGTAAGATCAGTGGAGCGGGTGAAGGGAATCGAACCCTCGTCATAAGCTTGGAAGGCTTCTGCTCTACCATTGAGCTACACCCGCGCCGGCGACCGCGGCCACTTCATATAGCATTTGCGCCTGTCGGCAAAAACCTGCGGGTACGCGCTCCCAAATGGCGGGCGGTGGAACGCTCGCTGACCCCGCACGTTTGTCACCCGTTGGCCGTGCCCTTCGGGCGACCCTCTCCCCTATTGTCCTATCCAGTTTAGGCCCTATTTTATTGGTCTATCAGAGACTCGAATTGACCTGATTTTACGGGAAATGGATATCAGTGACCCAGAGGCTCACCCAACCATTTGTCGATGCGCAAACTGCTAACGGGCGCGATCGGATCGTCTTCGACAGCCAGGTTTCGGGTCTAGCCTTACGCATTACACCAACGGGGACGAAGATATTTGTAGCTCAGGCAAGAGTGGCTGGACGCAAGCGTCGGATCACGGTCGGTTATGCGGCCGATATGCCCCTCTCCAGAGCCCGCACAGAAGCCCAGCAGATGATCGTGGCCATGCGGGGCGGTATTGATCCTACGGCCGACCAGAAGGCGCGCCTTCGGGCGGCGGCAGCCCGGAGCGTGACCCTCCGCGACTTCTCTGCGCGCTGGCTGACTGAGCATGTATTCCCTAAGCTGAAGCCTCGAACTTCTCAAGGCTACAAAGAAATCCTTTCCCGCCATATTCTGCCGGCGCTTGGTAATCTCTCTATTGCCGCGATCGATCGCGAACCAATCGAACGATTGCATCTTGCAATGGCGGAAACCCCGCGAACCGCGAACCAGGCGATCGCCGTAGTCGGCGGGCTCTTGGGGTTTGCCGTCCAGCATGGGTTGCTTTCAGGGAATCCCGCAGCGGGCATCAAGCCGTATCGAGAAAATAAACGTGAGAGATTTCTATCAGAGGCAGAGATCGGTGCCGCCGCCGACGCCATCACACGAGCCGAGAGCCGCGGCATCGGTCCGTTCGCTGCCGCAGGACTAAGGCTGGCGCTTTTCACCGGTGCCCGATCTGGCGAAATTACCTCTATCCAATGGGATCACATCGACTGGGAACGTCGGATAATCAGGCTGCCCGACAGCAAGACCAACGAGCCGAGAACGATTCATCTGAGTGACGCCGCGATCGAGGTCCTGCGTAGCATCCCCCATGTCGGCCCCTACGTTGTGGCTGGGAGGAAATACGGCTCGCCATATCAAAGCCTTTCCCGCGCCTGGCACATTGCTCGGGAATATGCAGGCCTTAGCGATGTGCATCTCCATGATCTGAGGCACTCCTTTGCATCAATTGCTGCCGGCCAAGGATTGTCGCTCTACACGATCGGTAAGCTCTTAGGACACAAAAATCCAAAGACAACTGCTCGCTACGCGCATTTAGCGCGTGACATTGTTCAGTCAGCCAATGACGAGATCGGCGCCGTCATGCAGGTGGCGATCAACAAGCCGCGCGATAAGGTCGTGAAGCTGCGATGAGACGCCCCGATCCGCGAAGCAGCATCAGGAAAAGTAGGGAAGAATACATCCGCCGTTGCGCTGAGTACGATCAGCCGGACGAACTCACGTCAAGCGTAAGGCGAGCAATGCTCTCGGAGTGGACCGCCTATGTCGAGGGGATGCTGCCGACGGGGGGCAAACATGCCGCCGGCCGCCTCTCGGACGAGGAATTCCAGACGGCAATGGGCGGGTTAAAGCGGGACCACGAGGCCGGGAACAAAGGTGCCGTGCCCTCAATCATCGCGCTTTGCTTTGCGGACGCGAGGCCAGTCCCCGGCTGGGTTCAGGATGAATTCTGGAATGCTTGTTCGGATATTTCTTGGCACCGGTTCAAATCGTGGGACGATGTCTTCGGGCGGCCCTTGAAAAAGGGAGCTCAATTAGCTGCCGCACGCCGCCACCGGAGGCTTGTGATTCCTGTGGCGCATCGCGTGGAGCAGAGGGTCGCAGGCGGAGAGCCTATTGATAAAAACATGTTCGACGCCATCGCCGAGGAGTTAAGGGTAGACCCCGCGGTGCGCCACTCCCTCAGGGAAAAATTAAAGATTGGCGGGACGCTGGTTGGCCAGGTGTACGACGAGTGCAAAAAAGTTTTTGGGGAGGAGTGGAAAAAAAGATGGACGGCAGACTGGCCCCGCAAAAATAGGAACTTCCGCAAACTTTAAAACTTCGCGGTTTTACGGCCTAGGTTTCTTGGTATAGATGGGCCGCTACCTGAACAAACCAACAGGTGGCACAAATGTCCGTCAATGAAGCCGACGAGCCTCTAATCCCTCCGGAAGAGACCGCACGCGATCTCAATGTAGTACCAAATACGCTGGCGGCCTGGCGCAGTCGCAACCAAGGACCGCCCTACTATAAAATCGGCAAACTAGTTTATTACAAGCGCTCGACCAATCGCGAGTGGGTTAACAGCCGCGTCGTGCGCCCGGGTCCGCCGCGATGAGCGACCCGGTCAACATCGAAGACGCCAATTCGCTCAAGAGAATGGGCCTGCCTCCCAAAATGTCCGTCGAGCATCGGAAGTTTGCGCGAGAAAGCAGCAAACACTGGTTCGCCCTGTGGAATGATCTGCTTGATTTGGTCGCAAAGGCAAACGCACCAGGTTGAAGAGAATCTCCGACCCAGCCCAAAAGTTTTTGGCGGCGTGCAAACGGCACTGGCCAGAAGCAACAATCGTAACCAAAGAGGAAGACATGAAATCGAAATTTGTGAACAAGGATGGATTTGGAAATCTGTTTAAGTCCAAGAACAAAGATAATCCAAATAGCCCCGACTATTACGGCTCTGTTCGTCTTACCGGCATCAACTACAAAATCGGCGCCTGGAAAAAACAATCCAGCAAGACCGGAGAGACGTTCTTGAGCTTGTCTGTTCAGCCAGAGAGCGAAGGGACTAAGAAGCCCGACTTCAACGACAGCTTGGATTTTTAGGTGCGAAATGCCCGAAAGTACGCTGCCGAGCTCCACCAAAGAGCACAACAAAACGTTGGACAAACAAATCGTCGAGCGTGAGCCGCCCGACTACGACGCGGCATGGTTCTGGCGCAGATACGTCGTCACGCTCTACTCAACGATGAGGGCCTGGGTCGTACGCCACTAATGGACGCGGATCATCCCACACAACAGCAACGTTTTGCCAAATTGTTGGATCGCGAGGCGGCGGCTTTTACGTTTCAAACCTTCGCCGACGATAAAAGTTCGCATCGATGTAAAGCCTGACGTTCTGCATCTTGCCATCGACGATCCGCTACTTGAGGAATGCCACGAGCGGGGCGCCGGCATCTACATCACGGTCAACACGACCGACTTCAAAGGACGCCGCAAAGAAAACATTGTGCGCGTTCGCGCTATTTGGCGAGAAAATGATGGCGATGCTCGCCCACTACCAGCGGAGCCGTCTCTGATCGTCGAGACTTCGGTCGGACATTTTCACGAATATTTCTTGATTAGCGGCAATTGGCCGGCTGACGGACAGGGTCGCGCCGACTTCGACGGCGTCATGGAGCGCATGGTGTGCGACTATGGCAGCGACAAACACGCAAAAGATATCAATCGTGTTCTGAGGGTGCCCGGCTTTACCAATCGCAAATATGGCGAGCCGTTCCAAATCCGCATCAAGAGTGTGAGCGGCTGGCGATACAGCAGGCCGGAAATTCTCAGGCTCTTCCCGCCGGTCCCAAAGCAACCGCCGGCGGCGACGGTATCGATCCCGGCCAACAGCAATCCGTCTGTCCGGCTGCGCGCGATCCTCGAGATTGTCGCCCACGCCAAGCAGGGCGACCGCAACAGCATCACTTTTTGGTGCGCCAATCGAATCCGCGAAATGGCGGCAGAGGGGGCGCTCACCAAAGCCGAATTCGCACAGGCCTGCGGCAACCTTATTCGCGCGGCAACCGGCACCGGACTATCGGCTCAAGAAGCCCAGCGAACCATCGCAAGCGCGATGAGGCAGGACTAAACATGGCCGATGAGATTCTCACCTCCGACTTCGACAACGCCTTCGACCGTATCGTTGGTAGCCGCACGACCGAGCAGGAAGCGGCAGCGAAGGCAAACGGACATCTGCGCGAGCTACCGAAGCTTGTCATCGCTCGCGGCAATCTGACGGTGGCCGCACAGACACTCGCCAAGCTGTTCGCGGAGAACCGATGTTTCCTATCGAACGGCTATGCCCCGGTTAAGATCGCGGTGTTGGATGGCATGCCGGGCGCCATCGAGGTTTCACCGGACATGATCAGGATGGAAGCGCACAAGCTGTGCCGTCCCGTCAAGGCCGGGGAGAAGCGGGGCGAATTTATTGACGTGACGTTGAGCAAGGATGTTGCGAATCTCTATCTGTACGGCATGGCGGGCGATCAGGGGTTAGACCCGCTGCACGGCATCACCGCAGCGCCGATCCTCGAAGAAGATGGCACCATCCGCATTGTCGAAGGCTACGACGTTAAGACTGGGCTCTATTGTTCCGACATCCCCCAGGTCACGGTGCCTGATCATCCGAACGAGATCGACGCCGCCGAAGCCCTGTATCGGCTGCGCGATTATTTCAAGGCCTTTGCCTGGGATGACAGCGTGCGCCTCGTCGACGACAACGGAGTAAACATTGTTGACCTATCAAAAAACCCAATCGGCCTAGACGAAAGCACTTTTCTTGTCATGCTTCTAACTGCCGTTGTCCGGCAATCCATTGAGCTAGCGCCCGCGGCGCTGTTCGGCGCCCCCAAGCTTTCCGGCAGCGGGACGGGCAAGGGCCTGCTGGTCAGGTGCATGATCATCATCGCAACAGGGGTGTCTCCCAAGGCATTTACCGCCGGCCACGATCAAGCCGAACTTGAAAAGCGGTTGGTAGCGGTGCTGGTCGAGGGGCGTCCGGCAAACTTTTTCGACAACTTCAACGCCCAAGAACTTAAGTCTGACGCCCTTGCATCGGCGCTGACCGAAAACCCGGCAACGGTGCGTGTGCTGGGGCAGACCAAACTCGTGCCGCTCCACACTCGTTCATTCCTGGGCATCACCGGCAACGGAATCGCGATCAGCGAGGACCTCGCGCGGCGGATGCTAAAGACCCACCTCAACGCCAGGGTGGAGAGCCCGGAGCAGCGCGACTTCGACAAGGGCGTCACCGAGTTTATAGAGCAAGTTAAGATCGACCGTGCCAAGCTATTGTCCGACGTGCTCACGATCTGGCGGTGGGGACGGCAGAACCGGAATGATCTCAAGCGCGGGCGTGCGTTCGGCAGTTATGAAGTGTGGGCGCGCTGGTGCCGTGATCCATTACTGACCCTGGGCTGCCGCGATCCCATTGACCGCACCGCGGAGCTCAAGGCTGCCGACCCGCAGCGTTTGCAGCTTGTTGAGGTTTTCGAACGCTGGCGTATCTGCCACGCCAAGGATGAGTTGAAGGCCAGTGATCTTAATGATGCGGTGCTGATGCTGATCGACGAGCGCGCCGAGCAGCGTGAGGGGGGGCTCAAGTACCGCCGTCAGACCGTTCAGGCTTTTCTTGCGCAATGCACCGACACCATGGTGGCCGGCTATACCTTGTTGGCGCGCAAGGCTGGACCGCCGTCGAAGCCTACCAAACTTTACCGCCTTGACTATAAAGACGAGGGCGAACCCTCCGCAGAAGAGGAGGAGTTCTGACATGGACACCGTTAGGAGGGGCGCAACGCTCTTAACTACCCACCGCCGCGACATCACCGCTGAGGAAAAGGCGGCACTGCGAACCGAGACTATCCTGCGCGACATTCGGGCGGCCTATAAGCGTGGGGACGACTGCCTGGAGGATATGAAGGAGTGGGGCGCTGAAACCTTTGCCAGGGCCAACGGCTGGCGCTGGGACCCCAATGGTTGGTTCCCCCCTGAGAACCTGAGCGGGCACGGCAACATCTATCACGGGTGGAGGAATTGGCAGTTTCTTGATCATCCGCTGTTCTTCCGGCTGCCCAAGTTTGGCCACCGCGGGTCGAAAAATCAGGCCATTGTCAGCCAGCCGTATTATCTCGAAGAGAAAGAGCTGCAAGAACTCCGTCAGTCCGGCTACGGGGTGGCCATGCCGCCGGTGCCGCGGGCTAGCTTCCACCTCCCCGGCGCCTGCTTCTTCATCGTGGTGACGGCAAACCCCCAGGAGATCGTCTGGCTGCCCGAGCAGCATGATCGCAGCACCATTGCCGAATGGATCGTGGACAAGCCCTAGCCTACCAAGACTACCAAGACTGCCATGCGATTCTTCTCCCCGCATATAAAATATCTCTCCTTTTTCCTACGTAAGGACGAAAGTCATGGAAACCTTGGTAGGCATGGTAGGGTACGGGGCCTTGCGGCTAATGTGGTCTGGAGTGAAAGTGACGCGGGAGGCCTTACGGGTACCTGGTAACAGGCTAAGGATCAGGTATCAGGGTGTCGCAGTCGACTACGTCATTTTACCCCGTCTTATCCATCCAGCGTCGCCTCTCCCTGTTAAAACAGGTGGCCAATGCGTAGCAGCTTCGCAGACGCAAAGCTGCGCAGGCTGAGCTCCTGGTAACAGGCGAATAACAGGACGCTAATGCTTCGCAGGACGCCTTACGGCTGTTTGGGGTGTCGCGGGTGCCTATGCAGAAAACCCCTCTAGCGGCGAGCTAAAAAGCTGAGTCTTTTCAATGGTCGTTTTTCTGCGTCTTGGCCATGCAAAATACATTTGTTTTTGGCATAAGAGCTGCGGTATGATGCCCGTGCATAACGGGAGGCCGGGATGGAAAAACGGGCCGCAATTTACATCCGCGTGTCCACCGACAAGCAGACCATTGAGAACCAACTGAGAGAGTTGCGCCAGATTGCCCGGCGGCGTGGCTGGCAGGTGGTCGAGGAGTATCACGACGCTGGCATTAGCGGCGCCAAGGGCCGTGAAGACCGCCCAGGGCTCGATAAGATGCTTCAGGATGCCCAGCGGCGCCGATTTGACGTGGTGATGGCCTGGGCAATTGATCGCGTTGGGCGCTCCCTAATCGACCTCCTCGGTACCATTCAGGCCCTAGAGGGATGTGGCGTCGATCTCTACCTCGACCAGCAGGCGATCGACACCACCACGCCCGCCGGAAGGCTGATGTTTCAGGTTACGGGCGCCTTTGCTGAGTTCGAGCGCAGCATGATCCGCCAACGGGTCAACGCGGGGCTTAAGCGAGCTGTAGCGGCGGGTAAGCAGCTTGGGAGGCCACGGATAGACCCAGCCCTGGAAAAGCGTATCCAGAATCAATTGCGGGCCGGCAAGGGTATGTTGAAAGTCGCTGCTGAGTGTGGCGTCGGTAGCGGTACCGTTCAGCGCATTAAGCACGAGATGGAGGGTCGCCCTTTCGGCGGCGCAAGCGTGGCCGCGTGAAGCGGCGATAGCGCAGCACAATCACTGTCGACTAGGTCACTGTCCTAAGATCATTTGGATAGGAATATCCCAATGATTACAGCGGCTAGCTATATCTATTCGGTATGGTCGATTAGCCATTTGGCCCTAATACAAGGCAAAAAGGGACGTTTGACGCATCGTATGCCATGCTCCGGCGACATCAAGGCAAAAACCCTCCCCCTAACCACCCCACAAATTTTACCGCTCCTGTTCCCGCTCCTGTTCCCGTCGCGGCTCTAAAGCACGCTGCCGTTGCTCGCGATCATCGCTTGGCGCGAGCCACGCCACGGCCGGCCGTTCTGAGGCTTACATATGCGCTTGGGAAGGGGCGGCTTTCGGCCAGCCGGGTCGCTGTGGCGCCCGCGCGATCTGAAACCCGTCGGGTTCGACGGCGCGATCTCGCAGTGGATATCGAAAGCGGAACAGGCGAAGTTCGTGTGCGGGTCGCGATAACTTACTTTTCGGCGATATTATCTTTAGTAAAACCCACAACTATTTGGGCGGGACGCCTTCAACGATGATGGCGCGATAATCGGCACCTTTGAACCGATGTTCGCTTGCCGCTTGGTAGGCCGGGCTGTCATACCAAGCTCTCGCCTCCCGAAAGGTTGGAAATCCCAGCATCATGAAGTCCTCGAGGTCCGGGCCCTCCACGACTTCCTCGTGTCCGTGCGCGATGCGGAACGTGATCGGATGACCCGCGAGGGCGGCGGGAGCCATCTCCTTGTAAAGATCGAGCTCTCCTTGCTTGTGCGTCCGCTCTTTTATGAAGATGACATAGGCTACCATGGCGCACTCCTTTTCAGTCCGACCGTTCTCAACCTCTAGCCGTGGGTTCGCCAAAGACAATGTCGCCTACTTTTCGACGACCATCTACGGCCTGGCAAGAAGATTGAATTCATCATCGAGCCGATGGATCGACAGTGAGTCGGCGCGGCTTGATGGAGAGCGCGTTACGCATGGAGGGCGCTTCGGCCGCCAAGGTTGACCGCTCCCTCGGGTGCATAACCGCCCGTTAAGCACGAGGGGTTAGTGTAAACGTCGTGCCCCTGACCAACGCACGCTGAACTAAGAACCCCGACTATTCGGTCCCGGAGCGGTGGGCTCATTATCTTTTTGCGAACCCAGGTTTGTGCTCGGGCCGCTCGCGCCCGCGCAAAATCGCGAAAATGACGATGTGGCATAACCTTGTGTGGATTGGTGGCATCTGGCTAGTCGCCCTTGTCTTCGCCTGGCTCATCTGCCGTTGGCGTGGCTACAGCGCGAAGGCTTGGGCTTTCACGATTACCGCTTTCTGCCTTGGGCTCTTTGTTGGCGCCGAGAACGCGACGCACGGAAAATTCACAGTGCCGTTCCTGTCGGGTCACCATCACCGCAATCTTATACACCACACGGCCAGTCGATAGCGGGTGATATACCGCCGCTACGCTGGTTCGCGTCGTCGGGCCGTTGCCGACCAGCATGTACCAATGCCGCACAAGGTTTAGGCGTCGCTCGCGCTGCCGAACAATGCCACCTATCGCCCTCGCGGGGCTCGTCGGCCTCTCACGTGATCGTCGGTTCTCTTTCCTAGTCTTGACGGCGCCGGTTTGTCGCTCCGCCGCTGGCGGGACAGCCGCGCCGGCACTGGCGGTGGCGATGCGATTGAGTTGCTGGAAGCCATTCGCAAATCGAGGAGTTAGGCATCACGCCTTCATCACACGATTGCGGAGAAGGCCGATGCGCTCTACTTCCAGCTCAATCACGTCGCCCGGTTTGATGAAGCGCAGGTGCTCCAGGCCGCAGCCGTTGCCGACAGTGCCCGAGCCGAGAAATTCGCCGGGATAGAGGGTTTCCGATCGCGAGATGTGTGCGATCAGGTCCTCAAATTTCCAGTACATCGAACTGCTATTGCCGCGCCCCCATTCCTCGCCGTTAACGCGCGCAATCATTGTGAGATTGTAGGGATCGGCGAGTTCGTCGGCCGTGACCAGACACGGACCCATCGGATTGCCGGTGTCGAAGTCCTTCCCTTTGCAGGGGCCAAGCTGGCCTTGCATTTCGGCAACCTGTGCGTCGCGGGCCGACATGTCGTTGAAGATGGTGTAGCCGAAGATGTAGTCGCGAGCTTTTTCCTTCGGCACGTCTTTGGCATCTTTCTTGACGTAGATGCCGAATTCGAGCTCGAAATCGAGGAACTTTGAGTAGCTCGGCCAAATGACGTCTTGGTCAGTACCGATAACCGCAAAGCGGTTGGCCTTATAGTAGATCGGTTGCTGGTAAAAGACCGCCGGCAACTGCGGCGCGCTCTTTTCTACTTCGGCCATCGCCATTCGCGGATCGGCACTCTGCATCGCCTGCAGTCTACGCGCCGCCGCGAAGGCTTGCTTGAGGTGCAGCTCAAAGCAAAGGCAATCGCGCATCTGCGGCGGCGGCTGGATCGGCGCGAACAAGCGCACATCACCGCGCGGATAGATGGCGCTTTTCGGAGCCTTCTTGATCGCTTGATAGGCTTTGTCGAGCGCCGGATCGCCGCCTTGGACGATGGCCAGCACGCTGGCGAGCGCTGGGTCGGCGCCGAACACGGCTTCGCATGCTGCAGCAAGATCGACGACGCGGCTGTCATCGTCAAGAAACGCGCCGGCCTTTGGCGGCGTGCCGTTTTTTTGGAATGTCACCAAACGCATCCGATTTCCTTTTCTTCCCTAAGCTTTTCGGTAGCTTCGCCGTCCGCTCACCGTCGCTCCCGCCTGGCGCCGACAAACGTACCGGCGTGCCGGATCGAATGCCGGCGGTGAGAAATGCCACCATATGCGCGCCCGCCGCGTCTTCGTCGTCGGGGTGGCAATGGCCGTTGCTCAGGCGCGCGATGCGCCCAGCATCGGACATTACGTACACCATGGCTCCCAACATGAACTGATAGGCCCAGGCGATGTCCTGCACCGAGCGGCCGGGAAGCGCAGAGGCGAGCGCCGCCAATAGCTTGCGGGCGACCGGATCGAATAGATCGCGAATGATGCCGCGCGCCTCGGAGTTGGGGTCAATACTTTCATGCGCTAACAGACGCCCCAAACTCGGATCCTTGTCGCGCGCACGCAGCCGCAGCCACGGCATGACGAGCACCTTGACGAGAAGTTCGAGCCGGCGGTCGAGATCGGACTCACTCATAGCGATGGCAATTCCCGCATCGCGCTGCTCGACAATCGCGGGCACCCGGCGATAGAACACCGCGCGGTAGAGGCCATCCTTCGATCCGAAGTGATAGCTCACCAGCGCGACCGGGACGACAGCGGCTTCGGCGATCTGGCGCATCGATGCGCCGTCAAAGCCAAAAATGGCGAAAACCCGCTGCGCCTGGTCCAGGATTCGCTCCCGCGCCGAGGCACCGGTGTCCCCGTCCGTATCCAAAAGGGGCTTTTCGCGCTCCGCTTCCTTCCAAGTCATCGCGTTGGTGATCTTGCGGGTCATTTTGCTGCCCCTGGATTAGACTTGTTTGAACGATCGTTCAAGATACTTGTCAGATGGTCCAGAATATTTTAGCGTTCGTCCAGTGCGGCCGCCAGGCCCGGAGCGGCCGAGAACAGCGCCGCCGAAAACATCGAGGGAGCGAAACCGTGGCGAAATGGCAATACACGCGCGGCCTTCATGATCTCGGCAACGGATTGTGGGCGTATCTGCTTCCCGACGGTTCCTGGGGCTGGAGCAATGCAGGTCTCATCGTCGACGGTGATCGAACATTATTGGTCGACACGCTGTTCGATTTGAAGCTGACCGCAGAAATGCTCGAAAGCATGCGGCGCTCGATTCCCGCCGCCGCCCGCATCGGCACGCTGGTGAATACCCATCACAACGGCGACCACACCTTTGGCAACCAGCTGGTTGGAGGCGCGCAGATCATCGCGTCCAATGCAACAAAGCTGGACATGAAGCCAGAGGAGCCAGCCTACTACCAAGAGGTCAAGACCAACCCGCATAACCGCGGGGCCGAGTTTATTTCCGAGCTGTTCCGCCCGTTCGACTTCTCCGGAATCAAGCTGCGCATGCCGGATAAAACCTTCAGCGGCGAATGCGACATGCAAGTAGGCGACAAGACGGTGCGCCTGATTGAGGTCGGGCCCGCGCACACCCGCGGCGATACGCTGGTGCACGTGCCGAAAGATCGGACGGTATTCACCGGGGACATTCTGTTCAACCAGGGAACGCCGATTGCCTGGGCCGGCCCGGTGTCGAACTGGGTGCGGGCCTGCGACCGCATCCTGGGGATGGATGTCGACATCGTCGTCCCCGGGCACGGACCAATCGCCGACAAGGAGGCGGTGCGCGAGATGCGCGACTATTTGCAATTTGTCATCGATGAAGCCCGTAAACGCTACGACAAGGGCATGAGCGCGCGTGACGCCGCCTTCGACATTCCGCTCGGACGCTACACCACCTTGGGAGATTCCGAGCGCATCGTGGTGACAGTATGGAATTTGTTCCAGGAGTTCAAAGGCGAGCACACCGAGCCGGATATCTTCGCGCTGTTTGAGATGATGGCCGACTATCGCGACCGGCAGCGCGGTCACGCGCACGCACACCTGCACGGCTGATTTACAGTGGACCTGCAAAGATCGGCTGTGCCCGACAAGGTGCTGCGTAAGAGAAGCAGAAATATCGAGAGGAATGTCCATGAAAACGAGCGCCGACCATATCCTGACGACACACACCGGCAGCCTGCCGCGCCCGGACCAGTTGATCGAGCTAGTCTACTCCAAACAGGAGGGAAAGAAGATCGATGACGCGGCGTTTGAATCGCTTGTCGGCAAGACTGTCGATGAAATGGTCGGCAGACAGGTCAAAATAGGCATCGATGTTGTTTCGGACGGAGAGGTTAGCAAAGCCGGCTTCGTGAACTACATCAGCGAACGGCTCGGTGGCTTTGGCGGCGTCGGAGCACCTTGGGGGCTCGACGATATGAATGAAATGCCCGAACTGATCGTGGCGCAATATGGAGGCGCCGCCGGGCAGCACATTATGATGCCGGAATGCATCGCGCCGGTCTCATACATCGGGCAGCAAAAAGTAAAAGATGATATTGCGCACCTTCGTCACGCGCTTGGGCAATCCCACGCCCTCGAAGGGTTTATTCCGGCAACGTCGCCGGGGTGCGTAACGATGTGCGCCGCGAACAAACATTACGACTCCTACGAAAATTATCTATGGGCTGTCAGCGATGCCATGGCAGAAGAATATCGGGCGATCGTAAACGCTGGCTTCGTGCTTCAACTCGATTGTCCCGACATTCCAATGATAGCTCACACCCGCGGGTGGTACGACGGAAAGAAAGCACACGGTGTAAAGGGATTTGCGGAATTGCACATAGCAGCCGTCAATCGCGCGATAAAAGGACTGCCGGCGGGAATGATCCGCCTGCATATGTGCTGGGGTAATTACGCAGGCCCTCATCACCACGACGTGGCACTCAACGAAATTTTAGAGCCTGTGCTCGCAGCCAACGTCGGAGCTTATTCCTTTGAGGCTGCAAATCCCCGGCACGAGCATGAATGGAAAGTCTTTGAGTCAACCAAATTGGCGCCGGAAAAGATTATTATTCCCGGCGTCATCGACACGAAAACAAATGTGCTCGAGCATCCGGAGCTGGTTGCGCAGCGACTTGTGCGGTACGCAGGCCTTGTTGGTCGCGAGCGTGTCATTGCCGGCACCGACTGTGGCTTCGGAACATTTGTCGGCTTCGGGGCCGTCCACCCGAAGGTGGCTTGGCTTAAACTGGAATCGCTGGCTCAGGGTGCGCAACTCGCGAGCAAGCAACTTTGGTCCTAAACAAGCGAACGAGCTGTTTTTCGTTGTTGAAGCAAATGGCACATTCGCGGGCACGCTTAGCGTGCCACAGTCGCCGCAAGGGCCAGCTGGTACAGAAAATATTGGGAGGACTTAAATGGCAGAGAGGCTGCGGGCATTGTCGGCGCACGCGCTCGCCGGACTGGGCGCGCTGGTGCTTACAGGGATCTTAGCCGCCGCGCCGAGCCGCGCGGACGACTCGATTAAGATCGGTTTCGACCTGTCTCAGACCGGACCGCTCGCGCCCAACGGCAAGCAGGCGCTTCTTGGCGCAAAGATCTGGGAAGAAGAAGTCAATGCCAAGGGCGGTCTGCTCGGCCGCAAAGTCGAGCTAGTCGGTTATGACGACCAGTCGAACCCGTCGAATGTGCCCGGCATCTACGCCAAGCTCCTCGATGTCGATAAAGTCGATCTAATCATGGGCCCCTACGGCACCAATCTCGTGGCCCCGGCGATTCCACTCGCCATGCAGAAGGGAAAAGTGATGATCGGTCTGTTCGCGCTGGAAGTGAACAGCCATTTTCACTATCCGAAATATTTTTCAATGGTGCCATATGGACCTGACCCGAAAGTATCCTCCGCCGAAGGCTTTTTCGATGTCGCAGCGGAGCAGGACCCAAAACCGAAGACGGTGGCGATTATCTCGGAAGACTCCGAATTCGGCCACAACGGCGCCGACAGCGCCGAAATCAATGCCAAGAAGCACGGCATGCAGGTCGTCTACGACAAAAGTTTTCCGCCCGGCACGACGGACTTTGCTCCGGTTATTCGCGCGGTCGCCGCGAGCAACCCCGATATCGTGGTGGTGTGCTCTTATCCGCTCAGCTCAGTCGGCATTGTGCAATCGGTCAACGAGCTCGGCTTCAAACCAAAGATGATAGGTGGCGAAATGGTCGGCCTGCAGGCGACCGTGTTCAAGGACCGGCTCAAATCGAAGCTCAACGGCTTTATCAATTACGAAACCTGGGTGCCATCACCGAAAATGATGCCGCGCGCGCAGGCGTTCTTCACCAAGTACCAGGAGCGCGCCAAAGCCGAAGGCGTCGATCCGCTTGGCTACTATCTCGGCGGGTGGGGCTACGCCGATTTCCAGGTGCTCGCTGCAGGCGTTGAGGGCGCAAAGAGCTTGGACGACTCCAAGATCGCCGATTGGCTACACCACAATGAGGTCCACACGGTCATCGGCGACATCAGTTTTGGCCCGGAAGGCGAATGGACCAAGCCTGCGCTGTTTCAGGTTCAATATCACGGGATCACCGAAGCCGCGAACCTGGAAACCTGGCGAGGCATGAGCTATCAGACTGTAGTATATCCTTCGGACCAAAAAACCGGCGACGCAATTTATCCCTACGAGAAGGCGAAATAATCGGAAACTCCCAGATGCTCCAGATGATACGCGGGCGCTGGACTAATCAGCGAAATTGGTCCCGTTCAACCCCATGCTAGATAATCCGAGGGCAGGCGACCACATTCAAAAAAGTCCCGACGGTCTGTCAGCCGCCGGGACAAGGACAATCGCCACCGCCGCGGTCCTAGCCCTGCGGCCTTACGAAAAAACTACCTCAAGTTAGGATTGCCTCGCGCCGAATAAGCCGTGGCCGCTGATTCGTTTTTAGCTTCGATTGCTATGTAGGCAGCCGGAAAGTGGAAGCCGCTGTTGACACAAAGCCTTCGCGCGCGTGGCACTGATTGACACATTTCGCAATAAGGATCTTCTAAAAGTCAGTCCCCGTTGACGGCCGACTGTGAAAGCGTCATCTGGCAGCCGGTAAGCGCGGCCCGATGCGTCGGGCGATGTGCCGGCAATCGGTTCCACGAGAGGGTCATAATCTGCCCGCGATCCGCCCGTACAGGCCACCGCGACTCGATGGATTCGTGCGGAGGAGCCGGTGACATCGTTCCGACGGATTGCGCGGACTTTGAGCGTCCTTGTGCTGACAGCGATCGCGGCAGCGGCATTCGGAGCCACTCACGGCGCGCACGCGGAAAAGACAGGTTCGCCGCCGCCCGCGGCGGATGCGGCAGCGCACAGCACCGCCGATAACAAGGCCGCGGTGGCGCGACCCGACCCGCAGATCGATACGGCCAATATTGTCAAACGCCTCAATGAGGAACTGGGCATCAACCTGGAGGCCACGACAACCGGCTGGCAGCACGCGCTCGACCACTTGGAAGGCGACCTTGGCCGTTCGCGTCATCGCTATTCTGATCTCAATCAATATCGCGATGAGCTGCAGCGGATCAGGTCCGAGACCGACAATGTCATAAACACGATCCAGCCGCGGCTCGACGCCGACCGCGCGCAAGTGAAACTGCTCGGTCCGGGTCCCGCCGCCAACCAGCCGCCGGAACCGGAGCAGGCGGCACTCGGCCGCGCGGAACTGAATTACCATCTCGGCCTGCTTTCGGCCGGTCAGGCAGCTGCGAACTCGACCAACCTCCGTATCGAAAATCTGTTCAACGCAATTCAGGACATTCGCCGAAAAAACTTTGCATCCATCCTGTTCCAGCCGATCCCCGGCGTGTACGACCGCGAAACCTGGGCCAATTTGCCGGACTATGTCCCGCTGGCCACGGGCAGGCTTCGTAATTTGATCGCCGATTGGTGGCGCGACACGGGGGATCGCGGCGACATCGCCCGCGTCGCCGTTGAAGCGTTGTTCATGTCGTTGGTTCTCGCGTTCGCCAGCTGGCACGGAGTCCGCAGGTTACGGCGCTGGGACGAGCCCGACGAGCTGCCATACTGGCGGCGTGCATCCTCGGCAGCCGGCGTAATTGTGCTTCGAGCGCTTCCGGTCGTCGTTCCCATCGTTTTCTTGTACGCCATGATCGTCAGCGCCCAGGCGTTACCGGAACGCATCGACTGGCTGTTCTATTTGACGGCGCAATCGGTCGTGATCGTTTTCACGGTGGCGGCCCTGGTTACCGCGGCATATGCCCCGTGCGCACCGCAATGGCGGCTTATTACCGCCTCGGATGAGGATGCCAGGCGGATCTGCGGTCTCGTGATTGTGCTCGCTTGCACCTACAGCCTGACGAGCCTGCTCTATGGCGTCACGCGGCTGGTGCAGGCGCCGTTTGCACTGACTATTGCGGTCGCGCTGCCGTCGAGTCTGCTCGTGGCCGGGCTAGTTGTCGCGCTGCTGCGCACGACGCGGGCGGCGGCCGACGGCGCCGCGCCATCGGCGCGCCTGTTCCGCGCGATCCGGATGGTCGTTTGGGCGATCGTCGCGGCGATCGTCGTGTGTGCGCTGACCGGGTATCTGCCGCTCGCCCGCTTTCTGGCACAGCAGTTGATCGTCACCGGCTCCATCCTCGCGCTGGTTTATCTGCTGCTGCTTTGGGTCGATGGCTTTGTGCAGGGGCTGAGCGACGACGGCACCGCGACTGGGCGATGGCTGACGCGTACCGCCCGGCTGCAACGGCGCGAACAACTGGCGCTGCCGATCAGCTTGATTCTGAAGTTCGTCGTCCTCGTTCTCTCCGTGCCGTTCATCATGCTGCAGTGGGGCTACAGCTGGCCCGACATTCGCGAGTGGTACCGGCAGCTATTTTTTGGCCTGCGCATCGGCAACACTGACGTCACATTTGGCGCGCTCGTCGCTTCGGTCATGGTCTTCGGCCTCGGCTATGGGGCGGCACGGCTGTTTCAAGGCTGGCTTGACGCGCGGGTGTTGCAGCCCGCCGGGATTTCGGGCGGGGTTCGCAATTCGATCCGCACCGGCGTTGGCTATATCGGCATTATGGTCGCGGCCCTCGCGGCATTCTCTTACGCCGGCTTCAATCTCTCGAGCCTTGCCATTATCGCCGGCGCGCTATCGCTCGGTATCGGTTTCGGCCTGCAAAATCTGGTCAACAATTTCGTCTCCGGCCTCATCCTGCTGGCGGAACGTCCGATCAAGGTCGGCGACCTTGTCGTTGTCGGCGGCGAGGAAGGCTACGTGCGCAAGATCAGCGTGCGCTCCACCGAATTGGAAACCTTCGACCGCGCCAGTGTTCTAATTCCGAATTCGTCCTTCATCTCGGACAAGGTCAAGAACTGGACGTTCCGCAACAATATTTGTCGCATCGCCATACCGCTCGGCGTTGCGTACGGTAGCGATCCGCGGCAGGTCCAGGATGTTCTCCTGACGATTGCCCGTGACCATCCGGAGGTGCTTACGGCACCGGAGCCTGCGGTTACGCTCGATGAATTCGCGGCTGCCAATCTGCGTTTTACCCTTTACGCATTCATCGGCGACATCGCGAAAAGCGGAAAAATTCGCACCGATTTGGCGATGGCGATTATCGAGACTTTCGCCCAAGCGGGCATCGCCATCCCCAGCGGGCAAGCGGAAATCGGGATTCGCAGGATGGACTGGCTGCGCGAGATGATCGCCGACGGCGCGTCACTTCCACCCGGCAAGGGCTCCGGGAACGGCACCAGGACATCGGCAGAAACTGCGGCGACGCATGTTTCGATGCCGGCTAAATAAGAACACTCGCCGCCAATTGGGGATGACGTACACCAATAGCGCAATAATTTGGCGCGTTCGGATCAATTCTCAGGCGCCGACACACTAGGCCCCGTTCGGAGCTCAAAATAGCCGCCGCCACAGCGACTGCGCGGCCTGGCTCCAGTATTTCAGCGAAAAGGGTCCGAATCGATCGCACGGATTGGTGCCTGCCAAACCCTGTAAGACTGGGTCGAACTCATCGTCACCGGTGAACACCCGGCGGTCGCCGCGGAGCTTGTCAGCACAAACACGCCTAACAAGTTCGTCGCGCCGCAGGTTGGCCAGCCATCGGGCGTCCCACACCCGTGCGGTCTTGTCTTCGGACCCCGTAACGATGCGGTTGCCGTCGGGCGTGAACATGGCTTTGTCGATCGGGCCGGCGTGGCCCCTGAGCGCCAGCAGCTCCACTCCTGAAACCGCATCCCAAACGCGCGCGGTCGAGTCCTCAGAGGCTGTTATCGCCCGTTCGCCATCAGGACTGAACGTGGCGTTGATGACAGCGCCGTCGTGCCCGGCCAGGAGCAGAAGCGGGTTGCCGGAATTGCCGTCCCAAATAAGTGCGGTTTTGTCCTGCGACGCGGTTAGGATACGGGATGCGTCAAAACTGTAGACGGCGCTGCGGACCCAATCGCGGTGCCCCCTGAGCACACGCAGCTGGAGGCCGGATGTCGCATCCGAAACGCGGGCAGTGTTGTCATCGGCGGCCGTCAGGATACGCGTGCCGTCCGGACTGAACACGGCGCTGGTAACTTTGGAGGTGTGGCCGGTGATGACGAGCAATTCGTTGGCCGTTCTGGCATCCCAGACACGCGCGGTAGTGTCGAACGAGGCCGTGATAATGGCGGCACCGTCGGGCTTGAACGCGGTGCTGCGGACCCAGTCGTGATGACCCAGGAAAGCGATTAATTGCACGCCTGTCTTGGCGTCCCACACGCGGGCAATGGCATCCTTGGCCCCGGTTGCAATGGTTGCGCCGTCAGGGCTGAATGTTACGCCCGAAATAGGGCCGCCGCTCCCGACCAGCTGGACGAGTTTGCCGCCTGTCTTCGCGTCCCATAGCCAAGCCGTGGAGTCATCCGAGCCGGTGACGATACGAGTACTGTCAGAACTGACGTCGACGGTCCTGACCCAGCCGTCGTGACCCTTGAGCTCCAGCAGGACGCCGGGCTTCGCAGCCCACAAGCGGGCCGTGGTGTCATCGGAGGCCGTTACGACGTGTGCGCCATCAGGACTGAAGCTCGCGCTATTGATCGGACCGATGTGCCCGGTAAAAATCACTAGCTGGTTGCCCGACGCGGCGTCCCAAATGCGCGCGGTATCGTCGAAGGATGCCGTGATGACGTGGGAGCCGTCCGGACTGAACGAGGCGCTGAGTACTGGGCCGCGGTGGCCTTTGAGTTCGCGTATTAGCTCACCAGTCTTGGCATCCCAGATTTTCGCGGTGTTGTCGTAACACCCGGCAATTAGGCGCGCGCCCTCTCGATCAAAAGAGACGCCGTGGAACCAGGTGTGAGCCGTCATCCGTAACAACTGCGTCCCGGATTTGGCGTCCCACAATCGCACGGTGTTGTCCTCCGCAGCGGTTGCGATGTGCGCACCGTCGGGGCTGAAGGCGACGCCGGATACGGGAAGATCGTGACCTACCAGCGCGAACAGCTGAATCCCCGAAGTGGCGTCCCACACGCGCGCCGTGTGGTCCTGCGAACCGGTGACGATGCGAGTGCCATCTGGGCTGAAGGCGACACTCCTGATCCAGTCGGTATGGCCCCTGAACTCTTGGATCGTCGCGCCGGAGCGCGCATCCCAGATGCGGGCGGTATTGTCATTCGAGCCGGTTAAGATGCGTCCGCCGTCCGGGCTGAATACGGCGTCACCAACCACACCGGTATGGCCCGAGAGCTGGATGAGCTGGGTGCCGGACTTCGCGTCCCATAATCGCGCGGTCTTGTCCTCTGACGCGGTCACGACGCGACTTCCATCCGGGCTGAACGCAACACCTAAGACGTGTCCATGGTGTCCGCCAAACTCGAGTTCAAGCGCCGAGAGCTGCGCCGCGCCCGCGAGTTTGGATTCGAGCCCTCTCATTTCGGCGATCGACCACCCCGGCAGCCAAAATTCCTGCCCCGGATAAGGTAGCCCCGATAGCGCGATACGCATGGCGCGCTCGTAATAGGCGCCATCGATGGCCTTTTGTGCCACGCTTGTCAGCACCTTCGCCTGACGCTTGGCGTTTTCCCGCGCTTGCCAGAGCGTTCCCACCAGCATGACCAGTACCAGAAGGCCAACGCCCGCAAGTCCCCACGCGGCCCGCCGCTGAAACCGCCGAGTCTTCGCAACGGCATCCTGCTCTTTGCGGAGGCGTTCTGCCTGCGCGGCGCGGCTCGCCGCAAGGAATTCCAATTGGAGCGGCGTAACCACCGGAGCCTCGCGCGGGCGGCGGGCGGCCCAACCGGTCGCGGCGTCGAGGTCATTACCGCGGATCATAAGATCGTCGGGCTTGCCGTATTCGAACCAGCGTCGCGCCAGCTCAGCAAGCCGGGTGTGGTCCTTCAGCCACACCACGTCAGTATTGAGCGCGCGTGCAAGCTCGTCGGCGCGTAGGTCGAACAGGCTTTCGTCGGCGAAAAACAGATAGTTGATCCGCGAGATCTCGCGCGGCACCTCCGTGCCCTGTATATCGCCAATAACTACAGGGGCAAGCCGCTTGGCGTAGGCGCGGACTTGCTCGATTTCCCAACCGCAAACTTTCGAGGAGATCGAGTTTTGGCTGACGATAAACACGACCGTATCGCATTGACGAATGAAGCCGCCGAGCTCGCGCTCCCAGTCCTCGAGCGCCGGGAGATCTCGTCGATCGATCAAAACGTCAAATCCACGGGCCTCCAACGCCGCAACCAGCCTGTCCGCGAACATGATGTCGCGGCGCGAATAGGAGATGAATACCTTGAGCCTGACCTCTCCATGGTTGGTCACGGACGCGTCGTGTTCCATCGTTGCCTTTGTGAATTGCTGGTCCATGGCTCCTAACAAAATCAAAAAGTCGGCGAGTTGTGCAAGCGTGGTGTGATCAAAAGTCAGCTTTTGGGTGGCCTGGATTGATGATCATGGCGCTGTCGCAAAGAGCTCTGGTCGCTTTGCGAGATAAAGCTGACACGCTCGGACTTTGCTGAGGATCGAGTTTGATCCGAAGGTGACATCGTTGCCTTGATAGATACACTTCGCTCTCGCCCGTAAACATCGTTGATCGGTCGAAAATGACCCTGAACCGACATCGGCCAGCGCTCGGCATGTGAGTGACATCGATACCGCAGCGGCGGATAGTCTGAAAGCGCTTGACCTCGAATGGCCGGTTAGAGAAGCGGACATTACGAACAGATGTCTGCCTTTGACCCGGACTATCGCTTGCGTCTTTCGCTGCCGCATCGCCTCGTTCAGCCGACCGACTGCTTCACTGCAAAGGCCAAACGCTGCAATCGATGAGGAAGTGAAAGCTTGCGGTGATAAGTTCTTTTGGGTCGCAATTCAAAAGTTCGTTCGACAGCTAGGCGAATAGTGACGCCGGCCGTCGACCAAATGAAAAGCCCCGCCTGGGGAACTCGGGGCTTATCTGCGTTTCGTGGCGTTTAGAAAAAAAGCCTCAGAATAATCGGTACGATAATTGCGTGGACGCCAGCACTCGTGTATCTTAACTAACAGTAATCTAGTGATGAGCGGGGGTATCATGGGTGCCGGTCCGGCAGTCAGGTCACTCGCCGATAAGGTGTCAAAAGGCTTTCGACGGGGGTTCACGTCGCTCGTTGCTCGGGTCAAAGCCTTACGGCGTGCCGTCCGTGTAGATAATTTCAGATTAGCGCAACGCCTACGGATGGGGCTTGTCCCTTATTTGCGTCACCTCAAAGAACCATTACAGAATGACATTGCCCGCCTGTTCGAGATCAGCGGACTGTGGATACGCAACGTCGGCGATCGTCACCAGGCCAAGCGGGATATCCAACGAATAATCCGCCGCATCATACCGCGTCACCCAGCCCTCTGCCTTGCCCGTGACGGAGGAGCAAAAGGCTGACGCGGCGGCGGGGCCGCTTTAACTTTTGATCGAGGCAGCGCGTTCAGCCAGGCTGTAACTGCCCCGGCCGCTTGGTAGATGGCTTCTTGCGTGAGCCCGCCTCGGTCCAACAAGCTGCATGTTTGATTGAGCGAAGTTGCGGCTTCTGTCCGCATGGCATCGA
Organism: uncultured Alphaproteobacteria bacterium; assembly: GCA_963806465.1. Taxonomy (GTDB): domain Bacteria; phylum Pseudomonadota; class Alphaproteobacteria; order Rhizobiales; family Xanthobacteraceae; genus BOG-931. Next base: position 23,725 of record CAWDZD010000046.1, on the reverse strand, counting down.
GCGCTCTTTTACTCTCAAGCCGTGTCAACGTGGCGGTCCTCGCGATGTTTGCGGCGTTACGCAGCAGAAAGATGATGCGATTAGTGCGGGCATTAGATGGTATCAGACAGTCCAGTACAGCCTTGGCATTCTGTGCGGCTTTGCGCTCATCAGCTATTTTCGCGTTGACCTTGCGTTCGTCTTCGCTTTTGCACTTGCCCTCGCTACTTACGAAAGTCATCGTTTGCCCCCATAATCCGGTACAATTATCCGAGACTTTCATTGGACAATGATGATAGCAAGCACCCCCTGTGCAAATGTTGCCGACGAACAACACCCGCTCAAAACTTTCAAACGTCCCTTGACCCGCCACAAAAACAAACCCCGAGCAGTCTGAATGCTATCGGGGTCTGCAAGTCCTTGCCTCAGCTTGTAGGTTCTTATATCCGGGTGGCGATGGGGTGTCGGGGGATGGGGATCGTCGCCCGGATGGGCCTACTAAATCAAAACTCCGTTGCAAAACATCTCCGCATAGTGTCGCATCCGGAATACCGCTTAAGGGTATTCACCCAACTGGCGTCACTTCAGTTGCGAAAGCTCACATCTGTTGCGGAGCTAATCGCAATCAGCAGCGCTATTGCAGCGCTAATGAAAATCCACGTCACGGCTACCTCCATCAGTCTCGTCAACACGTACCGATGATGTCCGCGTAGGGATCGTGTTCCTTGTCGGTGTTCTCGTCGGCGAGGAGCGTTCCCAATTCGGGCGGCAACTTCCGCGGCAACAACCGCACCAAGCTTCGACCCGGAGCTTTGCGGCGCTGTGTGTGAGGTCCTGCGGCGCGCGGCCGAGTAGGCGCGCTTAGGAATTGTGGCAGATATGCCACATACCTCAGCAAAAATTGCCCCCGTTAAAACAGAAACACGTTGCGCCACAAAAAAGAACGCCAAGAGAGTCGAACCTTGGGGAAAGAAAAATATCTGGGGTACAGGGGGCAATGAGGTTTTGGCAATTGACGTGTTTTGCCGCTGCGTTTGCGGCAAGTCCGCTTTGTGTGACTGTCGTCGCAAAGATACCGACCGACCAATCAAATTTGGCGGCGGAGGAAGGCGTTACTGAACAACCGCCGAGCTTTTTCATACTATCCGCCGCGCCTGCTACGTTTTCGCAACGTTTTTCAGTGCTGTTGCAAGAAGAGGAGCCTGTCGTCGATAACGCGAACGAGAAGGAAGCTGGGTTAGAGCAGGAGGATTTCCTGTTTCGGGATCACTCTGCCGGTGCAACATCACCTAAGCTGTACTCTTCGCATTTGGGTTTTGATCCCTACGCTGAATTGCCGCTGGACAAGAAACCGGCCGATATCGTTTTAGATTCGCTCAGAAATATTCCGGTCGGAACGCCAGTTGAAGAGATCAAGCGAGCTGCGGATGCATTCGATTTGGACTTTAGCTTTATGGAGGCGGTGGCCAAAATCGAGTCTGATTTTGATCCCAAGCAACGCACGGGCTCGTATATCGGCTTGTTCCAACTCAGCAGATCCGAGTTCAGAAAATATGGGTCCGGAGATATTACCAGCCCGCGCGATAACGCTGTTGCTGCAGCCTACAAATTGGTCACTGAGGCGACGCTCTTTGAACTATATGCTCACAGAGAGCCGACTGTCGGCGAACTGTATTTGATTCATCAACAAGGATGGCGAGGCGCAGCAGAACATGTCAGCCATCCAGATCGGATTGCTTGGAAGTCAATGTGCGCCACCGACGAAGGCCGACAAAAGGGTGAAAGGTGGTGCAAGCGCGCGATCTGGGGGAACACGCTTCCGACCGTCAAACATGTTTGGAGATCAGTAAACAAACTGACTTCCGCTGCCTTTGTAAATATGTGGCGGCAGCGAGTAGACCAACTCTATTCGCGATATTCTGAAACGGCTATGGCAGTGAATGAAGATCGATAAGGCCCGGAACGCCCACCCCACACACGGCGACAGTTCGGCGCCCTCGTAGGTCCAAGCAAATGCAAATGGGATGATACAGGCCGCGCATCACTCGAAGGCCTTTTGGCCCGATCAGGGCGCAGACGTCATCCCGCAGCGAGGCGAGCGCGCGTGGCCCTAGTTCTGAACGCTATACTCGCTGAGGCAACCGTCACTGGGTAAGTAACAGCCTGGGCTCACTGGCGACAGTACCGGGTAGTAGTAGTCATACAACGCCTGGCGGTCGAGCACTTGGACTCCGTGGGGGCGACCTTGTGTACGAGCGTTCGAACTTGTTGATGATTGGGCGCTTGCGCCCCCGAGTACGGCTACAACTGAAAGGATAGCGAAGCCGGACGTAAGCAGGCATCTATGCTTGAGTGTCATGAACCTTCCTCCCAATTGAAGCGTGCCCGTCATTTAAACGTCATCTAATTATCGGGCTGTTACCCTCCTGACTGGTCTTTTCGTCAAAATGAAAAGCCCCAGCCAGTTAGCAGCTCTTGGCCGGGGTTAAGTTAGCTATCGCAAAACGGTGAGGATGACCCTCACGCCGCTTTATTCGGGTGGAATGCGTTCGCGGGTGTCAACAAAAAGGGCGGCCGAAACCGCCCCGTATCTCGCCAATAGCAAATGAGATACGCACGCCATTTTTTCTTTTGGAGGGCGTGTCCGTACTATTGCCGATCGCGACAATTGGACAGGCGGGCGAGGCAAAAACGCCTAATTTTTTTAATTCCGCAGAGGGGCGAGCGTGCGTATCGTTCCGATGTCCCACCGCAGGAAGACAGACTGCTCGACCTTCTCGGTTTAGTCGCCGTTGCCGAGGGGGCGAGCATACGGCTCAGGAGGCGTGGCGTTGTAACCGGAGCCTGGGGAACGACTGAAAGGCGTCAGCTGGCCCTGTCGAGCGCCGAACTGCACCATGGGGCCGCCCGGGCCAAAGGGTTGCGCGCCCCGGCCGAAGTTGTTGGCCGGACCGTCTGGCTCGGCAAACCGCGTGGTGTTCCCGCCGGTGCTCAGATTTTCCATCGTAAAGGCCCGCGCGGAAGGAACAGCCCAAGCGCAGACGGCGTAAGAAACCGCCATGGCGAACAAGGCGACCGCCACGCAACGAAGGTGTGTTGACCAAATCATCGCGATCCCCGCCGGGTGAAGCTGCTACTTTGGGGCCGTTTGTTTGGCTGCAAAAGCGGTTTCTTCTTGTACGTTGAGATTTTCTGAAAGTGTGGCGGATGAGCCACGGGGCGTCGCTGAGATAGACCAAGCAGCTGAGCCGGTCATGCTACGGGGACGAGGCCGGCGCATATCGGGCGCTATGCCTAATGTCCAGCAGTGAGAGTATTGCCAGATCCCATATGCCGAACCACCGGTTCTTTGCCATCGGGTGACGTCCACGTGATTGCGTTGTTCGATCCGGCGAACTCAATGTTAGCGCCGTTGGCGAGGGCGACAATTATTGTGTTGTTCGAGCCGACCATATCGAGCCATGCGCAGCCGCCCGTTAAAGTGAGCGTGTTATTGCTGCCAAAAATGTGGGCGCCGCCCCCGGCGCAATCCAGAGTTGTCGTCTGGTTGGAACCTGCAAATAGCGCACCTGCTCCTTCCGACGATAGGCCGTCGCCGAGCTTTTTTGTCTGAGCAAAAGCGCCAGCAAGCATCGTCACACCTATAAGCCCAGAGGCGGCGGCGCGGACGAGCCCTTTTCGTGTGACTGCTGCAATCATGATCCACCGAATTGATAAGACTGGGTTTACGCCGCTTGATCGGAATCCGCAGGACGAGTTGTCTGCGAGTTAACTTGGATCTCGCAGAATTTCAGTGATCGCCGGGCCCGCGCGGCCCATTCCGATGAACGATCACTTGCCAAGTACTGCCGCCAATAGTCTGCGGCTTCGGCATACGCGCCTTTCCGCTGCAGCAACAGCGCCAGATTGAACATTGCATCGACGTAGTCGGGCGAAACCATTAGTGCTTTGCGCAGACAATCCACGGCGGCTTCGGACCGTCCCTGATCATCCAATAGGTCGGCGAGATTATACCAAGCTTCGGCGAATGCCGGATTTGCGCGCGTAGCAGCCCGCAAAGCCACTTCGGCTTCGACCGTACGGCCAGCGGCCTGAAGCATGTTCCCGAGATTGAACGGCGCGGAAGCGTCGGTCGGATCGCTTTTCATAAGCAATCGATAGAGCCTTTCGGCCTCGGCAATTTCCCCCAGCTGCTCGGCCGCATGCGCCCTGTCGAAAAGGTCATCGGGATCGTCGCGAGCGTGATCAACTGCCAGGACGAACTGACCATATTTGTCGGTACGACCGCCAGACTGCTCGACCTGAACATCGCTGTGTGTGCCGGCATGAAGCCGGACTCCAGCCAATCCGGCATCAGGAAGCCACTTCCGGATCTCGCTGACGGCGCGGATGATTTCCGACAGGCGGACTCCGTCGTTGAGTAGCTTGGCGATTTGACGGGCACCGGCCAGGTCGCGAAAGCCGAAACGGCCATTCCGCTCGTCCATCAGGCCCAGTTGCGCAAGCTCGCGTATCATGCCGATCGACATCTTGCTCAAAGCAGCCAGTTGATCGGCCGAATAGGTTTTCTGGACGCTGTCCGGGACCGCCCTGCCAATCCATTCGAGAAAGCGACGCTCACTGACGGCCGGGATGCCGTATTCGCTGGCGCGGCTGAGCTTGTTGGAGGGACGCCCATCGTCCAGGAGGGGCCAGCCGAGCTCGCCGACAATGAGGATTTTCGTTCGCTTCGTAACCGCCGGACTCGCCGTTCCGCCACGCTGCCGAACGACATCGAACGCTTCCGCACGGGTCATGCACGCAAGCCGCCCTGTGAAGGCGACCGACGACTTGAGTACCGAGCCGTCGAGTTCAACGGACGTCATGATCTACCCGGATCACTTCTGGCCGGCCCGCTTCTTAGCAGGTCGCCGCGCTTGGGTGCTGGGGGCCGGAGCCTTCTTTTTCTCGGCATCGATGCTGGCCCGCAGGGCATCCATGAGATTGACGACCTGCGGCGTCGGACCTTCCTTCGCTGGTTCGATCTTCTCCCCGGCCTCTTTCTTTTTGAGCAGATCGATTAGCGCGTTCTCATACCGATCCTCGAATTGCGCGGGATCGAAATGGCCAGCCTTGGTCTGGACGATGTGCGTTGCCAGATCGAGCATTTCTTTGGGGAGCTTCAGATCGGGAATATCCTCGAAATAGGGCTGTTCGTCGCGAACTTCGTAGGGATAGCGCAGCGTCAGCCCCAAGAGACCTCGGCCGCGAGCCTCAAGCGCGATGACGTGTTCTCGACGAGTGAGTACGACCCGACCAATGGCGACCATGTTCATTTTGGCGATCGTGTCACGAATGACGGCGAAGGCATCCTGTCCGACTTTGCCATCAGGCGCGAGGTAGTAAGGTGAGTCGATATAACGGTCATCGATCTCGCTTCGTGGAACGAATTGATCGATTTCGATTGTGCGGGTGCTTTCGATTTGCACGGCATCGATTTCTTGATCTTCGACAATGAGGTATTGCCCCTTTGCCGCCTCGTAGCCGCGGGCTGTGTCCTCTCGGGGGACGACGTTACCGGTTTCGGAATCGATGTTCTGCTGTTTCAATCGATTGCCAGTTTTTCGACTGATCCGGTTGAAGCTCACCTTTTCGCTGAGAGACGACGCCGGATAGAGGGCGATGGGACAAGAGACTAGCGAAAGCCGAAGGTAGCCCTTCCAATTCGCACGCGGGGCCATGCAATACTCCTCAACGACATACTCCCCGAAATTATACCCATATTTTTTACTAATTACTTAGGGCGGTCACACCGCCGTCCCCGCGTGGGTTATTAAGCGCGGTCGGTAGTGACGGTTAGGCAGGACTTATGCCGCGACGTCTTGCTACTGGCCGTGATTTTTTGTGTCCGTGTAAAACTGAGCAAACTCGGTCGGGCTATAAGCCTTCTCGCCTTTGGACGGATCCACGATCACAACGTCGGCGTAGCCCTTCGCAAGCATTTGTATGGCGCAGCGTATCGCCTCAATCGGATTATTGCGCTTGTCCTCGACAACTCCCCAGCGACGTTCCGCGAAGGAATCTCACAAAGTGTTATCCGTACGACCCGCCGACAGATTCGCATCGTCTTTGTGCTCGGTTTAGAGTGAGGCAATCATGACCAAATCCGACCACCGCAAGCCAATCAACTTCGTTGGCATGTACTTTTTTGACGAGCATGGCGAAGACTATCGAACCGGTCAGATCGTCGCACAAATCAGTGATGGTTATTATCTGGCCGAGTTCGATTGCACGCACGACAACGTCCCGCCACCCCCGTTGGAAGTGCTGTCCTCCTCTGACTTCAACAAAGTCTGCGACAATTGTGGTTCACGCCATTGGCAATTCTTTGCCGACGTTGAAACTAGGAAGAGATGGATCACTTGGTTGAATACGCCCGATCCGGCCAAGGACAAGATGGGCAAGGTCGTGCATCTCAAGCCCAAGCCAGATCAACCGGCGTGAAGTGGGCCATCGCGCCTTTCACCGGCCTAGGCGGAGACTTCGGTTAGGTGGACACTTGGAAGCCGAACCATTGCGCGCACGTTCGATGAACCGTCTGATCGATGGGTTCTCGGCAAAGCGCTGAGCATATTGCTCGAAGACCGAGCTTTGCCGTCTTCGCGCGGATGTTGCCGTATCACCAGTATCCCATTCCGCAGCGTGAACCGCTGAGTGGCGCCGGTTTGCTGCCCAGTATGCCGCCGCTGACAACAATCATCCCGCAGTTCACTTCATACCCGTGTCGTGCTTCCCGTCGACCTCGATGCTGATCTCGTTCGTCATGTCGCCACAGAATATAGAAAGTGAGACGGGCTATATCCGCCGGTTCAAGATCACGGTCGCCCGGCGCCGGGGCGCCGCTTTGTTCAACAGCGGGCCAGTCGTATTCGTTCATCGGGCTTGGCGCGATCCGGAGATCGCCGCCATCAATTTCCATGCGAAGCGTTGACGTGCGCGTCCTCGGCTGCAACGATTTGGCCGACGCAGGGTTGTGGGTAGTACCATGAGTGACACACCAACACGGCGCGGGCTTCCGCCCGTACTCGACCGCATTGCACACCAACGGCGCGCGCGACTAATCGCTGAACTGCACCGGCGGGCGATCGCGACAGCCAACGACTTATCGGCTCAGCAAGAGGCGATCAGGGCAGGTATCACCAAGGATGCTCGGCGCCTAAAGACTGTAACTTGGATGAGCATCGCTGGCGCCTTCGTCGTGGCGCTAGGCTCCATCCTCGCGCTTTTGGCAATGATGCTATAGGCGGATTATTCCAGGCCCAGCGGGCGGTGACCGCGGAGCAGGACGGCTAACAGATCGGATCTAGTTGACCGCCATGCGGCGAGCCTCGTCTTTGGTCAGCCGCTTGGTGACGGTTCGGCTGCTCGGCTCGTCGTCAAAATAGAAATAGGCGAGCGCCAGTCCGGTAGCGTCGCGAACGATGTAGCTCTCTGGCCGTTCGTCGATCAGCCATGGCGGCGGGAAACGGCGGGTCGTTGCCACGGCGGGCGTCACTCTAGGAAATGAAAATGAGTTGATATGCTAGAGGCGTGGGAGAGAGGTACGCGATGGCCAAGAAGAAGCTTGAGCCGCGGTCAAAGAAAAAGAGCGCCGCAGTTAACGACGAAGAAACCTACACTGCCATCCACCACATGATCAACGAGATCAACGAGGCTGGCCGAAACCTTGGACCCCTCAAAAGGAGACCGCCCGGTCCGTTCCCCAGCCCCCGAGATATCCGTAGTTTTATGGAGGCGGCCGACAGGATGCTGGCGACGATCAAGGGCCGAACCCGATTGCGGGAATGGTGGGTTGAGGCCCGCCGAGACGAAGCGGCCATGAACGACCTCAGGAAGTTTATCAGACTCATGGTTGCGCTCGGGCCGGATTTTGAAGTCTAGGAAAACTACCGCAGAGGACGGCCTGTGACGTTCGCTCGGTCGGTCAATGACACGACGCGCCGTAATGGGGTAGGTCGCCTCTAGCCTTTCCGCTGGTGGCCCGGCAGCTTGGCTAAGTTCGCCGCCATGTGCCGCGCCTCGCTCCTGTTGAGCCAACCTAAGAACCGCAGACAATTTATTGTGGATTGGAAGCCAATAGCGACTGCGCCGTACACCGGTGATCTTGAGTTAGCGTCATTGATAAACACGGCCCTCATCCCATTGGGTTTCCTTGTCGCCGCGTTGTCGGCCGATGGATAGCGGCCGAAACCAACAAGTGGATTAAGGTAAGACCTACACACTGGCGGGTGTGGCCCTCGCGAGTAAAGCGGGCAAGGGCAAGGCTTCAGCGTTGCGGAGTTGGTAGCGAACGGAGGCGTGGAGCAAGCAGCTTAAGCGTTCCGCACGTTCAAAACTGTGGTCCTTAATCGGAACCTTTTCTCATAATCTGCATTTCTGATTTCGGGTCTGGGCAGAAGCGAGGAACGTCATGCTCTGGACTATTCTGATAGTCATCCTGATACTATTGTTGATCGGTGCTCTACCGACATGGCCCTATTCAAGTGGTTGGGGCTATTATCCCGGCGGCGGCATCGGCCTCATTCTGATCGTCGTCGTAATATTGGTCTTAATGGGCCGGGTTTAGCTACGCTCACGCACAAATTCCGCAAGGAAAAGCGCTCCAAACAACGGGGCTGTTCTTGGAGCGCCTTCCCAGCTTTTGCGCCACGGGAGCGCCCCGCAGCTGCGCAAGCATACTGAAATAAATCGGCTGCCAAGCAGACGTTCCTAAAGCCATCGCAGCTAAGGTCTGTATTTTGATCCTTGCCTTTTCGGAACAACTTTTGGGGTGAGTGCGTTTCTGATGTGAACTGAGTAGTGAGACGGGGACCAATCACAACGCGCCCCCTCCCCCCGACTGCTTGTGTCCCCGTAGTAGGAGAAACCCCGCACCGAGATGCGGGGTTCTCTTTTGGTGCCGACGGTATCGGCTATGCTAACGAACGCTCAGTGCTAAGTGACGGAGGCGTTCAAGGAACAGCGGGGCCGCAACTGAGTTTTATGTACATACGGGAGTGAGCAAGCTCGGCGTGTGAAACATGACCCCTAAAGACTGTCGCGCGATGGCGGACCAATGCCTTCAGTGGGTGCACGACGCTCGAAGCGTTGATGAACGCCGGGCTTACCTGAAACTGGCCCATGTCTGGTTAGAAGCAGCGTTAGTTGATGCCGACGCGCCGCCAGCAATCCCAGCCGCCCCTCGCCTGCCTCGCGTGACTTCCGCTGTGCGATGAGGCGACCGTCATCAGTTGGGTTCTGAATAAGGCCCCACACGTTAGTTTTCAAAATTCTAGAGATTGTCCTCAGCGTGGCATTCCTTGTTCTTTGCACAAAAGCGCTCTGTTCTCATTTCTATCGAGACCTGAGAAGGCTATTTCACAATCGACGACGGCCGATTGCTTTTGTCAGTACTTCGCCGCCCTTAGACGATCTACATGCGAGTGAGTGTCACTTGCCCGGTCCCGTTTAGTCCGATCGCTAGTGCAGCCGCCTGCATTCGTGCCGCGCGGTCGCGCCAATGCTCCGGATCAACGACGATGGGTGCAGGCATGTATCTCAATACGCATTATTCCGATTTGGAACTGTGCAAAACGGCTCACTTTCAGAGTTGATGAGGCGACCGCAATACTGACTGGGTGAGTGTCGTGGGCGATCCTCGCGAAGGAACGCATTGTCCGTTGCGACGTTTCCTCATTAGGGTGAATGAGAGGATCGTAATGAAAAAGATCGCAATAGGTGTTGCTGCTGCGGCGGCGCTCATCGTGACGGCGCTGCCGGCGTTGGCTGTCGATGTCTATGTTGGTCCTGGCGGCGTCGGCGTAAATGCCGGCAGGCCCGGCTATCACCATGATCGAGGGTACTATAACTACGCGCCACGCCATGACTACGGCCGTGGACATTACGGCGACCGCCGTGACCACCGGTAAAGTCTGACGCAGGAATCCAGAAAGGAAGGGGGCCGTTCCGCAATCGGGAGCGGCCCGTTTGCTTTGAGCGTTGCTGATGGTCTTTGAACGATACCGCGACAAGAATGGCGACCTGAGCCACAGGCACGGCAATACCTTAATCCGCATCCTGCGGAAGCATTACGGCGACGACTTCGCGGCTGGATGCGCTAACAACGAGAAACTCGGCGACGTACTGCGCAAGCTAGACGAACTGTCGCTGAGCAGGCTGGTACGCGATCTCGAATCTGGGACGCTGGAGAAAGTTTGCCGGCAGGCGGCTTAAGTCGTGCTCCTTCCCCTAGGCGGTCGTATGTCCGCTTGCGGCCTAGCATCGGGGCCAGATCTAAACGAACCAAGTTAGAAAGCCGACGGACGCGCCGCTCTGAAGGGCCACGGCGCCTCGCAGCGCGAAAGTGCTTTCGGTCGCTGGAACGCGAATAAGTCATCAAGCGTTTCTATTCAAGATAAGGATTGGCTAGGACAACCGACAAAGGAACCAGGCCGCTGCCCTCGCGCCTCAGGGAAATGTCGCCAAGTTCCTTATTGCGGCCTTAAAAAATCAGGAGGAGATCATGCCCACCTGGCGAGCGGACTATTTCGACAAAGCGAGAGATCGGGCGCCTACGCGTTCCGTAATTATTAATGCGGAATACGAAACCGATGCGCTCGATGAAGCGCGCGCCAAGATGGGTTCAGCCTGTTCCGCAGAGGTAATCCGGATTAATATTAGTTCCGGCGCCACAACTCATTAGCATACAAAGTCCAATTGGAGCTTTGTCCGTCGGCAAGCTCGCCGTTGCTGAGCCACAGATCAAGGATCTAACCGCGACTTTTGGATCCAACTGTCTTCCTGCACGGCGGCGTGCGCCGGGCGTTGTCCGCCATTATAATCCGCACCGACACCGACTATCCCCCTGCTTCTCTGAGTCAGCGCGGGCCATGCCGCAAATGAGGATAGTCCGACAAAGCGGTGGCGTGACCCGCCACTTCCCCCGCCGGTCATGAGCCTAAAAATAACGTGAAGGTGGACGTTTTGAGGGTTCCTAGGAGCGGTCAAATGACGGATGCCATCACCATCAACAACGAAGAACTTGCAATCTTGTGTGACATCGTGAGCGGGTGGGGCGTTAAAAAATGGGCTGAAAATCCGGATACAGCTAAAAAACAGGCGCTTGATCGCCTGATGGCGCATGGATACGTCCGATCAGCACAAGAAGCTTCGGCTGCAAGATATCAACACACGATCAAGACAGACATTCTTTTCGCCCAGCTTTGCGTCGGAATAAGCGGTGGATAGGCACCGTAAGCCTGGGTATCGCGTCATGGCCTCACGCGGCCACGCTTGCCGTGGCTTGGCGAACGGCGGCAATCACCTCCCGCATCACCTGCCACTCTTCCATGCTCAGGTTTCCAGGAAGCGTCTGCTCAATCGTGAGCTTGACCTCAGGACCAATCAATCGAGCACAGGTGGCGAAGAAGATTGACGGTTGGTCTGTCTCCGTTTTGACCATCGTTTCGCGACCGTGATCCCGCCAAACTTCGGCAAGGTCCTTTAGAAAGCTGGCGGAGAAGGCTGTACGAGAGCCAACAGGCCGCCCGTTAGGATTGCCTGATTGACCAGGTTGCCACATGCGGCCGTTCACATGTTTGGTCGGCTCAAGGCCCATTTCTTCTGTTTCCTTCTGTAAATTTCGTTAGCAGTCTGTCGGCGCGTTCAGCAAGTTCCAGCAGCAGCCTTCAAACGACGGCGCTGGCCTCAGCGCCGCCCTAATCCGAGTTAACCCTTTCGTGGCGAGCGGCCATTCGTCGCGTGCTCCGGGAGAGGCGATTCTTGTGAAGTTGCGAGTATTAGGGGCCGTTACGTTCTCTCTGTCTTTCTTGCTGTGCGCGGCTGCGTCAGTTCAGGCGCAAAATGCGCCCTCGTCCTTTTTGACTTGGTTGCACCGCCACGTCACTCGTACCGGCGCTCACCATCGGGCCGGGCCATCGCCGCCGCTGCCAAGACCACGGCCTGCGGATCTTGCAACCCCAGCTGTTACGCCGAATAAAACGTCAGCGGGTATTCCGGACTAAATGTTACCGCACCGCTGCTTGCGTTCGTTGCGCACTTGCCGGTCAAGGCAATCGCCCATGGCTACTCCTCCGGCCGATTGGTCGTTGTCGCAAGCCGGTACGGCTAGACCCTTACAAGCCATCAGGCGCATACCTATTTTTAGTACTCAATTTTGGCCGGGAATAAGTGTCATGTTTTGCCATCGCTGGCTGATCGCGCTTGCCGTGATCGCGGCAGCGTTTGTGTTGGTTACTGCTGATGCGCATGCACGCGCTGGCGGCGGCTTCTCAGCAGGCAGCCGAGGTATGCGCACATACTCGGCGCCGCCTAACACGCCCACCGCGCCTTCTACCGCGCCGATCCAGAACTCGATGACACAACCCGGCAGCGCCACACCCATCGGCCAGACTGCAATCCGTCCGGGCTTCTTCGGCGGCGGATTGTTCGGCGGGATTGCTGCCGGCTTCCTCGGCGCCGGTCTGTTTGGTCTGCTATTCGGGCAAGGATTTTTCGGTGGCATGGCCGGCTTCGCCTCGATCCTCGGTCTGCTAATACAAGTCCTGCTGGTCGTGATCGTCGCAAGGCTGATCTTCGCCTGGTGGCGGCGGCGCAATATGTCTGCGCCCGCCTATGCGGCGGCGCGTCCTGCGACGGGCCACAGTTTTGGCGGTCTTACTGGAATGTCGAGCGGCGCCGCTGCACCGCCGGCCGGCGAAACTCTTGCCATCGCCAAGTCGGACTATGACGCGTTCGAGCGATTGCTCGGCGACATCCAGGCTGCTTATTCAACGGAAGACCTTTCGGCCCTGCGCGCGAAGGTCACGCCCGAGATGTTGTCCTATTTCTCCGAGCAGTTGGCGGGCAACGCGAGTCGCGGTCTAGTCAATCGCGTCACTGATGTGAAGCTGCTGCAAGGCGATCTGGCGGAAGCTTGGCGCGAAGGCGGTACCGATTATGCGACCGTGGCCATGAAATTCGCGCTCAACGACAGCATGGTCGAGCGCACGAGCGGACGCGTCGTCGAAGGCGGCGAGCGGAGCGAGGTCACGGAATTGTGGACTTTCATGCGCGCCCGTCGCGGCAATTGGCTGCTGTCAGCCATCCAGCAGACTTGATGCTCGACACAATCATCCGCCGCGCGGACGAGCTGGTCTGCGACGCAGCCTGGCGCGGCAGTGAAGCAAAATAAATTCGAAATTGGAGTCAGGTGGGCCAGTCGATCCGGCCTCTGGCATTCAGTTTTATTTCGACCCCTCGCGATTTGAGATACGGGATCAGGTGCGGAAACGCCTCGGGGACGATCCCGTCCCAATTGCTTTCATAGCAGCTTGTGCAGACCATCATTTCCCATGCTGGGATTCTCCTGCCCTCATAGGCACGCGAACCAAACTCAAATGCTTGGCGACAGAGAAAGCACGCTTCAAACTGCTTAGGGTCTGGCATGGCTCTATCCGCGTCAGCCCGTCCGCCAATGTGCGCCCGGTTTCGTCTTGTTGCTAGCCGGTCGGGTGCGCGAGGAGATCGACAATGAAGTACCGACTAAGCAAGTTCAATCGACAAGGGATGATCGACTTGCCTTCGCCGGCGTCGGGTTCAGCGTTGTGAACGAGCGCGGTGCGCCGATGGTCACCTTCGGCTATCTCGACCAGCCAAAGCAACAAATGCCCGAGCGTTGATTGAGCAGGCGATTGTGGACGCGGCGCTGATTGCCGCTTCGGGGGCGCATGAGTAGTCGCGACGCATCGCGAGACGCACATTGATGAGGGAGGGACAAATGGCCCGGTCGCAAGTCCTCACAATGTCGGCATGTACTTCGCCGCGCTATCGCTGATCGTCATGACGCCGCGATCAAGGCACCAGTTTGTAGCCGCCCGCTTGAGTGACCAGGATGGCCGGAGCGGCGGCATCCTTCTCAATCTTTTGCCGTAATCGATAGATGTGCGTCTCGAGCGTGTGCGTGGTGACTCCCGAGTTGTAGCCCCAGACCTCCTGCAACAGCGTCTCCCGCGATACCGGCCGCTGGCCGACGCGGTAGAGGTAGCGCAGGATCGAGGTCTCCTTCTCGGTCAAGCGGACCTTGCTGCCCTTGGGATTAAGCAGCAGCTTCGAGCTTGGCCGAAACGTGTACGGGCCGATCGTGAAGACCGCGTCCTCGCTCGTCTCGTGCTGGCGAAGCTGGGCGCGGACGCGCGCAAGCAGCACGGTAAAGTGGAAGGGCTTGGTGACATAATCGTTGGCGCCCGATTCGAGGCCGAGGATGGTGTCGGAATCGGTGTCATGGCCCGTGAGCATGATGATCGGCGCCTTGAAGCCGTTCTTGCGCAAGATGCGCACGGCTTCGTGGCCGTCGATGTCGGGCAAGCCGACATCCATAATCACTAGATCGATTTGTCCTGCCTTGGCGGCCTCCACGCCCTTGATGCCGTTTTCCGTCGCGACGGCTTCAAACTCCTCGTACAGCGAAAGTTGCTCCGACAGCGCGTCGCGCAGTTCGGGATCATCGTCAACAATGAGAATCCGACGGGTATTAGGCATCAATTCCGACCCTCACAGCCACTTAGCGCATGGTCATTTTGCCTGCCGACACAAAGTCGATAAAAGATAATCATGATAAAGTGACGATGTTTTTCGGTGGCCGCTGGTCGCGCACGCGTTCAGGGGTGGTAGGAAGAAGTCAGACGCATACGACGCACTCACGTTAGGGCCGCGACCCAACGCCCCCCTCAGCGCTTTCGGCCCTGTAGCCAAGCGGCTCCAGCCAGGGTGGCTGAGAGTTCGATGGTGCTCGCGGCTGAGACTGGCTATCTCGGTTCTTCGCTTGCGTCGTGGTGCTTCCTGATCTCAGGCTTGTCGTACAAGACCACGTTCAACAACGAGTTGCGGATTTCCAGTTTTCCGTTGTATTCGATATAGCCCAATTTGCGAAATTTGTTCATGAAATGGCTGACGCGTGATCGGGTCGTGCCAATCATCTCCGCGAGGGTTTCCTGACTAAACTTCCCGATGATCGGCTCAACCGTCGCTTCTTTGCCGAAATTCGCCAGAAGCAGAAGAGTCCGCGCTAGCCGTTTCTCGCTTGAATTGAATAATTGATCGATTAGGTCCTCTTCAATTCGACTGTTCCGACTCAACAGATCCGCCATGAACAATTCAGAAAATTCCGGCTCATCATGCAAGGTCGCAATCATTGCTGCTTTAGTGATGCGCGTAATCAGGGATTGATCGATCGCCGTAGCTGTTGTGACCCGCAGCGGATGGCCATTCAGGCATCCTTCGCCAAAAAAGTGGCCAGGTTCGAGAATACCTACGACTGCTTCCTTGCCCCGCTCGGAAACGACGGTGAGCTTGATCTTGCCTTTCTGGATGTAAAAAACCGCGTCCGCCTTGCTACCCTGCGAAAAAACAACTTGGTCCTTGTGATACTCGGTTATCGTTTTCCCATCGCCCACTTTGGCGAGAAATGTTTTCGGCTCGAATGCAGCCTTCCTACTCGTCTTCACAAAGGTCCTATTCTCCGGACGAAGCCAGGATCAAATTACGTAATCGTATAGCGGTTTCGACGCCTAAAATAAACATCCGGCCCGGCGTCACGCTGACGCGCTTTTTGACTACGCGGCCGACGCCGTCAACTCGATCGGCTCGACTATCGAAGGGTCGTCATTCTCCGGCTTGTTGACCCGCGCCGAGATCGGCCACATCCGCATCGGCTCGGCCGGGAACGGCCGCATCAGGTCACGCGGATCCGGACTCGTCGCCCAGCCAGCGGATATAGTCAGTAGGCGCCAGGATCAGCGGCATGCGGTCATGGATTTCGGCCACCAGCTCGTTGGCGTCCGTCGTGATGATCGCGAAGGTGCGAATCCACTCGCCCGAATTCGGGTCTTTCCAATTCTCCCATAGCCCGCCGAGCCCGAAAGGGCTGCCGTCCTTCATGGCGATGGCATAAGGCTGCTTGGCCTTCTGGCCCTTGATCGCCTTCCACTCGAAGAAGCCGTCCACCGGCACGATGCAGCGTCGCCGCCGATAGGCGTCACGGAAGCTCGGCAGCGTGCGCACCGTCTCACACTTGGCATTAATCGGCTTTCGGCCTCCCTTAGGGTCCGCGCAGAAGTAGGGAATAAGCCCCCAACGCAACGGGTCGAGCGACACCGCGCCGGTCTGGCGGTTGCGCCGGATCACCAGCAGCTCTTGGCTCGGCGCACCGTTCCAACGAGACGGATAGTTGTGAACGCGGCTGTCGCGCACGTCCAAGCCATCGACGATGGCCAGCCGGA
Source organism: uncultured Alphaproteobacteria bacterium (assembly GCA_963806465.1). Classification (GTDB taxonomy): domain Bacteria; phylum Pseudomonadota; class Alphaproteobacteria; order Rhizobiales; family Xanthobacteraceae; genus BOG-931. The sequence goes on along the minus strand of CAWDZD010000046.1, from coordinate 7,451 downwards.
TCGGCGCGCTGCTCTGAATGACCCGTCCGCACATGCGGTCAGATGTGGGATCAATGCTCATCCCTTTCCAGTCCGCAAGTTCGGCCCCTTCGGGAACCCCAGCGCAGCGGGCTCACTCGCGCGCGCTGGGGCCCGGTGCAGCGGTGGGATTGTGCGCAGTGAATTGCGCGTGCTGGGCGTGATTAGAAGGTCAGCTTGTCGAGCGGCTGTCTCGACCCTGGTGGAAAAGGTTTGTCGGTCGCTACCGCTGCGGTAGCATCAGGCCGAGCCTAGGGCGATGTCGCATTCACGCTGAATAGCCAGCTGCAATCAACGAACGCAGCCGCAGTCAGCGTGCGCGGCTGCCAATGCTGAGGCTCGGTGCCTAGCGCGGTCCTTGAAATATGGGCGGCTCAATTCGTGTTCTGACGCGCGTCGGGCAATGCGCGACCCAGCCTTCGGCGCTGGCCATAGTCGCCACTTTCACGATAGCTTGGTTCTTCGTCTTTCCAGAAACCTTTGGATGGGGAGCAATTATAATATTGGCCGCCTGGATAACGACACTCTTGCTCGCACAAGTTATGCCCGGAAGACACTAAGTTTTTTACGGCCACGCTCACCAGTGGGTGACCAGGAAACAAGGTGAAAGGTCGAGGCGTCGTGTATGTCTGAGATAAGCGTTCGCTGCACTCGCGGAAGGGAAAGCTGGATGGACCGGCTCAACGTATCTATGGACGTACTGCGCCGATTAGCGAAAGAGGCTGACGACCCCAATTGCGTGGTCTTAGCCGAACGGGCAATTAACGATTATCTCAAGAGTGAAATCGACGCTCTGAAAGCTGCGATTGAACGGATCGGCAAGGCTATCGACGAGGAAGCTGCAAAGGGTCAGGGCGAAGATTGGAGCCTAATGGTGGGTTACGTTCAGTCGTGTCGTGAGAAGCTGCCCGGCAAGATCGAAGAATGGCAGAAAGACTAGGGCTTTCGGAACGGCTCCAGAAGAATGGCCAGGTCAGAGGCTTGTGGGTAGCTCAACTTAACGGTGACCGGCGTTGGTTTGCCTTCAACTCTAATGTCTAAGAACACCTCAACATTACGCCCCGCATCCCGTGCGTCGAGATCCTCTACATCGGGAAAAATGTTTGGCTCAACGCCATCGATCTTTACTGTCATAGCGGGGTCCAACTGCTGAATGAGGCACACAGTCTAGCAGGTTGGTAGCCGCTTGACCGTCGTTATATACGCATAGATACAGTGCCCGGTCGGATGGGGACCATTGCAACCCCGTCCGTCCGCGCCGGCACTGCTTGGCCCCTCCAGTCAGTGCCGGCGCTCAAACCACAGAGCGGCTGCAAACTCTCGGTCCCGCTGCGAGATCCAGAGTTTGCAGGGCGTATCGGCCGGCACGGGTCCTCTGGAACGTGCTTCTGACGTTTGCGTCTATTTAGAGAGGAAGAGCGCGGCCCGCGCAGAGCGGCCAAAGCTGCTCACGCGCGACGAAGCCCGGCGCATCGCCTACATCGCTCACATCGGGAGCCGTGAGCCACACAATGTGTACCAAGGAGGGCCGATGCACCATCGCTCTGCGTGAGGCGGCAAGGCGCGGCAATCGTGAGCGATGATCGTAGACGGCAGTGTAGGCCGTACCTCGAATAATTGCTACGCCTCGCCCAACGCCGCACGCACTGCTAAGGGTGATTCACCCTTCCGATACAGGCGCTACGTTTCACCAATAGTCACGGCCCGAGATGCCATTGGAAACCCAGCACGCGGCGTAGGTTGCGGTCGCGCATATAGTAGCGAACGCAATCAGCACACTGGTGGCTAACATCACCACTTCGAGCGCAGTCATGATCTCAAAGAACACCGTGTTGTCACTTTGCTCGTGGCTTGCTTTGCTCTTCCTCGTACCGGGATTGAGCGTGCCGAGCAGGGCTGTGCTCGTCAAACCACATATGGGCACTCAGGTCACGATCTGAAAGCCGAGTGCGACATTTGCTGCACGATGCCGGGTGGCTGATGACCCACCAGCGGCGGAAAATTGCGACCATGAATATTGGCGGCAACGACGTAAGCAGGAGAATCAAACAAGATTGTTTGATAAGTGATATTAGCTTGTGGGTTCCATTAATGTCTCAAAACAATCATTGATACGACAGGTGTTTTCGCAATTGCAGTGACAATCTGACTTAATTTCCTTTGGCCCTAGTAAGTGGGTTTCAAATTCACCATGTAATTGCGGCTAGCGACAGTGTTCCGAGCACCGCCGCTAGCCTAATCACAAAGCATGAAAGCACCATCCATCATGGCTGAAATCAGCACATGGTCCGCTGCAATCATTGTCATGCTGATGATGGTCGCAGCATCGATCGGCTTCGTAACCGCTGGAATCCTGGCCGGGGCGCGATCTCTGAAGGGCAACAGCAACACACCGCAGGGAAGTGACACGCAAGCGTTCTTAAAGAAGTTCCGCCGACCCCGATAGGCATCTAACCAAGTCGCAGCGACCATACGTCGTGAAGCAAGCGCGTTCGAATTTTATGTTTTTAGCCCCGCTTCGGCGGGATTTTTATTCAGTGGTGGCACAAGCGACGCCGTGGCAACTTGCTGTTTACGCCGGAACTAATGCTGAGCCATCGCCAACGCAGCCGGGCGAAGGCCGTTCAACAACAGAAGCCAGAACAATATTCAGCAGCTCAAAAAGCGCTTTGGCGATTGCGTAGAGCACAACGCAGCCAAGGGCGAACAGCGCCACGTTACCTACATGAAAGCTATCACCAGCTGCGATCTGTCCGGGCGTCGGTGGCTGAGAGACCTGTAGCGCTCCCGCCCCAGGCCGTCAGTCGCGGTGCGCGAAGGTCGGAAAAACCCGAATATAGCGGAGGCGTTCATGCTATGCCTCTCCTTCCTCCGAAGGGTAGACGCATGTCGAAAACACGACTGTATCCCGACGATATCAGAGAGGCTGTTCTGGCAGATATCAGGGCGTTCGGCGCCTGCCGCAACGTTCGGAACATTGCCATCGTGCCGGTCAATGCGCCTGAAGCGGAGGCGAACTGGGCGATCGACTTCATCGCTGATGGCGCGGCGCGAATTTCCCACGATTGCAAAATTCAAATAATCGCTTTGCAGAACCGGATGCAACGCGAGTATGAGGCAATATGGCCGGATCAACTCCGTCCTGATCGGCCGCCAGCCGCTATGTAGTCGCGGCGCGCTTCGCACGCAAACTTTACTCGGCGCGTGGGATCTGCTGCACCGATTCATCGATGAAAAGGAAGCCTTTCTTTCGACCATCGGAGACGATGTATCGCTCGACCCAGTAGAACGACTTCCACGGAAGAGCAAAATAAGCACCCGATCTTATTCACTGAATTTGGCTATCAGGTGCTCCGCCTCTGCCCACTCAAGAAAGGCATTACCGGCTCGCGTTCCTCTGCTTCGCTAGCAGCCCCCTCGAGACGATGTAGCACACTCGTCTGGAGCTCCGGACGGCGCGCTTTTCGGTACCCAGTCATAAAGCGGACCGCATCGTCGAGATTGTGGACGACGATGTCGCCTTTCAGCGTCAGAGGAGGATTGAATCTATATTCGGACATGGCACGTGGCGCAGATTTAACAACGCAGCAATGTTCAGGTCGGTTGCACCCAAAAGGGCGACTGTCATCACGACGGACATCCGAGCGGCGCCCCTTGCTCAAAGCCGCGGATTTGACGGCGACTGCAATCACCGCTGATCCAAGCGGAGCCGTCCGCCCGGCGCGTCATGGTAACCGATATGGGCACAATCCTCTGTCCACCCCCAGACGTTGCCCACCATATCGTAGAGACCAAACCCGTTGGCGGCGAACGAGCCGACCGGCGCCGTTTGCTTATTGTCCCATTGGCTGCCGCAGCGTTGTTCTTGCCGATGTCGTCACCCCACGGATAGCGCGTAGTCGCCCCCGCGCGCGTTGCGTATTCGTATTCGGCCTCGGAAAGCAGCCGATAGGTTTTGCCAGTCACTGCAGAAAGCCAAGTCACGTACTGCCGCGCGTCGTCCCAGTTAACATTGATCACCGGCCCCCTCCGCGCTTTTGGCCTCCTACTCTTGCCTCTGATAATTTTTCGGGTCTTGTTGCTTCTCGTTGTGCAACAGAAGCAAAAGTGATCTCGCTAGGATTTCCGTGTTGAGTAAGGACTCAGCGAAAACTGCCGTTTTCGTTCGTCCATCAGGTGCGGTCACGGTGATCGTTCCTTTACGCACCTCAAAGCTTCCCGACACCACTTCCCTGTGGCATCTCGCGAGCTAATTTTCTGAAGCATCGGTTCATGAGTTCCAATTAAACGGCCGCTCTGCGATGAGGGTAGGACAAAAAGTTCCAAGTTCCAATTTGAAAAAGCTCCCCCGCTTGACTGTCGTGTCTCCATGTTCCCATTTTGTTCTTATGGCCGCGAGACGATAGGCGAGGCATACGATGCGGGATGGCGCATCCGCGCGTGATGCGCCTATGGCAGTGCGGACACGACGCACAGGAAGTCGAGCCGCGAGTGTACCTACCGTGTCGAACTCAACATGGAGACCCCGGTCTGGACGCGCGGTCGAGTCTTCCCGCTGGCGCGATTGGAAAGTCGGCTTCGCCGCCCGAGGTGCGGATCGCGGGGATGCGTGTGCTCTCTTAACTTCAATTCGTTCCATTCAAACGAAGAAAGCCCCGACCAATTGCGGCCGGGGCTCAAGACGACACGGCTCGACGCGGCTCTCCATACGCGTCAAGCAATCTCAATATAGCTGATTTGCCAACCGGCTTGATAAGCTCGAAGCTGATGTCCCCCAGGGGATCGTCATGGCCAGGCCCCGGCGCGTCGCCACGGAGGCCCTTTGCGAAAGCGCCTCGCGTTAGTACCAGCCACCGAACTTATAGTTGACGCCCGCGGTGAACATTTGAATGTTGCGATTGTTGACGCTGATCAAGTCGCCGGCGAAGGCCGAGCCCGGAGCTACCGTAAAGGTCTGGTTGTTTAGCCCGATGAAGTCGTATTCAGCTCGCGCCGACCAGTGGGGAAGGAAAGCCCACTCAACACCGAAACCGGCGGTCCAGCCTAAATTAGAGGTACTGGTAGTACTGAACGCAGCCGGCCCCCCATTGACCGTAATCGAATTATCGCTCGCTCCGACCCAAGCACCGCCCGCCTTACCATAAACGAGCACGCGGTCCCAAGCATAGCCAAGCTTACCCGGTCGCGGTCGTCACCCAACGATTGTTGATTGTGACAGCAGCAGTGTTACCAATAGCTGGACCGCCGCCAATTGTGTTGATCGTGTTCGAGGTATTGGGAAGCCAATCGAACATTGCCTCCGCGCCAACAACGAAGCCTCCCCAGAACTCGTAGTTAACTCCGACTTGAGCGCCGCCGAGGAACTGGGCGTTGGTGTTTGTTGAGAAGGCGCTACCAAACGTGTCCGAAATATCGTTATTGCCGCCCCCGTTCCAACCAACGCCAAGGTTGCCGCCGATATAGAAGCCAGTCCAATTGTAGACTGGAGAAGGGGGCACGTAGACCGGCGGCGACGGCGAAGGTGCTGGCAGATCGGCTGTCAGTGCAGCGGACGTAGCACCGACGCACAATGCAAACGCAAGCGCAAATCGTTTCATGAGAAGTCCCCTTCGACAGAAGTCAAGTCCGATTTCGTTCGTCTTATCTACGGGAAAGGGTTACTGAAACACTGTAACTTGTTGGCGATACATGGTTGGCTACTTTTCGCGGTACCAGAGTTATAGTCGCAAATTCAATTAGATACGCCTGATGACTTCGTCGTCTGTATTTCTATCAAATCCAGACAAAATGGCATTAGAGTTAAAGACCTATTATCTAAGTAAATGTTGCTCATAATCGGAGTCCCTAAAAGCGAACGCGTTGATAACCTCGGAATACAAAGAGGCGGAGCGGCGAATGCGCGCCTGGGGCGGTCGATTTTTTCCGAAATTCGCACACGGACGCCGACCGCGCGCGACCGCGGCGGCCGAATTTTTTAAGCTGAAGGCCTGAAGGCCTCCGCTACAATCAGCCGCGCGGTGTTGGTGATAGTTAGATTTTGATCGCGACGTTGCCGGAAAAGACAAAGAAGCCACTCTGCACGCCGCCGCCGTCCAGCGTGAAGCCGTTGCCATTTACAGTCGCGGTACTCGGTGGTGTTGAACGGCAGCCAGGGTTGTTGGACGTTGGACGCCGCGCTGCTCAGCGTGATGTTGTTCTGGAAATTCATGATGTTGCGCGCGCTTGCAATGTGATGCCTGAGACGGTAATTGCGGCCGTTTGCCTGCTTCATGAGAGGAGCGTCGCTGAGATCGTCGCTAAGCTCGGATCGCGCGAACTGGAGCGGGGCGATAAATCTGCGTCCACTACTCTCAGAGCGGTCCCGCGCCTGAGCGCGCCGAGACCCGCTCGCGACGCTCAGCGGCAATTTTCATGACATCGCGAGACAGAGTGCCGACCAACGCCAGTCCGAGCGCGAGAATAAGAAATATTATCATCGGCATCCCGGCGTTGTTGGTCGGGTCGTCGCCCGGGCAGTCCTTTCGGCATTGTCGGACACTGAATCCGTGGGGGCATCGGTTAAGACAGCAATGAGGTCCTGTGCCTTGACCGTAGCAACTGCGGCCGGGGCATCGGGCCACGCCACTGGAGCGGCAGGCCCCAGTGCAGCCGCCTGGGCGCTATTCTCCGACCACGTGCTTGCTCGCGGAGTGGGTACCTCGTGAATTGATGATGTGGTATTGTCGGTTGTCGCATTGCTTACGGGCGCGGCGTTTGGCTTGACAGCTTGTATTTCGACGTGCGGCGAGAGCAAAGTGGTGTCGCCAGGGCTTACTGATATCGGAGCGCTGTCAGCAGGTTTTGGCCCGGACCACGCTCGAATGCAAGAGCGTGGCCGGCCCCACTGTCGCCGGCAGAGCCGCTTGTTGTACCGGCTGGCCTACCACACGGACGTACCAGCACTTGCGCTGAGTTGCCCGATCCAATCGGTAGTACCAGTGGCTCTCCTGCGGTGCCGGAGAATTCGGTGCAGCAAGACAATTATCCGCACGCGCAGTATTGGTCGGTACGGTGACGCCCACGCCCGACAGGAGAAGCGTACCGACAAGTGCAATCCATTCGACCGGTTTGGGATTTGCCGTAACGTGCGCCCCTCCACCGCTACTGATCGAAAAAATATCTGTACAAAATTCGATCCCATTGCGTCGCAATTGTGGGCATAGAGAGGACGGTATCACTACGATGCAGCACAAGCTTCTTACCGGCTTCGTGCGGATGTCGTGGAGGCAAGACACTCTGCCGGCCTTATTACTTGGGTTTTTCGCCCGATTACTTTTGGGGCCCACGAACATATCACTATAATGCAAGTTCCCTTTGGGTTCCCGTCAGTTTGCGGGAAGCGCTCTTAGGAAATTACCTTTAATTTACAACAGTATTTCCAATATCGCCAAAAG